>CAVWEF010000001.1:0-59037 GCA_963753925.1 uncultured Alphaproteobacteria bacterium
TAGTGCCCACCTCCCGTGGCGTCAGTTTCGGCGTGAATGCTTCTCGCACCTGGCTGATTCCGGCAAAGGCGCTGTCGAAATCGTTCTGAAGGCTCTCAGGTTCCTGGTTCATTAGCTCTTCGTTCCGGGCTTGGGTTCTTCAAGTTCAGCCTTGGTCTTAGCCTCTTGGACTTCCGGTTTTGACTCGGGTTCAGGCTTGGGCTCGGCCTCTTTGACCTCCGGTTTTGACTGGGGTTCAGGTTTGGGCTTAGTCTCTTGGACTTCCGGTTTTGACTCGGGTTCAACCTTGGGCTTGGCCTCTTGGACTTCCGGTTTTGACTGGGGTTCAGGTTTGGGTTTGGCGTCTTGGACTTCCAGTTTTGACTCGGGTTCAGGTTTGGGCTCGGCCTCTTTGACCTCAGGTTTGGACTGGGGTTCAGGTTTGGGCTTAGCCTCTTGGACTTCCGGTTTTGACTGGGGTTCAGGCTTGGGCTTGGCCTCTTGGACTTCCGGCTTTGACTGGGGTTCAGGTTTGGGCTTAGCGTCTTGGACTTCCGGTTTTGACTCGGGTTCAGGTTTGGGCTCGGCCTCTTTGACCTCCGGTTTTGACTGGGGTTCAGGTTTGGGCTTAGCCTCTTGGACTTCCGGCTTTGACTCGGGTTTAGGCTCGGCTTTGGCTTCACGTTTGTCCTTCTCTTTCAGAAGTTCGTCGACGCCCTTTTCCAGCGATGCCAGATAATCCGCGATGCTCCAAGCCACCAAAACGACCACAGGACCCGGACGCCCGGACGTCGATATGCGGAAAGCGTGCCGCGTCAGTTCCAGCGCCCGTTCCGCAAGTTCGATCCGACCGACCCACTTGACGAAAGGCGCCAGGCTTGCCGCGTGATCAATCTCGCTTGCCGCGTGCCTGCCGCGGTTCTTTTGCGAGATGTCCTGCACGAAAGCGATGACGGGCATCGATGATTGATGCGCCTCGAGCAGCCCAGTGATCAGATTTGTGGCTCCGGGTCCGCACGTGGCGAGGCACACGCCGGGACGATTCGTCGCTTTTGCATAACCGTGCGCCATGATCGCGCCGTGCTTTTCGTCGTGCACGGTGACGATCCGCACAGCATTGCCATCGAGGCCATGCGTAATGTGCACGGGATCTTCCATCCCAAAGACGCACGTCACGCCGTAGGCCTTCAGGGTTTCCGCAATGGCGGCGCCGACCGTCGTACTCATGCTTTCCGCCTTGTTGCACAATACACAACTATATGCTCTATTTGAAACTAGCTTTTCTTCATCGTCAAGTCTGGACGATCTGATGAAGTCCGTTCGCAATGCGATCCGGGCGCTCGCACTGTTCACAGAGCGGCGCCCCGAGATAAGCGTCTCGCTGGTAAGCGAGCATCTCAAAATTTCGAAGAGCTCGGCTTCGCGCATGCTGGCCGCGATGCGCGACGGCGGTCTCATCGAACAGGAATCGCGCGGTAGGCTTTATCGGCCGGGTGCGCTCGCCCATCGTCTTGGCTCGATCTATGCGACGAAGACGTCAAGCCGCGAAATCGTGCGCGCCGCCATGATACAGCTCGCGCAGGCAACGCGGCATTCGTGCTGGATTTCGACCCTCTCAGGGTCCGATATAGTCGTTCTGGAAGGCATTCATGGCGGGTATCCAATCCGCCTGGTCGTCGAGGCCGGGAGCCGATTGCCGGCTCATGCAACTGCCGCGGGCAAAGCGCTCCTCTCGCGTCTCGACGATGCGCAGATCAAGGCGCTTTATCCTGAAGGACGCTTGAACCAGCTCACGCGCGTCACCTTGCGCAATCTTAAGCAGCTCATGGCGGAGATCGCCGAAATACGCAAACGCTGCTGGGCGGAGACGAGGCAGGAAATGATCGACGGCATCAAGTCGATCGGCATCAGCGTCTGCTCGCACGGCGACAGCATGCCGATCGCGCTGAGCGTCTCTTTTCCCGTCAACAACGTGTCGGGGGACGGCGAACGCGCGGTATTGCTGACTCTGCTCCGCATCGGCCGAGATGTCGGCACCAAACTAGGTGACGCCGCATGGCAAGCCGACGCACCAACCGCGACGCGCTCTATCAACAGGACAGGGCAACACCGATGCAACGTTGGTGGCCTAAGAGTCCGTTTCGAAACTCGCAAAGGACGCGCCTTCATGGGTTCTTCGAAAAGGCCGAACTCACTAAAATCGGGAGTTTGAACACGACCGGCCGGCAATCAAAGCCGTTTTTGGACCCTCGGCTGCCGGTTTCGAAACAGCCTCTGATACGGCATCCATCGGTACCGCCGCTTGCCAAGATCTACGCTCCGCTTCAAGACGTCTTGCCCGCCGCGCGGCTAGTTAGCAATCCACCTGCCTAACGGTACTAACGTGACAACGCAGAGCAGCGCCCAATCTGCTTTCGTAACTTAGCCCCAGTCTCTTAAACAAAATTGTTGACAATGTTGTTAACGATATTTTAAGCTGGCTAAATGTTGGAACGAAATCCGCAAAAAAACGGACGCGGCGGTCAGTCGCGAGTGATGGAAATTGTGAATTCGCTCCGCAAGAAAATCATCGCGCATGAGCTTTTGCCCGACAGCAAACTTCGGGAAAACGATCTTGCGCAGCAATTTAAAGTCTCACGACCGCGAATCCGCGAAGCATTCGTGATTCTCGAGCAACGTGGCCTCATCAACCGGATTCCCAATCAGGGGGCTGTCGTAGCGCGCCCAAACTTTGAAAGCTTGATGGAGCTGTTTGAAGTGCGTGAGGTGCTCGAAAGCCTGGCGGCCCAACTCGCTACTGAGAAAACCGCGTCGAGCGATTGGGACGATCTCGCGGCCGCATTTGCATCGGTCAACGAAGAACAGCTTGAGAAGGGCGCGCTTGAAAAATATGTCGCCATCATCGACCAGTTCCGTTCACGCACGATGACTGCTGCGAAGAACCAGACGCTCACTGATTTATTCAGTGTCATTTACGATAAGACGCGGCTCATCAGTCACCGAACAATCGCGTTGCCCGGCCGCGCAATCGTCAGTCTGCGCCAGCAGCGAGAAATCCTGCACGCCATTCGAAGTGGCAACGCGGACAAAGCGGAAAAACTAAAACGCCAAAGTGTCCGCAGCGCTCGCGATGCCTTAACCAAATACAAGTCATTCATATCCTGATGGAGTCCGTCCGATGAACGCGGCAACCAAGAATAATAGCCCCGTCATAGTTGATCTGCTTGGGGGATTTCTTAAATCCTTCGTGCCGCAGGGCGGAGATCCCACTCGTTATGGGGCCCGCTACTTGGATTCAGGCGTCCATGCGGTCAACATCACGATCGGCCTCTACTCCCATAATGTCACCGATGTGCTCAAAGACGTCTTCTACGCGATGAATATCGTGCGTGAGGCTAGCAAGCACGTGGTGCTCGTGCGTAAAGCCGCCGATGTCAAGGACGCTGCTTCGGCCGGAAAAGTCGGACTAATCCTTGGAATCCAAGGATTCGATTTTCTCGGCGATGCGACGTGGCAGGTCCCGATCCTCTCCGAACTTGGACTGCGCGTTGCGACACTAACCTATAACGAGCGCAATCAAATTGGTAACGGCTGCATGGAGCGCGTCGATGACGGTTTAACCGTTGTCGGTCGCCGCGTGGTTCGTGAATTTGCCCGGTCAAACGTGTTGTTGGACCTTTCGCACGCAGGCCTTCGTACTTCGCTCGAAGCGATCGACGTCTACGGCCTTCCGGTCGTTTTTTCACACTCCAACTGCAATAGTATCACGCCGAACCCGCGCAACATTACTGATGAACAGATCAAAGCGGCGGCAAAATCGGGTGGGCTAATTGGCATCTCCTCTTATTCGCCGTTCTGCCACGACCCGAAGAAGCCGAGGCCCAATCTCGATGATGTTCTCAACCATATCGACTACGCCTGCGAGCTTGTCGGCGTCGATCATGTGGCGATCGGAACAGACCTATCGCCACATTCCAAAATTAAATGGGAAAACGCGACCCGTCGTATGTATCCGGAAATGGTCGGTCCGTACATCTTCGAGACGCTGTATGCAGAAGGTTTTGATTCCCACAAAGGCTTCCTGAATTTACCCGGAAGCACTCGCCAAACGCGGCTTCAAACGGGATGAAGTCGACAAGGTTCTTGGTGGCAACGCCCTGCGAGTATTCGAGAAAGTGTGGGGTTAGGTCATGGCCGCCTGGCTGCTGCCGAATCCAGAAAAAGGTGATTTTTTCAACTACGAGCGTGCGCGAAAGCTTATGAGTGCGGTCAAAGTCGATGCGTTGCTGATCACCCAGCCGCACAGCTTCATTGCCGCTACTAATTTTCCAGCCGTCAGCAGCTTCTCGTTCATCGATAGACCATCGATGGCGCTGATCTTTGCCGATCCATCCAGACCGGCAACCGCTATCATCCCGACTTGGGATGCGGAGGACTTTTCCGCACGGAGTTGGATGAAAGATATCCGCATCTATTCGGAGCATACCAAGGTTATCGGGGGAGGCGCCAAACGTGGATGGCGCGCCGAACTCGTCGATGCCCTTCAATCACGTGGTGATGTGAAGACGATTGGAATCGAGGAGCGATTTCTAGCCAAGTGGGTAGTCGATGCTCTCGTCGAGGGACTTCCCAGCAAACAGCTTGTCCCGGCGACCGATCTGATTCGTCGCATTCGCGCCGTCAAGACAAAACCTGAGATTTCGCTGCTGCGCCGCGCCACAAAGATCATGGAGCTGGCCTGTGAGGATATGCTGGCGGCGGCCACAATTGGGATCAGCGAAGAAGAGATCGGACAAATCTACCACGCCAGTGCTGCGCGCAATGGTGGAGAGGAGACTAAGAACTTCGTTATCGGATTTGGCCGCCGGGGTGCCATATCGCACGCTATCCCAGGCGACTATAGGCTCCAGCGCGGCAAATCGTTGAGGTTCGACCTCGGCACTCATGTTCACGGCTACCACTCGGATACTGCGCGCTCTTACGTTGTGGGTGCGGAGCCAACCGCGCGGCAAAAGACAATCTACGATGCGGTCCTTGCCGGTGAACAGGCCGCAGCGCGTCTGCTTAAGCCGGGCGCGCGAGCGCGCGATATCTACAGCAGGGCGGTCGACGTGGCGCGGGAGATGCTGCCCGAATTTCACATGGAACACGTCGGACACGGCCTAGGAGTCGAACAGCACGAGAGCCCGCCTTTTATTCTTGAGACCGAGGATGTGCTCGAGCCTGACATGGTGGTCAATGTTGAAACGTTGTTTTTCGACAAGGAGCTTGGAGCATACGCGGTTGAGGATACCTTTCTGATCACGACGAACGGCGCGGAGTGCTGGACGACCCTAAGCCGGGACTTGCAGTTGAACTGATGGTCTTATCAAAAACGGGAGCGTCACATGTTATACGGACTTCGGAAATCCTGGGGAATGGTGCTCTGCGGCGCCGTCCTGTCCGCTATGGTTGCGTGGAGCGCACCGGCCCAGTCGCAAGCCATCAATTTGAAGCTGGCTAACACACAGCCACCCAACGCACCGCTCGGGCAAGCGATATCACGCTGGGCGGCGGAGGTGGAAAAGCGAACGAATAATGCCGTCAAGGTCCAGATTTTTTGGAGCTCACAACTCGGTTCCTCGACCGACCAGATTGAGCAGACGATGCTGGGATCGATCGACATCGACATCGACGACATCGTGTTTTACGGCCGTTATTCGCCGCGGGCGAAGGTGGTCGACGTGCCTTACCTGTTCCGCGACGCGCAGCACCTGCAGAAATTCATGAAAAGCGATTTGTTTAATCCGGTACGCAAGGCCGTGGAAGATCGTGGCGGCTTTATTCTCAATACCGAATACAATTGGTTCCGCGGTCCCTACCGCACCCTCCTGTCGTCGCGTCCTGTCCTAAAGCCTGACGATCTGGCCGGTCTGAAGCTGCGGATGTACGAGTCCGAGATCGCGCGCAAGGCGTGGGAATACTTAGGCGCCAAGACCGTCGTCATTACCTGGGCGGAAGTTTATCTCGCGCTTAAGCAAGGTGTGGTCGACGCCGTCACCTCACCGGTCGAATTAATCTGGCCGATGAAGTTCACCGAAGCGGTCGAGAATGTCACGCGCACCAACGAGTTTCCGCAAAACATCGTGACACTGATCAACAAGAAACGCTTTGACAGCTTGCCACCAAATGTCCAGAAGACAATGATCGAAGTCACCAACGAAGTTGGTGGCTGGTATACAGACCTGGTCAATAAATCGGCCGCCGCCGACCTCGAAAAGATCAAGACTGAGCATCACGCCAAATATTTCGAGCCTGATCTGAAGCCGTGGCGCAGCAAGGCTAAAGGATTCCTCAAACAGGCTGAAAACCAAGGTCTGATTGAGCAAGGCATCGTTGACAAGATCAATGGCATGTAAGCGGATCATTGGAAAGATGTCTGAAGGCGCCAATTTTAGTACGTCGCAGGCGCTTCGTATCCGATATTGGATTGGAAGAGCGGAGACCATTGTCTCCGCTCTTCTCCTTGGCATTATCGTTGTCGCCAATATTTTCGAGATTACGTCCCGCTACATATTTTCGGAATCGATTTATTTTGTGCAGGAAGGGACCATTCTCGGCGCCGGATGGATGACGTTTATCGGCGCGTCAGCGCTGTTTAAAAGACATGAATTCATACAAGTTCTAACTCTGGTGTCGAAGTTGCCCCCTCGGACTGCGCTTGCAGCTAGTCTGATTTGGAAAACGGCATCAATTATCACGCTTCTCGTGATTTTCTATTACACTGTGCTGCTCGTCCGCTTTCAGTCCGGGCTGCTGAATGAGACCTTGGGAGTTTCCGATGTCTGGTATTATTTGCCTGTGCTCTACGCCTCATTATCTATCGCATTAACACTCATGCTCGATTGTTTTGTCGAAGTGCGTGGCGTAGGTGTCGCGTCGCAGAGCGAGCCGTCAATATTAGGGGGCTAGCATGCTGTCGCTAATTTTAGTTTTGGGATTTCTTGGCCTGCTTGCGATTGGCGCCGAGATCGCGATGGCGATGCTGATCCCAACAATCATCTGCCTGGCGATCGGAGGCTACCCGCTTGTGACGGTCGCCAAAGTGATGGCAAAAGGCGCGGAAAGCTTTCCGCTAATGGCGGTACCATTCTTTATCATGGCCGGCAATATCATGAATGCCGCGGGCGTGACTGACCGGATCTTCCGGTTCGCGCAGTCGCTGGTCGGTCATATTCGCGGTGGCTTGGCGCAGGTGAATATCGTCACCAGCATGATCTTTGCAGGCACAACCGGCGCCGCGGTGGCCGAATGCGCGGGCCTCGGCGTCATACAAATGAAAGCGATGACCGAACATGGCTACGAAAGAAGCTTCAGCGCGGCAGTGACTGTTGCAGCGGCGACACTGGGACCAATTTTCCCGCCGAGCGTTATCTTCATCATTTACGCAATTCAAGCGCAAGTCTCAATTGCCAGGATGTTCATCGCCGGTGTTCTGCCCGCTTTTGTTATTTGCTTTCTGCTGATGGGAACGATTTACGGCCTCGCTTTGTTCGGCCGGATCAAGGCTCCAGTAGTGGCGCGCGCGAGTGTCCGGGAAGTCATTTCGGCATTCATTTTTGCCCTTCCGACATTGATGGTGCCGGTGATTATTTTGGCTGGGCTCGCCTTCGGCGTTGTCACGCCGACCGAAACCGGCATTCTTGCGATCGTATATTCGTCAGGGCTCGGCATTGTCTATGGCAATCTTCGTCTTTCCACGATTTACGCAGTATTGGAGGAGGCCGCGCTCAGTACCGCCGCTATTCTTTTTATCATCGCCGTGGCGACGGTGATGGGATGGATTATTGCCGTTGATGGAACGCCGACGCTCGTCGCAAATGCGATGCTCGCAATTAGTCATGACAAGATAGTACTGTTGTTGCTGATCAACGTTTTACTGCTAGCGGTCGGTTGCGTGTTGGAGGGAATTCCGGCGCTCATCATTCTAGTACCGATTTTATTGCCGGTAACGAATATGATCGGCGTTGATCCAATCCAGTTCGGCGTCATTATCAGTCTCAATCTGGTCATCGGCTTGGCAACGCCGCCGGTTGGTGTGTCGCTTTTCATCATGGCGCGAATCGGCCGGGTACCATTCGACGATGTCGTGCGCGCCATTGTTCCACTTCTCGTGCCGCTTATTCTATCGCTTCTGATTATTACCTATGTGCCGCAATTAAGCCTGCTACTGCCGGATATAGTCATGGGCCGATAGCGGCAAGTTAAGTTCACGTTGGTGCGCCATACCTTGAGATTAAGACGCAGGCTCCGTTTTCCACGATTGGTATTGCGAAACCAGATAGCGTGGCTGTGTGTACCGAAAATTAGATTCTGCAATACTGGTGGTGAAGGCTGCCCAGAATCGGGTGTGACGTGATGGTACCGAGGCGCTCAATCGCGCGATGGACTGGCGCGTCTTTGTTCAGAGATCGATGGGTCCTCGCCTCATTATAATAGGCAGCATACGCGCCTACGATCCGTCGCAGATGCGCTTGACCGAATACGATCATGTGGTCCAGGCACTCCCGGCGGATCGAGCCGATGAGCCGCTCGACGTAAGCGTTTTGCCAGGGTGATCGGAACACAATCGGCCGATCTCGAATGCCCATGGCGCGCAGGCGCTGCACGAAGGCTGGCCCGTACGAGGCGTCCCGATCCCGAATGAGGTATCGCGGTGCGTGGTCCCATGGGAAAGCCTAGGTGATCTGGCGCGAGATCCACTCCGCCGTCGGGTTTTCCGTCACGCCCAACGACAGCCAAATTCGTCGTCCATGCCGTATGATGACAAGACAATAGAGGATCCGGAACGCGATAGTTGGAATGACAAAAAGGTCGACCGCTGCAATGCCGTCTGCATGGTTGCTGAGAAACGTACGCCAGCGTTGAGATGGCGGCCCCGAGTGGCGGCACATATACCGAGCGACTGTCGACTGAGCGACCTCGAAGCCGAGCTTGAGCAGTTCACCATGAATGCGTGGGGCGCCCTAGAGCGGGTTCGCCCGGCTCATCTCGCCAATGAGCGTGCACAGCTCAGCCAAGACCTTCGGTCTGCCAACATGGTTGCGCGATCGCCACCGCCAATACGCTCGAAACCCAGCGCGGTGCCAGCGAATGATCGTCTCCGGCCGGACAATCGCAATCGCGCCAAAGACGGAGGGGAACCAGTGATAAAGCCAAACAAACAGAAAACGATCGGTATTGTTGAGATGCGGTCGTTTCGGTGCCTGTCGGCAAAGCACATTGATCTGTTGCCGTAGGATCAGGATTTCTGCTTCCAGCTTTGCTCTCGACTTGAAGAGCGAAGCCAGGACGCCGAGAATCAGCTTGAACAGGTCCTTCATCAGGTTGCGAACTTACCCCGTCTGTTCTCCGCGTCCATGCTGAATCGAATATTCGGTATACACAACCCTGAAAATCGTTCGGTTGAACCTCGCCCGATCGGAAGACTTTCCGAACGGTTCTGTTCGCCGCGGCTACGAGTTCGTCGCCCCCTTCGACCCCTGATCCGCAAAATATTTAATCGGTCTTGACTCTAGGTCGTAATGACGAACAGTTTCATTATTTCGCCGACTTCCGCAAATGTTTCCAGACACCATAATTGCTCGAGCGCCCGAGTTATTTGGCTAGCCGTGAGCTGCTGCCCGGCTAATGCAGTAAACTTCTTCTCCACTTCTTGATCCGTCAGCGGCGACAGGGCGTGCCCTCTCGGGATGTCGACCTGATCGACAAGCTGGTGCCCATTCGCCATGCGGATGGTGACGCGGACCGACAAGGTTTCAGGATAACGCGCCGTGAACTCGGGATCGGCGCGGACCTCGACTTTCTTCACCAATGCCAGCTTGGAGGGATCGCGGAAGCGCTCGCGATTGAACGTGGCGCGCGTCACCTGTCCGTCCAGCAGCGCCGAGACCACGATATAAGGCAGGCTGTGATCGGCTGTTTCCCGCGTCTGCGGGTCCCATTTAGCGGCCGTGTCGGCGGATAGAATGCGCCCGATCTCCGAGATGTCGATGATGATTTTTTCGATGCCGCTTGTATCGGTAAGTTTGCTTCTGAGCTTGAGTCCCGCCTCGATGCCGGCTTGCGTGTTGTATTGAACGGGCCACACCTTGATGTAGGTCTGGTTGATCTTATAGCCGGCGGATTTCGAGCCCCACTCCTTCAGCGGGAGCGGACCCGAAACCTGCTTTTCGAATCCCTTCTCGCCGCGGAAAGGTTGAACCGGCCCCGTCACGCCGAGCTTGGCGAGCCTCGCCGCGAACAGGCCGTTGCGGGCTGCATTGGCGGGAGCAAAGGCCTTCCACATGGGCACCTCGCCGACCCGGGTCTGGCGCAGGGCTGTATTGGCCACGACAGCCAGCGCCAGTGTCTGCTTCATCTGCTCGGCCGAAAGGTTGAGCACCCGCGATGAGGCGAGCGCCGAGGCGATCACGCCGAAGACGACGTGATCCCAGCCCCGCTCCCGGACATTGGCTACATCCGCCAGGCGGCACATGACCTCATAGGCCAGAACGATTGCGAGGATCACCGCCTTACCATCAGCTCCCGAGCTTTCGGCGGCGGCGAGGATCGCCGAGATCGTGTCGCTCGGATGAAGCGACTCTTTCGACAGGTAGGTGTCCATATAGTCCTGGGAATGAACCATCGTCCCGTTCGCCAGGGTTGCGAGTTCCGGAGATGAAAGATGGTTCGTTCCGAGCACGGTCGCTCCCGGAGTGCCGACGACGCCGAGGGCCATCGCACGCGCGGCGACGCTCGCGTCCTCGGTGTAACCCGCAAGAGCGATTGCGAACGAATCGATCACCCTGCGTTTCGCCTCCTTGATCGCCTCCGGCGTGAGGTCGTCGTAGTCGAGTTTCGACGCGAAGGAAACAAGCGTTTCTACGGTCTCGTCGGTTCTATCTGTTTGCATCGAAATTGCTCTCCAGGCATGACATGGGCGAGTGTAGTTGCGCGACGACACCTGAAGCGGGTGCTTCGCGAGATAACGCACGGTCGTTCGTTTGCCCGACCTTCTCCAGGCGAATGAAACTCAAATTCGCATTCGCGATCAGCCAAACTCAGATAACCTTATAGGTTCCGCGCCCGGTAACTTGGACGATCGTGACAGTCGGCTTCAGGTTTTCCCCCGTCGGAGGATTCTTGAATTCGATGGTCGTCCCGATCGGCGTCGTCATCGTCAGACGGGTCAGGGCCATCTGAATGGTCATTCTCGTCGGTTCCGACACTTGCTGAAGCGCGGCCGCGAACGCGTAGACGGAGTCATAGCCGAAGGTCGACTGAATGGTCGCCTTCAGCTTGTGTTTCTCGTTGTAGGCCTTGGTCCAAGAGTCCAGCGGGCCGCTCGCATGCTCCAGATCCTGCGCAATCCAGGTATAGCCGTTCTTGATCGCGCCGCCGGAATTGTCCCAATAGACAACATCCTGGAATGCGCCAAATCCAGTCATCATCGGCAGGTTGAGACCCGCTTCAGCGATCTGCGACGCGGCTTTCGCACCGTCGCCCGGACTTGCGGCGAGAAACAGTGCGTCGGCGTTGGAGAACCTCACCTTCGTGATCTGCGCGGAGAAATCCTGATCGCCGGATTTGTACGCCTCGTCGGCAACGATCTGATAGCCGAGTTCCGAGGCCAGCTTTCTACAGATCGCCGCATCCCCGGCCTGCACTTCCTGAGTCTGATCGTAGATGATCGCCAACTTCTTGATCTTGAGCAGCTTCACCAATTTCTCGACTAGAATTGGCGTCGCGGTTGCCGAGGTCGGGTTCACGCGATAGGTCCACACGTTCCATTCCCGGATCGGAGCTCCGGACCCGTTTCCGATCAATGGCACCTTTAGCTGCGCGGCAGCCGGCGTCATCGGAAGAAATCCCACCGAATTGGTAGGTCCCAGCACAGAGATGACGTCGTTGTCCTCCGCATAGTTACGAAACAGCGTGACCGCCTGGCGAGGATCGTTCGCCATGTCAGCACTGGGCAACTCAAGCCGGTAATGCCTTCCGGCCTTGTCGCGCAGATTCCCCGATTTGTTCATTTCGTCCGCCGCCAACAGCGCGCCGTCGCGGGCTCTGATGCCGTGTTCCGCGGATGGGCCCGTAAGGGACTGGATCTGCCCGAGCTTCAGGATCTTCGCGTCCTGGGTGAACCCTCTGCTGCCCATTGCAGGCAAGATCGCGGCCGCGGCCGCGGCCTTGAGGATCGCCCGTCGCGTCGCAGTGCCGGTCCCTGTGGCGTTCCGATAGTCGTCTGATAGTGTCATCATATCCTCCTAGACTTGGTGGTGCCCATTTCGGGGCGTTTTTCAGGGTCAGGACTGCCCCATGGCGGGAGAACCACGTTACGTTTCGTTGTGAGCGGTCGTCTTGTCAAAAGCCCGTCCGGGCGCAGCAGCACGACCAAGACGACCAGCGCGCCGAACAGAATGAGGCGGTATTCGTTTGTAAACCGCAACAGCTCGGGAAGAATGGTGAGAATTGTTGCACCGCAGACGGCGCCCCACAACGTCTGCATGCCTCCGAAGAGCAAAAAAATGACAATCGTCAAGGAGACGAAGAAAGCCAGGTCGTGAGGATTAATCACGAGCAGGTAGTGCGCCTGGAGCGCGCCCGCGACAGCGATGATCCCTGTGCTGACCGCAAAGGTGAAGATCTTGATTCCTCGGATCGATAGCCCCATTGCCGAAGCGGCGAGGGAGTCGTCGCGGATCGCTCTTGCAGCATAGCCGACCGGCGATCGATCGATAAAGTGCGCGATCGCGACCGCGCAAAGCGCCAGGACGAGGGAGTTCTCCCAGTTGGTATCGAGACGTATGCCGGTAAAGCTGTTGGCGCCGCCAAGATAGTCGATGTTGAAGGCGATGACGACGATGGCTTCGCCGAACGCCAGCGTCACTAGCTTCAAGATGAACATTTCCATGCGACACGTCAGGAGGGCCAAGGCCGTTCCCACCATCGCGCCTGCCGTCGCCGCGGCGAAGATCGCTACGAGGAATGGGACCCCCATCCGGCTTGTCAGGATGGCGGAAATGTAGCCGCCGATTCCGGCGATCGCGGCCGTAGCCAGGGAAAGCTGACCGGAGAGGTTGGAGATGTATAAGCCAACGGTGAGGGTTATGTTCAGAAGCGTGAACACCACCAATGGCTCTATTGCGATCGACACTTTTCCGCTCCGAGAGGCTTAAACTTTTTCGGTGTAGGAACCGAACAGACCCTGCGGCCTGATCAGAAGGACACAAATCAAGACCGAGAATGCGACCGCATCTCGAAGGCCTGACGATAGATAGCCAGTCACCAATGCCTCCAGAACGCCCAGGCCAATCGCCACGACGATGACACCCTCGAAGTACCGATTGCCCGCGACCAGCATGCAGATGAACGATTTGAGGCCGTATAGAATGCCAACATAGGCCGACACACTGCCGTAAAGCGTTGCGACCGAGACGGCGGCAACGCCGGCGAAAGCAGACGCCAAAAAGAGTGTCAGCTGGCTGATGCGATTGACGTTAACGCCAAAGGCTGCGGCGACGTCAGCGCGTTCGGCGACGGCCTGGGTCGCCTTACCCAGCACCGTCAGGCGGATGTAACCGGAAATCAAAATCAGGGTCAGCACGCAGACGCCGAAATTGAACAATTGCCGGTACGTCAGGCTGACATGGGAGATGTTGACCGTTCCTCGCGCAATCAGCGCCGGAAAAGGCATGGAATCCGGGCCGACAATCAATGCGACGGAATTTTGCAGGACGACCGAAACGCCCAGTGTCGCGATCAGGGTCATCAGGACGTCGCGGCCGTGCAGGGGCCGGATGACGACGCGCTCAAGGATTATTCCAGCAATTCCGGCGATCACGGCCCCGCCCAGGACGACCGCCCACAAGCTATTCACATAATTCGCAGTCAGCAACCCGCCGAACATGCCGATCATGAAAATCTCGGGATGCGCGAAATTAATAACCCGAAGAACCGTAAACGTTAGAGAAAATCCAAGCGCTACAACAGCATACGTGCTCCCGACAACGATGCCACTCAGGATCAATTGGAGGGCAAGTTCCATTGATTTCTCCGCCTAGTTCTGCCCACCGAGAAAGACGTCTTGAACAATGGATGATTTTTCGAGTTCCTGAGCGGAGCCGCTCGCAATGATGTTACCGGTCTCGAGAAGGTAGGCCCAATTGGCAACATTTAGAGCTTGCCTGGCATTCTGCTCGACAAGCAGGACACTGACCCCGCTGGCATTCACCTCTTTAATCAGATCAAAGACCAGCCGCACGATCAGGGGCGCAAGCCCGAGGGAAGGCTCGTCCATCAGCAAAACCTTCGGACGGGAAATTAAAGCCCGGCCCACGGCAACCATTTGCTGCTCGCCCCCGCTCAGAGAACTGGCAAGCTGATTCCGCCGCTCTCTCAGCCTGCGGAAAACGATCAAATATTGCCTCGATGCGTTTCGCGCGCTCGTGCCGGTCGCGCAGGATGAAGCCGCCCAGAACGAGATTATCGTAGACGGTCAGGTTGCCCCAAAGCTGTCGAGCTTCAGGCACCCACGAAATTCCCAACCCATGGATGGCCTGCGGGGACATACCAAGAATGGACCGTTGCTCGATGAGAATATTACCGGACCGGGGCTTCAGAAGACCGAGGATCGACTTGAGGATCGTAGTCTTTCCGGCCCCGTTTGCCCCGAGAATGACGCGGAGCTCGCCGGGCAAGATTTCGAGGCTTATATCGTGCAGTGCGAGGGCGCCCCCATAAGACACTTGCAGCTTGGACACCGACAGGACGGGGGTCATGGTTCCACCCCCAGGTAGGCTTCAATAACTCTCGGATCTTGTCGAACAGTTTCAGGCGGGCCGGCTGTCAGCTTTTCGCCGAAGTTGAGCACAACCAGTTCATCGGCCACCGACATTACGACATTCATGTTGTGCTCGATCAGCAGGATCGTCAGGCCACTCGATCTGAGCCTGTCGATAAGATCAATGACCTGGTGGGCCTCCTTGGCAACCATGCCGGCCGTTGGTTCATCGAGAATTAGAAGTTGCGGATTTGTCGCCAACGCCCGCGCGATCTCGACGCGCCGCTGGTCGCCATAAGGAAGTTCTTTGGGCAGGCGGTCGAGGTCACCGCGAAACCCCACCCAGTCCAGCCAGTTAACCGCCTGCTCGGCAAGGCGCGTCAAGGCCGTCGAGGCTTTCCATGGCAGCAGCAACTGGGCAAATACCGAACGCTTGGACGTGGCCGAGCCGCCCACCATCACATTTTCCAGAGCGCTGAGATGTTTGAAAAGCCGGATATTCTGAAACGTCCTCGAAATCCCTGCTTGCGCGATCACTTCAGGCAGCAGGCCCTCAAGCTTCCTGTCCCGAAGCAGGATTTGGCCGGCATCTGGCCGCGAAATTCCGGTGATCAGATTGAACAGGGTGGTTTTGCCAGCGCCGTTCGGACCGATGACGGCGCAAACCGACCCTTGCCGAACCTCAAAACTAACATTGTTCACGGCGATCAGGCCACCGAAACGCTTGGTGACGCCACGGAGTGCGAGATGATTCATCCGGCCACTGCCACAAGCGCTTGCAATGCTTTCTACCACTATCAATGATAATATGGAGCCGTCAAGCTACAAGAAATCATTATTTTAAAAGCAAAGATATTACAATTTGTGCAATTTCTTGCAATGATCCTGCTGGCTCGATGCGCGCAATGGCGAAAATGGGAGGTTTGCATCAATGACTACGTCAAATCGAGTGAGGTATCCGAAACTCAAACTGACCGACGTCGCTGCGCGTGTCGGCGTTTCGACGTCCACGGTCTCACGAACTCTGACGCGCCCGGATCTTGTTCGCGAGTCGGTCAGGTTGCGCGTGCAAAAGGCAATCGAGGAGCTTGGATACAGGCCACACGCGGCCGCACGCGCCCTCGCGGCGAGCCGATCGCGCAACATAGGAGTCATTGTTCCAACGCTGGATTTCGCGAGCTTTGCCGCAGGGGTGGGCGCGCTGGAGGCGCGCCTCTCGCAGGCGAATTACATGCTTCAATTGACTATCTCGAACTTCAGCTCACATCACGAGTTTGCGTGCGCACGCGAATTGTTGGCGAGAGGAGTCGACGGCATAGTCATGATAGGCGTGCGCCACAGCCAGGAACTGTACAACCTCATCGACGACCGAAATCTGCCCTTCGTCAACATTTGGGATTTTGTACAGTCCGACACGCGTCCCTGCATCGGGTTCGACAACAGGCAAGCGGGGTACCACATCGCAAATTATGTCGTTGACGAGGGCCACCAACGAATCGCCATTATCGCCGGCGGCGGACCGCAGCGCAGCGACCGGTCAATTGCTCGGCTCGAAGGTGTTCTATCGGCGATGTCGGAACGGGGGTTAGTGGCTCCTCCGGAAATGATAATCGAAGTTCCCTATCTGCCTCAGGCGGGCAGCGCCGCGCTGCAACAGCTTCTTAAGCTCAATCCGTGGCCGTCGGCAGTCATCTGCACCAACGACGTCCTCGCCGTCGGCGCCATGCTCGAATGTCAACGTCTGGGGATCAGTGTGCCCGATCAGATGTCGTTTTCTGGATTCGATGACATCGATATCGGGGCGCTCATGTCGCCTGGCCTAACGACGGTCAGCATTCCGACACGTCAAATGGGACACCTTGCGGCGGAATATCTGATCGAAAAAATAGAGGGACGCGACCCGCTGACGCGCATCAAACTCGACTATGCATTGGTGGTGCGAGGCAGTGTCCGCCGCTCCGGCAGATTGACCTGACCGGCTTTTTTTAGACCAAGCGATGCGAGAAAATGAACAGCGATTTTCCCGCTTGCCGCACTATTTCAGCGCAAAGTTGTTAGCGTCCACAAAATTCGTCACCGTTGATAAGGTTCCTATGCCGCCGCTATCGAAGATGGGTCTGACTCGGTTTGCACAATTCGAGTCTGGTGATTTTGACGGCATCACATACCTCGACACATTTTTTCTAAAAAAAGCCGCGCGGCAGACGAGCGTCTATTTTTCCACGAACTAATACATATTGTCCAATGGAGCTTGCTTGGCCCGGAACACTTTCTGGCTACGTACGCCGATGGGCTTGAGAAATGCGGATACCGCGATAGTCCGTTGGAGATGATGGCGTACAATGCAGAGGCAACATTTGTTCAATCGGCTAATATTTTTGACGCCGAAGAGCTTGTCGCGAATGAACTGGGTCACATTGGGGACACTACCGTTAGAAGATAAAGTCATGGCGGCGGCGATAAGGCCAGCGGCGCTGCGCTGCGCGGTCTGTCCGGGGCGACGGTGGTCGTGAATGGCACTTAGCGGACATTCGGACCGCATCGGCGTTTGAGGTAACATCAGTCAGCACAGACGAGAGCGCTTATGAGGGGGAAGACTGTTGTCATCACGGGCGGCACGTCGGGAATTGGCGAGGTTGCTGCAGTAGCACTCGCAAAAATGGGCGCCCGGATTATCTTGATCGCACGATGCAAGGCCCGTGCAGATGCGACCCTCGCGCGACTTCGCGACAGCGCGCCTGGCACCGCCCACTCCGTATACTTTGCTGATCTCTTGCGCGTGGTCGAGATGAAACGCGTGGCGGCTCAAATCGCCGATCGGGAGTCACGCATCGACGTCCTGATTAACAACGCAGGCGCACTATTTGCTACGCGCCGACTCACGGAAGACGAGCTAGAATATACATTCGCGCTCAATCACATGGCCTATTTCGTCATAACAGAGGGATTGCGTGAGCGGCTCTTAGCCTCGGGTCCCGCCCGCATCATCAATACGGCGTCCGCCGCACACCAAGGCGCCATGTTGGATTTCGACGATCTTCAATCGGCAAAGAGCTTCGGAGCCAGGAAAGCCTACGGCCGGTCGAAGCTATGCAACATCCTGTTCACGCGTGAACTCGCTCGCCGCCTGCACGGTACGGGTGTCACTGCGAATTGCATGCATCCTGGTTTCGTCGCGACACGCTTTGGCGACCAAAGCGGTGGCGTGATCTCACGCTTTGTCTGGCTTGCCAAGTTTTTCGCGATATCGCCTGCTAAGGGCGCAGAAACGATTATCTATCTTGCATCCTCGCCAGACGTTGCTGAGACGACGGGACAATACTTTTATAAGTCCGTGCCGACTACACCGTCGTCTTGGGCCCAAGACGACCGATCTGCTTTACTGCTCTGGCAACGCAGCGCGGCATTAGCCGGTATTAAGGAATAGCTGCACTAAGTTAAAGCCGACACAGGCCCGAGAACTCCTGATCCAAACGTCAATGGCCGGCATCAGTGTTGTCCCATCAGGCGTGGAGCGTTCAAGGGCTAGTAGAGTTTTTGCACCCACGTGTCGGCCCCAAACGCTGCCAGATTGGGCGCTTTTTGCAACGCAATCCCTGTCGGAAGTAAACGGAAAGGCTCCGATAATGACAATTATCGGAGCCAAGAACCGGAGCTCTCAACTCGCTCCCGTTGGACTTAGTTTGTGATTATTGTGGGTCGCTTTGTGGGTGGAGGCGGCCTGACGTTGCCCCCGCCGTTTAATCCAGGTTGAACTGGAGTTTGGCCCTTGAGGGAAGGACCAGACAATGAAGCACAAGCGATTTACCGAAGAGCAGATCATCGGAATCCTGAAGGAGCACGAGCTCGGGGCGAAGACCTCGGACCTGTGCCGCAAGCACGGGATCAGCGAGGCGACCTTCTACAACTGGAAGAGCAAGTACGGCGGGATGGACGTCTCGGAAGCCAAGCGGCTGAAGGCGTTGGAGACCGAGAACACCAAACTGAAGCGGCTGTTGGCCGACGCCATGCTCGACAACGCGGCCCTGAAGGATCTGCTCTCAAAAAAATGGTGACGCCCGCCGTCAAGCGTGAGGCTGTCGCTCACCTCAAGGACGTCCATGAGATGAGCGAGCGGCGGGCGTGCAGCGTCATCGACTGTGACCGAATGACGGTACGCTACCGCTCGCGGCGCCCGGACGATGCCCGTTTGCGCGAACGGCTGGTGGCACTCGCCAGGGAGCGCCGCCGGTTCGGCTATCGCCGCCTGCTCATCTTTCTGCGTCGGGAGGGCTTCGTCGTGAACCACAAGAGGCTCTTCCGCATCTACCGCGAGGAACGACTGATGGTGCGCAAAAGAAGCGGTCGTAAAAGGGCTTTGGGCAGCAGGACGCCGATGCCTGGAGCTGGGTTGCCGAATGACCGCTGGTCGTTGGACTTTGTCTCCGATCAGCTCGTCAGCGGACGCCGCTTCCGCATTCTCGGCATCTATGATGACTGTACCCGGGAATGCCTGGCAGCCGTCGCCGATGTCTCACTTTCGGGCCGCAGGGTCGCCCGCGAACTCGATCTCCTCATCACAACGCGCGGCAAGCCCAGGACAATCGTCAGCGACAACGGCACCGAGCTGACCAGCAATGCAATCCTAGCCTGGGCGGCTGACGCCAAAGTCGATTGGCACTATATCGATCCCGGCAAGCCGGTGCAGAACGCGTTCATCGAGAGCTTCAATGGCCGGTTACGCGACGAGTTCCTGAACGAGACGTTGTTTACATCGCTGATGCAGGCCCGCTTGGCCCTGGAAGAGTGGCGGCGCGACTACAACGCTGTGCGGCCCCATTCCGGCATCGACTGGCTGACGCCTGCCGACTATGCAGCGACGTTCTCACCGCAACGAGGCCAAGGCGCTTCGCTCATTGATGGCTCCGCGCCTTGGCCCGTCGTACCACCAAAAGACGATTTTAACCGCCAGACTCTAGTCGCCCCTGGATGAAAGTTGGGGGCAACGTCAGGCCCCATCTTTGAAATCGGCTTAACGTCAATGGCCTGCGGGACCAATTGGCGGACGCTGCGACCCCGGCTGGATTCGAACCAGCGACCCCCAGCTTAGAAGGCTGGTGCTCAACAACTCTCGTCATTGATACCGGCTCGCGTAAAATAGGCTGCCATATTGGGCGAAGCTCGACGACGATCTCGTTCGCGCCCTTGCCTAATGCGGACGATATTTGTGCGCTGGGCTGTACGTTGAAACCACAAATCGACACTAAGGTATTAATTATACAAGAGTTCTGGCGGAGGGAGTGGGATTCGAACCCACGTTACGGTTTCCCGTAAACACGCTTTCCAAGCGTGCGCCTTCAGCCACTCGGCCACCCCTCCTCACCAGCAATTGTGGATGCGCTCGCGAAGGCGCGCGTTTGTTACATCACAGATGTCGCGCTCACAACCGCGCGGGAAACCCCCGATTTAATCGGCTTTTCGCGATAGACCGGCGCACTGACGCGATTTATCTAGGCTATTTGACGGAATTGGCAAAATCCGCAAGATCAAACGAGTTTTCAATTCCGTTGGATGTTTGGACGTTGCGAACGGCGGAGGCCGAAAAAGGCATGCCGGAAAACGTTTCCGCCCTGCATCTGGTGCTCACCGGCGATCCGGCGCTGTTTGCGATCGTGCGGCTGTCGCTGATCATCAGCCTGAGCGCGACGCTGTTTGCGGCGCTGATCGGCGTGCCGTTCGGCGCCTTCATGGCGCTCACCCGCTTTCCCGGCCGCGAACCCGCGATCGTCGTTCTCAATGCTTTGATGGGTCTGCCGCCGGTCGTGGTTGGTCTGGCAGTTTATCTCAGTCTGTCGCGCTCTGGGCCGCTCGGATCGTGGGGTCTTCTGTTCACGCCGCAAGCCATGGTCATCGCGCAGGCCGTGCTGGTCGCGCCGATCATCGCCGCGCTGACGAGGCAGACCATTGAAGATTTGTGGGTCGAATATCGAGACGAATTCGCTGCGATGGACGTCGGGCCGCTGCGCCGGGTCATGGCGCTGATCTGGGACGCGCGATTTTCCCTTGTCACAGCGCTACTTGCGGGATTCGGCCGCGCCGCGGCGGAAGTTGGCGCCATCATCATCGTCGGCGGCAATATCGACGGTTTCACCCGCACCATGACCACGGCGATCGCGCTTGAAACATCGAAGGGCGACCTGCCGCTCGCTGTCGGACTCGGCATGGTGCTGATTTCAATCATCATTTTGATCAACGCACTGGCCTGGGCGACCCGCCGCGCCGGCGAACGCTACGCGGGATGAGCATGCGCGCGCCCGCCTCCGACTTGCCGATCATGTTCGTAGAAGCCTCGATCCTCGCCGGAAAGGTGACGATCCTCGACAAGCTCACGCTCACGCTCGCGCCCGGCGCCCCCACGATTCTGATCGGACCGAACGGCGCCGGCAAGACCACGCTGCTGCGCGCGGCGATGGGCCTCGTTCCGGTCTCGCGCGGCCGCATCATGTGGGCTGGCAAAGACGCCGCGCCGCCGGCGGGCCGCGCTATCCTGTTCCAGCGCCCAGTGATGCTCCGCCGCAGCGCCGCCGGCAATGTCCGTTACGCGCTCGCATCCGCAGGCGCGCCGCGCACCCAACGTGCGGATCGCGCTGCCGAGCTGATCGCCCTGGTCGGGCTCGCCGGCCTTGACCGGCGCCCGGCGCGGCGGCTCTCCAGCGGCGAGCAGCAGCGGCTGGCGCTGGCGCGTGCGCTGGCGCGCGACCCAGCCGTGCTGTTTCTCGACGAGCCGAGCGCCAGCCTCGATCCCGCCGCCACCAAGGCGATCGAGGACATCGTGCGCGCGGTCGCCGCGCGTGGCGTCAAGGTGGTGATGGCGACGCACGACCTCGGCCAGGCGAAACGCTTGGCCGGCGACATCGTGCTGCTGCATCGCGGACGGCTGATCGAACACGGCCAGGCGGCGGACTTCTTCGCCGCGCCGCGCAGCCAGGAGGCCAAAAAATTCATCGCCGGCGAATTGCTGGTGTAACCGTAAATGAAAGTGGAGGGTCACATGTTCAATCGCCGCACATTCATCGTCGCCGCTGCACTCGGTGCAATCGTTCTGACGACACCAGGGACTTTCGCCCAGGACAAATCCATCGTCGTCGCCTCGACCACCTCGACGCAGGATTCCGGACTGTTCGAATACCTGCTGCCGCTGTTCACCAAGAAGACCGGCATCACCGTCAAGGTGGTGGCGCAGGGCACCGGCCAAGCGCTCGACACCGGGCGGCGCGGCGACGCCGACGTGGTCTTCGTGCACGCGAGATCGGCGGAAGAAAAATTCCTCGCCGAAGGTCAGGGCGTGAAGCGCTTTCCGGTCATGTACAACGACTTCGTGCTGATCGGGCCGAAGAGCGATCCCGCCGGCGTCAAGGGCATTAAAGACGTCGCCAAGGCATTTCAGACCATCAAGGACAAGCAAGCCTCGTTCATTTCGCGCGGCGACCGCTCCGGCACAAATATCGCCGAGCTCAAGCTCTGGAAGGACGCCGGAATCGACATCGGCAAGGATATAGGCCCTTGGTACAAGGCGATCGGCCAGGGCATGGGCGCGGCGCTCAACACGGCCGGCGCCAGCAACGCCTATGTGCTGTCCGACCGCGGCACCTGGATTCACTTTAAGAACAAAGGCGACCTGGACATTCTGGTGCAGGGCGACAAGCGCATGTTCAACCAGTATGGCGTGATGCTGGTCAATCCGGCCAAGCACCCGAATGTGAAAAAGGAGTTCGGGCAAGCCTTCATCGACTATTTGATATCGCCGGAAGGGCAGAAGGACATCGCCAACTACAAGATCAACGGCGAGCAGTTGTTCTATCCGAACGCCAACGATGCAGGCGCGTGATGAGGATGGTGGCCGTTGCATTGGCGATGGCCGTCATGGCAGAGCCGGCCGCCGCGGCGACTGTTTCGCTCTACGCTGCCGGCAGCTTGCGCGGCGCGCTGACCGAAATCGCCAAGGCCTATGAGGCGGCGAGCGGCAATACGGTGCAGGCGACGTTCGGCCCGTCCGGCACGCTCAAAGACGAGATTGCGAGAGGCGCCCAAGCCGACGTGTTCGCCTCCGCGAATATGCGGCACCCGCGCGCCTTGCATGATGCGGGCAAAAGCGGCCCGGTGGTGCTTTTCGCACGCAACCAACTATGCGCGCTGGTGACGCCGCTGCTCAGAGTGAGCAGTGATAACCTGCTCGAACGCATGCTCGACGGCGAGGTCAGGCTCGGCATGTCGACGCCGCAAGCCGACCCGTCCGGCGACTATGCCCTGGAGGTCTTCCGTAAAGCCGAAAGCATCAAGCCCGGCACGCAAGCGGCATTGGAGAAGAAAGCGAAACAATTGACCGGCCGCGCCGACAGCGCCGCGCCGCCCGCCGGCCACAATGTCTATGGCTGGCACATTGCCGAGCGGGACACCGATATTTTTCTTACCTATTGCACCAACGCGATGGCGGCAAAACGCGAAAATCCCGAACAGCAGATCATCGCCCTGCCCGACGATCTCGCCGTCGGCGCCGACTATGGGTTGGCGGTGATGAGCGGCTCCCCACCTGCCGCCGAACAATTTGCCGATTTCATCGTCTCGCCCGACGGCGAGGCAATCCTCGCCGCCTACGGATTTTCGCCGGGGACGGCACGATGATCCATCATCTGTCGTGCCCGGCCTCGTGCTGGGTATTCACGTCTTGGATATAATGCCCAGCAAAAGACGTGGATGGCCGGGACAAGCCCGGCCATGACGGCGAATAAATATGCGGTTCAATCGTCGCACCGTCCTTGCCGCCGCCCCGGCCTTGCTGCTGGCGCCACGTCTTGCACGTGGCGCGGCGACCGTCACCGACGATGCCGGGCGCGCGGTGGCGGTGCCGGTCAAGGTCAGCCGCGTGTTCGCCGCCGGAGAGGCGGCGGCAATCCTCGTCTACACGCTGGCCCCCGATTTGCTGCTCGGCTGGCCGCGCGCCAACCGGCCCGAGCAATGCGCCTATCTGCTGCCCGACATTTGCACCCGCCCCAGGGTCGGCAGCCTTGCCGGCGTTGATGCCATCAGCATGGACGGCGTGGCCGCTCTGAAGCCCGATCTCATCGTTGACGTCGGCGTGGCCGATGCGGCATCTGTCGCGCTGGCGGAAAAGGCGGAGCGGCAAACCGGCATTCCCTGCGCCCTGCTCGATGGGCACCTGCTGGGCTTGTCCACCAGCTACGAGAAGCTCGGTCGGCTCGTCGGCCGCGAGGCCGCCGGTCTCGATTTCGGCGACTACTGCAACATGACGCTGGGCGCGATCACCAATCGCCTTGCCTTTGTGCCGCCGGAAAAGCGCCCACGCATCTATTACGCGCGCGGCCGACGCGGGCTCACCACCAGCCTCGGCGGCGCGATCGATGCCGAAGCCATCGAACTCGTGGCGCGCAACGTCGCCGGCGAGAAACAAGGCGGCTCCGCCGATGTGTCGATCGAGCAGATCAAGCAATGGGCGCCCGACGCGATCGTCGCCACCGATCGCGATTTTGCGGTCAGCACGCGCGGCGATCCGGCCTGGGCCTCGCTTGCCGCCGTGCGCGCCGGCCGCGTTTATCTCGCGCCGGCAACTCCGTTCGGCTGGATGGGGTCGCAACCGTCAGGGAACCGGCTGATCGGGCTGTGGTGGCTGGCGAAAACGCTTTATCCCGACCTGTTCAAGGATGACTTGCGCGAACTCGCGCGCGACTTCTACACGAAGTTCTACCACCTGACGCCGACCGAGCCGCGGCTCGATTACGTGCTGGAGGGGAAGGCATAAGTCGCGTCTGGATCCCGGGTTCGCTCGCTTTGCTCGCGCCCCGGGATGACCGCTACACGGTCACTTCACCGGCACCACCAGCGAGAAGCGTTCGTCGGCGGCAAGGCATTTGGCTTCCTTGAAGCCCAGCTCCTTGCGCACCATGTTGGCGCCGAGCACCAGCGACACCATCTTGTAGAAGGCGTGGCGGCGGCTCATGCCCTCGCGGCCCATGCCGCAGTCCGACGAAATCACCAGCCGCTCGGGCGGAATATATTTGAGCGCCTGCCGAATCGCCGCCGCTACTTCGTCCGGGCTTTCCACCTGCAAGGTGTGGTGATCGAGCACGCCGATGGCGATTTTCTTTTCGGTAATGGTCTTGCCGATGGCTTCGAGGTCCATGTATCCCGAGCTTGCCGAACTCGAAGGTGATCACGTCGGCATCCACCGTGTTGTAGGTCTCCAGCGCCGGCTTGTAGGTCTGCGCCTGCGCGAACATCCTCTGTTGCGACGGATTACCCCAGCAGGAATGCGCCCACACTTCGGTCTTGGCGCGCAGGCCTTTCACCGTGCGATTGAACACCTCGACCATCAGTTGCGGATTGATCACCTTGTCCTGGATCTTGCGCACCGCGATGAGATGGATTTGCGGCTCCTCGATCTGGATCACCGGGCAGCCGGCGTCGGCGAGGTCGTGATACTCCTCGTTGAAAGCATCGGCGATGGCGAACATGCGTTCGGGGATGCTTTTGTAATGCCGGTCCTGCAGCGCGAAGGCGACGATCTCGGCCGACACCGCGCCGAACTTCACCGGCTTTTCGGTGAAGCGCTGCGCCGCCTTCCACATCGCCGTGTATTGCAGGTTGCCGCGGCCGATCGGGCCGGTGATCACCGGCATCACGCGCGATTCGAGATAGTCGTGCAGGATGTGCCCGCGCGGAAACCAGATGCCGCCGCGGCCGGCCGGCGTCGGTACCGGATGAGCGATGTCGAGGCCGGTCATGTGGTTGGGTGGATAGGCGGTCCAGCTTTGTCCGCCGACGTCGTCGTCGAAGCGGCAGTCGCCGTCGGTCACAATATCGAGGCCGGCGAGTTCCTGGTCACGCAAGTAGCAGGTGAGCGCGTCCTCGTATTGCTCGCGGAAGCGGCGCGACACCATGGCTTCGAGGAAATGCCTCGTGCCGAGATTTTCCGTGTACCAACTCGGCCGCGGCAGCGAGCCGGTGACCGTGGTCGGCAGCATGATGTCCTTGGTTCCGCGATACATCTTGTCTCCTCCCGGAATGAAAGCAGGCCTTTGCGGCCCGTCATCTTGCTCACCATATTAACGGGAAAGCGGCGCTTGGGAATTCATCTTTGGCGCTATGGCCTTGCCCACTTGGCCCGCAGGACAGCAGTGGGACGACATTTCTGCTATAGTTTTCGCATGGACAAAAACACCGACCGCTACATCATCAAGCCCAACCCGGCCGACCCGCGGCTGACCGAACGCGTCACCGGCATCGACCAGGCAGGCAGCCGCATTGAAACCTCGGTCACCATCGAGCGGCCGCTGACGATCTTCCTCAATGCGCAGGAGATCGTCACCGCCATGACCATCGGCGACTATCCGGACTATCTGGCCGTCGGCTATCTGCTCAACCAGAACATGCTGCTGCCCGACGATACCGTCACCGGCGTCGACTACGACGAGGACCTCGCCGTGGTCGTCGTGCGCACCAAGCGCAAGACCAACTACGAAAAGAAGCTGAAGAAGAAAGTGCAGACCTCTGGCTGCGCGCAGGGCACCGTATTCGGCGACCTGATGGAAGCGTTGGAGAACGTGTCGCTGCCGAAGGCAACCCTGCGCACCTCGTGGCTTTATTCACTGACCAACACGATCAACACCACGCCATCGCTTTATCTCGAGGCCGGCGCCATCCACGGCTGCGTGCTGGCGAAGGAAGACCGGCCGCTGGTCTACATGGAAGATGTCGGCCGCCATAACGCGGTGGACAAGATCGCCGGCTGGATGTTCAAGGAGAAAGTCTCAGCCGCCGACAAGATTTTCTACACCACCGGGCGCTTGACCTCGGAAATGGTGATCAAGACCGTGCGCATGGGGATTCCCATTTTGATCTCGCGCTCGGGCTTTACTGCCTGGGGCGTCGAACTCGCGCGCAAGGCCAACCTGACGCTGATCGGCCGCGCGCGCGGCAAACGCTTTGTCGCGCTCGCCGGCGAGGACCGCATCGTCTTCGACCAGGACCTGGCTTACGTCGAAGAGGAAAGCGCCAAGCACCGGCGCAAGGCGGCGGTGCTTGATGAGTAGTTGCGGCTTCGTGTCCCGGACGCGGTGCAGCGCGCAGCGGTGCACCGCAGATCCGGGACCCAGCTTTCTTTATTAACCGGGATCCCGGGTCTGCAGCGCACCACTTTGTGGTCCGCTGCGCCCGAAAAAAGTTGAGAAGCATGGAAATACCCCTTCCCCCCACCCTCGGCCTCGTGCTCGCCGGCGGCCTCGCGCGCCGCATGGGCGGCGGCGACAAGGCGCGGCTGCAGATCGGCGGCATCGCAATTCTCGACCGCGTGCTGGCGACGCTGTCCGGCCAATGCGTCGATATCGTCATCAATGCCAACGGCGATCCGCAACGCTTCGAAGACACCGGCTGCGTCGTGGTGCCCGACAATGTCGAGGGCCATCCCGGCCCGCTCGCCGGCATTCTCGCCGGGCTCGACTGGCTGGCGGAGCAGAACAACGGCGTCGAGTGGATCCTGAGCGTACCGGGCGACTGCCCGTTTTTGCCCGACGACCTGGTGGAAAAGCTGCATATCGCGCGGCGCAAGATGGGCAGCGGCGTGCCGCTTGCCTGCGCGCGCTCCGGCGAATGCCGGCATCCGGTCGTGGCGTTATGGCCGCTGGCGCTGCGCAAAAACCTGCGCAAGTCGCTGGTGCAAGACGACATGCGCAAGATCGAGGCGTGGACGGCGCAACACGGCGTCGCCATCGCCGACTGGCCGCTTGAGCCGGTCGATCCATTTTTCAACATCAACACGCCCGAGGATGTCGCCCGCGCGGAAAAGGCCGCCGCGCAGATGGCCGGCGGCTAGCTGGTGAGCGCGGCGTAAGACAGAAAGCCGATGCGGGCGCCCGGCTCGACCGTCGTCACGTCCTCGAGGATTTCCAGGAGCCCGTCGGTTTCGGTGAGCGAGGTCAAGATGCCGGCGCCGTCGCGCGGGTGCTTCACCGCCTCCAATTCGCCGTCGGCGGCAAGCCGCAGCGCGACGCGCACGTATTCGCGGCGGTCTTTTTTCTTGCGGTAGCCGAAACCCGCGCGCACCGGCAGCGCGATAAGACGCTCAGGCGACGCGCCGCCGAGCCGCCGCAGCAATGGCTTCACCACGCGCACGAAGGTCACGAACACGGCGACCGGATTGCCCGGCAGGCCGACGAAAGCGGCGCTGTCGTCATTGGTGGCGCCGCGGATGACGCCCATGGCGACCGGCCGGCCCGGCTTGATGGCGACGCGCCAGAACACCAGGCTGCCGATGCGCTCGATGGCGGTGCGCACGTGATCGGCCTCGCCGGTAGAGACGCCGCCGGACGTCACCACCAGATCGTGAGCTGCGGCCGCGGCGCCGAGCGCGTTGGCAAGATCGAACGGGTCGTCGGCGAGGATGCCGAGGTCGGTCACCTCGGCGCCGAGCCGGGCCAGCAGGCCGGCAAGCAAATAACGATTAGCGTCGTAGATGGCGGCGGGCTCGCGCGGCGCGCCGGGCTCAACGACTTCATTGCCGGTGGAAAAGATCGCGACCTTGAGCCGGCGCCGCACGTCGAGTTCGGTGATGCCGAGCGCCGCGGCAAGCGCGACGTGCTGCGCTTCCAGCACCGTGCCGGCGGGCAGCACAACTGTGCCACGGGCGGCGTCCTCGCCGGCGAGGCGGCGGTTGGCGCCGCGCCGCAAGCCGGACGGCACGATCACATGGTCGCCTTCGACCCGCACGTCTTCCTGCATGAACACGGTGTCGGCGCCCTCTGGCATCGCCGCGCCGGTGAAAATGCGGATCGCTTCGCCCGCTTCGAGCGCGGCGTCCGGGCGCTTGCCGGCCGTGAGGCGGCCGGCGATCTTGAGCCTGGTGTCCGTGCCGCTCGCCAGATCGGCGTGGCGCATGGCGTAACCATCCACCGCCGAATTGGCGAACGGCGGCAGGTCGACCTGCGCCTTCACATCGGCGGCGGTGACGCGGCCGCGCGCGTCGCGCAGCAGCACGCGCCCGGTTTCGGCGACCGGCGTGACACGCTCGACGATCAACTTTTCCATCTGCGCCAGCGGCAGCAGCGGGCCGGAAAACGCAAAACAATCGTCGGTGAGCTGCGCCATCAGGAGGTTCCCTTCAGTGCCGCGCTCACCGGCGCGGCGTATTCGAGCAACACGTCGACCACCGCGTCGATGTCGTTGAGATCGACCAGCGGCACCGGCGGAGCCGGCAACGTGCTGTCGCAGGCAATCGCGACAATACTGGGGTCATCCGGATAGAGCAGCGGCTTGCCGTTGGCGAGACGATGAATTTCCAGCTTGGGCACGGCGCGGTCGCGCTTGAAGCCCTCGACCAGAATGAGATCGACCGGCGACAGCTTGGCCAGCAGGTCCGGCAGGTTCCACTCCGGCTCCTCGCGCAGCTCGTGCAGCACCGCCCAGCGCCTCGCGGACGAGACGATCACTTCGGTGGCGCCGGCGGCGCGGTGCATGAAGGAATCCTTGCCCGGCTGGTCGAGATCGAACCCGTGATGCGCGTGCTTGAGCGTGGACACGCGCAATCCCCGCGCGTTCAGCCGCGGAATGAGCTTGGTTATCAGCGTGGTTTTGCCCGACCCACTCCAGCCGGCGAGACCGATAATGCGCATGCGTCCTTATAGCAGACCGCGGGGCATTCAATCCTCGGCCGGCTGCATGCCGAGCGCGGCGATGCGCGCCCGCGTTTGCGGATCGCGCAAGGCGGCGAGAAATGCCTGCACCGCAGGCCGGCCGCGCCGGCTCTCCACCAGCAGAAAGTCGTAATGCTCCGGCGCGACCGGCAGAAAGCCGAGACCATAGAGTTTCGCCACCGGCTTGATGGCGACACCCCAATCGACGCGGCCTTGCGCGATAGCGGCCGCCACCGCGTTATGCGATTTCGGCTGGTTGGCATAGCCTTGCGGGCGCGCACCCTCGATGAGCTTGTCGATCAGCACGCGGGTGCCGGAGCCGGCATTGCGATTGACCATCAGTACGGTCCTGTCCCCGAGAACCGTTTTCAGCACGTCCGCCGCGCTCGACCCCGCGAAGCGCCTGTCGCCAGGGCGAAACAGCAAGCCCTGCATGCGCCGCCAGCCGCGCACCAGACTTAGGGCCGGCGTCACCAGGTGCTCATTGTATTCCCCGGTCGCCGGATCGATCAGGTGCACCGGCGCGATGTCGCATTCGCCGCGCGCCGCCGCCGCCACGCCGCCGAGACTGCCGACCGCCAGTGTGCGCGCGGAAAAGCCGCGCTCGGCAAGCGCGCCGACCACGACATCCAGCGCGACATCGTGGCTGCCCATAATCACCAGATCGGGGGGATGCGCGGCGCTTCCGATCAGCGTCACCTCGACGTTTGCATCGGCGTCAAGCGCGGAGGCGAGCGCGTCGATTTCGAGAAAACCGTCGGCCTGCGAGAAGCTGGTGACGGAACCCGAGCCCTTACCGGTCGGAAAGGCGAGCGGACCGTCGGCGCCCTCGACCAGCGACACCAGAACGAATTCCTTGCGGCCAAGCTCGGAGGCGACGCGCACCGGCACGCGCGCCGTGATTTTCTGCGCCGCTTCCGGGCCTAAGCCGGCTAACGCGCGGATCACCGGCGCGGCGAAGGCATGGAAGGTGAAGATCGCCGAGGTCGGGAAGCCGGGCAGCACCACGATCGGCTTTTCGCCGACGACACCGAGGCAGAGCGGTTTGCCGGGCTTGAGCGCCACGCCATGCACCAGAATGCCGGGATCGCCGAGCCGCGAAACCACCCGGTGCGACAGGTCGCCGGTGCCTTTCGAGGTGCCGCCGGAGAGCACCACCATGTCGCAAGCGGCAAGCGCGGCGCGAACGGCTTTCTCCAACGCCGCCTCGTCGTCAGGGAATACGCCCATGGCAACCGACTCGCCGCCGGATTCGGCGATTGCCGCGGCGATGATGGCGCCGTTGCTGTCGTAGATGCCGGCCGCTTTCAACGGCTGTCCCGGCGCGACGAGTTCATCGCCGGTGGACAGCACCGCCACTTTCGGCCGCCGCACCACGTTCACGCTCGCCAGTCCGCAAGCGGCGAGCACGCCGATCTCGCGTGAGCCGATGCGCGCACCGCGCCTTAACAGAGTTTCGCCGCGGGCGATGTCGGATCCCGCACAGGAGACGAATTGGCCCGGCGCGGCGGCGCGGCGCAGTTCGATGGCCGGCTGCGCCTCGTCGAGCAATTCGGTGTGCTCGATCATCGCCACGGCATCGGCGCCGCGCGGCATCACGCCGCCGGTGGCGATGGCTGTCGCCGTGCCGGGCGCGACTTCGACGGCCGGCGCATGGCCGCTGGCGATCACCTCGGCGTTGAGCGTGAGTCGCTTCGGCATCGTGTCGCCGGCGCCCGCGGTGTCGGCCGAGCGCAACGCAAAGCCGTCCACGTTCGAACGGTCGAACGGCGGCGCATCGACCGCGGCGATGACGTCGGCCGCCAGCACGCGGGTGAGCGCCGCGGCAAGCGGCACGGTTTCGCCGGCGAGCGGCGCGAGATCGAGGTGGCGGGTGAAGCGAGCGCGCGCCTCTTCGGCCGACACCACTTCGAGGAACTGCTCCTGCCGCGCCGCCGCGCGCACGCGGGCGATGAGCTTGCTTTCCGCTTTGGCGCACGCGTTGCGTCGATCGTTCACAGCCAGGGCCTCACTGCGACACTCGCACCTTCGGGAAAGCCCTCGCTCTCGGCCGGCACCGGAATCCAGCCGTCGGCGCGCGCCAGCACGGACAGCGGCAGATATTTCGCCGCCAGCGGCTCGACTGCATCGCCTGCGCGGCGCACGGGAACGAATTCAGCGAGACCGATCGGCGAAGCCACCTTGCGCGTCAGCGCCGCCGTCGTGACCGGTTCGCTGTCATTGCCGCCGGCCAGCCGCGCCAACAGGTGACGCCCGAGCATCAGCCACACCGCCAGTGCGGCGTCGAGCCGGCCGGGCAACAACAGCACAGGACGCGGGCCGACAAAACCGAGCGCCGCGGTTTCGCCAGGCGTGAGCGCGATACCGTGCACGCTGAGTTCGCCCTCTCGCGCCAGCGTCTGCACGCTGCTGTCGTTGCGTCCGCGGCCGGTGCCGCCGATGACGACAATCGCGTCGGCGCTGTCGGCGGCCAGCGCGAGAGCAAGATCGCGACCGGTTTCCAGCCGCGTCGCGCCGCCGTGCCGCTCGATATCGGCTGCGATCAAACGGGCGGCGGCACTGATGATGGCGTTGCCGCGCACCGGCAAGATGTGAATGCGCGGCTCGCGCACCCTGATGCGCGTCAATCCGGCGGCGGCGAAAGCGGCGAGATCGGTCAGCCGCAGACTCTCGCCGGCACGCCGCAGCGAAATCGTCGGATCGCAATCGCCGCCCGCCGCCAGCACGCCGTCACCTGGATTGACGGTTACGAGAGCCTCGGCGCTGCCGGCCGTCACTTTCACCGCATCGAAGGCGGCAACGGTGTCGGTATCGGGCGGCATCGGCTGGCCGACTTCAATACGCTGCGGCGGATGCATCAGCAGCGCCGGCGCGTAGTCGCCGGCGCCCAAGGTCTCGTCGGCGGTCATGGCCCAGCCGTCGAGCAGGGCGATCGCCGCGTTGGGACGCGCCGGCGCCAGGGCGTCGGCACCAAGCGTGCGCCCGGCAGCCGCGGTCACGTCGAGCGTACGCGGCACGACCGGCTTCACGGCCGCATCGGCCATGGCCAATACCTCGGCAAGCGGCGTGAGCCGGGCAATGATCTGGCTGGTATCCTGCGTCGCGGCCATTGTTTCGGTGCTTGCTTGACCTTGGTGCGTTGCAATACTTCAGTCTATCAGAACTGACAAACCGGCTATAAAGGCGCGACAAAGGTCTTTAGGATGGCGGAAAAGACGATGAGCTTGCGCGGACTCAAATGCCCCTTGCCGGCGCTGCGCGCGCGCAAGACACTCGCCGGCATGACGAGCGGCGATATTCTCAGCATCGAATGCACCGATCCGCTGACGGCAATCGACATCCCCAATCTGCTGCGGCAGACCGGCGATGTTCTCGAAGGCAAAGCGGAAGCCGAGGGCGTCTTGAGCTTTCGCATCCGCAAAAAATAATGCACTGAAATTCATGCCGCCATTCCGGTAAGAATGACCGGTATAATGTGCGAGACTAAAACCACGGCTGCGACAGAAGCGGGTCCGCCATGAAAACGATCCTGATTCCGACCGAAGACCATGACGCCATGCCGGCGGTGCTGGAAGCCGCGCGGCTCGTTGCGCATGCCTTTGGCAGCTACATGGAAGGTTTCGCCGTGCGTCCGTCCGCCGGCACTTATGTGACGGTCGAGCCGGTCAGCAGCCTGGCGATCTCCGGCGCGTTCGAGGCTGACACCGCGCGGCAGGCGCGCGCCCAGTTCGACGCGTTCATGCAGGCCCACAAGGTGCCGCACGGAAAGCAGGAGCCGGCGGTCTTTTCCTACGATTGGCCGCGCGAAGATGCGGCGGACGACAACTTTATCGGCAGCCACGGCCGCGTCTTCGACCTGATCGTCCTCGGCCGGCCCGGCCCGGACCCGCAAAATCCGCGCACGCCGCCGCTTGAAGCCGCGCTATTCGACAGCGGCCGGCCGGTGCTGATCGTGCCGAAGGCGGCGCTGAAGACAATTGGGAAGAATGTCCTCGTTCACTGGAACCGCAGCACGCAACAGGCGCGCACCACCGAATTCGCGCTGCCGCTCCTGCACCGCGCGGAAAAGGTGACCGTGCTGATGGTGGAAGGCGGCACCGTGCCCGGCCCGTCCGGTGAAGACGCCGCGCGGCATTTGCGCCGCAACGGAATCAAGGCGACGGCGTTGACGGTCAAGCCGGGATCGAAAACGCCCGGCGAGATCGTGCTCGAGCACGCCGCTTCGCTCGGCTGCGATCTCTTGGTGAAATGCGCCTACACGCAGAGCCGGTTGCGGCAGATGATCTTCGGCGGCGCCACGCGGCATATCCTCAGCCACGCGACCCTGCCGGTGTTGATGGCGCACTGAACAAGACTTTCCACCGCGGGACCTCAGTCACTTGTCGAAAGCGCCGGACCACAAGATAAGTCCCGCGCCGGCACGGTCGCCGGCATTCCTGACGGTCTTCCCGTCGATCATGCTGCCGATGTTCCTGGCAGTAGTGGATCAGACCATCGTCGCCACCGCGCTGCCGGCGATCGCAGCGGCGACCGGCGAGGTCGAGCGCGCTTCGTGGATCGTCGTCGCCTATCTCATCGCCGCCACGATCGCTGCGCCGATCTACGGTCGGCTTGGCGATGCGTTCGGCCGCCGGCGGTTGATGTTTGTCGCGCTTGGCGTCTTTATTGCAGCGTCGGTGCTCTGCGCGGCATGTCCCACCATCGAGCTGTTGACGCTTGCGCGCCTGTTGCAGGGTCTTGGCGGCGGCGGCCTGATGACATTGTCGCAGGCGCTTGTCGGCGAAGCGATCCCGCCGCGCGAGCGCGCGCGCTATCAGGGCTATCTTGCCGCGGTCGCGGTCTGCGCCAATAGTTTCGGCCCGGTCGCCGGCGGCTATCTCACGCAACATTTCGGCTGGCAATCGATCTTCCTGGTCAACGTGCCGATCGGTCTCGGCGCCGTCGCGCTCACCTGGCGGCTGCACAATCCGAAGACACAGCCGCTGCCATGGAAAGCCGACCCGGGCGGGCTCGTGTTGTTCTCGGTGTTCGTCGGCACGACGCTGCTCGCGCTGGAGCAAGTCCAGCACGTCGACCTTGCCGCGCTGCCGTTGGGCGGCGCCCTGTTCGCGGTCGGCATCGTCGCGCTGATCTGGTTGATTTACCACGAGAGCCGCGTGTCTTCGCCGCTTATCCCGCTGAAGCTGCTGCGGCAGCCGGCGATCTGGCACAGCGACGCGCTCGCCGCCTGCCACGGCGCGGCGCTGGTCTCCCTGATCACGTTCATTCCGATCTACCTGGAAGTCGTGCGCGGCCTCACGCCCTCCGACACCGGCCTGTTGCTGGTGCCGCTCACCATCGGGATCGGCGCAGGCTCGCTGATCACCGGACGGCTGGTCAATAAAACGGGATTGACGACGATCTACCCGGTCACGGGTCTGGTGTTTGCGACGATCAATTTCGTCGTCCTTGCCGTGTGGGCATCCGCGCTCGGCATCTCCGCGATGGCAATCCTGCTGCTGCTCAATGGCCTGTTCATGGGCACGGTGATGGGCGTCGTGCAGGTCAGCGTGCAAAGCGCCGCGGGGCTGCAACGTCTCGGCGAGGCGGCGGCATCGGTGCAATTTTCGCGCTCGATCGGCGCCGCCTTCGGCACCGCACTGGTGGCGACGGTGTTGTTCGGCATTCTCGCCGTCAAGAACCCGGACTCGGCACGCGCCTTTGCCGCCATGATCCAGAGCCGCCACACGGCGCCGACGCTGCCGACGATCCAGCAGAGCGCCGCGCTGGGCGATATCAGGGACGCGTTTCGCGCCGCCTTCCTGATGATGGCGGCCTTCACGACGGCGGGGTTTTTCCTCGCGCTCACGAATCCGCTGCGGCGGATCTAGCCGGCATTGCTTTTAATCATAATGCCGGCTGGCGCGGCCGCCGCTGCCCAGCGTCTGGCGCATTTTCGCCAATGGGTGCATTGTTGGCGGCCCGGAAATTGCATGTTTAACAGGCAGTTCGGGGCCGCAAATGCTGCACATCCGCGTCATTAGATAGAGTAACAGTCAAGACCCATGGCGATCCAAGTCGGGCTGCATCACGTCACGCGCTACAATTACGACAAGCCCGTCGGCCTGGGCCCGCAGCTTATCCGCCTGCGTCCGGCGCCGCACTCGCGCACCCGTATCCCCAGCTACTCGCTCGCCGTGACGCCGGCGCAGCATTTCGTGAACTGGCAGCAGGACCCGCACGGCAACTGGATCGCGCGCTTTGTCTTTCCGGAAAAGACCACCGAGTTTTCGGTGACCGTCGATTTCATCGCCGATCTCGAGGTCATCAATCCGTTCGACTTTTTCATCGAACCGTACGCGGAGAAATGGCCGTTCACGTTTCCCGGCGAACTGCGCGAAGACCTGTCCGCCTTTGTCGGGCCGGAAGAGGCCGGGCCACGGCTGCAGGAATTGCTCAAGACGATTTCGCGCGATCAGCGCAACACCGTCGAGTTTCTGGTCGAGCTAAATCAGCGTCTGCATTCGATGGTGCGCTACATCGTCCGCCTCGAGCCCGGCGTGCAGACGCCGGAAGAAACCCTTATCACCGGCGCCGGCTCCTGCCGCGACTCGGCCTGGCTGCTGGTGCAGATTCTCCGCCACATCGGACTGCCGGCGCGTTTCGTCTCCGGCTATCTCATTCAGCTCAAGCCCGACGTGAAATCGCTCGACGGTCCGTCCGGCGCGGCGCAGGACTTCACCGACCTGCACGCCTGGGCCGAAGTCTACCTTCCCGGCGCGGGATGGATCGGCTTCGACCCGACCTCGGGTTTGCTCTGCGCCGAAGGACATATCCCGGTCGCGGCGACGCCGCACTACCGCTCGGCTGCGCCGATCACCGGCCTGGTCGAGCCGAGCACCGTCACCTTCTTCTTCGACATGAGCATCAAGCGCATCGCCGAGAAGCCGCGCGTCACCGCGCCGTTCTCCGACGACGCCTGGGCCGCGCTCGATGCGCTCGGCAACAAGGTCGACGCCGATCTTGCCGCCAACGACGTGCGCCTGACCATGGGCGGCGAGCCGACCTTCGTGTCGATCGACGATTACCAGTCGGCGGAATGGAACACCGCGGCGCTCGGGCCGATGAAACGCAAGCGCAGCGACGAACTGATCCGCCGCATCTACGACCGCTACGGTCCCGGCGGACTGCTGCATTATGGGCAGGGCAAGTGGTATCCGGGCGAGCCGCTGCCGCGCTGGGCCTTGTCGCTGTTCTGGCGCCGCGACGGTGTCGCGCTGTGGAACGACCTCAATTTGATCGCGCTTGAGGCGCCGGCGAAGACGCCGGCGGCGAACGATGCACAGCGCTTCGCCGAAGGCATTGCGGCGCGGCTGGGAATCATGGCCGAGTACGCGCAGCCTGTATTCGAGGATCCGGCCGATCGGATGTTGTCGCAAGGTGCGGTGGCGGAAAATATCGACGCAAGCGATCCCAAGATCGACGATCCGCAGGAGCGCGCCCGCATTCTTCGCACCTTCGACACGCACCTGACGCAGGCGGCGGGCTACGTGCTGCCGGTGCAGCGCGCGTCCGCCAAGGAGAAGTCCGGCTGGCTGACCGAGATGTGGCATACGCGGCGCGGCCGGATTTTCCTGCTGGCGGGGGACTCGCCGCTCGGCCTGCGGCTGCCGCTGACGTCGCTGCCCTATTTCGACCCCGCCGAATATCCGCATCTGGTACCGGCCGATCCCTTTGCCGAGCGCGGGCCCCTGCCCACCGCGCGCGCCAAAGTCGCGGCGACCGCCGGCGACAATGGCGACGCGCCGCCGCTCGCCCCGGACGAGCCGCCCACTCCCGCGTTGAAGGCCAAGGGCATCCCGGTGCGCACCGCCTTGTCGGTCGAGGTGCGCGACAACCGGCTCTGCGCGTTCATGCCGCCGGTCGAGCGGCTGGAGGATTATCTCGAACTGCTGGCGGCGGTCGAAGACACCGCGGCCGAACTCCAAATGCCGGTGCAGATCGAGGGCTACACGCCGCCGCACGACCCGCGCCTCAACCACATCAAGGTGACGCCCGACCCAGGCGTCATCGAAGTCAACGTCCACCCGGCGGCGAACTGGCGCGAGGCGGTCGAGATCACCAAGGGCCTTTACGAGGACGCGCATCAATCGCGGCTCGGCACCGACAAATTCATGATCGACGGCCGCCACACCGGCACCGGCGGCGGCAACCACGTCGTGCTCGGCGGGCTCAACCCCGCCGACAGCCCATTTTTGCGCCGGCCCGATCTTCTGAAGAGCATCGTGCTCTATTGGCAGCAGCGCCCGTCGCTCTCTTATCTCTTCTCCGGCCTGTTCATCGGCCCGACCAGCCAGGCGCCGCGCGTCGATGAGGCGCGCGACGACATGCTCTACGAGCTCGAAATCGCCATGAGCAAGGTGCCGGCGCCCAGCGCTGGAGAAAAGCCGCCGCCGTGGCTGGTCGACCGGTTGTTCCGCAATATCCTCGTCGACGTGACCGGCAACACGCATCGCACCGAAATCTGCATCGACAAGCTGTTCTCGCCCGACAGCCCGACCGGCCGGCTCGGCCTCGTCGAATTCCGCTCATTTGAGATGCCGCCGGACGCGCGCATGAGCCTCGCCCAGCAATTATTGCTACGGGCGCTGATCGCCTGGTTCTGGCGGCAGCCGCTTGACGGCCCGCTCACGCGCTGGCGCACCGCGCTGCATGACCGCTTCATGCTGGAGCATTTCGTCTGGGAAGACTTCCTGCAGGTGCTGGGCGATCTCAAGCGCGCCGGCTACCCGTTCGATCCGGTCTGGTTCGATGCCCAGCGGCAATTCCGTTTCCCGCATTACGGCACCGTTCAGTACGGCGGCGTCGAGCTCGAGCTGCGGCAGGCGCTGGAGCCCTGGTACGTGCTGGGCGAAGAAGGCGTGGCCGGCGCCACGGTGCGCATCGTCAATTCCTCGGTCGAGCGCGTGCAGGTCAAGGTCGCAGGGCTCAACGAGAGCCGCCACGTCGTCACCTGCAATGGCCGCCGCGTGCCGCTGACGCCGACCAATTGCGCCGGCGAATTCGTCGCCGGCGTGCGCTACAAGGCCTGGGCAATCGCCAATTCCTTGCATCCGACCATCCCCGCGCAGGCGCCGCTCACTTTCGACATCGTCGATCGCTGGAGCAAGCGCTCGCTCGGCGGCTGCGTCTATCACGTCGCGCATCCGGGCGGACGCAACTACGAGACCTTCCCGGTCAACTCCTACGAAGCCGAGGCGCGCCGCCGCGCCCGCTTCGAGGACATCGGCCACACGCCTGGCGTGATCGACACGCCGCCGGCGGAGCGTTCGCTCGAATTTCCCACGACGCTCGATCTCCGGCGCTCGCAATAAGAGCAATCATGGCCAGTCCATTCGACAGCGCCTGGGCGCCGCAGACCAGCAGCCCTGAGCAATTCGTCGCCGGGTACCGGCCGCTGCCCGGAATCCACGACGAGATGATGGACGACAGCGGCGGCTTGCGCCCGCATTGGCAGCCGTTCCTGTCAATGCTTGCGGGATTGGGCGCTGACGAGATCGGGCGCCGCTTTGCCGCCGCCGACCGTTACCTGCACGACTCCGGCGTTTTTTACCGCGTGTACGAGGATCCGGCGGACGCCGAGCGCCCGTGGCCCTTGAGTCATATCCCGCTACTCATCGACGCCTCCGAATGGCGGCAGTTGGAAGCCGGCCTCATCCAGCGCGCCGAACTGCTGGAAACTGTGCTCGCCGATGCCTACGGCCCGGCGCAGCTCGTGCGTGACGGCCGTCTGCCGGCGGCGCTGGTCGCCGGCAATCCGGAATTCCTGCGCCCGCTGGTCGGCGTTGCGCCGCCGGGCGGTGCGCGCCTGCGCTTTTGCGCGATCGACGTCGGCCGCGGCGCCGACGGGCGCTGGTGGGTGCTTGGCGACCGCGCGCAGGCGCCGTCGGGCGCCGGTTATGCCATCGAGAACCGCCTGGCGCTCGCCCGCACCATGTCCGACATCTACCGGGCGACCCACGTGCAGCGCGTGGCGCCATTTTTCCAGGCCTTCCAGCGCGAACTCAATTCGCTCAACCGCCACAACGACATGCGCGCCTGCCTGCTGACGCCGGGGCCGATGAACGAAACCTATTTCGAGCACGCCTATCTCGCGCGCTACCTCGGCCTGCTGCTGGTCGAGGGCGAAGATCTGACCGTGCGCGACGACGGCGTCTTCATCCGCACGATCTCCGGCCTGCGCCGTACCGAGGTGCTGCTGCGCCGCATCGACGCCGATTTCGCCGACCCGCTGGAGCTTAACGCCGCCTCGCGCCTCGGCGTCGCCGGCCTTGTGCAGGCGGTGCGCGACGGCCATGTCGTCATCGCCAACGCGCTCAGCGCCGGACTGATCGAAGCCCGCGCGATGCTTGCCTTCCTGCCGGCGCTGGCGCCGACCATAATCGGCGAGGATCTCGCCATCCCCAACGTGGCCACCTGGTGGCTCGGCCGCGCCGATATCCGCGAACGGATGATGTCGCGACTCGACAGCATGGTCGTCGCGCCGGCCTTTTCCGACATCGTGCCGCATTTGCAGATCGGCGACGGCTTGCCGGTTGCCGCGCTCGACGACGGCCGGCGCCGCGAATTGATGCGGGCGATCGAGGACCGCGGCGTCGATTACGTCGTGCAGGAGGCCGTCACGCTGTCCACCATGCCGGTCTGGCGCGGCGGCGAACTGCACCCGCGGCCGTTCACCCTGCGCCTGTTTCTCGCCAAGGTGGGCGATATGTGGCGGGTGATGCCGGGCGGTTTCGTCCGTATTGCCGAGACGGCCGATGCCCGCGCCGTCAGCCTGCAACGCGGCGCCGCGACGGCCGATGCCTGGGTGCTCTCGATCGGCCCCGTGCCGGAAACGACGCTGCTGCCGGCGCCGGAACACATGACCATACAGCGCGCAACCGGAGCGCTGCCGAGCCGCGCAGCGGACAATTTGTTCTGGGTCGGCCGCTATGTGGAGCGAGCCGAAGCGACGCTCCGGCTCATCCGCGCGCTGGTCGCGCGCGTGGCCGAGGCGGACAATGCGGCCTCTCCAATCATCTCCAGCATCGGCGGATTGCTCGGCGCCTGGAGCGCCGCGCCGGCCGACAGCTGGCAAACTCCCCCCGCATTCGCCGCGCGGGCGGCGCTGACGCGCGGCGAGTTCGACGGCTCGCTGCCGCGGCTGGTGCGCTCAGCGCGGGCGGCCGCCTCCGCTATTCGCGACCGCTTCTCGCCCGACGCCTGGCGCACGCTCAACGATCTGGTTGCGGCCATCGATGCGCCGCTGTCGATCGGCCCCGCCGAGAGCGCGATGATCGAGCGGATCGAAGGCGCGCTGCGGCTCATTTCCGCATTCTCCGGATTGGCGCAGGAGAACATGACGCAGCTTGCCGGCTGGCGGTTTCTCGAGCTCGGCCGCCGCATCGAGCGGGCGATCCTCACCTGCCGCACCATCCGCTGCTTCGCGTTTTCCAACACGCCGGACAACGAGCTCGACGTGCTCCTGGAGCTTGCCGACAGCCAGATCACCTACCGGCAGCGCTACGTCATGGTCGCTGCGCTGGCGCCGGTTATCGACCTGATCATGCTCGACCCCAGCAATCCGCGTTCAGTGGCCTACCAGCTCGACCGCATCGAGACGCACCTCGCCGCGTTGCCGCAGCATCAGGAGACCGGACGGCTCTCGCCGGTGCAGCAGATCGCCGCCTCGATCGCCACGCGCCTGCGCACCACCGACGCGGCGCAGGTCGATGTCGGGCTGATCCTGGAGGCGGAGAATTCGCTGATGAAACTGTCGGAAGAAGTGACGTCGTATTATTTGACGCACAACGAGCGCTCGGAAGCGGCATGGGGGGCGCTCGCATGATCTACGACATACGGCAGACGACGACATGCACCTATGCTTCACCGGTCGCCAATGCGCGCCACGTGCTGCGGCTGACGCCGGTCGGCCGCGCCCGCCAGCAGGTTCACGTCGCCTCGCTGCAGATTTCGCCGGAGCCGTCGCAATTGCGCGAGGGTCAGGATTTCTTCGGCAATCGCATCACCTGGATGGCGCTGCAGCAACCGCATGACCGGCTGACGGTGAAGATGTCCGCTCGCGTCGCGGTGGACGCGTTTGCCGAGCCCGACGCGCTGGCGACGCCCGCGTTCGAGACGGAGCGCGATGCGGTCTCCGCCACCTCCGATCTTGGGCCGATGTCACCGGCGCATTTCCTGTTCCCCAGCCGCATGGTGTCGCTCGATCCGGAAATTCGCGATTACGCGCGGCAAAGTTTTCCGCCCGGCCGGCCGGTGCTCGATGGCGCCCTCGACCTGATGCGCCGGATCAAGGCCGACATGGTCTACGACACGCACGCGACGACGGTCACCACCACGCCGCCGATGTCGTTCGCCTTGCGCCGCGGCGTCTGCCAGGATTTCGCCCACGTCATGATTTCCGGATTGCGCGGCATCGGCCTGCCCGCGGCCTATGTCAGCGGCTACTTGCGCACCGCGCCGCGCCAGGGCTTCGCCGGGCTGGTCGGCGCCGACGCCATGCACGCCTGGGTGCTGGCGTGGTGCGGCGCGACGACCGGCTGGGTCGGGCTCGACCCGACCAATGCGGTGCTTGCCTCCGACGACCATGTCACGTTGGCGGTCGGCCGCGACTATTCGGACGTGGCGCCGATCGACGGCGTCATCGTCGCCTCTGGCGGCCAGCGCATCGACGTGGCGGTGAATGTGATCCCGGTGGCCTGATCGGCTAAGATCGTCTCAAATGATGTTTAATATGTCTTATCTGATGCTTGACACAGCATAACGACTACTTCATATATCAAAAAATCGTAATCCCTCGCGCGATACTCGCGATCCAGCATGATTACTGCAGCGCAATTGCGGGCTGCCCGGGCCTTGCTCGGCGTTGACCAGCGCGAGCTGGCGAAACGTTGCAGGCTGTCGCTGCCAACAATCCAGCGCATGGAAGCATCTGACGGCGTGGTCCGCGGCAATGTCGACTCGCTGATGAAGCTGGTCGATGCGCTCGCCGCCGGCGGCATCGAACTGATCGGCGAGGGCGCGGTGAGCGGCGCCGGCGGCCGCGGCGTGCGGTTGAAACAATGATCCAGCCAGCCCTCTATTGCCTCGCGGCTCTGCTGGCGCTGGCTCCAGTGGCAGTAGCCTTGAGCGTCTCGCCGCGCGCCACCGCGATCGTCTACGGCGCGAGCCTGATCGTCACGCTGATGCTCGGCGTCATCGCGCTTGTCACGCTGTTTGAACCGCCGCATGGCGCGCCCACCGCCGTGCTGCCGCTCGGGCTGCCGTGGCTCGGTGCGCATTTCCGCATCGATGCGCTGTCGGCATTTTTTATGGTCGTCGTCAATCTCGGCGGCGCGGCGGCAAGCCTGTTCGCGCTCGGCTACGGGCGTCACGAAGAGTCTCCCGCGCGCGTGCTGCCGTTTTATCCCGCTTATCTCGCCGCCATGAATCTGGTCGTCATGGCGGACGACGCCTTCAGCTTCCTGGTGTCGTGGGAATTCATGTCTCTCACTTCGTGGGCGCTGGTGGTCTCGCATCATCAGGTGCGCGAGAACCTGCGCGCCGGTTACATCTACCTGCTGATGGCGAGCTTCGGCACGCTGGCGCTGCTGCTTTCGTTCGGCCTGCTCGCGGGCGGAGAAGGCAACTATGCCTTCGATGCCATCCGCGCTAGCCATTTTTCGCCCGCGCTCGCCGCGCTGGTGCTGGTCCTCGTGCTCGTCGGCGCCGGCTCCAAGGCCGGTGTGGTGCCGCTGCACGCCTGGCTGCCGCTCGCGCATCCGGCGGCGCCCAGCCACGTCTCGGCGCTGATGAGCGGGGTGATGACCAAGGTCGCGGTCTACGGCTTCGTGCGCATCGTCTTCGATCTGCTTGGGCCACCGGACTGGTGGTGGAGCATGCTGGTGCTCGCCGTCGGCGGCGTGACCGCCGTGATGGGCGTGCTCTACGCGCTGATGCAGCACGACTTGAAGCGCCTGCTCGCCTATCACACCGTGGAAAACATCGGCATCATCTTCATCGGGCTCGGCCTCGCGCTTGCCTTCAAGGCCTATGGCATGGCCTGGGCCGCCGCGCTGGCCTTCACCGCCGCCCTGTTCCACGTTTTCAACCATTCGGTGTTCAAGAGCCTGCTGTTCTTCGGCGCCGGCAGCGTGCTCAACGCCACCGGCACCCGCGACATGGAGCATCTCGGCGGCCTGATCCACCCCATGCCGCAGACCGCCTTCGTGTTCCTGGTCGGCTGCGTGGCGATCTCGGCGCTGCCGCCGCTCAACGGCTTCGTCTCCGAATGGCTGACCTTCCAGGCCATATTGCAAAGCCCGCAACTGCCGTCCTGGGGCCTGAAATTCCTGGTGCCGGCGGTGGGCGCGCTGCTGGCGCTGTCGGCGGCGCTGGCTGCCGCCTGTTTCGTCAAGGCCTTCGGCGTCAGCTTCCTCGGCCGCCCGAGGACGCCGCAAGCCGCCAATGCGCAGGAGACCGACAGCAACTCGCTCGCCGCCATGTTCTTTCTCGCTGCGCTGTGTCTCATCGCCGGCATATTGCCGGGCATTTTCCTCGACGCGTTGGCGCCGGTTGCCCAAGCGCTGGTGGGCATGAGCATGCCGCATCAATCCGGACTTGCGTGGCTCACCATCGTGCCGATCGCCGAAAGCCGCAGTTCCTATGACGGGTTACTCGTCTTCATCTTCGTGGTGATGTCCGGCTCGATCGCCGCCTTCGCCATTCACCGGCTGGCGTCCGACAAATTGCGCCGCGGGCCGGCCTGGGATTGCGGCTTCCCCGATCCGAGCCCCGCCACGCAATACACCGCCTCGAGCTTTGCCCAGCCGATCCGCCGCGTTTACGGCACCAGCGTATTTGCCGCGCGCGAAATCGGGGAGATTCCGCCGCCCGGCTCGACCGCGCCGGCGCGGCTCACGGTCACTATCCATGACCTCATCTGGGACGCGCTTTACGCGCCCATCGCCGGCGGCATTTCCTACGCCGCCGACCGGCTTAACGTCCTGCAATTCCTCACCATCCGCCGTTATCTCACGCTGGTCTTTGCGGCTTTGGTGCTGCTGCTGCTGGTACTCGCCATATGGCAATGATCCGCGATTTCGCCTTGCAAGGGGCGCAGATGCTGCTGGTGCTGCTGCTGTCGCCGCTACTCACCGGCTTCGTGCGAAAATTAAAAGCGCGGCTGCTGCGCCGGCAGGGGCCGCCGCTCATGCAGCCCTATCGCGATTTGATCCGGCTGATGCGCAAGGAGGTGGTGCTGGCGGAGAGCGCCTCCTGGCTGTTCCGCGTCATTCCCTACATCGTCTTCGCCGGCACCTGGGTCGCGGCATCGCTGGTGCCAACCTTCCGCAGCGGCTTGCTGTTTTCCTGGTCGGCCGATCTCATCGCCATCATTGCGCTGCTCGGCAGCGCCCGCTTTTTCCTGGCGCTCGCCGGCCTCGACGTCGGCACCGCGTTCGGCGGCATCGGCTCAAGCCGCGAGGTGATGATCGCCTCGCTCGCGGAGCCGGCGATGCTGATGATCGTGTTCACGCTGGCGCTGATTGCCGGCTCGACGCAGCTCTCGACCATGGCCGCCTACATGGCAACGGGTGCAATCGGCTTGCGCGTGTCGCTCGGCCTTGCGCTGCTCGCGCTGATCATCGTGGCGATCGCCGAGAATGCGCGCATCCCGGTCGACAATCCGGCGACGCATCTCGAACTCACCATGGTGCACGAAGCGATGGTGCTGGAATATTCCGGCCGCCATCTGGCGCTGATCGATTTCGCCTCCGAGCTCAAGCTCGCGCTCTACGTTTCGATCATCGGCTGCCTGTTCGTGCCCTGGGGCATCGCTGGCGCGGAGGCGAGCCCGCGCGCCATCGCCATCGGCGTCACTTCCTACATCGCCAAACTCGCCGCCGGCGGCGTGTTACTGGCGGTGTTCGAGACGGCGATTGCCAAGATGCGCGTGTTCCGCGTGCCGGAATTCCTTGGCGCAGCATTGATGCTCGGCCTGCTGGCCACGCTCTTGCTGTTCGTGTCGGGGAGCCTCTGACGATGCGCGGCCATCTGACCTTCGACATCGCGCACCTGCTCGCAGGGTCCCTGGTGCTGGTGAGTTTTATGCAGCTTTACCAGGACCGGCTTTATGCGTTGCTCAACATCTTTGCGCTGCATGCGCTGGTACTGGCGGCCTCGGTCGCCTGGCAGGCCTTCATCCAGGACGCACCGCATCTGTATCTCACCGCGCTGATCGCGCTGGTGTTCAAGGCCATCATCATCCCGGTGGCGCTGCACCGGATCATCGTCAAGCTCGGCATTCACCGTGAGATCGAGACGGTGGTGGGCGTCGGCCCGGCGATGCTGCTCGGCATGGGGCTGGTGGCGCTGTCGATGGTGGTGATGCTGCGCGTGACCGCCGACGCCGATCCGCTGGCGCGCGAGGATCTCGCCTTCGCGCTGTCGGTGGTTCTGCTCGGTCTGCTGATGATGGTGACGCGGCGCAACGCCGTCAGCCAGGTAATCGGCTTCATGTCGCTGGAAAACGGCCTGGTGCTGGCGGCGACCGGCGCCAAGGGCATGCCGCTGGTGGTGGAGATCAGCGTCGCCTTCTCGGTGCTGATCGCTTTCATCGTCATCGGCATATTCCTGTTCCGCATTCGCGAGCGCTTCGACACGGTGGACGTGCAGGCGCTCGACCGTTTCCGCGGAGAGCGGCAATGATCGACGCGCTCACCGGCGTGCTGCTGATACCTGCCGCGGCGGCGGCGCTGCTTGCGGCGTTGCCGGGCTATCGCCTCACCGCGCGGCTCAACGTCGTGGCGACGCTGGCGACGTTCCTCACCGCTTTGTCGCTGTTCGTCGTCGAGCCGGTCTCCGGCCCCTATCTGCTGGTGGACGACCTCAACAAGGTGTTCATCGTTCTCACCACCTTCGTCGGCTTCACCACCAGCGCGTTCAGCGCCAGTTACATCGGCCATGAAATCGCCAAGGGCAAACTGACGCCGACTTATGTGCGGTTCTATCATGCCATGTATCAGGTGCTGATGTTCGCCATGAACCTTGCCCTCGTCGCCAACAATATCGGCCTGATGTGGGTGGCGATCGAACTGGCGACGCTTACCACCGTGCTGATGGTCGGCATCTATCGCACGCACGAGGCGCTGGAAGCGGCGTGGAAATATTTCATCCTTGGCAGCGTCGGCATCGCGCTGGCTCTGTTCGGCACCATCCTGATCTACATGGCGGCGCGGCCGGTGATCGGCGAAGGTCTCGAAGCCATGGTGTGGACCGTGCTGATCACGAAGGCCGCCAAATTCGATCCCGCATTGCTCAACGTCGCCTTCGTCTTCCTGCTGCTCGGCTACGGCACCAAGGTCGGGCTCGCCCCGCTGCACGCCTGGCTGCCCGACGCGCACGCCGAAGGCCCAACACCGATTTCGGCGGTACTGTCCGGCCTGCTGCTCAATGTCGCGCTCTATGCCTTGCTGCGATTCAAGATGCTGCTGGCGGTCAACCCGGGAGCGCTGGCGCCCGGGCCGCTGATGGTGACCATGGGGCTCATTTCCTGCGTCTTCGCCGCCTTCATGCTGTACCGGCGGCGCGACATCAAACGCATGTTCGCGTATTCGTCCATCGAGCACATGGGCATCATCGTGTTCGCCTTCGGCATGGGCGGCCCGCTCGCCAATTTCGCCGGGCTGCTGCACATGACCATGCACTCGCTGACCAAATCGGCGATCTTCTTCGCCGTCGGCCACATCGCCCAGGTCAAGGGCACGCAGAAAATCGCCGACATGGGCGGGCTGACTGTGAGTAACCCAGTCCTCGGTTGGGGCCTGGTGCTTGGCGTGGTCGCCATCGCCGGATTGCCGCCGCTCGGCATCTTCATGAGCGAATTTTTGGTGGTGTCATCGACCTTCGCGCGCGAACCGTGGCTGGTAACGATTTTGGTGCTCGGCATTTTGATCGCGCTCGGCGGCCTGTTCATGCGGCTCAACGGCATTGTCTTCGGCGAGGTGCGCGGGCCGACGGCGCCGGCCGAGGCGTCCTATGTGCCGATGTTTGCCCATCTCGCCATCGTCTTCATGGCCGGCATTTATCTGCCGCCGGCGCTGGTTACCGGCTTTGAAAACGTCGCCAGGCTGTTGGGATAAAAACGATGGCCCTCATCGACCGCATTCCCGCTCTTGGCCCAGCCGAACGGCACCGGCCGTGGCCGCGCGTTGGCGTCGGCGCCGAGGGCTGGCAGGCGGCGATCGATCTCCTGGTGGTAGGCGAGGCCTCGCTGCTCGGCCTGTGGGGCGACAAGGCCACGGTGCATCTGGCGCTGCTGGCCGAGCGGTTCGACGACATCGTGGTCGTCAGCTTTGAGTGTACCGGCGGCGAGTATCCAAGCGTCAGTATGCAGCATCCGCCCGCCTTGCGGCTCGAACGCGCGATCCGCGACCTGTTTGGTCTTGAAGCCGTCGGCGCGCCCGATGCGCGGCCCTGGCTCAATCACGGCGTCTGGGACCGGCGCCATCCGCTCGGCAAACGCAAACCGGCGCGCAAGGCCACGCCCTACGTATTCCTGCTCAGCGAAGGCGAGGGGTTGCACCAGATTCCGGTTGGGCCGGTGCATGCCGGCATCATCGAGCCCGGCCATTTCCGCTTCACCGCCAATGGCGAGCATGTCGTGCGGCTGGAAGAGCGGCTCGGCTACGCGCACAAGGGCATCGAGTTGTCGATGGCCGGCAAGTCGCTCGACGATGCGGCAAAACTCGCCGGCCGCACCTCCGGCGACAGCACGGTCGCCTATGCCTTCGCCTTCGCGCAGGCCGCCGAAGCGGCGCTGGACATAAAGGCGCCGCCGCGCGCGGCTTACCTGCGCGCGCTGATGGCGGAGCTCGAGCGCCTCGCCAATCATTTCGGCGACATCGGCGCGATCTGCAATGACGCTTCCTTCGCCATCATGCACGCGCAATGCGGAATCTTGCGCGAACGCACATTGCGCGCAGCGCTAGCCTGCTTCGGTCACCGGCTGATGATGGACGCGGTCGTGCCCGGCGGCGTCGCCCACGATATCGCGCCCGACGGCGCGGCGCAGGTGCAGGCCTTGCTCGTTGAAATCCGCCGCGCCTTTCCGCGCCTGGTCGAGCTCTACGACAATACCGCGTCGCTGCAAGATCGCACCGTGACCACCGGCATTGTGAAGGCAGGTTTCGTGCGCCAGTTCGGCGCCGGCGGCTATGTCGGGCGCGCGTCCGGCCGCGCTTTCGACGCGCGCCGGGCGCTGGGCTACGCGCCCTATGACGATCTTGATTTCGAGGTCCCGGTGCTCGACGCCGGCGATGTCAATGCGCGGGTGTGGATCCGCATCCGCGAGGTCGAGCAGAGCCTTTCGCTGATCGAGCAGATTCTTGGCGCGCTGCCGCAAGGCGAATTCAAGACCGCCTTCAAGGCCAGGGCCGGCGAAGGCCTCGGCCTCACGGAAGCCTTCCGTGGCGATGTGCTGGTGTGGCTGCGCCTCAATGGCCGGGGCCGCGTGGAGCGCTGTCACTTGCGCGACCCATCGTGGTTCCAGTGGCCGCTGTTGGAAACCGCCATCGAAGGCAACATCGTCGCCGATTTCCCGCTTTGCAATAAATCGTTCAACTGCTCGTATTCGGGGCACGATTTGTGAACATGGCCGCGCAACACACTCCGCTCATTCCCGAGCAAGCGGGATTCCAGAGCCCCATTGCACGGCCGGCATTCCTGGCCCCTGGGTCCCCGCTTTCGCGGGGACGAACGGAGAGCTGATTATGCGCCGCACGCTGTTCGAAAGCCTCACCCAAAGGCCGCTCACCGAGCCGGCGCCCGCGCCGGACGAGGGCGCGCTCGCCGAACTCGCCGCGAGCGTGAATCGCGCCGCGCGCGCCAAGCTCGGGCGTTCTCTCTCCATCCGTCAGATCGATGCCGGTTCCTGCAACGGCTGCGAACTGGAAATCCACGCGCTCAACAATGCGTTCTACGATCTCGAACGCCTCGGCCTGCACTTCGTCGCCTCGCCGCGCCATGCCGACGTGCTCATGGTCACCGGGCCGGTGACCAGGAACATGCGCGAGGCGCTGCTGCGGACCTACAATGCTACGCCCGATCCGAAGTGGGTGATCGCGGTCGGCGCCTGCGCCTTCGATGGCGGGATTTTTGCCGGCAGTTACGCGGTCGCCGGCGGCGTCAAGGATACCATCCCCGTCGATCTGCATATTCGCGGTTGCCCGCCGTCGCCGACCGACCTGCTGAAGGGACTGATCGCGCTGCTGCGTCATGCCAGCTAAAGCCGGTTGTCTTAGTTGCGTTTGATAAACGCAGAACTCATCGCCTTGGCTTTGCCAATTTTACATCGCATGATTTTGCATCACGCAAACGGAGAAGACCCATGATCGAGCGACTGCCGAATTTTCCCGCCGGCGTCCTCGCCTTCGTGTGCAAGGGGCGGGTGACGAAAGCCGATTACGACACGGTGCTGGTGCCGGCGGTCATGCAGGCGCTCAAGTCGCAGGGCAAAGTGCGGCTCTATTATGAAACTGCCGGCAATTTCACCGGCATCGATGCCGGCGCCATGTGGGAAGACTTCAAGGTCGGCATGGAGCATCTCACGCGCTGGGAGCGCGTCGCCGTCGTCACCGACGTAGAGTGGATCGGGCAGACTATGCGCTTCTTCAGTTTCCTGATGCCGGGGGCGATGAAACTATTTCCGTCGTCGGAAGCGGCGCAAGCGCGCGAGTGGATCGTCCGTTGAACGTACAGGGCAGCGCGGCGTCTACGGACTTACCCGTAAGGTCAGCCGCTTTTCAAGCATCGACTTATGTTAGTTTCGTGACGGTAAATCCGGCAACCTTGCAATGTGAGCCGAAAGGTTTGCGCAGGATCAATGTCGGCTTGACAGGCTCCGTTACCGATCACCCATCTGAGCGACAAAGCCGGGCCGCGTGTGCGGTCTAGAGTCCGTCACCGAAGGCAAGCAGCAGCAATGCCGATCATCGAAAACCGCACATTCCACGAAATAAAGATCGGCGATTCGGCCAGCATTTCGCGCAAGCTGACCTGGGACGACATCGAGCTGTTCGCGGTAATGTCGGGCGACGTCAACCCGGTGCACGTCGACGAGGCGTTTGCCCACGACGACATGTTTCACAAGATCATCGCGCACGGCATGTGGGGCGGCGCCTTGATCGCCACGGTGCTCGGCACTGAGCTGCCGGGAGCCGGCGCGCTCTATCGCAGCCAGACACTGAACTTTCGGGCGCCTATTGCAGCCGGCGACGTCGTGGTGGCGACCGTGACGGTGCGAGCGAAGAATGCGGCAGATCGCTGCATCGCGCTCGATTGCCGTATCACCAATCGGGACGGGCAAGTCTGCATCGACGGCACGGCGGAAATCATAGCGCCAGCGGAGAAAATTCGGCGCGAGCGGATCGTCATGCCGGAGGTCCACCTTGAGGATCGCGGCGCCAGGCATCGTCAGCTGATTGCCCAGGCGCAGAAGTTCAATCCGATCCGCATGGCGGTGGTCAATCCGACCGACGCGGTCTCCCTGGTCGGCGCGGTGAAGGCCGCCCAGGCGAAACTCATCGTCCCGATCCTGATCGGCCCGGCCGACGCCATTACCGCGGCCGCCAAGTCAGCCGACATCGACATTTCCGGCTACGAGCTTGTCGCCGCGGCGAACGCCGAAGCGGCAGGGGCGCAGGCCGTCAACATGGCCCTTGCCGGCACCGCCGAGGCGCTGATGAAGGGCGCGCTGCACACCGACGTGCTGATGCACGCGGTCGTCGCCGGCGATCGCAATCTGTGCACCGGGCGGCGCGTCAGCCACGTGTTCATCATGGACGTTCCGAGCTACCCGCGGCTTCTGCTTATTACCGACGCTGCGATCAATATCTACCCTGACCTCGAGACCAAGCGCGATATCATCATCAATGCGATCGAGCTTGCGCATGCGCTTGGCATTGAGATGCCGAAGGTGGCGATTCTGTCGGCGATCGAGATGGTCAATCCGAAGATAAAATCGACGATCGATGCTGCCGATCTTTGCAAAATGGCCGACCGCGGACAGATCACCGGCGGCATCCTCGATGGTCCGCTGGCGTTCGACAATGCAGTGTCGCTGGACGCCGCAAAGATCAAGCACATTGTGTCGCCGGTCGCCGGACGAGCCGACATCATGCTTGTTCCCGACCTCGATGCCGGCAACATGCTGGCCAAGCAGCTCGAATACCTGGCCGATGCCGACGGCGCGGGGATTGTGCTGGGCGCGCGCGTCCCCATCGTGCTCACCAGCCGCGCGGACAAGACGTTGAGCCGCATGACGTCCTGCGCCGTGGCCATGCTGCTGGTGCACCATCGCAGGAAGAGCGCGCCATGACCGCGGCAATTCTCGTCGTCAATGCCGGCTCGTCGAGCGTCAAGTTCGCGCTCTATCCGCTCGCCGGCGCGGATGGCGCCAAGACGCCGATCTTTAACGGCGAGATCGACGGGATTGGCGACGCGGCCCGGCTGCTCGTGCATGACGCAGGTCAAAAGATCGTGCACGATAGCGCCATCGGCGGCCCTGCTACGCACCAAATTGCCTTGTCGGTCCTGCTCGACTGGATTGCCAAACATTCCGGCGGAATCGAACTTGCCGCAGCCGGGCATCGCGTGGTGCATGGCGGCGCTGAATTTACCGGCCCGGTCAAGATCAACGCGGACGTCATGCGCAAGCTGGAGGCACTGAGTCCGCTCGCGCCATTGCACCAGCCGCACAATCTAGCGGCGATATCGGCACTATCGAAGCTGCACCCCGACCTAACGCAGGTTGCCTGCTTCGATACGTCGTTCCATACGACGCAGCCGGCCGTCACCACGGCTTTTGCGCTGCCGCGCAGGCTCACTGAAAAAGGCGTGAGGCGCTACGGATTTCACGGTCTGTCATACGACTATATCGCCGGCATTCTGCCGGACCATCTGGGGGCGAAGGCCGACGGCAAAGTTGTCGTCGCCCACCTCGGCCATGGCGCCAGCATGTGCGCCATGGTCGATCGGCGAAGCATTGCCACCACCATGGGCTTCACCGCGCTGGACGGTCTGGTCATGGGCACACGCTGCGGATCGCTCGATCCCGGCGTGATCCTTTATCTCCTGGATCACGAAGCGATGAATTCCAAACAGATCGGCCATCTGCTTTACGAAGAATCCGGCTTGCTTGGCGTCTCCGGCGTCAGCGACGACATGCGCGAGCTATTGGCGAGCCGCGATGCGCACGCCGCCGAAGCGATCGATCTGTTCGTCTACCGGATCGTGCGCGAGTTGGGGTCGCTCGTCGCCGCGCTGGGTGGTCTCGACGCCCTCGTTTTCACCGGCGGCATTGGCGAGCGCTCCCCGGACATCCGCGCCCGCGTCTGCCGCCAGGCGGCCTGGCTCGGCCTGCGGCTCGACAGCCATGCAAATGCCGGCGGCGGCCCGGTGATCAGCGAGGCTGCCAGTCCGGTGTCGGTTCTCGCCCTGCAAACGAATGAGGAATACGTGATCGCGCGGGACACGCGCGGCTTAATCTGAAAATCTGGCTGACATTGCCACGTATGCGCTTCGATATCGCCCGCATTCGCTAAAACGAAGGCGGGCAGTTGCATAGGAGCGATTAGCCCGTCTTCGCCCGTCGGGCTACGCCGGGCACCCGCTCATGCGAGGCCTTGCCTACCGAAGGTTTAGCGAAGGCGGGTGGCGGAGAGGGAGGCCGCCTATGATGTGTCCGCGATTGTCCGCGCACGTACGAAATGTCCTGCAATTTCAGACTGATTGACAAATCGTCTATGCGAGTACGTCCACGACCGTTCGCCACAATCGACGCGGCAAACGTGGGTACGATTGGAGGTTAGCATGGCACGCAAAATTAATCGGCTCAGCTCTCTTGCTGTCAGCCGCGCAAGCGAACCGGGTTACTATCCTGACGTCGCTGGCCTCTATCTGCAGGTCAGCTTGAGCAAAACGAAGAGCTGGATTTATCGGTATAGCTGCGGCGGCCGCTCACGCGAGATGGGACTCGGCTCTATCGCTGCTCTGAACCTTTCCGATGCCCGCGCGCGCGCCAAGGAGTGCCGCCAACAGCGTACAATGGGTATCGATCCTCTCGAAGCGAAACGCGCATCAGCAGAACGCCAGAAGCTAGAGGATGCCAAGGCAATTACGTTTGCGGATACTGCAGCCAAATACATAGCCGCCCACGAAGCGGGCTGGCGCAACGAGAAGCACCGATCGCAGTGGAAATCGACACTGGAAACTTACGCTTCCCCGGTCATCGGTCCACTATCAGTCGCCGCGATTGATACTAACTTGGTGCTCAGGATCGTGGAGCCGATGTGGCGAACGAAGCCTGAGACTGCCGCTCGCGTCCGCGGCCGGATCGAATCCGTACTGAATTGGGCAACGGCGAGCGGTTTCCGCCAGGGCGAGAACCCAGCGCGATGGAAAGGCCATCTCGATAGGCTGTTACCCGCACGCGGCAAGGTGCGAACCGTTAAGCATCACGCTGCCCTCCCCTACGAAGATCTGCCGGCTTTCATGACCAATCTGCGGGCACGCGAGGGCAGCGGCGCTCGCGCGCTCGAACTCACTATTTTGACCGGACTGAGAACGGGCGAAGTGATCGGCGCACGCTGGCCCGAAATTGACTTGCAACGCAAAGTTTGGATCGTGCCGGCCGATCGCATAAAAGCAAGGCGCGAACATCGTATACCGCTGTCGGATCGCGTCATCGAAGTCTTAATGAGCCTTCCGCGAATTGATGACTTTTTGTTTCCAGGCGAGCGCAGCGGAAAACCCCTGTCGAATATGGCGATGCTCAAGACGCTTGACCGCCTGGGCCGCGGCGACCTCACTGTGCACGGTTTCCGCAGCACATTCCGCGATTGGGCAGCCGAGCTGACAAACTTTCCCAATCACGTCGTGGAAATGGCACTCGCCCACACGATTGGCAACAAGGTCGAAGCCGCCTATCGTCGCGGCGTTCTATTTGAGAAGCGATTCCGACTCATGGATGCTTGGGCCGAGTACGCGACAAAAACTCTAGAAGTTGGCGAAGTCATCAAATTGCGAATTGGCGCAAGATGATCGAGCAAGTCGCCTTTTCGGCCTTGAGCGCAATGACGCAGTAGGCTAGGCGACGGATCGCTATCGCCCTTGGATTTGTCGGGAGGCGGGGCGACTGTTTTCCCCAAGAGTGGACCATCCTGAGCCATAAAGCGGAGGGAGAAGAACTGCAAACAAAATTCTTTCCTCTTGGTTCAGAGTAGGCCCTAGTAACCCAGCATGCCTGATGCTCCCTAATGCTCACTAAGAGTACCCAATCGTACCAAATCGCACTAAATCGCGTTGGCGGTGGACGCAGTACCTGCGCTGGTTATCGCGACGGCATCAGAAAGTACCGGTCCTTGAACAAAGATATGCCGGTCTTTCGCCATCGTGTGAATCCGCCGTGATAGTACGTCAACGAAAACAGGGAATTATTTCGGCGAAACAGGAAATCGTGGTTCAGCAACAGGGAATCTTCCTGGCCATAACTGAAATCATCGCCGGGTGAGCGGTACACACCGGTGTCCGACTGATGCGGATGGCATGCCATTTCAGTGCTTTGTCACTTCACTACTTCATCTGCCGCTCACGCTTTAGCGCTTGCCGGGGCGAACACCCAAATGCTCGCCGAAACGACCGCGAAAACTGGCTCGCCGAGCCGAAGCCTGTTGCCAGCGCAATCTCAAGGATTGACAACGACGTCTCGCGCAGCAATTGACGTGAGCGCCCCAGACGCAGGGCAAGGTACTGTTCGTGGACGCCACGTCCGAGCTGGCTGCGGAAAGAACGCTCGAGCTGTCGCAGGGAGACTTCAGCAAGCTTGGCAATATCTTCGCGCGTGGATGGTTCTTTGAGATTTGCTTCCATAGCCTTCAGAGCTGTGAGCAATTTCTCGTCAGCAACTCCTAGACGAAAGCGAAGATCCATGCGCTGCGGCCCGATGCCATCCCGCACATGCGTGTGTAAGAACCAATCGCTGACGGCCGCACCAAGCTCGTAGCCGTGATCGCGAATAATGAGCGCGACCATCATATCCAGACCGGCGATGCCACCCGAACAGGTGATCCGATTGCCATCGATCTCGAACAGCGATCGTGTGAGTTCGACATCCGGGAAAGCCTCTTCAAATGCCGGCATGTGCTCCCAATGCACTGTGCAGCGCCGTCCGGTAAGAAGACCTGCCTTGGCCAGAATGAAGGGTCCACCGGAAATACCGCCGATCGCCATACCGTGCAAAGCAAGCTTGCGTAGCCACGCAAATATCTTTCTGTCGTTAAACGTCGCCGGATTGCCGCCGGCGCAAACAAGCATCAGGTCGACTTCGCCAACTGCTGACCCCAAAGCGAGGTCAGGAAGCACTGCGGCTCCGTTCGATGCTATCGCCGGCACATCGCCGGGTGCCGAGTGCCGCCAATGGTAGAGTGGCTTGCCAGCGATTTGATTGGCCGCCCGCAGCGGTTCAATTGCCGACGCGTATGACATCAGAGCAAAGCCAGGCAGGAGGAGAAATCCGACAGATTGAATGGCCGGAACGGCTCCAGGGGCTTTTTCCACGCGCGACATAGGTATCCCTATGATGAATTCCAGTGTCGTGGAATGTAAAATTTCTGTCGTGAAATATCAAATCGAATTGGCGCAGGAGAGTATAATTTCACAGACGAACCGTGGCTGACTCTCGCGGCAAAGCTTTTGAACCGATGCGCTATTCGATCTTCAATCTCGCACGACAAGCTCTCATCGGTCATCGCGGCTGGGGCCCGGCATGGCGCGACGCAGCGCCAAAGCCAGCTTATGACGTGGTCATCATCGGAGGCGGCGGCCACGGCCTCGCAACAGCATATTACCTCGCTAAGGTGCATGGCATTAGTAATGTGGCGGTGGTGGAGAAGGGCTGGATCGGTTCGGGCAATGCCGGACGCAACACGACGATCATCCGCTCGAACTATCTGCTGCCGGCAATAACCCTTTCTACGAATGGTCGATGAAGCTCTGGGAGGGGCTCGAGCAGGATCTCAACTACAACGCGATGGTCAGCCAGCGCGGCGTACTGAACTCTATCACTCCGACGCTCAACGCGACGCCTACGCCCGCCGCGGCAATGCATGCGCATGCACGGCGTCGATGCCGAACTTCTCGATGCGCGGCCGTCCGTCGCATGCTGCCCGTTTCTCGATTTCGAGAATGCGCGTTTTCCGATCCAAGGGGGCTCCTGCAGCGCCGCGGCGGCACGGCCCGTCATGACGCGGTCGTCTGGGGTTATGCCCGCGGCGGCGAGCGACCGCGGCGTCGACATCATTCAGAACTGCGAAGTGACGGGCTTCGTCCGAGACACCGGACGGATCGTGGGCGTCGAGACCACGCGCGGCACAATCCGGGCAAAGAAGATCGGCATGGCCGTCGCCGGCAATACGTCGCGGGTCGCCGGCATGGCCGGCCTCCGACTGCCGATCGAAAGCCACGTGCTGCAGGCTTTCGTCTCCGAGGCCATCAAGCCATTCATCCCAGGCGTCGTCACCTTCGGCGCGGGACACTTCTATATCAGCCAGTCGGACAAAGGCGGACTGGTTTTCGGCGGCGATCATCGACGGCTACAACTCCTATGCGCAGCGCGGCAACCTGCCGACGGTGGAGGATGTCTGCGAAGGCGGCATGGCGCTAATGCCGGCAATCGGGCGACGTGCGCATGCTGCGCTCCTGGGGAGGCATCGTGGATATGTCGATGGACGGCTCCCCGATCATCGACCACGCGCCGGTCGATGGCCTCTATCTCAATGGCGGCTGGTGCTACGGCGGCTTCAAGGCGACGCCGGCGTCCGGCTGGTGCTTCGCCCATCTGATCGCGCATGACCGACCGCATGAGACTAGCCTGCCTACCGGCTTGACCGTTTCTCAACCGGCCATCTCATCGACGAAAAGGGCCAGGGCGCGCAGCCCAACCTGCATTGACCGACATCACTCTTGTTCGAGGCCCGGCAATCTAATGCGTATCCCTTGTCCTTTCTGCGGCGAGCGCGACCTGACCGAGTTCGCCTATTTCGGCGACGCGGATATAGAACGCCCCAACCCTATGGCAGCGGATGCCGAGAGCCAATTCGTCGACGCGGTCTATATGCGCGACAATCCGGCAGGCCCGCATGATGAGCTCTGGTATCATGCTCCGGTTGCCGAGGCTGGCTGCGCGTGACACGCAATACACGGACACACGAGATTCTCGCCGTCGAATTCGCCAAAGAGGCGATCGGCTCATGAGCAGGTCCTCGCAATCCCGGACGGAGCAGAATCGGCTTGGCGGTCCATCTTTCCACGACGAGCGCGCGGGCGAGCCCTCGCGCCCTGTTGGCGGTCAACCCAACCGGCTTGCCACCATCGGGTTCGTGAACCGCAGCCGGCCGCTGTCCTTCAAATTCGATGGCAAGAGTTATCGCGGGTTTCCCGGTGATACGCTCGCCTCCGCTCTACTAGCTGCCGGCGTCGATCGTCGGGCGGTCCTTCAAATATCATCGGCCGCGGGTATCCTCACCGCCGGCTCCGAAGAACCCAATGCGCTCGTCGAGCTACGCAGCGGCGCGCGACGCGAACCCAAACGCGCGCGACCGTGGCGGAACTCTACGAGGGGCTTGAGGCGAAAAGCCAGAACCGTTGGCCATCCTCGCCTTCGACTTCGGGGCGATAAACTCCTTGTTCTCGCCGTTCTTCGTCGCCGGCTTCTACTACAAAACCTTTATGTGGCCGGCATCATTCTGGGAGAAGCTCTACGAGCCGGTGATCCGGCACGCCGCCGGCCTCGGCAGCGCCAGCCAGGAGCCTGATCCCGACACCTACGAAAAGGCACATGCCTTCTGCGACGTGCTCATCATCGGCGCTGGTCCCGCCGGACTTGCCGCTGCGCTTACCGCCGGACGCTCCGGCGCTCGCGTCATCCTTCAGATGAGGATTTCTCCTCGGCGGGCGCCTCAACGGAGACCGGAGGGAGATCGAGGCTTAGCCGGCGTCTGACTGGGCGCGGCAGGCGGAAGCTGAACTCAGCTCGCTCTCGGAGGTACGCATCATGCGCCGAACGACGGTTTTCGGCGCCTATGACGCTCGAAAGGAATTTGGCGCGATCGAACGGGTCTCGGATCATCTGCCGGTGCCGCCAGTCTATCAGCCGCGCCAGCGTCTCTGGAAAATCGTCGCCAAACGGACCGTGCTCGCCGCCGGCGCCATCGAGCGGCCAATCGTCTTCGGCGGCAACGACCGGCCGGGCGTAATGATGGCTTCGGCCGTGCCACCTATGTCAATCGCTTCGGCGTGCACCGGGTCGCCCATCGCCCTGTTCACCACGACTGACGACGGCTGGGAAACAACCTCCGATCTCGCTGCCGCTGGCCTCAAGGTCGAGGCCATCGTCGACGCACGCAGCGCGGTGGCGGTCGCTCTATCGACCGAAGCCAAGCGCATTGGGGCACGCCTCATGCTGGGCGCTAAGGTCACTGATACGCGCGGCTCTCATGGGCT
>CAVWEF010000002.1:0-62788 GCA_963753925.1 uncultured Alphaproteobacteria bacterium
GATTCCGCTGCTCTAACCAGCTGAGCTACCCCGCCATTCCGTGACTTTCGCGCCGGAATGGCCGCGATATAGGAAGCCGCGGCAAAGCGTGTCAAGCAACGCCGCGAAATAGCGTTCCGAAACGGCCCCTTTGCGCGATGATCCGGGCTCACAGCCTGCTTACGCAGCCTTCCGGCTGCCGGCTACGAGGCGCTGGAAACGGATGAGCGAAAAATGCCCGAGCGGCGGCATCGGCCGATGCTCGATCACGCGCACGCCGCCGTGCCGCGCCGCCCAGTCGGCCAAGCGGCCGAAGCGGAATTCCGGCCGCCAGCCGAGCCGGCGCGCGATCGGCGCAAACCATTGCTCGAACAGGCGGCGCGGTCCCTCTTCGGCGCCGATGTGGTTGACCAGCACGATCTCGCCGCCGGGCTTCAATACGCGGGCGAACTCGTCGAGCGTTGCTTCCGGGTTAGGCACCGCGGTGATGACGTATTGCGCCACCACCACGTCGAAGAAATCGTCCGCCAGCGCCAGCTTTTCGGCGTCCATCACCGCCAGCGCCTCGACATTGCTGAGATTTTTTTCGGCGACACGCTCCTGCGCCTTGCGCAACATCGGTTCAGACAGATCGACGCCGGTCAGCCGGTTCTGGCGCGCGTAATCGGGCAGCGAAATGCCGGTGCCGACGCCGACCTCGAGGATGCGCCCGCCGGCGGGCCCGCAGGCGGCCTCGGCCGCCTCGATCGCCGCCATGCGCCCGCGCTCGAACACCGCGCCGAAGACGAGGTCATAGACTGGCGCCCAGCGCGCATAGGCGCGCTCGACGCTGTGCTTGTCGATGTCGTCTGATTTTTTTTCGCGCATGATCTATTCCGAAAACCGGTTCCCACTTTTCGGGATCATGCGCATGTCACGCTAGCCGCGCGCGGCTGAGACCATGCGTTCGCCGCGCCCCCGCGCTCCGTCCGCCGCCGCCACCGCGCTCTTGATGAAACCGCCGCCAAGCACGCGAGCCTGGCCCTCGCCATGCTCGTAGAAGACGCAAGCTTGCCCCGGAGAAACCCCATCCTCGCCGTCGATCAGTTCGACCTCGTAACCGCCGTTCGCCGCACGCAGCCAGGCCGCCTGCGGCGGCCGTGTCGAGCGCACTTTGACGAAAACCTCACTGCCGACGGCAGCGTCGATGTCGCCGTCGCCCAGCCAGTTCACGTCGCGCAGCACGATGCGGCCGGTGCGCAAGGCCTCGCGCGGGCCGACCACGACGCGGCGGCGCTCGGCGTCGAGCTTCACGACGTACAAAGGCGCGCCGGTCGAAAGGCCGAGGCCCTTTCGCTGGCCGACGGTGAAGTTGATGATGCCGGAATGCCCGCCCAGCACCTTGCCGTCGCGGTCGACGATGTCGCCGGCTTCCGCGGCGCCGGGCTTCAAGCGCTCGATCACGTCGGCGTAATGCCCCGACGGCACGAAGCAGATGTCCTGACTGTCATGCTTATCGGCGATGGCGAGGCCGAAGCGGCGCGCGAGCTTGCGCGTCTCCGCCTTGCCGCGCTCGCCGAGCGGAAAGCGCAAAATCTCGAGTTGCTCGCGCGTGGTGCCGAACAGGAAATAGCTCTGGTCGCGCTCCTCCTCGCGGGCGCGGTAGAGCGCGCGGCCGCCGCCGGGCAGCGGACGCGAAGCGACATAATGGCCAGTGGCCAGCACCTCGGCGCCAAGTTCGCGCGCGGTGACCAGCAGGTCGCGGAACTTGATCGACATGTTGCAGTCGACGCAAGGCACCGGCGTCTCGCCGTGGATATAGCTTGCGGCGAAGCGGTCGATCACCGCCTCCTTGAAGCGGCTCTCGTAGTCGAGCACGTAATGCGGAATGCCGATGCGCTCCGCCACCGCACGCGCGTCGTAAATGTCCTGGCCCGCGCAACACGCCCCTTTTCTGTGCGTCGCCGCGCCGTGGTCGTAAAGCTGCAGCGTGACGCCGACGACATCGTAGCCCTCGGCCTTGAGCAGCGCCGCGGTCACCGAGGAATCGACGCCGCCGGACATGGCGACGACGACGCGGGTGTCTTGCGGCCGGCGGTCAAGGTCGAGGCTGTTGCGCATGGCTTCTTCTACAGGTGGCGACGCATGGCGCGCAATCAAAGCCGCCGCTCGCCCGGCAAATCTTGCCCGTTGCCAGCACAGGGTGCCGGGTCGCGGGTCAGGCCCGCACCGGGCCCCTTCACCTTAAGCCGTTGAAAATGCTGGAATTTCATCGTCGGCCCCGGCTGGCCTGCCGCTTGCAAATCAGGTGGCGGATATCCGGAGGTTCGAAAGTGCCGCAAGTTGCGTCCGATCCCAGTTCCGTTGTCGCCAGCTTTTCCCCGCCGACCCCAGCGCCGCGCCCCGCGCCCTGGATGGATCCGGCGCCGGTCACGCCCTTCGAAAGCATGCTCGACAGCACGCAGGCCTCAGCCGACTCGCCGCCTCCGCCGCCGCCCCCGGCCGCGGATCGCAGCGACACGCCCGATGCCGGCGACGCGCCGCCGAAGACCGTAGACAGCAAGCCCGCCGTCCGGGCCAACGGCAAGGCTAGGGACGGCACAACCACGAATGCAAACGCCGACACATCCGGCGCTGCCGACGACGCCCCGCAAGTAGATGCCAAGCCCAGCGTCAATAGCGGCAAGACCGTCACCGCCAAGGTAAAGGCCGATGCGGACGCCATCGACACCGGCAAGCCCGCCGACGGCAAGCCATCCGATGCCAAATCCGCTGACAAAACCGTCGTGGACGCGCCGGCGAGCAACGCGACGCCGGCCAATCCGCCCGACCTCGCAATTGCCGCCGCGATAGCGCCGGCGGCAGACGCCGCCGCACCGCAGGCCGCGGCCGCAACCCAGGCGCCGGCTGCCGCGATAGCCGCGACGGTGACGATCGCCCTGCCCGGTCTCGCCGTCTTGAAGGCGTCCCTCGCCAAAGGCGACGGCAGCGCAAAGGCACAAGACGCGACAAAAGGCGGCGACGCCAAAGCAGATGCCAAATCGGATGCCAAGCCGGAAACGGCCGATCCGTCGGCGATCCTCAGTGACGACGGCAAGCCGCAAGGCGTCGCCGCCACTGCCGACAAGACCGCACTCATCCATCCGCACGACGAATTGCCGGCGCATCACGCCGACACCGCGGACGTCACCGCCAATGCCGACGCCGCCGTGGCGAACGTGTCCACCGCCGCGCAGCCGCTGACGCTTGCCGCCCCCACCGCGCAAACCGCAGCCGCGCAGGCCCCAGCCGCGCCGGCGCCGCAGGCCGCCGCCGTGCCGATTGCCGGCATCGCCATCGAAATCGCCAGCAAGGCGCTCGCCGGCAAGAACCGCTTCGACATCCGGCTCGATCCACCCGAACTCGGCCGCATCGACGTGCGCCTCGACGTCGACAAGAACGGCCAGGTGACCTCGCATCTCACCGTCGACCGCGCGGACACGCTCGATCTGCTGCGCCGCAATTCCGCAGGCCTCGAGCGCGCGCTGCAGGACGCCGGCTTGAAAACCTCCGACAACGGTCTGCAATTCTCGCTGCGCGACCAGAGCCAGAGCCAGCAGCAGAGCAACGCGCCGACGCCCGGCGCGGCGCAGCTCGTCGTCGAGGACGACGCCTTTTCCGCCGCCGCCGGCCAGCGCGGCTATGCCCGCTACGCCGGCATGGGCAGCGGCATCGATATCCGGGTTTAGGAACAGCGCATGACCGTCGCCGCCGCCACCACATCGACAGCCTCCACCGCGTCAGTCGCGGGCACCGTCGACAACACCGAGATCGCCAGCAACTTCACCGAATTCCTGCAATTGCTGACGACGCAATTGCAGAACCAGGATCCGCTCTCGCCCATGGACACCAACCAGTTCACCCAGCAACTGGTGGAGTTCGCGCAAGTCGAACAGCAGATGAAGTCGAACAACTCCTTGAGCACCTTGGTGACCTTGCAGCAAAGCGCGCAGGCAACGCAGGCGCTGGCGCTGGTCGGCGCCACCGTCGTGGTCAACGGTTCGAGCGCGAGCCTCGCCAACGGCCAGGCGTCGTGGACGATCAATGCCACAAAACCTGCGAGCGCCACCATCACCATTGCCAATTCGACCGGCCGCACCGCCTATAGCCGAAGCTTCACCGTCAATGCCGGCGCGCAGAGCTTCGTCTGGAACGGCCAGGGCAATGACGGCACGATCTGGCCGGACGGCACCTACACGCTGACGGCGACCGGCACCGACGCCAACGGCCAATCGACCGCCATCTCGACGCAGGTGCAGGCCAAGGTCGATTCGGTTGACCTGACGCAAAATCCGCCGGTGCTGTCGATCTCCGGGCAGAAATACACGGTAAGCCAGCTGCAGCAGATCGTCGCCACCAATTAGGGCGTAGACTCTTAAACGGCGAGCCAAGGACGGCCCCGGACCGGCCGCTTGTTGTCCGCTCTTGGATAAATGCGGATTAAGCTGTCGCGCACACGGATTGGCATCCGTCAAGAATACACGGCTGAAACCGTGATTTTGCCGTCGTTGCGGAAAACCTGGATTGACACATCGTCATCGTGTCTTCGCAGCAGTAAATCCACCGTTGATTGACCGAGGCGCAGATTGCGCAAGGTTACTTCCTCGAGGAACGGCGGAAGTTGCGGCTTACGCAACAAGATTTCGTTGCGGTGAGGATTGAATTCAAGACCGAGAGAGGACTGAAGGAGCAATAGCGGCGTGCCTGCGGCCCAGGCCTGAGGTGAACATGCCACGGGGTAGAGTGTCGGGCCGCGCTCGCGTCCACGCTGGAAGCCGCAGTAGAGTTCAGGGAGTTGTCGTAGGTCCATATAGCTTGCAGCGTCGAACAGACCCTTGAATACGCGATTGACAGCTTTCTTGTGTCCATAGCGCGCGAACCCGGCCGCAATCAGCGAATTGTCGTGCGGCCATACGGAACCATTGTGATACGACATGGGATTGTAGCGGTGCTCCTCACGCGCCACCGTGCGGATGCCCCATCCTGAAAAGAAGGACGGCCGCATCAAATCGCGCATGACTGCTTCCGCGTGGTCCGGCGCCGCGATGCCGCTGAACAGCACCTGTCCGGCATTCGAGGTCCGCACCCGGCACGGCCGTTTCTCTCCGTCCAGCGCCAGGGCATAGGTGCCCAAATCCGCGCACCAGAACGCGGACTCAAATTGTTCTGCGAGCTTAACGGCCTGGGCGTCGAGCGAGTCGCCGAGCTCGATCTTGCCAAGCCAGCGCGCGCCGCGGGCGGCCAGGCGCTTTGCCGCATAGACATAGCCCTGCACCTCGCACAGCGCGATCCGCCCTTGCGCGAGCGAGCCGTCGGCGTGAAAGATCGCGTCCTGCGAATCCTTCCAGCCCTGGTTGGCAAGGCCGCTCTTGTCGGCGCGGCTATATTCGACAAAGCCGTCGCGGTCGGGATCGCCCGCACCGTCGATCCAGCCAAGCGCCGCTTCGATATTGGGCCACAGCGCACGCAACGTCTCGACGTCGCCGGTATGCTCGGCGTAGAGCCCGGCCAGCATCACGAATAATGGCGTCGCGTCGGCGCTGCCGTAATAAAGGCCGAATGGAACTTCGCGTAGCTCGGCCATTTCGCCGCCGCGCATTTCATGCAGGATTTTTCCCGGCTCGGCGTCGGCAAGCGGATCGAATTCGCGTGCCTGAAAGGCTGCGAGCCGCTGCAGCACGCCCTTGGCGATGCGGGAATCACACCACAACATTTGCATCGCGGTGATGATGCCGTCACGGCCGAACGTGGTCGAGTACCAGGGAATGCCGGCGTAAGGGTAAGGTCCCTGCGGCGTGGCGGTCGTGAGTATCGCGAGGTCGGCCATGGAACGGCACGCCACCTCGTTGAAGATTTCGTTTGAACTGGTGATCGTTGCCATGCCGCGACTCGCGGCCTGGTGTTCCCTGAACGCTACACGCAACCCCTTGCGAAACGGCAGGGCCGCGCGGTTCTTGGCGCCCAAATCGCATGTCACCGTTACATAGACCGAGCGGCACTCGTTGGGCTGCAGGACGAATGCGTAGGCAGCGACGCCGTCGGACAACTGTGCCGGCATCGGTTCGAACAGAAGGGTGGTGAGCCTGCGATGGCCGTCGAGGCCGTCATAGTTCAGCGTAACGTCGGTTTTGCCAACCTCCGCGTGCGCGATGCCGCGGCGCTTTCGGCGCAGCCCGCGCACTTCGAACAGGTCGGCAAAGTCGCTGGCAAAGGCGAGCGACAGCCTAACCTCGAAAGGCGCGTCGCCGTGATTTTGCAGGCGCAGACGTTGATAGGCAGAGCCGTTCGACAGAAACAGCGTTCGCACGACGTGCAGCATGTCTTTCGGCTGCACAAGCTTGCTGTCGAGATAGATGTCGGGATTGGTCAAGTCGACTGTGAGAAGGGAGTTGTCGTCGCGGACGGCGGAGCCCAGCAACAAGGGCTGCCGGCCGTTCAGGACGAGTTCGAGGTGGGAGAGGTGCCGCGTATCGCAAAAGAAAATACCGTCGGGTCCGCCAGCCGCCGCCCCGATGTCGGCGAAGCTGTCGAGCACGGCGAAACAATCGCCTTGCTTGAGAGTGCGGCGCGGCCGCGTCGAGGATCCCGTACCCGGAATGTAGAAGGGTGTTTCCGGAACCTCCTCGACCGGCTTTACGGTCGGAGTTCTGGCTAAGCAACGTGAGGCCTCAGTCCATTGGTGCGTGCTACGTCGGGCAATAGCTTGATCTCTTGCCGCTCGCGTTCAACGGCCGTCGAAAGCAGCGACCGATAGATTGCGACATAATCCTCCGCCATTCGTGTGGCGGGAAAGCGTTGTTCGAAGCGTTGACGCACTTTTTTCCGATCGAGCGCGATGACGGCCGGCAGGGCTGCAATCGCCTGTTCCACGGAATCGACGATGGCGCCGGTGATGCCGTTCTCGACAACCTCCGGCACCGAGCCGCAGCGGAACGCCAGGACCGGAGTTCCGCAAGCCATCGCCTCGATCATGGAAAGCCCGAACGGTTCCGGCCAATCCACGGGAAACAAGAGCGCCCGTGCGTCGCCCAGAAATTGCGTCTTTTGGCGGTCGTTGATCTCGCCGATAAATTCAACGCCGCCGCCGGCGAGCAGCGGCTCTATCTGCGCGCGGTAATAGACTTCGTCGGCGCGGTCAACTTTGGCTGCGATCTTGAGCGGCATCCCCACCGCGCGCGCGATGGCGATGGCGCGATCGGGCCGCTTTTCCGGGGAGATGCGGCCGAGGAAGGCGAGGTACCCGCCGCGGGGTTGCATCGTGCCGCTGTGCAAGTTCGCTGGAATTCCGTGGTGGACGGTTCCCGTAAAATTCGCATCTGGTACCGGCCGGCGCTGCGCGTTCGAAATCGAGACGAGTGGCATGTCGGCAAAACCGGCATAGAGCGGAAGCAGGTCGGGCAGGTCCTGGCGGCCGTGCAACGTCGTGACGGTGCGGTGGGCGATCGGCCGAAACAAGGGGAAATGAAATTGATCGATATGGAAGTGCAACACGTCGAAATCGTCGCTGCGCTGGTGGACGCGATCGAGCATCAACATGTAATACGGGATGGTATCACGCACGTTGGCGTCCAGACGGATCGCCTGCGGGACGCAAGGGACAAGTTCCGCCGCCGTGACTGAATCACCACTGGCAAACAGCGTGACGTCGTGGCCAAGCGCCACCAGGGCTTCGGTCAGATAGGACACGATACGCTCGGTACCGCCATACAGCCGTGGAGGAACGCTCTCCATCAACGGCGCAATCTGCGCGATTTTCATTTTGATCTTTTTGTTCTTTCGCCGGCGCCATTGCGATAACTCGGCAAAGGCTCGAAGGTTCCGCCCGTCGGGTTTGCGATTGGACGGCGTGCCGGCTGACGCCAGGGTCTTTGCGATTCCAGCCCTGCTCTCAACGCGGCCGCGCCCTTCGCAGTAAAGTTCAGCGCGCCGCGCGCTGAATTGACAGCCGTTCGCATGTCGGCACAAAGCGGACATTCGCGGCACCGCGACACCTTGTCCGCTATCGGCGCAACCGCGGCCATGCAGCCAATTTTATGAGCACGCGCGCCTCGCGTCGTTACGACGCCGGCGCTGCCCGCCCTTGCCCGTTGCCGCGCTTGTGGCCGCGCCCATTGCCGTTCATCGCCGTCTCGATCGCCCGCTCCAGCGATGACAGTTCGAACGGCTTGCGCAAAATATCGAAGCGGCCGTCGGCGGCGCTCGCCGCGTCGGAAAAGCCGCTGGTCAGCAACACCGGAATATCCGGATATCGCTCCTGACAGGTCTGCGCCAGCGCGAGGCCGTCCATTTGCCCCGGCATGACGATGTCGGAGAACAACAGATCGACCTCGATGCCCTGCTGCAGATGGCGCAGCGCCTCGGCCGCATTTTCCGCGCGCACCACGCGGTAGCCGAGCTGCTCGAGCAAGGTTGTCGTCACGTCGGCGACGTCGCGGCTGTCCTCCACCACCATCACCGTGCCCTGGTCCTGTTCGGGCGCGGATTTTGCGGCCTCGCCGGCGCCGGCCGACGAAGTGACCGCGCTGCGCGGCAGATAGATGGTGACCACGGTGCCCTTGCCCGGCTCGCTCGACACGGTGACGGCGCCGCCCGACTGGTTGGCGAAGCCGTGCACCTGCGAGAGGCCGAGCCCCGTTCCCTTGCCGACCGGTTTGGTGGTGAAGAACGGCTCGAACACCCGCGTCAGCAATTCGTCCGGGATGCCGACGCCGGTATCGATCACCGCCAGCGCGACGAAGTCGCCCGCCAGCGGACCCGCCGCCGAGCCGGGCTTGAGCACGACGTTGCGCGCCGACAGCGTGATGCGGCCGCCGTCCGGCATGGCGTCGCGCGCATTGACGCCGATATTGACCAGCGCCAGTTCCAGTTCGCCCTGATCGACCTCCACCGGCCAGATGTTGTCCTCGACATCGACGACGAGCTCGATATTGCCGCGCAGCGAGGCGGCAAGCATGTCGCGCACCGCCTCAATGCGCGCGCGCAGATCGACCACCACCGGCATCAGTTGCTGGCGGCGCGAGAAGGCGAGCAACTGCCGCGTCAGCCGCTCGCCGCGGCCGGCGGCGGCGCGGATCGCCTGCACCGCCTGGATGTCTTTCGCCTCGGAGAGCCGGCTTTGCAGGATCTGCGCGTAGCCGGAAACGATCATCAGCAGATTGTTGAAGTCGTGGGCGATGCCGCCGGTCAACTGGCCGAGCGCTTCCATCTTCTGCGCCTGCGCCATCTGGTCGCGCGCCTCGTCGAGCGCGAGCTTGGCCTCGTGCTGCTCGGTGATGTCGCGCACCAGCTTGGCAAAGCCGACCAGTTCGCCGGCGTCGTTGCGGATCGCGTCCATGACGATGCTGGCGTAGAAGCGGCTGCCGTCCTTGCGCAGCAGCCAGCTTTCGCCCTCGAAATTGCCCTCGCGCGCGGCCGTCACCAGAATCTCGCCCGCCATGCCGGCGGCGCGCGCTTCCGGCGGCAGAAAGATACTGAGATGCCGGCCGACGATCTCGTCGGCGGCGTAGCCCTTGATGCGCTGGGCGCTGTCGCTCCAGCTGCGCACGTGGCCTTCGGTGTCGAGCATGTAGAGCGCGTAATCGCGCGCGCCCTTGAGCAGGAAGCGGTAGTTCTGCTCCGATTCGCGCAACGCGCTTTCCGCCTGCTTGCGCTCGGTCACGTCGAGGCAGACGCCGAGCATGCGCACCGCCGCGCCTTTTGCGTCGCGCACCACTTCGCCGACGCTTTGTAGCTGGCGGATCTCGCCGTCGGGGCGGACGATGCGCTCTTCATGCGTGAAGCTGCTGCCCGATTTGAGCGCCGCGCCGATGGCGGCGCCGACGCGGGCGCGATCGTCGGGATGAATGCATGCGACGAAATCGTTGATCGTACCGCCAAAGGCCTCGCGCTTGGTGCCGTAGATGTCGAATAGCCGGTCCGACCAGGTGACGCGATTGGCCACGACGTCCCACGACCAGCTGCCAAGATTGGCAATGCGCTGGGCTTCCGACAACTGGATATTGATGTCGGCGAGCTCGGCGGTGCGCTCCCTGACGCGGCGGTCGAGCTCGGTCCGGGTGCGCTCCAGCGTCGCCTCGCTCTCCCGCCGCATCGCCACGTCGGCGCTGAGCGCAAGACTGGGCAGCGAGACGCTGATCATGAAGGTGAGCAGCAGCAGGAAGGATTCATTGAGGCCGATATTGCCGAACGGGCCGACATTCTGCACCGTCGCCCAGACGGCAAAGGCGGCGAGGATCAAGCCGACGGTCGCCGTGTCGCGCGGGCCGCGACGCAGCGCCGCCCAGAACAAGCGGCAGGATCGCCAGAAAGCCGAGCGGGCTCGAATATTCCGAGCGCGGCAGCAGCGGGCTGAAGGCAATGAAGCCGACGGCCGCGGCAAGCCCGAGCACCGCGATGGTGTTGGTCATTTCCTCTATCGCGAATGAGCTGCGGCTGCTGCGTGCCCACAGCACGATCACCGGCGTGACCACCAGCGCGCCGGCGACGTCGCCCAGCCACCACGTCGTCCAGATCGCCGCGAATTTGCCCCACGGCGCAAATCCGGCCACGCTGAGCGTCAGCACGCCGATAGTGGCGCTGATGACGGTCGCCGGGCCGGTGCCGATCAGCGCGAATTTCGCCACCCGCCCGGGAGCGGCAAAGGTCTCGCAGCCGCCCGCCCATCGGTTGATCAGGTAACCGCCGACCAGCCCTTCCAGCGTGTTGCCGAGCGCGATAAGAGCCGAGGTTTCCAGGGTTCCGGCGGTCGTGACATTGGCGGCAAAGGCGCCGACGAAGATCGCCGGCCAGACGCGGTATCCGCAGAGGAGAACGGCGGCGAGCGCAAATCCGGTCGGCGGCCAGATCGGGCTGGCGCTCGGATTGATCGAAGCGAGTTGCAGGCCGAGCTTGGCCAGCACGAAATAGACGCCGGCGACCGCCATCAGCGTGACGGCAAAGACCAAACCCGTACGCCAGGCCGACATAGGCTGACCGGCGTTGAGCGAGTTCACCGTCATCCGCGATCTCCCCCTGCGCACCATGATACCGGAAGCCGGCAATCTCCGGCATCCCGATACTGACCGTCGCCAAGGCCCCATCCGTAACCAAAAGGTTAGCGAAAACGGGGCAAAGTTTTCCCGGTCCAAGCCTCCCGCTTAGGCAAATCTTAAGCCGCGGCCTGTAGTTTTTGCGCCGTAAGCAGTGTCTGTCAGTCGAGTTTGTGAGTGTACCAATGACCGAACCCCACCGCCCGAGGGTCAAATACGTCATCGGGCCCGATGGCAGTCCGCTCACGATTGCGGACCTGCCGCCGCCTTCGACGAAGCGCTGGGTCATCCGCCGCAAGGCTGAGGTGGTCGCAGCGGTGCGCGGCGGCCTGCTGTCGCTTGAGGAAGCCTGCGGTCGTTACACCCTTACCGTCGAAGAATTCCTCTCCTGGCAGTATTCGATCGACCAGCACGGCCTCGCCGGCCTGCGCACGACGCGCATCCAGCAGTACCGCACCTGACCATCGCTTAAAGCGTTGCCCTCCACACCGGCCGGTTGCGCCGGCGTTTTCGTTTGCGGCGCCGGCAATCGACACGGCCGCGTCGTGGATAGCAACGACGCAAAAATGCAATTTCTCCTGAGTTAACCGGACGCTAACCATAAACTGGGCAAATCTTGCCGGGTGATGCGCAGGACGCTGCGCCCATGCGGTGGGAAGGAACCCGGTGCAAGGCTTTTTCAATTTCGTGAAGTCGCTGGGTGCTGCGCGTATGGCGGCGATGGCCGCGGTCACGCTGGCGCTCATCGGCTTCTTTTCATTCTTGATGATCCAGATGACAACGCCGCAGATGGCGCCGTTGTTCACCGACCTGTCGCTGGACGAACTCGAGCGCGATCATCAAGGACCTCGACCGGCAGGGCGTGACCTACTCGCTCAAGAACGACGGCTCCACCATCCTGGTCGCGCGCGACAAGGTGGCGCGGCTGCGCATGAAGCTCGCCGAAGGCGGCATGCCCAAGGGCGGCGGCGTCGGCTACGAGATCTTCGACAAGTCAGAAGCGCTCGGCGCCACCACCTTCATCCAGAATATCAATCATCTGCGCGCGCTGGAAGGCGAGCTTGCCCGCACCATCGCCAGCCTCGACCGCGTGCAGGCCGCGCGCGTGCATCTGGTGCTGCCGGACCGACCGCTGTTCTCGCGCGACAAGATTGACCCGTCGGCCTCGATCGTGCTCAGGGTGCGCGGCGCGCTCGAGCCGCAGCAGGTGCGCGCCATCCGCCATTTGGTGGCGACCGCGGTGAACGGGCTCAAGCCCGAGCGCATTTCGGTGGTCGACGAAAGTGGCAAGCTGCTCGCCGACGGCGCCGAGCCGAACGGACTCGAAGGCGCCGGCGCCGACGACCGCAAGGCCGCCTTCGAAAAGCGCATGCGCAGCCAGGTCGAGACCATCGTCTCCTCGGTGGTCGGCCCCGGCCACGCGCGGGTTGAGATCAGCGCCGATTTCGACATGAACCGGGTTACCGAGACGTCGGACAAATACGATCCGGAAGGCCGCGTCGTGCGCTCCAGCCAGACGCGCGAGGAGCAGTCGGCGAGCGGCGGCGGCGGTGCCGGCGGGGCGGTGTCGGTCGGCAACGAATTGCCCGGTTCCGGCAAGCAGGACGGCGGCTCGAGCGACCAGAACCACAAGACCGAGGAAATCGTCAATTACGAAATTTCCCGCACCACCAAGACCGAGGTGATCGAAGCCGGCCGCGTCAACCGCATTTCCGCAGCCGTCCTGGTCGACGGCATCTACGACAAGAACGACAAGGGCGAGATCATCTACAAGCCGCGGCCGAAGGAAGAAATCGACCGCATCGCCGCGCTGGTGCGCACGGCGATCGGCTTCAACGCCAAGCGCGGCGACCAGGTCGAAGTGGTCAACCTGCGCTTTGCCGACACCACGCCGGTGCCGATCGGCGGGCCGACCGGCTGGATGAGCTACCTGCAGTTCAGCCGCGACGACATCATGCGCTACGCCGAAATGGGCGTCATGTCGCTGCTCGGCCTGATCGTGCTGTTCACGGTGGTGCGGCCGCTGGTGCGCCGCATCGTCACGCCGGAGGGCGCGCAGATGATGAGTGCCGCTCTGGCCGGCGCTGCCGGCACGGCCGGCGTGGCCGGCGCCATCGGCGTCGCCGCCCCAGGAAATCCAACCGTCAACGGTCCCGGCGGCATGACCATCACCCACGGCGGCAACGGCACCATCACCACCTCGGGCGGCGCCAATATTTCGATCGGCGGCGGCGACGAGGCCGTCACCATTTCCAACCGCACCTCGGCGATGATCGATGTCGCCAAGGTGCAAGGCCAGGTGCACGCGCAATCGGTGCAAAAGGTGGGGGAGTTGGCGGAAAAAAACCCGCACGAGGCCGTCTCCATCATCCGTAGCTGGCTGCACGAGGAGGTGGCCTGATGCCGTCGGCCTTCAGCACCGAAGCCCGCAAGCCCAAGGCCGTGCGCGAGGACATTGGCGGCCTCATGGCCGAGCTCGCCAGCCGCCCGCAGGTCGTGGAAGGCCGGCGCAAGCTCAGCGGGCCGGAGCGCGCGGCGGTGCTGATGCTGGCGCTGGGCGAGCAATACGCCGGCAAGATCTTCAGCCTGCTCGACGACGACGAGCTGCGGGAAATTTCTGTGGTGATGTCCTCGCTGGGCACGATCGAGGCCGACCAGGTCGAGCAGCTGTTGCTCGAATTCGTCAGCCGCATGTCGGCCTCCGGCGCGCTGCTCGGCAACTACGACGCCACCGAACGGCTGCTCAAGCAATACCTGCCGCAAGAGCGCGTCGGCGGCATCATGGACGAAATTCGCGGTCCCGCCGGCCGCAACATGTGGGAAAAGCTCGGCAACGTGCAGGAAGAGGTGCTGGCGAATTATCTCAAGAACGAATACCCGCAGACCGTGGCGGTCGTGCTGTCCAAGCTGCGCGCCGAGCACGCCGCGCGCGTGCTCTCGATCCTGCCCGAGGAGCTTTCCCTCGACGTGGTCAACCGCATGCTGAAGATGGAAGCGGTGCAGAAGGAAGTGATCGAGCGCGTCGAGCAGACGCTGCGCACCGAATTCATGTCCAATCTGTCGCAGACCCGCCGCCGCGACGCCCACGAGGTGATGGCGGAAATCTTCAACAACTTCGACCGGCAGACGGAAACCCGCTTCCTCACCGCGCTGGAGCAGGAAAACCGCGACGCCGCCGAGCGCATCAAGGCGCTGATGTTCACCTTCGACGACCTGATTAAGCTCGATACCGGCTCGGCGCAGACGCTGATGCGCAACATCGACAAGGACAAGCTCGCCATCGCGCTCAAGGGCGCCTCGGAAACGGTGCGCCAGTTCTTCTTCTCCAACATGTCCACGCGCGCGGCCAAGATGCTGGTCGACGACATGCAGGCGCTTGGGCCGGTGCGGCTGCGCGACGTCGACGAGGCGCAGGCGCTGCTGGTCAATATCGCTAAGGACCTCGCCGCCAAGGGCGAAATCCTCATCGCCAAGAGCCGCGGCGACGAAGAGCTGATTTATTAAAATGAAAGCAGCCGCCAAATATCTTTTCGACGAGGACTTTGCCACCGGGCAAAGCCCGACCATGACGGTGGTCGAGGCCGAGCGCCGGCGCGCCGACGCCGAATCGGTCGCCTACCGCAAGGGCTTTGCCGCGGCGCAGGAGCAGGCGCAGAACGACGCCGCGCAGCGCCTTGCCGCCGCGCTGACCCTGATCGGCGACGGCATGGCGCGCATCGAAAAGGGCCTCTCGGGCATCGAGACCCGGCTGGAAAACGAAGCGGTGGATGTGGCGGTCGCCGTCGGCGCCAAGCTCGCGCCCGAACTGATCGCGCGCCAGCCATTTGCCGAGGTGGCGGCGCTCGCCACAGATTGTTTCCGCAATCTGGTCAAGACCCCGCATGTGGTCGTGCGCATCGGCCCCGATCTCTACGACACGGCCAAGGACAAGCTCGAGGGGATCGCCCGCGGGCGCGGTTTCGAGGGCCGCCTGATGGTGCTGTCGGAAGACGGCATTGCGCCCGGCGATTGCCGCATCGAATGGGCCGACGGCGGCGTTACCCGCGACCGCGCCTTAACCGAGACCACCATCAATGTCTGCGTCACTCGCTATCTGGGCGCGAAAATTGACCCATAGGATTTTTTGGAGACTGAAGCGATGAGTGACAACGACAGCAAGGTGCCCCTCCCGGAATTGGAAGGCGGCTGCGCCATGCAGACAGTCGAAGACGCCGGCCCGCTTGCGCCCAGCGACAGCGGCGACGAGCAGGTCGACCGCGGCGCCGCCGATCTGGAGGCGGTGTTCGACGTGCCGGTGCAGGTCTCCGCCGTGCTCGGCCGCGCCCGCATGGACGTCGGCGAACTGCTCAAGCTTGGCCCCGGCGCGGTGCTCGAGCTCGACCGCAAAGTCGGCGAAGCCATCGACATCTACGTCAACAACCGCCTGGTCGCACGCGGCGAAGTGGTGCTGGTCGAGGACAAGCTGGGCGTGACCATGACGGAAATCATCAAGGCCGACAAAAATTAAAGGGACAATGCCATGCGCCTATTGATCGTCGGCACACTCGGAGGGCAACTCACCACCGCGAGCAAGATCGCGATGGACAAGGGCGCCTCCGTCACCCACGCCGAAAGCAACGAGCAGGCGCTCGCCGTGCTGCGCTCCGGTCGCGGCGCCGACCTGCTGATGGTCGACGTCGCGCTCGATATCGGCGACCTCGTCAAGCGCCTCGATGCCGAACGCATCCATGTGCCGATCGTCGCCTGCGGCGTCACCAATGACGCGCGCGCCGCTGTCAACGCCATCCACGCCGGCGCCAAGGAATACATCCCGCTGCCGCCCGATCCGGAGCTGATCGCGGCGGTGCTCGCCGCCGTCACCGCCGATACGCGCGAAATGATCTGGCGTGACGCGGCGATGGCGCAGGTGGTCAAGCTCGCCCAGCAGATCGCCACGTCCGACGCCTCGGTGCTGATCACCGGCGAAAGCGGCACCGGCAAGGAAGTGCTGGCGCGCTACGTGCACGGCCGCTCGCCGCGCGCTAAAAAGCCGTTCATCACCGTCAACTGCGCGGCCATCCCCGAAAACCTGCTGGAATCGGAACTGTTCGGCCACGAGAAAGGCGCCTTCACCGGCGCCGCCGGCCGCCGCATCGGCAAGTTCGAGGAGGCCAACGGCGGCACCCTGCTGCTCGACGAAATCACCGAAATGGACGGCCGCCTGCAGGCGAAACTGCTGCGCGCCATCCAGGAGCGCGTCATCGACCGCGTCGGCGGCGGCCGCCCGGTGCCGGTCGATATCCGCATCATTGCCACCTCGAACCGCAATCTCACCGAGGCGGTGCGCGAGGGCAAATTCCGCGAGGATTTGCTGTTCCGGCTCAACGTCGTGAACCTGAAGATCCCGCCGTTGCGCGAGCGCGCCTCCGACATCACGGAGCTGGCAAACTACTTCATCAAGAAATACTCGGAAACCAACGGCCTGGCGCTACGCTCGCTGTCGGCGGAGGCGCGCCGCGCGCTTACCGTCAACCGCTGGCCGGGCAATGTGCGCGAACTGGAAAACACGCTGCACCGCGCCGTGCTGCTGTCGACCGGGCCGGAGATCGGCGTTGACGGCATCTTGACGCCCGACGGCGCGCGGCTCGACAGCGTGCGCGGCACCGGCACGGCGGCTCAAGCGGCGATGGCCGCCGAGCAGGTCACGCGCAATCTCGTGGGCCGCACCGTGGCCGAGGTCGAGCGCGACCTGATCCTGGAGACGCTGAAGCATTGCCTCGGCAACCGCACGCACGCGGCCAATATCCTCGGCATCTCCATCCGCACGCTGCGCAACAAGCTCAACGAATACGCCGCCGACGGCGCGCCGATCCCGCCAGCCGGCGGCGGCGAGCCGATGCGCGGCGCGGCGTAACGCTCGCTTTCACGGCGGTCAAACGAAAGCCCGGCGCAAGCGCCGGGCTTTTCGCGTCAGCACCAAAAAGATTCAGGCGCCAGATTGTCTCTGGTTCTTCTCATGCTTCTGCCGCGTGGTGTCGAGCTCGACGGCCTTGCTCATGAGGTCGTTGCTCATGGCGTCAAGCGTCTCCGCCATTTCGCGCCCGGCACGTGCAAGGCGTTTGCAGCGGTCGGCCGTTTCGATCAGGAATTCTTAAGTCGTCTTCATCGCGCCTCTGTCCGTTAAAAATGAATTCGTTTCGATATGGAGGCTGCGCGTATATATGCAAGGTTGTGGCGGAATGGAGGCCGTCAGATGACAGCAACGATGCTCGGCATCTTCAAAATCGTCGACGCAATTTTATGGCGCGAAGCCGAGCGCGTCGGCATGTTTCATGGCTCCGCCGATGATCGGCGCGATGGTTTCATTCATTTTTCTGCCGCCGATCAAGTTGCCGAGACTGCGGCGAAACATTTTGCAGGCATTCGTGACCTGCTGCTGGTACGCGTCGATTCGCAAAAACTCGGCGACGCACTGAAATGGGAGCCCTCGCGCGGCGGTGACCTGTTCCCGCATCTCTACGGCCCGCTTGAGCTTGCCGCCGTCGTCCACGTCGACCCGCTGCCGCTGGGCCCTGACGGCGCCCACCAATTCCCGCCGCTCACGGGCTAAGCGCGCGCCGGAGGTACCCCATTAACCGCGCGCTAACCATAAAATGGGCAAATATTGCCGGGGATACGTGAACCCCCCTCCCATACCCGGCCGCGCGCCGGGCGACCGGTTTCGAGCCCCTGAATGAGCGACATCAGCGCCGCGCCGGCGACCGCCACCAGCGCCATCAAGCTGCCTACACTCGGCGAGGTCGGCGCCTTCCTCAAACGCGGCGACCTCGGGCTTGCCATCGGCGTGCTCACCATCCTGGTGGTGCTGATCCTGCCGCTGCCGCCGGCGCTGCTCGACATCAGCCTGGCCATTTCGATCATTCTCTCGGTGCTGATCCTGATGACGGCGCTGTTCATCCACACGCCGCTGGAATTCTCCTCGTTTCCCACCGTGCTGCTGATCGCCACCATGCTACGGCTGGCGCTCAACCTCGCCTCCACCCGCCTCATCCTCGCGCACGGCCACGAAGGCACCGACGCCGCCGGCCACGTCATTCAGGCCTTCGGCAATTTCGTCATGGCCGGCAATTTCGTCATTGGCATCATCGTCTTTACGATTTTGGTGATCGTGAACTTCGTCGTCATCACCAAGGGCTCCGGCCGCATCGCCGAAGTGGCCGCGCGCTTCCATTTGGACGCCATGCCCGGCAAGCAGATGGCGATCGACGCCGACCTGTCCGCGGGCCTCATTAACGAGCAGGAGGCGCGCAAGCGCCGCAAGACGCTCGAGGACGAAGGCGGCTTCTTCGGCGCCATGGACGGCGCTTCCAAATTCGTGCGCGGCGACGCCATCGCCGGCCTGCTCGTCGTCTTCATCAACGTCATCGGCGGCATGATCATCGGCATCGCCCAGCAGGGCCTTTCCTTTGCCGACGCGGCGCACTCCTACACCATCCTCACCGTCGGCGACGGCCTGGTGACGCAAATTCCCGCGCTGATCGTCTCCACCGCCGCCGGCCTCCTGGTGGCGAAAGCCGGCGTCGCCGGCGCCGCCGACAAAGCGCTGCTGGCGCAACTCTCCGGCTATCCCAAGGCGCTCGGCATGTCCGGCGCGGTGATGATGGTGATGGCGCTGCTGCCCGGCATTCCCATCATTCCATTCATGGCGCTGGGCGGGGGCGCGGCGGCGCTCGCTTACGTCTTCGACAAGCGCGTGCGCGTCGCCGACGCGGCCGAGGCCAAGAAGGTCGATGCCAAGGCAAAAACCGAGGCGGCGGAAGAGCCGATCGGCACGGCACTGCGCATCGACGATCTCAAGATGGAGCTTGGCTACGCGCTGCTTGCCCCTGGTCAACGCGGCCGACGGCGGCGACCGCCTCACCGAGCAGATCAAGGCGCTGCGCCGCTCGCTCGCGGTCGAGATGGGCTTCGTCATGCCGGCCGTGCGCATTCTCGACAACGTGCAGCTCGACGCCAACGGCTATGTCATCAAGATCAAGGAGGTCGAGGCCGGCTCCGGCAAGATCTGGCCGGGGCAGTACATGGTCATGGACCCGGCCGGCGGGCAGGTAAACATCCCCGGCACGCATACGACCGAGCCCACGTTCGGCCTGCCGGCGACCTGGATCGACGGCGGCCTCAAGGAAGAAGCCTCGATCAAGGGCTACACCGTGGTGGACGCCGCCACCGTGATGTCCACGCATCTGACCGAGCTCTTGAAGAACAACATGGCGGAACTGTTGTCCTACGCCGAGGTGCAAAAGCTCATCAAGGAATTGCCCAAGGACCAGTCCGATCTCCTGAAGGACTTGGTGCCCTCGCTGATCACCACCTCGGGCATCCAGCGCGTGCTGCAGATCCTGCTCGCCGAGCGCGTATCTGTCCGCGACCTCTCCACCATCCTCGAGGGCATCGCCGACGGCATCCAGGGCACGCGCAATCCGGTCATGCTGGCCGAGCACGTGCGCGCGCGCCTGTCGCGGCAGATTTGCGCGCAGCATACCTCCTCCGGCGGCTATCTGCCGCTGGTCGCGCTCACGGCCAAATGGGAGCAGGCCTTCGCCGAGTCAATGGTCGGCGAAGGTGACGCGCGCACGCTGGCGATGCAGCCCTCCAGACTCACCGAATTCATCACGCTGGTGCGCGAGAAATTCGAGGAGGCCGCGCGCGAGGGCGAAGCGCCGGTGCTGGTCACCTCCGCCGCCATCCGCCCTTACGTGCGCGGCATCGTCGAGCGCTTCCGCGCGGCAACCCCGGTGCTCTCGCAAAGCGAAATCCATCCGCGCTGCCGGCTGAAGACGGTCGCCAGCATTTAGGCTTCGGACTAAAGAGCGCGCAGCGACTACCGCTCGACGCGCGCGCGTTTACCCTTCCGCAACCACGATCGATCTAAGGTTTCCGCGGGCGACTGACCAAAGCCCGGCGCGTTGCATTTGTTGCCGCGCCGCGGAGGTAGACGGCAGATGCAAGCAGCCCGCTTCCATAAACTTTCCGCATTGCTGAAATCGCGCGGCGCGCTGGCGGTATTATTTTCCGCTCTCTTCATCGTCGTCGCGGGCAAGATGGCGCTCGACAATTCGCCGAGCCCGGCGAATGTGTTCGCGTCCGCGGCGGCCGACGATGGCTTCACCCTGACCGACAAGAACGGCCAGCCGGTCACGCAATATAATCTCCTCGGCAAGCCGGGCGCGCTGTTTTTCGGCTACACGCATTGCCCCAGCATCTGCCAGACCACGCTGTTCGAGCTGTCGACCTGGCTGGAGAAGCTCGGCCCCGATGCCGACAAGCTCAACGTCGTCTTCATTGCGGTGGACAGCCAGCGCGACACGCCAAAATCGAAGAAGCAATATCTGTCGTCGTTCGATCCGCATATCCGCGGCTTCACCGGCAGCGCGCAGCAGGTCGCGAAAATCACGGCGGAGTATCACGTCTATTTCAAGCGCATCCCGCTCGATCATGGCGACTATGCCTACGATCACTCGGCGCTTATCCGCCTTGTCGATAAGCATGGCCACTTTATCGGCATCATTTCGCCGAACGACCCGGACGCCACCGCGCTGGCGAAGCTGCGCAACCTGGCGGAAAAAGGGTAACGGCACGTTGGTCTGTCACGTGACATTCTATCCGCGTTCCGTGTCGTGGCCGCGCAGCGGCCGGGTGCGCGCAAGCCTTGTCCGCATCCTGATAGCCGCGGCGCTGCTGACCATTGGCGCCGGTGTCGCTTTCGCCGGCCCGCTCGACGACGCAAAGCGGGCATACGCGCAGCAGGACTTTGCGACCGCGCTGAAGCTGCTGCTGCCGCTGGCGAAGAACGGCAACGCCGAGGCGCAGGCTACCCTCGGCACGATGTACAATACTGGACAGGGCGTCGCGCAGGATTTCGCCGCGGCCATGCGCTGGTGGCAGCTGGCCGCGGTACAGGGAAACGCGCTGGCACAGGTCAATCTCGGCCTCGCCTACGGCGTCAAGCAGGATTTTGCCCGCGCCTATGCATGGCTGACTGTTGCAGCCGACCACGGCTTCCCCAACGCGGCAGTGTTTCGCGCGACATTCGCCGAGCGCATGACGCAAGACCAAATCGCTGCGGCGCAGGCGGAGGCACAGCGGTGCAAATCCTCGGGCTTCAAGCTTTGTGAGTAAACCAACGCCTTTTTGTGCCCCTGGAAATGCCTCGTTGGAGTCACCATATAGAATGGATCGTTTCGAACCATTCGCCCAACAGCATTATTTGGAGTTCAACCGTGTCAAACCCATTCGATTTCGACGCGCCCGCGGAGCTGTTTCCCTCGCGCAACAACAAGATTGCCAAAAAGGTGAAATATCGCCGCTTCGATCGTGCGGCCGACGCCATCCGCTTCGCGGTCGAGGAATTGCCGGAGCCGTTGCTGCTCGGCGCCTATATCCAGATCGACGAGCAGCGGCTCGGCCACCAGGATATTCGCGCGCTCTACAACAGCGCGGATTTCCCGCTCACCCCGGCTGCCTGATTCCGTTAAACTTTCCGGCAATTTTGTGACGCCCATCACGCGAGTCACGCTTGCGTGAGGTGTGATGTGGAACAGCGCGCGCCTTCCCACGTTAGGGTACGAACGAGCGTTGAACCATTTTCCGGGTTGAGCCCACCAATCCTAAGGGCATTGGGCCAAGACCTTGGAGGCTATCATGAACTGGTCGATTTACACCGCCGACCGCACCACCCACCTCAAGATCGTGGTGGTTGGCCTTTCCGCCGCACTGCTGATTGCGGTGATCGGCATTGCCGCGCACAACCTCAATCTCGGCACCGATATTATGACTGCGCAAGCGCCGACCGTGATCAAAGCCGGCGGGCCGATGGTCTTAACCGATCGCGCCGGACCGACGATCCGCTAAGCCACAGTTGTCCTCCCCGCCGAATTCGAATAGACCCCCGAATTCGGCACTCTGCAGCGCGCCGCATTTGCGGCGCGTTTTTTTGTGACATTTTTTGTGACATAGCCAAACCCTGAAGAATCGATGACAAGACCGGGCATGCGCCGTCCCCTGCTCCGCGGTTTTCTGTTTGCCATCGCGCTCTCCGCTGCGGCCTCGGCGCAGGATGTGCCGCCCGCCGTGCTTGCCGACTATCAGGCCAAGCTCGACATCTACGAGCGCGCGCACGGCGCCCACGAGCAGCAGGCCGCCGCCTATTGGGACGCCATCGCCGCCAAGCGCCGCATCCGCAACGCCAAGCGGCGCAACCATGAACCGGCGGCGCTTGCCGATTACGTGCTGACGCAGCCGCCGGTCTATTCGGGACCGCCCAGGCCAGTCAGTCCGTTGCCGCCGCCGCCACCGCCGCCCGTTCCACCGAAGCCGGAAATTCCGGTGCTCGCCGATTTCCTTGCCGCGGCAAGCGCGGAATGGGGCTTCATGCCGGACCTGCCGGCAAGCGATGCCGACTTCAAGCGCGCTTACGCCAAAGCCGCGCGCGCGGCGGGGCTGACGCGCGAGCAGATCGTCGGCATCTACGCTTTCGAAACCGGCGGCAACGGCGCCTACAACTCGCAGGCCGGCCTCACCACGCCGCGCTCGAACGCGCACGCGATTTCGCCGGCGATCGGCTACAACCAGTTGCTCTCGACCAACACCGTCTCGCTGTTCGGCGAGAGCGGCGAGCGCTTCGTCGCCGCGCTCAACGCCAAGGCGAAAACCTTGACTGGCGAGCGGCGCGCGGCTTTCGAGCGCAAGTTTGCCGTGCTTAAGCGCATGATCGCCTATTGCCGCGGCCTGCCGCATAGCTGGGCGAAGTACGACGAGATCGCCAAGCACACGGAAAAAGGCTGGGGCATCCACGCCGCCATCCTCGATATCGACGTCGGCCCGCTGCTGCAGGTGCAGAAGCTTCTCGAACTCCGTGCAGTTCGCGCGCGCCAAGGGCTATGCGGCGCCGCTGTCCGCCGCCGAGCTCGAGCTGATGAACTTGACCGGCGACGGCAACGGCATCGACATGGTGATGATGCCGCAGCCGATGCGCGAGCGCGTGCCGACGGCGAATTTCTTCCAGCAGCAGGGCTTCGAGCGCAACCCGGTGGCCCGCCGCACCGGCGTGGTGGCGGCGCTCATCGCCGAAATCGAGGGCAAGATGGCAAGCGCTTCGCGCTCACAGGGCGCCAGGGAGTTGGCCGCGGCGTTTTAGCGCGGCGCCCCGTGCTCTAAGCCCGAAAATCAGGCACGATCCTGGTGAAAAAGCCCAACGGCTGACGCGTTCCCCCGCTTTCACAAGTCTGTAATTATTTCGTCACCCGTTTGTCGCGGTCCTCGCCACGTTATGTGGTTCGGCTTGAGGTCCGCATGACCAACATCACGCTCGCGCGCCCCGCGACCTTCTCATTACGGCGTGGATTCAATTCGTCCGCAATCAAGCTCAACCCGCGCGCTTACGCGCTGCTGGCACCGTCGCTGATCTTTCTCGCGACGTTCACCCACTGGCCGGTGGCGCAGGTTGCCTGGCAGTCGCTGCGCCAGCAGGACCGCGGGCACATCACCTTTGTCGGCCTCGGCAATTTCGTCGCGCTCATCCAGGACCCGTCGTTTCGCCAGGCCTTGTCCAACAACCTGGTCTACGCCGTCGGCACGGTCGTCCCCAGTCTCTTTCTGGCGCTGTGGTTTGCAGTCGCGTTGCAGCAATCGACCTGGTTCAACGCTTTGCTGCGGTCGGTGATCTTCGTGCCCGTCCTCGTGCCGCTGGTCGCCGTCGCCTCTCTTTTCCTGTTCATCTTCCTGCCCGGCGTCGGCCTGCTCGACCATTACCTGGCGATGCTCGGTGTCGCCAGCATCAACTGGGTCGGCGATCCGGATATTGCGCTTGCTTCGATCATCGGCCTGACGATCTGGAAAAACGCCGGCTACTACATGCTGTTCTTCCTCGGTGGCCTTTCATTTTCATGACGATCGTGAAGGCGCGCTGGTGCTCGCGCCGCCGGCCTTCAAACTGCATCACTTCGACGCCGCGACGGGGATCGTGTCGCATACCGTCTACGTCGAGGACTTTCCGGGGCCTTATCCCTTTGTGCTCGATCCAGATTACCCCGGCCAGCGCTGAGCCGTCGCCCGGCGCGCCTAGTGGACCGTCACCGACGGCAGCCACAGCGACAGCGCCGGGATGAAGGTGACCATCATTAGCACCGCAAACATCACGGCGTAGAACGGCCAGATGGTGCGGATCACGTCCTCCATCCGCACATTGCCGATGGCGCAGCCGACGAACAGCACGGACCCCACCGGCGGCGTGAGCAGGCCGATGCCGAGGTTCATCAGCATGATCATGCCGAAGTGGACCGGGTCGACGCCGAGCCGCATCACCACCGGCAGCAGGATCGGCGTGCAGATCAGGATCAGCGGCGCCATGTCCATCAGGCAACCGAGCACCAGCAGCATGAAGTTGATCAGCATCAGGATGACGTATTTGTTCTCCGAGACGCTGAGGAAGAACGCGGTGATCTTGGTCGGCAGCTGCATCAGCGCCATCACGTAACCGAACGACGAGGCCATCGCGATCAGCGTCATCACCATGGCCACCGTCTTGAGCGTGCGGTGCACCAGCCCCGGCAGGTCCTTCCAGTGGTAGTCGCGGTAGATGAACATGGTCACGCAGAAGGCCCAGATGCAGGCAACCGCGCCGGCTTCGACCGCGGTGAAGATGCCGAGCAGGATGCCGGCGATGATGATGATGATCGTGATGAGGCCCCACAGGGCGTCGATGGTGATCTTCACCGCGTCGCGGATCGGCACCGACTCGCCTTTCGGATGGCCGTCGCGATAGGCGATGAAAATGCACAGCATGGTCAGGCAGACGCCGAGCAGCAGGCCGGGCACCACGCCGGCCATGAACAGGCTGATGATCGAGATGGTACCGCCGGTCGCCAGCGAATAGATCACCGCGTTGTGGCTCGGCGGCACCAGGATCGCCTGCAGCGAGCCGCTGATGGTCACGTTGGTGGCGAACACGCGCGGATAGCCGACCTTCTCCATCTGCGGGATCAGCACCGAGCCAATCGCCGAGACGTCGGCGACGGAGGAGCCGGAAATGCCGGAAAGAAACGTGGTGGCGAGGATGTTCACCGCGGAGAGGCCGCCGCGCACGCGCACCAGGCCGACGATCACATTGGCGAGCTTGACCAGGCGCTGCGCCATGCCGCCTTCCGCCATGATGGCGCCGGCCAGCACGAAGAAGGGAATGGTCAGCATCGCCACCTTGGAAACGCCGTCGGAGATTTTAAGCATCACCGCTTCCGGCGGGATGCCGATCCACAGCGCGCCGACCAGCGCGCCGAAGCCGAGCGCGTAGGAAATCGGCATGCCGATGCCGAAGCAGAGGAACAAGGTTCCGAGAAGAACAAAGAGGTCCATGCGCTCAGTCCACCCCTGGCACAATATGCGGATCGGCTACGTGAGCGGGCCGCCCGATGGTGAGATGCTCGATGATGAACAGCAGCGTGAACACGCCGCCGCACGGGATCGGCGAATAGACGATACCGACGCGCAGCACGGGGAACTCGGCGATGGTGTTGTTCCAGGTGGCGACGCACAGCCGGTAGCCGTAGACGATCATGAAGATCGCGAAGACGAGCATGATGATCTCGACGAGGAAGTCGACCGCGCGGCGCGCCCGCGGCGGCAGCGCGCTGATGGCGACCGTGACGTTCATGTGACTGCCGAGCCGGTAGCAGGCGGCGGCGCCGTAGAACGTCAACACGATGGTGAGCAGCACCGCGGTCGGCTCAGGCCATGAGGCGGCGCTGTTGAGCACGTAGCGGGTATAAACCCCCCAGGGGATCACCGCGGATATCAGCACCAGCGCGGTGCCGGCGACCACCACGCAGATGAAATAGGCCCAGTCCATGGCCTGCCGGTATAGCGCCGCCATAATTTTCCCCGATTTCTCTCGCCTGACGCGTCATCGTGAGGTGGCCGCGCGGAACGCGCGGGCCTCGAAGGATGAACGGCCAAAACCGCTAAGAACGTGGCCGCCACGCTTCGAGGCTCGCCGCTATCGCGGCTCGCTCCTCAGGGTAACGGCACGAGTTCACGCCCCGTGGTTGGTTACTTCTGCGCTTCGATGCGCTTGATCATCTCGGCGTATTTGGGGCCGTACTTGTCCCAGACCGGCTTCACCGCCTCCTGGAACTTCTTCTTCTCGGCAGCCGAGACCTCGGTGATCACGATGCCGGCGGCCTTGGCCTTGTCCATCGCCTTCTGCTGATAGATGTCCCAATACTTGCGCTCATCCATCTGCGCTTGGCGGGCGAACTTCAACACGTCCGCCTGCTCGGCCTTGGACAGCGAGTTCGAAGATCTTCTTCGACATCACCAGCATCTCCGGCACGATCAGGTGCTCGTCGATGGTGTAGTACTTGGCCACCTGGAAGTGGTTGTCGAACACGAAGCTCGGCGGATTGTTTTCGGCGCCGTCCACCACGCCGGTTTGCAGGGCGCTGAACACCTGGTCGTAGCCGAGCGGCACGCCGTTGGCGCCCATCGAGTTCGCCATGTCGACGAACATCGGATTGCCCATGACGCGGATCTTCAGGCCCTTGAGATCGGCAAGGTCCTTGATCGGCTTCTTGGTGTCGTAGAAATTGCGGGCGCCCGCGTCCATCCAGCACAGGCCGACGAGACCCTTGCCGCTGTTGGTGACGGCGTCGAGCAGGTCCTGCCCGATCTTGCCGTCGATCACGTGCCGCATGTGCTCGGTGTTGCGGAACACGTAAGGCAGATTGAACACGTTGAGCGCGTCGACCACGGGCCCGAGCGCGCCGACGGAGACGCGGGCGAAGGCGATGGCGCCGACCTGCGCCTGCTCGATGGCTTCCTTCTCGCCGCCGAGTTGCATCGACGGATACATCTGCACGGAGAGCTTGCCCTTGGTCGCTTCGGACAGGTTCTTGCCCATGTCTTCCACCGCCTGCACGGTGGGATAGCCTTCCGGATGCACGTCGGAAGCCTTGAGTACGATTTTGTCCTGCGCCAAGGCGGAGCCGGACGCGAACGCGGTCGCGGCGACGATGAGGCCGGCGGCGAACGTGGCAAAGCATGTTTTCATGTTGAACGTAACCTCCCGATGTTTTCTTGAGCGTATGAAAGACGAACGCGGCATTTGGTGTGGTTTATCGGCATGGCTCATTGATCGAGGCGGCCATGCATGGTAGTCATCATGTCATATGATGACCTCACCCGGTGGGCGGGGTCAAGCACGTCCGGCAAAAAATTGTGTCGCAACGCACGCGCTAGTTCACCGCGTCCCTCTTAGCCCGCGTCACAATCTGCGTTGGATCGACAAAGCGCAACGCGACCAGCAGCCAGACCAGCGTCGTCAGCATATAAACGACCGCCATGGCGTCGATCGACTGGCCGGCGCGCACGCCGGCTGCGTAGACCGCGTAATAAAGGGCAACCACCAGCGTCTGGCTGCCGGGTCCGGCGGTGAAAAACGTCAATTCGAACATCGCAATGGTCCGCACCAGAACCAGCAGCAAGGCGGCGAGAATGCCCGGCGCCAGCAACGGAATGAGGATATGGACGAACAGCCGCCCGGTTCCCGCCCCGAACACGCGCGCCGCCGCCTCGACGCGCGGATCGATCTGTTCGATGAACGGGATCATCACTAGCACCACGAAAGGCACGGTCGGCACCAGGTTGGCGAGGATGACGCCGGACATGTTGCCGCCGAAATGCGCCTGATACAGCACCGTCGCCAACGGAATGCCGAAGGTGATCGGCGGGATTAGCATCGGCAATAAAAACAGCAGGATGACGAAATGCTTGCCGGGAAAATTGCGCCGCGCCAGCGCATAGGCCGCGGGAACGCCGAGCAGGGCCGAGATCAACACCACGGCGCCGACGACCTCGAAGGTCACGATCAGCACGTCGTGCAACTGGAATTCATCCCAGGCCGACGAGTACCAGCGCGTCGTGAACGATGCCGGCAGCCATGCGTTGAACCAGCGCGTGCCGAACGAATTGACCACGACGGTCGCAATCATCGCCGTGAAGTTGACGATGAAAAAGATCACCAGCGCCCAGATGGTGATCGCCCACAGCCTTTCGGAAACCGATTTTTCCGCGCCCATGCCGTCAGCCTTTGCCGCCGCCGGCCGAGCCGCGATAGACGAAGCGGCGCGCGCCGAGAATGATCACAACGACGAACAACTGGCAGAAGCCCATGATCATCGCGATCGCCGACGCCATCGAGCTATCATATTGCTCGTAAGCAGCCTGATAGGCGGCGATCGAGATCACGCGCGTGGCGCCGGCCGGCGCACCGAGCAGGATCGCAGAGGGAAACACCGAAAAAGTCTGCACGAACGACAGGCACAGGTTGATCGCCAGTCCCTGCGCCAGCAGCGGCATGAGAATGTGCCAGAATCGCGCCCGCGCCCTCGCACCGAGAGTCGCCGCCGCCTGCTCAAGCGAAGGATCGATGCCGGTGAGGTAAGACAGCGTCAGCAGGAACGTGAAGGGAAATCCCGACAGGATCAGCGACAGCATCACGCCGGTGTAATTATGCACGAGACGGACCTGCCCCACGCCGAACAGCATCAGCGTGCGATTGAACCAGCCCTGCGGCCCCAGATAAGTGAGCAGGCCTTCGGCGATCAGCACCGTGCCGAGCGTGATCGGGATCACCAGGATCGTAGTGAGGACGCGCCGGTTGCGCATGCGCCGCACGCGCAGCGCGACCGGAATCGACACCAGTACGTTGATCAGCGTCGCCGGAATAGCGAGCCGGAACGTCGCTTCGATGGTGTCGTAGAGGAACGGATCGGAGAAGAATCTCGCGTAGTTGGCAAGCCAGGTTCCCTTCTTCGGCTCGAACGACAAAAAGAAGCCGTAGAGGAACGGATAGACAAACAGCGCGACGACGAACAACATCGCCGGCAGCACCAGCAGCGTCACGCCGTCAAGATCGTAGAGCGCCAGCCGCACGCGCAGCGGCAGGCGTTCGTTGGGCGCTCGCGCCGCGTCGCTCATGAGGCCGCTCGCGAATAGACCAGCACGCGGCTCGGATCCGCGGCAAGGCGCACGGTGTCGCCCTTCTTCGCTTTCGTTGCGGAGCGGAAATAGAGCTCGGTGCCGTCGCCGGTGCGCCCCGAACAGTAAAAATCGTGGCCATGATATTGCGCCAATTCCACCGTCACCGAAATTGCTCCCGTGCCGGAAACTTTCAAATCGTCTGGCCGGATCGCCGCCACCACATTGCCCTCGCCGGCCGCATCGACCGGTGTGCCGGCGAGGCTGACGCCGCCGACTACGACGTTGAGCACATTGCCGGATTTTGCGGCGCGCGAGCGGATTTGATTGCGGTAGCCCATGAACTCGGCGACATCGGGATGCGCGGGGCGGATATAGAGATCGTCCGGCGTGCCGACCTGACGCACCTCGCCCGCGCGCATCACCACGATGCGGTCGGCGAGCGACAGCGCCTCCTCCTGGTCGTGCGTGACGTAGATCGTCGCCGAACCGATCAACTCGTGGATTCGGCGGATTTCGGCGCGCATTTCCAGCCGCAGCTTGGCGTCGAGGTTAGACAGCGGCTCGTCCATCAGCACCAGCGGCGGCTCGATGACGATGGCGCGAGCAATGGCGACACGCTGCTGCTGACCGCCGGACAGTTGCCCCGGCAATTTCTCACCCTGGTCGCCAAGGCGCACGATCGACAGCGCCTCGTCAACCTTGCGCACGATGTCGGCCTTCGCCAGACCCTGCATGCTCAGTCCGAAGCCGATATTCTTGCGCACGCTCATGTGCGGGAACAGCGCGTAGTTCTGGAACACCATGCCGAAGCCGCGCTCTTCCGGCGCCAGCCGATCGATGCGCGTCTTGTCGAGCCAGATGCTGCCGCTTGAGAGCGTCAGTAGTCCGGCCAGACAGTTGAGCGCGGTCGATTTGCCGCAGCCGGAGGGCCCGAGCAGCGCGATGAATTCGCCACGCTTGACGCTCAAGGTGACGCCCTTGAGTGCGTTGACAGTGCCGAAATTGCGGCTCATTCCGTCAAGCCGCAGCTCGCGGAAATCGCGTGCGGCGATTGCCATGAAAGTCGCTCCTCCCCAGGAGACGCCGGACGGCGCAAGGTGAAGATAGTGAAGACTGGCGACAAGAATCGCCAGCCTTCATTTTTGCGCCGTAGGCTACTTCTTCTTTTTCGAGCCGATTTCCTCGTCCCAGCGGGAAAACGCATAGACGAGCTTGTCCGGCAGCAGCGGCAGCTCCTGCGGAGCCGCGGTCATCGCCTGGGCGTATTCGGCGCGCCCGTATTCCGCGATCACCTTCTGACTCGCCGCAGGCGCCATCGACAGCGGCACATCCTTCACGGCGGGGCCGGGATAGAAATAGCCGTCATCGTAAGTCATCGCCTGCGCCGGGGGCGACAGCATGAAGTTGAGGAAGTCGATGAGCACAGTCGAGCTTGTCGTTCGACACGCCCTTCGGGATACAGAGATAGTGCGCGTCGAGAATCCAGTGGTAGCCCTTGAGGAAAAAGACCTTGGCTTCCTTGGGCACCACGCCGAGCGCGCGCGGGTTGATGTCCCAACCCATCTGCGAGGGCAGCATGTCGCGTGAGCCTTCGCCGAGCTCCTTCATGGTCGGGCCGGTGCCGGCCGGGTAGTATTCAACGTACTGGCCGAGTTCCTTCAGATAGGCCCAGGTCTTGTCCCAGCCATTCTTCGGATCGTGCGGGTCCTTGTCGCCGAGGATGTAGGGCAGACCCATCATGAAGATGCGGCCAGGGCCGGAATTCGCCGGGCGGGCGTAGATGAAACGGTTGGGGTTGGCCTTGGCCCAGGCGAGCAGCTCTTCCGCCGTGGTCGGCACCTGCTTCACCTTTTCCGGCATGTATTCCATCACCGGGCCGGCCGGGCAGAACACGATGCACACGCCCTGGTTCGAGGCGAGCGCCTGCATCTTCGCCGCGCCGGGCAAATAGACGTCATCGAGCTTAGGCAGTTTCGGTGCGAACTCGGTGGCGATCGGGATCCAGAGCTTCTGGTCGACGCCGGCCGAGAGCGCGTCGATGCCGGTCAGCACGCCGTCGATGTCGACGCGGCCGGCGTCTTGCTGCGCCTTGATCTTGCCCGGCAGTTCCGGAGCAGGCGCCTTGCTGAAATTCACCTTGGCGACCAGTTTTGGATTCTTGTCGCGATAGGCTTCGATCGCCTTTTGCGTGAGCGCGAGATTGCCGGCGACGTCGACGAAATTGAGCGTAACCGGCGATGTCGGCATCGTCAGCGTCTGGCCGAAGGCGCGGAAGTTAAGCGCCATCGAGCCGGCGAGGCCGCCGACGACGGTGCGGCGGCTGAGTTTGAATGTCATGTGTTGGTCCTCCCTCGTGGGTTGATGCGATTTGGATTATGGCGTGGCGTGATAATGTGCCGCTGCTCAAAACGACGCAGCGGTAATGCAAGGCGGAGCCGGTCGTTCGGATTGACGACCTCTCCCGCCGTTGATCTTTTGGTCGGTGGCATTCTGGCGTTTCGCGCGCGGCTCATTGATCCTGGCAGCTGCACATGTTATTCATACTATCATATGATGACTGCAACAGACAGCGTGGTGTCAAGGCCTTGCAAAAGCGGTCGGCGAAAAAACAGAACTTTTTACAGCCTATTGATGCACCGCGCGGGCTGCCCGGGGAACTGGTCGCCCGGCTCACCGCCGACATCGTCAGCGGAAAGCTTTTGCCCGGCTCGCGGCTGCCGACCGAACAGGAAATGATCGCTGCCACCGGCGTTTCCCGTACCGTGGTGCGCGAGGCGGTCGCCGCGCTCAAGGCCGACCGGCTGGTGGTGACCCGCCAGGGCGTCGGCGCCTTCGTCGCCGATCACGTGCGCCGGCCGTTCCGGGTGGATTTCGACGAGCATTCGCCGCTGCGCGACGTGCTCAATGTCATGGAACTGCGCACCGGCGTCGAAATCGAGGCGGCGGGGCTCGCCGCCGAGCGCGCCTCGCCGGCCCAGGTCAAGAAGATCGCCGATCGTTTTGCCGCAGTGCAAAATATGATCGACAAGGGGGACGCCGCCGTCGATCAGGATTTCGCCTTCCATTGCGAGATCGCCGACGCCACCGGCAATCCGCAATTCCGGCTATTTCTCGAATATCTCGGCCGCTTCATCATTCCCCGGCGCACCGTCTGGGGCCGCTCGGCGCCGCCCACTAAGCAAAGCCAACTCGATTTGTTCCAGGCCGAGCATGCCGCGATCCTCGCGGCGATCCGCGCCCACGCCATCAACGAGGCGCGCGACGCCATGCAGCGGCATCTCAACAACAGCCGCGCCCGTTATCAGAAGCTCGCCGTCGAGCTTGGGATCAAGTAGCCTCGCAAGCGGGGCCGGACCGCGGCCGCGTCAAGTCAAGAGTGACCCATGCAACAAAATTCTCGTTACCGGCGCCGCCGGCGGCATCGGCACTTCGCTGCGCAAGCTGCTCAAGGGCAAATATCCGGGCATCCGCTGGAGCGACATCAAGAAGCCCGACAACCTCGCCACCGATGAGGAATTCATGGCCGCCGATCTGTCGAAGATGGCGGAGGTTGAAAAGATCGTCGCCGGCATCGAGGGCATCGTCCACCTCGGCGGCTCATTCGATCGAAGGCCCCTGGGACGACGATCCTCAACGCCAATATCGTCGGCTGCTACAACGTCTTCGAGGCGGCTTATCGCGCAAACGTCAAGCGCATCGTCTTCGCCTCCTCCAACCACGCCGTCGGCTTCTACCCGCGCGAGCAAGACAATCGGCGTCAACGTCACCGTGCACCCGGACAGCCGCTACGGCATCAGCAAGGCCTTCGGCGAGGCGGTCGGCGCCTTCTATGCCGACAAGCACGGGCTTGCGCGTCACCTGTCTGCGCATCGGCAATTTCGGCGAGGCGCCGATCGACAAGCGGCGGCTGTCGATCTGGCTCAAGCCGGAAGATCTGGTGCAGCTCATCGATATCGGCTTCACCCATCCCGACATCCGCTTCGAGATTTTCTACGGCGCCTCCGACAACGTCGACATGTGGTGGGACAACAGCAATGCCCGCCGCTTCGGCTACAAGCCGACCGGCAAGGCGGCGGATTACGAGGCGCAGGCCATGGCCGGGCAGGCGAAGATTGCCGCCCGACCCGATTGGCGACCGCTTCCAGGGCGGGCCGTTCTGCCAGCAACGAATACGACGCCGACAAACCCGGCGGCTGACATGGGCGAGTCCGCCGACGATACCGTGACCGTGCCGGCGGCCGTGTCCGGCTATCAGCTGCTGTCCGACGCGCGGCTCAACAAGGGCACCGCCTTCACCGACGACGAGCGCGACAGCCTTCGGCCTGCACGGGCTGTTGCCGCCGACGGTCGCCAATATCGACGAGCAGGTCAGCCGCCGGCTGCAGGCGTTCCGCGAATTTTCCACCGACCTCGAGCGCTACGCCTTTCTGCGCGACCTGCAGGACACCAACGAAACGCTGTTCTACGCGCTGCTCGAGCGCAACATCGAGGAGCTGCTGCCGGTCGTCTATACGCCGACGGTCGGCGCCGGCTGCCGCTCGTTCAGCCGGCTGTTCCGCAAGCCGCGCGGCCTGTTTCTCAGCATCCCGCACCGCTCCTCGATGCGGCAGATCCTCGGCAACCCGCAATTCGACAAGACCGAGGTCATCGTCGTCACCGACGGCGAGCGCATCCTCGGCCTCGGCGACCAGGGCGCCGGCGGCATGGGCATCCCCATCGGCAAGCTCGCGCTCTATACGGCCTGCGGCGGCATCGACCCGGCGCACCGCGCTCCCCGTTCTGCTCGATGTCGGCACCGACAATCCGGAAAACCTCGAAGGATCCGCTCTACATCGGCTGGCGGCACGAGCGCGTGCGCGGCGCCGACTACGACGATTTCGTCGCGCGAGTTCATCGGCGCGGTGAACGAGCGCTGGCCGCATGCTGTTGCTGCAATGGGAGGATTTCGCCAAGGGCAACGCCACGCGCCTGCTCGACACCTATCGCGACAGGCTCTGCACCTTCAACGACGACATCCAGGGCACCGCGGCGGTGGCGACCGGCACGCTGCTTGTCGGCGATCAACATCACCGGCGTGCCGCTCACGGAGCAGCGCATCGTCATTCTCGGCGCCGGCTCCGCCGGCTGCGGCATCGCCCACTTGCTGCACGCCGCGATGGTCGATGCCGGGCTCGACGCAGCAGACCGCGGCGCGGCGCTTCTATCTGGTCGACCGCGACGGGCTGCTGATCGAGGGCATGGACGGCATCGCGCCGTTCCAGGCCCGCTTCGTGCAGCCGCGCGCGGCGCTTGGCCTCACTGGTCGGTCGGCCGCAACGACCGCGTCTCGCTGCTCGAAGTCATCTTCAACGCCAAGCCGACGGCGCTGATCGGCGTCTCCGGGCAGGCCGCGCGCCTTCACCGAATCGGTGGTGCGCGCGATGGCCAAGCAGAACGAGCGGCCGATCATCTTTCCGCTGTCCAATCCGATCACGCACGCCGAGGCCGCGCCCGCTGACGTCGAGCGCTGGAGCGAGGGCCGCGCCATCATCGGCGCCGGCTCGCCGTTTCCGCCGCTCAAGCGCAACGGCAAATCGATCAGCGTCGACCAGACCAACAATTCCTATATTTTCCCCGGCGTCGGCCTCGGCGTCATCGCCACGCAAGCCCGCCGCATCACCGACACCATGTTCATGGCCGCCGCCAAGGCGCTGGCCGAACTGTCGCCGGCGAAAAACGATGCGACGCCAATCTCTTGCCGCCGGTCACCGCGCTGCGCCAGGTGGCGACGGCGGTCGCCATCGCCGTCGGCAGGCAGGCGCTGAGCGAAGGCTTAACCTCGGGCGTTTCCGCCGGCACGATCGAGGCCGCGGTCAAGGCGAAGATGTGGACGCCGCGCTACCGGCCGTACAGGCGCGCCGGCGCCAATATGTAGACGGCCGCCGCGCGCCGCACTTTGCCAGCGACGCTACGCCTCAAGCCGCGTCCGCTTCGGAGCGCGCCTCGGGATGCTCGCTGAGAAAATGCCGCAACGCCATGAACAGTTCGGCGGCGTGTTTCACCCGGCCCGCGTCCAGCGCCTTGTGAATATCGTCGACGATCATGCCGCGGATTTTTTCGCTGCCGTGCGGTTGATGCAGCAGATAATTGGCGAGCGCCGTGGCCGCGATTTCCGGAATGTGCTCGTGTTCGCTCAGCGCCGCGACTTCCTCTTCGCTCAGGCCGCACAGCGCGATGCAATCCTCCATCGAAATCATGACCTGTCCCTCCCCGCATATGTCTAAGGCGGTAAATGCGAAACGCGCCTTGATCCGCGTCAATTGCATAAAACTTTCGTGACATGATTTTCGCGCCGGGGCCGCGCGAGCCACCCATGACATCAAGATGACGCATTGATTTGTCATGGTTATTTGCGCGCCGCCCTTGATCGCGATCAATGCGGGAGCGGTGCGGCCGGCGCAGGTTGCGCTCAAATTTCCGGAATCATCCGATGAACAAGCCCGTTCACCCGATCAAAGCTATGAGCGAAGCGCAACCGCAGATGCCGGCCGCGAATACGCAAGCGCAGCCGCCGGCGGCCGCGCAAGACGCTCCCCTGCCCTCGTTCGAAACGCTGGATCATGTCGCGCGCGCGTTAATTGCGCGCGTCACCCAAGGCATATCGCCGCACGTCCCGGCCGCCGCCTGGTTCGACTGGCTTTCGCATCTGTCGCGCGCGCCCGGACGGCAGCTCGAACTGGCGATGCAAGCCTTCATCTTTACCGGCCGGCTGTTGGGCTGGGCGAATGCGCGTGACGGCGTCAACGCCGGCCTGCCGTTTCCCCCCGATATCCGACGACCGGCGCTTCGCCGACCCGACCTGGCAGAAAATGCCTTATCTGTTCTGCGAGCAGGCTTTCCTCGCGCAGGAGCAATGGTGGCAAAACGCGACGCGCCAGATCCGCGGGCAAAACGCCCGCAACGCCGACGCGCGTTGCATTTATGGCCCGCCAATTGCTCGATGTCGTGTCGCCGTCGAACGTTCCTTGGCTCAACCCGGTGATCGTCGGGCGGACGCTCAAGGAATCCGGCGAAAATCTCATGCGCGGCGCCAACAATTTCGCCGAGGATTTCTTTCGCCAGCTGGCGATGCAGCCGCCGCCGCTGGAGCCGGCGTTCCGCGTCGGCGAGAATATCGCCGCTACGCCGGGCGAGGTGATCTACCGCAACAACCTGATCGAGCTCATCCAGTACCGGCCGACGACTCCCAATGTCTTCGCCGAGCCGGTGCTGATCGTGCCGGCCTGGATCATGAAGTACTACGTGCTCGACCTGCTGCCGGAACACTCGCTGGTGCGTTACCTCGTGTCGCGCGGCTTCACCGTGTTCATGATCTCATGGCGCAATCCGACCGCCGCCGACCGCGACATCACCTTCGACGACTACCGCACGCAGGGCGTGATGGACGCGCTCCGCGCCGTCAACGCGGTCGTTCCCGGCCGCAAGGTGCACGCCTGCGGTTATTGCCTCGGCGGCACGCTGCTCGCCATCGCCGCCGCGACCATGGCGCGCGACGGCGACGATCGGCTGGCCTCGGCAACGCTGCTCGCCGCGCAGACCGACTTCAGCGAAGCCGGCGAGCTGATGCTGTTCGTCGATGAAAGCCAGATCGCATTCCTCGAAGACATGATGTGGGACCAGGGCGTGCTCGATACGCGGCAGATGGCCGCCGCCTTCACCGCGCTGCGCTCGAACGATCTGTTCTGGTCGAAGATGACGCGCGAATATCTTTTGGGCGACCGCGAGCCGCCGACCGATCTCACCGCCTGGAACGAAGACCGCACCCGGCTGCCCTATCGCATGCATTCGCAATATCTGCGCGGCCTGTTCCTTGAAAACCGGCTGAGTGCCGGCCGCTATGCCGTCGACGGCAAAGTGATCGCGCTCAAGGACATCGAAGTGCCGATGTTCGCGGTGGCGACCGAGACCGACCACATCGCGCCGTGGAAGTCGGTCTACAAGCTGCATCTGTTCACCGACGGCGAGCTGCGTTTTGTGCTGACCAATGGCGGCCACAATGCCGGGGTCGTTTCCGAGCCGGGTCACCCCCACCGCCACTATCATTTCGCCACGCGGCAGCATGACGACCGCTATGTCGATTCGACGACTTGGCTGGCGCACGCCGAACGCGCCGAAGGCTCATGGTGGGAGCAATGGCAGGCGTGGCTCGCCGAGCGCAGCGATGCGCAGCGCGTGGCGCCGCCACCGATGGGATCGCCGGAGCACGGCTTGCCGCCGCTCTGCGCGGCGCCGGGAACCTACGTGCATCAGCGTTGACGGCGGGGTGCCCATTTTCGCGGAACAAGCGGCAGGACTCGAGCGTTGCCAAACGGGTGCGGCGGTCAAAACCCGGAGGCCCTCATGCCCCCACCGGACAAGCCGATTTCACCTCACGGGCCGTCGCGACGGGATTTGTTCACGACGCTGATCGCCGGGGTGGCGATCCTGAGCGCCGCGATATCGCTCGACAGAAGCCAATTGGCGCGGGCACAGTCCAAGACCAGCCAGAAGGCGGCGAAATATCAGGACCAGCTAAAAACCGGCGACCGCTGCGCCATCTGCAATTATTTCCGGCCGCCGCACAGCTGCCAGCTGGTCGACGGCGATATCAGCCCGAACGGCTGGTGCAGCTTTTTCGCCAAAAAGGCGTGACGCGTCAGCGCGATCTAATTTCGCTTCCCGCCGATCAATTTCTGCCGGTCGATGGCCGCGCGCACGGCCTGCGCCAGCACCGGCAGCTGATACGGCTTGCGCAACAAGGGAAACTCTGCGAACGGCTCCGCTACGGCCTTGGCATAGCCAGTCGTCAGCAAGACCGGAATGTCGCCGCGTTCCTTGCGCAGCCGGCGCGCCAGTCCCATGCCGTCGAAGCGACCCGGCATCACGATATCCGACAAGACCAGATCGATATCGTCACGCGCCGCCAGGATCTTCATGGCTTGATCGGCAGTACCCGCCGTGACCGTCGCGTAACCGAGTTGTTCCAGCATCGCCGCGGCGATGTCCCGCACGTCGGCATTGTCCTCGACCAGCAGGATGAGCTCGTTGCCGCCGGGCAGTTCGACGTTTTTTTTCTGCGCCGACGATCCTTCCCCGTTTTGCTGGCCGCGCGGCAGATACAACGTCACGGTGGTCCCCGCCCCGACCGAGCTGGTAATCGTGACCGCGCCACCTGACTGATGCACAAAACCGTAAACCTGCGACAGACCAAGCCCGGTCCCCTTGTCGGTCTCTTTGGTGGTGAAAAATGGATCGAAGACTTTCGGCAGGATTTCTTGTGGGATTCCGGTTCCGCTGTCCTGCACCTCAACGACGACGAACTCGCCGCTGAGCTGCGGAGCGCGGCTATTGTCATTGCGCAATGCGGTATTACGCCCGCGAATACGGATGACACCGCCGCCGGGCATCGCGTCGCGCGCGTTGACCAGCAAATTGATTGTGGCGACTTCGAATTCGTTCACGTCGATCGTGACCGGCCACAACCCATCTAGCAGATCGATATCGATGCTCACGTTGCCGGCGACCGAAGCCGCTAGCACGTCGCGGAAGCCGTCCAGGCATTCGGCCAAATCCACCGTTTTGGCGCTGAGCGGCTGGCGGCGCGCGAACGTGAGAAGTTGCCGGGTGAGATTTTCCGCGCGCCCGGCGGCAATTTCGATCGCTTCGACGGCGCGTTTGTCCTTGGCGTCGGTCAGCCGGCTTTTGAGGTACTGCGTGTATCCGCTGACGACCATCAGTACGTTATTGAAGTCGTGCGCGATACCGCCGGTCAGTTGGCCGAGCGCATCCATTTTTTGCGCCTGCGCCAATTGCTCTTGCGTACTTTGGAGCGCGAGTTGGGCCTCGCGGCGCTCGGTGATGTCGCGCGTGATCTTGGCGAAACCGCTCAGCTTGCCGCCGTCATCGTAGATCGAATCAACGACGACGCTCGCCCAGAACCGCGTTCCGTCCTTGCGCACGCGCCAGCCTTCCGCTTCGTAGCGGCCTTCCTCGCGCGCCTTTGCCAGCGCCCGCGTCGGCACGCCGGCGTTGCGGTCCTCTTCGGTATAGAAGTCGGAGAAATGCCGCCCGACGATCTCGTCCTCGCGGTAGCCCTTGATGCGCTGGGCGCCCGCGTTCCAGGTGGAGACGATGCCTTCGTTGTCGAGCTGGAAAATCGCGTAGTCGGTCACCGCGTTGACCAGGAGACGGATCTGGCTCTCGCGGTCGCGCAATTTTTCCGCGGCTTCCTTCTCCGCGGTGATGTGACGGCCGATGACGTAGATGAGGCCGCGATCGGCGGTGAGCGTCCAGTAGAGCCAGCGCCAGGAGCCGTCCTTATGGCGGAAGCGGTTCTCCATGCGCACGGTCGGCACACCTTGCGCGAGAAGCTTGCGCTGCGCCTCGGACGCCGGCGCGTCGTCCGGATGGCGCAGCTCGCTGACATGCATGCGGTGGATTTCGTCCTCGCTCCAGCCGAGCAGCCACGTCCAGGCCGGATTGATACTGGGGAAATAACCCTCGAAATTGGAAACGCCGAGCAGGTCTTCCGACACCTGCCAGATGCGGTCGCGCTCGCGGATTCGTTCGGCGACCTGTTGCTCGAGCCGTTCGCTCAATCGCTGCAGCCGCTGCTCGCGGTAGACATCGCTCGTCGTCTCGTCGGTGATGATAAGAATGCCGCCAATACCGTTGGGCGCGGTCGGGTCGGGAATGGGGCTGTAGCTGATGGTGAAATAGGCGTTCTCAAGGACGCCACCATAGCGCCGCAGCTTCCAGTGGTGGTTTTTGGCAAAATAGCTCTCGCGCTCGCCGCGTAAGATCGACTGGTTGAGCGGGCCGAGCCGGTCGTAGATTTCCGGGTACACCGCCTGCACCGGGCTGCCGAGTGCCGCCGGATGTTTCTCGCCCAAAAGCGGCGCATAGGCGTCATTATAGATCGCCACGAGTTCCGGGCCCCAGCGGATGCTTATTGGAAAGCCCGAGGCAAGCATGAAGCGGACGCTTTGCTTGAGGCTGTCGGACCAGGTTTCAAATGCCCCGAGCGGGGTCTTTGACCAATCCTTGTCGGCAATCAATCGAGCCATGCCGCCGGCGCCAGCCACCTCCGTGCGGCAAGAAATGCCGCGAGTTCCGGCATCTTTTTGCATCGCAATCCCCGCACGCCCCCAGGCACAGGAAAGTTAATACAATCCAATTTGCGAAAGGCACTACGCGCCGGAAACATCAACGCGCCGGGTGGGGAATTTGTTCCACCGGGTGGTCAACGTATAGCGGGCGGCGGGCGAGGTGCCGCGCCGCTCATGGCTCTGGGGTTCGGACGATCCGCGGCGCGGCTTCACGCCGTGGCGTTGCCGCTGGTGAAGCGCAACGATGCGATCCGGTCGAGTTCGGCCTGCTCGCGGGCGTTCTGCTCGGCCTTTTCGCGGGCGTGGTCGCGCTCGTCGAGCATTTCGACTTTTTTCAGTTCCTCGAAGGCCTCGCCCAAAGTCGCCTTGGCGTCGTCGAGCTGGGTCTTGAGCTCGTCGGCCGAGCGCTTGAGGTTCTCGCGCCTTGTGATCGCGGCCTTGGCATAGGTCGGATAGGCGAAATGCGCGGGATCGTGGATGCCCGCGCGGTCCTGCTCGGTCTTGATCTCACGGTCGAGATCGCCGGCGATCCGGTCGAATTCGGCGATCATCGCCTCGATCTGGGCAACCTTGCGCCGCTTCTCGTCGACCTGGAATTTCTTCAGGCGGATCAGCGTTTCGCGTGACTTCATCGACACAATACTCCCCCGAAGCCCCGAAATCGGTCCCGGCGGCCGAAGCCGATTGGCCCCGCGCGGACGTCCCGGACCGTTCAACAGGCCGACTGTGGCGCAATATCGTTAGTTTTCGGTTTCCAAACCGTTCAAGATTTCTTCAAGCCGCTGGTAGCCCTCCGCCATACTCGTTGATTCTTCCTTAAGCTGGGACAGGAAGGCCTCCAACGGCTTGTGCAGGGCAATCGCCTCGTCCACTTCGGCCGAGGAACCCGTCCGGTAGGCGCCGAGCCGGATCAATTCCTCCATGTCGGCATAGGTCGCCATCACCTGCCGCGCCCGGTTGATCGCCGACAGAAAAGCCGGGTCGGCCGCGCGGGGCATCGTCCGCGAAATCGACTTCAAGATGTTGATGGCCGGATAGCGGCCGCGCTCGGCGATCGCCCGCTCCATGACGATATGGCCGTCGAGAATGCCGCGCACGGCGTCGGCCACCGGCTCGTTATGGTCGTCGCCGTCCACCAGCACGCTGAAGATGCCGGTGATGGTGCCGGCTTCGGTGCCCGGCCCAGCCCGCTCCAAAAGCCGCGGCAGTTCGGTGAACACCGTCGGCGTGTAGCCCTTGGCGGTCGGCGGCTCGCCGGCGGAGAGCCCGATTTCGCGCTGCGCCATGGCAAAGCGGGTCACCGAATCCATCAGCACCAGCACGTCCTTGTTGAGGTCGCGGAAATACTCGGCGATGGCGAGGGTCAGATAGGCTGCCTGGCGGCGCATCAGCGCCGGCTCATCCGACGTCGAAACCACCACCACCGAGCGCGCCAGGCCCGCCGGGCCTAAATCGTCCTGCAAGAACTCCTGCACCTCGCGGCCGCGCTCGCCGACGAGACCGATCACCGAGATGTCGGCGGCGACGTTCCTCGCCAGCATCGACAGCAGCACCGATTTGCCGACGCCGGAGCCGGAGAAAATGCCCATGCGCTGGCCGCGGCAGACGGTGAGAAACGTATTGAGCGCGCGCACGCCGAGATCGAGCGGCGCGCCGACCCTCATGCGGGCGTGCGCCGGCGGCGGCGAATTGCGGAACGGATAAGGCGCCGGCCCTGGCGGCAGCGGCCCCTGCCCGTCGATCGGCTCGCCCATGGCGTTGAGCACGCGGCCGAGCCAGCGCTCCGACGGCCGTATGGTGCTGGCGGCGCTGGTGACCACGGCGCGGCAGCCGCGGCGCACGCCGTCGAGCGCGGCAAAGGGCATGGCCAGCGCATGGCCGCCGTGAAAGCCGACCACCTCGCAGGGGATCGGCTGGCCGACCCCCGTCTCGATGGTGAGCCGGGCGCCGACCGACATGGCGTGGATGGGTCCTGCCACCTCCACCATCAGCCCGCGCACGCCGACCACGCGGCCGTAGATTTCCACGCCGTCGAGATCAACGATTTGCTCGGCCAATGCTTTCACGATTTGGCTTTCAAAATTGCGCTCCATGTGCCGCCAAACGCCGGGCGCTCCCTCCCCCTGAAAGGGGGAGGGTTGGGGTGGGGGTCACTGTGCGAGCCGAGAAAAATCGACCCCCACCCGCCCGCCTTCGCCTGCGGCTTCGGCGGGCGACCTCCCCCTTGCAGGTGGAGGTGAAAAAAGAAAGCAGCGCGCACACGGGGAGGGGTGAAGACGCGCTGCCGCCATTCACCAGCCCTTAGGCTTACTGGCCTCCCGGGGCTCTTAACTCGGTGTTTACCCGGGTCGTTAATCATTGGGTCATCGTCCGTGGGAGTACGACCAATCGAATTGCCCCGGGTTACTTAAGGGCGAGTCCGTAGAAGTCGGTTAGGCCCGACTCTTAAACTGGAGCATGAAACGGTCCGTGGCCAAAAAACCACTCTCTGGCAATATCTTACCCCGATTTCGGGTCGATCTTGCTACGTCGCGCTTGCGCGGGAGAATCAGGTTTTGTTAACCATGTCCGCATAGTGTCGAATTGGTTTGTCCCACCGCGTTTTTCAAACCTCGCCGCCGTTGCGGCACTGATCCAAAGCCTGGCTGCGGCGAGATAGGGGCCCCCAATGCGCGTTCTTTTGATTGAAGACGACAGCGCGACAGCTCAATCCATCGAATTGATGCTGAAATCCGAGAGCTTCAACGTCTACACCACCGACCTCGGTGAGGAAGGCGTCGACCTCGGCAAACTCTACGATTACGACATCATCCTGCTCGACCTGAACCTCCCCGACATGTCGGGTTTCGAGGTTCTGCGCTCGTTGCGTGTCTCCAAGGTGAAGACGCCGATCCTCATCCTCTCCGGCCTTGCCGGCATCGAGGACAAGGTGCGCGGCCTTGGGTTTGGCGCCGACGACTACATGACCAAGCCGTTCCACAAGGACGAGCTGATCGCCCGCATCCACGCCATCGTGCGCCGCTCCAAGGGCCACGCCCAGTCGGTCATCAACACCGGCGACCTCGTCGTCAACCTCGACACCAAGACGGTCGAGGTCGGCGGCCAGCGCGTGCACCTCACGGGCAAGGAATACCAGATGCTTGAGCTGCTCTCGCTGCGCAAGGGCACCACGCTCACCAAGGAGATGTTCCTCAACCATCTCTACGGCGGCATGGACGAGCCGGAGCTGAAGATCATCGACGTGTTTATCTGCAAGCTGCGCAAGAAGCTGGCGAACGCGTCATCGGGCAAGAATTATATCGAAACGGTCTGGGGCCGCGGCTACGTGCTGCGCGAACCGGCCGATGTTGAGGAGCGAATTCCGGCTTAACCAGCCGCCGTCATGGCCGGACTTGTTCCGGCCATCCACGTCTTACTGAGACCACACGTCGCGCCCCCTGCGTTCATCTTGAGCCTTCCTGGCTCTCTCCAAACTCAAACCCCGCCGGAGACGCCGGGGTTTTTTCATTGGAAATTTATTTCTGCGCAGCATTGATTGCTTGGTGCTGAAGGTCGGCTGTTTTTGTCGCTTGTCGAACTTGCATTTTCGCAACCCGTAATTGCCAATCTTTTGGTGGACTAACTAGTAAATGAGAGGCCTGAAAGATAGGATTATAATCATAATATTGCCCCAATCCCGTGCCACACCACCCTCGCCTTGCTCAGGCTGAGGGCGTCGTCGCGAGACGTTCCGATGATGGAGCGATGGAAGGCCAAGCCGCCGGAGATCGGGCGGCAAGCCCTTTCGGGGTCGTTTCCCAGGCAACCGGGAGCGGCCGGGCGCGGGCGCCTGCGGGCGGGGCTCGTAACCCCGCTCCCGGGCGGCTCCGGGGCGGCCCCGCCCGTGCGGCATTACGACCGCGCTGCGAGGTGCTCGCTGGGCTGGGACAGGCCGAACCGGGCAACCCCCGGGGAGGCCGCGTCCCAGGAAGCGCGGGCCTGGAGCTGAGCTTCGCTGGCGATGAGCCACGAGGCGAGAGCCGCGATGGAGCGCCAGCGGGGCGCGCACCCTTTCGTCAGGGGTGCCCACGCTCCGCAGAGCGTGGATTAATATGGATGCGCCTCGCGGCGCTCCATCCCCTCGGCATTTGCCGGGGAAAGAAGTGCACGACGACCTATCCGGGGCCGCAAAAAATACGGGCGATGGCGCGCGCCTTAGCTGTTTGGAGATTGGAATCACGGGCGCGGCGGCAATCTCACTTCCCCTCTCCCCTTTGAGGGAGAGGGTGCCCGAGCGGAGACGGAGCCGAGCGAGGGCGGGAGAGCGGTAAACCGCAAGCAAGGACCCCTCTCCCGGCTCACGCTTCGCTATCGCTCCGCGCTCGCCACCCTCTCCCTCAAGGGGAGAGGGGAAGAGAGCCCGGGGCCCGCGCTGCGGATATTCTTAAGCCTTCGCCGCACACCTCAGCGCCTTGCCTTCGCCGCGCGCGGCGTTGGGCGCGTAAAGCCCGCGCTTCTCCGCCACCGGCTTGAAGGCGTCGGTCAAGCCGACCACGGTTTCCGCAGCACCGAGCAGCAGGTAGCCGTCGGCCGGCATTTGCCGCGTCAGGCGGTTGAGCACGTCGGTCTTGGTCTCCTGGTCGAAATAAATGAGCACATTGCGGCAGAACACGATGTCGAATGTGCCGAGCGCGGAAAAATCGTTGAGCAAATTGATCAGGCGGAACTGAACCATCGCGCGCAGCTCGGGCGAAATCTGCCAGGCCTCGCCGACTTGCGTGAAATGCTTGACCAGCAATTGAATTGGCAAGCCCCGCTGCACCTCGAACTGCGAATAGAGGCCGGCCTTGGCCTTTTCCAGCACCTCGCCGGACAGATCGGTGGCGAGGATATCGAGGCGCCAGCCGGCAAGCTGCGCGCTCAGCCCGGTCAGGATCATCGCCAGCGAATAAGGCTCCTGCCCGCTTGCCGCAGCCGTGCACCAGATGCGCAACCGCTTCTCGCGCGCGCGCGCGGCGATCAGCGCTGGCAGCACGGTGTCGCGCACGTGGTCGAACGGCGTCTTGTCACGGAAGAAAAACGTCTCGTTGGTGGTCATCGCCTCGAGCACCTCGACGCCGAGCGGCGCGCGTTCAGCGCCTTTCAGCCGGCCGACCAGCTCGTGCAAGGTCGTCAGGTCGTGCCGGCGCGCGACCGGCAGCAGGCGGCTTTCGGCGAGGTACTGCTTCTCCGCCGCGAGCACCAATCCGGAGCGCCGCTTCAGGAACTGGCGCAGATAATCGAAGTCCTGCGGGGTCATGCGCCGCCCCCGAACAGGCGCGAGAGTTTCGGCGCGATCTCATCCAGCGGCAGCACGGCGGAGCAGATCCCAGCGTTCGCCACCTGTCCGGGCATGCCCCAGACGACGCTGGTCGCCTCATCCTGCGCGATCATGGCCCCGCCGGCGGAGACGATCGCCTGCGCGCCGCGCGAGCCGTCGGCGCCCATGCCGGTGAGCATCAGGCCGAGCACCCAGGAGCCCCACACTTGCGCTGCGGAGGAAAACAGCGGATCGGCCGAGGGCTTGCAGAAATTGACCGGCGCCCCGTCGTCGAGCGCGATCACGGCGATGCTGTCGCGGCGGGTGACCCGCATATGCTTGCCGCCGGGAGCGACATAGATGGTGCCGGCGTTGACCTCCTCGCCGTCCACCGCCTCGTGCGCCGGGCGCTTGCTGACGCGGGCGAGATGTTCGGCGAGGATGGCGGTGAAGGTCGGCGGCATGTGCTGGGTGATCAGCACCGGCGCGCGCTCGAGCACGGCGCCGAGACGGGCCGCGAGTACGTTGAGTGCCTGCGGCCCCCCGGTGGAGGCGGCGATCACCAGCACCCGCGGCACGGCGGCCGGCATCGCCCGCAACGCGAACGTGGGCGGCGCTGGGGCCTTGCCGGCACGGGCGGCGAGCGGGCGCAGGCTCCTCCCCAGCCGCCGCCGCTTGGCGCGCAGCCCGAGCTGGCGGATTTTTTCGATCAGCTCGCGGCGGAAGCCGTGGGAATCGGCATCGTCGCGGCTCGAAGTGGGTTTTGCGATATAGTCGGCGGCGCCGAGCGACATCGCCTTGAGGCTGATCTCGGCGTTGCGCCGCGTCAGCGTCGAGGCCATGATGACGACGAGGTCGCGCTTCTTCGCCAGCAAGAGCGGCAGCGCGGCAAGCCCGTCGAGATCCGGCATCTCGATGTCTAGCAGCACCACGTCCGGATCGATGCTCTCAATCTTGTCGATCGCTTCGCGCGCGCTGCGCAGCGAGGCGGCCATTTCCAGGTCGGGCTCGGCCTCCACCCAGCGCGCGAACAGCCCGCGCACGACCGCCGCGTCGTCCACGATCATGACGCGGATGCGCCGGCCGATTGTTGCGGCAGGCGATTTCGTTGCGATGGCGATGTTCATCGGGCGCGCCCGGGTTAAGTTTGCGCGGCCTGCCTTAGATCAGCCCGACTTCCTGGAACTTGGCTTCGACGATTTCCTTGTCGAACGGCTTCATGATGTACTCGTTGGCGCCGGCATGCAGCGCGCGGGCGATGTGGGCGACGTCGTTCTCGGTTGTGCAGAACACGACCTTCGGCGCGTCGCCGCCGGGCAGCCGGCGCAGCATGCGCAGGAACTCGTAGCCGTCCATCTTCGGCATGTTCCAGTCGAGCAGGATGGCTTCTGGAAGCTGCTTCTTGCAGGCGTCGAGTGCCTGCTCGCCGTCCTCGGCTTCCACGATTGCGAATTCCAAGCCTTCGAGAATGCGCCGCGCCACCTTGCGGATGACGCTCGAGTTGTCGACTACCAGACACGTTTTCATCGCTCAGGCCTCGTCATGTTCGCGCGCGGATGATCCCGCGGCATGGTTTATCGATTGCAAGCCGGTGTTCCTCATGCGGCGACCGCCCGCATGCCGATGTCGAGAATGCGATCGACATCGACGATCACGAGCAATTGCCCTTCCAGCCGGTAAATGCCCACCGACACTTGGGCGAGTTTGGAATCGAGATTGATCGGATTTGCCTCGCGGGCCCCTTCGTCGAGCTTGAGCACCTCGCCCACGCTGTCGATCAGCAAGCCGTAGGATTCCCCGTGCGCTTCGACGCCGATCGCCGTACGGTGCGCGCCGTCCTCGCGCGCGCCGAGCCCGAGCCGGCGGCGCAGGTCGATCAGCGTCACGATGCGGCCGCGCAGATTGAGCACGCCGGCGATTTCCGGCGCGGCGAGCGGCACGCGCGTGATGCGCTCCGGCGCAAAAACGTCCTGCACGCGCAGGATCGGCAGGCCGAACAACTGCTCGCCGACCATGGCGGTGACGTATTCCTTCAGGTTGGCGTTGGGTTTTTCGGTCATGGCCTCACGCCGCGCGTCCGGCATCGGAATGGTCTTGCGACGCACCTTGCGTCTGCTCTTGCAGCGCCGCGATCAGCCCCTGGCGGTCGAACTTGGCGACGAAATCGTGGAAGCCGGCTTGTCGGCCGCGCTCCACAATATCGGCGGAAATGACGGACGAAAGCGCGATTACCGGCAGATGGGCGGTGCGCGAATTGGCATGCACGGCTTGCGTAAACTGGAAGCCGTCCATGTCCGGCATTTCGATATCGGTGACCGCGACGTCGAACGACCGGCCGTCCTTGAGCAACGCCAGCGCTTCCGATGCCGCCGCGACGGCAGTCACCTGATAGCCGGCCGCCTGCAATACCGGGCTGAGCATGTCGCGGAAGAACGGGGAATCGTCGATCAGCAGCACCGAGCGCGCGGGTGCGCGGGAGGGCTGCTCCTTGCGGCGGAACCAATCCGCGAAAGCCAGCGGCAGGAAATGACCGACGTCGACGATCTCGGTCGCCTGGCCCTTGATGATGGCCGAACCGAGCACGCCGGCCGTGTCGCTTTTCACCTGGATGTCGAGACGCTCCTCGACAATATCGACGATCTCATCGACCACCAGCGCCATCGAGCGGGCGCCATCGGAGAACACCAGCAGCGGCTGGGCGCCCTCGCCTTTGACGCGGACCTCATCGTTCATGCTCACCAGCGGCATCAACTGGTCGCGGTACTGCACCATGTGCCGGCCGTTCGACAATTCGATCTTGCGGGCGTCGATTTCCTCAAGCCGCGTGATCAGCGACAGCGGCACCGCCTTGAGTTGCGGCGAGCCGGCGCGGAACACGAGCAAGGAGGTCGCCGCCTCTTGCGCCTGCGCGGGCGCGGCGCCGGCCAAATCCGCCGCCGCCATCTGCGAGGTCACGGTGCTGCCCAGGGCGCGCGCAACGCCGTTCGGATCGATGATCATGATCACCGCGCCGTCGCCGAGAATGGTATTGCCTGAAAACATCGATATGTGACGCAGCATGCTCGACATCGGCTTCACAACGATTTCCTCGGTGTGAAACACGGCATTGACCACAACGCCGAAACTCTGGCTGCCGACCTGGATGACGATGACAAATCCGTCGTCGTCCTTGACCTTGGCATCCGTATCGGTGCCGAGCAGATGGGTGAGATGGGCAAGCGGCAGCAGCTTGTCGCGCAGACGCAGAACCGTGGTGTCCTTGATGCGTTCGACGCGGTGATCGCTGCCGGCCCGCGCGCGCACCAGCTCCACCACCGATAGCTGCGGAATGGCAAAACGGTCGCCGCCGGCCTCGACGATCAGGGCGGCGACGATAGCGAGGGTGAGCGGGATCTTGATGGTGAAGCTCACGCCCGAGCCGGCGACCGATTTCACGTCGATAGTGCCGCCGATCTGGTCGATATTATTGCGTACCACGTCCATGCCGACGCCGCGGCCGGAGACGCTGGTGATTTCGGTCGCGGTGGAAAAGCCGGGCACGAAGATGAACTTGTGAATTTGCTGCTCCGACAGCTTGCCGATCTCGGCCTCGGACGCGAGCCCCTGCGCGAGCGCCTTGGCCTTGATCAGTTCGGTGTTGAGCCCGCGCCCGTCGTCGGCGACCTGGATGATGACGTAACCGCCTTCGTGATAGGCCGACAGGCGGACGCGGCCGCGCTCCGGCTTGCCGGCTGCGCGGCGCTCCTCCGGCCGCTCCAACCCGTGGTCGGCGGAATTGCGCACCATGTGGGTGAGCGGATCCTTGATTAGATCGAGCACCTGGCGATCGAGTTCGGTTTCGGCGCCCTGCATGTCGAGGTCGATTTGCTTGCCGAGTTCGGCGGAGAGATCGCGCACGATGCGCGGAAACTTCTGCCAGGCGTTGCCGATCGGCTGCATCCGCGTCTGCATCACGCCTTCCTGCAGCTCGGCGGTGACGCTGGAGAGACGCTGTAACGGCGCCTTGAATTCGGAATCCTCGTGACGGCGCACGATTTCCAGAAGCTGGTTTCGCGTCAGCACCAGTTCGGACACCATGGTCATCAGCCGTTCGAGTGAATCGACGGCGACGCGGATCGACTGGTTGGCGGTCCTTGCGCCATCGTCGTCGTAGACGTCCGGCGCCGCCTTGGCAGGCTTTACGGCGGCGGATTCGGCGGCCGTTGCACGAAACGCACGCTCGAGATCGTCGAGCGCATCCTCGCCGGGCGGACGTTCCAGCACCTGCGTGGTTTGCGTGCCGACGGTGTGCCGCGCCGCGGCGGGCGCGCCAACCTGCGCGGCCATGCGCTCAAGATCGGAAATGAGGTCGCTGTCGGCGCCGTCCGGCTCGCGCTGTTCGCGTTCGAGCGCTTCGAGTATCCCCTTGATGCGGTCGATGGTCGCCAGCACCAGCGTGACGGCTTCGCCCGTTGCCGGCGAGCCGTCGCGGAACTTGCCCATCAGCGTCTCGGCGGCGTGCGCCAGCGCTTCCAGCCGCGGCAAATTCAGAAATCCACAAGTCCCCTTGATAGTGTGGACGAGGCGGAAAATGTTGTCGAGGATCTTGGCGTTGTTGGGATCTTGCTCAAAACGGACGAGTTCGACGTCGACCACGTCGAGACTTTCATTGGTCTCGGTCACGAACTCCCGTAACAGGTCGTCCATTGAAAAACGCCTTCATCGACAGGCTTTGGCCCTGTTCGCTTTGTCCCCGTCGGGACGGCCGCGAGTGTGTCGGTGAAGGGTTTAATTTTGGTTGCAGGTCGGGCTCGCGGGCCTTTCGATTAACGGTTTGTTAACCGCACCGCGGCGCTCCCGCATGAGCTTTACTTGACCATCACTTGGCGACGACGACGACCGCGTCGCCTTCCATCGCCATGCTGACGGCAAGGCCACAGGCCTTGGCCAGCAGGCCGGTGTAGAACGGCTGGATGCGGTGCGCGTCGAGGCCCTCGATCGACGCGGCGGCAAGCAGCGGCGGCACCGTGGGCGCGATCTTGGCATTGGCGCCTGCGGCACTGACCTGGAAGCTCATGGCCTCGCCGCTGCCGATCGAATCGACCGTGAGGTTGCCGCCGCGCGGGATGGTCTGGCCGGCGATCAACAGCATGTTGAGCAGCAGCTTGACTCGGTTCTTGGCCAGCAGCGCCCGCGGCAGGTTCCAGGTCAGTTTGGTCTTTTCGTCCTCGAGAAATCCGCGTGCAATCGTCTGCGCATCGCCGAGATCGATTTGGGCGCTGGCCGAGCCCGCGGCGCCGAAGGCGATGCGGCAAAATTGCAGCTTGGCGGACGCGGTGTTGGCGCTCTTCTTGATCAGTTCGAGGGCGAAATTCTTGGTTTCCTCGTCCTTTTCCTCGGCCAGAACCTCAAGGCCGTTGACGATGGCGCCTACCGGGCTGATCAGGTCGTGGCAGACGCGCGAGCACAGCAGCGCGGCAAGGTCGAGAGCATCATTGGCGGGTCCGGACATGGACGGGTCTCCGGTGGGCGTGCGATGTTTACCGAGTTGGCGAATCGCAGGGCATACAAGTGTTTGGGCGTGATACACCGCACCATCACGACCGCCAAGGACTTGAAATACATGCACGGAGACGCGCTCACCGTGACTTGCGGCCTCGAAATCACCCCCCAACAGGCCGAGCGGCTGATGGACGCGCTGACCGACATCGTCGCCCGCGCGTCGGCAGCGACGCTCGCCACCTCGTTTGCGGATGTCGAGCGGCGCATCAAAGACGACCTTTCCCCGGTTACGGTGGCGGACGAAGCCTCCGAAGCCATCATCGTAGCAGGCGTCAACAAGCTGCTGCCTGGCGTCCCGGTCGTGGCTGAGGAAAGCATCGCACGCGCCGGCGCGCTCGACCTCAAACCGAGCTTCGTCATCGTCGATCCGCTCGATGGCACCAAGGAATTTCTCGCCGGCCGCGACGAATTCACCGTCAATCTCGGCATCGTCACGCACGGCATTCCGGTCGCCGGCCTTATCGCCGCGCCGGCACAAGGATTGCTGTGGCGCGGCGTGGTTGGCGGGGGCGCCGAGAAGCTGAAACTGCGTCTGGGTGCCGGACACGCGGAGGCGCACGGTGCCAGCGCTATTCACGCCCGCCGCGCTCCGGCCCGCATCACGGTCGCGACCTCGCGCAGCCATCTCGACGAAGAGACCGAAGAGTTTCTTGCACAGTTATCTGTCGGCAAGCGCTACCTTTGCGGCTCGTCGGTAAAATTCTGCCACCTCGCCGAAGGCAACGCGGATATTTACCCGCGGCTGTCGCCGACTCGCGAATGGGACATCGCGGCGGGCCAGGCCATATTGATCGCGGCCGGCGGCAGCATGACCGACCCCAAAGGCGGCGCGCTCAAATACGGCGACCGCAACACGACCTTTCTGGTGCCCGGCTTCATCGCCTGCGGCGACCCGGCCTTCGCCACGACGCTTAAGCTTTGACCGTCAGCGCGCGATCGTGCGCGCGACCTGGGCCCACTTACGCGTCGCGGCCTCGATGATGCGACCGGGATCGGCGAGGAAAGCCGAGCGCGCCTCATCGCTGTAGAACAGATAGAGACGCTCGCCGGTCACCGCCCAAAACAGCGGGTGACCGGGCACCGAGGTGCCGCGCGCGACGGCCACCGGGTCATAGCCGCCGAAGCGCGGCATGTAGACCTCAGGGTGCTCGGCAAAGGCCGCGCGATTGCCCTCGTTGCGGAAGCGCCACACCGCGCCATCGAGACGCAATTCCAGGTCCGGCCGGCCGACCTTGGGGGACTTGTCGGCAAAATAGGCCACTGGATCGAAGCCGCTGATCGCGAGCCCGGCATAGGCATTGACCTCCACGGCCGGCGCGGGCGCGGCGGCCGATGCCACAATTCCGCCCAGCAGCAGCAAAACAGCCGCTAAACCCCGCCAAAGACGGGCCGGCGATGACTTCCCTGGCTGCCGTGGTGCAGTCATAGTCCTCAGTGACATTCAAGCGATTCGAACGGATTACCCCGGCAGAATACGGCCTGCGGCGTGAGCAACTGGTTAAGCGGAGTTCGCGCCCCTCACCATCGCTGAAGGAGCTACCCGATGCGCGCCATGTTGCGCCTTGCCGCCCTGAGCATTTGCCTCGCCGCCTTCGGCGCCACCGTCGCCGGTGCCCAATCCGCTCCACCGCCGGAGCAAAAAAAGACCTTCAGCCCGGACGAGATCGTCCGTGAAGGGCACCGCTTCTTCGGCACGGTGTCGCGCGGGCTGGCGGAGATCGTGCAAGCAGCGTTCAGCAAATGGGGCGAGCCGAACGGCTATATCCTCGGCCAGGAAGGCAGCGGCGCTTTTGTCGTCGGCCTGCGCTATGGCGACGGCAAGCTCTACACCCGAAACGCCGGCGACCGGCGCGTGTTCTGGGAAGGCCCGTCGATCGGCTTCGACACCGGCGGCGAAGGCGCGCGCACCATGATGTTGGTGTACAGTCTGCCGGCGACCGACGCGATCTATCAACGCTTTGGCGGCATCGATGGCTCGGCCTATTTCATCGGCGGCTTCGGCATGACGGCGCTGACCGCGAATAATATCGTCGTGGTGCCGATCCGCTCCGGCGTCGGGCTGCGGCTGGGCGCCAATATCGGCTATTTGAAATTCACGCCGAAAGCGACCTGGAACCCCTTCTTAGGGGCCGAATTCGCCTATTAACCGCCAGACCTGATCAGCCGGGCGCGACGCGCCGCCGGGTTTAGGTTAATCTTGGCTTATGCTGGCGGGCCGTGCCCCCTCATGTAATGGTTTCCGTGGGGTTAGGCGGGAGAGGCGCATTGGAGGCGTCGTTTCATGATTGAACCGATCATGTATTTCGGGATCGGGTTCCTCGTCGCGGCTCTGATCGGTCTCGTCGTCATTCCCCTGGTGCACGGCCGCGCGGTGCGGCTGACCATGCGGCGCCTTGAAGCCGCAACGCCGCTGTCGATGGCGGAGATTCAGGCCGACAAGGACCAGCTGCGCGCGGAATTCGCCATGTCGACGCGGCGCCTGGAAATGAGCGTCGACCAGCTCAAGACCAAATCCACCAGCCAGCTTGCCGAACTGGGCAAGAAGGGCGACGCCATCAACCGGCTCAAGATCGAGCTCGGCGAAAAAACCGCCACCATTTTTGCTCTCGAAGCGCGCGACAAGGCGCTGCGCGACCAGTTGCGCGCGACCGAAGAGGAATTCGCCGTCAAGACCAGCGCCATGCTGGACGCGCAGCGCGCGCTCACTGCCAAGGAAGAGGAATTGGCCAAGCTGGTCGGTGAACTCGACGAGCGCTCGAACCAGGCCGACGCCCAGAAGGTCGAGATCGTGGCGCTGAAAACCCAGGTCGATGCGCTCAAGGACCGGCTCACCGTGGCCGGCGAAGAGGTCAAAGCCGTTGAAGACCGCCGCGATTCAGAACGCCTGGAACTCAAGGCGGCGACGCAAGAACTCACCGAGGAGCGCACCAAGGTCGAAAATCTCGGCCGGCGCGTCTCCGAGCTCGAGCAGCAACTTGTCGCGCAGACGACCGAGGCCGAAATCCTCGGCCGCCGCGCCATGGATCTGGAAAACCGCCTGACTGATCAGACAAAGGTCCTGACGCAGAACGAAACTGAGCTGCGCCACCTGACGACCGAAATCGAAACCGCGCGCAAGACGGAAGCCGATCTGCGCGCCGCCTTGACCGAACTCGACGGCCGCACCAGCTCCGCGACCGAAGCACTCCGCACCGAGCGTTCGCAGCTGCAGGCCGAACTCGCGCAAGCCAACGATGAGCGCGGCCGCCTTGCCCGCGAACTCGCCGCCCACAAGCGCGAGACCGAGGAGTCCTGGGCGTCGGAGCGGGTGGAGAACGCCCTGCTGCGCGAACGCATCAACGACGTCGCCGCGGAAGTGGCGCGGCTTGCCTCGGCGCTGGAAGGCCCGAACTCGCCGATCGATGCCATCCTCGCCACCGAGATGGCCGAGGACGAGGCCGTCAAAAGCAGCGACACGGAACACGCTGAGGCGGCCTTCGCCGACACCGGACCGGGCAACGGCGGCAATCTCGCCGACCGCATCCGCGCGCTGCAGAGCCACGCCTCGCGCCTGCCGCACGACGACAAGCCGAACTGACGCGGCGGCATTACGCCGCCTCGCTTGACACCTTTCCGCTGCGCTCCTTATATCGCCCGGCCGTTACGGCCGGGCGCTTAGCTCAGCGGGAGAGCGTTCCCTTCACACGGGAGAGGTCGTAGGTTCAATCCCTACAGCGCCCACCATTTAACTTTCTGATTTATATTGAAGACTAAATTTTGCGGTCGTGACCCAAGTTTTCACGCCCATGATATGGCCCATGAAATAGCTGCTGATCGCAAAAGGTACGGCCGAAGAATCTCTAGTAACCTGCCCTGCGATGCCAAACCTGACACGACAAGCGCTCTACGATCTCGTCTGGTCGATGCCAATGACAAAGCTCGCGGAGAGCTTGGGGCTATCAGACGTCGGCCTAGCGAAGATTTGTAATCGGCACCGGGTCCCGACCCCACCGCAGAATCAACGGTCGTTGTTCGTCAGCCGGACCCAGCCCTGCACCTTACGCCGCGGAACCATCAACTGAAGTCAGTGACACGCCTGCCATGTTTCTCTTAGCTTTGGACCATATTTGGCAGCCTATCAAGCGATCTAAATGGTGCTAGAGTTAGCCACAGGGTTCACCGCAAGGACGCGGTGCCCGAACGCGCGACACAGCTTTCGCGGGCACCAAACGATCAACAGTCAGGGAGGATAATCACTATGGTATTCGACCAAGGCAGATGGCTGAGCCGCCGCCAGACCATGAAGCTTCTCGGCGTCGGCGGTGCGGCATTTGCAGGGCTGTTGCCCGACCGCATCTTCGCCCAGACGCGCAAGAACGCGCTCGTTCTTGGCATCGACATCAGCGACACGATCACGCTCGATCCCGCGCGGCTTGCCCAATACACCTCGCCGATGACGGTTTCCGCAGCCTACGACCCGCTGGTGACCATGACCCCGGGCGACTACATTAATGTGAAGCCTTCATTGGCCACCAAATGGGCTCGCACGCCGGACGGTAAAGGCTGGCGTTTCACCTTGCGTGACGGCGTAAAGTTCGCGTCGGGGGCGCCGATGACCGTCGAGGATGTGAAATGGTCGTTTGAGCGCGTGATCAATCTCAAGGATCAGCCCTCGCAATATATCGCCAACATCGATCACGTCGCGGTCGTCGACAACCACACGTTCGACATCGTCCTCAAGGAGCCGGCGCAACCGATCCTCACCGTTCTCGCTGCGCCGGAATTCGTGGCGATGGAACGAAAGGTAGTGGAAGCACAAGGCGGCACCGCCGCGGCCGACGCCAAAGAAAAGGACAAGGCTACCACGTGGCTTAACGGTCATTCCGCAGGCACCGGCGCCTATCAGATCGCGGCTTGGGAGCGCAACGCACAGATCCAACTTGTGCGCAACGACCACTATTGGGGCGGAAAACTTCCCTTCGAGCGTGTCGTGATCCGCCACATCAGCGACGGCGCAGCGCAAATGCTCGCAGTCCGCCGCGGAGACATTGATGCCGCGTTCAACCTGATCCCGGAGCAGATCGCGTCTCTCAAGAGCGATAAAGACGTGCGGCTCGATCCGCTTAAGAGCCTCGATTTCGTCTACATGGCGCTGACGCAGGAAGCAGAATTCAACAAGGCGCTTGCGGTCAAGGAGTGCCGCCAAGCAATCGGCTATGCGATCGACTATGATGGCATCAAGAATTCGATGCTGGGCGGCGCGGCGCTTCGGCCGGCTCACTTCCTGCCGATCGGGGTAGAGGGCTCGACGGAAGAGATCGCACGCAAGATCGGCTTCCGCAACGATCCAGCCAAGGCCAAGGAACTGCTCGCCAAGGGCGGCTTCCCGAACGGCTTTGAGTTCGAGATTTCTTATGGCAACGCCGCGGTCCAAGGTGTGACCTATCAGGATCTCGCGCAGAAAATCCAATCCGACGTCGCTCGCGTCGGCATCAAGGCAACGCTCAAGCCGATGGATCAGGTCAATCTGCGCACGGAATATACCGGCGGTAAGTCCAAAGGCGGCGTCCTCACGTTCTGGAATCCGCCGGCGGTCGACAATCTTCTGTGGGCGGCCGCCGTCGTGCAGCGCGTCGCCAAGCGCGTGCATTGGACCGTGCCGAAGGAGACATACGATCTGGCCTTTAAGGCCTATGTCGAGCCGGATGCCAAGAAGCGCGCCGATATGTGGGTGGAGTGGCAGAAGGTGATGGTCGATCAGGCCAATCACTTCATCCTGTTCCAGCCGGTTTATCAGATCGCGGTCCGTCAATCGATCGGCGCCTTCCCGCTCACAGCGGCAGGCTGGATGCTCGATCTAAATGGCGTTAAGCCGAAGGCCTAAAGCTCGCCAACATCACAGCTGTGAAATATGAAGGGCGGCTGCAGCGGCCGCCCTTCCTTTTTCCACATCGCATTGATGAGGCTTCTAGCCGAGCGCCACAGCGCTGCCTCCACCGCCACCCGCACCTTATAATATTGTTGGTCTTACCGCTGCCGATATCGTAGTTTGGATTTGACACCCCCCTCATCAAAAATTTAGTACGATCCAAAGGGCGTATAATAAACTTTTTGGGAGGATGCCCTGACGACCGACCCACCGGCACAAACGCGCCTGCGCAAGTCACTTGAGCCGTCGAGGGGTGCGTAGCTTATGCTGCGCTATATTCTGTCCCGGCTCGCGGCCGCTGCCGTGTTGGCGATCCTTGCGACGCTCGTGATCTTCCTGATTGCCAATACCGTTCCGGGCGATCCAGCGCTCGCCCAACTCGGTGACTTAGCGGCATCGAATCCGGAATTCCTGAAAGCGTTTCGCGCCAAGTGGGCGCTCGATTTGCCGCTTTGGGAGCGCTATTTCATCTTCTTAAAAGCATTGATCCACGGGGATCTCGGCATCTCGATCGCCTCGCAGCGTCCCGTACTCGACGACATCATCAATTACGCGCCGGCAACCATTGAACTTGCGACCGCTGGATTTCTCCTTTCCATTGTAATCGGAATACCCCTCGGCATCATAGCCGCCGTGCGACGCGACAGCTGGATCGATCACGTTGCGCGCTTTATTTCATTGATCGGTGTATCCTCGCCGACCTTCTGGCTTGCATTTATTGTGCTCGCTATCTTCTACGGCGAACTACAGATCGCGCCAGGACCCGGCCGCCTTGACGCGATCGCTTTTCCTCCACCTCACGTGACCGGGCTTTATCTCATTGACAGCATAGTCGCCGGCGATTGGGGCGCGTTCTACGACGCAGCGGCTCATCTCATCTTGCCGGCGACCGTGCTCGCCGCCTCGACGCTCGGGCTCGTCACGCGAACGACACGTGCGAGCATGCTGGAAAGCATCCAACAGGACTATGTCCGCGTCGCACGCGCCAAAGGATTGGCTGAGTGGCGGATTGTCGTGAGTTATATATTGCCCAATGCGCTAATTCCCGTCGTGACGCTAGGCGGTCTTGCCTATGCCAATCTTCTTACCGGCGCGGTGATGACGGAAACAATTTTTTCCTGGCCAGGTCTTGGCCGCTACACTTTCCGCAGCGCCGCAGCACTGGATTTTCCCGCCATCATGGGCATCACGCTGATGGTCGCGATCACTTATTTGGTCATCAATCTGCTGATCGACATAAGTTACGCCCTTCTCGATCCGCGGGTCTTGCGATGAGCGTCGTGGAATCGGGCACCCTTGTCGCTGTGATAATGCCAAGGTCAAAATGGCGGCGTTCTCTGCACCGCTACGGGCTGCCCGGCGTCGGCGCACTGATCATTCTCGTGTGGATACTGGTCGCGATCTTCGCGCCGGTTCTGACCCCCTACCCACCCGATCTAGTGGACGTGACGATGCGCCTGCAGCCGCCATCGTTTGTCCACTGGCTCGGCACCGACCTGCTCGGCCGCGACGTTCTGACCCGCCTTCTTTACGGCGCGCGAATTTCGCTTTTTACCGGATTTGTTGTGGTCGCGGTCGCCGCCCTGTTCGGAACGCTGGTCGGAGGCATTGCGGCCTATGCGCGCGGCAGAATCGAAGAAGTGATCATGCGCGTCACCGACCTCGTCTTTTGCTTCCCGCCCATCATTCTCGCGCTTGCGATTGCGGCTGCCCTGGGCATCGGAACGACCAATACCATCATTGCCATGCTCGTGGTCTGGTGGCCGAAATTTGCGCGCCTCGCGCGCAGCCTGATCATCATCCAGCGCTCGCAGGAATATGTCGAAGCCGCTGTCGTCGTTGGCTTTAGCCCGGCACGCATCCTCGTTCGCCACATCATCCCGAATTCGATCGGCCCCCTCATTGTTTTGGTCACGCTCGACGTCGGCAATGCGATCATCACTTTCGCCGGTCTTTCCTTTCTCGGCCTCGGCGTGGTGCCGCCAACCCCCGAATGGGGCTCAATGGTGTCCGAAGGGCGCGAATTGATCGAGCAATGGTGGGTCGCCTCGTTTCCTGGTCTCGCCATTCTGTCGATCGTGCTTGGCTTCAACTTCCTCGGCGACGGCGTGCGCGACTGGCTCGATCCCAAGTCGCGCCGGTGGTGAGGCCATGACCATGCACGACATCACCCATCGAACTTCGCCTACGCCGGCAGAAACGGGCCATAGCGGGCCAATTCTCCAGGTGCGCGAGTTGCGCACACAATTCTTCACTGATGAGGGCGTCGTGCGCGCCGTCGACGGCGTCAGCTTCTCGGTCGCCGCCGGCGAGACGCTTGGCATTGTGGGGGAATCCGGGTCCGGAAAAACCGTCGTCGCGCTCTCACTGATGCGCTTGCTTGAAGAGCCGGCCCGCATCGTCAGCGGCCAGATTCTGTTCCACGGCCGCGAGATTGTGACGATGAACCTCGACGAATTGCGCAAAATCCGCGGCGTCGACATGGCCATGATCTTCCAAGATCCGATGACCTCGCTCAATCCGGTGCTGAAGATCGCCCGCCAGCTTGCCGAAACCATGGTGGTGCACGGTCAATTCACCGAAGAGCAAGCGATTGACCGCGCGGTGAGCCTGCTCGGCCGCATGGGGATCACGGCGCCCGAGCGCGCGATCGACAGCTATCCGCATCAATTTTCCGGTGGCATGCGCCAGCGCGTGATGCTGGCGATGGGCTTCTCCAATGAGCCCGCGCTCTTGCTGGCGGACGAACCGACCACCGCGCTCGACGTCACCATCCAGGCGCAGATTCTTGACCTTCTCGTCGAGCTCAACCGCGACTTCAACACCGCCATCGTCCTGATCAGTCACAATCTCGGCGTGATCGCAAGTGTTTGCTCGCGTGTCGCTGTGATGTATGCCGGCGAGATTGTCGAGGAGGGTCCGACAGAAAGAATCCTTTCCGACCCGCGCCACCCCTACACCTGGGCCTTAATCAATGCGGTGCCGCGGATTGATCGCCACGTTCCAGGACAAAGGCGGCTGGTCACCATCGAAGGCACGCCGCCGGATCCTATTGCCCTGCCACTAGGCTGCCGGTTTGCGCCGCGCTGCCCGTTTCGCATCGCCAAATGCGACGAGCACCCGGAACTCCTTGAGGTTGCGCCCGGACAAAAGGGACGATGCTGGGTGACGCAAGCGGGCGAGCACTTGCCGCCGCCCGCCACGGGTGCCAGCGCGCCGGCCGAAGCGAAGGCCGGCATGGATCACGGCACCGGCACCGTGATCAAACGCGGCGCACGCATGCTCGAATTGCGCGGCGTCACGAAACATTTTCCGCTGCCGAAAGACACGTTTTTCGGCAAGCGGAATGTGGTTCATGCGGTTGACGGCGTCGATCTCGACATCGCACAAGGCGAGACCGTCGGTCTCGTCGGAGAATCCGGTTGCGGGAAATCGACGCTCGCACGTGTCGTTGCGCGTATTCATCAGCCGACGTCCGGTTCGGTAATCTTTCAGGGCCAGGACATCGCCAATGCATCGCAGGCGCAAATTCGGCCATTGCGGCGGCATATGCAGATGGTTTTTCAGGATCCCTATGCCTCGCTGAATCCGCGCATGGCGGTGGGCGAAATCCTGAGTGAGCCCTTGCGCTTTCACGCCATTACTAAAACGGAAGCGGAGACCAAAGAGCGCGTCGGCGAATTGCTCGATGTCGTCGGCCTGAGTGCAAAGGCAGCCGCACGCTATCCGCACGAATTCTCCGGAGGTCAACGCCAGCGCATTTCCATAGCACGCGCTCTCTCTGTGCGGCCGGATTTCATCATCGCCGATGAGCCAATATCGGCGCTCGACGTCAACATCCAGGCGCAGATCATCAATCTGCTGATCGATCTGCAGGAGCGCTTCGGACTGACTTATCTCTTTATCGCTCATGATCTCGCCGTCGTGCGCCACATCTCCGACCGCGTGGTGGTGCTCTATCTGGGCAAAGTGGCCGAGGTCGCGTCGGCCGACACGCTGTTCGCGGAACCGCTGCATCCCTACACTCGTTATCTGATTTCCGCGGTGCCGATCCCCGATGCGACAATCGAAACAAAACGCAAGCGCCTCCCGCTGCAAGGCGAGCCGCCGAGCGCGATCGATCCGCCCTCCGGCTGCCGCTTTCGTACCCGTTGCCAGATCGCCAAGGCAATCTGCGCCGAGGTACCGCCGCCGCTGGTCGAGTCCCAGCCTGGACATTTTGCGGCATGTCATTTTCCGGGACAGTTCTAAAAGGAGAACTTACCGAAGGCCAAGGCCGCGGTTTGTCAGGTCACAAGACAGCGCAAGCTTATCGCGGCTACGCCAAGGAAACTGTCGACCGCGCGCTATCGGCCACTCACAAGCGTCACGCTCATCTGCCATCAACCGGACAAAAGACGAAGACCTTCTAAAATACGACCCAGGCTCTCCTGGCGCGGTCGAACTCGGCTGTCAATCCCTACAGCGCCCACCATTTCATGCGTCGCATTCCGCTCACGCGCTGGTCCGCTTTTCGGTGGAGCTGACCGCGTTTGACGCAGCCACAGCGAGTTCGCCACAGACTTGGCCGAACAGGACCAGGACCGGTCCGCGCAGAGCGGCCTTCTCGATTTGCGCCGCAAGCGCGGAAATCGGCGCCGTGACGACGGCCTGTTCGGAGCGCGTTGCCGAGGCGATCGCCACCGCGGGCGTGTCGGGATCGAGCCCTTCGGCGATGGCCTTTGCGGCGAGCGCGGCAAGCGTGCGCACCGGCATGTACACCGCGGTGGTCGTCGCCGAATCGGCAAAGCTCTGCCAATCTATATCCGTCGGCAGCCTGCCGTTTTTGGCGTGGCCGGTGACGTATTGCAGCCGGCGCGCGTGCTTGCGGTCGGTTAAGGGCAGCGCCAATTTCGCGGCGGCGCCCTGCGCCGCGGTGATGCCAGGCACCACCTCAACGGGGATGCTCGCGGCCTTGCAGGCTGCAATTTCTTCGGCGGCGCGGCCGAAGATCAATGGATCGCCGCCCTTGAGGCGGACCACGCGCTTGCCCTGGCGGGCGAGGCTCACCATCAGCGCATTGATGTCGTCCTGCTTGCACGACGGGCCGTAGCCGGTCTTGCCGACCAGAAGCTTCTTCGCCTCGCGGCGGGCGAAGTCGAGCACGTCGCAAGAGACGAGATCGTCGAACAGGATGACGTCGGCCGACTGCAGCGCGCGCACCGCGCGCAAGGTGAGCAGTTCCGCATCGCCTGGTCCGGCGCCGACAAGCGTGACCAAGCCGCTTTCCACCGCGGCGCCTTGGCCCTTTACCGCAGCGATGAAGTTGGCGAAGTCGCCATCGCTCGGCGTGCGATCCGGATGCGTCACCGCGTGCGCGGTGAAGAGCTGCCAAAATTTACGCCGGCCGGCAAAGGGCAGACCCGATGCCTCACCGCCTCGCGCCAGCGCGAAGCGGCCGCGGCCCACAGCGCAAAGCCCTGCGGCAGCAGCGCTTCGAGTTTCGCTCGGATCGCCTGGGCGAAAACCGGCGCCGCGCCGTCGGTCGAAATGCCGATTACCAATGGTGAGCGATTGACGATGGAACCGAAGGAAAAATCGCAGAACGCCGGCTTGTCGATCACGTTGACCGGCACGCCTCGGCGCGGGCGGCGGCCGCAAATCCCGCGGCAGCTTCATCGTTCTCGAAGGCGCCGATGGCGATTGTCGCATCTTTCAGATTATCGGCCGCCCACACACGGCGGTGCAGGACGATCTCGCCGCGTGGCGGGATGGCTAGGATTGCAGCAATTCTCGGAGGGCGTCTCGGCGTAAACGTCCACCCGCGCGCCGGCCGCCGACAACAGCTCCGCCTTCCAGGCCGCCGCCGCATTGCCGCCGGCGAGCAGAGCGCGCTTGCCGTCGAGCGCGAGGAATACAG
>CAVWEF010000003.1:5000-240644 GCA_963753925.1 uncultured Alphaproteobacteria bacterium
CACACCGGAAGCTGGCATGCAGTGTTCGTGGTCACCGCGCTCATGAATATCGCCGTGGTCGCGCTGGCGCTGTTCGTGCTGAAACCGATGCGCGCACGGCAAATGAGGAGCACCTAAGCAATCCGATTGCCCTCCGTGGAGTCAAAGCCACGGAGGGATTCCTTCGCGTAAATTTGCATTGCCCGCGGCATCGTTGCTGGCATATTGTATACCAGTCATGAGTACCCGGAACCGAGGCCTTCATCGTCCGAGCGTTCGCGTCAGCGAACCCGCTCAGGCAAGTGTTTCGTATCTTACCCAGCCGGCACTTGCTCCCATCACCGCCGCGCCGAGCTTCAAGCACAAGGCCTATGCCGCGCTGAAGAACGCCATCGTGGCGATGGACATCTATCGCAGCCGCGACGACATCCGCCTCGACGAGCGCAAACTGGCGCAGGATTTCGGCATCAGCCGCACGCCGGTGCGCGAGGCGCTGGCGCAGCTCGAAAGCGAAGGCTTCGTGCGCTCGGTGCCGCGGCGCGGCATTTATGTGGTGCGCAAGACCAAGGCCGAAGCGATCGAGATGATCACAGCCTGGGCGGCGCTGGAAAGCATGGCGGCGCGGTTGATTACCCAACACGCAAGCGACGCGGAAATTGCCGGTTTGCGCGAAATGTTCGCGACGTTCGAGGGCGGTCATCTGCGCGCGCATCTCGACGAATATTCCGAGGTCAATATCGAATTCCACCAGACGATCATTCGCATGAGCCGCAACGCCGTACTCATCGATCTCGCCGAAAACCTGTTCACGCATATGCGCATGATCCGGCGCAAGACGATCGGCGAAAAGGATCGTGCCGACCGTTCGATTCGCGATCACATGAACATCATCGAAGCTCTGGAGACGCGCGATACCGGCCGCGCCGAAGAGCTCGTGCGCGACCACGCGCTCGGCCTTGCCGAGCACGTGCGGCGTTATGCCGACTATTTGGACTGACAGGCCCGACGATAGGACCTAAGGGGGAGGACTCCCATGGCTGAAGCAGCAGTGCAAGAAAAGAAACCGACGGCCGCGCCCGAAGCAGAGCGCGAGATGACGGACGGCTTTCATCTCATCATCGATGCGATGAAGCTAAACGGCATCAAGACGATCTACGGCGTACCCGGCATCCCGATCACGGACTTCGGCCGCATGGCACAAGCCGCCGGCATTCGCGTCATCTCGTTCCGGCACGAGCAAAACGCCGGCAACGCCGCGGCGATCGCAGGCTACCTGACCCAACAGCCCGGCATCTGCCTCACGGTGTCGGCGCCAGGCTTTCTCAACGGCCTGGTTGCGCTCGCCAACGCCACGACGAACTGTTTTCCGATGATCCTGGTCTCGGGCTCCTCCGAGCGCGAGGTCGTCGACCTGCAGCAGGGCGACTACGAGGAAATGGACCAGCTCGCCATCGCCAAGCCGTTGTGCAAGGCGGCCTTCCGCATTCTGCATGCGCAAGACATCGGTATCGGTCTCGCGCGCGCGATCCGCGCCGCCGTCTCCGGGCGTCCGGGCGGCGTCTATCTCGACCTGCCGGCCAAGCTGTTCGGTCAGGTGATGGATGCGGAGGCCGGGCAGAAGTCGCTGGTGAAAGTCATCGATCCCGCGCCAGCGCAAATCCCGGCGCCGGCGGCGGTTAAGCGCGCCCTCGATGTTCTGAAAAGCGCCAAGCGCCCGCTCATCATCCTCGGCAAGGGCGCAGCCTATGCGCAGGCCGACGACGCGATCCGCGCGTTGGTCGAAAAGACCGGCATTCCGTTCCTGCCCATGAGCATGGCCAAGGGCCTGTTGCCCGACACGCATCCGCAATGCGCCGGCGCCGCCCGCTCGACAGTGCTCAAGGACTCGGACGTCGTCATGATGATCGGTGCGCGGCTCAACTGGCTCTTGTCACACGGCAAGGGCAAGAGCTGGGGCGAGGCTCCGAAAAAATTCATCCAGATCGACATCGAGCCGAAGGAAATGGACTCCAATGTCGAGATCGCGGCACCGGTGGTCGGCGACATCGGCTCCTGCGTGGCGGCTCTTCTTGCCGGCATCGACGGCAAGTGGCCGGCCGCGCCGGCGGACTGGGTCGGCAGCGTCGCGAAAAAACGCGAGGAAAATGTCGCCAAGATGGCGCCTCGTCTGATGAACAACAACGTGCCGATGGATTATCACGGCGCGCTCGGCGTGCTGCGCACGATCGTCAAGGAGCGTCCGGACGCGATCCTGGTCAACGAAGGCGCTAACGCGCTCGATCTCACGCGCGGCGTCATCGACATGTACCAGCCCCGCAAGCGGCTCGACGTTGGCACTTGGGGCGTCATGGGCATCGGCATGGGCTACGCCATCGCTGCGGCCATCGAGACCGGCAAGCCGGTGCTGGCGATCGAAGGCGATTCGGCTTTCGGCTTCTCCGGCATGGAGGTGGAAACGATCTGCCGCTACAAGTTGCCGGTCTGCGTCGTCATCTTCAACAACGACGGCATCTATCGCGGCACCGACGTCAATCGCGGTGGAAGTTCGGATCCGGCGCCCACCGTCTTCGTCAAAGGCTCGCGCTACGACAAGATGATGGAGGCCTTCGGCGGCGTCGGCGTCAATGCAACCTCGCCCGACGAGCTCAAGCGCGCCGTGAACGAAGCGATGGACTCCGGCAAGCCGACGCTCATCAACGCGGTGCTCGACCCGGCGGCCGGCAGCGAAAGCGGCCGCATCGGTAATCTCAACCCGCAAAGCGCGCTGAAGAAGAAATAAAGGAAGTCGCGGCCCCCGCGCGAACGGGGGTCGTGGCCGCTGAAAGTTTTAAGTGGCGGCTCCCGATAGGGAGTGGGGCAAAACGAAAAGTTGGAGGAGCAGAAAATGGCAAAGAATAAACAAAAGGGTGGGAAGCAATCCAAAGTGAGGGCCGCCTCCAAGAAGGCGGCCCGTAAGGTCTCGAAATCGGCGAACTCGGCAAAGGCAAGCGGCAACGGCAAATCGAACGGCTTGCCGAAGCCGAGCAGCAAGCCTTACGGGCAGGCGGGCCTCGCGCTGCAGGGCGTTCGCATTCTCGACTTCACCCACGTGCAATCGGGTCCGACCTGTACGCAGTTGCTCGCTTACATGGGCGCCGACGTGATGAAGGTCGAGCGCCCCGGCGCCGGCGACATCACGCGCGGCCAGTTGCGCGACGTGCCCAATGCCGACAGCTTGTATTTCACCATGCTCAACGGCACCAAGCGGTCGATCACCATCAACTCTAAGCATCCCAAGGGCATGGATATCCTCAACCGGATGATCAAGACCTGCGACGTGCTGGTGGAGAACTTCGCCCCCGGCGCGCTCGACCGCATGGGCCTGACCTGGGAGTACGTGCACAAGCTCAACCCGCGCATGATCGTCGCCTCGGTCAAGGGCTTCGGCCCCGGACCCTACGAAGACTGCAAGGTCTACGAGAACGTCGCGCAATGCGCCGGCGGCGCCGCCTCCACCACCGGCTTCCGCGAAGGACCACCGCTGGTGACCGGCGCGCAGATCGGCGACAGCGGCACGGGCGTGCATCTCGCGCTCGGCATCGTCTCGGCGCTCTATCAGCGCATCCGGACCGGCCGCGGCCAGCGCGTGCTATGCGCGATGCAGGATGGCGTGCTCAATCTCACCCGCGTTAAGCTGCGCGATCAACAGCGCCTCACGCACGGCCCGCTTACAGAGTACAGCCAGTACAGTGAAGGCGTGCCGTTCGGCAAAGCGGTGCCCCGCGCCGGCAACGATTCTGGCGGCGGTCAGCCGGCCTGGCTGCTCAAGTGCAAGGGCTGGGAGAGCGATCCCGACGCCTACATTTATTTCATTACCCAGGCGCCGGTGTGGGGCCCGATCTGCGACCTGATCGGCGAGCCCACCTGGACGACCGATCCAGACTATGCCACGCCGAAGGCGCGCCTGCCGCGGCTGAAAAAGATTTTTGCGCGGATTGAGGAATGGACCATGACCAAGACCAAGTTCGAGGTCATGGACATCTGCAATAAGGTCGATATTCCGGTTGGGCCGATCCTGTCGATGAAGGAGATTGTCGAGGACGAGTCGCTGCGCAAGACCGGTACCGTTGTCGAGGTCGACCATCCGGTGCGAGGCAAGTACCTGACCGTCGGCAATCCGATCAAGCTGTCGGATTCACCCGCTAAGGTGCAGCGCTCGCCGCTGCTCGGCGAGCATACCGAGGAAATCCTATCCAAGGTGCTCGGCTATACCGCGGCGCAGATCGCCGAGATCAAGGTCTCGGGCGCGATCACCGCGCCCGACAAGTCGAAGGCGGCGGCATAACAAATGCCGTGTCCCGGACGCAGTCACCGCGTCCGGGACCGTTAGGAAAATTCAGGGAGCGTTAGTCAATGCGTATCGTGGTTCACGGCCAGCAGGCGTTCGGCAAGGCCGTATTGGAAGCGCTGCTCAAGCGCGGCGAAGATGTCGTCGCCGTCTATGTGGCGCCGGAAAAGGAAGGCGCCAAGGCCGATCCGCTGAAGGAAGCGGCAATCGCGGCGAAGCTCCCGGTCTATCAGCCCGCATCTTACAAGGACGCCACGGTGCTGACCGATTTCAAGGCGCTCAAGCCCGATTTGCAGGTGATGGCGTTCGTCACGCTGTTCGTGCCGGAGGAGTTCCTCAACGCGCCGACGCACGGCTCGATCCAGTATCACCCCTCGCTGCTGCCGGCCTATCGCGGCGCCTCCGCCATCAACTGGCCGATCATCAAGGGCGAGAAAGAGACCGGCCTGTCGATCTTCTGGCCCGACAACGGGCTCGATACCGGCGACATCCTCGTCCAGAAGAAGACACCGATCGGCCCGAACGACACGCTCGGCACCGTCTATTTCGACCGCCTGTTTCCCATGGGCGTCGATGCCATGCTCGAAGGCGTCGACCTGGTCAAAGCGGGCAAGGCGCCGCGCATCAAGCAGGACGAGTCGAAGGCGACCTACGAAGGTCGCTGCGGTCCGGGCAACGCCAAGATCGACTGGGGCAAGCCGTGGGAGCAGATCGACCGGCTGATCCGCGGCTGCAACCCGGCGCCCGGCGCCTGGACGACGCTGGACGGCAAGACGCTGAAAATCTTCGACGCCAAGCCGATGCCGGCCAAGGATCCGAAGGGCATCGCCGGCAAGCTCGGCGAGGTCGTCGCCGTCGAGAAGGATGGCTTCACCGTCGTCTGCGCCGACGGCCGCTTCAAGATCACCCGCGTGCAACCCGCTGACGGCAAGAAGATCGACGCCGGCGAATATGCCTCCACCGCCAAGCTCGCCGCCGGGGCGAGATTCGCCTGATCATCATTTTCAAAAAACGGACCCGCCCCCATGCCCGCCTCGCAGCATCAGAAACCGAAATCCGACATTGAAATCGCCCAGGCCGCCAAGCCGCGGCCGATCATGGAGCTGGCCAAGGAGAAACTCGGCATCGCGCCGGAAAATCTCGAACCCTATGGCCACTACAAGGCCAAGGTGTCGATGAACTTCATCAAGTCGCTCGCCGACAAGCCGAACGGCAAGCTGATCCTGGTCTCGGCCATCACGCCGACGCCGGCGGGTGAGGGCAAGACCACGACCACTGTCGGCCTTACTGACGCGCTCAACCATATCGGCAAGAAGGCCATGTGCTGTTTGCGCGAGCCCTCGCTGGGGCCTTGCTTCGGCGTCAAGGGCGGCGCCGCCGGCGGCGGGTACGCGCAAGTGATCCCGATGGAAGACATCAATCTGCATTTCACCGGCGACTTCCACGCCATCGCGGCGGCCAACAACCTGCTCTGCGCGCTGATCGATAACCACATCTATTGGGGCAATGCGCTCGGCATCGACGGCCGCCGCATCACCTGGCGCCGCGCCGTCGACATGAACGACCGTTCGCTACGCTCCATCGTTTCCTCCCTCGGTGGCGTCGCCAACGGCTTCCCGCGCGAGGACGGCTTCGACATCGCGGTCGCGTCCGAAGTGATGGCGGTGTTCTGCCTCGCCAAGAATATCGACGACCTCAAGGCCCGCCTCGCCAATATCGTCGTCGCCTATACCCGCGATCGTAAACCGGTGCGCGCCGGCGAATTGAAGGCGCAAGGGCCGATGACCGCGCTGTTGAAGGACGCGCTGTCGCCCAATCTGGTGCAGACGCTGGAAGGCACGCCCGCCTTCATCCACGGCGGCCCCTTTGCCAATATCGCGCATGGCTGCAACTCGGTGCTCGCCACCACCACCGCGCTTAAGCTCGCCGATTACGTAGTGACCGAAGCCGGTTTCGGCGCCGACCTCGGCGCCGAGAAATTCCTCGACATCAAGTGCCGCAAGACCGGCATCGCGCCGGACGCCGTGGTGCTAGTCGCCACTATCCGTGCGCTGAAGATGCACGGCGGCGTCAAGAAAGAAGACCTCAAAAAGGAAGACCTGAAGGCGCTCGCCGCCGGCATGGCGAACCTGCAGCGCCACGTCGAGAACATGCAGAACTTCGGCATCGTCCCCGTGGTTTCGATCAACCGATTTTCCGCCGACACCGAGGCCGAAATCGCGCTGGTCAAGGACGCCTGCAAGAAGCTCGGCGTCGACGCGCTGATGGCCGATCATTGGGCAATGGGCGGGGAGGGCGCGGCCGACGTTGCCCGCGCCGTGGTCAAGGTGGTGGAGAGCGGCAAGAGCAAGCTCAAGCTGCTTTATCCCGACGAAATGCCGCTGCTGGAGAAGGTGCGCACCATCGCGCAGAAGATCTATCGCGCCAAAGATATCGTCGCCGACAAGTCGGTGCGCGACCAGCTCGCTAATTTCGAGAGCATGGGTTATGGCAAGCTGCCGGTCTGCATCGCCAAGACGCAATACTCCTTCTCTACCAACGCCGATTCGAAAGGCGCGCCCACCGATTTCACCATTCCTGTGCGCGAGGTGCGGCTCTCCGCCGGCGCCGAGTTCGTGGTGGTGATCTGCGGCGAGATCATGACCATGCCCGGCCTGCCGCGCGTGCCGGCGGCCGATTCCATCGACGTCGGCCCGGACGGCCGCATCGTCGGATTGTTCTAGTCATCGCGGTTTCAAATCGGCGCGAGCGGGGAGACCCCCCGCTTGCGCGGCCATGCGCGGGGTGATGCTATGCGCGCCGTTTTTGAACCTAGGGAGTGACGGATGATCAAGTTCTATTACAACGCCGCGCCAAATCCGATGAAGGTGGCGCTGATGCTCGAAGAAACCGGGCTGCCCTACGAGCCGGTCCCGATCGATGGGCGCAAGGGCGAGCAGCACAAGCCCGAGTATCTGGCGATCAATCCGAACGGCAAGGTGCCGGCGATCGTCGACGGCGACACGACGGTGTTCGACTCCAACGCCATCCTGCTCTACCTGGGCGAGAAGTCCGGCAAGTTCATGCCGGCCAAGACGCCGAAGGCGCATGGCGAGCTGTATTCATGGCTGATGTTCGTGGCCTCCGGCGTCGGGCCGTTCTCCGGCCAGGCGGTGCATTTCCGTCATTACGCGCCGGAGAAGAACCATTACGCCATCAACCGCTACATGTTCGAGGCGCAACGCCACTACGGCATCCTCAACGACCGTCTCGGCAAGCACAAATATCTCGTTGGCGACGCTTACAGCATCGTCGACATGGCGACCTGGGGCTGGGCGCGGCTTGTGCCCATGGTGCTCGGCGAGGAGCACTGGGCCAAGTTCCCCAATCTCAAGCGTCTCGTCGAAGAGATTTCGGCACGGCCGGCGGCGGCGCGCGCACTCGGCATCAAGGACAAGCACAAGCACACGTTCAAGACCGAGAACGACGAAGAGTCGCGCAAGGCCATGTTCAGGCACATGGACGTCAAGGTCGCATAAGCGCTCGTTCGTCGCGCAAATAAAAAAGCGCCGCTCCCGATGGGAACGGCGCCTTTCTTGCTTTGCGAACCTTAGTGGAACAGCTTCATGGCGTTGATGATCGTCTCGATCACGCCCCAGGCCAGCGGAACGCCGACAAAGCCCCAGGCGAGCGCGAGCTTCAGACCCATCGATGTTTCTTGCATGTTCGTTGCTCCTTACGCGCCGGCCGGTTCGCTCACGGCGGCAACTTCCGCCTGTGCGCGCTCGGCCTCGTGGTCGGGTTTCATGTGGAAGCGATGATGCACGGCCTTGATCATGAAGTTGCAGAGGAAGCCGATGACCAGCAATCCCGCCATGATGTACATGGTGGTATTGTAGGCTTGCGCCTTGGGCACGCCATGGTCGATTTGGTACTGGCGGATGTAGTTCACCAGCACCGGACCGAAGATGCCGGCCATCGACCAGGCCGTGATCAGCCAACCGTGGATGGCGCCGACATAGCGCGTGCCGAACATGTCCTTGAGATACGCCGGCACGGTGGCAAAGCCGCCGCCATACATGGAGATGATTACCAAGAAGCAGAGCACGAAAAGCGACACGCTGCCGATCGAGCCCGTCCATGGCACCAGTGCATAGAGCACCGTTCCAATCGCGAAGAAGCAGAAATAGGTATTCTTGCGTCCGATGTAGTCCGATGTCGAAGCCCAGAAGAAGCGGCCCACCATGTTGAACAGGCTGAGCAACCCGACGAAGCCGGCGGCCGCGAGGGGCGTCACCTTGCCGGGGAACATTTCCTGCGTCATAGCGGAGGCCTGTCCGAGCACTCCGATGCCGGCGGTTACGTTGAGGCAGAGCACCCACCAGATCAGCCAGAACTGCGGCGTCTTGATCGCGTCATAGACATAGACGTCGTTCTTGGTGATTAGCTTCTGCGCCACCACCGGGGCAACATAGCCTTCCGGTTTCCAGCCCGGTGCAGGCACGCGCACGATCCAGGAGCCGACCATCATGAAGATGAAGTAGATGATGCCGAGGCCGATGAAGGCTTCCGCGACACCGACATGCGTGGGCGTCGAGAATCGCGCCATCAGCCACACCGACAGCGGTGAGGCGATGAAGGCGCCGCCGCCAAAGCCCATGATGGCCATGCCGGTTGCCATGCCAGGGCGGTCGGGGAACCATTTGATCAGCGTCGACACCGGCGAGATGTAGCCAAGGCCGAGGCCGCAGCCGCCGATCACGCCGTAGCCGAGATAGACGATCCACAGCGTGTGCAGGTAAACGCCGATCGCCGAGACGATGAAGCCACCGCCGAAGCAGCAGCCGGCGGTGAACATCGCACGGCGCGGGCCCCCTTCCTCGACCCAGCGGCCCATCACGGCCGCCGATGCGCCAAGGAAGAAGATGCCGATCGAGAAGATCCAGCCGAGATCGGTCAGTTTCCAGTCCTGCGGAGTCGAGGCCGTAATGCCGATGAGTTTGGTCATCGGCAGGTTGAATACGCTGAACGCGTAGGCCTGTCCGATGCATAAGTGAATACACAGAGCCGCCGGCGGCACCATCCACCGGCTAAATCCGGGTTTTGCAATAGTGTGACTTCGATCAAGAAAACTCATGCGCTGCCCTCCTTGGTCCCTACGTCGAGTTTCTGTTTTCGCCGCACGCGAAGTCGTCGCTTCGCGCCCAACTCGTTTAAAGACATGCGCGCGAATGCCCCCGTCCGCGAACATGCAAGTGCCAGACAATTTAAACAATTTCTCCGCATATGACAGAAATATTTAGCGACGTTATTTCGCATGTGCGAAAAGCGACGCGACAATAAAATGTGTCGCGATGACACGCAGGCAGGGGCGGCATCCCAACGTCAGACCAAAGACTAATCGTCGAGCGATGACGCGACGCGCCGCGCCTCGTTCACCAGCGCGGCGGTAAGCGACGTCATCGGTTCGCGCGCCGGCACCACGAGACCAATGGTCTGCACCGCCTCCGGATTGGTGATCGGGATTGCGCGCATGGTGTCGGTGAGTCCAAGCGTCTCGGCCAGCCGCGCCGGCATCACGCTCGCCCACCGGCCAGTTCGCACATGCGAGAACAACAGGATCATCGAATCCGATTCCAGCGTCGGCCGCGATTCGCCGCCCGCGCTTTTGAGAAGCCGGTCGATGATGCGTCGGTTCTGCATGTCGGGTGTGAGCAGACAGAGCGGGACCTGGGCAACCTCGGCCCAGGTGACGCTGTCCCGGGTGCCGAGCGGCGCGTCCGCCGATGTCAGCAGCCGGTAGCGCTCGCGGTAAAGCGGCACGGTATTGACGCGGCCGAGCGGCTCGTTCTCGACGTAGGTGACGCCAGCGTCGATCTCAAAATTTTCCAGCAGCTCGAGCACTTCGAGTGAGTTGCGCGAATAGATGGTGAATTGAACGTTCGGATGCCGCTCGCGGTAGGGCGTGGTGAGCGTTGCGACCATTGCCAGCGCCGTCGGGATCGCGGCAATGCGCAAACGGCCGGAGAGGCCGTGCCGCAGCGAGTTGATCTCCTCGCGCATCGAGCGCGTGTCGCCGACGATGCGCCGCGCCCATTCCAGCACGCGCTGGCCTTCCGGCGTGAAGCCCTGGAAGCGCGAGCCGCGGTTGACCAGCAGCACGCCCATCTGCTGCTCCAACTGCTTCACGCCGGCCGACAGCGTCGGCTGCGTCACGCCGCAGGCTTCCGCGGCGCGGCCGAAGTGTTTTTCCCGCGCCAGCGCCAGGATGAAGTCGAGCTTGTCGATCAAGCCATTAAGCCTTTAGTGTCAATATGTTAGTGTCTAATTGGCGCGAATGCTTGCTCAAGTAATGAGCAGTAATGATCTTACCATTGATAGAGATTGCCTATCAATCCATTTTGGGCGCGGGGTTGTTTGAAGTCTGGAACGGCTTCAAGTTTCGAGTCGGAGATCGCAATGAATATTCAGGCTCCGCCGCGGTCCGGCGGAAAGGGCAACGGCGCAGGCGGCCGGCGCCGCTCGCCGCGCACACCCAAGGGCCGCCAGGTCGACCCGGTCGCGCTTGCCGATGTGCTGGCGCTGCTCATCGATCGTCCGCGCCGGCGCGACCTGCTCATCGAGCATCTGCATCTGCTTCAGGATCACTACGGCCATCTCTCCGCCGCGCACCTTGCCGCGCTGGCGTTCGAGATGAAGATGGCGCTGACCGAGGTCTATGAGGTCGCCACCTTCTATTCGCATTTCGACGTGGTGAAGGAGGGCCCCGCCCCGCCGGCTGTCACCGTGCGCGTTTGCGACTCGCTCTCCTGCGCCATGGCCGGCGCGGAAAAATTGTTGAAGGAGCTACCGGGCAAGCTCGGCAAGGATGTGCGCGTGGTGCGCGCGCCCTGCATGGGCGCCTGCGACCGGGCGCCGGCCTGCGCCGTCGGCCACTTGCAGACGTTCAGTGCAACGCCGGACAAGGTCGCGGCTTCGGTGAAGGCAAAGCCGCATCCGCATGCCTGGAAGCCGCAAACCGATTTCGCCGCGTATCAGAAGAATGGCGGCTACGCGCTGCTGAAAGATTGCCTCGCGGGCAAACGCACGCGCGACGACCTCATCAAGCTGGTGAGCGAAGCAGGATTACGTGGCCTCGGCGGCGCCGGATTTCCCACCGGCCGCAAATGGTCGTTGGTGCGCGCCGAGCCGGCGCCGCGCATGTTCGCCGTGAACGCCGACGAGGGCGAGCCGGGCACCTTCAAGGACCGCTATTACCTCGAGCGCGACCCGCACCGTTTCATTGAAGGCATGCTGATCGCGGCCTGGGTGGTCGAGGCGGTGGAGACTTTTCTCTACATCCGCGACGAATACCCGGAATTGCGGCTGATGCTCGCCGCCGAGATCGCCAAGGTCGAGCAGGCCGGCCTCACGCCGCACACCAAGCTACATCTGCGTCGCGGCGCCGGCGCCTACATCTGCGGCGAAGAGTTGGCGATGATCGAGTCGATCGAGGGCAAGCGCGGGCTGCCGCGCCACCGCCCGCCTTACGTCGCGCAAGTCGGCCTGTTCGGCCGCCCGACGCTGGAGCAGAATGTGGAGACGCTCTACTGGGTGCGCGACATCATCGAGAAGGGCCCGGCGTGGATGACGGCGCAGGGCCGCCGCGAGCGCAAAGGCTTTCGCAGCTTCTCCGTGTCGGGCCGGGTGAAAAAGCCGGGCGTGGTGGTGGCGCCAGCCGGCGTCACTGCGCGTGAACTGGTCGAAGAATTCTGCGGTGGCATGGCCGACGGCGAGACCTTCAAGGGCTATCTGCCCGGCGGCGCCTCCGGCGGCATTTTGCCGGCGTCGATGGCCGATGAGCCGCTCGACTTCGGAACCCTTGAAAAATATGGCTGTTTCGTCGGTTCCCACGCGGTTGTCATCTTGTCCGACAAGGACGACATGAAAGCCGTGGCGCTGAGCCTGATGAAGTTCTTCGAGGACGAATCTTGCGGCCAGTGCACGCCCTGCCGCGTCGGCAGCGAAAAGGCGGCCAAGCTGATGGCCAACGGCCCGTGGGATGTCAATTTGCTGACGGAACTTTCTACCGCCATGCGCGACGCCTCAATTTGCGGCCTCGGCCAGGCGGCGCCGAATCCGCTTGTTTGCGTGCTGAAATATTTCCCCGAGGAACTGAAAAAGCCGCTTGGCACTTGGTGACATGATGAGCACAGGAAACGGCGCAGGAAAATCCGTGAAGTTTATCCTCGACGGCAAGGAGGTCGAGGCGCGCGACGGCGAGACCATCTGGCAGGTCGCCAAGCGCGAAGGCACCGAGATCCCGCATTTGTGCTATTCGCCGGAGCCCGGCTACCGCGCCGACGGAAATTGCCGCGCCTGCATGGTCGAGATCGAAGGCGAGCGTGTGCTGGCGGCAAGCTGCATCCGCGCGCCAACCCCCGGCATGAAGGTCAAATCGGCCTCCGACCGCGCCAAGACGGCGCGCAAGATGATCTTCGATCTTCTCGTATCGGATCAGCCCGAGCGCGAGACCTCGCACGATCCGCGGTCGAAATTCTGGGCCTGGGCCGACAAAATGGGCGTCGCCTCGGGCCGCTTCCCCGAGCGCGAGACAATGTCGGACGCCGACCGCAGCCATCCGGCCATGGCGGTCAATCTCGACGCCTGCATCCAGTGCAATCTTTGCGTCCGCGCCTGCCGCGAAGTGCAGGTCAACGACGTCATCGGCATGGCCGGGCGCGGCCACGGCGAGAAGATCGTCTTCGACTTCGACGATCCGATGGGAAATTCGACCTGCGTCGCCTGCGGCGAGTGCGTGCAGGCTTGCCCGACCGGCGCGCTGATGCCCTCAACGCTGGTCGACGCCAAGAACGTGCGCACCGAATTCCCTGACCGCGAAGTCAACAGCGTCTGCCCCTATTGCGGCGTCGGCTGCCAGCTCACCTATCAGATCAAGAACGACAAGCTCCTCTACGTCACCGGTCGCGACGGCCCGGCGAACGAAAACCGGCTCTGCGTGAAAGGCCGCTTCGGCTTTGATTACGTCACTAATCCGCAACGGCTGATGAAACCGATGGTGCGCAAGGATGGTGTGGGCAAGGCCGCCGACGACCTGGTCGATCCGGCCAATCCGTTTACGCATTTCCGCGAAGCGTCCTGGGACGAGGCGATGGAACGCGCCGCTTCCGGCTTGAAAAAAATCCGCGACCGCGACGGCCCGCGCGCGCTCGCCGGTTTCGGTTCGGCCAAGGGCTCGAACGAAGAGGCCTATTTGTTCCAAAAGCTGGTGCGCACCGGCTTCGGCTCCAACAATGTCGACCACTGCACGCGGCTTTGCCACGCCTCCTCGGTGGCAGCGCTGCTGGAAGGCGTCGGCTCGGCCGCGGTGACCGCGACCTTCAACGAGTGCAGGAATTCCGACTTCATCATCGTGATCGGCGCCAACCCGACCGAGAACCACCCGGTCGCCGCCACCTTCTTCAAGCAGGCCGCTAAGCGCGGCGCCAAACTGGTGGTCATGGACCCGCGCGGGCAGGCCTTGAACCGCCACGCCTGGCAGATGATGCAGTTCAAGAACGGCACCGACGTGGCCATGCTCAACGCCATGCTCAACGTCATCGTCACCGAGAAGCTATACGACCAGCAATACGTGCAGACTTACGTCGAAGGTTTCGGTCCCTTCGCCGAGAGCATCAAGGACTTCACGCCCGAGGAAATGGCGCCAATCTGCGGCATTTCTCCCGACACGCTGCGCGAAGTGGCGCGCTCCTACGCGCGCGCCGAAAGCGCCATCATCTTCTGGGGCATGGGCGTCTCCCAGCACACTCACGGCACCGACAATGCGCGCTGCCTGATCGCGCTGTCGCTGATCTGCGGCCAGGTCGGCCGCCCCGGCACGGGTCTGCACCCGCTACGCGGCCAAAATAACGTCCAAGGCGCATCTGATGCCGGCCTCATCCCGATGTTCTTCCCCGACTACAAGTCGGTGGAGAATCCCGAGCAGATCGCGAAATATGAAAAGGCCTGGGGCAAGAAGCTCGATCCTAAGAAGGGCAAGACGGTCGTCGAGATCATGGACGCGGTGCATGCGAACGAAATCAAGGGCATGTACATCATGGGCGAAAACCCGGCGATGTCGGACCCCGACCTCAACCACGCGCGCGGCGCGCTGGCGCATCTCGAACATCTGGTGGTGCAGGACATCTTCCTCACCGAGACCTGCTCGTACGCCGACGTGATCCTGCCGGCTTCCGCCTGGCCGGAGAAGGACGGCACCGTCACCAACACCAACCGCCAGGTGCAGATGGGCCGCAAGGCGCTGCCGCTGCCGGGCGACACGAGGCAGGATTTGTGGATCGTGCAGGATCTGGCCCAGCGCATGGGCGAAAAGTGGGATTACAAGCACGTCAGCGAAGTGTTCGAGGAGATGGCGCGGCTGATGCCGGCACTCGACAACATCACCTGGGAGCGCGTCGAACGCGAGGATCACGTCACCTATCCGGTCGACTCACCCGACGAGCCCGGCCGCGACGTGGTGTTCGACAAAGGCTTCCCGCGTCCGGGCGGCTTCGGCAAGCTCGTGGCGGCCAAGCTCACCCCGCCGGACGAGACGCCTGACCACGACTATCCGTTCATTCTCACCACCGGCCGCCAGCTCGAGCATTGGCACACCGGCGCTATGACGCGCAGGGCCAGCGTGCTTGACGCGCTAGAGCCGTCGGCCGTCGCGTCGGTCTCGCGCGGCACGCTGGAGAAACTCGGCCTCAAGCCCGGCGACATGCTGCGCGTCACCACGCGCCGCGGCGAGGTCGAATTGCAGTCGCGGCAGGACGACGCCATTCCCGACGGCGTGGTGTTCATTCCGTTCGCTTATGTTGAAGCGGCGGCCAACAAGCTCACCAATCCGGCGCTCGATCCGTTCGGCAAGATTCCGGAATTCAAGTTCTGCGCCGCGCGGGTGGAGAAGGCCGAGCCGCGCAGCGAGGCGGCGGAGTAACCCCTACGGTCGTCCCCACGAAAGTGGGAATCCATTAAACATCGGCTCATGTCATTATTACTGGATCGTCTGTTTTCGCGCACCATGACATAGTGCGGCCGGGGCGCCTCATCAGTGTTGCCCGCCGGCGTGAAATGCTGTTCGACTTGAGCGGGACTGGATTCGCCGGGGCGCCTTTGCATGGCCTGGATGCTCGAAAGCGCCGGACGGCTGATTGCCTCGTATCTGCAACGGCCTGCGTCCGGCTACGAGCCGTTTACGCCATCGGATTCGGCGGCGCTGCGCGCCTGCCTCAAGCCCGGCGACATCCTGCTGATCGAGGGCCGCACGCACCTTGCCGGCATCATCAAGTATCTGACGCAGTCCACCTGGTCGCATGCCGCACTCTATGTGGGGCCCATCGCCGGCAAAAAAACGGCGGGCGGCGAGCCGTGTGAGCTGGTGGAATCCAATCTGGACGCCGGCATCGCCGCCTATCCGCTGTCGGCTTATTTCCCGTTTCACACCCGCATTTGCCGTGCGGTCGGATTGTCGGCCGACGATTGCCGGAAGGTTTGCGACTACGCCGTCGCGCGCATCGGCCTCGACTATGATCTCAAGAATGTCATCGACCTCGCGCGCTATCTGGTGCCGCTGCCGGTGCCGCAGCGCTTTCGCCGGCGCATGATCGCGCTGGGCTCCGGCGATCCGACCAAGCTCATTTGCTCGGCGCTCATCGCACAAGCCTTCGGCGTCATCGGCTATCCGATCCTGCCGGCGATCGAGCGGGTGGAAAGCGAAGACGCGCGGCAGGAGATTTATCACATCCGCGACAGCTCGCTTTACTGCCCGCGCGATTTCGACATTTCTCCGTATTTCGCCGTGATCAAGCCGACGATCGAAATGGGTTTCGACTACAAGACGATCGATTGGTCCGCCAGCGATCGATCCGCGTGGGAATGAGCGAAATGACCCAGGAGCAACTGCCGCCGCCGCCGGATGAAGAAGAGACCGAGCACGAACGCCGCATGATCAATATCGGCCTGGCTGTCGCCGCGGTTGTCGTGGTCGGCGTCGGCATCTGGCTGGTGAATGCGCTGGTCGACGCGCGCAAGGCCGAAGAGTGCTTCGAGTCGGGCCGGCGCAACTGCAACCCGGTCAGCATCGAGCGCAAGGCGGAGTGAAGCGGGGCGGCGTCAATGAAGCCGCCTGTCGTCCGCGTCGATCGTTCGCAGCTTCAGCCGCCCGATCATGTCCACCCGCAGCGCTTCGCTTGCCTGCATCGCGGCCTGCGTCTGCGCCCAGGTGGTAGCGTTTGAGCCGAGCAACACCACGCCGCCGATCATTGCGGCCAGCGCGGCGAGGGCCAAAGCCGGCACGAAATCGACCAGCCCCACGAATATCAAGCCGATCCACAGCGCTCCGGCGGCGATGGCAATCTTGGCGGCCAGCGAAATCTTGCGGCAGCGCTCGATCGTCTCGGCCAGTTCCTCGATGCGCGCCTCGACGCGCGCGATATCGTCGGGGGAAACGTCGTCGCTGGTTGCCCGCACCAATGACGCCTCACTTTGGCTTTTTGCTCTTGAAATACGGCTCCACCTTGCCGCTGAGCTTGATGGTCAGCGGATTGCCGAAGCGATCCAGCGCCTTGCTGGCGGCCACGCGAACCCAGCCCTCGCTTACGCAATATTCCTCGACATTGGTCTTTTCGGCGCCCTTGAAGCGGATGCCGATGTCGCGCGCCAGCGCTTCGGCGCTGAAATACGGGCTGCGCGGGTCGTTGCTCAATCGGTCGGGCGGGGTGTCGGAAGCATCGGCCATGCGGGCTTTTCTCATGCACCGCCGGGTCAGGCAAGCAGCGCCCCGATCCCGCCGCTTTTCCCGAGTGAGATTTCAACCGGCGCCGGTGCTAGATTGCTGGCGGGTGAGAACAATCGTGGGGTGAGCCATGAATAGGTCGATGAGATTTGCACCGCACGTATTCTGCGCCGGCGTGCTGGCGCTCGCCGCCGCGCCGGCGCTGGCGAAGCCGGCCTATGTCATGTCAACCGTGAACCTGCGCGCGGCGCCCGGCACCACCAGCGAGATCGTCGGCAAAATTCCGGGCGGCAGCCTGGTCGACGCTGATAATTGCACCGAGGGCTGGTGCGCTGTGACCTGGCAGGGCAAGAGCGGCTTTGCCATACAGACCGCGCTCGATCTTTCCGGCCGCGTGCCGCAACGCCGCGCCGGGCCGCCGCCGAGCTATTATGGCGGCCCCGCCTACGATGACCAAGTCGTGGTCGAAGGGCCGCCGGTTTATTACGGTCCGCCGCCGCCTTACTACTATGGATATTATGGGCCGCGGTGGGGCTGGCGGCATCGCTGGTGAGCACGCAACGGGTTATCAGGCGCGGTCGCCGGTTCCCCAGGCGAGCCCGATCGCAACCTTGACGGCAAGATAGACCACGATCGCCACAGGGATGGCGATGTAGATTTTTACGCCCAGTCCCTGTTCAAGTCCGAACAGCACCGCCGCGCCGACCAGGACCGAAACAATTCTGCCGATTTTTTGCCGATCCATGATGCCTTGCCGCTATTTCTTGGCTTTGGCGTCGGTCGGCCCGCGCATATTTCCCCATGGGTCCGTCTTGACCGGGGCCGCAACCTTCGACGTCTGCTCCAGCGCATTGCGGTACCGCTGCTCGAGCGCCTCGGCGTTCCTTTTCTTCTCTATCTCTTCGGGCTTTGGCTGATAGCCACCATCGCCGCTTTGCGCATAAACGGGCCACGCAAGCAACGCAGCCGCGATCGCGGCGGCAATCATCGAACGTAGTCTCATCTCAATGACCCCGGTCTTGTTCCGCGGCAGGCTAACACGCCGCGAATTTGCGCTCAATCCGATGGAATCTTTGCCAAATCCCGCGCCGATATTGCCATAAGCCGAAACGCAAACGGATCGACAGGAGGCGGCGATGTGCCACCACGTTCATGTTACGCTCTCGACCGAAGACAAGAAAGAGGCGAAGAAACTGGCCGGTGTCCTGCTCCCGGTCTATGCTTTGATCGTGTTGGCGGTGATCGTGCTGGTCGTGGTCACCGGCGTGCCGCGGCAGGGCGAATTGATCGCTTCGAGCGCGCCGGCCGCCGCGCGCTAGCCGCGCGCCGCAAAATCCGTCAGAACCCGCCTTCCTGCAGCCAAACCTGCAGCGGTTTGACGTCCGGCTTTTCGCCGTAGGCATGCGTCCAGGAATCGATGGCCCACTCTTTTTGCGTCTTTAAATCGGAGACGACGGCGGTGGCGTGCGGCCAGCGCAGGTCAATGAAGGCGCCGCGCGCCACGATTTCTTCGACGCGATGGAATTTCAACAAATGCAATTCATCGAGCACATGCAATAGGGTCGTGGTGTTGCTGCTGGCATCGATGCAGTCGAATTGATGATCGGCGTCGCCCATCTGATCGTGCCCGGCGCGCGCCATGTGGTGCACGGTGCCCGCTTCCGGTCCGACACGGCGATCGAACCAGGCGACCGCGCTGGCGATCGCCCGGCGTTCGGCGGCCGGCGACGAGTGTCCGCCGCCCAGAATCTGCGTTAGTCGTGACCGGTCGGTCGCGGAAAGCGCGATTTCGGTACGGTCCCGGCAGCCGAAGCCGTGACAGACGATGACACTCGATGCCGACCGCGGCATCAACGACAAGGCCGTATAGGTGTCGCCGGCCTCGGCGCCGAGTTCATCCGCGACGGCCGGCGAGCCGCAGACGGCTGCCGCCGCAGCAATGAAGCACAGAGACAAAATCAAACGTCGCACGGCGGAACTCCACTGAGGCCGCACCAATTCAACGCGCATTATAGGATTTTGTGCCCGCCACGAAAAGGAAACGCCGGGTAAACTAATGCACCGCGGCGCCGGAGCGCGGCGTAATCGCGCCGCCATGGCGGATGACTTCACCGGCGAGCTTGTGCGCCGCGGCCGCCGCGGCGATGGCGCCGGCTCCTGACAGCCGCGCGGCGAGATAGCCGGCGTTGAAACCGTCGCCAGCGGCGGTGAGATCGACCGGAACGACGACATCGGGCACCGGCACCATATCGCGCGCGCCATTGGCGGCGACCAGCGCGCTGTTCGGCCCGTTCTTCACCACGATCTCGGCGACGCCAAACGCCTGCAGCCGTTCGATGGTTGCTTCCGGCGACGGATCGCCCCACAGCACCGCCTCGTCGTCATAGGCCGGCAGCGCGATATCGACGCGCTTGAGCGCCTCGGCAAACACGGTGCGCGAGCGGCTCAAGTCGCCTTTCCAGCCGCGCGGGCGGAAATTGCCGTCGAAGGCGATTTTGGCGCCCTGGCCGCGCGCCAGCTCCACCGCGGCGAGAAAGCGGCCGAGGCCGGTATTGGAATAAAGCGACAACGTGATGCCGGTGAAATAGATGAGCCGCGCCGCGGTCAGCGCTTCGGCGATACCGCTCCAGTGCGGCAGCTCGAACAGCTCGCGCGCCGGCGCGGTGTCGTTCCAGGTATCGGCGCGGAGCCCGCCTTTGCCGTCGGCTTCCACCAGTGTGAGGCCGGGCAATCGGCTTCCGGCGCGAAGAATGAGATCGGTGCCGACACCTTCGGCCGAGGCTAGCGCGACGATGCGCTCGGAATGGGCGTCGTCACCGAGAGCGCAGGCGAAAGCGACGGGCTGACCGGCGCGGGCGAGATAGATCGCGGTATTGAAGGTGTCGCCGCCGCAACCGAGCGAGAAGCGCCCGTCACCGCCGCGGGCGAGCTCGACAGTTGCTTCGCCGATGCAGATACTGCGCGGTTGGCTCATGACAAAGTCCCTATCATGGGCAGGTGGTGAGCGTCACCGGGTCGGCATCCTTGGGCACGTAATCGCCCATCGGACGACAGCGCCCGTCAATGCACACCGACCAGTCGCTCACCGTCATGCCGGAGCGGCGCAGGGTCACGCTCGGCATCGGCGGCAGCGGCGGCTTGTAATGCCACCATTGCCCGTCGAAGCGCGCGTTGGGCGGCGGCTCCATGCCGGCGCCGGTCGCCTGGATGCGGTCTTCCTCCAGCACAAGGCCGGCGGGCGTCGCCCGCCAATCCTCTTCCCAGCGCGTCTTCTCGATTGAATGCGTCCAGGCCAGCGTCAGCGCGACGGTGCCGAGACGGACGGTGGCGCCGGCTGCGAGCAGGCAAAGTTCCATTCTTATTCCGCCGGCTTCACGGCTTCACGGCCAAGGCGGCACGGCGGGCGCGGCGCGCTTTCCAGAACTGATAGGCCAGGAACGCGCCGCAGGCGGTGAATCCGGCCGGGTCGGTCCATGGGTATTCCGTCACCAAAAGCGCGGCGGACAGGAAGGCGATGATGCGTTCCGGCAATCCGACATGGCTGAGGAAATAGCCGGTGGCGGTCACCCCCCAGAGCGTCACCGCCAGCACCGCCTTGAAAATCACATAAGCCGCGGCGGCCGCGAGGCCGTAGGTGGCGGCGCGGGCGCCGCCCGGTTGCAGCATCAAAGCCGGCGCATAGACCGCCATGAAGGGCACGATCCATCCCGGCAGCGCGATCTTCACCGCGGTCCAGCCGATCTTGAAGCCGCTCTCTTTGGCGATCGAGGCGGCGGCAAAGGCGGCGAGCGCCACCGGCGGCGTCAGGTCCGCCATGATGCCGAAATAGAACACGAACATATGCGACACGATCAGCGGCACGCCGAGATGCAACAAAGCGGGTGCCGCGATCGAGGAGGTGATGATGTAGTTGGGGATCGTCGGGATGCCCATGCCGAGGATGAGCGAGGTGAGCGCCGTGAGGCAGAGCGAGAAAAAGATCGAGCTCTCGCCCACCGAGACGATGACCCGCACGAAATTGGTGGCGGCGCCCGTCAGCGTCAGCGTGCCGATGATGGTGCCGACCAGCGCGCAGGCAACGCCGACCGGCAGCGCGTGGCGGGCGCCGTCGGCAAGGCTGTTAAGCGCCACTTTCAGCGTCTCGCGTCCGCCTTTGACCCAGAAGGTCACCGCCATCAGCAGCACCACCATGGAAATGAGCAGCCACACGCCGTATTCGAAGAACAGCGCGGCAGAGAGACCGAGCAGGATCCAGAATGCGATGCGCAGGATCGGTTGCGGTATCGCGGCCACAATCGGGTGGCTGAAGATCACCATCACCGTCAGGCCGAGGCCCACGGTGCCGGCGAACAGCGGCGTGTAGCCGGCGAACAGCAACACCACCAGCGCCGCCAGTGGCATCAGCAGGAACCAGTTCTTCTTCAAGGCCGCGATCGGGTGCGGGCAATCGGCCTTCGCGAGGCCAACGAGGCCGCGCTTGCCGGCTTCCAGATGCACAGCCCAGAACGCCGAATAGTAATAGAGCAAGGCCGGCACGATCGCGGCGATGCAAATGGTGGAATAGGGGACGTTGATGGTCTCCGCCATGATGAAGGCGACCGCGCCCATCACCGGCGGCATGATTTGTCCGCCCATCGACGAGGTTGCTTCGACCGCGCCGGCGAAATAGGCGGGGTAGCCGTAGCGCTTCATCAACGGAATGGTGAACTGCCCGACGGTGACCACGTTGGCGATGCCGGAGCCGTTGATCGTGCCCATCAGGCCGGACGCGATCACCGCCACCTTGGCCGGCCCGCCGCGGGCGTGGCCGACGGTGCCCATGGCGACGTCTGTGAACAGGCCGATCATGCCGGCGCGCTCAAGGAAGGCGCCGAACAGAATGAACAAAAAGATATAGGTGGAGGACACGTAGACCGGGATGCCGTAGATGCCCTCGGTGCCGAGGAACATCTGGTCGACGATCTGGCTGAAATCGTAGCCGCGCGTGTTGAGCGGGCTCGGCAGGTATTGCCCGAACAGTCCGTAGCTTAAAAAGATGGCGCAGATGATCGGCAGGATCGGGCCCATCATGCGGCGGCCGGCCTCGAACACCAAAAGCACGACGATCACGCCGACCACGATGTCGGCAGTGTTGGGATCGCCGGCGCGCAGGATGAGCTGCTCGTAGAATACCCAGTGATAGAAGCCGAGCCCAAAGCCGGTGATGCCGAGCGCCCAATAGGCGAGCTTGGCCGGAATGCGGCCGGTTAACGTGGAGGTGACGCCGAACACGACGATCAGCAGGAATCCGACATGCACCGAGCGCACAATCTGGCTCGGCAGTGGGCTGAAGGTGGCGGTGACGATCTGGAACGCCGAAAACGCCACCGCGATCCAGAACAGCACGTTGCCTTCGAAGTCGTTGCCCCAGCCCTTGTCGAGTTGCGCTTCGGCCTTGGTTTGGCCCTTGATCGGGCTGCCCGGCGCAACCGCGGCAATATCGACGTCGGTCATGGATGTTTCCCCTCGCTTCGCACCACATTATGCCGGAGACGCGCATCTTGCGATGCGCGCCTCACGACAATTTGTAGCGTCTTCGGCGCTTCTTACATCACGCCTTTTTCTTTAAAGAACTTCGCGGTGCCCGGATGCAGCGGCACCGGCGGGTTCTTGCCCGCCTTGTCGAGGCTCATGGCCTTAGCGGCGGCGTGCGCGGCCTGCAATGCCGGCAGGTTGTCGAAGATGGTCTTGGTCATCTCATAGACTTCCTGGTCGGGCAGCGTCGATCGGGTGACCAGATAGTTCGGCACCACTACGGCGTTCACGTCCTTGTCGTTGCCCTTGTAGGTGCCGCCCGGGATCGGCGCCGACTGGTAGGGAGAGCCCATCTTCTCCACCACCGACTTCGGCGTCTCGACGATGACGCAGTCGACCGAGGCGCACAGATCGCGGATCGCCGACACGCCAAGACCGGCTGAGATCAGCGTGGCGTCGAGCTGCCGGTTCTTCATCAGTTCGACCGACTCGTTGAACGGCAAATACTCGACTTTGCCGAGATCCTTGTACGACATGCCGGCTCCGGCCAGGATCGCACGTGCATTGAGTTCGGTGCCCGACTTCGGGGCGCCGACCGACAGACGCTTGCCCTTGAGATCGGCGAGCGTGTTGATGTTGGAATCCTTGAGCGCGGCGATCTGGATGTAGTTCGGATAAATCGCGGCGATCGTGCGCAGCTTGTCGAGCTTGGCCTTGAAGCCGACTTCGGCGTTGCCGTTCCATGCGTCGGCGAGCGAATCGCCGAGCGTGAAGGCGATCTCGCCTTTGCCCGCCTGCAGCAGATTGAGGTTTTCGACCGAGGCCTTGGTCGATTGCACCGACGGCTTGGCGCCGGGGATCTTCTCGGCGTAGATTTTCGAAATCGCCACGCCGAGCGGATAATAGACGCCGCCGGTGCCGCCGGTGAGGATGTTGATGAATTCCTCGGCGTTTGCCACGATCGGGGCGAGCGCGACCGCTCCCGCGAGCACACCGAAACGCGCAATTCTCTTGATACCGGACATCCGAGCAAAACCTCCCTGTTTATAGGATCGAGGCGATCCCGTTTGGATCCGCCTTGCCGGCGTTATAGCGACATGGTGGAGCGCTGGCGATTTAGCAGTGCGCGTAGAGGTGGAACCCCAAGGCATTGCAGCTATGCGTGAGTTCTCGTTGCTATTATCACGGGCGCGGCGCGCGCGCGTTCCCGCCCAATACCGGCGCACCGAGGCAGGCGAAATAGACGGCTCCGCTCAACAGCGCGATGCAGAAGCTCACCGGCCAGTCGGTATAGTAAGCAATGGTGATGCCGAGCCAGGCTTCGGCCAGCGCCAGCGCCGCGGCGAGAACGAGCCCGCTCCACAGGCCGGAGACGAGGCGTTGGGCCGCTGCCGGCGGGCCAACCATCAGCGTGAACACCAGCAGCACGCCGACGATCTGCGCGCAAGCCGACACCGCCAGCGCGACGATGGCGAGGAAGGCGGTGGAGACAAAACGCAGCGGCACGCCCTTGGCCTCGGCCAGCTCCGGCTGCAGGCTGGCGAAGATCAACGGCCGCATGATCGCGCCCAGCGCGACGAGCGTGATGAGGCCGAGCGCGGCGAGCGTGGCGATGGTTTCGTGGTCCACGGCGAGCACGTTGCCGAACAGGATCGCCGTCGCTTGCGTCGCAAACGACGTGTAGTAGTGCAGGAACAAGAGCCCGAAGCCGAGCGCCAGCGCCAGCACCACGCCGATCGCCACGTCGCGGTTGGAGATGCGCTCGCTCAAAATGCCCATGACGATGCCGGCGGCGAGCGTGAAGCCGATCAGGCCCCACAGCGGCGCGAGGCCGATCAGGCCGGCGCCGGTCGCGCCGGCGAAGCCGATATGCGACAGCGCGTGCCCGGCGAAGGCTTGCCCACGCATGACCAGGAAAAAGCCGACCAGTCCCGACACCACGGCGACGATGCAGGCGGCGGCGAAGGCATTGATCATGAATTCATACTGGAACATGTCAGTGATGATGCTCGTGGCCGCGGTCATGACCGTCGTGGTCGTGCAGATGATCGGCGCGCTCGACGTCGCGTCCGCCCGACATGACGAAGATGTGGCCGTCCGCCCGCAGTACGTTGATCTCAGTGCCGTAGAGTCGCGACAGCACCGGCGCGGTCACCACCTCATCCACGGTGCCGAGTGCCGCCTTGCCGTTGCCGAGATAGAGCACACGGTCGAGCGTGCCGAGCAACTGGTTGAGCTCGTGCGCGCTGAACAGCACGGTGGTCTTGCTCTCGCGGCAAACCTTGCGCACTACGTCGATGGCGACTTCCTGGTGGCGCTGGTCGAGGCTGATCAGCGGCTCGTCGAGCAGCAGCAGTTTCGGCGCGCCGATGAGCGCCTGCGCCAAGAGCAGCCGCTGCCGCTCGCCGCCGGACATGTCGGAGATCGGCCGCAGGCTAAGCCCGCGCGCGCCGACGGCGTCGAGCGTTGCCTCGATCATGCGGCGGTCGCTGGCGGCAAGCGAAGGAACGCCCCAGCGTTCGCCGTTCAATGAACTGGCGATGAAATCGAGGCCGCGCACGCGTAGATCGGGCAGCACGGTGCGGACCTGCGGCAGATAGCCGATGGCGCGGTCGCCGCGCCGCGGCTCGCGGCCGAAGACGTGCAAGCTCCCGGCGCTGGGCGTCAGCAGTCCGAGAATGGCGCGCATCAGGGTGGTCTTGCCGGAGCCGTTGGGCCCCAACACGCCGATGAACTCGCCGGCGCGGATGGCGAAGCTTACGTCCGAGAGAACGTTGCGGCCGTTAATTTCAATGGTGGCGCGGTCGAGTTCGATGACGTTGGTCATGAAATTCTTTCCGTCATTCCGGGGCGCGGCCGAAGGCCGCGAACCCGGAATCCATAATCCTGTGCTGCGGAGTATGGATTCCGGCTCTCGCGCTTTGCGCTCGGCCGGAATGACGGGTCATCTTCATGAAGAGGGGCCTGCCAAGGCCCTTTCTGTATCATTGAGCTGCATGAGCATCCAGCTTTGAAAAGTCATGCCGGGCGGCTGGGTTTCGGTGATGCCAACGACCGGGATGCGGGACTTACGCGCGATATTGACGAGCCGTTCCACCGCCTTGTCGGAGGCCTGCTTGTTGAAAAACATCACCTTGACCTTGTGATGTTTGAGATCATTTTCGAAGGCCGCCACGTCATGCGCGCTCGGTTCGGTGTCGTTCATGATCGCAAGCTGGAATTTCTCGTTGTGCATCTTCATTCCCAATGCGGTGGCCATGTAGCCGAACACCGGCTCGCTCGCCGTCACCGGCGCGCCGGCATATTTGGCGCGAATGGCGGCGATCTTGTCGTTCATCGGCTTGAGCGAGGCGTCGAATGTTTTCAGTCGCGCTTCGAAGTCGGCCTTGTGCGCGGGATCGGCGGCACTGAATGCGGCGGCGAGCGCCTTGGCGGCGGCCGGCATGGTCGGCGGGTCATACCAGAGATGCGGATTGTCGCCCGCCTTCTTGCCGACGAGCGTTGCGACGTCGATGACGACGCGGCCGGGCTTGGGCGCGGTGTTGAGAATCTTGGGCATCCATGGGTCGTAGTCGGCGCCGCTGAAGATGACGATTTGCGCTCCGGTGATCCCGCGCACCGTGCCCGGCGTGGTCTCGAACAGATGCGGATCCTGGTCCGGATTGCTCATGACGCTGACGACGGCGACCTGGTCGCCGCCGATCTGCTTGGCGACATCGCCGTAGAAATTCTCCGCCGCGACGACGGCAATCGGCGTATCGGCCGAGTGCGCGGCGGTCGTTGCGGTAAGCGTGAGCAGGACGGCGAAAGCAAGCCCGGTGCTGGTCTTCATGGCTGGAAACCTCGAATTTGGCGCAAAAGCGCGGGGCTGGATAATAAGTGTAACAATATAACATATTAGATGGCAAGACTATGGCGTTATGCGCTGGGCTCGCACTCAATTTTGATCGCCGTATCGCTCCTTGACCGCGGCGGCGACGAAGGCTTTGCGCCCCTGCCGGCCGGTGCCCGTGCCGTGCGCCTTGCACCAGATCGGGAAGGTCGTGGGATCGATGCGCACCCGCATCACCGGGTGCCCGTAGGCTTTCAGGCCCGTCTCCATCTCGACCGCCATCTTGCGCCACTCAGGCCATGTGCGCGGCAGGCTGTCGCCGTCGTCGAGAATCGTCAGCACCGCCGGATAATCGGCCTCCTCGATCCAGAACACGCCGACGCCGGGGAGAGGTTTGTCGTCTGAGTTGGCCATGCGTGGAGCGTAACACAGTGCAGGGCGCCGCTTCTCCGCCGGCGCATGCAACGCCTCCCGAATGGATCGAAAGACCGGTGTAAACGGGAACCCAAAGCAACCTTCAGCCGTTAGCATCCGTTGGATTTGGCGGCGGCAAGACGCGGGGTGCTGAGTTGACAGAGGCGCGGGTCGATATTCGCCAGGCGGCGAACGAGCGCCGCTCGTTTCTGGCGATCGAGGACCCCACACCGATCGTTCACGCGCCGACCGCCTGGCGCGCCGCCGCGCAGGCCGCGACAATCGGCATCTTCATCGTCCTGTTCATCACCGCGCTCGATCTGGCTCGTGCCATCCTGCTGCCGGCGACGTCCGCGTTCGTGTTTGGCCTGATGCTGGGTCCGCTGGCGACTCGCGCCAAGGCTTACGGTATTTCTCCGCTGATCACCGCGATCGTCCTCTGGCTGCTCGTCCTGGGTGTGTTCTATGGCATCATCGCGCTGCTCGCCGGTCCGGCGATCGACTGGATCGGCAAGGCGCCCGAGATCGGCCAAAACATCAAGGACAAGCTTCAGGTGCTCGAGCAACCGCTGTCGGCATTGCAGGATCTGCGCAACGCCATCTTGCCGGCGGGCGAAAGCTCGCATTTCGGAATCGACATTGCCAACTTCGTGCAGCCGGCGCTCGTTGTCGTCACGCCCGCGATCGGTCAGACCTTCGTATTTTTCGGAACTTTGTTCTTCTTTTTGCTCGGCCGCGCCCAGTTGCGCCGCGTGCTCATCGTCTTTTTTCAGGATCATGACGCGCGCCTGCGCATGCTCAAGATCATCAGCGACGTCGAGAGCAACCTGACCGACTATCTTAGCGTCGTGGCGATCATCAACCTGGTTGTCGGCGCGCTTGCCTGCACGATTGCGTATTTCGTCGGCCTGCCGAACGCGATCGCATGGGGCGTGCTCGCATTCGTCCTGAACTTCGTCCCTTATATCGGCGCTCTGATCATGGAGATGGTGCTGCTCGCGGTCGGGCTGGTGACATTTCCGACATTGGCCCAGGCGATCGTCGCGCCGTTGCTCTATTTCGCCTTTACCACACTGGAAGGCCACTTCATTACGCCGAGCATCATGGGGCGGCGACTTACCCTCAATCCGCTCACGGTATTTTTGTCGCTGGTTTTCTGGACCTGGCTGTGGGGTCCGGTAGGAGCTTTTCTGGCGGTGCCGCTGGTGATCGTGACGCTGGTCGCCATCAACCACACGTTTCCGCAGGAAGACCCGGTTCTGCCCGGCTAAATGGAACTTTTTACGGCCGCTCGCGTTTTATCCAGAGCAGCGAAATTGCTTTCAGTGAGGTCATTATGTCGAGCCGCAGTAAAGTAGCCTCCACCGCCGAAGAGATCGCTGCGATCCAGGAGTTGATGAGCGATCTTGAGAAGCGCCTGCACCGCCTCGGTGGCGCGACCAAGCGCGAGTTTTCCGGGGCGTCCGGCGACATCAACGATTTCGTCAATGATGCGCTCGCCGGCATCATGGAACGGGTACGCGAGAGCGCGAGTTCGGTGTCGCAATCGGTGGCCGAAAAGGCAACCGACCTCGGCGGCGACGCGCTGAAAAAGATCACCGATGAGGTGGAGCAGCGCCCGATCGCCATGCTGGCGATCGCCACCGGGATCGGCTTTCTGATAGGCCTGTCCCGGCGCTGAGCGGGTTTTTCCCATGCGCCTCAATGAAGTGCCCGAACTCGCCCTCGAGCTGCTGTTTGGCCGTCTGCTGCGGCGTGCCCTTGGCGTTGCGCTGGCGGGGCTACTGGCGGTGATCGCCGTCTATCATTTCACCATTGCCGGCACGCTGGCGTTGGATGCGCAATATGGCGCGCTATACGCGCGATTGATCGTCGCCGCGGTCTATACGACTGCCACGCTGGTGGCGCTGATAACGCTCTGGGCGACGCGGGCGAGGCGATCGCTTGCGGACGCCACCGCCCTGTCGTCGCCGCGCAATACGCAGATCTTGATGCTGATCGAAGCCGTGATGCTCGGCTATGCGATGGCACGCAAGGATCGCGTGCGCTAAGGCCGCTGCCCAAAGAGAAAACCCGAATTTTGGTGCGGTGCGCGGGCGCTGTCCCGTCGCCGCTATGTGTTTCGCGTTCCGCCAACGTTTTGCTGCGCGAACGGTTGATGCTACGCTAGGCAAAACCCCGGCCAACTCCAGCGAGACCCATGCACAAGTCAACCGTTGCGACTTTTACCGTTAGCCGCCGCGCAATCCTCGCCGGCCTGCCGCTGCTGCTCGCCGGCTGCGGCGCCAATTATGGCCACATGAGCGACGGCGGCTTCGGCATCGCGCCGGTCGATATCACCACCATCGACCAGAGCCTGTTGCGCCAGGAGGTTGCCTGGAAAGGCAAGGAGAAGCCCGGCACCATTGTCGTTAAGATAGACGAGCGGCGCCTCTATCTCGTCGAGGCCGGCGGCCGCGCGCTGCGCTACGGCATCGGCGTCGGCCGCAGCGAAGGCGCGAACTTCCGCGGGTCGGCGGTGATTGGCCGCAAGGAGAAGTGGCCGCACTGGACGCCGACCGAGAACATGAAGGAGGCGATCCCGCTCTACCGGCATTTCGCCGGCGGCATGGACGGCGGCCCCGACAATCCGCTGGGCCCGCGCGCGCTCTATCTCTATCGCGACGGCAAGGACACGTTCTTCCGCCTGCACGGCACCATCGAGCCGGACACCATTGGTCAAGCGGTGTCCTCCGGCTGCATCCGCCTGTTCAACCAGGATATTATCGACCTCTACAACCGCGTGCCGGTAGGGGCGCATGTGATGGTGGAGGGGTGAGGCCGGTGGGTTAGGCGTGCGGACTGTGCAGCATGCCGATGAGCCAGCTCAGAACCGGAAATGGCGTGAGCAACTGGATGAGCACGAGCAGCACAACGATCACCACCACATTGATCATGCCGCTGATGACGATGCGCTGCGCCAGCGGGCGATAGGGCGGGCTGTCGTCAGCAGGCCAGGCGAACTCCTGTTCCCACGCGTCCTGTGAAATGTGCGCCGGCCGGATTTTCTCCAGCGGCACCCAGGCCCGGTAGGCCGCGATGCCGCGTTCCCGCGCGATGGCGTTTCTCAGCCAGAATGCGTTGGTGCGCCCGATCAGATCGATGAGAGCGCCGATGGCGAGCCGCAAGAGCACGAGGATCAGCAAAAGGGCGAGATAAACATATGCAATCCAGAAGCCCGACGTGAGCCAGGACCGGGTGAAGGAGCGCACATTGAAGGCCGACGGAATCAGGCTGACGGTTGCTTCAACGAGCCTATCCAGGCCGGTAAAGAGCCGGCCGAGCGCCGAGGTCTCCGGCGCCGCCTGCAAGAACAGGATCACGGCGACGACGATGGCGAGCTGAAACAGGGGGAATCGGAAGAGAGCCCGGATTGGAGCGGTTATTTGCTTGATCGCGCCCATGGATTTTCCTTGTAATGACAGGCAAAAGGGGCCGCGGCGGCTCGGCACGTGTCCTTTTTACACGTCCCGCGGCTCTTATATGACTCCCCGTAAGGAGCCTTTGTTCATGACCACGCCTGCTTCCCCCGAAAAAATTCCCGTCACTGTGCTCACCGGCTATCTCGGCGCCGGCAAGACCACATTGCTCAACCGCATCCTCTCCGAGCCGCACGGCAAGAAATTCGCCGTCATCGTCAACGAATTCGGCGAGATCGGCATCGACAACGAGCTAATCGTCAACGCCGACGAAGAAGTGTTCGAGATGAACAACGGCTGCATCTGCTGCACCGTGCGCGGCGACCTGGTGCGCATCATCGACGGGCTCATGAGAAGGAAAGGCAAGTTCGACGCCATCATCGTCGAAACCACGGGCCTCGCCGACCCGGCGCCGGTGGCGCAGACCTTTTTCATGGACGAGCAGGTCGGGGCCAAGACCAAATTAGATGCAGTCGTGACGGTCGCCGACGCCAAGTGGCTCAAGGATCGCCTGAAGGACGCGCCGGAGGCGAAAAACCAGATCGCCTTCGCCGATGTCATCCTCATCAACAAGACCGATCTGGTGACGCCGGCCGAGCTTGCCGAGATCGAGGCGCGCATCCGCGGCATCAATCCCTATGCGCGGCTGCACCGCACCGAGCGCGCGCAGATCGATATCGCCGAAGTGCTCGGCCGCAATGCCTTCGACCTCGACCGCATTCTCGACATCGAGCCGCAGTTTCTTGCAGCCGACGAGCACGACCATGATCACGACCATGATCACGACCATCACCACGACCACGGCGACGGCCATCACCATCATCATGGCGGCGGGCTCAAGCACTATCACGATGAAGACATGCAGTCGGTCGCGCTCAAGACCGACAGACCGCTCAACCCGGACAAGTTTTTTCCCTGGGTGCAGGATCTCGTCGCCAAGGAAGGTCCGAACATCCTGCGCTCCAAGGGCATCCTCTCGTTCAAGGACGATCCCGAACGCTTCGTGTTCCAGGGCGTGCATATGATCCTTGACGGCGACCACCAGCGCGCATGGCGCGAGGACGAGGAACGCCTGAGCCGCATCGTCTTCATCGGCCGCAATCTACCGGAAGAGAAAATCCGCGCCGGCTTCGAGGCATGCGCGGCGTGAAATTTTTCCCGGTCATTCCGGGGCGCGGGCGCTAGCCCGCGAACCCGGAATCCAAAGACACATCGCAGGAGATCGGTAATATGCCCCTGGATTCCGGGTTCGCGCCTTCGGCGCGCCCCGGAATGACGAAAGAGGAAAAATGTCCGACGCCCACACCCCCGTCCCCTCTCTCGCCGACCGTGTCCGCGCGGTTGACGCCGGCGCTCCCGTCGTCGGCGTGCATTTCCTCGGACAGTTGCCGGTGTTCGTGCTCGGCGAAGAGTTTTTGCTGGTCGCGCGCAAAGGCCATGAGCATCGCGTCGCCCTTCATGCCGGCGCCATTCTCTCGAGCGCCGCCGACGGCAAACGTATCGTCACCGGCGGTGACGACGGGCAGGTGATCGCCACCGCCGCCGACGGCACGCACAGCGTCATCGCCACCGACGCGAAGCGCCGCTGGATCGACCACGTTGCAATCGCGCCGGACGGCACCGTCGCCTGGTCGGCGGGCAAGACCGCCTACGCGCTCGGGAAAAAAGGCGAGGTGCGCAGCTTCGACGCGCCGTCGACCGTCGCCGGCCTTGCTTTCGCGCCCAAGGGCCTGCGTCTGGCAATCGCCCACTACAACGGCGCCATGCTGTGGTTCCCCAACGCCGGAGGTGCCAGACCTGAGACGCTCGAGTGGAAGGGCTCGCATCTCGGCGTCGCCTTCAGCCCGGACGGCAAATTCCTGATCACCTGCATGCAGGAGCCGATGCTGCACGGCTGGCGTCTCGCAGACAGCAAGCACATGCGCATGTCCGGCTATTCGGCGCGGGTGCGCTCGCTTGGCTGGACCGCGGGCGGCGAATTCCTCGCCACCTCCGGCTCCGAGCAACTCATCCTCTGGCCATTCGAGGGCAAGGACGGGCCCATGGGCAAGCAGCCGCTGCTGATGGCGCAGTCGGTGGCGCGCGTCGCCGCCGTCGCCTGCCACCCGCGCCAACCGGTGGTGGCGGCCGGATACGCCGACGGCACGGTGATCCTGGTGCGCATCGACGACGGCGCCCTGCTTATGGCAAAGCCGCAAGGGCAGGCCGCGGTGAGCGCGCTCGGCTGGGACGCCAGCGGGCAGACTGTCGCTTTTGGCACAGACGCAGGCGAGGCCGGTGTGCTAAATTTATGATTGCGGCGGCTTTGCGCCCTGTTGGTTCGGGCGCCATTCAGTTTCGACGCGTTAGATTCACGCAGGTTATGTCCACGTTGCTTCGTTTGTTCTAGTGATTGCGCCAATTCACCGTCCGGGAGCCGACCGATGTTCATCCGCCGCTTGCTGCTCACGATCTTAACGGTGTTCGCGTTTGGCGCCACCGCAACGCTCATTCCCGGTGTACCGGGCGCGGTGCAGCTCGCCAACGCGCAAGGCTCGCTCGAATTCCAGGGGGCGCTCGCGCCCTACGGCGTCTGGCGCCGGAATGCCCAGTTCGGCGAAGTCTGGGTGCCGCGCGGCGTTCCGCGCGATTGGCGCCCCTACGAAAACGGCCACTGGGTCTACACCGACGACTGGGGCTGGTACTGGGTTTCCGACGACACGGAAGAGGATTGGGGCTGGATCGCCTACCATTACGGCCGCTGGGCCTTCGAGCGCGGCGTCGGCTGGTTCTGGGTGCCGGGCGACGAATGGGCGCCGGCCTGGGTCGATTGGCGCTACGGCGACGATTACGTCGGCTGGGCGCCGCTGCCGCCGGACGATCTCATCGGTGTCTACGAAGACGATCCGACCTATTGGGTCTTCGTGCAGCCGCGCTATCTGGTTGCGCCGCGGCCGCGCGGTTATTTCCTGCCGCCACAACGGCGCGCGGCGGCGCTGCGCGGAACGCGCGTGGTCAACCGCACGCTGGCGGTGCAGGGCGCGCGGCTGGCGGTCAATCCGGGCATCCCAGCTGGCTTCGTCGCCAAGGTGACGCGCAAGCCGCTGCCGTCCTATAACGTCCGGCCGCATGTGCTGGCCGGCACGCAAGGCGTCTCCGGTGCCGTGGTGACAAAGCCGGGCGGCCGCGGGCGCGTCAACTCCGTCTCGATTCAGGCCACCACTACCACGATCAAGCCGTCCGCTTCGGTCGCGGCGCCGGCGCCGCTAGGCAAGGATGAGCGAGGACGGTTGGGCCCGCATCCGCCACGCGCCGCGCAAGGCGCCGCCACTCCGGCAGTCGCGCCGGCTGTGGCCCCGAAGGCTCCAGCGGCAGCCCCACTGGCGCCGGCCACCACGCCGCCAAGCCCACAGCTGCGGCGCGGCCAGGCCCCAGCAGGCAGCGGACCTCCGCCACAGCCGGGTACGCCGCAGGTCAAGCCATCGCATGTGCCGCCGCCACAGACGCCGCCGCCGGTCGCACATCCGGCTCCGCCGCCCGTGGCGCATCCAGTGACGCCGAACGTCGCGCACCCGGCGCCGCCGCCGGTCGCGCATCCGGCTCCGCCACCCGTGGCGCATCCAGTGCCGCCGAACGTTGCGCATCCGCCGCCGCCCGCGGTGGCCCATCCCGTGCCGCCCGCGGCGCATGCCCCGCCTCCCGCGGCGCACGCCCCACCGCCTGCGGCGGCGAAGCCGCCGCCGGGCGAGAAGCCGCCGGAACCGCCGAAATAGCGCGGGACGCAAAGCTCAGCAAATGAAACGGGCGGCCAGCGAGGCCGCCCGTATTTTCTTCCGCCGATATGCCGCGCTAGCGCACCAGCACGTTCCTGAACTGCCAAGGATCGCGCTTGTCGATGTCTTCCGGGAACAGGCCCGGCCGGTCGGTGATCGGCGTCCAGTTGGTGTAAGCGCCGATCACCGGGCCGAGATACGGCATCTGCACTTCGAGGCAGCGGCGGAAATCCATCGCGTCGGTTTCGACGATGCCGGCGTTGGGATTTTCCAGCGCCCACACCATGCCGGCGAGGACGGCGGAGGTCACCTGCAACCCGGTGGCGTTCTGGTAGGGCGCAACGTCGCGGGTTTCGTCGATCGAGAGTTGCGAGCCGTACCAATAGGCGTTCTTCTTGTGGCCGTAGAGCAGCACGCCGAGCTCGTCGATGCCGTCGGCAATCTCGATTTCGTCCAGGATGTGGACGTCGGTCTGCTTCTTGCCGGCGCGGCCGAACATCTCGTGCAGCGACAGCACCGCGTCGTTGCAGGGGTGATAGGCGTAGTGGCAGGTCGGCCGGTAGAGGACCTTGCGGCCGTCGCGCAGGGTGAAGTAATCGGCGATCGAGATCGACTCGTTGTGGGTGACGAGGAAGCCGTATTGCGCCTGCGCCGTCGGCGTCCATGAGCGCACGCGGGTATTGGCGCCGGGCTGCTCAATGAAGATCGCCGCCTGGCAGCCCGTCTTATGCTTGTGGGCGTTCTCCGGCATCCATTTCTCATGCGTGCCCCAGCCGAGCTCGGCCGGCTGCAGGCCCTCTGAAATGAAGCCTTCCACCGACCATGTGTTGACGAAGACGTCCTGCGGCTTCGGCTGCTTGGCGCGCTGGGTATCGCGCTCGGCGATATGGATGCCTTTGACACCGACTCTCCTGGCAAGCTTGCCCCATTCCTCGCGTGTCTTCGGCTCCTTGTATTTGAGCTCGATGTCGTCGGCGATATTGAGCAGCGCCTGCTTGACGAACCACGACACCATGCCGGGGTTGGCGCCGCAGCAGGACACCGCCGTGGGCCCGCCCGGCCGCTTGCGGCAGGCGGCGAGGATGGTTTCGCGCAGCGCGTAGTTCGAGCGCGCCTCGGCGCCGAGTTTGGCATCGAAGTAGAAGCCGAGCCAGGGCTCGACCACGGTGTCGATATAGAGCGCGCCGATTTCGCGGCACATCTCCATGATGTCGAGCGAGGAGGTGTCGACCGAGACGTTGACGCAGAAGCCCTGGCCGCCGCCGGCCGTGAGCAGCGGCTTCAACAGATGCCGGTAATTGTTCTTGGTGACGGCTTGATGGATGAAGCGGATGCCGCGCTGGTCGAGCAGTTTGCGGTCCTTGTCCTCGGGGTCGATGACGACGAAACGGCTTTTGTCGTAGCTGAAGTGCCGTTCAATCAGCGGCAGGGTGCCTTTGCCGATCGAGCCGAAGCCGATCATCACGATGGGCCCGTCGACGCGGGCGTGCACTGGCCATTTGCTCATTCTCAGCTCTCCCCAACCTCTTCATATCGGCGCAATCGCGCAAACGGAAGCGAACGCCGGAAAAAACTTTCCCGGCGTCCACAATTATCTTGCTTTCTCAGCGCGTGTGCCGCAATTTTTCGGGGTGTGCCGGCGGCGGGGATCAGGCCGCCGGCATTGTCGGCCGCCTGGGGAAAGCTCGCGCCGCGGCCGGCGCGCTCGAACGGCCGGGCAGCCGAGCCTGCGGTTTTTTCCGCGGTGAAGCCGAAGCGCCCGTAATAGGGCGGATCGCCGACCAGAACGATGGCGCCGTGGCCGGCTTTGCGCGCATGGCGGATAGCCTTGCGCACCAGTGCCGCGCCGATGCCTCGGCTCGCGGCGACCGCCACGGGACCGAGCAGCAAGGCGGTCTCGCCGCTTTCGCAGGCGATGGTCCACAGGCGGGTGGTGCCGACAATTCGGCGTCCGTCGGCGGCGATGAAGGAAGTCCGTCGGCCGGCAGGCGGCCCTGGCGCAGACGCTCGAGGTCTTTCGCCGGCGCGTGTCGCCGAAGGCCTCGTCGAGCAGGGCCTCGCGTGCCGGATGTCGGCAGGTCGTTCATGACGCAATGTGATCATCAGTCGTGTCCTCGCTTCTCTTCTCCCTCCCCCGCTTGCGGGGGGAGGGTTGGGGTGGGGGCCATTCAAGCGGGGGAGGTTAGAAATTGTGAATGTCAGATGTGATAGGTCTTCAGCGGCGAGAAGCCGTTGAAGGCCACCGACGAGTAGGTCGCCGTATAGGCGCCGGTGCCCTCGATCAGCACCTTGTCGCCGATCTCCAGGCTCACCGGGAGCATGTAGGGCTCCTTCTCGTACAGCACGTCGGCCGAGTCGCAGGTCGGGCCGGCCAGCACGCAAGGCGCCATGTCGGCTCCGTCGCGCGGGGTCTTGATCGGGTAGCGGATCAACTCGTCCATCGTCTCGGCGAGGCCGCCGAACTTGCCGATGTCTAGATAGACCCAGCGCACGTCGTCCTCCTCGCTCTTCTTGGAGACGAGGACGACTTCCGCCTCGATGACACCGGCACTGCCGACCATGCCGCGGCCCGGCTCGATGATCGTTTCCGGGATGCGGTTGCCGAAGTGCTTGCGCAGCGCCTTGAAGATGGCGTTGCCGTAGGTCTTCACCGTGGGCACGTTTTTCAGGTATTTGGTCGGGAAACCGCCGCCCAGATTGACCATGGCGAGATTGATGCCGCGCTCGCCGCATTCCTTGAACACGGCGGCGGCAGACGCCAACGCGCGGTCCCAGGCATGCTGGTTGCGCTGTTGCGAGCCGACATGGAAGGAGACGCCATGCGGCTCGAGGCCGAGGCGCAGCGCATGTTCGAGCACATCCACGGCCATGCTGGGCTCGCAGCCGAATTTGCGCGACAGCGGCCATTCGGCGCCGACGCAATCGGAGAGGATGCGGCAGAACACCTTGGAGCCGGGGGCGGCGCGGGCGATCTTTTCCACTTCGGGCTTGCAGTCGACCGCGTAGAGGCGGACGCCGAGCGCGTAGGCGCGGGCGACATCCCGCTCTTTCTTGATGGTGTTGCCGTAGGAGATGCGGTCGGGCGTGGCGCCGGCGGCCAGCGCCAGTTCGACCTCGGTGACCGAGGCGGTGTCGAAGCAGGAGCCGAGTTTGGCGAGCAGTGCCAGCACTTCCGGCGCCGGGTTGGCCTTGACCGCGTAGAAGACGCGGGTGTCGGGCAGCGCCTTGGCGAAGGCGGTGTAGTTGTCGCGGACGACCTCGAGATCGACGACGAGGCAGGGCCCCTCGTCTTTGCGGGTCTTCAGGAAATTGCGAATACGTTCAGTCATAGCGCGTGTCTTCCCAAGCTCAGGGACGGCATTGCCGTCCGGTGCGCGGCTCTTGGAGCTATGGAGGCGGTGCGCGATGGGGACGCACGCGACCTGCTTAACTCGTAGACCGCTCGAACTGCCTTGGCTTGGAGGGGAGACCCCGCCGCACTGCTGGCAAGATGGACAAGCCTCGTCGGTGACCCGTCGCTGGCGGTGGAAGGCCAGCAGAGACCAAAGAAGCCCGCTCCGTCGTTGCTTTAAGCCGCGTCCCCTGCTGAGAGCAGAGTGTGCTGGTTTCGCCTCCAGCTGCCGGTCAGATTTCTTGGAGAGTTTTTGGCTTCTCTCTCCAGGCGGCTGGCGGGCCTCTTGTCCCGCTACCTACCGACCGACACACGGCCACAGGCACGTGCGAAATTGGGCACCACTGAAATAGGAAATTTTTTTGCAGGTTGCAAGCGAATTAGTTCTCGCCGCGCAAATCTTCCTTAACTTTTTCGGATCGCGCGAGCGACCGCGTCGTTCACTCGCGCGCGGTGAACGGCTCGATGCGGTGCGCGTGGCGGATGAACTGCACCATGATGGCGACGCCGCAGAGAACGAACAGTCCGTCGAGGATGCGCGCGCCAAGGCCGCCGAGATCGAACAGCGTCGCGATCGCCCAGGAGCCGGCAAACGCCGCGCCGAATACCTCGGCGCCGATCAGGATGGCGGCGCTGATGACGGTGGTGACGTTGAGCCAGACGATGCGGCGGCTTTGAGCCATGAATGTCTCTCCGTTAACGCGGGCGCAATCTCTACGAATCCATACGCTGAATCAAGCCTATAGCGGGCGTGGCGACGGCGCCCAAGCCGCTCGCCAAGGCCCGCATTCCCCACTAGATAGACCGCATGGACGCTCCGCACCAATCCGAAAATTCCAACCCGCTCTCGGCCTCCTGGAGCGCCGCTTTCGGCCTGCCGCCGTTCGCCGCCGTCAAGCCGGGGCACTTCCGCCCCGCTTTCGACCGGGCGCTGGCTGCTCACCGGGCCGAGCTCGACGCCATCACCGCCGCCAAGGCGGCTACCACGTTCGCCAACACCATCGAGGCGCTGGAGCGGAGCGGCGAGGACCTTAACCGTATTTCAAATTTGTTCTTCGTCCTGGCCGGCGCCGACACCGGCGAGGCGCTGGAGGCGGTCGAGCGTGACGTCTCGCCGCTGCTCGCCCGCCACAATAATGCCCTCTACCTCGACCGGGCGCTCTTTGCCCGCATCGACGACCTCTGGCGGCGGCGCGCCGCGCTCGGCCTCTCGGCGGAGCAGGCCCGCGTCCTCGACCGTTATCACACCAAGTTTGTGCGGGCCGGCGCCGCGCTGGACAAGCCGGCGCAGGACCGCCTCGCGGCCATCAACGAGCGGCTGGCGAGCCTCGGCACCCAGTTCGGGCACAACGTGCTGGCCGACGAAAAGGCTTATTCCCTCGTGCTGGAGGAGGGCGACCTCGCCGGCCTGCCGGAATTTGCCCGCGCCAATGCCCGGGCGGCGGCTGAGGCGCGTGGCTTGCCCGGCAAATATGCCATTACGCTCGCGCGCTCGTCGGTAGAGGGCTTCCTGCAATTTTCCGCCCGCCGCGACCTGCGCGAAAAGGCCTTCCAGGCCTGGATCAGGCGCGGGGAGAACGGCGGGGCGACCGATAACCGGGCGACCATCGCCGAGATGGTGGCCTTGCGCGCCGAGCGGGCAAAGCTCCTGGGCTTTGCTACCTTCGCCGACTACCGGCTCGACGACCAGATGGCCAAGACGCCTGCCAACGCCAAGGCTCTGCTGGAGGACGTCTGGGGGCGGGCACGGGCCAAGGCCGGCGCCGAGCGTGATGCGCTGCAAAAGTTGATCGCCGCGGAGGGCGGCAACTTTGCGCTAGCGCCCTGGGACTGGCGCTACTACGCCGAGAAGCGGCGCAAGGCCGAGTTCGACCTCGATGAGGCCGAGATCAAGCCTTACTTCCAGCTTGAGCGCATGTTCGAGGCCGCCTTCGAGACCGCGCGGCGGCTGTTCGGCCTCACCTTCACGCCCGTCGACGCGCCGCTCTATCACCCCGACGCTCGCGCCTTCGAGGTCAAGGACGCTTCGGGCCACCATGTCGGCCTGTTCATCGGCGACTATTTCGCCCGCGCCTCCAAGCATTCGGGCGCCTGGATGACCTCGCTGCGCGACCAAGAAAAGCTCGCCGGCGATATCCACCCGGTCATTGTCAATGTCTGCAACTTTTCCAAGCCCGCCGCCGGCGAGCCGGCGCTGCTCTCCTTCGACGACGCGCGTACCCTGTTCCACGAATTCGGCCATGCGCTGCACGGGCTGCTATCCAATGTGACCTATCCGCTGCTCGCCGGCACCGCGGTGTCCAGCGACTTTGTCGAACTGCCCTCGCAGCTTTACGAGCACTGGCTGGAGGTGCCGGAGATCCTGAAATCCTATGCCCGGCACTGCCAGACCGGCGCGCCGATGCCGCAGGCGCTGCTCGATCGCTTGCTCGCCAGCCGCACCTTCAACCAGGGCTTTGCCACGGTCGAATACACCGCCTGCGCGCTGGTCGATCTCGACATTCATTCGCTGAAGCAGCCGGCCGGCCTCGACGTCACCGATTTCGAACGCGAGGCCCTCGCGCGCATCGCCATGCCGGCGGAGATCGTCATGCGCCACCGCCTGCCGCATTTCCAGCACCTGTTCTCCGGTGGCGGCTACGCTGCGGGCTACTACTCCTATCTGTGGTCGGAGGTGCTCGACGCCGACGCCTTCGAGGCCTTCGAGGAGGCGGGCGACGTCTTCGACCGGGCGACCGCCAAACGCCTGCGCGACTTCGTCTACAGCGCCGGCAACTTGCGCGACCCGGCGGAGGCCTACAAAGCCTTTCGCGGCCGGCTGCCGACGGTCGAGGCGCTGCTGAAGAAGCGCGGGCTCGACGACGCGGCGGTCGGCGCGTGACCCACCCATGATCCGCATTCCCCGCCCCATCGGCACGGCGGTCTTCCTCGCCGCCTGGCTGATGCCCTGGCGGCCGGCGTTCAAGACGCGCGCCAAGGGCTCGAAGCTGTCGTTCTACGTCCATTGCCGCGACCTCATCGGCCGCCACATCGCCAAATACGGCGTGCACGAACCGCGCATCACCGCCTGGATGGCGGAGACGCTTGCCGCCGCGCCGGCGCCCGGCATAGTCGTCGATGTCGGCGCCAATCTCGGCTGGCACAGCGTTTACGCCGCGCAATATCCGGCGGTGGAGACGGTGGTCGCTTTCGAGCCGGACCCGTTCAATGTCGAGCTGCTCAAGCGCAACCTCGCGCTGAACAAGGTGAACAATGCCGTGGTGAGCGAGAGCGCCGTCGGCGCGCAATGCGGCCTCGCGCGCCTCTACCGCTACCGCAGCACCAATTACGGCCGCCACAACCTGCTCACCGATTACGGCTACGGCTCGACCGAGGTACCGCTCACCGACCTCGATTCGGCGTTGGACAAGCTCGGCCTCGCCGGGCGCCGCGTGCTGGTGCTTAAGATCGACGTCGAAGGCTACGAGCCGGAGGTGGTCGAGGGCGCGCAGCGCACGCTTCAACGCACCGACGCGGTCGTGCTCGAATATTCGCCCGACCTCGGCAACGCTGCGTCCATGATCGACCGGCTCGTGGCCGCCGGCTTTGCCCCGCACCGCTTTGCCGATGGCCGCCGCGTCACGCCGATGACCGTGCCGGAATTGCGCCAGGCCACCGGCCAGATGGACGTGATCTGGCTCAAGCGGGCCGCCGCATGACCCTGCACAGCGCCGGCAATCGCCGCGGCGTCGTCTGCGCGCCGCATTTGGCCGCCGTCGAGGACGGCCGCGCCATCCTCGCCGAGGGCGGCAACGCCATCGAGGCGATGCTGGCGATGGCGGCCTCGATCGCGGCCGTCTATCCGCACATGAACCATATCGGCGGCGACGGCTTCTGGCTGATCCGCGAGCCGTCGGGCCGCGTGCGTGCCATCATGGGCGCCGGCCGTGCCGGCCGCAAGGCGACGATCCAGTTCTATCGCGATGCCGGCCACCACGAAATTCCTGCGCGCGGGCCGCTTGCGGCGCTCACCGTGCCGGGCGCCGTCGGCGGCTGGATGCTGGCGCTCGAGGCGGCCAAATCTCAAACAGGAAGGTCGCAACACGGTGGCGGCGCGCGCATGCCGCTGCATGTGCTGTTTGAAGCCGCCATCAAGCACGCGCGCGAAGGCTACGCCGTGACGCGCAGCCAGGTGCAGCTCACTGTCGAGAAATACGCCGAGCTGGAGACCGCGCCGGGGTTCCTCAAGGCCTTTCTTGTCGACGGCAAGGCGCCGGATCAGGGCAGTCGGCTCAGGCAAGCAAAATTCGCCGATACGCTCGACCATCTGGCGCAGGCAGGCCTTCAGGATTTCTACCGCGGCGATGTCGGGCGCGAAATCGCTGCCGACCTTGAGCGCATCGGTTCGCCGGTGACGCGCGGCGACTTCGAAACTTACGAGGCGCGGATCGCCGAGCCGCTCAACGTTTCGACCGGCGCCGGCACGCTTTACAACACGCCGCCGCCCACGCAAGGGCTCGCCTCGCTGATGATCCTGGCGTTGTTCGAACGCCTGCGGGTGACGCAGGGCGAAAGCTTCGAGCACATCCACGGCCTCATCGAAGCGACCAAGCGCGCATTCTTGGTGCGCGACCGCGTCGTCACCGATCCAGACGCGATCGATGGCAATCTCACGCGGTTTCTCGATGCAAAATTTCTCGACGCCGAAGCGGAAAAAATCGATCAAAAGAAAGCCGCGCCGTGGCCGGCAGCGGACGGGAAGGGCGACACCGTCTGGATGGGCGCCGCGGACGCAACCGGCCTCGTCGTCTCCTATATCCAGTCGCTCTACTGGGAGTTCGGCTCCGGCTGCGTGCTGCCGGCAACCGGCGTCGTGATGCAGAACCGTGGCGCCAGTTTCTCGCTCGACCCGAAATCGCTCAACGCATTGGCTCCCGGCCGCCGCCCTTTCCACACGCTCAACCCGGCGCTTGCCGCGCTGAAAGATGGCCGCGTCATCGCCTACGGCACCATGGGCGGCGACGGCCAGCCGCAGACGCAAGCAGCGGTGTTCACCCGTGCCGTCACATTCGGCCAGCCGCTCGAACGCGCGCTTGAGGCGCCGCGCTGGCTGCTCGGGCGCACTTGGGGCTCGGCGCACACGAATCTGCGGCTCGAATCCCGCTTCGACGCTAACCTGATCGACCGGCTGATGGCTGCCGGCCACGACGTCGAGGTGCTGAGCGAGGCCTTTTCCAACACCATGGGCCACGCCGGCGCCGTCATCCTTCATGCCAACGGCACGCTCGAAGGCGGCCATGACCGCAGAGCCGACGGCGGCGCGGCCGGCGTGTGATGACGATAACGACGAAAGTTGACCGTCATCCTGAGGCGGCTGCCAGCGGGCCCGCGCAAAGCGCGGCCCGATGATAAACTCCGCGGCCCTCGAAGGATGACAGCCCGGGCCGTCGCCCTTCGAGGCTCAGCCTTCGGCTGAGCACCTCAGGGTGACGGAGATAAGTCACGGTGTTGAATGCAACATTGTAACCTGCCCCTAATCCGCCGCACTCCGTGTTAATGTGCGCCAACATGATCCGCGCCGCGCTCATCGCGATTCTTGGGCTGGCATGCGCTGCGCCGGCGCTGGCGCATCCGCACGTCTGGGTGACGATGCACACCGAGCTCGTCTACGACAAAAACGGCGACATCACCGGGATCAATCACGCCTGGGCCTTCGACGACATGTTCTCGGCCTTTGCCACGCAGGGGATGACGAGCAAGGTCAAGGGCAAGTTCACACGCGAGGAGCTTGCGCCGCTGGCGCAGACCAACGTCGAGTCGCTCAAGGACTACGACTACTTCACCTACGTCACCGTCGACGGGAAGAAGGTGAAACTCGGGGAGCCCGCGCCCGGCTACTGGCTCGACTACGACAACCAGATCTTGACGCTGCACTTCACGCTGCCGTTCAAGGAGCCGGTGAAGGCGAAATACATGAAGATCGAAATCTACGACCCGACCATTTTCGTCGACTTCGAATTCGCCAAGAAAGACCCGGTGCACATCGTCGACTTCCCGCATGGCTGCAAGGCGGACGTGGCGCTGCCGCACGAAATGACTTATGCGGAAGGCCAGAAGCTGAGCAATGAGGCGCTGGCCGCGACGTTCAACTGGGGCGCGAATTTCGCCAACAAGATTCTGATCAATTGTCCGTAGTCACTTGAAGTCGGTTCGCGGGGCGGCGTCAGCACGGGGAATTTTACGAAAATGACGTGGCCGGCCCGGCGATCCTTGCTTCATTGCGCGCTTTTCATCGCCTGCATTGTGCTCGTGCTCGGCGCGATCGACGCCGCCTCGGCAGGGCCGTTCGGCATCCAGCGCAACTCCGCGCCGCCGGACTTCGGCCCCGTCATGGGCTGGATCCTGGAAAAGCAGGCGGAATTCTACCGCCTGCTGTCGGGCACCATCCGTGCCGCCAAGGCCGACGGCAGCGCCGCCTGGACGCTGCTCGGCATCTCGTTCGTCTACGGCGTCTTCCACGCCGCCGGTCCCGGCCACGGCAAGGCGGTGATCTCGTCTTACATGGTCGCCAATAACGAGACCTGGAAGCGCGGTATTGCCCTGTCGTTTGCCGCGGCGGTCATGCAGGCGCTCACGGCCATCGTCATCGTCGGCATCGCCGCGGTGCTGCTCGGCGCCACCGCGCATGTGATGGGCAGCACGGTACGCGTGATCGAAATGGTGAGTTACGGGTTGATCATTCTCATCGGGCTGCGGCTGTTGTGGGTGAAGGGGCGCTCATTCCTGCATCTGCTGCGGCCGGCAAAGGAGGAGCACGCGCACCACGACCATGCGCATCACGGGCACGGCCATCATCATGACCACGCGCACGGGCATGGCCATTCACACGATAACCACCACGACCACGACCACGACGAGGAAGCCTCCGCCTGGGGCCATGCCCACGCGCCGGAGCCGAGCGAATTGACCGGCAAACATTGGCTGCGCCGTGGGCTCGCCACGATTGTCGCCGTGGGTCTGCGGCCCTGCTCGGGCGCCATCATCGTGCTGGTCTTTGCGCTGGCGCAGGGATTGTTCTGGATCGGCGTCGCCTCGACCTTCGTGATGGGCTTGGGCACCGCGATCACGGTCGCCGCCGTCGCAACAATCGCCGTCGGCGCGCGCGGCTTTGCCGGCAGACTGGCGAAAGGCAAGCCCAGCGCCGGGCTGATCGCCATCCGCGGCCTGGAGACGGCGGCGGCGGCGCTCATTATCGTCTTCGGCGTGGCGCTGCTCACCGGCTACATGATGAGCGAGCAGATGGTCGGGGTTTGAACCGTCACCCTGAGGTGCGAGCGCAGCGAGCCTCGAAGGGTGACGGTCAAGGCTGAAAAGATTTTGGCCGTTCATCCTTCGAGGGCCGCGTTCCGCGGCCTCCTTAGGGTGACGGGTCAATGTCCGAAATCCTCTTCCTTCAGCTCGATCGGCTGGCCGTGCGGCGTGCGGTCGCAGGCGTGGTCCCAGGCATCGCGATAGCGATGCAGCGTGTCGTGCGTGGCGACGCCTTTTTCGGCGACGATCTTTTCCAGCGCGGCCAGCCAGTGCACATAATAGGTCTCGCCGGTGTCGGGATCGCCTTCGCCTTGCGCGCGCTTGATCTCGGCGGCGAGCGCCGCCGCCCATTCCGGCCAGGTAAAAAGCCCGCGTTCATGCAGCGCCAGCGTCATGGCAAAAGCCTGCGCCTCCCACGGCTCGCGGAACACCGGCCCGTCGGCATCGCGCGGGATGCTGGGCACTTCGGTGGTGGCGCGGCGAGCGGCGGTCTGGTCGATAGCTGTCACGGCGCTGGCCTTTCGGTCTCCCTCCCCCGCTTGCGGGGGAGGGTTGGGGAGGGGGAACGCTCACGCTGCAGTAGCCCCCTCCCGACCGCCTTCGGCGGTCGACCTCCCCCGCAAGCGGGGGAGGTGAAGAAAGAATGCACGCTGCGCGTCATGCCTTCTCCAGATACGGCTCCCAGGCATCGACCGACACCTTCACCGTCGGGTCGGCGCCATCGCCCCACAATTCGCGCCCGTCGAAGCGCACATTGTAGAGCCATTGCGGGTTTTCGCCGGCGCCGGTGGCGTTGCTGTCGGGGAAGACGTGGAAGCCGATGACGCGCTCGATGACGCCGATGTGCCCGCGCACGTAGCGCGGCAGCCGCGTGTGCGTGAGGGGGTTGATGTTCTTCGCCCGCACTCTGTCGCCGGCCTTGAACAAAGCCTTCGTGGTGGTCTCGCGCTCGGTCCCCCCGCCGCGATGCAAGACCTTCAACACGTCGTCGGGCCTGAGAATGCGCTTGACCGGCTTCGGCGGCTTGAGCGCATGGCCGATGACGATCTCGTCGTCGGCTACCAGCTCGCGCTCCTTGAGCAGCACTTCCAGCCCGGCGAGCCAGATCTGGTAGTAGCTCATGGTCAGATATTCGGCCGGATCGCGGTTCTCGCGCGCAAAGCGCCCCATGTCGATGTTCCAGCCGCCCGGCATGCCCATGGCCATCGCCACCGCGAAGGCGCGCCGCTCCCATTCTTCATGAAACACCGGCTCGTTGGGCTGAGGCTTTACCGGGCCAAAGCCGTGCTCGCCGCCAAGGTCCTGCCCGCCGTTCATGTTTTTCTCCCGTCATTCCGGCCGAGCGCGAAGCGCGAGAGCCGGAATCCATACTCCGCAGCGCTGAGGTTATGGATTCCGGGTTCGCGACCTGCGGTCGCGCCCCGGAATGACAACGATAATTTCATTTCAAATCCTTCGGCAACTTCGGCAGGCCGGTGCCGATCATCGAATCGCGCGTCACCAGCTCGGCGAGCTTTTCCTCGCTCCAGCCCTCGGCGCCTGCGGGCCGCATCGGGATGACGAGATAGCGGATCTCGGCGGTCGAATCCCAGACGCGGATTTCGGTGTCCTTCGGCAGCGTGAAGCCGAAATCGGCGAGCACGCCACGCGGATCGGCGACCGCGCGCGAACGATAGGGCGCCGATTTGTACCAGACCGGCGGCAGGCCGAGCACCGGCCACGGATAACAGGAGCACAGCGTGCACACGACCATGTGGTGCACCTTGGGCGTGTTTTCCAAGGCGACGATGTGTTCGCCCTGGCGGCCGGCATAGCCAAGCTCGGCGATCGCCGGGGTCGCGTCCTTGAAAAGCCGCGCGCGATAGGCGGGATCGACCCAGGCCTTGGCGACGACGCGGGCGCCGTTGCGCGGGCCGACTTTCTTCTCATAGGTCTCGATCAGCAAGTCGAGCGAGGCCGGATCGACGTAGCCCTTTTCGGTGAGCAGGGTCTCCAGCGCGCGCACGCGCAGCTGCGTTTCGCTGAGTTCGGAATGGTCGTGGTCGTGGGGATGATCGTGGACCATGGCGGCAATTTAGCGGAAGCCCGCGCCTTGTGCCATCATGCCGGCCCGCGAGGGCAAAATGGCCGTTTCCCGAGGGCTTATGACGCTCGCCGACCGCATCGACCGCCTCAACGCGGCCATCGGCCGCGCCGTTGCCTGGCTGGCTTTGGCTATCGTGCTAGGGCAGTTCGCGCTTGTTCTCGCCCGTTACGTGTTCGGCGTCGGCTCGATCTGGCTCACCGAAGCCGTGCTCTACGCCCATGCCACTTTGTTCCTGCTGGCGGCGGCATGGACGCTGCAAGTTGGCGGCCATGTGCGCATCGATGTTTTTTACGCCGATGCCGGCCCGCGGGCGCAGGCCGTGGTCGATTTCCTCGGCGCGCTGCTGCTGCTGCTGCCGTTCACGCTGCTGCTGCTGCTGTTCGCCGCGCCTTACGCCGCGCGCTCCTGGGCGATCCTCGAACGCTCGCAGGAGGTGGGCGGCCTGCCGCTGGTTTTCCTGCTCAAGACGCTGATCCCGCTGTTCGCGCTGCTGCTCGGTTTGCAAGGCGTCACGCAGGCGATCCGCGCGGCGCACACGCTTGTCGGCTCACGCTGATGGCTTTGCCCGAAACATTGGCCGTGCTGATGATCGTCGCCGTCATCGTGACGTTGCTGGCCGGCTATCCGGTGGCGCTGACGCTCGCCGGTGTTTCGCTCGTGTTCGCCGTGCTCGGCCAAATCCTCGGCGTTATGGGATTCGCCATTCTAGGAGCATTACCGGACCGCATTTTCGGCGTGATGACCAATCAGGTGCTGCTGGCGATCCCGCTGTTCATCTTCATGGGCGTGATGCTGGAGCAGTCGCGCATCGCCGAGGCCCTGCTCGAGCGCATGGGGCGGCTGTTCGGAACGCTGCGTGGCGGCTTGGGATTTTCCGTGGTCATCGTCGGCGCGCTGCTGGCGGCTTCCACCGGCATGGTCGGCGCCACGGCCGTGACCATCGGCCTCATCATGCTGCCTGCGATGCTGCGGCACGGCTACGACCCGCGTCTTGCCGCCGGGACGGTCGCCGCCTCGGCGACGCTGGCGCAGATCATCCCTCCCTCGACCGTGCTGGTGCTGCTCGGCGACCAGCTCAACAACGCTTATCAGTCGGCGCAACTCGCCAAGGGCACCTTCGCGCCCAATGTGATTTCGGTGAGCGACCTGTTCGCCGGCGCGATTGTCCCGGGTCTGTTGCTGGTCGGGCTTTATTTTGCCTTTCTCGCCGCCATGGCGGTGTGGCGGCCGGCGAGTTGCCCGGCTGTCGCCGCTTCTGAGACGCGGGCACCGGGCGGGTTGGGCGAAGCGCTGCTGGCGCCAGTGGTGCTGATCGTCGCCGTGCTCGGCTCGATCCTCTACGGCATCGCCACGCCGACGGAGGCTGCATCCGTCGGCGCCGTCGGCGCCATCGCGCTGGCCGCGCGCAAGACCAATGTGCGCGCGCTGCTGCGCCCGGTGGCGGAGAAAACCACGCAAATCACCAGCATGATCTTCCTGATCCTCATCGGCGCCACGCTGTTCAGCCTCGTCTTCCGCGCGCTCGGCGGCGACGTCATGGTCTCGCGCGCCCTTGCCAATCTGCCCGGCGGCACCGACGGCGCGGTGCTCGTGGTGATGCTGGCGGTCTTCCTGCTCGGCTTCGTCATGGACGCCTTCGAGATCATCTTCGTCGTGGTGCCGGTCGTGGGTCCTGCGCTGCTCGTCATGCCCGGCATCGATCCGGTCTGGCTCGGCATCATGATCGCGGTGAACCTGCAGACCTCCTACATGCACCCGCCGCTCGGGCCGACGCTGTTTTATCTGCGTGGCGTGGCGCCGCCCGAAATCACCACGCGGCATATCTATGTCGGCGTCATTCCCTTCGTGCTGATCCAGCTTTTCGCGCTCATTGTGCTGTGGTTCGTGCCGGGGCTTGCGACCGCCCTGCCGCATGCGCTTTATGGGCGCTAGGGAGGTGCGGGATGAAAGCCGCCGACATGTTCAGCCTGAAAGGCCGCGTGGCGCTGGTGACCGGCGCGTCGAGCGGCTTGGGGCAGCAGTTCGCCAGGGCGCTGGCCGACAACGGAGCGTCAGTGGCGCTGGTCGCGCGCCGAATGGACAGGCTCAAGGCGCTGAAGGACGAGATCGAGGGCAAGGGCGGCAAGGCCGCGGCAATCGAGGCCGACGTGACCGACCGCGCCGCCATGGCACGCGCCTTCGACGCCGCCGAGAAGGCCTTCGGCACCGTCACCGTGCTGGTCAACAACGCCGGCATCGCGCATGGCGGCCGCGCCGTCGAGATCACGCCGGAAGAATGGCGCAAGGTGCTCTCGACCAATCTCGACGCAGTGTTTTTCTGGGCGCAGGAGGCGGCGCGCCGCATGCTGGCGGCAAAGAGCAAAGGCTCGATCATCAACATCGCCTCGGTGCTCGGCCTCGCCGTCGCCAAGGGCGCCGTCGCCTACGCCACCGCCAAGGCCGGAGTGGTGCAAACGACTAAGGCGCTCGCTGTCGAACTCGCCTTCAAAGGCGTACGCGTCAACGCTATCGCGCCGGGCTGGTTCGTCACCGAGATCAACGACGAGTATCTGCTGAGCGAGAAGGGCACCGAGATCAAGCGCGAAATTCCGATGGGCCGCTTCGGCAACGAGGGCGACCTCGATGGCGCGCTCTTGCTGCTCGCCTCCGACGCCGGCGCCTACATCACTGGCGCAACCATCGTCGTCGACGGCGGCCAGGTCATTCAGATCAAGGGGTGAATCATGGATTTCACGCTATCGCCCGAGATCGAGGACCTGCGGCTGCGCGTGCGTGCTTTCGTCGAAAAAGAAGTGCTGCCGCTGGAGGCCGACCCGGTGAATTTCTCCGCGCACGAGAATATCCCCGAAGAACGCCTCAAGCCCGTGCGCGAGAAGGCGAGGAAGGCGGGCCTGTGGGCGCCGCAGTCGCCGAAGGAATATGGCGGCATGGAGCTGCCGATCGTCGCCTGGGCGGCGATCTACGAGGAGGCGGCGCGCTCTCTCTTCGGTCCGCTGGCGATCAACTGCATGGCGCCCGACGATGGCAACATGAACCTCTTGCGCCTCGTCGGCACGCGCGAGCAGAAAGAGAAGTGGCTCAAGCCCATCGTTGACGGCAAGGTGCGCTCGTCCTTCGCCATGACCGAGCCGCATCCCGGCTCCGGCTCCGATCCCGCCATGATGCTCACGCGCGCCGAGAAAAAGGGCGGCAAATACGTCATCAAGGGCCGCAAATGGTTCATCACCGGCGCCGACGGCGCGGCCCATTTCATCCTCATCGCGCGCACCTCCGACGACAAGCGGCGCGGCCTCACCGCCTTTCTCTTCCACAAGGACCAGCCCGGCTGGCGCACCAAGCGCCGCATCGAAATTCTCGGGCCCGAGGAGCACGGCGGCCATTGCGAACTGGAATTCGACGGCCTCGAAGTGCCGGAGGAAAACGTGCTGATGGGCGTCGGCGACGGGCTCAAGGTGACGCAGATCCGGCTCGGCCCGGCGCGGCTCACGCATTGCATGCGCTGGACCGGCTGGGCCAAGCGCTGCCTGGAGATTGCGCAGGCCTACGTCAACGAGCGCGAAGGCTTCGGTGTCAAGCTCGGCGACCGCGAGAGCGTGCAGATCAAGCTCGGCGAGGTGGCGCAGCAGATCCAGATCAGCCGGCTGCTCACCATGCACGCCGCCTGGATGCTCGATCAGGGCGGCCGCGCGCGCAAGGAAGTGTCGATGGCCAAGGTGCAGGTCGCCGACACGCTGCACAAGGCGGCCGACGTCGCGATCCAGCTGCAGGGCGCGCGCGGCTTCTCCAAGGACACGCCGGTCGAATGGATTTACCGCGCGGCGCGCGCGGCGCGCCTCGTCGATGGCGCGAGCGAAGTGCACATGATGGTGCTGTCGCGCTTCCTGCGCGAGGAAGGCAGCGACTTCTGGCAGTGGGGTCCGGGCGAGGGAAGAAGAAACGCGCCGTAATTTCTTCTCCCTCCCCCTGAAAGGGGGAGGGTCGGGGTGGGGGTCGTTTGCGATCCAGTTGACCCCCCGGATCGCTTTGCGATCCGACCTCCCCCTTGCAGGGGGGTAAAAAGAAGTGCGGTACTAAGGCGCGTCCGCCGGAGCCTGATGCACTTCGACGACATTGCCGTCAGGATCGTAGAAGAAAATCTGCATCCAGCCGGTCATCGCCCAGTCGCCGAAGTCGGCATATTTGACGCCCTTCTCGTCAAGCCGCTTCTTGAAGGCGGCGATGTCGTCGGTGCGAAATGCGATGTGGCCGCGGTCCACCGGATTGACCGCCTTGCCGGTGCGGAAGCCGATGTCCATGTCTTTTTCGGCAATGTGCATCTGCATGGCGCCGTCGCTGACGAAGGCGACGTCGCCTGGATAGCCCTGGTCCTTGATGCGGGTTTTGCCCATGCCGGGGATCGTCTGCATGTCGAGAATGTCGCGGTAGAACGTGTCCATCGCCGGCACATTCTTGGTGGCGAAGTTGAGATGATGCAATTTGAGCTTCATGGCTGTTCCCGTTATGGCGCGATGGCCTTCCTGATCGAGGCGACGTCGGCTTTGGCCGCCTGCATGAGATAACCGCGGTCGAGCCCGGCGATGATGAAGCGGCCGCCGAGCTTCACCAGATCGGCCATCAGTCTGTCGTCGCCGCGGACGCCGCCGATGCCGAGGCATTTGCCGTGTGTCTTGCACGCGGCCGCCGTCGCCTCGTAGGCGGCGCGGATTTTCGCGTGATGCAAGTCGCCGGGGATGCCGAGCTCGGCGGAGAGATCGTTCGAGCCGATCAGCAGAATGTCGATGCCCGGCACCGCCGCGATCGCCGCGGCGTTCTCGATGCCCTTGGGCGTCTCCAGCATGGGGATGCACAAGGTCAGCGCGTTTGCCTGCGCGTTGACTTCACCGAGCGGTGTCGGCCGATAGAATTGCAGCGGGCCCGGGCCCGAGACCGAGCGGTGGCCGAGCGGGGCGAATTTGCAGGCATCGACCATCGCCTTGGCCTGCTCTGCGGTTTCGACCTGTGGACAGACGATGCCGAGCGCGCCGGCGTCGAGCAACTGCGCCGCCATGTCGAAATCGTGGCCGGGCACGCGCGCCAGCGGCGTGATGCCGAGCGGCAGCGCCGCTGCGATCATTTGCGCCGCGATGTCGAGCGTGGTCGCCGAATGCTCGATGTCGATGAAGAAGCCGTCGAAGCCACAACTGTCGGCGATCATCGCTATGTCGGCAGTGCGGGCAAACCGCACCGCCATGCACAGCGCCACTTCGCCGCGCGTGATGCGGTCCTTGACGCGATTTGTAATGGTGGCGGGCACGCTAGTTCCGGTAACCCGCGTCCATCGTGTCGAGCATGCGTAAGTAGGCCGGCCAGTCGGCCGAGCCGCGGCCGATATTGTGATGCTCGTATTGCTCGGCGGTCTTGGCGCAGACCGCTTCCGGCACCTCGATCAGCTCACTGCCGGTCGCTTCCAGCCGCAACTGGATTTCAGCGGCGTCGATCAGCGCCTTCATCAGCATGAAGGCGTCGCGTGCCGTCACGCCGACGGTGAGCAGGCCGTGATTGTGCATGATCATGGCGCGGTTGTTGCCGAGATCGCGATTGATGCGCGCGCGCTCGTCGAAATCCTCGGTGATGCCCTCGTAGCCGTGATAGCCGATGCGCTTGTAGAAGCGCACCGCCTGCTGCGACACCATGCGCAGGCCGTGCTTGAGGCCGGAAATCGCCATGCCGGTATTGCGTGTGCACGTGCACGGCGCAGTTGACGTCGGCCCTCGCGCTGAGCACGCCGCCGTGCAGCGTGAAGCCGGGACGGTTGACGGCCGCCTTCTCATCGAGGTCGGCGTCCATCGACACTTTCACCAGGTTGGACGCCGTCACCTCGGTGTAGAGCAGCTCGTGCCGCTTCATCAGGAACATGCGCGGCTCGCCCGGCACGCGCATGGACGAATGATTGTAGATCACGTCGTCCCAGCCGTAGTGGGCGATCAGCCGGTAGACGGCGGCAAGATCGACGCGCGCCTGCCATTCCTCGGGCTTGACGCCGGCGAGTTTCATCTCGGTGACTTTGGCCGGTTTGTTCATGGCGTTTTCTCCCTGATTGCATCCAGCATAGCGCATCGCGCTTGCCGCGGGCTATGGTGCGCGCGCTCTCACCGTTTCAGGACCCGAAAATGGCGCCAATTCCCATCCGCATGGGCGGCTACGGCCCGCCGACCACGGGCTTTTCCAGGGCGCTGACGTTCATCGGCGACAAATTACAGGCCGAATTCGGCGACCGCATCGCCGTCGACATCGTCTTCAACATCATGGACCACGGCCACAAGGCCGAGGACATCCTCACGCTGGTCGAGAACGGCGAGATGACGCTCGGCTACCAGTCGTCGAGTTACCTGACCGACCGCGTGCCCGAGCTTGGTTTCGTCGATCTGCCGTTCCTGTTTTCCTCGAACGCGCAGGCGCGCGCGGCGATGGACGGGAAGCTTGGTGCGATCCTCGCCGCGAAAACCGAGGAGCGGATCAGCTACCGCATTCTCGGCTGGTTCGAGAACGGCTTCCGCCACATCTCCAATCGCTTATGGCCCGTGCATCTGCCGGCCGACTTGAAGGGCATGCGCATTCGGGTGCTGCCGAGCGACATCCACAAGCGCACCTTCGAGCTGCTCGGCGCCGTCGCGCTGCGCATGGACCTGACCGAAGCCATCGCCATGATCAAGGCCGGCACATTGGACGCGCAGGAAAATCCGCTTGCCAATACGGTCACCTATGGCGTGCACAAGTTCCACAAGTTCCACACGCTGACCTATCACTTCTATATCTCGCGGCCGGTGTTCGTGCATCGACCCACGTTCGATTCCTGGCCCGACGATTTGAAGCGCGCCATGCAGAAGGCCGTGACCGAATCCGTTGCCTTCCAGCGCCGGCTCGCGGTCGAGGAAAACGAGGCTTCGCGCAAGGTCATCGAAGCCGCCGGCTGCGAAATCGTCGAGCTCACGCTCAAGGAACACGACACCTTCGTTGCCGCCGTCGCGCCGCTCACGGCGGATGCCCGCAAGATGTATGGCGATGCGATGTTCGGCATGGTGCCAAAGGCTTAACCTCTCCGAAAGCATAACGGGCGCGGTTTACGCCGCCGAAACCACTCTCGCGATACAGAGCAGTGATGGAACGCCCCGTCGCCCTTGCCGTTCGCGGCCTCAGCAAGAAGTTCGATCGGCCGGCGGTCGATGCGCTCGATCTCACCGTCTTCGGCGGTGAATTCTACGCGCTGGTCGGGCCCAACGGCGCCGGCAAGACGACAACGCTGCGTATGGTCAGCGGCCTGCTGCGACCCGACGCCGGCACCATCTGTATCGAAGGCATCGACGCGCTCGCCGATCCAGTGGCGGCCAAACAGATCACCGCCTGGCTTTCCGACGAGCCGATGATCTACGACAAGCTCACGCCTTACGAATATCTCGAATTCGTCGCCGGACTCTGGCGCATCGCGCCGGACGTCGCCGAGGCGCGCGCCCGCGAATTGATCGACTGGCTCGGCCTGACGCCGCACGCGCACGAGCGCTGCGAGGGATTCTCGCGCGGGATGCGGCAGAAGGTCGCGCTCGCCGGCGCGCTGGTGCACGACCCCAAGCTCATCATCCTCGATGAGCCGCTCACCGGTCTCGACGCGGGCTCCGCCCGCATTGTCAAAAACGTGCTACGCGAGCGCGTCGCCGCCGGCGGCACCGTCATCATGACCACGCATATTCTCGAGGTCGCCGAGCGCATGGCCGACCGCATCGGCATCATCGCCGGCGGCCGGCTGATCGCCGAGGGCACGCTCGACGAGCTGCGCCACAAGACTGGGAAAACCGCCACCAGCCTGGAGGACACATTCCTCATGCTGGTCGAGCAGCCGGTCGCCGCCGAGTGAGTTCGCCAGCGACAATCACCTGGCTCGCTGGGCACGAATTACGCCTCGGCTGGCGCGACTGGCTGTCGATGATGACGGCGGGCCGGCGCAGCCGCATGCGCACCGTCGCCCTCGCGCTTGTCGTCTTTGCCGCTTTCATGCATCTCCTCGCCTGGTCGATGGTCGGCGGCTACGCCGGCACCAGCGCGCATCCGGACAAGGCGGTGCTGGTCGGCGTCACCGGCACGATCCTGCTGTCGTTTTCGCTGTTGTTGTCGCAGGCGATGGAATCGGTGACGCGCGCCTTCTACACGCGCTCCGATCTCGATCTTATTCTCACCTCGCCGGTGTCGGCGCGCAAAGTCTTCTCGGTGCGGATTGCCCGCATCGCCGTCTCGGTCTCGCTGGTCGCCATCTTTCTTGCGTCGCCATTCATCAACGTGCTTGCCGCGCTTGGTGGTGCGCGCTGGCTCGCCGCCTATGGCGTCGTCGCCAGCATGGGCATGGTGGCGGCGGCGCTGGCGGTTGCGCTGACGGTGGCGCTGTTCCGCATCATCGGTGCCAGACGCACGCGGCTGATCGCGCAGATCGTCGCGGCGATCATCGGCGCCGCCTTCGTCATCGGCCTGCAGATTGCGGCGATCGTCTCCTACGGCAGCCTCTCGCGCTTTGCCCCGTTGCAATCGGATTGGGTGATCGCGCATGCGCCCGACGCCGCGAGCTGGTTGTGGTGGCCGGCGCGCGCCGTGCTCGGCGACCCGGAGGCGCTGGCGCTGGTCGTCTCCATCAGCGCCGCCGTGCTCGCCGGAGCGATAGCCGTGTTCTCGGTGCATTTCGGCGACCATGTGCTGGCGGCGGCCGGCGTCTCGCAAACCATTGTGCGCCAGCGCCGCTGGTCGCAAGGGTTCCGCCGCGGCTCCGCGGCGCGCGCGCTGCGCCACAAGGAATGGATGCTGCTGCGGCGCGATCCCTGGCTGGTGTCGCAGACCTTGATGCAGATCCTCTATCTGCTGCCGCCGGCGCTGCTGCTGTGGCGCAGCTTCCGCGAGGGCGCCGGCGCTTCCATCCTGCTGGTGCCGGTGCTGGTAATGGCGGCCGGCCAGCTCGGCGGCGGCCTCGCTTGGCTGTCGATCTCCGGCGAGGACGCGCCCGATCTCGTCGCCTCGGCGCCGATCACATCGCGCCGCGTCATTTGGGCGAAGATCGAAGCGGTGATGCAGACCATCGCCCTGATATTTGCGCCGCTGATTGTGGCGCTCGCCTTTGTCTCGCCGCGTTCGGCGCTGGTCGCTGCCCTCGGCGTGCTGATTGCTGCGGGATCGGCGACGCTCGTGCAGCTTTGCTTCCGCGTGCAGGCGCGGCGCAGTCAGTTCCGCCGCCGGCAGACTTCCTCGCGCATTGCCACCTTTGCCGAGGCCTTCTCTTCCATCGCCTGGGCGGCGACGGCAGCGCTAACTGCCGCCGGGACCTGGATGGCCTTGATCCCGGCGCTGATCGCCCTCGGCATCCTCGGCGGCGTGCGGTTGATCAGCCCGCTGCCGGCCTAGCGCTACAGGCCGAACGGATAGGTATCGGGCAAGCCTTCCAGTTCTTCCGTCTTCAGCGGCGTCACCGCGCGCGTCTCGTCGAACCAGATGTATTCGTCGAATTGTTTCGGCAGCACCGCTTCGAAATAATGGCTGGCCCGCTCGCTCTCCGGGCGATAGATCACGCCGATCGCGCGCTCCAGCCGCGCCTTGAGCAGCGCCTTGCCGTGCGGCGTCGCATGATTGCGCAGCGGCAGCATGAATCGCGGCAGCGCGGTGTCGTGACACAGCTTCTCGTAGCTTTCGTTCAGCGCCGGCCGTACGATCTTGATTTCCAGTGGCCCGTCCCATTCCGACGCCGCAGCGACCGTGCCGCGATTGGTGCCGAAGCCGATCGCATAGCAGGCGTCGCCGAATGCAACGCGGCACAATTCGCCGATATTGTGCTCGCCGCGGGCGTGCATTTCGGTGGCCGCGGCGTTGCCGAGGTGCGAGTTATGTGCCCAGACGATGCCCTTGCTCTGCGGCCCGTGATGATCGAGCAGCCGCTTCAGCGTTTCGAACATGTGGTCGTCGCGCAGGTTCCATGAGGCGCGCGAGCCGTAATACATGATACGGTAATAGCGCTCGGCATTGGCGACGAGCCGCGCGTTCTGCACCGCATCGAGGAAACGCTCACCATCGTGCTCGGCATAGGTGAGGCGCTTTTCGAGCAAATCCTTGAGCGTGCGCACCACATCGCTTTCGCAGGTCGGATAGCGACCGGTGAGCGCGGCATGGCCGTAGGTAGCCGGGTCCGATTGCCACGGCGTCAGGCAGCCATAGCGTTCGCGCGCGACTTTCGCCGATGCCGGATCGATCTCGTCGAGATATTTCAAAACCGCGCGAATTAAATCGTAGAGGCTGTAGAGATCCAGACCGTGGAACGCTACCCGCGCTTTAGCCGCCAGCGAAAGATTGTGGTGGTGCAGCCAATCGACGAAGCCACGCATTTCGTCGTTGCGCCACATCCAGGTCGGGAAGCGCGCGAACGCCGTCCATTCGGTCGGCTTGGTGTGATGATGGCGGACGTAATGATCGACACGCGCCGCATCCGGCCAGTCGCCTTCGATGGCGACGAAATCGAATCCTTTTTTCAGGATCAACTCGCGAGAAATTCGCTCCCGCATGCGGTAGAATTCCGAAGTGCCGTGTGAGGCTTCGCCGATGAGCACGACCCGCGCATCGCCAATGCGATCGAGCAACGACTTCAGGTTGGCCGATTCGATTGATGCAAACGGTTCCGCGGCCTGCGCGATCGCGCGAACCGCCGCGGCGTCGGTGGGAACGCCGATACGGCGTGGCGGCGGCGCTTCGGCTTCGGTAGCCCATCCTTCGTGACCGAGCAGCGGAACGAACCGTACATCGGCGAGGTCCTCCCGCTTGTATTCCGCTTCCGAGATTCGCGTGACCCGGACGAGCTCCTGAACGCGGGTTTCGCTGCCGACCGGAATGACGAGGCGGCCGCCGATCTTGAGCTGGGCCCGCAACGAATTGGGGATCTTCGGCCCGCCCGCGGCCACGACAATGGCGTCATAGGGGGCATGGTCCGGCCAACCGCGCGTTCCATCGCCGTGCAGCACGTGCACATTGTGATAGCCGTGCTCGGCAAGCGTGGTGGCCGCTTTTTCGGCGAGCTGGCCGATGCGCTCGACGCTGTAGACGTCGGTGGCGATTTCAGAGAGAACGGCGGCCGCGTAACCGGAACCGGTGCCGATTTCGAGCACCTTTTCCCCGCCCTTGAGCAGCAGCGCCTCGGCCATGAAGGCGACAATGTAGGGTTGCGATATCGTCTGCCCCTCGGCGATGGGCAACGGGGCGTCCTCGTAGGTGAATTCCTGCAGATTGTGCGGCAGGAACACTTCGCGCGGCACCTTGCGCATGGCGTTGAGGACCGGCTCCGACCGCACCCCGCGGGCAAAGATGTGAGCGTCCACCATCTCGTGACGGAGCTTGACGAAATTCGTGGCAATTCCTTTTCGGGCAAGAGCCATATTTATAGGCTGCCACGATTATCCCCGGCCGCCTTGAGCAGGATCAATTGGCAATACCGCCGCAATTTTACGTCACTTTCGCTGCAGTGCGCCAAAATGCGCGAAAACGCTGCGCTCTGAAATTTCCTTCCCCAGGCTGCCTACAAAACGAAATTGACCGCCGCGAGTTCGGGTGTAGCCTTTTCACATCGAGTTCCCGCCGGTTTTGCGTCCCGCCGCGACGACCTATATGAGTGGTGCCGGGTCCACTCCGAAGGGTCCAGCGGGGAAAGCTTAAGGCTTCGCATGACGCTCCGACCCGTCAGCCTCGACGACAAATATGACCTCACGCAGGACCAAGTCCTGGTGACCGGTTTTCAGGCGCTGGTGCGCGCGACGCTGATGCAGCACGAGCGCGACAAGCGCGCGGGGCTCAACACGGCGGGTTACGTCACCGGCTATCGTGGTTCCCCGCTCGGCACTCTCGATCAGCAATTCATGCGCGCCGGCCGTCAGCTTGCCGCCGCCGATATCAAATTCCAGACCGGACTAAACGAGGACCTTGCCGCGACGGCCTTGTGGGGCACGCAGCAGGCCGAGTTGCGCGGCGAGGGTAAATACGACGGCGTCTTCGGCATGTGGTACGGCAAGGGCCCCGGCGTCGACCGCACCGGCGACGTTTTCCGCCACGCCAACCTCGCCGGCTCTTCGAAGCATGGCGGCGTGCTCGCCTTGATGGGCGACGACCATACCGCGGAATCCTCGACCACCGCGCACCAGTCCGAATTCCATTTCGTCGACGTGATGATCCCGATCCTCAATCCGGCCGGCGTGCAGGAGATCATCGATTACGCGCTCTATGGCTGGGCGATGTCGCGCTTCACCGGCGCCTGGTCGGCGCTCAAATGCATGCACGAGACGGTCGAATCGACCGGCGTCGCCGACGGCAGCCTCGATCGCCTGCAAATCGTCACGCCCACGGACTTCGTCATGCCCGAGGGCGGCCTTAACATCCGCTTGCAGGACACCTTCCTCGGCCAGGAAGCGCGCCTGCACGACTACAAGCGCGACGCCATGCTCGCCTTCGTGCGCGCCAACAAGCTCAACAAGATCATCACTTCCGGTGGGCGCAATCCGAAGATCGGCGTAATCACCACCGGCAAGGCCTATCTCGACGTGAGGCAGGCGCTCGACGAACTCGGCCTCGATGAAGTCAAATGCAACGACGTGGGCCTGCGCATCTACAAGATCGCCTGTCCGTGGCCGATCAGTCGGCAGGACTTGGCCGACTTCGCGCAAGGGCTCGATCTCATCATAGTCGTCGAAGAGAAGCGCTCGCTGATCGAAGTGCAGGTGCGCGAGGAACTTTACGGCACCGCCAATCAGCCGGGCTGCATTGGCAAGAAGGACGAGCAGGGCAATTGGCTGTTCCCGGTCAAGGGCGCGCTCGATCCCAATGACGTCGCCATCTGCATCGGCGAGCGGCTGTTGCGCGTGGCCGAGAACGGCGAACTCGCCGCCAATGTCGCGCGGCTTAAAGCTGCGCAGCGCGCGCTGGCCGAAGCCACCGACGTCGCCAACCGCATTCCCTATTTCTGCTCCGGCTGCCCGCACAACACCTCGACGCGCGTGCCCGAAGGCAGCCGCGCCTATGCCGGCATCGGCTGCCACTACATGTCGCAATGGATGGATCGCAAGACGCTCGGCTACACGCAGATGGGCGGCGAGGGCGTCAATTGGGTCGGCGAGGCGCCGTTCTCCAAGACGACGCACGTGTTCCAGAATCTCGGCGACGGCACCTATAACCATTCCGGTTATCTCGCCATCCGTGCGGCGATCGCCGCCGGCACCACTATGACCTACAAGATCCTGTTCAACGACGCCGTGGCCATGACCGGCGGACAGGCAAACGACGGCGGCCTCACCGTCGACCAGATCGCGCGGCAGGTCGCGGCCGAAGGCGCCAAGCGCATCGTCCTCGTCACCGACGAGCCATGGAAATACCCGAAAGAGACCGAATGGCCGCGGGGATTGACCATCCATCACCGCGACGAACTCGACACCATCCAGCAGGAGCTGACCCACGTCCCGGGCGTCAGCATCCTCATCTACGACCAGACCTGCGCCGCCGAGAAGCGCCGCCGCCGCAAGCGCGGCGCCTTTCCCGATCCGCTCAAGCGCGTGGTCATCAACGATCTCGTCTGCGAGGGCTGCGGCGATTGCGGCGTCAAATCGAATTGCGTCTCGGTGCAGCCGCTGATGACCGAATGGGGCCGCAAGCGCGCCATCGACCAGTCGAGCTGCAACAAGGATTATTCTTGCCTCAAGGGCTTCTGCCCGTCCTTCGTTACCGTGCATGGCGCCAAGCTGAAAAAAGGCGAGGGCGTTTCCGAGCCGGAGACCTGGGCGGCGCTGCCGGAGCCGACCGCGCCGCTCACCAACCACCCCTACAGCATCATTGTCACCGGCATCGGCGGCACCGGCATCGTCACCGTCGGCGCCATCATCGGCATGGCCGCGCATCTGGAAGGCAAAGGTGTCGGCATTATCGACATGGCCGGCCTCGCGCAGAAGGGCGGCGCCGTCTATAGCCATATCCGCCTCGCCAATACGCCCGACGAAATCCACGCTATCCGCGTCGCCGCGACGGGCGCTGACCTTGTGCTGGGCGGCGACATCGTCGTAGTCGGCACGAAGAAGGTGCTGGGCGCGATGAAGCAAAACCAGACGCGCGTTATCGTCAACACCGCCGAATTTCTGCCCGGAGATTTTACCCGCAACGCCGATTATTCGCTGCCCACGGAGCGCCTCAAGCGCGCAATCGTTTTGCATGCCTCGCGCGAGCGTAGCCATTTCGTCGATGCCGGAAGGCTTGCGGTTGCGCTGCTCGGCAATTCGATCGGCGCCAACATGTTCATGCTCGGCTATGCCTATCAGCTCGGCGCGCTGCCGCTTTCGGCGGAAGCGATCCAGAAGGCGATCGAGATGAACGGCGAAGCGGTGCCGATGAACCTCGCCGCCTTTTCTTACGGCCGCCGCGCCGCGGTCGATCCGGCGGCGGTCGAAGCGCTGGTCAAGCCGGACGCCGGCGTCGAGAACGATTCCCTCAAGCTCTCGCAATCGTTCGACGAGACGGTGCAGCGCCGCGTTGACTACCTCACCGCCTATCAGAGTGCGCGCTACGCGCGGCGCTATCGCAACTGGATCGACAAGGTGAAAGCTGCCGAGGCACTCAAGGTGCCCGGTCAATGCGGTCTTTCAGAAACGGTGGCGCGCTATCTATTCAAGCTGATGGCCTACAAGGATGAATACGAAGTGGCGCGGCTCTATACCGACACCTCGTTCGTCGAGCGCGTGAAGGCTAGCTTCGACGGCGATCTGCGCCTCGAGTTCAATCTCGCCCCGCCGCTCTTGGCGCGCCGCGACAAGGTGACGGGCGAATTGCAGAAGATGACGTTCGGTCCGTGGCTGCTGAAGGCCTTCGGCGTGCTCAAGAACTTCAAGTTCCTGCGCGGCACGCCGCTGGATCCGTTCGGCTACACCGCCGAGCGCAAAATCGAACGCGGGCTGATCAAGGACTACGAGCTTGTTCTCGCCGATATTCTCGATCGTCTGACGCCGGAGAACCATGTTCTGGCCGTTGCTCTGGCCGCTATTCCGGAAAAAATCCGCGGCTTCGGCCATATCAAGACGCGTCATCTGGCCGCCGCAAAAGCCGAAGAAGCCGCTTTGCGCGAGCAATTCCATGCCGCGCCGGCGCCGTTTCTCAAGGCAGCTGAATAATTTAGCAGCCGATTGCAACCATTTTCCTTGGCCCCAAAGGCTTGACCGGCTTCGGCCGGTGTTTTCATATAAAGAAGAGCAGCCCGTGTGGGACGTGGCGAGGGGAATGCCGTCAGCGCCTAGGCGCACGGTTGCAATGGGAGGATATGGCTCGTGGCGCAGAACGCTGCCGCCGTGGCGGATACATTTCCTAAGCTATTGATCCGTAACGCAGATATCTACGGGTCGCGGCCCGCCATGCGGCACAAGGATTACGGCATCTGGCAGACCTGGACCTGGAGTCAGGTGCTCGACATTGTGCGCGCCTATGCGGTCGGCCTGCATCGGATAGGCCTCAAGCGCGGCGAGACGATTGCCATCGTCGGCGGCAACCGGCCGAAATTGTATTGGTCGGTAATGGCGGCGCAGATGCTCGGCGCTATCCCGGTGCCGGTCTACGCCGACGCGGTCGCCGACGAATTGTCCTTCGTTCTGGCGCATGCCGACGTGCGCTACGCCGCGGTGGAGGACCAGGAACAGGTCGACAAAATCCAGTCGGTGCTGGATCGCCTGCCCAAGCTCGAGCTGATGATTTACGACGAGAAGCGCGGCTTGCGCGACTACGACCACGCCAATCTGCGATCCATGGACGACGTCATCGGCGACGGCCGCAAGGCGCTTGCCGAGGACCCGTCCGTCGGCCCCTGGCTCGATGCCGAAATCGCCGCCGGCAAAGGCTCCGATCCGTCCATTATTCTTTACACCTCGGGCACCACCGGCAAATCCAAGGGCGTGGTGATGACCAGCGAACGCGCGATCAAGGCGACAACCGATACCGTGGCCTTCGATCACTTGACCGAGAATGACGTCGCCCTTGCCTATTTGCCGCTCGCCTGGGTCGGCGATCATTATCTGAATTACTGCCAGGGCCTGGTGGCCGGATTCTGCATGGCCTGTCCCGAGAATCCCGATACCGCCATGCAGGATCTGCGCGAGATCGGGCCGAGCTTCTATTTCGCGCCGCCGCGCACGCTCGAGGTTCTGCTCACGCGGGTGATGATCCGCATGGAAGATGCCGGCGTCCTCAAGCGCAAGCTGTTCCATTATTTCATCGGCGTGGCGCGCAAATACGGCGAGCGCATCCTGAACAAAGAACCGGTGCCGCTTGCCGGCCGGCTGCTCTATTGGCTTGGCGACGTTCTCGTCTATGGCCCGCTGAAGAACGTGCTCGGCTTTTCGCGCGTGCGCGTGGCCTATACCGCGGGCGAAGCGGTCGGCCCCGACCTGTTCGCCTTCTATCGCTCGATCGGCCTCAACCTGAAGCAGCTTTACGGACAGACCGAAGCGTTCCTCTATCTCACCGCGCAGCCCGACGGCGCGATCTATTCCGACACCGTCGGCATTGCCTGCCCGAATGTGGACCTGCGCATCGCCGATAACGGCGAGGTACAGTTCAAGTCGCCCGGCATGTTCGCGGGCTATTTCAAGGACGACGAGAAAACCAAGGAGGCGATGACGGCGGACGGCTACGTGAAGACCGGCGACGCCGGCTTTTTCGACGCGAAGACCGGCCAGCTGAAAATCATCGACCGCTCCAACGACGTGGGCAAGCTCAACGACGGCACGCTGTTCCCGCCGAAATATATCGAGAACAAGCTCAAGTTCTTTCCCAATATTCGCGAAGTGGTGGCCTACGGCGACAAACACGATTTTACCGCGGTGATGATCAATATCGATCTCACCGCGGTCGGAAGCTGGGCCGAGCGCAACAATGTCGTTTACGGCTCCTACCAGGAGCTCGCCGGCCATCCGTTGGTCTACGACATGATCGAAAAGCACATCGCCGAGGTGAACCGTTCGCTTGCTGCCGAAAAGATGACGGCAGGCACGCAAATCAGGCGCTTCCTCATCTTGCACAAGGAGCTCGACGCCGACGATGGCGAGCTCACACGCACGCAGAAGGTGCGCCGCGGCTTCATCGCCGATCGTTACGCGCCGCTGATCAAGGCGCTGTACGACGGCTCGAAGGAAGCCGACATCTCGACCGAAGTCACCTTCGAGGACGGCCGCAAGGGCACCATCAGCGCGCGGGTGAAGATCCGCGACATGAAGACCGAGCCGGTCGGTGGCGACGCTGGGGAAAGCGGCATGAGGGCGCCCAGCGGCACCGGACCCGAAGTCGCCGTCGGCGACGTGCTGCTGTCGTTGCAGAATGTGTCGCTGTCGTTCGGCGGCGTGACCGCGGTGAGCGACGTGTCATTCGACATTCGCAAGGGCGAAATCCGCGCCATCATCGGCCCCAATGGCGCCGGCAAGACCTCGATGCTCAACGTCATCAACGGCTTTTATCATCCGCAGCAGGGCCGCATTACCTTCAAAGGCGAGACGCGGTCGCAGATGCGGCCCTATGAAGCGGCCTACGGCGGCATCGCCCGCACCTTCCAGAACGTCGCGCTGTTTCGCGGCATGACCGTGCTCGACAACATCATGGCCGGCCGCACGCTGAAAATGCACAGCAACTTCTTCTGGCAGTTGCTGCGCTTCGGTCCGGCCATGACCGAAGAAGTCGAGCATCGCCATCGCGTCGAGGAAATTATCGAATTCCTCAAGATCCAGGAAATCCGCCGCACCCCGGTCGGGCGCCTCGCCTACGGCCTGCAGAAGCGGGTCGAACTTGGCCGCGCGCTCGCCATGGAACCGGAACTGTTGCTGCTCGATGAGCCGATGGCCGGCATGAACCTCGAGGAAAAGGAGGACATGTCGCGCTTCGTGCTCGACGTGAACGACCATTACGGCACCACCATCGCGCTGATCGAGCACGACATGGGCGTGGTCATGGATCTGTCGGATCGCGTGGTCGTGCTCGACCACGGCATCAAGATCGCCGACGGCACGCCGGAGGAGATCAAGAAGAATCAGGCGGTGGTCGACGCCTATCTCGGCGTGGCGCATTGAGGGGGATGGGATGCAACTGCTCTATCAAATCTTCATCGACCCCTTCGTGCAGATGGGCTCTGCGCCCGATCTGTTCGTGCAGACATTGTGGGAAGGCCTGGTCGCCGGCGTGCTCTACGCGCTGATCGCGCTCGGCTTCGTGCTCATCTTCAAGGCGTCGGGCGTGTTCAATTTCGCGCAAGGCATCATGGTGGTGTTCGCGGCGCTGACGCTTGGTCGGCCTCTACGCCCACGGCGTGCCGGCGTTTCTCGCGCTGGCGATCACCATCGGCGTGATGTTTCTGCTGGCGATGGCGCGTCGAACGCTTCGTGCTGCGGCCCCTGGTCAATCAGCCGGAAATTATCCTGTTCATGGCGACCTTCGGGCTGACCTATATCCTCATCGGCTTCGGCGAGCTGGTTTTCGGCGGCGACCCCAAGCTGATGATCACCGAACAGTTGTTGCTGCCGACCGGCTCCTATCGATCAAGGCGCTCGGCGGCTTCGTGCAGATGCAGAAGATCGACATCGCCGCCGCGATCATCGCCTCGCTGATGGTCGCGAGCCTGGCGGTGTTCTTCCAGAAGACGCGGATCGGCCGCGCGTTGCGCGCCGTCGCCGACAGCCATCGTGCCGCGCTCTCGGTCGGCATTTCGCTCGAATATATCTGGGTCACGGTGTGGTTCGCCGCCGGCATCGTCGCGCTGGCGACCGGCATCATGTGGGGCGCGCGCTCCAACGTCTCCTTCGCGCTTGGAGATCATCTCGCTGAAAGCGCTGCCGGTGCTGATCCTCGGCGGCTTCACCTCGATCCCCGGCGCCATCATCGGCGGCGATCATCATCGGCGTCGGCGAGAAGATCGGCGAATTCTACTGGGGCCCGCTGTTCGGCAGCGGCATCGAGGAATGGTTCGCCTACGTCATCGCGCTGATCTTCCTGCTGTTCCGGCCGCAAGGCCTGTTCGGCGAACGGCTCATCGAGCGGATCTGAGGGCAGACCATGTTTTATCGCGAAGCCGGTCAATTCAAGACGACCTACCAGGCCGATCAGGCGCTGTTTCCGATTCTGCAGGACAAGATCGGCATCGTTCTGATTCTGGCGGTCGCGTTCATCGTGGTGCCGCTCACCGCGTCGAATTTCGCCATCGATTCGATTCTGATTCCGGTGCTGGTCTCTTCGCTCGCCGCGATCGGGCTCAATCTGCTCACCGGCTATACCGGCCTGTTGTCGCTCGGCACCGGCGCCTTCATGGGGGTGGGCGCGTTCGGCTGCTACAAGCTCACGACGTTCTTTCCCAACATCAACATCGTCGTGCTGATCATCTGCTCCGGCTTCATGTCGGCGGCGGCGGGCGTCGTCTTCGGCCTGCCCAGCCTGCGGATCAAAGGCTTCTATCTCGCGGTCGCGACGCTGGCCGCGCAGTTCTTTCTGTCGTGGTGCTTCATCCGCATTCCCTGGCTCTACAATTACAATATTTCGGCGTCCATCGAAGTGCCCGAGCGGTTCTTGTTCGGCATTCCGGTCACCGGTCCGACCGCGACGCCGGTCACGCGCTACATCATCGTGCTGGCGATCGTAGTGGTGATGACGTGGCTTGCCTCGAACCTGATCCGCGGACGCATCGGCCGCACCTGGATGGCGGTGCGCGACATGGACATCGCCGCCGAGTTGATCGGCATCAAGCTCTACCAGACCAAGCTGATGGCCTTTGCGGTGTCGTCGTTCTACTGCGGCGTCGCCGGCGCCATGCTGGTCTTTCTGTATCTCGGCAACGCCGAGTCGGAGAGCTTCAACATCAACGAGTCGTTTCTCGTGCTGTTCATGGTGATCATCGGCGGCCTCGGCAGCCTGCTCGGCTCGTATCTCGGGGCCGCGCTGATCCTGGGCTTGCCGATCGTGCTGCGCTTCCTGCCGGAATATTTCGGCACTGAAAATTCACCCTTCCACGGTCGAGCACATCACGTTCATGACGCTGGGGGCGCTGATTATTTTATTCCTGATCGCGGAGCCGGCCGGTTTGGCGCGGCTTTGGCAGATCGGAAAGCAGAAACTCAGGGTGTGGCCTTTCCCCTACTGAAGGTGCACACTTGAGCCAATGCCCCTTTTCGGACGTACAGCCGGGTAAGGGGTTGTCCCTCCGCTTCGAGGGGAAGAGGAACAAGCCGGAGCATTCAAGCACCGGCGAATGACAAAGGGAGAAAGACGATGCGCTTGAAACACATCATACTCGGCGCGGCACTTGCGAGCTTGGTCGGCGGTTCCGCCCTGATCTCGCAAGCGAGCGCCGATACGTTCATACCGCTGTTCACCTACCGGACCGGCCCGTTTGCGAATTCGGGGATTCCGATCGCCAACGGCATGCATGACTATCTCAACATGCTGAATGCACGGGACGGCGGCATCGGCGGCTCGAAGCTGGTCATCGAGGAATGCGAGACCGGCTACAAGAACGAGAAGGGTGTCGAATGCTACGACTCGATGAAGAGCAAGCATCCGGCGGTGATCTCGCCTTATTCGACCGGCATCACGCTTGCCTTGATTCCGAAGGCCGCGGTCGATCACATCCCGGTCCTGTCGATGGCCTACGGCCTCTCCGCCTCGGCGGTCGGCAAGGACTTCCCGTGGATCTTCAATCCGCCGTCGACCTACTGGGACGGCCTGTCCATCATCATCCGCTATATCGCCGGCAAGGAAGGCGGGCTCGACAAGCTCAAGGGCAAGACCATCGGCTTCATCTTCTTCGACGGCGGCTACGGCCGCGAGCCGCTGCCGCTCTTGCACGACTTCGCCAAGGACTACGGCTTCAACGTGAAAGAGTATCCGGTGCCGGCCGCGCAGATGCAGAACCAGTCAAGCCTCTGGCTCAGCGTTCGCCGCGACAAGCCCGACTACATGATCATGTGGGGCTGGGGCGCGATGAACCCGACGGCCGTGCAGGAAGCCGCCAAGACCGGCTATCCGGAAGACCACTTCATCGGCATCTGGTGGTCCGGCAGCGAGGACGACGCGCGTCCGGCCGGCGCCGGCCGGCAAAGGCTATCTGTCGCTCAACTTCAATGCGGTGGGCGCCAACTTCCCCGCGATCCAGGACATCGTGAAGGACGTGATCGCCAAGGGCAACAGCCAGACGCCGAAGGACAAGGTCGGCGAGAACTTCTACAATCGCGGCGTGATGAATGCTGCGGTGATCGCCGAGGCCATCCGCCACGCGCAGAAGATCACCGGCAAGAAGGACATCACCGGTGACGAAATGCGCCGCGGCCTGGAAACGCTGAACATCACGGCGGCGCGTTGGAAGGAAATGGGGCTTCCCGACTTCGCGGCGCCGATGCAGGTGACCTGCGACGACCACAACGGCCACAACTCCGCCTATATGCAGCAGTGGGACGGCACCAAGTGGGTCAAGGTCTCCGATTGGATCGCGCCCATGAAGGACAAGGTCATTCCGCTGATCGACAAGGCGGCCGCCGACTACGTGAAGCAGAACGCCGGCTGGCCGAAGCGCACCGAGGCTTGCGACAAGTCGTCGTAAGTCAGGACGCGCATCTGACAAAAAAGCCTCTCCCCGTTCGCGGGGGGAGGCCCGCTATTTCGGAGTGTGATTTCATGTCCGCCGTCGAGCACACGAACGCGACACCCGCCGCGCAGCCCGAGCACATCCTGCGCGTCAACAATATCGAGGTGATCTACGACCACGTCATCCTGGTGCTCAAGGGCGTCTCGCTCGACGTGCCCAAGGGCGGCATCGTTGCGCTGCTCGGCGCCAACGGCGCCGGCAAAACCACCACGCTGAAGGCGATCTCCAACCTGCTGCATGCCGAGCGCGGCGACGTCACCAAGGGCGCCATTTTGTTCGAGGGCGACGAGGTGCAGGATTTGTCGCCGAACGAACTGGTTCGGCGCGGCTGCATCCAGGTGATGGAAGGCCGCCAGTGCTTTGCCCACCTCACCATCGAGGAAAACCTGCTCACCGGCGCCTTCACCCGGCGCGACGGCAGGGCGGCGATCCGGCAGGACATGGAGCTCGTCTACAAATATTTCCCCAAACTTGCCGAGCGCAAAGATTCGCTTGCGGGCTACACCTCCGGCGGCGAGCAGCAGATGTGCGCCGTCGGCCGCGCGCTGATGTCGCGCCCGAAGATGATCCTGCTCGATGAGCCGTCGATGGGGCTTGCCCCGCAGATCGTCGAGGAGATTTTCGAGATCGTCAAAGACCTGAACGAGCGCGAAGGCGTGTCATTCCTGCTCGCCGAGCAGAACACGCACATGGCGCTGCGCTTTGCCCGCTACGGCTACATCCTCGAGAACGGCCGCGTGGTGATGGACGGCGAAGCCAAGTCGCTCGCCGAGAACGAGGACGTGAAGGAATTCTACCTCGGCATTTCCGAAGGCCGGCGCAAATCCTTCCGCGATGGCAAGCATTACCGGCGGCGCAAGCGCTGGCTGGCGTAACGGATGCCCGACCACTACGACTCGCTGGAAAGCCGCCCGCCGATCCTGCGCGACAGCGAAGAATGCGCGGTGCTGCCCAAGATCGTCGCGCATGCGATGGTCGCGCCTGGCTGGGCGAAGCATCTCGCCGGCGTCAACGCCCATGCGGTGAATTCGCGCGCGGCGCTGGCCAAGCTCCCGGTGCTGCACAAGTCCGACGTCGCTGCACTGCAAAAGGCCATGCCGCCGTTCGGCGGACTCAACGTCACGCCACCCGGCAAGGCGCGCCGGCTGCTGATGTCGCCGGGCCCGCTGTTCGAGCCGGAGGGCGAGGGCAAGGACCACTACGGTACTGCGCGCGCGCTTTTTGCCGCCGGTTTCCGCGCCGGCGACATCGTGCATAATTCGTTTTCCTATCACCTGACGCCGGGCGCATACATTTTGGAGTCGGGCGCGGAGGCGCTCGGTTGCGCCGTCATCCCCGGCGGCGTCGGCAATACCGAGCAGCAGCTCGAGGCGATCGCCCATTACAAGCCGAACGGCTATGTCGGCACGGGGGATTTCCTCAAGATCCTGCTCGACACCGCCGCCAAGGCCGGCAAGGACGCCTCCTCGATCAAGCGCGGGCTTGCCTCCGGCGCGGCGCTGCCGGCGTCCTTGCGCGGCGAGTTGAAAAGCCGCGGCGTCGCCGTGCTGCAATGCTACGCCACCGCCGAACTCGGCGTCATCGCCTATGAGAGCGAGGCGATGGAGGGGATGATCGTCAACGAAACCGTTATCGTCGAGATCGTGCGCCCCGGCACCGGCGATCCGGTGCCGGAGGGCGAGGTCGGCGAGGTGGTGGTCACGTCCTTTAATCCCGACTATCCGATGATCCGCCTCGGCACCGGCGATCTCTCCGCGATCCTGCCCGGCCTTTCGCCGTGCGGGCGCACCAACATGCGCATCAAGGGCTGGATGGGCCGCGCCGACCAGACCGCCAAGGTCAAGGGCATGTTCGTGCATCCGAAGCAGGTCGCCGAAGTCGGCGCGCGCCATGCCGACCTCAAGCGGCTGCGTCTCGTCGTCGGCCGCGACAACGAGCAGGACACGATGATCCTGATGGCCGAATGCGCCGCGCCCGATGCCTCGCTGCGGGCCGCCGTCGCCGCGACCCTGCAAGCCGTCACCAAGCTCAAGGGTGCCGTCAAGCTGGTGGCGCCCGGCACGCTGCCCAACGACGGCAAGGTGATCGCCGACGAGCGCCCCGTCGGCTGACGGCTTGACCGCGCGCGCGGATTGCCGCTCATTGCCGCCATGAGCGAGGTTTCCCACAGACCGCCCGACCACCCGGCAATCCCGCCACGCCGCATCGGCGTGTTGCTGGTCAATCTCGGCACGCCGGACGCCACCGACTACTGGTCGATGCGGCGGTATCTCAAGGAATTTCTTTCCGACCGCCGCGTGATCGAGGAGAACCGGCTCAAATGGTGGCTGGTGCTCAACCTCATCATTCTGACCGTGCGCCCCGGCCGCAAGGGCCGCGACTACGACAAGATCTGGAACAAGGAGCGCAACGAGTCCGTTCCTCAAGACCATCACCCGCGCGCAGGCGGAGAAACTTGCCGTGCGCTGCTGCCCGACCGCACGCTGCTGATCGACTGGGCGATGCGCTACGGCAATCCCTCGATCGCTTCGCGTCTCGATGCCATGCAGGCGGCCGGCTGCGACCGCATTCTGGTGGTGCCGCTTTATCCGCAATACGCCGCGGCGACCACGGCGACGGTCTGCGACAAGGTCTTTGAGTCTCTCGCGCGCATGCGCTGGCAGCCGGCGCTGCGCGTCGTGCCCGCCTGGTTCGATGAGCCGGTCTATATCGACGCGGTTGCCGCCTCGCTCGAGCAAAGCCTGGAAAAACTCGCCTTCAAGCCTGACGTCATTCTCGCGTCGTTCCACGGCATGCCCGAGGAATACCTGCGCAAGGGCGATCCCTATTATTGCCAATGCCACAAGACGGCGCGGCTGTTGCGCGAGCGTCTCAAGCTCGACGAGGAAAAACTGATGCTCACCTTCCAGTCGCGCTTCGGCCCGGCCGAATGGCTCAAGCCCTACACCGATGCGACGGTGAAATCGCTTGCCGAAAAGGGCGTGAAGAACCTCGCCGTCATCACGCCGGGCTTTGCCGCCGATTGCTTGGAGACGTTGGAAGAAATCGCCATGGAGAATGCGGAGATCTTCCGCTACGCCGGCGGCGAGAACTTCGCCGGCATCCCCTGCCTCAACGATGGTCCCGGCGGCATGGCGGTCATCCGCGACGTCGTTTTGCGCGAGCTTAAGGGCTGGATTTGATCTTGCCGCGCAACGGCTTGGCTCCGGCAACGCCTCGTTAACCATGCCTGTTTAACGTCCGTTAACCACTCTCGCCGTTCGCGAGCGTGCGCGCCTGCGCGCGCGCTCGCGAAGCGGTCAAGGAGGTTGACGACGGACGTGCAGCGCCCTTGCTCCCTTATCCGGCCGTGTCGCGCGGCGCCGGCTTGCTGCTGGCTGCCTGCGTGACGTTTGCTGGCGCCGCGGCCGTGGCGCAGCAGGCGAGCTACGATCCGCTCGCGCCTTATCTGCAGACCAATCCGAAAAATCCGCCGCGCTTTCAAAAGCAGGCGCAATCGAGGTCAGGGCTTGACCTCGTCGCAGCTCAGTCCGCCCATCGGTTTCACGCCGCCGGCATCGGGCGCCGGCGACACCGGCTACGACTCCACCAACAGCCGCAAGGCTAAAGCTGCCAAAGACAAGGCCCACCAAGCCAAAGCCAAGACAAAGTCGAAAACGCCGACGAATGCGCAAGCCATCGCACCTGGGCTGCCGGCACCGGTCGCCGTTTCGCCGTATCAGACGCCGCCGCCAGCTCTCGCGCCCGCCGCGAACGGCGCCTACGCGCAGGCGCCGGGAACGCCGCCGGTCGAATTCGGCCCGATCCGCCAGCCGAAAAATCGCAAGGCGCATACCGAGCCGGACGATCCTTACGCGCCGCTCGGCGTGCATGCCGGCGCCTTCACGTTGTTCCCGGCGATCGAATTCATCGGCGGCTACGACACCAATCCCGCAGGCGTGCCCGGCGGCAAGGCCTGCCCCGCTCTACACCGTCTTGCCGGAACTGCAGGCGCAATCGAACTGGTCGCGGCACGAGCTCAAGGCCGATCTGCGCGGCAGCTACACCGGCTACAGCCCCGACCAGACGCCGACGCTCAGCCGTCCTTATTTCAACGGCAAGGTGGACGGCCGCATCGACGTCACGCACGATACGCGCGTCGATCTCGAAGCGTCCGCGATCTGGTCTCGACCGACAATCCGGGCAGCCCGAATTTGCAGGCCGGGCTTTCCAAGCTGCCCGTGTTCACCACCTTCGGCGGCAGCGCCGGCCTCGGCCAGCGCTTCAATCGCTTCGAGCTGGACGTGAAGGGCGACGTCGACCGCACCGTCTACCAGAATTCATCGCTCACCGACGGCACCACCGCCAGCAACGAAGACCGCCAATACAATCAATATGGCGGCACGCTGCGCGGCAGCTACGAGTTGACGCCGGGCGTGAAGCCCTATGTCGAGGTCGGCGCCGACACGCGCGTGCACGATCTGCGAAACCGATTTCTCCGGCTACCAGCGCAATTCCAACGGGCTGGACCGGCATGGCCGGCTCGACCTTCGAGCTGTCGCGCCTGCTCACCGGCGAGATCGCGCTCGGCTATACGCAGCCGGACCTATCGAAGATCCGCGGCTGCGAGACGATCAACGGTCTGATCGGCAACGCCTCGCTGATCTGGACGGCAAGCGCGCTGACCACGGTCAAGCTCACCGGCGGCGTCGACGGTTGGCGAATCCACGGTGCCCGGCGTGTCCGGCGTGCTCTACCGCGATGTCGGGCCTGCAGGTCGATCATGCGTTCCGCCGCTGGCTGATCGGCACGGTGAAGATCGGCTTCGGCCTCGACAACTATGTCGGCATGGACCGCGAGGACAAGCGCTTCATGCGCTCGGCGCCGGGCTCACCTACAAGCTCAATCGCTCGGTGCAGATCAAGGGCGAGGTGCGCCAGGAGTGGCTGCGCTCCAACGTCACCGGCAACGACTACAGTGCCACCGTCTTTCCTGCTCGGGGTGAGGCTGCAGCGGTGAGCGAATATGTCACTGTGAAATAAGAGGAATTAGCCCTGGCAATCGATGAAAGCCGACAGTAACCTCCGCCGCTATATCGTTCGATCGACCTGCGGGGGCGTGTCTTTTCGATGATCCATGAGTCGGATGACCCCGATCTTGATCCGGCTCGCAAGGACGAATGACACAAGCGCGTAGGCCCAGACCATAAGTGCCAGCCGCCAGCCGGTCAGACGTCATGAACCAGCCATAGACCACGGCCAGCGTGCCGACGAGCTGGGTTAGTTCGGACGGAACAAATAGTTTCAAGCTTGGCAGCGGCTCCTGCCAGATCGGTCCCTTGTTGCGCGTGAGGTAGATCGTCATGTGCCCCGCCACCAGCAGTTTGAGAAAGACGACCGACTGCACCAGCGGAGCGGCGAGATGCGGGTAATCTCGCGCAATCCAGAACACTCCGAAGCTGCTGAAGACCCCAAAAATGCCGAGCACCGACGCGGCGGTGAGAACCCGCGCCATGTCCCAGCGCACCGGGCCTGGCGCGACCGGCATGTCATCATAGCCGATCATCATGATCGGCAAATCGTTGAACAGCGCCAGCAGCACGACCATGACCGCCGTGACCGGATAGAAGTTGAAGATCAGGATGCTCGCCGTCATAAACAGCAGCAGCCGCGTCGTCTCGGCGATGCGATAGATGGCGTAGCCGGTCATGCGCTCGAAGATGCGCCGCGCCTCCTCGATGGCCGTGCCGACGACGGCGAGCCCGGATGCGGTCAGCACCAGATCGGCGGCGGCGCGCGCAGCGTCCGTTGCGCCGCTGGCCTTTGATCGCAAACACCATCTACCGCACTAAATCTGCGCGTTACAGACGGGAAGCGCGTCCGCAGTATGCCAGATTATTTCCCGCCGAGCATGCGCTTGAGCGCCGCGCGAAATTCCGGCGCGATGTCGGCGCGCTCGAGCCCGTAGGCGACATTGGCCGTCAGGAAGCCGATCTTGGAGCCGCAGTCGAAGCTGCGCCCCTCGAATTTCAGGCCATAAAAAGGCTGCGTCTTCGCCAGCGTCACCATCGCGTCGGTGAGTTGGATTTCACCGCCGGTGCCGGCGGCCTGCTGGCCGAGTACGTCGAAAATCTCCGGCTGCAGGATATAGCGCCCGGTGATGGACAGGTTCGATGGCGCCTCGGCCGGTTTTGGCTTTTCCACCATCTTGGTGATGGCGAAGGCCTTGCCCTTGGGCTGGCCGACGCCGACCACGCCATACATGTGCACGCGCTCGGCCGGCACTTCCTCCACCGCGACGATGTTGGCGTTGGCATCGAGGCTTTTGGCCGCGTCCATCATCTGCGCCAGGCACCCGCGCGGATGCTGCACCAGCACGTCCGGCAACAACAATGCGAACGGCTCATGGCCGACCAGCTCACGCGCGCACCACACCGCGTGGCCGAGGCCGAGCGGCGATTGCTGGCGGGTGAAACTGGCATTGCCGGGCTCCGGCAAATCTTCCGACAGGCGCGCGAGCTCGCTCGTCTTGCCGCGCTCGGTCAGCGTCAGTTCCAGCTCGAACTGGCGGTCGAAGTGGTCCTCGATCACGCTCTTGTTGCGGCCGGTGACGAAGATGAAATGCTCGATGCCGGCCTGACGCGCCTCGTCCACCACGTGCTGGATCAACGGCCGGTCAACCACCGGCAGCATCTCCTTGGGCATGGCCTTGGTCGCCGGCAAAAAGCGGGTTCCCAGGCCGGCGACGGGGAATACGGCTTTGCGGATGCGCTTCATAGGGGGACTGGCGGGTTTCCGGGGCTCGCAATGGGGTTCAAAACAGCAGAAAGCATGGGCTGGCCCCCGGGTCTAGACGCGGGTGGGGACAGTTGGCCGTTAACGTCCTCGCAACGAAATCGGCTCACCCATAGGATGGGGATTATGGCCCGGAGCGTGGGTTTGATGGGTATGTCGAGGTTTAGTCGGCCTCTCGTGGTCGCGTTGCTCGCGGCCTCGGCGACGGCTGTCTGGGCGCAATCCGGCGAGCGCGATGCGAGCCTCGCCGGGACGCTTCCGCCCGCCGTGACGTCGCCGGCCTGGAGTGGGCAATCCGGCGCCTCGGGCGATCCGACCATGACCGCCGAGGCGATCCAGGCGGCGGCGGCGAATTTCGGCAAATGCCTTGAGCGCCTGTGGCCGCTGGCCGCGCGCCGCGGCGTCTCGCGCGCCGCCTTCACCACCTATACGCAAGGGCTGACGCCCGATCTGCGCATCATGGATCTGCTCGACAGCCAGCCCGAGTTCACCAGGTCGTTCTGGGATTACCTTGACCTGCTGGTGACCGACGATCGCATCGCGCAAGGCCGGGCGATCATCGACAAGTATCGCAAGGTCTTTGACCTCGCGGAGCGCGAATTCGGCGTCGACCGCTATCTCATCACCGCGATCTGGGGTGTGGAAACGAACTACGGCACCAACGTCGGCGACCGGCCGGTGCTGCGCTCCACCGCGACGCTTGCCTGCATCGGCCGGCGGCAGCGCTATTTCCGCGACGAGTTTCTCGCCGCGCTGGAAATTGTCGCTCGTGGCGATATCCCCGCCGGCCGCCTGGTCGGCTCCTGGGCCGGCGCGTTCGGTCCGACGCAGTTTATGCCGACCGCGTTCAAGCGCTACGCCGTCGACTTCGATCACGACGGTCACCGCGACGTGGTCGACTCGATTCCCGACATCATTGCCTCAACCGCCAACAACCTGAAGAAAGACGGCTGGGCGAGCGGCCAGACCTGGGGCTACGAAGTGGTGGTGCCGGCGAATTTCAATTTTTTGCTCGCCGGCCATGAGCATCAGATGAGCTTGCGCGAATGGGAGCGCCTCGGCATCAAGCGCCCTGACGGCAAGGCGTTCCCGCGGCCGGACGACCGCGCCTTCCTGCTGCTGCCGGCCGGCGTGCAGGGACCCGGCTTCCTGATGCTGCACAATTTCCGCGTCATCATGCGCTACAACCCAGCCGAGGCCTACGCGTTGGCCATCGGCCATCTCGCCGATCGCTTGCGCGGCGGCGAGGCTTTCGTGCAGCAGTGGCCGCGCTACGAGCGCGTGCTCTCGCGCGATGAGCGGCTGGAATTGCAGCAGCTTTTGGCAAAGCGCGGCTACGACATCGATCCGGACGGCCACCTCGGCGCCCGGACGCGGGCGGCGATCCGCGATTTCCAGGCGCGGACGGGTCAGGTTCCCGACGGGTTTGCTTCGGCGGTCATCCTCGACAAGCTACGGTCCCGTTAGGTGTGTTAAGGTAACTACCACGCGACCTTCGAGTTGACATTTTTCTGGCGGCAATTAGCCCATAGACCGATCATCTGTTGAGCGCCCGAATGCCCGGAAAAGGCCAGTTTTCGCGTTGGTTTGCCGCCGCGGCCGTCATGGCTGCGCTTGGCAGCGCCGTGATCCCAGGCGCGGCTGAGGCGCAGCGTGCTCGGGGCGGCAACTTCTTTCAGCAATTGTTCGGCGGCGGCGGCGGTGGTGGGTCCTTCCAGCGCCCGTTCGAGGGCGAGCAGCCTGCCCCGCAGACTGATTATTCGCGGGCGCCAGCCCCGCGCAAGCCGGATGCTAAAATCGAGCCGGTTGTTCCCACCACCTCTATTCTGGTGATGGGCGACGCCATGGCCGATTGGCTCGCCTATGGCCTGGAAGACGCGTTTTCCGACACGCCGGAGATCGCCGTCATCCGCGAGAACAAGCGCGGCTCCGGCCTCTTGCGTTACGAATACAAGAGCGATCTCGACTGGTGGCATGCGGCGCGCGACATCCTCGCCCAGGAAAAAGCCGACTACGTGGTGATGATGCTCGGCGTGTCCGATCATCAGAACATCAGCGAAAAGGACCTGGCTAAGGAGGCAGAGCAAAACGACGCGCAACAAGCCACCGACGACAAATCGGTCCGGCCCGAGGAGCCCGATAACTCGATCATTGCGCCCGAGCCGAAGGCCAAGAAGGCGAACGGCGTCGTCGAATTCCGCAGCGACAAGTGGGCGGAAATCTACAGCCGGCGCATCGACGCCACCGTGGCCGCCCTCAAAAGCAAGGGCGTGCCGGTGTTCTGGGTCGGCCTGCCATCGATTCGCGGGACGAAGGCGACGGCCGACGCGGTCTATCTCAACGATCTCTATCGCGCGCGCGCCGAGCGCGCCGGCGCCATCTACATCGACGTGTGGGACGGCTTTGTCGACGAGACCGGCAAGTTCACCATGCATGGACCCGATCTCGAGGGCCAGGTGCGCCGCCTGCGCTCATGGGACGGCGTCTATTTCACGACGTACGGCGCGCGCAAGGTCGCGCATTATGTCGAGCGCGAGATCCGCCGCTACATGAGCAATCGCGCGGTGCCGCTGATGCTGCCGACGGGCCCGGCCGGGCCGACGTCCGATCTTAAATCGGCAGTGCGGCCGCTGGCCGGCCCGGTGCTGCCGTTGACGGTGACGCCGGGCAACGCCAACGAGCTTGCCGGCAGCGGCGATACGCGCGCCGTGCACAGCGATGCAATTGCCGCGAGCGTGCTGGTCAAGGGCGATCCGGTGACCGCGCCCGCCGGCCGCGCCGACGATTTCAGCTGGCCGCGCAATGGCGCGACGCCCGCGGGCGCCGTGTCGACTGCGGCGACCGCTGCGCCCCCCGAGCCTGAGCCCAAGCCGAAGGCCGAGATCAAGAGCGAGCCGAAGGCCAAGGCCGATGCCAAGGCGAAAAGCGTCGCCGCGCCCAAGGCCGTGCAGAATACCGAAACCAGGTCCAAGGTCGTCGCGGAAGAGAAAAAGCCGAAGCCGCCGCGTCCGCCGCGCCCGGTAGTGCGCAATCCGTTCGAGACGCTGTTCAGGTAACGCCGCCGTCAGCGCGGCAGCGTGGTCGTACCCATCAGGAATTTATCGACCGCATGCGCTGCCTGGCGCCCTTCGCGGATCGCCCATACCACCAGCGATTGCCCGCGCCGCATGTCACCGGCGGCGAACACCTTCGGCAGCGAGGTCTGGTAGGCCTTGGTGTCGGCGGAAACATTGCCGCGCGGATCGAGCGCGACGCCGAGCGCCTTCAGCATGCCCTCGTGCAGCGGGTGCACGAAGCCCATGGCCAGCAGCACGAGATCGGCTTCGATCTCAAATTCGGTACCGGGGACCGGCTTGAACTTGGCGTCGAGCCGCGCGCAATGCAACTTTTTCACCTGACCGTTTTCGCCGGAAAATTTCTGCGTGCCCACGGCGAAGTCGCGCTCGACGCCTTCCTGGTGGCTCGATGAGGTGCGCATCTTCAGCGGCCAATCCGGCCAGGTGAGCATCTTGTTCTCGTGCTCAGGCGGGGCCGGCATGATCTCGAAATTGACCACCGACACCGCGCCCTGGCGGATCGAGGTGCCGATGCAGTCGGAGCCGGTGTCGCCGCCGCCGATCACCACGACCTTCTTGCCTTTGGCGAGGATCGGTTCAACGGTGAGCGGGGTTTCGCCGCTGACGCGCCGGTTCTGCTGCGGCAGGAATTCCATGGCGAAGTGGATGCCTTTGAGGTCGCGGCCGGGAATCGGCAGATCGCGTGGCTTTTCCGCGCCGCCGGTCAGCACCACGGCGTCATGGTCCTTCACCAATTTGTCCGCCGGGACAGTGACGCCGACATCGGTGCCATAGTGGAACTTGACGCCTTCGCCCTGCATCTGCTCGACGCGGCGGTCGATATGGATCTTTTCCATCTTGAAGTCGGGGATGCCGTAGCGGAGCAGGCCGCCGGCTTTCGCCCAGCGCTCATAGACGTGCACCTCGTGCCCGGCACGCGTGAGCTGCTGCGCGCAGGCAAGGCCCGCCGGGCCTGAGCCGACCACGGCAACCTTCTTGCCGGTTTTCTGTGTAGCCACTTCCGGCTTGAGCCCTTGCGCGATGGCGCGGTCGGCGATCTCGCATTCGATCGATTTGATGGTGACCGGGTTCTCGTCGATATTGAGCGTGCAGGAGGCCTCGCAGGGCGCCGGACAGACGCGGCCGGTCACTTCCGGGAAATTGTTGGTCGAGTGCAGGTTGCGCGCCGCCTCGTCCCAGTGGCCGCGATAGACGAGATCGTTCCAGTCGGGAATCTGGTTGTTCACCGGGCAGCCGGTCGGTGCGCCGGTAAGCAGGTGGGTGCCGTGACAATAGGGCACGCCGCAATCCATGCAGCGTGCAGCCTGGTCGCGGATTTCCTTTTCCGGCAGCGGCAGGACGAATTCTTTGTAGTTCTTGATGCGCTCCGCCACCGGCACGTATTTGCGATCGTGGCGCTCGAACTCGAGAAAACCGGTGACCTTGCCCATGCCTATTCCGCGGCCTGCATCGCGGCGGCCTTTTCCTTCGCCATCTCGGCGAGCGCGCGGCGGTACTCGACCGGCATCACTTTCTTGAACAGCGGGCGATAGCGCTTCCAGTCGGCAAGGATATCTGCGGCGCGCGTGGAGCCGGTGTAGCGTGCATGGTCGGAAATGAGCTTGTGCAGGCGCTCGGCGTCCATCGTGGTGAAGTCGGCCATCACGTCGACGCGGCCGTGCGATTCGAGGTCGCCGTAGGCGCCATATTCGCGCTCGTTGACCGCTTCCTCTTCCGGAACGGGCTCGAGCTCGACCATCGCCATGTTGCAGCGGGATTTGAAGCTGCCGTCCTCGTCGAGCACATAGGCGACGCCGCCCGACATGCCGGCGGCGAAATTGCGCCCGGTCACGCCAAGCACGACGACGACCCCGCCGGTCATGTATTCGCAGCAGTGATCGCCGGCGCCTTCGATCACGGCGATAGCGCCGGAATTGCGCACGGCGAAGCGCTCGCCGGCGACGCCGCGGAAATAGCACTCGCCGGCGATGGCGCCGTACATCACGGTATTGCCGACGATGATCGATTCTTCCGGCACGATGCCACTGTCGGCCGGCGGGCGGATGATGATGCGTCCGCCGGAGAGGCCTTTGCCGACATAGTCGTTGCCTTCGCCTTCGAGCTCGAAGGTGATGCCGCGCGCAAGCCACACGCCGAAGCTCTGTCCGGCGGTGCCGGTGAGCCGCAGGTGGATGGTGCTGTCGGGCAGGCCGGCATGGCCGTAGCGCTTGGCGACTTCGCCGGAGAGCATGGCGCCGGCGGCGCGATCGGTGTTGCGGATCGTAGTCTGCAGCCGCACCGGCGCGCCGCGGTCGAGGGCGGCTTGCGACTCGGCGATCAGCTTGCGGTCGAGGATGTCGTGGATTTTGTGGTCCTGGTCCTCGCAATGGTAAATCGGGGTGTTCTTGGCCGCCGGCGGCTTGGTGAACAGCCGCGAGAAGTCGAGGCCGCGCGCCTTCCAGTGCTCGACCAGCTTGCGCTGATCCAGCATTTGCATCTGGCCCACCATCTCGTCGAACTTGCGGAATCCGAGCGCCGCCATCATCTCGCGCACTTCCTCGGCGACGAAGAAGAAATAGTTGATGATGTGCTCGGGCTGGCCCTTGAAGCGCTTGCGCAGCACCGGGTCCTGGGTGGCGACGCCAACCGGGCAGGTGTTGAGGTGGCACTTGCGCATCATGATGCAGCCGGCGGCGATCAATGGCGCGGTGGCAAAGCCGAATTCGTCGGCGCCTAGCAGCGCACCCACCACCACGTCGCGGCCGGTGCGGATGCCGCCGTCGACCTGCACGGAGATGCGGCTGCGCAGGCGGTTGATGACGAGCGTCTGGTGCGTCTCGGCAAGCCCGATTTCCCATGGGCTGCCGGCGTGCTTGAGCGAGGTGAGGGGGGCGGCGCCGGTGCCGCCCTCATAGCCGGCGATGGTGACGTGGTCGGCGCGCGCCTTCGACACGCCGGCGGCGACGGTACCGACGCCGATTTCGGAGACCAGCTTCACCGAGACGTCGCCTGTGGGATTGACGTTTTTCAAATCGAAGATGAGCTGTGCCAAGTCCTCGATCGAATAGATGTCGTGATGCGGCGGTGGCGAGATCAGGGCGACGCCGGGCGTCGAATGGCGCACCTTGGCGATGATCTTGTCGACCTTGTGCCCGGGCAACTGGCCGCCTTCGCCGGGCTTTGCCCCTTGCGCCATCTTGATCTGCATCATGTCGGAATTGACGAGGTACTCGGCGGTGACGCCGAAGCGGCCGGAGGCCACTTGCTTGATTGCCGAGCGCATCGAGTCGCCGTTGGGCAGCGGCTTGAAGCGGTCTGCTTCCTCGCCGCCCTCGCCGGTGTTCGACTTGCCGCCGATGCGGTTCATGGCGATGGCCAACGTCGTGTGCGCCTCGCGCGAGATCGAGCCGAATGACATGGCGCCGGTGGAGAAGCGCCGCACGATGTTCTTCGCCGGCTCCACCTCCTCGAGCGGCACCGGGCTGCGGCCGTCCTCCTGCGCCGTGCCGACGCGGAACAGGCCGCGGATGGTGAGCAGCCGCTCGGTCTGATCGTTGATGATCTTGGCGAAGGCGCGGTAGTGGTCCTGCGAATTGCCGCGCACCGCGTGCTGCAGGCGCGCGACCGTCTCCGCGGTCCAGACGTGATCCTCGCCGCGCATGCGCACCGCATAGTCGCCGCCGACGTCGAGCATCGACTTGTAGATCGGCGCATCGCCGAAGGCGTCGCGGTGGCGGCGCACGGTCTCCTCGGCGATTTCGGCAAGGCCGACGCCTTCGATGCGGGTGTGCGTGCCGGTAAAATACTTGTCGACGAAGTCCTGGCGCAGGCCGACGGCGTCGAAAATCTGCGCCCCGCAATAAGACTGATAGGTGGAGATGCCCATCTTCGACATCACCTTGAGCAGGCCCTTGTCGATCGACTTGATGTATTTCTTGATGATCTCTTTTTCGTCCGCGGCCTTGCCCGGCAGATCGTCCTTCATGGCGATCAGCGTCTCGAAGGCGAGGTAGGGGTTGATCGCCTCGGCGCCGTAGCCGGCGAGACAAGCGAAATGATGCACCTCGCGCGGCTCAGCCGTTTCCACGACCAGGCCGACCGACGTGCGCAGCCCTTTGCGGATGAGGTGATGATGCACGGCGGCGCAGGCGAGCAAGACCGGAATCGGCACGCGGTCGGCGCCGGCGCGCCGGTCGGACAGGATGATGATGTTGCAGCCGCCGCGCACTTCCTCCTCGGCCTCGTCGCACAGCTTTTCGAGCGCCCAGCCCATGCCGTCGGCGCCATGCTCGGCCGGGAAGGTGATGTCGAAGGTGAGCGACTTGAAATGGTCGCCGCTCAATTCATGGATCGAGCGGATCTTTTCCAGGTCGTCGTTGGTCAAAATAGGCTGCCGCACTTCGAGGCGCTTGGTGTTCGACATGCCCTCGTGGTCGAGCAAATTCGGCCGCGGTCCGATGATGGAGACGAGGCTCATCACCAGTTCCTCGCGGATCGGGTCGATCGGCGGGTTGGTCACCTGCGCGAAGTTCTGCTTGAAATAGGTGAACAGCGGCTTCGGCTTGTCCGACAGCGCCGAGATCGGCGTGTCGTTGCCCATGGAGCCGACCGCTTCCTCGCCGGTCGAGGCCATCGGCGTCATCAGGAATTTCAGGTCTTCCTGGGTGTAGCCGAACATCTGCTGGCGATCGAGCAGTGACAGGTTTGAGATCGGCGCGACATTGCCGGCGCCGGGCAGCTCTTCCAGCACGACCTGCGTGCGATCGAGCCATTCCCTGTAGGGGTGGCTCTTCGCCAGCGTGGCTTTGAGTTCCTCGTCGGGAATGAGGCGCTGCTCGTCGAGATCGACCAGCAGCATCTTGCCCGGCTGCAGCCGCCACTTCTTGACGATGTCCTTTTCCGCAATCGGCAGCACGCCCATTTCCGAGGCCATGACGATGCGATCGTCGCGCGTGAGCAGATAGCGCGCCGGGCGCAAGCCGTTGCGATCGAGGGTTGCGCCGATCTGGCGGCCGTTGGTGAAGGCGATGGCCGCGGGTCCGTCCCACGGCTCCATCAGCGCGGCGTTATACTCGTAGAAGGCGCGCCGTTCCTCGTCCATCAGCGGATTGCCCGCCCAGGCCTCGGGAATCATCATCATCACGGCATGGGCGAGCGAATAGCCGCCTTGCACCAGGAATTCGAGGCCGTTGTCGAAGCAGGCGGTGTCGGACTGGCCTTCATAGGAAATCGGCCACAGCCGGCTGATGTCCTTGCCGAACAGCGGCGAGGAGACGGACGCCTGCCGCGCCGCCATCCAGTTGACGTTGCCGCGCAGCGTGTTGATCTCGCCGTTGTGCGCGATGTAGCGGTAGGGGTGCGCGAGCGACCAGGTCGGAAAGGTGTTGGTGGAGAAGCGCTGATGCACCATCGCGATGGCGCTCTCGAAATCCGCATCGTGCAGATCGGGATAATAGGCGCCGAGCTGATCGGCGAGGAACATGCCTTTGTAGATCACCGTGCGGCAGGAGATCGACACCGGGTAATAGCCGGATGTGCGCCGTTCGCGCTGCTTGTAGATCGCGTTTGAGATTGATTTGCGCAGGACGTAGAGCCGGCGCTCGAATTCGGCTGCGGAGAATTTCCTTTTGCCCAACCCGATGAACACCTGCAGATGCACCGGCTCGGTCGGCTTGACCGATTCGCCCAGCGTCGAATTGTCGGTCGGCACCTGGCGCCAGCCGAGCAGCGTGAAGCCCTCGCGCGCGATCAGCTCCGCGTAAATGTCCTTGATGATCTGCCGCCAGTGCTTGTCGGTCGGCATGAACAACTGGCCGATGGCGTATTCGCCCGGCTTCGGCAGCGTGAAGCCGAGCTCCGCGGTCTTCTTGGCGAAGAACTTGTGCGGGATCTGCACCAGGATGCCGGCGCCGTCGCCCATGCGCGGGTCGGCGCCGACCGCGCCGCGGTGTTCGAGATTGCAAAGGATGCGCAAGCCGTCTTCGACGATCTGGTGCGACTTGCGGTCCTTGATGTCGGCGATGAAGCCGACGCCGCAGCTGTCCTTGTCGAGCGCCGGATCGTAGAGCCCCTGCACCGGCGGCGTACCGGGATCGGAGGTGTTGCCCAACGGCATATCGTCGCAAGACTGCGCTGCAGGCCTGCGTTCGATAACCTTTCCTCCGTCGCCTCGCTTCGTCATGCCACTCTGCCGGCCATTAGGACAGCATTGCTGTCCTAATGGACCATGCCAAATTTTGCACCGCCGTACAAGATTGGTCCACGTCCGAAAAGGGCGAAGATTTCGTCTTATTGCGCCGCGCCGCTTAAACCAAGCAAGAAGAGGACCACGTGACGCCTATTCGCGCAATGGCATTGCGCGGCGCGCCTGCCGGCAAAATGCGAGCCGGATTAACCGCTTAATAGTGAAAACGGGAAAAAGCCGCGCTGCCACTGGCTTTGGCTATGGTGTGCGAAATTACGCAGCGAACTGTCTGTGGAGCAGTTTTCATGAGCGAGACCACCGCCTCGGCGCCGGGTCATTCAACGTCAAGTCCCTCGATCAGCCCGGCCAACGACAATCCGGGCGTTGCCGCGCTGGCCAGATTGACCGAACGCATCGCCACGCTGGTGCCGCCGGAAGCGGCGGCCCGCTTTGGGCGCCGGCCGCTATCGCCGGCCGTCGAAGCCGGCATGGCCAGAGCCTCGGCAATTTCCCAACGCGCCACACAACGGGCTGCCGTTCGCCCCGCGCGTTCACCGCGCACGACCGTCGGCATGGCGCTCGACAGTTTTGTCGCCGCTTGCTCGTTTGTTCCCTACGCGGTCGTCGCGTTCGGCATGCGCCTGTTGATGGCGCGCATCTTCTTCTTCGACGGCCAGACCAAGGTCGACGGCCCGCGCCTGCCGTTCGACCTCTACAACTTTCATTTTTCGTTTGCGTTGCCGCTGTACGTGAAGGCGGAAACCTTCACCGCCTTCGCAACGCAATTCGCGCCGCTGCCGGTGCCGCCGATGCTTGCCGCTTACCTGGTGAGCTACGCCGAATTCATCCTGCCGATCATGCTGGTCTTAGGCTTCGGCGCCCGCATCGCGGCCTTCGGCATGCTGATCATGACCGCGGTGATTTCGATTTACATCATGCCGGAGGCATTATGGACCGTGCAAATCTACTGGTTCGCTATCCTCATGCTGCTGCTGTCGCAGGGCCCCGGCCAGATTTCGGTCGACTACCTCGTCCGCCTCGTCACCCGCCGCGCATGACGTCCATGATCCGCATGACCTCTACGGCCAAGGCGCTCGCGGTGTTTTTCGCCGGGCTCGCGGTCGCCGCGGCGGTGACGCTGGTGTCCGCGCACCCGTCCACCCGCGAGGCGGCGCGCACCGCCGGCGAATTGCCGGGTGAGGCGCAAGCCGCCGACCGTTCCAGCGCGCCGATGCGTGTGGCGATCGTCGTATTTGCGCCGAGCCAGGGCAGCAGCCCCCGTATCATCCATATCCCGCAAGGCGGCGAACGCGACAGCCAGGCGAACGTCGGCGCTCGCGACGAAGCCGTCGCCGACATCGACGATGCCAACGTTGCGCCGGCGCCGCGCTATCGCGTGATCCCGCTGCCGCGTCACAGCGAGACCCCGGCGGTCAAGCGCCACGCCAAGGCTTCTGCTCCGCAGCCGCACAAAGACGTCGCGTCAATTCCGCCGCACGGCGATGCGCCGGTTCTGCGAAAACTCAACGTTGCGCCGAAGCAGCAAAGCAATGCTCAGCCGGCGCCGCGGCAAGACGATGCTGGTCCCGCCGCGCCGCCGCAAGCCGACGCTCCGGCTGTCCCGCAGCGCCGCACCGACGTTCCGCCGCCGCAGCTCGGCATGAATCCGCCGGCTGCTCCGGCAGTGAACGAAGCCGACGCCAAGCTGACGCCAGTACGCCCGACGCCCAATTACGGAAACAAAACCGAGCAGGACCGCACCGCGCCTTACGGACGGTCGGTCAGCGCGCATATTCCGCCGCCGCCGCCGCCGATCGGCTACACGCCGCCGAGTGGCCTCAGCTACCGCAGCAACTAAAACTCACGGCAAAACGAAAGCGCCCCGGATTTCCGGGGCGCTCTTTTATTTTGCCGACTTTTTGTCGACGGTTGCGGTGTTAGGCCGCGGCCTTGGTCTCGAGAACCTGCGCCTTGGCGCTGCCGTTGCCGATCGGAATCTGACGCGGCTTTTTCGCCTCGGGGATCTCGCGCACCAGATCGACGTGCAGGAGACCGTTCTCAAGGCTCGCGTTCTTCACCGTGACGTAGTCGGCGAGCTGGAACACGCGCTCGAAAGCGCGGGCGGCGATGCCTTGATAGAGCACCTCGCCGGCCTGCTCTTCCTTCACCTGCTTGTCGCCTTTGATCGTCAGCGTGTTCTCTTTCGCCTCGATCGAAAGCTCATTCGGGCCGAAACCGGCCACCGCGACGGAAATGCGGTAGTCGCTTTCGCCGGTGCGTTCGATGTTGTAGGGCGGATAGCCCGGAGCGGCTTCGAAGCCGTCGAGCATCGAGAACAGCCGGTCAAAGCCGACCGTGGAGCGGTAGAGGGGAGCAAGATCGAATGTACGCATGGCATATCCTCCTGAGTTGAAGCGACATGCGGGCGGTCCGCCTAATGGCCGAACCGAAGACCCGTGCGCAGCCACCATTGGCCTGCGCAAAAAAACATATGGGAACGGATTTTTTGCCTCGCAAGAGGGAACCAATTTCCTTATAACCTATTGGAATTAATCGTATTTTAGCAAAATTCGGCCGTCTTGCCGCCGCCCTGCTATAAGGCGCAAATGCACGGCCCTGCTTCGCCTTCGATGCGGCTGGTTTCCATTCCCGCCAATCCGGTGCCCGATGACGCGGTTGTCGGCGCGCTGACGACGCGCGACGGGGTGACCTTGCGCTTCGCCCGCTTTGCCCCGCCGCCCGGACGCAAAGGCACCGTCGTGCTGATGCAGGGCCGCGCCGAATACATCGAAAAATATTTCGAGACCGTGCGCGACCTGCGCGCGCGCGGCTTTGCCGTGGCTACTTTCGACTGGCGCGGGCAGGGGCTGTCGCAGCGCGCGCTCGCCGACCCGATGAAGGGTCACGTGCGCAATTTCTCCGACTACGTCACCGATCTCGAAACTGTCATGGAGCAGGTGGTGCTGCCGGATTGCCCGCCGCCGCTCTACGCGCTGGCGCATTCGATGGGCAGCGCCATTGCGCTCAAGGCCTGCCACGATGGCAGCCGCTGGTTCGACCGTGTCGTGCTCGCCTCGCCGATGATCGCGCTGCCGGCGACCGCGATGACCCGTGCCGCCGGCCCGCTGGCGCGATTGATGCGTTATGTCGGGCGCGGCTCCGGCTATATTCCGACCGGCCATGGCGCTTCCATCGGCATCGACGATTTCGTCGGCAACGTGCTCACCTCAGACCCCGTTCGCTATGCACGCAACATGGCGGTGCTGGAGGAAGCCCCGGAGCTCGGCATAGGCGCGCCGACCATCGCCTGGGCCGACGCGGCATTGCGCCTGATGAAGCAATTCGCCGTGCCGAGCTATGCCGGCACGCTGCGTCAGCCGATCCTGATGGTGGCGGCGGGCCGTGACGAGGTCGTTTCCACGCCGGCGATCGAGACCTTCGGCATGAATTTGCTCGCCGGCTCGCATCTCATTTTGGCAGGCAGCCGACACGAGATCCTGCAGGAGCAGGATCTCTACCGCAACCAGTTCTGGGCTGCCTTCGACGCCTTCGTGCCCGGCACGCCGCTCTACTAGCACTGCTTGGAGAAATTTCCCTGCCGAGCCGGGTTCATGCGGCTCCTTGAGAGCCGATGACGGCTGAGTTAGAGCCGCCCAAGCAGCATTAAAACGACGACGATAATCAGGATGGTGCCGATAAGACCGACGCCCCCGTGGCCGAAACCGTAGCCGTAGCCGCCGAAGCGGCCGCTAAAGCCGCCGACGAGAAAGATAATGAGAAGGATGACGAGTATGAGGCCGATTGACATCTGCAACTCCGTTGGCAGTACCGAACTGAAAATTGTGCCGTTTCGTTAGTCAGCCGCGAGGCTATTTCTTCTCGACCGAAATCCCGACGCCTTGTCGGAACAGTGCAGCGTAGAAGCAGGCGTCAGTAACGTCTGAGCTATAACGAACACCCGCGGCTGGCCGCTCAAGATTTTGGCGTTTTCGTCGCGGGGGCTTCCATTTTGGCGGCCTCAGCAAAGTATTCGTCGGCCATTAGCCGCAAGTCTCTTGCCGTGCCGAGATCCATGCTGGTCCGCGAGAGGCGGTGACAGCGATCGGACTGCACCCGCAGATAGTCGGGTCCCAAATGCATTCCTGCGCCTATAGTCATGTCTGGTTCTCATGTCGATTAATCGGGTTTTGCTGACGCAGAGACCCCGGAGCGGCGAGTAGCCGCCCCGGGCCGCCAGGCGCGAACGTCGGCGGGACGCTCAGTGCCATCCGCAATGACGATAGCCGTTACGATTGATCCAGCAATGACGGTGGCGGTAATGCACGATGTTCGGGCCGCCGACCACGCCGCCGATGACACCACCGACGACAGCGCCAGGAGGTCCGGCAACGACGGCGCCCGTGCCGGCACCGATGGCGACGCCTTCGAGCGTCCCGGCCTGGGCTGCGATGGGCATCGCGGTAAGCGCCAGCACGAACAATCCAGTCTTGAGCATAGAGCGCATGACAATCTCCTTGGTTAAGCTATGAGCGCGATTATCTTCCGGGTCCGAGCAAACCGACTGAACCGATCGCCTGAAATCGGTTGATTTCAGTAAATGTTCGATGACCGCGTGCCGTAGGCTCGCGGCGTTGCGAGGACGGCCGGATCGGCGACCGCTGCGACGGCGTTGCGATTGGGCAGCACGATGATTTTCGTGCCGACGTTCACGCGGCCATAAAGATCGATGACGTCCGCGTTGAGCAGGCGGATGCACCCGCTCGATACGTTGGTGCCGATCGTCTCCGGCATATTGGTGCCGTGAATTCGATATTCGGTGTGACCGAGATAGATGGCGCGGGCACCGAGCGGGTTGCCTTCGCCGCCGGCTGTGAAGCGGGCGAGATAGGGCTGGCGCGCGATCATCTCCGCAGGCGGCGTCCAGTCGGGCCATTCGGCCTTGCGCGTGACGGTCTCCATGCCGGACCAGGTGAAGCCTTCGCGGCCGACGCCGATGCCGTAGCGGATCGCCTTGCCGTCGCCGAGCACGAAATAGAGATAGGTGTTCGCGGTATCGATGATGACGGTGCCGGGCGCAACATTGGCCGAATAGTCGACCAGTTGGCGGCGGAGGTTGGCGACGAGCTCGGCCGGATCGCTTTCATCGGCCAACGGTTGATCGATGGCGGCGCGCGGCGCCGCTCCCGATGTGGCTGCCGGTAGAGGCGCCGCAACGGCTGAGCCACCCAACAGGCCGACGCCAGCAAGCAAAACTGCGGTTTTCAGGAGGCATGAGCGACAATTCATGAGGTAATTCCTTTGGTCTCGCTAATCAATTCACGCGCAGCATTTTAGTTCCGTACGTAATCAATAATATTTGCAGCAAAAATACTTAACCTGATAAGTAATATAACGCATCGAATATTCGGTTTTACTTTGAGGCGCTGGAACGATCAGGCCCTCCACGCGTTACCACTCCATGCGCCCGAGAGGCGCTGGAGGATAAAATGTTCAAACCGATCGTCAGAATGGCCGCGGCCATCCTTGTCGCGGGCGTTATCGCCCTCGCGATAACCGCCGCACCGGCAGCTCGCGCAGTGAACGGCAATGGGGCCAAACTGGCGTTGTCGCAGCTGACGGGAAAGGCCGATCGCCTTCGCGTCCCGGTGAGAGGCGCGGCCTGCTCGCAGCACAATTGGCCGAACTTCGAGGCGAAATGTCTTTTCGACGCACGGCAGAATGCCGGCGAAGCGCGCGCCGTGCGGGTCATCGCTCTTCGCTAGGGCGTACCCGAGGCAAGGATGAGTGTCTATCGAGCGTCGCGTCGAAGACGTGATCGCGCGCCGCTCTGGCGCCCCAACATCTTAATTCATGAAATGATAGATGGCGTTAAGCCCGATCACGCCTGTCACGATGAGATACGCGGCGACGATGAAGTTCAACAATCGAGGAATGATTAGGATCAAAATGCCGGCTATGAGGGCGACGAGTGGAGTGAGGTGAGCGACGGTCAGAAGTCATGAGAAACTCCTCGATTGAGGGGACGACTTTGGTCAGTCATTCAGTGCGCCATTTTCACGCACCAAGGCAAGCCGTGCTGACATCAGCCATATTTCTTACTTTGCCATCCGCCAACCGAACAGCACCGCGGCGGCACCGGCCGCTGCGGCAATCGCTGACGTCACGAGCCCGCCGTTGAATGCAAATAACATCGCGACGTGATAACCGACGAACGCGCCAGCAATGCCCACCAGTGCGCTTGTGATGATGCCGCGGGTCGACCCGGAGAATTGGCGGGCGAGCCACGATGGGCCCGCGATCCGGTCGAACAAGAGGCCGGCTGCGACGCCGATGACAAGAATTAGCATAAACGTTATGACCGGGTCCGTGGTGCGCATAGTTAGGCCATCTTGAGTGGTTTGAGCTCGGATATCGTTTGCGCAAGTGCCATGGGCGGCATTGAACGTTGAATTTGCATGCAAAGGGCTGCCAACTGTGGCGGCCTATTTTTCTTTTGGCGGTGGCGAATTTTTTGCTTGTTCTTCCGCCAGCAACCTCATGAGAAATGCCCGACGCGCTTCATTGGGCGTCTCGGCCAATTCCTTGCGTAAGAACAAAAGGTTTTGCTGGTGGACGAATATTTCCATAGCCACCTTTGCTGGGTGCGTTAGCTCGATTTTGAAACCCAACTCGAAACCAAACCAAACCCGTCGGTGGATAGAGTACTCCGCCACTATGGGGGGACATAGGTCGGGGCCGCGATCGTTCGCCGAAATGTGATTTTTCGATATTTCGCACCCGAAGTCTGTTCAATATTGACCACTTTCTGGCCGATCCACTCTCGACTTAAAGGAGGTCAACAGAAGCGGAAAAAACCAACACCTGCTTATCGCGTCGGGTCGCCCACGGCGGAAAGTTTTACGCGTGTAAGACCGGTAAAGCCCAGCGCGCGAGCTGCGGCCGGCGTTAAATCGATCACACGCCCGCCCATAAACGGCCCTCGGTCGTTGATCCGCACGACCACTGACCGACCATTTTTAGTGTTTGTTACCCGGACCATCGTTCCAAACGGAAGCGAACGATGCGCTGCCGTCAGGTTCTTCGAATTGGAAACTTCGCCACTTGCTGTTGGTCCGCCGCTGGAAGAGTAGATCGATGCGATACCGGATTGACCTAGAAAACTGTTTGCGGCTGTGGCAATGCCGCTTACTTCGACCAAGAAAAAACACGCCGCGGTAAAGGTCGCTGCGCAGATCCAAAGCCGCGTACAAAAACGTAGGTTGATCGGCGCGCTTCTCACTGCCTGGCCCCTTCGTGTGAAGGGGAACGTCGCTAGGCGACGCAAAGTTCCAAAATGGCCGCAGGCTTTGCGACGGCAAATTGTTACTGCAGCCTCTAGGCCTCCTGCGCTTCAACCGGCGTGTATGTCCGCTCCGCGGCGTCATACACCGCGATCTGAATGACCGGGTAGTTTTGCTTGAGTTTTGCGCCTGCGACCTCGGCGTCCTTCAAGCTCTCGTATCGCGTTTTCAACTTGCCATCGACTGACAGGACGAAACCGTCCATCGGCACCGCGTTTGCACGCAGATTTTCCGGCTTCTTGCTGTCTTGCAGCTTTATCTCGTGACTTTTTGGCTCGGAGTTGCCTGGTCCGTTGATTTTTGGCTCTTTGCTCATGTGCGTTCCTTTATCGTGTTCGAGCGCGCCGCCGCGACGTCGCGCAATTCGGCGGCTGGAAATTCCGATTTGGATTTGAACGTTGCGTGCGTAATGGATACGGCCGCGCCACGCGAGCTACTGACGGTCTCAATGACAGCGTCGAGCTGCCGCGTAAGCGCCTTGACAAGACTGGTGCCGAGCCCGGGCTTGGTCTCGCTGGCGACGACATCAGGTTTGCCAACGCCATTGTCGGAAACCGTCAGCTTCCAGTCGGTTCCTTCGACTCTATAGGAAACGAGAATCGCCGCGTCTGGCCTCTCGCCGGGGAATGCATGTTTCAATGCATTCATCACCAGTTCGGTGACGATCAGGCCAATACTCACGGCATCGCGCGATATCGCGGTGCCGGCGTCGGCCTCGACCTTGAGCGAGATCGGCCGGCTGTCGCCGATCATCGATTGCGCCAGTGTTTCGCACAGTTTGGTGAGGTAATTGCCAATCTCGATCGGCTTGCCTCCGCCGACGACATTTAAATGCTGCTGGACGGCGGCGACCGACAACACCCGCTGATGCGCGTCCTCCAATTGCAGCCGTGTCTCTTCCGACTGAACGGTCCGCGCCTTGATCAGAAGAATGCTGGCGATGATTTGCAGGCTGTTGGCGACGCGGTGCTGCATCTCCTCCAGCAGCATGTCCTTTTCCCGCAGCAACTCCTGCACCTGAAGCTCTACGGCGCGACGGTCGGTAATGTCCTCGAACGCCAGCAGGACAGTGGTGTGGGTACCCTTCTCATAAAACACTTTGCGCGCGTTGAGCAGCATGACGCGCCGTCCGATTGCGGGAAACTCGCGGTCGACCTCATATCCTTCGACTATCGACTGACTATTCGAGATCGTCTCTAAAAGATCGCGAAGCTCGGGGATGTCCCATTGACCATCGTCGATCTCGTAGAGTAGTTGTCCGCCAACGTCTTCGCGGACAAGTCGAAAGGTCGCGTAGAAGGATCGGCTCGCCGTGATGACGCGGAGATCATGATCGAGCACCACAAGCGGATCGCGGACGGTATCGACGATGGCGTGCGCGAGCGTGATGCCGTCTTGAATGCCGACGAACGGCGCGTCCTCCGATACCGTCGAAGTTAACATGTGAACCTTTCGCCCCGCTTTCGAACGAGGGCCAGGTAGCGCGAATTGTCACTAAGATGGCGCGAACGCCGGAGCGCTCCGGTTGAGCGCCAATTGACTGAAACCTTGCGCCTTTATTCGTCAAGAGTTCGAGGAAATCGCGATCACGTTTAAGGCAGAGACTTTGAGTGATCGCGACGATTAGCCATTGCGGTTTCGCCTACGCTCGTCGAGCCAGGCTTGACCACCACCGCCAATCCAATTCACCGCTTCTTCCTCGGACGCGGCTTCGAAGATTTCATCCGACGCGGTGCCCTCAAGCGTGGCCCATACCGACCATACCGGCGCGTGAGACGCCCGCCTGACAATCAATTTCGGCTCTTCATGGAGCTGCGGCGTATTATCCAGAATTTCGCTCATAGCAGGCGATATGTGGTCAAATTTCTAATATGCAAGTTTAGCGCGAGTCATGTGCGGCCCTGCGGCCCGCCTAACTGCGCCTCTGCGTACAAAAGAAAGTTCCGTATCAGGGAACCAAAACCCCTCGCCGGAGCTTGGTGTTGCGTCCAGCCCCAGGCGGTTGGAATACCCCAACCAAATGGAGCTCCCATGCAAGCCAGATATCTGGTTTTAGCGACCCTGCTCGCCACGTTGGCAATGCCGATGATGGCGCAGGCGCAAGGCACCGTGCGCGGCGCGCAAGAAGGCGCGGCGGACGGCAACCACGTCGCCGGCCCGGTCGGCGCGGTGGTTGGCGGCGCGCTCGGCGCTGTCAGCGGCACGATCGGCGGCATTCTCGGCGTCGAGGATCGTCCGCGCTTTCACGACTACGTCGTGCGCGAGCGGCTGCCGTCCTATCGCTATAACGACAACTTCATCGTCGGCGCGATTTTGCCGGACAGCGGCGTCACCTACTACGACATTCCCGGCGAGTACCACGTGCAAGGCCTGCGCTACGCCTACGTGAACGACCATGCCGTGCTGGTCGATCCGCGCACGCGGCAAATCGTGCAGATCATCGATTAATCCGCAACGTCGGAAGGACAGATCATGTTGAAAGTCATTACGATCACGGCTGTTGCCGCGCTGACATTGGTGGTTGCGGTTTCTTCGCAACCCGCTTACGCGCGTGACGGCGGCGCGGTTGCGGCCGGCGTCATCGGCGGTCTCGCCGTCGGCGCGATCATCGGTTCGCAGGCCAATCAAGGCTACTACGGCGGCCCGGGTTACTATGAGTTGGGCTATCGACCCGTCTACAGAAACTGCCGCATGGAGCGGGAGCGGTTTGTCGAAGGTTACGGCAACTATCATACGCGGCGCATTCGCGTCTGCGACTGATTGTCAACGATGCCTCGAGGTCATCTTTAATGTGCCTTCGGGTTCGACTTCCCGACTTAAACCCGCCGGAAACGGTGGGTTTTTTTCTGCAAACAAATCGCACAATGTCCGCTTTGCGGCGACGCATCCCGCGCGCCCTATACGCTGGCGACCATCTTCAGCCGTTCAAAACGAACGTCTTTACGCCTGGAAGATCAGCATCACAAAGGCAGCGAACAGCATGACGTGCACCGCGCCCTGCAGGATGTTGGTGCGCCCGCTGGCAAAGGTGACGACGCTGACCGCGAGCGTGAGCACAAGCAGCAGATTGTTGGCGGGTGTGAGCCCGAGATAGACCTCGTGATCGGTGAAGTAGCTGATCGCAAGCATCACCGGCACGGTGAGCCCGATCGTCGATAGCACCGAGCCGAGAAAAATATTGATCGAGCGTTGCAGCGTGTTGGCGATGGCCGCGCGCGTGGCGCTGATGGCTTCCGGCGTTGCCACCAGCATGGCGATAATGACGCCGCCGAGCGCCGCCGGCCCATGCAGGGTTTCGATGAAATAATCGATCGGATGCGCCAGTTGTTCGGCCAGGAACGGCACCGGCACCATATAGGCGATCAACAATATGGCGTGCCGCGCGAGCGGGTGCGAGCCCTTTTCCGAAGCCGGCTTGACCAGCTTGCCGCTCTCTTCGTCGAGCGTGAAATAGCCGCGGTGCCTGCCAGTCTGGATGGCGAGAAACGCGGCGTAAAGGCCTACCGACATGATGACGAGAAAAACCTGCTGGGCAACGGACAGTGTCGGGCCGGGCGTCGTCACGGTGACGTTCGGCAGGCTCAGCGTCAGCACAGCCAGCGGAATGATGACGCCGAGATAAGCGTTGGCGCCCTGCAAATTGTAGTGCTGCTCGCGATTGCGCCAGCCGCCCGTCAGCAGCGAGCCGCCTACCATGCCGCCGAGGATGATCATCACGATGGCGAACAATGTGTCGCGCACCAGCGTCGGATTGTTCTCGCCGTGCAGCATCACCGCCGAGATGCTCATCACCTCGATTGCGGTGACGGACAGCGTGAGGACGAGCGTGCCGTAAGGATCGCCGAGGACGACGGAGACATGGTCGGCGTGCCGCACCACGCACAAAGCCGAGCCCATGACCACGAGGAAAAGCCAGACGAAGATGAGCGCGAGCCCCAGCGGATTTTCCTGCGCGGCGAACAATGCCTCGCCGGTGAGCCCGAAGATCAGCGCCGTGGCCGCGCTGACGCCGAGAAACCACTCGTCCAGGATCGCCTCGCGCAATCCGCCGGACTTTTTCGCTTTTGCTTTTTTCGGCATAAGTTATTTCGGTCCCACGGCTGTGGTTCAATGCGCGCGGTCTAGCCTTTCAGCATCGTCATCGCCGCCCGGTGAATGCGTGCATCGCCGGCGACGACGATGCGGCCGCCGGCCTGCGCCGGGCCGTTCTCCCAGGTGGTGACGATGCCCCCGGCGCCGGTGATGATCGGAATGAGCGGCACGATGTCGTGCGGCTTGATCTCGGTCTCGATGACGAGATCGATGAGGCCCGCCGCCAGCATGCAGTAGGCGTAGCAGTCGCCGCCGTAGCGCGAGAGCTTCACCTTTTTCTCGACGCGGGCAAACGCAGCGCGGTCTTTCTCATTCATCAGCAGTGGCGACGTGGTGAACAGCAACGCGTCCGACAGCGACGCGCACTCGCGCACGCGCAAGTCGCGGTTTCCCATCGGCCCGCGATAGCGCGCGGCGCCGCCGTCGCCGGAAAAGCGCTCGCGCGTGAACGGCTGGTGCATCATGCCGAACACCGGCTCGCCGAAACGCATCAGCCCGATCAGCGTGCCCCAGGCCGGCATGCCGGCGATGAACGACTTGGTGCCGTCGATCGGATCGAGCACCCAGACGTATTCAGCGGCGGTGCGTTCGCCGGCATATTCCTCGCCGAGAATACCGTGCTCGGGAAAGCTGCGGCGGATGAGAACGCGCATGGCGTCCTCGGCCGCGCGGTCGGCGGCGGTCACCGGGTCGAAGCCGCCGGGTTTTTTGTTCTCAACGACAAGCGCGGTACGGAAAAATGGCAAAATGGTCTCGCCGGAAACCGAGGCGAGCTCATCGACAAAGGCCGCGAAATCGACTGCCGTCATAGTTCTTTGTTCGGGCTTGTTCGGGCTTGTTTTTAGGTGATTCCACGCTTGTCCGGCCTTGCTCGGCCCACTTCTTTTCGCATGGCACACTCGGAAGTCTACGATTTTGGAATGGAGCCATGCATGATTAGCATGGGATTCGGGTCAATGACCCTTGCCTTTTGTGCATCGCGGTGTAAATTATTGCGATGCGGTAGCGAGAGCTATCGTTGCCCTCCTTGGGCGTTTCCTCCCTAGACTTGGGCCGCTTGCAACCGCGAGCGGCCCTTTTTTTCGGCCTTTGTCGAGGCTTGCGGGGCTATTCGGCGGCGGCCCGGTAGGGCCGTAGCTCTTCCAGCGGGATCTCACCGACCCGGATGGCCAACGTCTCCAAGTCGGCGGCGAGTCTGGCGAAGCCTTCCGAGCGCTCGTAGCGGCGCTCGTCCATATAAAGCCCGCGATTGATCTCGAGTTGCATGGCATGCAGCCCGGCGGCGGGATTGCCGTAGTGCTCGGTGATGAAGCCGCCGGCATAGGGCTTGTTGCGGCTCACGGCATAGCCCAGTCCGCGCAGCGTCTTTTCCACGGTTTCCGATACGGCGCCGGTGCAACTGGTGCCGTAGCGGTCGCCGAGCACGAAATCCGGCCGCGGCCGGTCGTCACGGTGGCCGGCGGTGGACGGCATGGAATGGCAGTCGATCAGCACCGCCGCGCCGAATTCGCGGTGCAGTTTGGTGAACAGCCGCCGCAGCGCGCGGTGATAGGGCTTATAAAGGCTCTCAATGCGGGCAAGCGCGTCGTCCACCGGAATGCGCTGGTCGTAGATTTCCTGAGCGTCGCCGACCACCCGTGCCACGGTGCCCAGGCCCCCGGCGACCCGCATCGAGCGGGTATTGGCGAAGGAGGGGAGCCGCCCGTCGAACATGCGCGGATCGAGCTCATAGGGCTCGCGATTGACGTCGACATAACAGCGCGGGAAATGCGCCCGCATCAGCGGATAACCGTGCTTGACCACGCCGGCGATCAGGTCGTCGACGAAGCTGTCTTCCGAGCGGCGCAGCGTTGCAATATCGAGCCGCGCCACCGACAGGAAATCGCGCGGATAGGTCGAACCGCTGTGCGGGGAATTGAAAGCTACCGGGGCGTCGCAGCGCTCCGGCTCGATGACCTCATAGGGCGGGTCAAGCTCGTCGCGGATTTCACTCATGGGCTCAGGGCATCACACAGTTGAGGTCATTCGTTGACAGGAGATTACCACGGGCGGGGCCCAAAGGGGGCCAATGGGGACCAAGACCGGCCCCTTATACCGTCTATTGTCCATGCGCCGGCGAACAAAGCCAAGCCATGCTTTCGGTTCACCCGATATTTACCGGGCCTAAGGCTTATGGGACATCTGGGGCCGGCCGAAGGGCGCGCGGCCGGTATCGGGCGTAAAAAGTAATGTCGAAAATCCTCCTGGCCGAAGACGACACCGATATGCGGCGCTTTTTGGTCAAGGCGCTGCAAAATGCCGGTTTTGACGTGACCTCCTATGACAACGGCCTGTCCGCCTATCAGCGGTTGCGCGAGGAACCGTTCGAGCTTCTGCTTACCGATATCGTGATGCCGGAAATGGACGGCATTGAGCTCGCCCGCCGCGCCGCCGAGCTCGATCCCGACATCAAGATCATGTTCATCACCGGCTTTGCCGCTGTCGCGCTCAATGCCGATTCCACGGCGCCCAAGCATGCCAAGGTGCTGTCCAAACCCATTCATTTGCGCGAATTGGTCAGCGAAGTGCAGAAGATGCTGGCGGCGTAAGCCCCCGTCGCAGGCGCGGTCCCGATCGCGCCGCCCGTCTTACAACTGCAACAAAAATTATTTCGGCTTTGGCTTTGCCACGATAGCGGCAAAATCCGGCTGAACAGCGCCGCGCTCCTCGAGCAGCTCTTCAAAGAGTCCGATCAGACGGAGAATGGTGACATCCTTTGGATCATTTTCATCGAAGTTGCCGGCTAGCCCCGACAGCAGCATGTGCAATATTTCTCCGCCCTACGGCTTGAACTCTACGATATCGAAATAGAGCTTCATCGTGCTCACGATCTCGGCAGATTGGATGGCTTCCGACGGGTCGCTCTTCTCGAAGTTCTCGATCGTCTGGTTGACGCAGGGGAAAATCTTTCCGTCCTGCAGCGCATTGTGCCGGAAGGATTCGGGTAAGATTTCGCGAATGCGATTGATCGCGCTGACGACGAATGGTGAGCACTGAATCCGGCTCGGTCCGATAAATTCATCTAGAAAAAGGAACGCGCCGGGCTTTAGCGCCTAGCGGCACTGCTTGAAATAGTTTTCGAGGCCGTAGACGTGGTGCGCAGACATGAGCGCGAAGATCGCGTCGCAGGATTGCGACGGAAGTTCGAAGTCATTTAGATTCGCAACGCTGTACTCGATCCGGTCTGCCAGCCCGGCAGCTGCGGCTTCTTTCTTTGCTGCGGCGACCGCGTTCTCGGAAATGTCGCGACATGAAAGCGCTTGACAGCGCCATGCCGGGCCTAGTCGCGCTCGAATCCGCCGAAGCCGCAGCCGAGCGACAAGGCGAGTTCGGCGGGCTTCTGAAAATACTTCCCCGCCCAACAGAGATAGGTGCCAAGCTTCGGGTTGCCGGTGACATGCTTGTGCATGTAGTCGAGGACGGCCGGATTTTCCGCCCAGCTGGTGCGGCGGCCCCGGCGGTCGACGCCCCAAAAGCCGGAAATTTTTTCTGCGTCGGTGTGCATTCATCCTCTCGCCTGCGGCGCAAGGTTGTCGAGCCTAGCTTTCCTGTTCTTGCCCCGGCAAGCTCGTTCCGACCCCATTTGCCCGTGCCTTTTTGGCGGCCTTGCTTCGTCCACGGCGAGCCGATAAGACCAAATCCGATACCGGGCGCGTAGCTCAGCGGAAGAGCACTACCTTGACATGGTAGGGGTCACAGGTTCGATCCCTGTCGCGCCCACCATGACTCGCGCGAATTCTTCCACCAACCCCACAAGGCGATGGCGAATCCACGACGCTGGCTTCTGGTAGCGATCGCCCTGCTTGCCTTTACCGGCGTGGCGGTCGCCGTCTGGGGCATCAACGGCGGTATTACCGCCGATGCGCTGAAAATCTGGATCGCTGGCCTCGGCATCTGGGCGCCGATCGGGTTCGTTGCGCTGTATTCGGTTTCCACGGTTGCGATGATTCCGGGCGGCATCTTCGATCTGGTCGGCGGCGCGGTGTTCGGCCCGTATCTCGGCACGCTGCTTGACCTCATCGGCGGCAGCCTCGGCGCCGTGCTGGCATTTCTGGTCGCGCGCTATGTCGCCCGCGACTGGCTCGAAGCCCGCGCCGGGCCGCGGCTGCAAGGCGTCATGCGCCATGTCGATGCGGAGGGCTGGCGCTTCGTCGCTTTCGTGCGCCTGGTTCCGATCTTTCCCTACAACATCGTCAATTACCTGTTCGGCCTCACGCGCATCCCGTTCCACCACTATGTGCTGGCCACAGTCGTGTTCATGGCGCCCTCGACGGTCGCCTATACTTGGCTGGGTTACGCCAGCCGCCAAGTGGTGGAAGGCGACACCCATCAGATCCGCTACGCATTGATGGCGCTCGCGCTTCTTGCCGTGCTGATATTCGTGCCCCGCTTCTTCATGCGGTTCCGTAAAAGCTAATTCCAATATTGTTTCGAGGCGATCGCCGCGCCATCCGCCATGGCCTTGAGCTTGGCGAACACCACGTCGGGATCGACCGCGGCCTGGCCGACCCAGGTGCCGTAGCCGCAATCCGAGCCGGCGATGACGTTCTCGCGCCCGACCAGTTTGGCGTAGCGGCCGATGCGCTGCGCGATCAGCTCCGGGTGCTCGATGAAATTCGACTTCGATTCGATCACGCCGGGGATCAGCACCTTGCCGTCGGGGAGCTTCACGCGCTCGAACAACGTCCATTCATGCGCGTGGCGCGGGTTTGCCGCTTCGAATGATATCGCGTTCGGCCGCGCCGCAAATACGATGTCGATGACGTCGGCGAGCGGCACGTCGCAATGATGCGGGCCCTCATAGTTGCCCCAGCAGACGTGCATGCGCAGCTGTTCGGGCGGAATGTTTTTCACCGCGTGGTTGAGCGCCTCGACGTGCAGCTGCGCGCGCTTGCGGAAGCCGGCAAGGTCGAGATCGGCGTATTGAATGTGGCGACCCATGGCAAGATCGGGACAGTCGATCTGCAGCACGAAGCCGGAATTGGCGACGGTTTCATATTCGTGCCGCATGGCATCGGCGATGGCGTAAATGTAGGTCTCGAAATCCTTGTAGTAGTCGTTGCGGAAGAACAGCGAGACGACCCCGGGCGAGGCCGCGCTCATGAAGCCACCCTTAGCCTTCGCCGCGCCGAGCGCGGCCTTGAGATTGTCAGCATCGGTCTGCGCCGCCAGTTTGTCACGCACGCCGATGGCTGAGTTGCAGGCCGGCGTCTTGCGCCGCGAGCGGCCCGGATCGCCGAACACCCGTTTTTCCAGCCGCGGAAAGGCAGCGAGATCCTGATAGACGAAGGTATTGCCGGTGCCGCCGAAGCCGGCGAGGCGGTCCTTGACGTAGGTCGCGTAGCTCGGCTTCGACATTTCGCCGTCGTTGATCAGGTCGACGCCGGCGTCCGCCTGTTTTTTCACTACTTCGGTAACCGCGGCGCGCACCCGGACGGCCAGCGCCGCGGGGTCCACGGGAACACCTTCTTCCTTGGCGTACATCATACGAATGAGGTCGTCCGGGCGCGGCAGGCTGCCGGTATGGGTAGTAAGAAAGCGGTCAATGCTGCGTCGCATCATTCAGTCCTGAGGCGATTTGGGCGAGCAAGCGCTGTGCGTATGTCGCTGATATTGATTGCCCCCGGCGCCAGCAAGTGTAGATTGGGACATTGGGGCGCCTGGGTATTCGCCACACGAATCCCCCAACCCGCGCCTCTGGCTGGTCCCGGTCTGCTTTAGTGGCCAGACCGGGACCAGTCCAAATCCGGGCATCAGTGTCCTGGATCGATTGACGCGCCCGTTGTGCCTTTCGGCAGAACGGGCGCGTTGCGTTTGACAGGCCGGGCTTGGCTGCCTAGAACCCACGCAAAATCCCACCTAGAGATCGTTATGAAAGTCCGTAATTCGCTCAAATCCTTGCGTGGCCGCCACCGCAACAACCGCATCGTGCGGCGCAAGGGCCGGGTCTACATCATCAACAAGACCAATCGCCGTTTTAAGGCGCGCCAGGGTTAGGGGTGCACGGCGGCTGGCGGGTTTCGCGTATCGCCGCATATTTGCCTTAGCCGGTCGGCAGTTTAGACTTTACCGATGTGCCGTCGATTCTCACTGATCGTCTTCGCCGCGCTTTTGGCCGCGGCGGCTGCGCTGCCCGCCGCGGCGCAACAGGCGCCGCTCCCGGAACGGCCCTCAATTCCGGAACCGCCCAAGAAACTGCCGCTCGTCCGCAACGGCGATCAAACGCACAATCTTGATTTCCTGTTCGGGGCGCTCAAGGCCGCGCCTGACGACGAGACCGCCAAGGCGGTCGAGCAACGCATCTGGGCGGTGTGGGCGGTCTCGCACAGCGACACCACCAATCTGCTGATGAGCCGCGCCAGGGCCGCGATTGAGAAAGAGGATCTCGATCTCGCCATCAAGCTGCTCAGCGCCGTCGTCAAGATCAAGCCGAAATACGTTGAAGCCTGGAACCGGCGCGCCACGCTCTACTATATGAAAAAGGAATACGGTCGTTCGCTGCACGATATCGCCGAGGTCTTGCGCTGCGAGCCGCGCCATTTCGGCGCGCTGTCCGGCCTCGGGTTGATCCTGCAGGATCTCGGCGACGACAAGCGCGCGCTCGACGCCTACCGCCGCGCGCTCGCGGTCTATCCGCGCCTGCAGCGCATTCCCGACCTGGTGAAGACGCTGTCGCAAAAGGTCGAAGGCCGGGATATCTAGTGCGCCGGCTTACGGGCGTGCCGGTCGGCGTGTCGGAAAATCTCCTCGCGGTTTTTTCTGTAATCTTGTCGCTGTGGTGGGTCCTTGGCGCAGAGCCGTCCAGGGCCATGGAGGTGCCGCGAGTTTTTCGTGGCGTCCTTGTTCTTGAGGGACGAATTGTTTTCGGCGATTACGACAGGCTTCGCTCATTCCTGTCCGACAGGGCGACCTTCGACAAAATCGGCAGCGGCATCTTTCTGGCTTCGCCCGGCGGCAATTTGGGAGAGGCGATCAGGATCGGACGTCTCATTCGCGCATTGCAGTTGAGTACAACCGCGCCGTCGGGCCCGCCGGAGGGGCGTAAGCTCGGCGAGGCTCTCATCGGGCCAGACGACTTGCGCAATCCGAGAATGAACTATCAATGCGCCAGCGCCTGTTTCCTGCTGTTTGTTTCGGGGATTTATCGCAGCCTGAACTGGGCGGGCCGTCTCGGCATTCATCGGCCGTTCCAGATGTCCGGCGATGCAAAAATACCGGATGGCAACGATGAAATATTGAATGGCCCGGTGCGCGAGGCGATCGAGAATTATTTCAGAGAAATGGGGGTGCGGGTAAAATACGTCGACCTGATGTATTCCGTGCCGTCGAGCAAACTGCGGCAGGTTACCCAGGCGGAACTGGATGGCGACCTGCTCGGGTTCACGCCGGATCTGAAGGATCGCATCCGCGCGCAATGCGATGAGAGAACGGCCGCGGCCGCCGAAAAACCGGCGAGCGACGCCGCCGAGTGCCGCGCGCAGCTTGAAGCGAAGTTGCGCGCAGACCTGCCGGCGCAAGGCTGGCAAAAGGTCTACGGCGGCAAATAGCGAAAAGTGCCGGCAAACGACGTTTGATCCACCTCAAGGTGGGACCCGCTCAATTCCTTTCCTATGGCTCATAGGCGGCCGGCCACTACGGGCGGCCCGCCAACTGCGAAAAAGCATAGGAAATTTGATGTTCCAGGTGCGATTCCATGGCCGAGGCGGCCAGGGCGTAGTGACGGCGGCGGAGCTTCTCTCCGTTGCCGCTTTTCTCGAACAGCGTCACGCGCAAGCTTTTCCCAGCTTCGGCTCGGAGCGCATGGGCGCGCCGGTCGTCTCGTTCTGCCGCATCGACGACAAGGAAATCCGGCTGCGCGAGCCGATCCTCGAACCGGACGCCCTGATCGTGCAGGACCCGACGCTGTTCAAGGCGATCGACGTTTGCCAGGGCCTGAAGCCGACCGGTTATCTGCTCGTCAACAGCAATCGAACTTTAAGCGAACTGCATCTCGACGCAATCGCCAATCAATTGCCCGCGGGGCACGCATTGACCGTGCCCGCCTCGGAGTTTGCGCTCAAGCATATCGGGCGCCCGCTGCCCAATGCCGCTTTGCTCGGCGCCTTCGCCAGGCTCACTGGCACCGTCCAGTTGCAATCGGTCATTGCCGCGATCCGCGAGGCATTTCCGGCAAAGATCGCGGAGGGAAATGTCGCCGCCGCAACCGCCGCGCATGACGCTGTTGTCCTCGCCGCGGCTACTTGAAGGATCATCGCCATGCTCAAACAAATCGAAGGTTCGCGGGCGATGGCAGAAGCGATCGGATTGTGCCGACCCGAAGTCATTTGCGCCTATCCGATCACGCCGCAGACCCACATCGTCGAGGGTCTCGGCGAGATGGTGCGCACTGGCGACATCGAGAATTGTGAATTCATCAACGTCGAATCCGAATTTGCAGCATTGTCGGTCGCGATCGGCGCCTCCGCCGCCGGCGCGCGCGCCTATACGGCGACCGCGAGCCAGGGCCTACTGTTCATGGCTGAAGCCGTCTACAACGCCTCCGGTCTCGGCCTGCCGATCGTCATGACTTTGGGCAACCGGGCGATCGGCGCGCCGATCAACATCTGGAACGACCATTCCGACGCAATGGCGGTCTGCGATTCGGGCTGGATGCAGCTGTTCGCCGAGACCAACCAGGAAGCGGCCGATCTTCATATCCAGGCTTTTCGTCTCGCCGAGGAATTGTCGATGCCGGTCATGGTCTGCGTTGACGGATTCATCCTCACGCACGCGGTCGAGCGCGTCGATATTCCGGAGCAGGCGCAAGTTGACGCCTATCTGCCGCCTTACGAGCCGGTGCAGGTGCTCGATCCAAAGGATCCGATTTCGATCGGCGCCATGGTCGGACCGGAAGCCTTCACCGAGGTCCGCTATCTGCAGCATTACAAGCAGACGCTGGCGCTGCGGCTGATCCCGCAATTTGCCGCCGAGTTCAAATCGCAATTCGGACGCGACAGCGGCGGACTGTTGCGCAGCTATCGCGCCGAAGACGCCGAATTGATCGTCGTCGCCATGGGTTCGGTGAACGGCACCATCAAGGATACTATCGACGAAATGCGTGCCGACGGCGTGCCGATCGGCCTCGTCACGCTGGTGTCGTTCCGGCCGTTTCCGACCGCGGCGCTGCGCGAGAAGCTGGTACGCGCGCGCAACGTCGTTGTGATCGAAAAGAGTTCTCGCGGTCGGCATGGGCGGCCCGCTCGCCAACAATGTCGATCTCGCCTTGCGCAACGTGGCGGGGGCGCCGCACGTGTACTCGGTCATCGCCGGGCTCGGCGGCCGGCCGATCACCTGCACGGCCCTGCATCGCGTGCTGCGACGCGCCTTGGTGCAGCCGTGGGAAGGCTCGTATTTCCTCGATCTCAACGACGAAATCGTCGCCAAGGAACTGCACTACGTCCGCAAGGTGCGCCGCTCCGGCCCGACCGCGGAAAACCTGCTGCGCCGCCTCAGCGAAGGCGCGGAAAAAGCCGACGCTTAGCGGAAAGGACGCAAAAGCCGATGAGCGATCACACAGCACCGATGGATGCGACGCAGAAGCTGCACTTCTACCAGAAGGGCACCTTCACCGTTGGCAACCGGCTGGTGTCCGAGCAAGAACGGTCGGTGCAGGCTTCGATCGACCGCTCGAATGCGCTCACCTGCGGCCACCGCGCCTGCCAGGGCTGCGGCGAGGCGCTGGGCGCGCGCTACGCCATCGACGCGGCGATGCGCGCCACCGGCAACAACGTGATCGCCGTCAATGCCACCGGTTGCCTGGAAGTGTTCACCACGCCCTATCCGCAAACCTCGTGGCAAACGCCGTGGCTGCATTCGCTGTTCGGCAATGCCGCCGCGGTGGCGACCGGCGTTGCCGCCGCCATGCGGGCGAAAAAGCGGCCGGAAGTGCGCACCATCGCGCAAGGCGGCGATGGCGGCACCACCGATATCGGCTTCGGTTGTTTGTCCGGGATGTTCGAGCGCAACGATGACGTGCTCTACATCTGCTACGACAACGAAGCCTACATGAACACAGGCGTGCAGCGCTCCTCGGCGACGCCTCCGGCGGCACGCACGGCGACGACGCCGGCCATGGGAAACGAGCCGGGCAACGTTTTCGGCACCGGCAAGAGTGTACCGAAAATCGCCGTCGCGCACGGCATCCCTTATGTCGCCACCGCGAGCGTCGCCGACCTGCATGACCTGGAGCGTAAGGTGATCAAGGCGATGGGCATTCATGGCGCGCGCTATCTGCATATCCACGTGCCATGCCCGCTCGGCTGGGGCTCGGCCTCGCAGGATACGATCCGTTTGGCGCGGCTGGCGGTCGAGTGTGGGTTGTTCCCGGTATTCGAAGCCGAGCACGGCGTCGTCATCGGCAGCCGGAAAATCCGCCGCCGCGTTCCCGTCGACGATTATCTGAAGCCGCAGCGGCGCTTTGCCCATCTCTTCACGAGCGAACAGGGCAGGGAGCGCATCGGCCTGATCCAGGCAACGGCCGACCGCAACATCGCCGAGTATCATTTGCTCGACGCGGAGGGAGACGCCTGATGGACCATCCTTTCGCCATCAGCCTCGACGTCGGCTCCAGCCTCGCCAATCAGACTGGTTCCTGGCGGACTTCGCGGCCGCTCTATGTCGACCGCTTGCCGCCGTGCAACCACGCCTGTCCGGCCGGCGAGAATATTCAGTCATGGCTCTCCAATGCCGAATCCGGTGATTACGAAGGCGCGTGGCGAGCCCTGACGGCCGACAACCCTTTGCCGGCGGTGATGGGCCGGGTCTGCTATCACCCATGTGAAAGCGCCTGCAATCGGGTGCAGATCGACGAGGCGGTCGGCATCAATTCGGTCGAGCGCTTCCTCGGCGATGTGGCGATCGGCAAAGGCTGGCGATTTGCCCCGCCGCAGGCCAACAGCGGCAAGCGCGTGCTGGTGGTCGGCGCCGGTCCCTCCGGGCTTTCGGCGGCCTATCACCTGCGGCGGCTAGGTCATGCCGTCGAAATCCATGACGCCGGACCGTTCGCAGGAGGCATGATGCGGTTCGGCATTCCCAAATATCGGCTGCCGCGCGATGTGCTCGATGCCGAAATCAACCGCATCGTCGATCTCGGCGTCGTCTTGAAACTCAATGCCAAGGTCGATCGCGTCCTCGACAGCATGCAAGCCGGCCGTTTTGACGCGGCCTTCCTGGCCGTCGGCGCCCATATTGGCAAGCGTGCCTTTATTCCCGCCGGCTCCGCCGCGAAGGTGCTCGACGCGGTCACGTTGCTGCGTTCGATGGAAGGCGAGGACAAACCGCTGCTCGGCCGCCGCGTCGTCGTTTACGGCGGCGGCAACACCGCTCTCGATGCCGCCCGCACCGCCAAACGGCTGGGCGCGACCGAGGCCATCATCGTCTATCGTCGCACGCGCGACCGCATGCCGGCGCACGACTTCGAGGTCGAGGAGGCCTTGCAGGAAGGCATCATGATGAAATGGCTCTCGACCATCAAACGCATGGACGAGGGCGTGCTCACCGTCGAGAAAATGCAGCTCGACGACAAGGGCTTTCCGCAGGGAACCGGCGAATTCGAGACGCTGGCCGCCGACTTGCTGGTTCTGGCGCTCGGCCAGGATGTCGATCTGTCGCTGCTCGACGGCGTGCCCGGTTTGGAGATCAAGGACGGCACCGTGCAAGTCGCCTCGAACATGATGACCGGGCATGCCGGCATCTTTGCCGGCGGCGACATGGTTCCATCCGAACGTACCGTCACGGTGGCCGTCGGCCACGGCAAGAAGGCGGCCCGCCACATCGACGCCTGGCTGCGCCGCGCGGCCTTTGCGCCGGCGGAGAAGCATGAACTGGCGAATATCGACAAGCTCAATGCCTGGTATTACGCCGATGCGCCGAAGACGGTACAGCCGATGCTGGAAATTGCCCGCCGGCAAAGCACCTTCGAGGAAGTGCAGGGGGGGCTCGACGAGACCAACGCGCTCTACGAGGCGCGGCGGTGCCTGTCCTGCGGCAATTGTTTCGAATGCGACAATTGCTACGGCGTCTGCCCGGACAACGCGGTGATCAAGCTCGGTCCTGGCAAGCGCTTCCAGTTCAACTACGACTATTGCAAGGGCTGCGGCATCTGCGCCCAGGAATGCCCATGCGGCGCTATCAAGATGGTGCCGGAGGATATTTAACCCCGTTTTTGTCGATCGTCTCGCCCGTTTGATTCAGGTCAATGCGCGGCGGCGCATTTGTTCGCAGCCTCCAGCAACTTAGGAACGCGGGAGGATTCGATGCAGACCGGCGAACTTCGCTCAACCGTGACACCCGCAACGCGTAATCCGAACGACGAGTTGCTTGAGTGCCGCATGGCCATGCTCGGTCTCGATCTCGACACGACCGATGTAGGCGATCCCGCCACGTTCGACGCGATCAGGCGGCGCTGCGCCAGCTGCACCTGCCGGGAAGACTGCGCCCTGGATTTGCAGCGTGATCCCAACAGTCCGGTGTGGGAAACCTATTGCCCCAACGCGGCCGCATTCATCGAGCTCGCACAGGCGTGGTGGCTTATCCAGTAGGTCTACCCTATTTTTGCGTCGTTAAGCCGATCTAATCAGCTACCGCGTCCGCGCCCACATAGGCGATGCGCAGCATATTGGTCGCGCCCGGTGTGCCGAGCGGCACGCCGGCGACGATGATGACGCGCTGGCCGGCCTTGGCAAATCCCTCCTTGAAGGCGATGCGGCAGGCGCGCTCGACCATGTCGTCCTGATCGTGCGCGTCCTCGGTGATGACGCAATGCACGCCCCACACCACCGACAGCCGCCGCCCGGTCGCGATATTCGGCGACAGCGCAACGATTGGCGGCTTCGGCCTCTCGCGCGCGACGCGCAAGCCGGTCGAGCCGGACGATGTCCAGCAGACGAGCGCGGCAAGATCGAGCGTATCGGCGATCTTCTGCGCGGCGTCGGCGATGGCGTCGGCGCCGGTTGCTTCCGGTTCGGGACGTTGCGCGCTGATGATGCCGCGAAAAGTCGGGTCGTTCTCGACCTCGATGGCGATGCGGTTCATCATCGCCACCGCTTCCACCGGGTATTGCCCGGCGGCCGATTCCGCCGACAGCATCACCGCATCGGCGCCCTCAAAGATGGCGGTGGCGACGTCGGAAACTTCGGCGCGCGTCGGCACCGGCGAATTGATCATCGATTCCAACATCTGCGTGGCGATCACCACCGGCTTGCCGGAGACGCGACCGGCGCGCGTCATCTGCTTCTGCACTCCGGGGACTTTTTCCAGCGGCATTTCCACGCCGAGATCGCCGCGCGCGACCATCAGCGCGTCGGCGAGATCCATGATTTCGGAGAGACGATGCACGGCTTGCGGCTTCTCGATCTTCGCCATCACCAGAGCGCGGCCGCGGGTGATTTTCTTCGCCTCGGCGATGTCTTCCGGCCGCTGGATGAAAGACAGTGCCACCCAGTCGATGCCGGTATCGAGGGCGGCTTCGAGGTCGGAGCGGTCTTTTTCGGCCAATGCTGAGAAGGGAATCGTCGAGTCAGGGACGCTCACACCCTTGCGGTCGGACAATTTGCCGGCGACCTCGATGCGCGTCTCCATGCGCTTGGGCTCGGCCGCGGTGACGGTGAGGCGCACCTTGCCGTCGTCGATCAGCAGCGTGTGGCCGGGCTCGACAGCGGCGAAGATTTCCGGATGCGGCAGATAGGCGCGCTTGGCGTCCCCCGGCGCCGGATCTGAATCGAGCGTGAATGTGTCGCCCTTCTTCACCAGCACCGCGCCGCCGGTGAAAGTGCCGAGCCTGAGCTTCGGGCCTTGCAGATCGACCAGAATGCCGATCGGCCGGCCGCTGTCTTCTTCGACGGCGCGGATCGACGCCACCAGTTCGCGCATGCGCTCGTGGCTGGTGTGGCTCATGTTGATGCGGAAGACGTCGACGCCGGCGGCAAACAGCCGCGCGATCATGTCGCGGTCGGACGAGGCGGGGCCGAGCGTGGCGATGATCTTGGCGCGGCGCAGGCGTCTCATTGCGTTCTCATTTCTTTTTCATTTCTTGCCGCCTTGCGCGGGAGGCTGCTGCAACGGGGTGCGCGAGGGGCCGGGCACGCGCGGCGGCAGCGGCTTGCCTGGCGTCTGCTCGGCGGTATCGGTGAGTTGCACCGTCCACGAGCGCTGCTCGCCGGTATCGACTTCGAAATAGCCGGTGCGGTCGTAGCCGCGCGCCAGGCAGTTGTCTGAGCCGCGAATAGTGAATTCCTTCTCGCGTGAGCACATGAAGGCGTGTCCCGACCATTCGCCGCCGCGGTCGTAGTCGACCGCGTAGATGTAATAGTAACGCGCCACCAGCGCCCCGCGCAGCAGCGTTTCGCAGGACCGCCCGGCGACGTTCCACCAGCCCTCGGTGGTCCAGCCCTCGGCATCCTTGTAGCCGATTGCGACGCCAACACGACTGCCGGTGTTGTTGCAAAGCCGGAAATCGGCCCGGGCCGGAGAGGCCGAGCAGCCGATGAGCACGCCGGCAAGCACGGCCGTTCCCAGGATGCAGCGCGAGGAGAGGCGAGGCAATGCGGTCACGTTTGATATAGTTTCGACGGGAATTTTGGTTGTCGCGTGATCGGTCACGGTGTGTCAACGACGATGGCGCGGAAGTCATTGACGTTGGTGTAGGTCGGTCCCGTCAGCAGTAAGTCCTTGAGCGCGGAGAAAAATCCGGTCGAATTGTTGTCGGCGAGAAAGGCGGCGGGATCGAGGCCGGCGGCCTTCGCCCGTGCCATGGTCTCGCCATCGACGATGGCGCCGGCGGGGTCGCCGGGGTCGCCAACGCCGCCATCGGTGCCATCGGTGTCGGCGGCGAGCGCGGCGACCGCCGGCATCCCGGATAAACCAATTGCCAGCGCCAGCGCGTATTCCTGGTTGGGCCCGCCGCGGCCCTGGCCGCGGATGGTGACGGTCAATTCGCCGCCGGAGAGAATCACGGCACGCTTTCCTTGCGCGCGTAGATCGCGCGCGAGTTTCGCATGCGCGGCCGCGACCTCGCGTGCCTCGCCTTCGACGCTGTCGCCGAGCATGACGGGTTCATACCCGGCGGCGCGCACCATCGCTTCGGCCGCGCGCAAGCTGTCGGCTGGCCGCGCCGCCAGCACAAATGTAGTGTTGGCGAAAATCTTGTCGCCGGGCTTGGGCGATTCGTTCTTCGCATCGGTAAGCGCGCGCGTTACGCTGTCCGGCAGGTCGAGTTTGTATTTGGCGACGATCGCGCGCGCGTCCGCGAGCATGGTCGGGTCGGGCACCGTCGGGCCGGAGCCGATCGCCGACGGATCGTCATGCGGCACGTCGGAAATCGCGAAGGTCGCGAGCCGCGCGGGATAAGCGCGCCGCGCCAGCCGCCCGCCCTTGATGCGCGAGATGTGTTTGCGCACCGTGTTGACCTCGCCGATATTGGCGCCGGAGCGCAGCAGCGCGCGCGTCACCGCCTGTTTGTCGGAGAACGAAAGCCCCTCGGCCGGCGCGATCCAGTTGGCCGAGGCGCCGCCCGACATCAGCACCAGGACCAGATCGTCGGGACCGGCGCTCTCGGCGAGCTTGAGCGCTTGCTCTGCTGCTCTAAGCCCGGCGGCGTCCGGCACGGGGTGCGCCGCCTCGATCATTTCGACCACGCGCGTCGGGCGCCCGTAACCGTAACGCGCCACCGCCACTCCGGTCAGGCGCGCCGGCGGGAGCTTCATCCGGTCGAGGTAAAAGGCTTCGGCGGTCTCCACCATCGCGCCCGCGGCCTTGCCGGCGGCGAGCAGGACGATGCGGCCGGCAGGCGCGGCCGGCAACAGCGGCGGCAGGCACGTCGCCGGATGCGCCGCCGCCACCGCGGCGCGGAACAGCGTCTTGAGAAATGTGCGTTGCCCGGCCAAATCAGCGCTCATGACGTCAATACGGCGGGTTTTTGCGCCTATGGCAAGCGCCGTGGCGCGGCCTTATGTTGATGGCAGCAAAGGATTGCCGCCATGGACGACAAGACCCGCACCGAACTCGAAGCCGCCGTGTTCCGCCGCCTCGTCGAACACCTGCGCGCGCGCACCGACGTGCAGAACATCGACATGATGAATCTCGCCGGCTTCTGCCGCAACTGCCTGTCGAATTGGATGAAGGACGCTGCCGACGCCAAGGCTATCCCCATGACCAAGGACGCGAGTCGCGAGCTGGTCTACGGCATGCCCTACAAGGACTGGCAGGCGAAATACCAGAAAGACGCTTCCCCCGAGCAAAAGGCCGCCTTCGAAAAGGCAAGCGGCAAGCACTTGCCTATGCACAGGGTGTGAATGTCGGGGGCTTCGCGCCGAGCCCATATCCGCCACGCCCGAATTCTCCGTATGACAGAGCTAACACGGCTCTAAAAGTCATTCAGGAGACCTCGATGCCTACCACCGCCGCGGCCGCTAAAGAAGAGACCTCCCACCGCTTCGCCAAAGATCAGCTCAAGGCCATCGTCGAGCGCATCGAGCGGCTGGAGGAGGAGAAGAAGGCGACCTCCGATGACATCCGCGACGTCTATGCCGAGGCCAAGGGCACCGGCTTCGACATCAAGGCGCTGCGCACCATCGTGCGCATGCGCAAGCAGGACACCGACGAGCGCCGCGAGGAGCAGGCCGTGCTCGAAATGTACATGAACGCGCTGGGGATGTTGCAGTAGGACGCTATCAGCGCAGTGACGCCGTGGTCTGCGGCGGTGTAAACGTCGCCGTGGCGAGGAACACAACCGCCTGGCCGCTGAAGCGGTCGGCGACCATGCCGAAATGCGGATCGGCCGAGAAGGTCATCAGCACCGACGCCGGCGGTTTCTGCAGCAGCGCGGCGAAGACGCGCGGATCGTAGCGGCCGGATTTGGTCGCCGTCATGTCGTAACTCACGCTCGGCGTGAGCATGGCGGCGCGCAGCCAGGGGCTGTCATAGGCAGCGCTGCCGCCGGAGAGCGGCGCCTTCGCCACTACCGTCGAAGCAGGTGAGGCCCGCAGCATCGGCGCTTCCACCGGCAGGCGCGGCAGGTTCGCGCCCATCGGCCAGAGGCGGGCAGGCCGCGTGCGCGGCAGTGGGGGCGGCGCTTCCTCCGCGAAAGCAAGCACCGTCGGCGTTGACGTGGCAGACGTCGTCTCAAACACCGTGCCGGCGGAAAGTGGCGCCGGCAGCGCCGGACCGGTTTCGACGGCTCCGAGCGAGGCGGTCACGATGCGCTCATCGCCGCTCTTGGGCGTAACGGCGGCGACCGCGACCACATGCGGGCGCGCCGACGGCAGCGGCACGATCTTCTCGGTGGCTACATGCTTCGCCGGGCTCAGGCCGGCGATGATGCTCTTGACGCGCGACGGCTTGGGCGCCGCCGGCTGATCGCCGTCATCGGTTTCATCCTTGCCGGCGCCGAACAGGCGCGCCAGCAGGCTGCGCTTCTTTGGCGCGGCGACGGCGACTTCTTCGTCATGTTCGGTGATCACGCCGGCTTCACGCGCGGCTTCCAGCGACGTCGCCGACGGCATGGCGCCGTGCCGCTCGACATCGGCAAGCGCCAATTTGTAGCCCGGCAGGGGATGGCCGTCGGCGGGAATATGCACGGTGCGCCCGTCAGGGAAAATCTTTTCCAATTGCGCGCGCGCGATCACCGGCCAGTGCCGCACCGTGCCGGTGTCGAGATGCACGAAGGGCGAACCCGAGGTCGGATAGAAACCGACGCCGCCGCGCTGCAGGCGCAGGCCCACCTCGCGGATTTTTTCCAGCGGAACGCCGGGCACATAGAAATCGATGGCCTGGCCGTTGATGTGCTGGCTGAATTGCGCGACGCCGGTCGAGCGCGCGCGCAGCATGGCGTTGGTGCCGGGCGAGCGGTAGCCGCAGATCACCTGGATCGGCTCCGTGCCGCCGACCTCGCGATTGGTCTCCCACAGCAGATCGAACAGATGCGGATCCATGTGGGTTTCCTGTTCCTTGCGCCAGTCGCGCATGAACCAGTCGAGCTTCGCCAGCGCCGCCTCGTCATAGCGGCCGTTGCGCTTGTAGGTGATGGTGATGTCTTCGCCGGTGTGGACGTGATGGAAGGAGATGGTGCGGGTGTCGCCTTCGGCCACCGCGTTTTGCAACGAGCGGTTGGCGCCGAGCAGAAAGAGGGCAGCAATGCCCAGCCGGGCTGCGGCGCCCATCAGACAGAAGGCAACAGATCGCCGACGCGCCGCACTCAACCGCACTGGACACTTCCGTGAAAAACGCCGTCCCACAGCCGCCACAACGCCCCCACCGGGCCGTCGCGCGACGACCCCATAGTGTTATCCGGAACGGTTAAGGCCCCCTTACGTGGGGCGCTCCCCCGCAAGCCTTTATACTCCATGGAGAAAATGGCTGAAAATGGCCGCGGGCGGGGCGCCGCTAGGGCTAGGCAGGGGTCTCTTTTGGTATCCCATGATTAGCGGCGGAAACGGGGGCCAAAAACCCAGCAGGCCGCCCTTTCGCCGTCGCTAAAGCGCAGACGGACGACCTCTCGCTGTATGAGAAGAAAGATTACGCGGCCGCGGCCTTGGCGCCGCCGGTTACCGCCGCGGCGTAGTCTTCCATCAGCTGTTTGGTGATGCCGCCGGGGTTGAAATTCCATTTGCCGGCGATGTCCGACACCGCGGTCACTTCCGCCGCGCTTCCGGTGATGAAGCACTCGGAGAAGCTCGCCAGCTCCTCCGGCATGATGCGTCGCTCGATCACTTCGAAGCCGCGCTTCTTCGCCAGCGCGATCACGGTCTGCCGGGTGATGCCGTCGAGGAAGCAGTCGGCGATCGGCGTGTGGATCTTGCCGTCCTTGACGAAGAAAATGTTTGCGCCGGTGCATTCGGCGACGCGCCCCTCCCAGTCGAGCATCATGGCGTCGGCATAGCCTTTGCGCTCGGCGGCGTGCTTGGAGATGGTGCAGATCATGTAGAGCCCGGCGGCCTTGGCCTTGACCGGCGCGCATTTCGGATCGGGCCGGCGGTAATCGGCGAGGTCGAGCTTGATGCCCTTGAGCCGCTGTTCGGGGTCGAAATAGCTCGGCCATTCCCACGAGGCGATGGCGAGATGGATGGTGTTGTTCTGCGCCGAGACGCCCATCATCTCCGAGCCGCGCCAGGCCACCGGCCGCACATAGGCGTCCTTCTTGCCGTTCTTCGTGACGACGAGATCCTTGGCCTTGACGATCTCCTCGACCGAGTAGGGGATTTCGAAGTCGAGCACGTTGGCCGACCTCTTCAGCCGCTCGGCGTGCTCCTTGGTCTTGAAGATCTTGCCGCCATAGGCGCGCTCGCCCTCGAACACGGCGCTCGCGTAATGCAGGCCGTGGGAGAGGACGTGCAGGTTGGCGTCCTTCCAGGGCACCAGCTTGCCGTCGTACCAGATGACCCCTTCGAGGCGGTCGTAGGACTGTGCAGCCATGGTCGTCTCCTTGTCGTCCTCTCGTCGGGCGTTTGTCGGCCTTATTCGCCGCTGTAATGGCGCATTTTCCGCGTCCATTCCAACACTTTGCTTCGCCGGGCAACACCCGGTATGACTAGGTCCGATCCGGACCTAAACGGCAGAAGCGAGCGTTTTTGTACGATCCTTTCGTCCGTCAGGTGCTTTTTGTAACATAAATCCAAAATATGTCAACATGGCTGACCCAAATATGATCGCTAGCCCCGCCAGCCTCGCCGAGCGCCCCGCCAACAGTGCGGCGGCTGAAGAGCCGGTCTGGGACATCATCGAGCTCTTGTTTTTCGCCTATCGCGACTTCGTCGGCGACCCGGACGCGGTGCTGAGCAAGCTCGGGTTCGGCCGCGCGCACCACCGGGTGCTGCATTTCGTCAACCGCAATCCGGGCATGACGGTGGCCGACCTGCTCGACATCCTCAACATCACCAAGCAGTCGCTAGGCCGCGTGCTCAAGCAATTGGTCGACCACGGCTACGTGGTGCAGAAGGAGGGCGCGCTCGACCGCCGCCAGCGGCTTCTGTTCGTGACGCCGAAGGGCGAGGCTCTGGCACTCAAGCTCGCCGGCCTGCAGACCGAGCGCATCAACCGTGCCTTCGCCGAACTCGGGCCCGACGCGCACGAAGCGGCGCGGCGCTTCCTCACCGCCATGATCGACGCCGACAACCGCGACGACGTGCTGCGCCTGGTGGAGCGGCGCGGCAAGGCGGGACGCTGACGATGAATCTGCCCGCCACGCTCGCCGACGACGCGCCGCATTTGCTGGTGGTCGATGACGACCGCCGCATCCGCGACCTGCTGTCGCGCTTCCTCGCCAGCGAGGGCTATCGCGTGAGCACTGCCGACACCGCCAAGGACGCGCGCGCCAAGCTCGGCGGCCTGAGCTTCGACCTCCTGATCCTCGACGTGATGATGCCGGGTGAATCCGGCTTCGATCTCGCCAAATCAATCCGCGGCAATTCCGACGTGCCGATCCTGATGCTGACCGCGCGCGACGCTGCCGAAAGCCGCATCAAAGGCCTGGAGATGGGCGCCGACGATTATCTGTCGAAGCCGTTCGAGCCGCGCGAACTGTCGCTGCGCATCGCCAATATCCTCAAGCGCGCGCAGCCGGCCGTGGCGGAGCCGGCCGAGTCGGTCAGTTTCGGACCCTTCGTGTTTCACATCGGCCGCGGCGAATTGCGCTGCGGCGACGACGTCGTCCGCTTAACCGATCGCGAGCGCGAAATGCTGCGCGTGCTTGCCGGCACGCCGGGCGAGACGGTACCGCGCATGGCGCTGGCCAACGGCGCGACGGTGAGCGAACGCGCGGTGGACGTGCAGGTCAACCGGCTGCGCCGCAAGATCGAACGCAATCCCGCCAATCCGCTGTTCGTGCAGACCGTGCGCGGCATCGGCTACCGGCTGGTGATCTCCACATGACCAGCCTCGACACCGGCATAGCCACCATCCGCACGGTGCTCGGCCGCGTCGTCGATGCCTGGCACTGGTATTGCGACATTCCGGCGGTCGCCCGCATCCACGGCTGGCTCGGGCAGATCCGCGACGGCTGGCGGCGCTTCGCCCGCCTGCTCAATAGCGTCATGCCCAAGGGCCTCTACGCCCGCGCTTTGCTGATCATCATCCTGCCGATGGTGATCCTGCAATCGGTGGTCGCTTTCGTGTTCATGGAGCGGCACTGGAACGTCGTCACCCAGCGGCTCTCCGCCGGCGTGGTGTCCGACATCGCCGCGTTGATCGACGTCTACAAAAGCTATCCGCAGGACGCCGCCCAGGCGCAGATCCGCCGCATCGCCGAAGAGCGGCTCGGGCTGACCGTGGATTTCCTGCCGCTGGGCGACATGCCGCCGCCGGGGCCGAAACCGTTCTTTTCGCTGCTTGACCAGACGCTGTCGGAGCAACTGGGCAAGCAGATCGGCCGGCCGTTCTGGATCGATACCGTCGGCAAATCGGCGCTGGTGGAAATTCGCATCAAGCTAGACAACAACGTGATGCGCGTCTTCGCCCGGCGCAGCGCCGCCTACGCCTCCAATTCGGGAATTTTCCTGATCTGGATGGTGGGCACCTCGACGGTGCTGCTCGGCGTCGCCATCATCTTCCTGCGCAACCAGATCAAGCCCATCCTCAAGCTCGCCGACGCCGCGGAAAGTTTCGGCAAGGGGCGCGACGTGCCGCACTTCCGCCCGCGCGGCGCCCGCGAGGTGCGGCGCGCGGCTCAGGCCTTCATCGAGATGAAGACGCGCGTCGAGCGCGCGATCGAGCAACGCACAGCCATGCTCGCCGGCGTGTCCCACGATCTGCGCACGGTGCTCACGCGCTTCAAGCTGGAACTCGCCTTGATCAAGAAAAAGTCGCCGGAGGTGGAGGCGATGAAGCGCGACGTCGATGAGATGGCGCGCATGCTGGAGGCCTATCTTGCCTTCGCTCGCGGCGATCTCGGCGAGGGCTCGGCGCCGACCGACATGGCGGAATTCCTCGAGGAGATGCGGCTCGACGTCGAGCGGCACGGCCACAAGGCGAGCGTGGCATTTCACGGGCCGCCGGTAGTCACGGTGCGGCCGGCGGCATTCAAGCGCTGCCTCGCCAATCTGGTGTCGAACGCCGCGCGCTTTGCGCCGTCGATCTCGATTACCGGCCACCGCGATCATCGCTGGCTCACCATCACGGTGGATGACGATGGCCCTGGCATCCCGGCGGATTTGCGCGAGGAGGTGTTCAAGCCGTTTTTGCGGCTTGACGACGCGCGCAATCAGGACGAGGGCGGCACCGGATTGGGGCTGGCGATTGCCCGCGACATCGCCCGCTCGCACGGTGGCGACATCATGCTCGGCAACTCGCCGCTCGGCGGGTTGCGGGCGTCGGTGAGGGTGCCCGTTTAGGCCGCTTCGGCTTCTTCGCCTGCATCGCGCGAACGTCGCCGGCGTCGGCCGCGGCAAATCGCCGCGGGGATGCAGCATAGATCGTTGAGGAAGCCGGCCCAGCGCGCGCCGCTGGTGAGCGCGCGGTCGAGCGCCGCCATGGTGCGGTCGAGGCTCGGCTCGTCGTCGTTGAACCAGACCGAGAGCACGCGGGCAAACATCAGCGCCGCGCCTTGCGCGCGCAACGCGCCTTTCGGCCCGTGCGCGCCGATGCCGGCGGCTTCCAGCATCCAATGTTGCGAGCGCACGGCCATGGCGTTGAGAGCGAACGCCAGTCCGGGGTTGCGCCGCGCCGAGCGCAGAAGCGAGCGCGTTGCCTGCTTGTAGGGAGCGAGCGCTTCGAGGCGGCGCATCAGCACGTCGAACAGCCGGTCGCGCGGGGTTTCCTCGGCCGTGTCGGCGCCGCCGGCGAGCACGATGCGGTCGATGTCCTTGATCTGGGCGGCGAGAACGGCGAGCGTCGAGCCGAATTCGGCGCGCAGCTGCGACAGCTTCAGGCCGGCGCGGCCGGCGACTTCCGCCAGCCCGATCTCCTCGAACGAGTGCTCGGCGAGCAGCGTCATCAGCGCGTCAACCGCCTTGTCGCGGTCGGAGGTGCCGCGCGGCGGCGGCGCGCTCGGAGCCTTGTGTTGGCGTTTTGCCTTGCGGGCCATGGCGGCCTCCCTGGCGGTTCGGATGCCCTGAATGTAAGCCGGCAAAGGTGCCGGTTCTAGGGCAGCTTAACCCGCCAATTCCTTGCCGCGCCGCGTCGCGGCGGCGATGGCCTGCATCAGCAGCGTATCGAAGCCGCCGGGCCCCATCAGCACGCCGAGCGCCGCGGCGGTGGTGCCGCCGGGCGAGGTTACATTCTCGCGCAGCGCCGCCGCATCGAGCGGCGAGCAGCGCAGCAGTTCGCCGGCGCCGGCGACGGTCTCGCGCGCCAGACGCGCGGCGAGCTCGGCAGGCAGGCCGGCGGCGATGCCGGCTTGCGTCATCGCCTCCGCCAGCAGGAACACGTAAGCCGGACCCGAGCCGGACACGGCGGTGACCGCGTCCATCAGCGCCTCGTTGCTCACCCATTCGACGGCGCCGATGGCGGCGAGCAGATCGGCGGCCTGTTTGCGCTGGCGCGGCGATGTCCTGGCGTTGGCGACGGCGCCGCTGATGCCGCGGCCGATCGCCGCCGGCGTATTGGGGATCGCGCGCACGATGGCCGTATTGGTCGGCAGGTTCTGCTGCAGAAAGCCGATGGTGCGCCCGGCCATGATGGAGACGATGAGCGTGCCCTTGCCGACATAAGCCGCGAGCAGCGGCACCGCATCGGCTGCGATCTGCGGCTTCACCGCGACGACGATGACGGAGGCGGGTGCGGCTTTCCCTTTGGGATTGAGCTTGAGCCCGCGCCGCGTCAGCGCCTTCACCGCCTTGTTTGGCTGGGGCTCGAGCACTGTGATTTTCTTCGGGTTGAGCCCACGCGCAAGCCAGCCCTCGAGCATGGCCGAGCCCATCTTGCCGGCGCCGAGCAGCACCAGCGAGCGAATGGATTTGAGCGGTTGCGGTTTGCGGGCCATGGCAGGGAGCATACAGCCTCGCTGTACGATATGCGCGGACTTGCGCCGGGCATCCACGCCTTTCCGCAGCCGTTGCCAAGTCGCTCGCGCCGCTTCAAAGTACACGGGAAATGGACGCCAAAACACAATCGCGGCCAGGCCATATCGAGGCCGTCGTCGCCGAGGTCTTCGCCACGCTCGGCAGCGGGCGGCAAGTGACGCCGTTTTCCGCGCGGCCGGACGGGCTGACGCTCGAGGAGGCCAACCAGGTCGCGCCGCTGCTGCGGGAAAAATTTGCCGCGCGCGGCGAGAGAATTGTCGGTCGCAAGATAGGCTTCACCAACCGCACCATCTGGCCGGAATACGGCGTCTACGCGCCGAACTGGGGCTATATGACTGACCGCACCGTGTCCGACCTTGGCGCGGACCGGGTGCTGGCGCTGCGCGACTTCGTCGAGCCGCGCATCGAGCCTGAGATCGTCTTCGGCTTAGCCCGCGCGCCGGATGCCGGCATGGACGATTTGGCGATGCTGAATTGCCTTGCCTGGGTGGCGCACGGCTTTGAAATCGTGCAGTCGATCTTCCCCAACTGGAAATTCACGCCAGCGGACACGGCAGCCGCCAATGCCATGCATGGCGCGCTACTGATCGGGCGGCGTCATGCGATTGCGCCGCGCAAGGCGGACTGGCTGCGCGAGTTGCCGGCCTTCGAGATCGATCTTTACTGCAACGGCGCTTTGGCCGATCGCGGCCGCGCTGCGAATGTGCTCGACGGACCGGTATCGGCCTTGCGCCATCTGGTGCAGTCGCTGGCGCAGGATCCGGTCAGTCCGCCGCTGGCGGCCGGCGACATCGTCACGACCGGAACGCTGACCCGCGCCCTGCCCATCAACGCGGGCGAGACATGGACGACGAGCTTGCGCGGAATTCCGCTGGAAGGGATCGCTTTGCGCTTCGCCTAGGCGGTCAGGCTTCGCCCGAGGTCTCGAACATCGCCGCGTCGAGCAACTCGCGCGCGCTTTTCCCCGCCCAGACCACAAACTGGAAGGCGGCGAAATGCCGCTCGCAGGCGTCGAGCGCGGTGCCGAGCAGCGCCTCGCATTGCTTGCCGGAGGCCTCGACGCCGCCCGTCAATACCAGCGCGTGGCGGAACATGACGATGCCTTCCTGCATCCACAGATCGAAATGGCCGACCCACATCTGCTCGTTGATCAGCGAGATCAGCGCGGTGACTTCCGCGCGCCGCCGTTCGGGAACTTTCAGGTCGAAGGCGCAGGCAAGATGCAGCGCCTCGATGTCGCACATCCAGGTGTAGGAGAGCTGATAGTCGGTCCATTTGCCGGTGACGAGGATGGTGATTTCGTCGTCACTCGCGCGCTCGAACGACCAGTCGTGGCCGGACGCCAGCCGCTCCACCACGTCGAGCGGGTTGATGCGCGGTTCGTCTGCGTAGCCGATGAGGGACATGCCGTCTCCGCGTTGCCGAAGCCAGGGAATCGGACGCCGCCGCACGCTACCGGCACGGAATTCGGCCTTGCGGCGGGCCGCGTCGCCATCGAACGCATGAGATACGGGGGTGCCTTGACCGCTCGAACAAATCACTAAGGCCTACTGACTATATCCCGGTCGATTCGCGCCGCCAAAGGCACTAACGAGGCGTAATCAGCGGTGATTTGTGGGACTTAGGCAACGCCGCCGGACTCGATGTCCACAAGCATTGCTGTCACATATTGACTCTTGTCGTGGATAAGTCGCCGGAAGCGGCCCGCGCAACTCAAAGGGAGAACCCGGCTCGACAGGCAATCGCTCTTTGCGCGACGATAGGCGGCAAAGGGGGAAGGGAGGCTGGCGTGATCAAATCGCTGGGCGTTGTCTCGATCGTCATCTCGCTGACGATCCCGCAAATCGTCATGGCTGACGAATGCGGTGATGCCGTCAGGGACTACAACGCGGTCATGACCCGTCTGGAAGATGCGATGCAGAAGTTTTCCAGCTGCACGGCGAACAGCCTGGGGCGCGACATGTGCGCCGCCGAGTTCCGCAGACTTCGCTCCGCCTATGGCGAATACGAATCCGCCATGGTTGTCTACAAAAAGCAATGCATTTGAGGGTTGTTCAGTCGAACAGGCTCGACACCGATTCCTCTGACGCGGTGCGCCCGATCGCCTCGCCGATCAGCGTGGCGATTTCCAGCACGCGAATATTGCCGGCGCCCAGCACTTCCTTGGTCGGCTGGATCGAATCGGTGATGACCAGTTCCTTCAGCCGCGACTTGGCGATGCGCGCGACGGCGCCACCGGACAACACGCCGTGGCTGATATAGGCGTAGACGCTCTTCGCCTTCTGCTCGAGCAGCGCGTCGGCGGCGTTGACCAGCGTGCCGCCGCTGTCAACAATATCGTCCACCAGCACGCAGGTGTAGCCGGCGACGTCGCCGATCACGTTCATCACTTCCGATTCACCGGCGCGTTCGCGCCGCTTGTCGATGATGGCGAGCGGCGCGTTGATGCGCTTGGCGAGCCCGCGCGCGCGCACCACGCCGCCGACGTCGGGCGACACCACCATCACGGTGTCGAGCTGGAAGCGTTCGCGGATGTCGCGCACCATCACCGGGGAGGCGTAGAGGTTGTCGGTCGGGATATCGAAGAAACCCTGGATTTGCCCGGCATGCAGATCGAGCGTCATCACCCGGTCGGCGCCGGCGCGGGTGATGAGGTTGGCGACCAGCTTGGCCGAGATCGGCGTGCGCGGGCCCGGCTTGCGGTCCTGCCGGGCGTAGCCGAAATAGGGGATCACCGCGGTGATGCGGCGCGCCGAGGAGCGGCGCAGCGCGTCCATGATGATCAGCAGTTCCATCAGGTGGTCGTTGGCGGGAAACGAGGTGGACTGCACGACAAAACAGTCGGCGCCGCGCACGTTTTCCTGGATCTCGACGAAGATTTCCATGTCGGCGAAACGGCGCACCACCGCCTTGGTCAGCGGGGTCTTGAGGTATTCGCCGATCGCCTGGGCGAGCGCTGGATTCGAGTTGCCGGCGACGAGCTTGATCGCTCCGTTCTTGGCCGCCATCCCGATGTCCTCGTCTCACAAGACGCCACAGGCGGCGTGGTCATATCAAGGCGGGCAAGAGCGGGCAATACGCGATGGACGCATTGTCCCGGAGCAATTTGCGACCGCGCAAACCGGCGTTTACCGGCTGGACGCGGCCATGCTCACGGTCTCGCGGGCGGACACCACCGCAGTGACGGTCGGGCGCCGGCGCGGCAACGGCACCGCGGCGGCCGGAATTGCGGCGGCAGGCGTCGCCGCGGCTTCGCCGGATACCGGATCGGCGTGCGGACGGAAAATACGGAATATGCCGGCCGCTTCTGGCGAGGAGTCGTTGTCAATCGAGGCGACGGTGGCCGCCTCCGGCGCCGCGACGGCCGGCGAGGTCAGGAACACGGCGAGCTGATCCATGCTGCTGCGCGCGATCCGGTGCAGCATGGCATCGTCGGCGGCGGCCCAGACATCGTGGTGCTTGCCTTTGGCCGCTTCCTCGCCGGTGATGCGCAGGGCGCGATGCTCGTCGGCGTCGAACACGTCCCAAGCCCAGGAAATCGTCGTCTGCCCCTTCACCACCTTCGCGGCGAGATAGCCGCGCACGTGATAGACAGCCGGGGTTTCGCGCGACATGACCGCTAGGCGGCGCGCCTGCGCCTCGTCGTTGAGGTTTTGCACCAGTTTGTAGAATTGTCCCTGTGGCGGGCCGTCAATCGATTCAAAGGCGACGCTGGCGCCGCGCGGCTGCGCAGCAAGCGCGTTCGGTTGTCCGTCGGTGGTGCATGCGGAAAGTGCGAGTGCGCCGGCGGCGGCAAAAAGCCAACACAACCTACAGGCCCCAAACGCGAGCGCAATGCGCCGCCACGCGCGCCACTGCATCGACACCCCTGCGGCCGTGTTTCTTGTCGTTATGCCCTCGGCCGGTTGCGAAATTAGCGGCAAGGCGGGGGGTGAGTCCAGCGCCAAGCGCCGTGACGGTCAGTCGGTGAGTGCGATGGCGTTAATATGGCGGCCGTAATCAGCCTCGCCCCGGTGCGTCATGCGACGAAAGCTGAAGAACCGCTCGGGGTCGGCATAGTTGCACAGCCCGAGATCCTCGAATTGCCCGATGCCGGCGCGTTGAATACGGGCGGCGATGTAGCCGGCGAGATCGAACATGGCATGATCGGCTTTGGGCGACGCGGCGAAGAAACGCGCATTCTCCGCATCGGCTTGCGTGAAGCGGGCGACGAATTCCGGGCCGACTTCGTAATTCGGCTGACGGATCGTCGGCCCGAGGGCGGCGGCGATGCGGGAGCGCTCGGCGCCGAGTTTTTCCATTGCGGCAATCGTCGCCTCGATCACGCCGGTGAAGGCGCCGCGCCAGCCGGCATGTGCCGCGCCGATCACGCGCGCCTGGCTGTCGGCAAATAGCAACGGCCCGCAGTCGGCGGTGGAGACGCCGAGCGCCAGCCGCGGCACGCGGGTGACCATGGCATCGGCGCGCGGCCGCGCCTCCTTCGTCCACGGCGTTTCGGCGGCCACCACGTCGGGCGAATGAATCTGATAGGCGGTGAGCAAGCGGTCGCGCGCGACGCCGAGCGCCGTCGCCATGCGGGCGCGGTTTTCCGCCACCTTGTCGGGCGCGTCGTTGGAGCCGACGCCGCCGTTGAGACTCGCATAGACGCCTTGCGACACGCCGCCGTTGCGGGTGAAGAAGCCGTGGCGGATGCCGGCGAGGGTGGCGAGCGACAAAGCCTGGAGCATGCGGATCAATCCAACCAATCGCTGCGCGTTGCAAATCAAATATGCGCGCGGCTTTAGGTTTCGAAGCCCGGCGGCGTTCCCAGCTTCGCCGGGGCGACGGCCATGGCCTTGAACAGCGCGCCCATGTCGGAACGGCCGGTGCCGATCAGCCGCTCCAGCGCGGCGTCGATGCCCGCCGCTGCGGCGCGCGAGGCATTGGCTTTGAGCGTTTCGGCGCGGGCTTCGATGCCGAGGCGGCGCAAAAACGTGGATTGCGTGATCGCCCCGTAGGCCTTCGGCCCCATCGCCTCGGCGGCGTTTGCCAGCGCCTGAAAATCGACGTGCGCGGTCAGGTCGACGGCGCCGGGCGCGATCAGCGGGTCGGCAAAAGCGTGACCGCTGACCGCCTGCAGCGTGTCGCCGACTGCGCTTTCACGATGTCCATAGTCGATCGCCAGCGCGGCGCCGCCGTCGCGGTCGATCCGCCGGCCGATATCCAGCGCCACGGTGTCGGCGCGCCACTCGAAGATCGACTGCTCCGGCGCCCGGCGCAAGTCTTCCGGCAGCAGCCGCTCGAAACGCGGGAGCGGCCCGGCGGCATGCGTGAAAGCGAGATTGCCGGCGCGGTCGATGCCGACCTGCCGCTCGTGCCAGCCCTGTTGCGTCTTTATCGCCTGGTTGACCGGCAGCGCGTCGAAGAATTCGTTGGCGATAATGATCGCCGGGCCGCCGGGCACGTCGGCGAGCGCCGCATGCCAGAATATCGGCACGCCCAGAGGCTCAAGCGCGCGCTCCTGCTGCGCCTGCAGCACCGGATTGATCTCGACCAGATGCAGCACCACCGCCGCGCGGAAATCTGGCGCCACGGTTGCCGCGCGCAGCGCATCCTTGAGCAGCGTGCCGCGGCCGGGGCCGAGTTCGACGATGCGCACGTTTTCCGGCGCGCCCATCTGCCGCCAGACTGCGACCATCCACAGCCCGATCAGCTCGCCGAACATCTGGCTCACCTCCGGCGCGGTGATGAAATCGCCACGCGCGCCGAGCGGATCGCCGCTGGTGTAGTAGCCGTATTGCGGGTGGCTCAGACAAAGCGCCATGTATTCGCCGACCGGCATCGGCCCGGCGATGGCGATGCGGCGGCGGATCTCCGCTTCCAGCGGGCCCATCTGGGCTATGGCGAGCGCGTCGCTCATCGTCCCCCTCTCTGTCTCTCCACCGCAGGCGGGGGAGACGACGCAGGAGCCGCACGTACGGAGCACTCCCTCCTCCGCTTGCGGGGGAGGGTTGGGGAGGGGGCGGCGGCGGCTGTCATGTCGTACGGCCTCATGCTGCGCGCGCCGGGTGCCGCCAAGCGTAGACGATGAAGCAGACGCCGGCGAGAAACAGCGGGATCGACAGCAATTGTCCCATGGTGGCGCCGCCCCAGAGAAAGCCGAGCTGCGCGTCGGGCTCGCGGAAAAACTCGGCGAAGGAACGGAACAGCGCATAACAGCAGGCGAAGGCGCCGATGATGAGGCCCGGCCGCTTCAGCGCGCCCATGCGGATGAGCACGGCGAGGATCGCGAGCAGCAGCAGCCCTTCGAGGCCCGCCTCATAGAGCTGGCTCGGATGCCGGGCGAGCGGCCCGCCGTTGGGAAACACCATTGCCCACGGCACGTCCGCCGGCCGCCCCCACAATTCGCCGTTGATGAAATTGGCGATGCGGCCGAGGAACAGGCCGATCGGCCCGACCGCGCAGGTGACGTCGCCGAGCGAGAGGATCGGGATGCCGCGCTTGCGCCCGAACAGCACCACGGCGACCACGCAGCCGGTGAAGCCGCCGTGGAACGACATGCCGCCGTTCCACAGCTCGAAGATTTCCCGCGGGTGCTCGGCGAAATGCGGCAGGTTGTAGAACAGCACATAGCCAATGCGGCCGCCGAGGATGATGCCGAGCGTCACCCACAGGAGAAAGTCGTCGAAGGCGGCGAGCGTCATCGGCGCAGAATTCTTGGAAGAATTGCCGCCCCACAGCCTGTCGTTCTTGATGATGGCGCGGGCATAGACCCAGCCGGCGAGGATGCCGACGATGTAGGCGAGCGCGTACCAGCGGATGGCCAGCGGCCCGAGATGCACCAGCACCGGATCGAAGTGGGGGTAGGGAATGAGGAGGAGGGGCATGCGGGGCGTCCGGTGAGGCTCCGTCTTTACTTCACCCTCCCCTGGAGGGGGAGGGTCGCCTGACGAGCGCCAGCGAAGTCAGGCGGGGTGGGGTGAATTTTCGCGCAGCCAGAGGAAAAATTCACCCCACCCCGGCTCGCATCTCGCTTGCGCTCGCTGCTCGCCGACCCTCCCCCTCCAGGGGAGGGTGAAGTCAGGCGAACCGCGAACTCCTGCATTCTCTACCACACCGCCCCTTGCGGCGAGACGACCCGGTTGCCATTCTTCAAGCCACACAGCGGAGCCACACCATGACCCAGACCAGCAACCGCATCTTCGACGAAATGGCGCGGCTGATGAACGACGCCGCCGGCGTCGCGCAAGGCGTGCGCCGCGAGTTCGACACGCTGTTCCGTGCCCAAGCCGAACGCATCCTGCGCGACCTCGACGTGGTGCAGCGCGAGGAATTCGAGGCGGCCAAGGAGATGGCGCGGCTGGCGCGCGAGGAGAACGAGGCGCTAAAGGCAAGGATTGAGGTGTTGGAGGGGAAGGCGGAGAAGCCGGCCGCCAAGACGGGCAAGAAGGGCGCGGGGTCGGCCGGCGAGGCAAAGTAACGCGTCATTCCGGGGCGCGCCGCGGGCGCGAACCCGGGATCTATAACCACGGTCTGTGATAGTGGGTTTCGAACGCCAGCGCGCCGCCTGCCGCTTGCCTTATCGGGCCTCTACGCGACGCGACGAATTTCGAAGCTCTTGCCGTCCTTGGTCGCGGGGTGGCCGAGGCGGGCCAGCGAGGCGACAACTTCGCCGACGTTCTTTTCCAGATTTTTCGATTTGCGGAATTGTGAAGCGATATCGTTGACCGTGAACGGACCGCTCGACGCCGCGAGCGCGGCGAAGACTGCGGCGGTTTGGGGCCGGTATTTGTTTTGTCGTTGGCGTCGCCTTACATTTCGGAGCGAGGGCCTTCTTGAGGAAGCTGCAAACATGGGCATCTTTGCGATTTTGGCGATTGCGTGGATTCCTGTTGCAGCTGGGCTCGTGATCGGTTTTGCCTTTTTCCTCGGCTGGCTGGAAGACCGCGCACAAGCCCGCAAGGCCCGCCACGCCGCTGAATAGAGAGGGTGCTGGATTTCCGGGTCCGGCCCTTCGGGCCGTCCCGGAATGACGAAACCGCGCCCTTCCTTGCCACCCCGCGCCCCCCGCGCTATATCCCGCCTCGAAACGCGGCCCCCGGCACCCCTGGAGGCTTGCCGCGTTCAAAGGGCGGCAAAAGCCGCCTTTTTCCATAGAGTTAGATGAGGATTGCGATATGGCCACCGTGCAAGAACTGAAGGCGACGGTGCGCCCGAAAGTCGGCAAGGGGGCCGCTCGGGCAGCACGTTATTCCGGCCGCGTGCCGGGCGTCATTTACGGCGAGAACAAGCCCCCGGTCATGGTCCTCTTGGAGCATGACGAGCTGAAAAAGCGCATCTATGCGGGGCGCTTCCTCACCACGCTGTTCAATCTCGACGTCGACGGCGAGAAGCACCGCGTCATCCCGCGCGACTTCCAGCTCGACGTCATCAAGGACCTGCCGATGCACGTCGATTTCCTGCGCGTGGCGGAAGGCGCCACCATCCGGGTGAAGGTCGCCGTACACGTGCTCAATTCGGATCAGTCGCCCGGCGTCAAGCGCGGTGGCGCGGTCAACATCGTCACCCACACCATTGACGTGACGTGCCCGGCCGACGCCATTCCGGAATCGATCGACGTCGATATTTCCGAGCTCGACATCAACCATTCCAAGCACCTGAGCGAGATCACGCTGCCGGCGAACGTCAAGGTGATCGCGCGCGGCGACATCACGCTGGTCACCGTCGTGCCGCCGTCCGGCTACGCCGAAGAAATGAAGGCCGCCGCCGAAGCTGCCGCCGCTGCCGCCGCTGCCGCCGAAGCTGCCGCCGCGGCCGGCGTTGCGCCAGGCGCCGAAGGTGCCCCCGGAGCAGCACCAGGAGCGGCTCCCGGCGCCACACCAGCCGGTGCGCCCGCAGCTGCCGGTACAGCCGCGCCTGCCGCCGCCGCCGCGAAGCCCGAGAAGAAGTAAGGCAATTTGCTGGAGCATGATCTTTTCCGAAAACCGGTTCCAACTTTTCGGGATCATGCTTTAGCCCGCCGCCTTTCTTCCCTGACCTGAAAAGGGCGGCGACGCCGCTGACGCCATGCTGCTTTTCGTCGGCCTCGGCAATCCCGGTCCGCGCTACGTCGGCAACCGGCACAACATCGGCTTCATGGCGGTGCAGGCGGTGGCGCGACGGCACAATATTTCGCCTTGGCGCCGACGCTTCCAGGGCGTCGCCGTGGAAGGCTCAATCACCGGGGAAAAAATCTTGCTGCTGCTGCCTGGCACCTTCATGAACGAGTCGGGCCGCGCCGTGCAAGAAGCGGCGAAGTTTTACAAGCTCGAGGCCGGCGACGTCGTGGTGTTCCACGACGAGGCGGAACTTGCGCCCGGAAAGGTGCGCTTGAAAAAGGGCGGCGGCAATGCCGGCCACAACGGCTTGCGCTCGATCACCGAGCATATCGGCAACGATTACCACCGCGTGCGTCTCGGCATCGGCCATCCCGGCAGCAAGGACATGATGGAGTTTACGTGCTGCAGGATTTCGCCAAGGACGAATGGCAGTGGGTCGAGACACTATGCGATCTCGTCGCCGATAATGTCGCGCTGCTGATCGAGGGCAAGGATTCGACGTTTCAGAACAAGGTGCATCTCGCCATGGCCGCGAAAGGCTTCGGTGCGGAGCCTGACGACAGCGAAGGCGACGAGTAATTATGGGGTTCAAATGCGGCATCGTCGGCCTGCCCAATGTCGGCAAGTCGACGCTCTTTAACGCGCTGACGCAGACGGCCGCAGCGCAAGCGGCGAATTATCCGTTCTGCACCATCGAGCCCAATGTCGGCGAGATCGCGGTGCCCGATCCGCGGCTGGACAGGCTCGCGGTGCTCGGCAAGTCGGCCGAGATCATTCCGACACGCATCACCTTCGTCGATATCGCAGGCCTCGTGCGCGGCGCCTCGAAAGGCGAGGGGCTCGGAAACCAGTTCCTCGCCACCATCCGCGAGGTGGACGCCATCGTGCATGTGGTGCGGTGCTTTGAGGATGCCGACGTTACCCATGTCGAGGGCAAGATCGATCCGATTGCGGATATCGAAACCGTCGAGACCGAGCTGATGCTGGCGGATCTCGAGTCGCTGGAAAAGCGCACCGACGCGCTGGAAAAGAAAGCCAAGGGCACGGGCGAAGACGCCAAGCTCGCCAAGGAAATGCTCGATCTCATCAACCGGTCGCTGGAGTTGCTGCGCGAAGGAAAGCCCGCGCGCATGGTCGCGCGCAAGCCGGAAGAAGAAAAGCTGTTCCATTCGCTCGGCCTACTTACCTCGGCGCCGGTGCTCTATGCCTGCAACGTTGAGGAAGGCTCAGCGGCAACAGGCAACGAATTCTCGCGCAAGGTGGAAGCGCGCGCCAAGGAAGAGGGCGCCGTCGCCGTGGTGATCTCCGCCAAGATCGAATCGGAGATCGCCACGCTTCCTGCCGCCGAACGCGCTGAATTTCTCGAAGCCGTGGGGCTGAAGGAAACCGGGCTCGACCGTCTGATCCGCGCCGGCTACGCGCTGCTGCATCTGGTGACATTCTTCACCGTCGGGCCAAAGGAAACGCGAGCTTGGACCATCACAGCGGGCACCAAGGCGCCGCAGGCGGCCGGCGTGATTCATACCGATTTCGAGCGCGGCTTCATCCGTTCGGAAACCATCGCCTATGACGATTTTCTTGCCGCTGGCGGCGAGGCCGGCGCGCGCGACGCCGGCAAGCTGCGCCTGGAAGGCAAGGATTACGCCGTTGCCGACGGTGATGTGCTGCATTTCCGGTTTGCGACGTAGTAGAACAAGCGGCCATGCCGAAGCGTTATTGGGAAGACTTCAAGTCGGGCGAGATCGCGATTTACGGACCGCGTCTGGTGACGCGCGAGGAGATCGTCGCCTTCGCCGCCGAGTTCGACCCGCAGCCGACGCATCTCGACGAGGCGGCGGCGAGCGCGACATTGCTGGGCGGCCTCGCCGCCTCCGGCTGGCACGTGACCAGTCTGCTGATGCGGCTCATCGCCGATGGCTTCATTCTCGACTCGAGTTCCATGGGGGCACCCGGCGTCGAGGAATTCCGCTGGCTCAAGCCGCTGCGGCCGGGCACGACGATTAGCGTTCGCACCACGGTGCTGGACAGCCGCCCGTCGAAAAGTCGGCCCGAGATGGGCCTGACGCGCTTCCGCCACGAGGTGCTCGACGATGCGGGATCTTGCCTCGCCGATATGGTCGTGACCGCGATGTTCGGCCGTCGCCAGCCGGAACCACGCCCATGAGTTTCTTCGAGGACATCCGCGTCGGCGACACGTATGCGCTCGGCCGGCACACCTTTATCGCCGCCGATATCAAATCCTTCGCCGCCCGCTACGATCCGCAGCCGTTTCATGTGGACGAGACGGCGGCGCAAGTGTCGCACTTCGGCGGCTTGGTCGCCTCCGGCTGGCACACGGCGGCGGTGTGGATGCGGCTGATGGTGGCTTACCGTCGCCACGTTATCGAAGCGGCGCGGGCGCGCGGCGAGCCGGTCGGCGCCATCGGCCCGGCGCTCGGCTTTCGCGAGATGAAATGGCTCAAGCCGGTCTATGCGGACGACATTATTGAATACTTTGCCGAAGTGGTTGAAACGCGCGCCTCGGCAAGCCGGCCCGGCCTCGGCCTCATGAGCACGCGCGCGACCGGCGCGAACCAGAACGGCGACCTGGTGATCTCCTTCGTCAGCACCGTCTTTGTTGAGCGGCGGGCAAAGCGGTGACCGCGCCGAGCGACAGCGCGCCCGCCGCGCCGGCACTCAGCGAGGAGCGGCGCGCGTTGGGCGTCGCCTGCGGCGCGCATGCGCTGCACGACGGCTACACCGATCTCATCTACGTCATGCTGCCGATCTGGCAAGGCGAGTTCGGCTTGTCCTACGCCGTGCTCGGGCTGATGAAGACCATGTTCTCGTTCACGCTCGCCGGCCTGCAAATTCCATCGGGGCGGCTGGCCGAACGGTTCGGCGTCCCCATCGTGCTGGCGCTCGGCACCGCGCTCGCCGGCATCGGCTACTGCGTGGCGGGCCTGAGCCACGGCCTCGGCATGCTGATGGCGGCGCTGGTCATCGGCGGCATCGGCGCCAGCACGCAGCACCCGCTCGCCTCGGCGCTGGTGGCGCGCGCCTATGCCGGGCCGCGCTCGCTCAAGGCGCTCGGCACCTATAATTTTTCCGGCGACATCGGCAAGATGACGCTGCCGGTGGCGGGTTCGCTGCTCATGGTGGTGATGCCGTGGCGTCCGGCGCTCGCCTTGCTCGGCGGCCTGGGCGTGCTCGCCGCCATTGTCATCTACGCGGCGATCCCGCACTTTACGCGTGAAGCAGCGCCGCCGGCGAAAAGCGAAAGCACCGCAAGTGGCGTCAGGCGTCTCAGCCAGTTCGGCTTTCCGCTGCTGTTGTCGATCGGCATCATCGACAGCGCGACACGCATGGCGTTTCTCACCTTTCTGCCCTTCGTGCTCACCGCCAAGGGCGCTAGCGTGCCGACCATCGGTCTTGCGCTCACGCTGGTATTTACCGGAGGCGCCGCCGGCAAGCTCGCCTGCGCCTTCATCGGCGCGCGCATCGGCGCGGTGGCGACGGTGTGGCTGACCGAAGCGGCGACGGCCTTGGGGATTGTCGTGCTGCTGAAAGTGCCGCTCGATGCCGCGCTGGTCCTGCTGCCGTTGGTCGGCATCGCGCTCAACGGCACCTCGTCGGTGCTCTACGGCTCGGTGCCAGATCTGGTCGAGCCGGCGCGGCGCACGCGCGCCTTCGGCATTTTCTACACCGGCACCATCGGCGCCGGAGCGATCTCGCCGGCGATTTACGGCTTGCTCGGCGACGCGGCCGGCGTGCCGGCTACGCTTGTCGTGGTCGCCGCGGTGGTGCTGCTGACGCTGCCGATCACCCTGGCGCTGCGTCCGGCGCTGGCGCGCGCGTAGCGCGTGGAATTGACGACCAGCGCGGGGGTCGCGGAACTATCAGACGAAGTGATACATTGAGCTATGAGGCGGCGCGGCCGCGTCGGCATAAATATGCCGATGCAGCGCGCTGTTTTGCGTTCGGTGTTTACCCTATCGGGGTCCGGCGCTGGTATGCGGCACGCCATAAGCGCTGGATTTTCTGCGCTCCAAGGGCCATATTAGGCGTCCAGGAGCTTCCCCTTATGTCGATGATCAATTACCGCGCCCCATCCGAACTTTTTCCTAGCCGCAGCCGCAAGTCGCGCCGTCCCATCGGCTACAAGCGCTTTCCGACCGCTGCCGAGGCGATCCGTTTCGCCATCGAAGAATTGCCGCCGGAACTGCTGCTCGGCGCCTATCTCGAAGTGGAAGAGAAGCGTTTCGACGGCAACGGCATCCGCCAGCTTTACGAGAGCGCCGACTATCCGCTGCCGCGAAAAGTCGCCGCCAACTAATTGTCGCGCACTCGCCGCTTATCGAACGCCGGCTTTTTATATTTTTGCGCGTGATTTTTTCCGAAAACCGGCTCCCACTTTTCGGTATCACGCGCTGGCGGCGTTTTAAATTTTCACATCGCAAAAGAACCCCGCCGGAGCGGGGTTTAAGTTGATGGGAGGATGCTCGAAGAAGAGGCCGCTTCTGCCACGTCGTCGCAGCGGTCTCAGTGTCAGCGGTCGACCGCGACGATTCGACCGCTTTCGAACGCGCGCACCCTAGGCTTTACGCCGGCGGCGCGGAGGTGCCGGGTTCCGCTATCCCGGCAATCCACAGCCGCAAACGGTCTTTAGCCGGACTTGCCCACCGCTTTCTAGCGAACCTGCCGTTGCGCCTGGCTGACCGGCCCGCTGCGCCATTGCGTCAGGCTGTCGGCGATCACCTTCATCGACGTGGTCGCCGCGTGGCTCAGGCTGGCATAGCCGGAAATCTCGCGGGTGACGCGCTCGCCTTCGTTGCGCAAAAGGTCGCGCACCGCCTGCAATTCGAGGATGACCCGGTCGATTTCCTCCATCGAGGCGCCGGAAACGCGGCGGATTAGCGAATTGAGATTTTCCGAGACCGGCTCACCGGCGGGCTCGGGGACAAGATTCGTCGCGTGTTCATCGTCTTGCCGCGGCCGGCGCAGGATCGAAACGTCGCGGCGGACGAATTCGCGGATGTCGGTTTCAACCGCCGTCACCCGGGCGATATCGCCCGCATTGTCCGTCTCCGGCCGGTCCGGAGTGAACGCCTCCGCACCGGATCTGCTCTGACCAAGCCTGTCCGCACCAAGCCGCTCGGATCTGATCGCCGTCATGGTCAACTCCTACTGCGCGCAAGACGCTTGCGCTGGCGCCCCCCGTGACGGCGATTGCCGCATGCGAGTTGGGCGCCTCTGGGGCGGTCCGGGGGCGGGATTAAGGTCGCGCGGGCGCGCTACCAATGCACATTCAAGCCGGCGGTAATGCTCTTGTTGACGGTCGGCTGGCCGACATCGTTGACCGCGGTGGTCACGTGCAGCGGGCCATAGAGTTTCTGGTCGGCGCTGAAAGTGCTGTGGGTGACCGGGTCGATGCTGCTGGTGACGACGCCGGCGGCGAGGCTGGTGCCGGTGGGCAGGATGTCGAATTTCAGCCGGTTTTCGCTGCCCCAAAATTGCGACGACTGCGGCGTTGCCGGCGGCGGCGCGGCGAACAGCGGCAGCCCGGCGCCGCCGGTGGCCTGCGCGTTGAACGTGTCGGTGACCGACAGCGTTTCCTGCAAGGTGACCGAAAGCCGGGTGCCGACCGGCACGGCGTGTTTCAGCGTCGTCGCCACCATGCTCTGCGAATTGTTCGGATCGAGCCGTGCGTCGATCGAGGCGAGGTTGGGCATCCCCACCGAGGCCCAGGCGGCGCCGGAATTGCGGGCATCCACGCTGCCCGGCAGCAACTGGCCGGGCAGCAGGGTCGATGGCGCCGCCGGCGCAATGTCGGCGCCGACCTTGGTCTCCCAGTCGACCGGCAGCGGCCTTTTCAGCGTGATGGTGCTGGAGCCGTCCGGCTTGTCGGCGCGGCTGATGTCGAGATCGGTCTTGTCGTAGAGGCTATGCCGCCGCAGCGGCTTCGCCGGCGCCGAGGCAAGGCTCGCCGGATCGACGCTCAGCGCGTCGCCGATCGAGAAATTGTCCGGCAGTTGCGCGGCTGCGTCCGCGGGCGCCGCGGGCACATCGCTTTGCGCTGCGGCCGGCGCGGCGACGAGCGCGCCCGCGATCACGAGCAATGCTGGCAAGATGCCGCGAAACGGCATGCGTGACAAACTCCCCCGTCTGCTCGATCGGCGCCGCAAGCCTCGCATTGCACCGGTTAAGCAATTGTTGTGCTGCTCGCATGGAACTGGGGCGAAGATGTGAAGCACAATTGTCCAAGTTATCGACAGTCGGGCGCGGTGCGGACCATGACATTTTGCCCCTGGGGGTCCTTCAGCGCTAGGATGGCGCAACGCCTTCGGGCGCGCTTGCGCCGGAACCGCGGCCCGGAACTTTGCTGAGGGGAGCCCCATGCCCGCGCTGCTGCCCATCCTGCTGCTCGGCTCGCACATGGTTCTGGTCGCCGACCCGATCCCCAGGCTCGACACCACCCTGAGCTGCAAATCCGCGGGCGCGGCCGCCGTCACGGGCACGCAGAAGGGCACCCGCAACGCGGCTGCCTGCGAGCAGGATGAAAGCGACGCGCACGCCAAGCTGGAGCAGGAGTGGAGCCGTTTCCGCTCGTCCGAGCAGGCGCGCTGCACGCGCATCTCGACGCTGGGCGGCAGCCCCAGCTATGTGGAATTGCTCACCTGCCTGGAAATGGCGAAAGCGGCCAAGCAGTTGCCGGCGGGCGACCGCATGGGCGACGACAGCCGCGTCGGCAAGAACTGAAGGCTCAGGACTTTTTGCCGCCTGGATTGCCGTAGGGGCTCGCCGCGGTGGTACCCTGCATCTGCGACAGCTTGTAGGCGGAGAGCTGCTTCGGCTTGTCCTTGTCGGCCTTCGGTTTCTTCTTCTCCTTGGGAACGCGCATCTGACCCTTTGCCATGACGGCCTCCTGCTGATGGCTAAAGGCGCATGGTGATACGCCGCAACGCGCCCGGCAAGGGGCTCTCAGGTCTTCGGCTTGCCGTCGGGTTTGGCGTCCGGCTTGGCTTCGGCTTTGGGCTTGGCGGCGGGTTTCGCATTGGCCAACGGTTTTGCCTGCGGCTTGCCTTCCGAGTCCGCCACGGCCCCCTGCGTCTGCTTGCCTGCCATCACCTCGGCCATGCATTTGGTGACGACGTCGGCGCGCTTGTCGAGGCCGAGCTTGATGGCGTCCTTTTCCGTGGCCATCCAGCAATCGAGCGCAGCCTGCTGACGCGTCGGCGGCGTAGGCGCGGCGGCCTGCGGCGCCGGAGCGCTGCCGGTGGTCTCGCAGCCGCCCAGCGCCGCGGCGAGGGCGACGAGAACAACGGTCAGCGGGATAGTGCGGGTCTGCATGGTTGAAGCCGTTACCGGTGAGGGTGGCTGCCCCTCGCGATTCGCCGCGCCCGGGGACTATTTGCCGAATTCGCGGGCGGCGGGCAACTCTTGCTTCCCTCTCCCCGTTCACGGGGAGAGGGTGGCGAGCGCCGGATGGCGCGAGCCGGGTGAGGGGCATTGCACGGCCCCTCACCCGACCCGCCTTCGCTAAAGCTTCGGCGGGTCGACCTCTCCCCGCATTGCGGGGAGAGGTAAAGCGCGTTTGTCGCGCGCTCCATTGTCGCAGATGCAAATGCCAAACAGCCAGCCGCATCCCACCCCGCCCTCGGTTGCGTCGCATGAGAACGCCTCAAGTGGGTAGGATGAGGGAATAAAAGCATAGGTTAATAGTCCTGTCAAGCCGGTCGTGAAGCGATCTCACGGGCATCCACGTCTTGGCGGCAAAGAAAGACGTGGATGGCCGGGACAAGCCCGGCCATGACGGCATTTGGCGAATTAGATTCCCAGCTCGGAGGAGGAGATGCGCCCGATCTTGGCCAACTGCTTCCCGATCGCGCGCTCCGCCGTTTCGACGTCGTAGCGGTTTTGCAGATTGAGCCAAAGCTGCGCCGAGGTGCCGAGTGCCTTGCTCAGGCGCAGCGCGGTGTCGGCGGTGATGCCGGTCGACCCGGCGGCGATGCGTTCGACGCGGGTGCGCGGCACGCCCATCGCCTTCGCCAGCGCGCCGGGCGAGAGGCCGAGCGGAACGAGAAATTCCTCGCGCAGCACTTCGCCGGGATGGAGCGGGGGCAGTTTCTTGGGCATGGCGCACTATGTATCATGAAATGACACATGCGTCAGGGCTGTATCAGAAGATAATGGCTGCTACCGCCTCCGCGACGGTTTGAACCCGCCGCGCATTCCCGGCCTTCCCATCGTCGAGCGCGGCGACACTCGTGACGGTACAGCTTCGACGCCGGGGCCCATTTCATCGAGGTTTGGCTTGCGTGGCGCATGCTTGCCGGATCGCGACGGCTTTACCTCGTGATAGGTCGCGATGCCCATCTCATCGAGATGCGGCTTGTGCGGCCTGTTGACCGCCCTTCGCAGCTTCGCATCCTGCGCCAGCATCACGCGCTTCGCCGTCGGGTCGTCCACCACCGCCAGCTCGGTTTGGCGCAGGCGCTTGATCTCGTCGCGCAGGCGCGCGGCCTCCTCGAAGTCGAGATCGGCGGCTGCGGCGCGCATGCGCGCCTCGAGGTCGGCGATTACCGCCTCGAAATTGTGGCCGATGGTGGCGGCCTCGGCGAACTCGCCCTCGGCGCCGGCGCCGGTGGAAATGAGTACGTGGTCGCGCTCGTAGACTGAGTTCATGATATCGTGGATCGAGCGCTTGATGCTCTCCGGCGTGATGCCGTGCGCGGTGTTGTATTCGACCTGCTTTTCCCGTCGTCGATTGGTTTCCTCGATGGCGCGCTGCATCGAGCCGGTGACGGCGTCGGCATAGAGGATGACGTTGGAGTTGACGTTGCGCGCGGCGCGGCCGATGGTCTGGATGAGTGAGGTCTCGCTGCGCAGGAAGCCTTCCTTGTCGGCGTCGAGAATGGCGACCAGCGCGCATTCGGGAATGTCGAGGCCCTCGCGCAACAGGTTGATGCCGACCAGCGCGTCGAAGGCGCCGAGGCGCAGATCGCGGATGATCTCGATGCGCTCCAGCGTGTCGATGTCGCTGTGCATGTAGCGCACGCGGATGCCCTGCTCGTGCAGATATTCGGTGAGGTCCTCGGCCATGCGCTTGGTGAGCACGGTGACCAGCGCACGGTAGCCCTTGGCGGCGACGGCGCGCACCTCGCCGACGAGGTCGTCGACCTGCGTGCGCGCAGGACGGACTTCGACGGGTGGGTCGATAAGTCCGGTGGGGCGGATCACCTGCTCCACGAAGACGCCGTTCGCCTCGTTGAGCTCCCAAGGGCCGGGCGTCGCCGAGACGCCGACGGTCTGCGGGCGCATGGCGTCCCATTCCTCGAAGCGCAGCGGCCGGTTGTCCATGCACGATGGCAGGCGGAAGCCGTATTCGGCGAGCGTCGCCTTGCGGCGGAAGTCGCCGCGGAACATGCCGCCGAGCTGCGGCACGGTGACGTGGCTCTCGTCGGCGAAGACCAGCGCGTTGTCGGGCACGTATTCGAACAGCGTCGGCGGCGGCTCGCCGGGGCGGCGGCCGGTCAAGTAGCGCGAATAGTTCTCGATGCCGGAGCAGCTTCCCGTGGCCTCCATCATTTCCAGATCGTAGACGGTGCGCTGCTCAAGGCGTTGCGCTTCGAGCAGGCGGCCGGCGGCGTTGAGTTGCGCCAGGCGGCCGCGCAGTTCGGCTTTGATGGCGGCGATGGCCTGCAAGAGGGTGGGGCGCGGCGTCACGTAATGCGAGTTGGCGTATATTTTCACGAAGTCGAGCTCGTCGGTCTTTTGACCGGTGAGCGGGTCCATTTCCTCGATCTTCTCGATGGTGTCGCCGAACAGGTGCAAGCGCCAGGCGCGGTCTTCGTAGTGCGCCGGGAAGATGTCGACGGTGTCGCCGCGCACGCGGAACGAGCCGCGGAAGAAATCGGCTTGCGTGCGCTTGTATTGCAGGGCCACCAGATCGGCGAGGAGCTGGCGCTGCGAGATGGCGCCGCCCTGCTTCAGCGTGAAGGTCATGGCGGAATAAGTTTCCACCGAACCAATACCGTAAATACAGGAAACAGAAGCGACGATGATGACGTCGTCGCGCTCGAGCAGCGCGCGCGTCGCCGAGTGGCGCATGCGGTCGATCTGCTCGTTGATGGAGGATTCCTTCTCGATGTAGGTGTCGGTGCGGGGGACGTAGGCCTCCGGCTGGTAGTAGTCGTAATAGGAGACGAAATATTCCACCGCGTTGTCGGGGAAGAACGACTTGAACTCGCCGTAGAGCTGCGCGGCAAGCGTCTTGTTCGGGGCGAGGATCAGCGCCGGGCGCTGCGTCTGCTCGATCACTTTGGCCATGGTGAAGGTCTTGCCGGAGCCGGTGACGCCCAAGAGAACTTGCGTGCGGTCGTGGCGCTGCACGCCCTCGACCAGGTCTTTGATCGCCTGCGGCTGGTCGCCTTTCGGCTCGAACTCGGACTTGACGACGAATTTCTGCCCGCCTTCGGATTTCTCGGGGCGCGGCGGCCGGTGCGGCGTCCATACCTCGCCGGCACGCGCGAATTCCGGGCGGCCTTCGCGCAGCAGGCGTTCGAGCGACTGCGCCGTGGCGGCGACGCCCATCGAGGCGATGCCGCCGGGGCCGGTCGGCAGATCGGCGCGGGGGAGGCGGTATTTGTTTTCGTCGGAGAGGCCAAGCTCGTCGGCGAGTTTCGGATCGAGGCCGCTGACCGGCGGCCCGTCGAACTCCGCCTGCGGTGCTTCCTCGAAACCTTGCGCCGACTTGCGCGCCTTGTGCGCGGCGGAGAAATCGGCGCGGCGGTCGAACGAATTGTCCGGCGGCGGCTGCAAGTTCTGATTTTTGCCGGTGCTCGGCCCGAGCCCGGCGGTGCCCTTGTTGATCGCCGGATTGAGCAGGTCGGCGACGTGCTCAGGCGTTGCCGGCGCCTCGGGGCGCGATGCCTTGGCGCGCGTCGGTTTTGCCGGGTCCTTAGGCTTTTTCGGGGGTCTCGCCATCGCCTCCGAATATGGGGCGAGTCCGGGCGCGGGGGAAGGGTTAGAAGCCCTTCACCACCTCGGTGACGTGCTCGACCTGCGGCGGGCTGGCGAAGCAATGGCCGACCAGCTTGCGCCATTCGGGAAAATCGGCGGATTCGCGGAAATCCTTGGTGTGGTTTTCCAGCGTCTCCCATTGCACGAACAGCCGGTAGCGCGACGGATTTTCGTGCGAGCGCTGCAGCGTCATGCTCTTGCAGCCCTTGGCGCGCTTGAAGATGGCGCCGGCCTTCTTCACGCCGGATTCGAATTCGCTCTCCATGCCCGGCTTCACGTCGATCTGCGCGATTTCCAGAACCATGTTTCCCTCTACTTGACCAATCCGAAGCTGCGCGGCAGCCACATGTAGACCTCCGGCACATAGGTGACGAAGATCAGCACCACGCACATACAGGCGAGCAGCGGCAGCAGCGGCGGGATGATCTTGTCCATCGACACCTTGCCGACCTTGAGCGCCACAAACAAGGCGGTGCCGACCGGCGGCGTGGTCAGGCCGAACGACAGGTTGATCACCATGATCAAGCCGAGGCTCACCAGATTTATGTCGAACTTCTGCGCCAGCGGCAGTAGCATCGGCACCAGCATGATCAGCGCCGGCGTCATGTCGATGAACATGCCGACGACCAGCAGGAAGATGTTGAGGATGAGCAGGAACGCCCATTTGTTCTGGATAAGGTTGAAGAAATTGTCCGCCAGCATGTTGGGCAGGTTCTCGTAGGTGAGAATCCAGGAATAGACCGAGCAGGTGGCGATCAGCAACATCACCACCGAATTGGTGACGCAGCATTCCCAGATGATGGCTGGAAGGTCGGAAATCTTGATTTCGCGGTATACAACAATCGTCAGGAACATCGCGTAAACGCAGGCCGCGGCGCCGGCCTCGGTGGCGGTGAACACGCCGGACAGAATGCCACCGAGGATGATCACCATGGTGAAGACGGCGGCGAAGCCGTCGAGCAACCGAATGATCTTTTCCCGGCGCTTCAGTTTCGGTAACTCCTTCTGGTGATAGAGCTTGCCGTGCACGAATGACGCGATCATCAGCGACAGGCCGATCATCACGCCGGGCACGACGCCGGCGAGAAACAGCGCCGCGATCGATACCGTGCCGGCGACGTGCGCGTACACGATCATGCCGATCGAGGGCGGGATGATGGGCCCCATGGTCGCGGCGGTGAGAACGATGGCGGTGGCGAAGCGGCGCGAGTAGCCGTCCTTCACCATCGCCGGGATCATCATGGCGCCGATCGAGGACACCTCGGCGACCGCCGAGCCGGTGACGCCACCGAAGAACATCGAGGCGACGCAGACGATCTGCGCCAGGCTGCCGGGCAGCCAGCCGACCAGCACCTCGGCCATGTTGACCAGCCGCCGGGCGATGCCGCCGCGCGCCATCAGTGTGCCGGCGAAGACGAAGAAGATGACGGCGAGGAGCGGGAAGGTGTTGATCGCCGTCAGCATACGCTGAACGATGGTGGCGTTGTCGACGCCGGGCAACAGCAGCGTCGCGATGACGGAGGCGACACCGACCGCGAACGAGATCGGCATTCCAACCACGGTGAGGATGACGAAGGCGAGGCCGAGGATGATGAGCGTCATAGCCTCAATCCACGCTGGTACCGGTGATGGCGGCCGCCTCTGGACGCACGATCTCGTCGACGATGAGCTTGAAGGCGAACACCATGATGAGGAAGCCGGAGATCGGCATCGCCGGGTAGTACCAATAGTTGGTGAAAGGGATCGTCTCCATCAGATCACTGCCGAAGTCCTGCACGAAGACGATGCCGTAGCGGAAAACGATCCAGCCGAAGCCGAAGATCAGCACGCTCAGCGTGACGCCGAGCGCGCGGCGGACCGGCTTCGGCAGCGCGTTGAACAGGACATCGAAACCGACGTGGTCACGCTTGAGCACGCCGACCGAAGCGGCCAGGAACGAGATCCAGATCAGCAGATAGCGCGGCACTTCCTCCGTCCAGGACACCGCCTGGTCGAAGCCGTAGCGCGCGACCACCGCGGCAACCACGATGAGGAACAGCGCCGTGGCGAGCACGATGCAGAGCCACTGCACCACGGCGGCCAAAAAATCGGTGAAACGGTCAAGCAATTTCAGAAAGTGCTGCACAACTTTCCCCCGTCAACACAAAGGCGGCGGATAGCCGCCGCCCTTACGCCCCGCGCCCGTTCGGGCTTCTCAGAAGTTCTTTTGCGAGTCGAGGATGAATGCGATCGTCTTCTCGACGCCCAGCCGTTTGCCTTCTTCGTTGACCATTCCCGACACCGCTTTCACGAATGGCGTCTTGTCAGGGGTGACGATCTCGGTGAACTTGGTCTTGAGTTCCGCAAGATCCTTGACTTCCGACACGTGCCATGCGCCGCGCATATAGGCCTGGGCGCGCTGGCCGGCTTCTAGAACGGCCTTCTGCTGATCGGGATTGAGCTGGTTCCACAGCTTCATCGACATGATGAGCGCATCCGGAATACGCATGTGCTCGTCGAGGGTGTAGTACTTCGACACCTCATAGAACTTCTTGGCGACAACGGACGGGTGGTTATTTTCCGCACCGTCGACGACGCCGGTCTGCAGCGCGGTGTAGAGTTCGGCCCAGGCCACCGGCACGCCGGTCGCGCCCAGCGCCTTCATGGTATTGATCATGACCGGCGAGGCCATCACGCGGATCTTTTCGCCTTTCATGTCGTCGGGCGAGCGGATCGCTTTCTGGGCGAAGAAATTGCGTGCGCCGGAGTCGATGTAGGCGATGATCTTGATGCCCTTGTCCTCGAGGGGCTTGGCGAGCGCGGCGGCTTCCGGCTGCGCCAGGAACCACCAGAAATGTGCCTCGTTCTTGAACAGGAATGGCAGCGAATACATGTCCATCGCCGGAACGACCTGGTTGAGGTTGGCGGTGGAGACGGTCGAGAAGCCGATCGTGCCGTTGCGAATGCTCTGCACGTTGGCGACGGCGTCGCCGAGCTGGGTATTGTGGTAGACCTCGACCTTGATGGCGCCATGCGTCAGCGTGGCGAGTTCTTGCCCAAAATAGTCTTCGGTGTAGCTGGCCGGATGTTCGAGCGGCTGGATGCCCGAATATTTGGTGACGATTTGCGCATTCGCCGTCGTCGTTACGGCAAATGCGGCAACTGCAAGCAAAGCCAATTTCCGCATCGTATCCTCCCTTACCTTGTTAAGTGTTATGCCGCGGAAGGTAGTGCCCGCCCGAGCGGCTTGTCAAACCGACGTTCGGCTAGCCGCCTTTCGCGGTCGTTGGCGCGCGCCGCAGTGGGAGAAAGCCGGCCGTGGTGTCAAAATGCGCGCATGCGGCGCAGTGCCCAATAACTGATCGCGCCGGCGGCGAACGCCACCAGCAGCGCCAGCCAGGTTCCGCCGTCGGTGTTCTGAAACGGCATGTCCTTCGTATTCATGCCGAAAAATCCGGTCACGAGCGTCGGCGGCAGCAGGCAGGCGGTGAGGATCGACAGCGTGAACAGCCGCCGGTTGGTGATCTCTGTCATCTTTGCCGCCATCTCGTCGAGCAAGAGCCGGGCGCGTTCGTGCACCGAGCCGAATTCGTGGTCGATGGCGTCGAGCTTCTGCGCCAGCGTGGCGAAGGCCGGCGCCACCGGGGCATGGTTTGCCGCCAGGCGCGGCTCGATGCGGTGGAACATGGCGCGCAATTGCTGCAACTGCCGGTGCACGCGCACCGCCTGCGAGCGCACCCGTCCGATGCGCGGACGGTGGTCGTCTGGCTCCTCGTGCACGAGATTGTCCTCGATGCCATCGAGCTCGTTGCCGAGCCGCTCCGCCATGTGGCCGACGGCGTCGGCGAACTGGTCGACGATGGCGTCGAGCATGGACATGGCGGTGGGGAAGCGCTTGCCGGATTCGATGGCGCGGCGGTTGTGCTCGACCGAATGCGCCGGCGTGCGCCGCGCGCTGATCAGCAGGCGCTCGGTCATGACGAAGCGAACGCGCACCAGCGACTGGCCGGTTTGCGAAAATTCCTGCTGCAGGTCCGGCACCACGCCGACGATCTCGTGGCCGAGCACGTCAAGCCGCATGTGCTCGTCGGCTCCGAGCAGCGTCTCGCGGGCGAGTTCGGTCAGCGGCGCGTTTTGCGCCAGCCAGACGCGGCAGCGGGTGTCGGCGAGCGACAGGTGCACCCAGGTCCAGCCGGCGTGATCGGCGAGGATTTGCGCCACCGCGTCATTGGCGATGAGCGCGGGCGTGCCATCGGGCTGGAAATGATAGGCCCAGACGATACCGGATTCCGGCGCTGCGGTCGCGGTATCCGGGCTGCCGGCGGCGCGGCTTACGGTCATGGCGCACTCCCTCGCTCGCATTCGTTCGGAGTGCGAGTGGGTGCGCCACATATGACAGGATGATGACAGGTCGGCTCACTGCGGCTCGCCGCCGCCGATATAACCGCCGATCTTCCATCTGCCGCCTTCATTCACGTAACAAAGCTGGTCGTTGCCCATCGGCGCGATGGCGTCGATCGAGACGTAGCCGGTCTTGCCGCTGGGCATGGCGATATGAATGAAAGAGGGTGACGCGGTGATGGTGTCGGCCATCACCCGCACGAAATAGAGGCCGAGCTTGTCGATCACCGGCGCGCCGGGCTCTCCGGCGGACCGCACCTCGACGCCGGGCGCGACCGGGTAGCCCCAATCGGTCAGGTCGGTGTCGGTTGCGTCGACCAGATCGTCCAGCTCCTTGCTGTTGAACGCGGGATCGGCGGGCGAGCAGAGCGCGCCCTTGTGCTCGGGCGACGGCGAGGCGGTCGGATCGTCGGCATAAGTGGTGAGCAAATCCCAGCCGACGCCCTCCTTGTTGTTGAGACCGAACGCCGCCGCGAGATTGTCGACGCCGGATTTGCGCTTGTCGGCGCCATCGCCGTTTTCGCGGTCCCAGAAGAACCCTTGCGCGGCGACGAGGCGCGTCAGCGCCGCGCGGTCCTTGCGTTCGGATGCGTCGGCAAGCTGCTTGCGCATGACATCGAAGCTCGGATCGGAAATCGGCTTGGGCAGCACCAAGGCGACGGCCTTGTAGGGCTTGACCGGCGTCGGCTTCGGCTGGTCTTGCGCCGCCGCCGGCATCGCCGCGATCGCCAGGAAAATCGACAGGACGAAAGCCGGGACGAAACGGACAAGACGCATCGCTTCGCTCCCCCCGACCGATGCAATGGCGGCTCCGGTGCGCCGGCGCGCGCCGGAACTCATGATGAAATCCTATCACAAGACGGAGGCGCGGTGCCCGGGGTCACGGCCCCCGTGGTCCGATCGAAATGTCAGGGTGGAATTGGGGGAACCTGCCGGCGCAAAAAAATTGCGGTCCCGTTAGAGCAGGATTAGCCGCACGGGACCGCAATTGGGGCTACGCAGGTACTCGATACGTGACAGAAGCATCCTTAATGTAGCCGTGCGGTGTGACGCAGCGGTGACGTTTCAATGTCGGTGATGGACCGGCGCGCTGCGGCGACGCTAAAAAAAGATCGCCCCGCCACCCCACGCCGACGAGAAATTTCCCCGAGAGCCTCATGCCCGCATTCTTCCCTTACGCGCTGCCGATCGCGCTGCTGATCGGCTCGAATGCCTTCATGACCACCGCCTGGTACTGGCACCTGCGCTACAAGGAGGTGCCGATCTATTGGGTCATCCTCATCAGCTGGTCCTTGGCGTTTTTCGAATATTGCCTGGCGGTGCCGGCCAACCGTTACGGCAGCAACGTCTACGATCCGGCGCAGCTCAAGACCATCCAGGAGGTGGTGACGCTCACGGTGTTCGCCGTCTTTTCGACGTTTTATCTCAGGGATCCATTGACCTGGAGCCAGGGCTTCGGCTTCGCGCTAATCGCAGCCGGCGCGTTTTTCGTGTTTCACAAGTTTTGAAATTTCGCACTGGTCTTTAAATCGTCATGCCCGGCCTTGTGCCGGGCATCCACGACTTTCTTACAGGCTGCCAAGACGTGGATGGCCGGGACGACCCGGCTATGACGAAGAAGGCGGTCACTTCGCCGGCACGACGCGCAGGATGCGCCCCGCTTCCTCGTCGGTGAGCAGATAGAGCGCGCCGTCGGGTCCCTGGCGCACGTCGCGGATGCGCTGGTCGATGCCTTGGCAGCAGGCGCTCTTCTTTCACCACGCCGTCGCCCTTGAGTTCGAGCCGCGCCAGCAACTGATATTTCAGCGCGCCGTTGAACAGGCTGCCCTTCCAGGCCGGGAACAAATCGCCGGTGTAGAAGGCCATGCCCGAGGGCGCGATCGACGGCGTCCAGTGCCAGACGGGCTCCTGCAGCCCGGGCGCCGACGATTTGCCGGCGCCGACCGGCGTGCCGTCGTAATTGACGCCGTAGCTCACCACCGGCCAGCCATAGTTTTTGCCCTTGTCGATGATGTTGATTTCGTCGCCACCCATCGGCCCATGCTCCTGCTCCCAGAGCTTGCCGTCGGCGGGATTGAAGGCGAGACCTTCAGCGTTGCGCAGGCCATAGGCCCAGATTTCCGGCAGCGCGCCTTTTTGATCGACGAAGGGATTGTCCGGCGGCACGCTGCCGTCCGGCCGGATGCGGATGATCTTGCCAATATGATTGTCCAGCGTCTGCGCCTTTTCGGCGGCGGGGAAAAAATGGTCGCCGAGCGTGACGAACAGATTGCCGTCGGAGCCTTGCGCGATGCGGCAGGCGACATTGTTGCCGCGCGACGGCGGGCCCTTTTGACGGAAGATGATCGTGACATCGGCGAGGCGCAGCGCCCCGGCATCGAGCGTGGCGCGAGCGACGGCGACATTGTTGGTCGCGTCGGCATTGAAGCAGAAAAAGATCGTGCGGTTTTGCGCGAAGGCGCGGTCGAGCGCGATATCGAGCAGGCCGGCCTGGCCGCCGCTATGGACCTTCGGCACGCCCGCAAGCGGCGCCGACAATTTGCCGTCGCGCGTGACGATGCGCATACGGCCCGGCCGCTCGGTGACCAGCATGCGGCCGTCAGGCAGGAATGCGAGCGACCACGGATGCACCAGACCTTCGGCAGCGGTCTCGACTTCGATTTTGCCGGCGGATGAATTGAACGTCTGCGCCGCGGCCGTTGTAGGCACGAGCAGCAGTGCGGTCAGCAGCGGGACAATCCATTTCATGAACGCTATCCGTGTCGCCGTTCGAGTCCAATTTTAGCGAATTCATTTTTCGAGGTTTGCAGAAAATAAGATGAAATTGTCGGTGCGGAATTTTACCCGGCCGGGGAGATTGCCGGATCATATTACCACTCGGGAGTCATTGCAGTGATCACGTGTGTTGACGTCCTCAACAACCGCGAACTCGGAACCCAATGATGAAACAGAAAAAGCATGCTCGTCGCCCGGCCGCAAAGCGGCAATCGCCCACATCCTCGGAAAAGCCCTCGCCGCCTGCATGGTCGGCGTGGTCTCTGCTGGCGTCTTTTCCGACCTTGTTTACGGCTTCGAAAAGCCCATCAAGACCGCAGCCCGCACCGACCAGGATGCAGCGGATGCGCAGCCCCGGCGCATCACCATAAACGCGGGGTCCATGGGGGCGAGCCTCGTCGGCATCGCCTCGATGTACAATCCGTACCGCCGCGGCCATGTCTCGGGCGGCAAACGGACGGCCTCAGGCGAATTCTACGATCCGGCTGCGTGGGCCGCGGCGATCCAGATCGATTTGCGCGAGCTGTTCGGCGGCGTGCATTACGGCAGGCGCTACCAGCCCAGCTATGCGCTGGTCGAGTGCTGCCACAAGCGCGCCATCGTCAAGATCAACGACGTAGGACCGCTCAAGCCCGGCCGCGTCATCGATCTTGGCCAACGCAGCATGCGCTATTTCGACCCGTCGCTGCGCGCCGGGCTGATCCATGACATGAAGATCACGCTGTTGTCCGGCGGCGACTGGACGCCCGGCCCGGTCGAGACCGAGCAGCCCGTTGTTGTCGCCGCCGCGCAGTTGCCCGCTGAGGATCCGGCGCCGGGGCCGGATCGCGGCGGACAACCCGTGGACATCGCTGACGAAAAATTATCGCGCCAAGAACCCACGCCTGAGCCGGTCGAAAGCGAGCAACCGGTCAGTGTCGCCGCCATGCAAATGCCGGTCGAGGAGCGGGCGCCCGAGCCGGTTGTGAGCGAACAACCGGCAAGCGTTGTCGCGGAGAATTTGCCGAGTGAAGAGATAACGCCGGAACCTGCTGACAGCCCGCAAGCCGAGAGCGTTGCCGCCGCGCAGCCTCAGCCGCCGAATCCGTCTCATGGAGCTGAGATCGTCGTCGCATATGTCATGACGGGGATCGTCGGATTTATTATTGCGCCGCCGGCTGGCGATGCCGAGAGTCCTGCCGCCAAGCCGCGACGCCGGCGCAAGAGCAGGAACAAGAGCGGGAATAAGCGAAAGACTTCGCGCAGCAGCCGGAGAACGAGCCGGCGCAAAAGCGCGCGAAAGAGTCAGCAACAGAAATCGGCAAAAACCCCAAGCAAGAGCCCGCAAAAGGCGCGGAAAAAGCCAGCGCGCCGCGGTCGCGGGGCCGCGCGCTAGCGGATTTTCCCGCGGCTGCGCGGCAGAACGGCCCAGCCGCCGCAGGCGATGAAAACCAGCCCGAGCAGCAGCGCCATGGCGAACACCGTGCCGTCGCTGTCGATGACGCCGGCGCCGACATCGGCGCGGGCGATGCCGGCCGACACGACGATCGCCGCCACCACGGTGGCGAGCATCAGCCCAATGGTCGCGATCAGCTCGGCGAAGGCTGCGCTGCGCCGTTCGCCGCCGAGGGCGTGGGTGGCCGGGGCGTTAAAGCCGGTTTGAGCGATGGGCTTGCGCATAGCGTACCTGTAACGAATCAGACTTCGAATTGTTCCAGAGTGCGCCGCGAAGCGGGCCACCTTGGGTCCGGACTGCGGCAAAGCCGGAGAGGAAGCGCGGCGATTTCGTGGCCGCGGTTAATGACCGGTAAACGCGGGAATTAGACCGCTGCGTCGAGCGTTTCCGGCTGCCAGTCCATCGACACGTGACCGGGTTCCGCGGCGACGCGGTCGAGCCAGCGGCGCACCGCGGGGAACCGCGCCAGGTCGAAGTCGCATTCGTGCGCGAGGTGGGTGTAAGCGTAGAGCGCGATGTCGGCGATGGTGTAATGCCCGGCGACGAAATAGCGGTGGCCGGCGAGGTGCTGTTCCATGACGCCGAGCGCGTGGTAGCCGTTTTCCATCCAGTCCTCGAGCCCGTGGCTCTGCAGGTCGCGGCCGCCCTTGATCAGCGCCAGCCAGAAAAACGCCGCCCCGATATTCGGCTCCAGGCTGTGCTGCTCGAAGAACATCCATTGCAGCGCTTCGGCACGATGGATGCGGTCTTCCGGCGCCAGCACGGTGCCGCCGGCGACGTACCAGAGGATGGCGTTCGATTCCGCGAGATAGCGGCCGGGCGCGACTTCGAGCAGCGGGATCTGCCCGCTCGGGTTCTTGGCGAGAAATTCCGGCGTGCGGCTTTCGCCCTGCAGGATGTCCACTTCAACGAGTTTGTAGGGAATCCCCAGGCGCGCCAGCGCCAGGCGCACCTTGTAGCTGTTTCCCGATCGCTGCATCGAATAGAGCGTATGCATTGCGAATCCTTTGACCGCGTCGCGGGCGGATAGGGCCGACAAAGTCCGGCAATTGCGTGGCCGCAATGCGAAAGTTTTATTTGCTCGGACGCAATCTACGAAAGCTTTATTCCGCGGCGACCCGGTGGGCGCGGGCGTATTCGACCAGCGCGTCGTCGGCGACCGGCTCAATCGGCGTGAAGTCGCGATGCGCGATGAACTCGGGCCGGGTGAATTTGGTGATGTGGTTGGAGACCGCGCACAGCGTCAGATACACGATCTTGCGCGGATAGGGCGTGATGTTGGGCGGCGAGGCGTGCACCAGGTTGCCGTGGAACATCAGCACCGAGCCGGCCTTGCCGGTGGGCGCGACGATGCCGACGCCGTCGGGACCGGCGGCTTCGGCGGCGAGCCGCGTCACCGTCTCCTTGTCGAGCGTCCACAGCGGATAGGAGGTGGTGGTGACATCGTGGCCGGCGGCGAAGACGCCCTGCCTGTGGCTCTTCGGGATGATCATCAGCGCGCCGTTGATCGGCAGCACGTCGTCGAGGAAAATCGCGATGTTCATTGCGCGGGCTTCCGGCATGCCGTCGTCGCGCTGCCAGGTGCCGTAATCCTGATGCCATTGCCAGACATCGCCCTCGAAGGCGGCCTTGGCGTTGAGCTTGAACTGATGGACGTAAACCGGCTCGCCGAACAATTGCTGCAAAGGCTCGACCAGGCGCGGGTGCCGCGACATCACCTCGAACACCTTGTTGAATTTGTGCGCGGCGAAAGCGGTGCGCGGGGCGCCGCTCTTTTCGCGCCACACTTCCGGGCGGTCGAGCTTGAGAATTTTCTCGGCTTCCACGCGCAGCAGCGCGATTTCTTCCTCGGAGAAGCAGTTGGGGAAGAAGACGTAGCCTTGTTCGTCGAAGGCCTTGAGCTGCTCAGACGTCAGCTTCATGGGCGCGCTCCCTGGATGGTTGCGGCCGTTGATCCGGCTCTTTCAGCCTATTTTAGTGGGCGCGCGGCGAAATGCCACAACCGCGATGCGCCGCCGCCAGCCATGGCGCAGCGCAACATAAATGCAAAGGCGAGCAGCAGCAGCGGAACTGTGAGGGGAATCAACGTGGCGCCCGCCACCGTGCGGGCGACCAGTGGGACAATCCACAGCGCCGCCAGCATCGATTTCTGCCACGGCGCGACACCATGCTCGGTCACATCGACGGCGAGGAAGGCGATGGCCGGCGCCAGCAGCATCAGGTCGTAGTCGAAGCAGAACGGCGTCGCCAAGAGCGTTGCCACCGGCAGCGCCGCGGCTTTCAGCGGATAACGCGCGCGGCTGCGCCAGACTTGGACGAGCGAAACCGCGACCGCGAGCGTGACCGCGCCTTGCACGAAATACGCAAGGTCCATTGGCGCGTGCCACAGGCGCAGCGCGGCGAACGCACTCTGCATCTTGAACCAGCTGATGTCGCCGTATTCGAGCAGTGTCGTGCGCGTAACCGTCGTCGAGGCAATGAACGCCTGCCACACGTCGGCGCCGAACAGAGCAAGCGTTGTCAGCGCCAGCGTCGCGACGGTCGCGGCAGCGGCAGCGATGACGCGCCATTGCCCGGTCGCCAGCAAGACGAGCGGGATCATCAGCCCGAACTGCGGCTTGTAGGCGAGCAGGCCGAACAGCACGCCGGCGATCAACGGCCTGCGTTGCAAGGCGGCGAGCGCGAAGCCGAACAGGCCGGCGGTGAGGAAGCCGTTCTGTCCGTGGCCGAGATTAACGAACACCGCTGGAAACCCGAGGGCGACAAGAAGCCAAAGCGGGTCGGCTCTAACCTCCCCTTGCAAAGGGGAGGTCGGCGCGCGCAGCGCGCCGGGTGGGGCTCCATCTTCGGCGCCGCTGTTGACCCCCACCCGATCGCTTCGCGATCGACCTCCCCCTTTCAGGGGAAGGTAAGAGAAGAGGATGACGCGGATGGACAGAAGATAAAGCGCAAGACTGGCCCCCTGCCAGACGACGAGCGACAGCGGGTAGCTCAGCAGCGCCAGCGCGCCGGCGATGAGCAGGAAGAACGGCGGATAGGGGAAGATGTAGAACGGCGTCGCCGAACCGAAGATCGCCTGTTCGCGCGCGTGCTGCACGGCGAGGGCGTAAGGCCCGGCCGGCTGGCCATCCAGCACCAGGGTGCCGGCGGCGTAGAAGCTGGAGAAATCGGTGCCGAGCGGGCGACCGAGCCGATCGTTGAAGCCATGCGCGGTGGCGAGAAAAAAAGCGGCGCAGATGAGTGTGGCCGCCAGCACGGCGAATGCCACCAGCCGCGCCCGCTCGCGCGTCACCCAGTCGCCGCCGCGAAAAATGTCGATAAAACCGGCCATCGGCAGCGGTTTAGCAGCGCAGGCTTAAGGGACAGTTAGGCCATCAACAGGCGTGATGAACCGATCAACTATTGCCGCTTGCTGCCGCGCTTTTGGCCCATTACGACATCATGTATTCATGAGACGTCCGGATTCGGAGCGACCGATGGCCTTCCTTGCCGACCAACTCAAGCGCATCAAGCCCTCGGCGACCATTGCCGTCACCGACAAGGCGCGCGCGTTGAAAGCCGCGGGCCGCAATGTCATCGGGCTCGGCGCCGGCGAGCCCGATTTCGATACGCCCGACAACATCAAGCAGGCGGCGATCAAGGCGATCGAGAGCGGCAAGGCGTCGAAGTACACCAACGTCGACGGCATCGTCGAACTCAAGGACGCCGTCGCCAAGAAATTCAAGCGCGACAACGGCCTCAACTACACGGCCAAGCAGATCACCATCGGCACCGGCGGCAAGCAGGTGCTGTACAATGCCTTCGTCGCCACGCTGAACCCCGGCGACGAGGTGATCATTCCAGCGCCGTACTGGGTGAGCTATCCGGACATGGTGCTGCTCGCCGGCGGCGAGCCGGTGGAAGTCGTCTGCAAGATGGAAGACGGCTTCAAGCTCAAGCCTTCGGCGCTGGAAAAGGCGATTACGCCGAAGACCAAATGGCTGCTGCTCAACTCGCCGTCGAACCCGACCGGCGCCGCCTACACGCGCGCGGAACTTAAAGGCCTCACCGACGTGCTGCTCAAGCATCCGCACGTGCACGTGATGACCGACGACATGTACGAGCACCTGGTCTACGACGACTTTGTGTTCACCACGCCGGCGCAGGTCGAGCCGCAGCTTTATCCGCGCACGCTCACCATCAACGGCTGCTCTAAGGCCTATTGCATGACCGGCTGGCGCATCGGCTTTGCCGGCGGCCCGGAGCCGCTGATCAAGGCGATGGCGATGATCCAGTCGCAGTCGACCTCGAACCCGACGGCGGTGTCGCAATGGGCGGCGGTGGAAGCGCTCAACGGGCCGCAGGATTTCATCGCCAAGCACAACAAGATCTTCAAGGAGCGGCGCGACCTCGTGGTGTCGATGCTCAACCAGGCGAACGGCATCAAGTGTCCGACGCCGGAAGGCGCCTTCTACGTCTATCCGTCCTGCGCCGGCACCATCGGGCGGACGGCGTCGACCGGCAAGAAGCTTTCGAGCGACGAGGACTTCGTCACCGAATTGCTCGAAGCCGAGGGCGTGGCGGTGGTGCAGGGTACGGCCTTCGGGCTGGGACCTGCGTTCCGCATTTCCTACGCCACCAAGACCGAAGACCTGGAAGAAGCCTGCCGCCGCATCCAGCGCTTCTGCGGGAATTTGAAATGACGCGTTAGCGTCATTTCGGGGCGGCCGCCGAAGCCCGAAGGGCGCAGGCGGGCGAACCCGGAATCCAGAGCAACATGAAAGCCGGTCGCATGGGTCTGGATTCCGGGTCCGCGCCTTCGACGCGTCCCGGAATGACGGACTTATGCGTTTTGACTCGGCGCAAAGTTCCGCCCACAATCGGCGCCACGGCGAACATCCATCCACCACGGGGGATTTATATGCGACGATTGGTATTGGGGCTTTTCGGCCTCGCGTTAGGCTTTGTCTCCGGCATCGGCGGCGCGGCCGCGCAGGCGCCGGTGCAGGTGGGCACGCTGTTCTGCGACGTTTCTGGCGGCATCGGCATGATCATCGCCTCGCAAAAATCGGTGCAATGCACCTTCGCGCCGGCCCCGCCCGCGCCACAAGCGCCGGCGCTGCCGGCTGAGCTCTATTCCGGCAACATCAAGAAATTCGGCATCGATATCGGCGCGACCACGGCCGGGCAGATGGTGTGGGCTGTCTACTCACCGACCAACGTGATCGGCCCCGGCGCCCTTGCCGGCGTCTATTCCGGCGCGACAGCGGAAGCTACGGTCGCCGTCGGCCTCGGCGCCAACGTGCTGATCGGCGGCTCCAACCGCACGTTCGCCTTGCAGCCGCTGTCGATCACCGGACAGACCGGCCTCAACATCGCGGCCGGCGTCGCCTCGCTTGAATTGCGGCCCGGGCCGTAACCGTCCGCCGGCCGACTGTTGCGACGGCCGCCTTTACGGCGGCCGTTTCGTTTCATCCACCACGGGCCTTGCCAGTGGCGCCCCCACCTGAGACGATACTGTGACAAGGGCCGGGCATAGGTCCAACTCCCGGTCCAGCAAGGGAGGTCGGCATGGGACAAAGCGGCACGGGTCCCAGGGGTCCACGGTGCATTGCATTGGTGGGCCCGTTCCAGAGCGGCAAGACAGCGTTACTTGAAGCAATTCTCGCCCGCACCGGCGCCATCCAGCGCCAGGGCACGGTGGAAGCGGGCACCACGGTCGGCGACGCCAGCAAGGAAGCGCGCCATCATAAAATGAGCGTCGAGGTGTCCGTCGCCACCACCAATTTCATGGGCGACAACTACACCTTCCTCGATTGCCCCGGCTCCATCGAATTCATCCACGACATGCGCAGCGTTCTGCCGGCGATCGACGCGGCCATCGTGGTTTGCGAGGCCGACGAGAAGAAAGTGCCGCAGCTGCAGTTGATTTTGCGCGAGCTCGAAGACCTCGGCATTCCGCATATACTTTTCCTCAACAAGATCGACAAGGCCGACAAGCGCGTGCGCGAGACGCTCAAGCTGCTGCAGCCGGCCTCGCGCGTACCGCTGGTGCTGCGGCAAATTCCGATCTGGCACGGCGACATCATTTCCGGTTTCGTCGATCTCGCGCTCGAGCGCGCCTACGTCTACAAGGAGCACGCGGCGTCGGAGGTGGTCGAGCTTGCCGGCGACGACGCCAGCCGCGAGAAGGAAGCGCGCTTCACCATGCTGGAGACGCTGGCCGACCACGACGACCAGCTCATGGAGCAGTTGCTCGAAGACATCGAGCCGCCGCGCGACAAGGTGTTCGACGATCTGGCCAAGGAATTGCGCGAGCGCATCATCTGTCCGGTGCTGATCGGCGCCGCCACGCGCACCAACGGCGTACTGCGCCTGCTCAAGGCGATCCGCCACGAGGTGCCGGGCGTGGCGGAAGTCGCCGCGCGCCTCGGCGCCAAGCCGAACGGCGAGGCGCTGGCGTTGGTGCTGAAGACGCTGCACACCGCGCACGGCGGCAAGATGTCGGTCGCCCGCATGCTGGCCGGCCACGGCCGGCGACGGCGTCACGCTTCAACACGCCGACCGGCGAGGCCGGGCGCGTCGCCGCGGTGTTCAAGCTGATGGGCCAGCATTCCGAGAAGCGCGGCGCCGGCCACCGCCGGCGAGACCGTCGCCTTCGGCAAGCTCGACCAGGCCAAGACCGGCGACACGCTCGCCACCGGCAAGACGGCGCCGGCCTCGCTCGTCGAGGTCAAGCCCTATGCGCCGGTGCTGGCCATCGCCGTGCATGCCAAAGAGCGCAAGGACGACGTCAAGTTCGGCCAGGCCTTCGCCAAGCTGACCGAGGAAGACCCCTCGCTCAGCATCGTGCACAACGCGGAAAACCACGAGGTGGTGATCTGGGGGCAGGGCGAAATGCACCTGCGCGTCGCCACCGAGCGCCTCGCTGACCGCTTCGCCGTGCCGGTATCGACGCAGCCGCCGGCCGTCGGCTATCGCGAGACCATCAAGAAGCCGATCAGCATCCGCGGCCGCCACAAGAAGCAGTCCGGCGGCCACGGCCAGTTCGGCGACGTGGTGCTGGAGATCAAACCGCTGCCGCGCGGCTCCGGCTTCAAGTTCGAGGAGAAGATCACCGGCGGCGTGGTGCCGCGCAATTACATCCCGTCGGTGGAGGAGGGCGTCATCGACGCCCTCAAGCACGGGCCGCTCGGCTTCCCGGTGGTCGATCTCGCGGTGACGCTGGTCGACGGCAGCTATCACACCGTCGATTCCTCCGACATGGCGTTCCGCACCGCCGGCCGCATCGGCATCGTCGAGGGCCTGCCGCAATGCCAGCCGGTGCTGCTCGAGCCGATCCATCTGGTCGAGATCGTCTGCCCGAACGAGGCGACGGCGAAAATCAACGCCATCCTCTCCGGCCGGCGCGGGCAAATTCTCGGCTTCGACACGCGCGAGGGCTGGGACGGCTGGGACATGGTGCGGGCGCAGATGGCGGAAGCCGAAATCGGCGACCTGATCATCGAAATCCGCTCGGCCACCGCCGGCGTCGGCTCCTTCACCTTCAAGTTCGACCACATGGCGGAACTGACCGGCCGCAACGCCGACCAGATCGTCGCGGCGCGGCGGGCGGCGGAGTGATGACCCAGGTTAATTTTGCCGATGCAAAGAAAATGGCTGGGTCCCGGGTCTGCAGCGCATCACTTCGTGCTGCGCTGCGCCCGGGACACGAGTCCGGGGCCATGCTCCCGCATCCGTGACTTGCCTGTGAGCGCGGGCGGCCTTACCCCTTGGCCGGCCGCCGCCATGAGGATTCGAACGATGAACGTGATCCGCCGCCGCGGCTGGGACATGCCCGACCGCCTTGCCACGCCTGAGCATCTCTTCGTCAACCGCCGCGGCCTTCTGGCCGGCGCCGCCGCACTGGCGCTGGCGCCGCGCACGGCGAGCGCGCAACGCGTCACCGATCTCGCCCATCTGCCCGACCCGACGGCCGATCTCTATCCGGCCAAGCGCAACGAGACATACAAGCTCGACCGGCCGATCACCGACGAGAAGATCAACGACCACTACAATAATTTCTACGAATTCAATTCGACCAAGAACGTCGCCGAGCAGGCGCAGTTGCTGCCGATGCGGCCGTGGACGGTGAAGATCGACGGCATGGTGGAAAAGCCGTTTGAAATCGGCATCGACGAACTCATCCGCAAGATGACGCTGGAAGAGCGCACCTACCGCCACCGCTGCGTCGAAGCCTGGAGCATGGCCATCACTTGGACCGGGTTCCCGTTCAAGACGCTCGTGGATTTCGCCAGGCCGCTCGGCTCGGCGAAGTTCGTCGAGATGCAGACCTTCAACGAACCCAAATATGCGCCCGGCCTGCGCCAGAGCTGGTATCCGTGGCCCTATATCGAGGGCCTGACGATGGCTGAAGCGACCAACGAAGTCGCCTTCCTCGCCACCGGCGCCTACGGCCACCCGATGTCGAAGCAGCACGGCGCTCCCTTGCGCCTGGCGGTGCCGTGGAAATACGGCTTCAAGTCGATCAAGTCGATCGTGCGCTTCACCTTCACCGACAAGCGGCCGAAGGGCATGTGGGAGGCGCTGCAAGCGTCCGAATACGGCTTCTGGGCCAACGTCAATCCGGCGGTGCCGCATCCGCGCTGGAGCCAGGCGACCGAGGAACTGATCGGCACCGGCGAGCACCGGCCGACGCTGCTGTTCAACGGCTACGGCGAATACGTCGCCGGCATCTACAAGGGCCTGGAAAAAGAACGGCTGTGGGCGTGACGCTGCCTCTTCCCTAGCTCCGCTCCGCTGCCTATGTGGCGGGAAATTCGATGGAGGGTTTCTTGCGCACCGTATTGGCCTGCCTTATCGCTGCATGTGTTGTCTTTGCCGCCGCTCCTTCGCGCGCGGCCGACGCACCGGACCTGATCTTCAGAAAATCGACGGTGTTCAAGATGCTGACGCCGAACGACAAGCTCGCCACCTACGGCATCGACGATCCCGCGGTCGAGGGCGTCGCCTGTCATTTCACTGCGCCGGAGCGCGGCGGCATCAAGGGCTGGCTGAAGGTGGCGGAGGAGGTGTCCGACATTTCGCTGTCCTGCCGGCAGATCGGGTCGATCACGATCAAGGAAAAATTCTCGCAAGGCGAAGACGTGTTCCGCAAGCGCCGCTCGCTGTTCTTCAAGAGAATGCAGATCGTGCGCGGCTGCGACACCAAGCGCAACGTGCTGGTCTACATGGTCTATAGCGACCGGCCGATCGAAGGCTCGCCGAAGAACTCGACATCGTCGGTGCCGATCATGCCCTGGGGCGGCGAAACCACGGTGCAGAAATGCGCCGATTGGGTGGAATGAGCGATGGCTGGCGGCCGCGTTGTCCTGATCACCGGCGCCGCCGGCGGCCTTGGCGCGGTGATGACCGCCGCGCTGATCGAGGACGGTCACGCCGTGGCCGCGATCGACCGCAATCCTGAGACGCTCAAGAAACTTATCGCCGCGCACGACGCCAAACATCTGTTTCCGATTCTCGCCGACGTCGAGGATGTCGCGGCCTGCGCCGCCGCGGTGGACAAGACGGTGGCGCATTTCGGCCGCATCGACGGGCTCATCAACAATGCCGGCATCGGCATGACCGTGGTCCGCCCCGACGCCGAGACTAAGCATCCGCAGCCCGAGGAACTCAGCGCCGAAATCTGGGACCGCTTCTTCGCCGTCAATGTGCGTGCGCCGCTGTTGCTGACCAAGGCCGCGCTGCCGAATATGCGCAAAGCGAGATGGGGCCGCATCGTCAACAACACGACCAGCTACCGCACCATGCACCGCGTGCTGCCTTATGGCGCGACCAAGGCGGCGTTAGAGTCGATGTCGGCGGTGTGGGCGCAGCAGCTCGAGGGAACCGGCATCACCGTCAATGTGCTGGTGCCGGGCGGGCCGACCGACACGCCGTTCATCTCCGACGCCGCCGGCTGGCCGCGCGACAAGATGTACCGGCCGGCGATCATGGGGCCGCCGATCCGCTGGCTGATCTCGGAGGCGGCCAACGGCTTCAACGGCCGGCGCATCACCGCCGCCGAATGGGATGTTGCACTGCGGCCGGACGAGGCCGCAAGCAAAGCTTCGCGCGACATCGGCTGGCCGGAGCTTGCCGGCAAGCCGACCTGGTGGTGAGCGGTCCGATATATCGGCGTCACGAGAAATGGGATATCATCCCCGCGGGCAACGAGCGGAGGCTGTCATGTCCACCACCATTCAACGCGCCGTGACGAATGCGCTGCATCAGCATTGGAAGCTCTATCTGTTCGAGGGAATTCTGCTGCTCATCCTCGGCAGCCTGGCCATTATTCTGCCGCCACTGGCAACGCTGGCGGTGACCATTTTGTTCGGCTGGCTCTTCCTCATCGCCGGCATCATGGGCCTGTACACGACCTTCATGATGCGGCAGGCGCCAGGCTTCTGGTGGTCGCTGATCTCGGCCCTGCTCGCCATCGTCGTCGGCCTGCTGCTGCTAGTGCAGCCGCTCACCGGCGCGTTGTCGCTGACGCTGGTGCTGATCGCCTTCTTCGCCGTCGAGGGCGTCGCCACCATCATGTTCGCGCTCGAACACAAGCGCGAACTGACCGGCCAATGGGGCTGGATGCTGTTCAGCGGCATTGTCGACCTCATCTTGGCCGGCGTTATCGTCTCCGGGCTGCCGCTTTCCGCGGCCTGGGCGCTGGGCCTGCTCGTCGGCATCAACATGATCTTCGGCGGCTGGGCGCTGGTGCTGCTGGCGCTCAGTGCGCGCAAGGCGGCGGAGGCGTAGCCATCATTCCAGGGCGCGAGCGCAAGCGAGCGAACCCGGAATCCAGAAGCAATCGCTGAGCTTTCGTCTGGATTCCGGGTTCCGGCTTTCAGCCGGCCCCGGAATGACGAAGAACTATTTCCCGCCCAAACGCTCGGCCAGTTGCCGGTCGTAATCGAGCACGGCCTGCAGCAGCACCTGTGCGCCGGCCGCGCATTGTTCCTTCGATGAGAATTCCGCTTCGTTGTGGCTGATGCCGTCCTTGCACGGCACGAAGATCATCGCGGTAGGCGCGACGCGCGAGATGTAGGTGGCGTCGTGGCCGGCGCGGGAGACGATGTCGCGGCTGGAAAAGCCCGACACCTTCGCCGCCGCGCGCACGGCGGCGATGCAAGCAGCGTCGAACTTGACGGCCGGCTCCGCCGAAATCGGCGTGAACGTGATCTGCAAGCCGAGCTCGTCGCCGACGCGCCTGGTGGCGGCGATGAAGTCCTTCTCCATGGCGTCAATCACGGCGGCGTCCGGATCGCGCAGATCGAGGGTGAAATAGACCTCGCCGGGAATGACGTTGGGCGAGCCGGGCCTGACCTCGACGCGGCCAACGGTGCCGACCGCTTCGGGGAATTTGCGCGCGCCGGCGTTGACGAATTCGACGAGCCGCGCGGCGCCGAGCAGCGCATCGTGGCGGCGCTGCATCGGCGTGGTGCCGGCATGGCTTTCCGTGCCGGTCACCGTCACTTCGTACCAGCGCATCGCCTGCACCCCGGTGACGACGCCGATCTCTTTGCCCTCGGCCTCGAGATAGGGGCCTTGCTCGATGTGCAGCTCGAAGAAGGCCGAGAGCTTGTGGCCACCGGAGGGCTCGGCCCCGCGATAGCCGATTTTTGTGAGCGCAGCGCCGAAGCTTTCGCCGTCGCGATCCTGGCGCGCGTGGGCAAAGTCGCGCTTGAAGGCGCCGGCGAAGACGCCGGAGGCGATCATCGGTGGCGAGAAGCGCGAGCCTTCCTCGTTGGTCCAGTTGATCACTTCGATAGGCGCGAAGGTCTCGTAGCCAGCGCGCTGCAAGGTCTGCAGCGCTTCGAGGGCTGCGAGCACGCCGAGCACGCCGTCGAACTTGCCGCCGGTCGGCTGGGTGTCGAGATGGCTGCCCATGGCGATGGGAGGAATGTCGGCGCGCTGGCCCGGCCGCCGCGCGAACATGGCGCCCATGTCGTCGACGGTGACGGCGCAGCCGAGTTGTTGCGCCCGCGCCTTGAACCAGTCGCGCACCTCACGGTCGAGGTCCGTCAGCGTCAGCCGGCAGATGCCGCCCTTGGCCGTGCCGCCGATTTTGGCGGTCTGCATCAGGTCGTCCCACAGCCGCTCGGCATCGATGGTGAGGTTTTTCAGGGAGCTTTTCATGTGGCTCATGTGTCGATGATGGCGACGGCGCGCGTCCAGCCGGCGGAGCCGCCGCGTACCTTGACCGGAAAGCAGGCGACCGTGAAGCCGGTCGCCGGCAGCGCTTCGAGGTTATGCAGCTTCTCAATGTGACAGTAACCGATGTCGCGGCCGGCGCGATGGCCTTCCCAGATCAATGAGGCGTCGTGCGTCTTGGCGTATTTTTGCATGGTGTAGATGAAGGGCGCGTCCCAGCTCCAGCCGTCGGTGCCGGTGACGCGCACGCCGCGCTCGGTGAGATAAAGCGTTGCCTCGCGGCCCATGCCGCAGCCTTTGGCGACGTAATCGGGCTGGCCATAGGCGGCGCCGGCGGAGGTGTTCACCACGACGATGTCGAGCGGGGAGAGCGTGTGGCCGATGCGCGCAAGCTCCGCTTCGACGTCGGCGGCGCTCGCCACATAGCCGTCGGCGAATTTGCGGAAGTCGAGCTTGACGCCAGGGCGGAAGCACCAGTCGAGCGGCACCTCGTCGATGGTGATGGCGCGCTTGCCGTGGTCCATGGTCGAGGCGAAATGATAGGGCGCGTCGAGATGCGTGGTGCAATGGGTGGACAGGCGCACCCATTCGAAGCCCCAGCCCTCGCCGTCCGGCAGGTCTTCCTTTTTCAGACCGGGAAAAAATTTGAGGATGTCGGCGGCGGTCGCCTGATGATCGAGATACTCGATGCTCGGCCCATAGCCCGGCGGATCGGCGGCGACGGTGTTTTCCAGCGGCACGGAGATGTCGATGATCTTGCGTGGCATGCTCTCGTCCTATTAGTGGGCCTTGTGCCCGGCATTGGCGTTTTGAATATTGCCCGTCAGCAAAGAGGGAGAGCAAGCATGCCGGCCTATTGGGTTGCCCGGTCCAAGGTCAACGATCCGGTCGAATACAAGAAATACACCGATCTGGTGCCCGGCATCATCGCCAAATTCGGCGGCAAGGTGCTGGCGCGCGGCGGCCGGTTTCAGATCATGGAAGGCCCGGACAAATTCCACCGCTTCATTGTGATTGAATTTCCGACGCTGGAGCAGGGCGTCGCCTGTTTCACATCGCCGGAATACGACCGCGCCGCAGCATTCCGCCGCGGCGGCGCCGGCGAGGTGGAGACCATGATGGTGGAGGGGATATAGCCCACCTTCCCGATGATCGCTGCCTTGCCTCTAGCGCGCGCAGGCGAAATACGCGTAAGATGCAAAAAAACAACGTCACTCGGGAGGACGGCTATGCTGCATAAGCTCAAATCGCGGACATTTGCGTGGATTGCGGGGCTGGCGCTTATCGTTCGCCGCCTGCGCAGGATTTCGTCATCTCCACCGCTCAGGCGCAGGACAAGGAGCCGATCAAGATCGGCTTCGGCATGTCGTTGACCGGCTTCCTGGCGGCGAACGGCAAGCAGGCGCTGCTCGGCATGAAGATCTGGGAAGAGCAGACCAACAAGGCCGGCGGTCTGCTCGGGCGTCCGGTGAAGCTCGTCTATTACGACGACAAGAGTTCGCCGGCGGAAATTCCCGGCATCTACACCAAGCTGCTCGACGTCGACAAAGTCGATCTCGTGCTGTCGGCCTATGCCACCAACGACATCGCGCCGGCGATGCCGGTCGTCATCCGCAAGGGCAAGACCTTCATCAGCCTGTTCGGGCTCGACGTGAACGCGCAGTTCAACTATCCGAAATACTTCTCGGTGCTGCCGACCGGGCAGGACACCAAGGGCTCGTTCACCGAAGGCTTCTTCAATATCGCCGCGGCAGCAGAATCCGAAGCCGAAGACGGTGGCGCTCACCTATGGCCGATGCCGAATTCTCGCAGAACGCCTGCGAAGGCGCGCGCGAGAACGCCAAGAAGCACGGCATCAAGATCGTCTACGACAAGAGCTATCCGCCGCCGCCGAAGACCACCGATTTCGCGCCGATCGTGCGCGCGATCAAGGCGGTCAACGCCGATATCGTCGTCGTGTGCGCCTATCCGCTCGACTCGGTCGGCATGGTGCTGGCGGCCAATGAAGTCGGCCTGACGCCGAAAATGTTCGGCGGCGCGCTGGTCGGCCTGCAGGCCACCGTGTTCAAGGACAAGCTCAAGGGCAAGCTCAACGGCATCGTGAACTACGAGACCTGGGTGCCGGACAAGAAGGAAATGTACAACGGCACCGAAGCCTTCTTCAAGGAATACCAGTCGCGCGCCAAGGCCGAGGGCGTCGATCCGCTCGGCTACTATCTCGGCGGCTGGGGCTATGCCTACATCCAGATCCTCGGCGACGCCGTCAAGGGCGCCAAGAGCATCGAGGACGACAAGATCGCCGCCTATCTGAGGACGCACACCTTCAACACCGTGATGGGCCCGATCAAGTTCGGCGCGAAGGGCGAATGGGCCTACAGCCGGATGCTGACGGTGCAGTATCACGACATCAAGGACGACGCGAACCTGGAGACCTGGCGCGGCATGAGCTACCAGACCGTGCTCGACGCCGGAAGACCTGGCGACCGGCAAGGTCATCTATCCTTACGAGAAGGCGCACAAGATAAGCGCGCGAGCCTTCAATGCATAAAGAGCGGCGCGGGCAAAATCCCGCGCCGTTTTGCTTCTGACCTCTTCCCGTGAAGGACGGGGAAAGGCCCGCTCACATGCCGAGATAAATTTCCGGATCAGATCGTTGTCGTTGAGCTCGTCGGCCGAGCGGCCCTCGAACTCGATCTTGCCGTGCACGATGACGTAGCCGCGGTCGGCGATGCGCATGGCCTGGGCGAAGTTCTGCTCGGCCATCAGCACGGTGAGCTGATAGTGGTCCTTGAGCTGCTTGATGGCGTCGATGGTGCGGCTGCACCAGCACCGGCGCGAGGCCGACGGACGGCTCGTCGATCAGCAGGATGCGGGGCGACAGCATCAGCGCGCGCGCCAGAGCCAGCATCTGCTGCTCGCCGCCGCTCATCGAGCCGGCGAGTTGGCTTTTGCGCTCGGCCAGCCGCGGGAAAAGCTCGAAGCAGAAATCGAGATTGCGCCCGATCTCGCGCGCGCGCCTTGGCGCGGAAGGCGCCGAGCAGCAGGTTTTCCTCCACCGTCTGCCGCGGGAACAGCCGGCGGCCCTCCGGCACCAGCGCGATGCCGAGATCGACGATCTGCTCGGTCGCCATGCCGACCAGGTCATGCGTCTCGCCGTCGATCTCGGCGACGATGCGGCCGCTGGTCGGCCGCACCATGCCCATCACGCATTTCATCAGCGTCGATTTGCCGTTGCCGTTGGTGCCGAGCAGCGCCACGGTCTCGCCGGAATTGACGACGATCGAGACGCCGTGAATCACCCGCACGGAGCCGTAGGCGGCGTCGATATTCTCGATCCTGAGGCTGTTATTGGCCAATGTAGGCCCTCACCACTTCGGGATCCTGCACCACAGCTTCCGGCTTGCCGTCGGCGATCATCTTGCCGGAGACCAGCACGACCAGCCGCTGCGAAAAGCTCATCACCGCGCGCATGATATGCTCGATCATGATGATGGTGATGCCGCGCTCGTTGAGCCGGAGCAGCAAGAGCGACGATATCCTCGACCTCGGAATGCGACAGCCCGGCCATCGCCTCGTCGGCGAGCAGGAGCTTGGGCTCGGCGGCGACGGCGCGCGCCAGCTCGAGCTTGCGCATTTCCACTTGCGTCAGATCGCGGGTGAAGTGCGTGGCCTTGGCGTCGAGCGCCACCAGCTTGAGCAATTCGTCGCAGCGCGCATCGAGCTCGGCGGCCGGCACATGGTGGCCGCTGCGCGCGCGCCACGGTGTAGAGCAGCGGCACGCGGATATTGTCGGCGACGCTCAGGCTGGTGAACGGCCGCGGCAACTGGAAGCTGCGCGAAAGTCCGCGCCGCGTGCGCTGGTGCGCCGCGCAGCCCGTCGACCGGCTTGCCGTCGAAATGCACGCTGCCGCTTTCGTTCTGCAACGTGCCGCAGATGCAATTGACCAGCGTGCTCTTGCCCGAGCCGTTGGGCCCGATCAGACCGAGCCGCTCGCCCTGCGGCACCGACAGGCTGATGTCGTCGAGGGCGACGAAGCCGCCGAAACGCTTGCTCAGATTTTTCACCTCGAGGATGGGCGCGCTCATGGCTTGCGTCCCTTTCGCATCCAGCCTTGCACGAGACCGACAATTCCGTTGGGCGCGACGATGACGAAAAAGATGAGCAACAGGCCGACGATGAGCAGGTTGCCGGCCGAGGAGATGGTGACGGTGGCGACCTGCTGCAGCGTGCCGAGCAGGATGGCGCCGACCAGCGGCCCGATCCAGGACGTGGTGCCGCCGATCATCGGCATGGCGATCGAGTTGACCGCGTAGGACAGGTCGAAGGCGGAGTCCGGCTGCACGTAGCCGATATAGAAGGCGAACGGCGCGCCGGCCATGCCCATCAGCGCGCCCGACAGCGTGGTCGCGATCAGCTTGAGCTTCAGCGTCGGCACGCCGGAGGCCTCCGCCGCCATTTCATCGTCGCGGATGGTGGCGAAGCCGAAGCCGAGCCGCGAGCGCTCGATGAGCCGCGCGGTGGTCAGGGCGACAATCACCAGAACGATCATCAGCACGAACAGGTATTGGATGTAGGGGCCGAAAAACGGAATGTTTTCCGGCGGAATGACATAGGCGCCGCGCGAGCCGCCGACATAGGCCCAGTTGACGACGAAGGTCTGCAACACGACAGCGAGCGCCAGCGTGGCGATGGCGAAGAAGACGCCGCGCAGCCGCAGCGTCAGGTAGCCGGTGCCGAGCCCGACCAGTCCTGCGATGACGCCGCCGGCGATGATGAGCACCGGGACCGGCAGCGGAAAAATCGCCTGCATCGGCGCCAGCAGAATGCGGGCGCGACGCCGGCGACGTTCTGGCCGATGTTGAACAGGAAAATGGCGGTATAGACGCCGATGGCGAAAAATCCGGCGGAGCCGAAATTCACATAGCCGCAATAGCCGCCGAGGATGTTCCAGGCGGTCGCCAGCACGATGTATTGCAGCACCGTGTAGCCGGCAAAGAAGATGTAGTCGTTGCCGACCAGGCGGCAGACCGCATACAGCGCTGCGCCGATGACCAGTTGAACGAGGATGAATGTGGGGGTGCGCACCGTCTATCGCCCCAACAGTCCGGACGGCCGCACGGCCAACGTGAGCAGCAGGATGCCGAACGCCACCGCCGGCGCCCAGGACGGCCCGTAGAAGGTCGCGGTGATGCTTTCGATGACGCCAAGCAGCAGCGCCGCGATCAGGGTTCCCGGCAGGCTGCCCAGTCCGCCGAGCACGCAGATGGCGAAGATGCGGCCGATATAGTCGCGGCCGGCCGAGGGATGACCGGCTGGATGATGATGAGGAAGGCGCCGGCCATCGAGGCGGTGGCGATCGAAATGCCGAAGGCGATGCGCTTGATGCGGGTCGGATTGACCGCCATCAGTTGCAGCGCCTGTGGATCCTGCGACACCGCCATCATCGCGCGGCCGATGAAGGTGCGCGACAGGTAAATCTGCAGGCCCGCGAACATCGCCAGCGACACCAGGCAGGGCACCAGCATGCGCAGCGGAAACTCCATGACGCCGATGTGAAGGCTGGGGCCGATATAGGGGGCGTTGACGGAGCGATAGTCGACGCCGAACACCAGGTTCAGCCCCACTTCGGTGACGAACAGCAGGCCGAAGAAGAAGGCGAGCCCGCGCAGCGATTCCTGGCCGCGCTTCTCGAACGACTGGTAATAGACCTGATAGACCAGCGCGCCGAGCGCATAGAATGCCGGCAGCACCACGATGCTCACCACGATCGGATCGATGCCGAAATTGATGTTGACGATATAGGCGATATAGGAGCCGAGAATGATGAAGCCGGGATGCGCGATGTTGACGATGTCGAGCATGCCGAACGAGATCGACACGCCGGCGGTGACGGCGGCGTAGAATCCGCCGAGCATCAGCCCCGCGATGATCGCGTTGATCAGCAGACCGTAATCCATGCGGTCTCGAGCCGGCGTCAGTCACGGCGGCGCATCAAACGCGATGCGGCCACGATCTGCGTCTCGAGATTGCCGGCGCTGCTCCCTCTGAATGTTCACGTTTCTTGTTTGTCGCACGGCGGCCGGCCAGCCGCCCCACGATATCGCGCGGCAGTTTGCAGGAAGGGGAGCGGCTTGGCTAGTCCGATCAGGCGGCGGCTTGGCGCTGCACGTTGGCGGGCAACGGCATCGGCTGGTTGGCGCTGTCCTTGAACTCGACGGTCATGAAGACCAGCTCCTTGTCGCCGAGATTTTCCAGGTCGTGCACCTTGAACTCGCCCTTGCCGTAAGTCTCGTGCCGCGTCTCGCCCGGCTGATAGGTGTATTCGACCGTGGTGCCGTCATGCACGTGCTGGCGGCCGCGCCCGCCGGACACCGAGGTCCAGAAATAATCGAGCACGTGGCGGTGAAAGCCGATGCGCTCGCCGGGGGCGAGGCGGATGATCCAGACGCGCGTGCGCTCGGTTTCCGACAGCAGCGTCGAGCCGACGCAGGGGTTGGGGTTCTTGGCTTCGCGCGCGAACTCGGCGGCGATGTCCGCCGGCCACTGCGATTTGTCCTTTTTCTCGGCGGCCTTGTCGAGCATGGTCAGGGCCATGGGAAGTCCTCCGCTGCTATTTGCCTTTATATAGAGCATATTGCGCGGAACGGAAAGATTGAGGCCAAAGCCATTGCCGGGGCCTTCTGCCAAGCGTGCGATTGTCATCGGCGGCTCGATGAGCGGGCTGCTGTGCGGCCTGTTGCTGCGGCGCGCCGGCTGGAGCGTGGACATCTATGAGCGGGTGGGCAGCGAACTCTCCGGGCGCGGCGCCGGCATCGTCGCCCAATACGAACTGATCGAGCGCTTGCGCGCCCTCGGGCTCGCGACCGACGCGCTGGGCGTCCATATCACCACGCGCAAGATCCTCGATGCCGGTGGCCGCCTCACGCATGAGATTGAGTGTCCGCAGGTGCTCACCGCCTGGGAGCGCGTCTACCGGCTGCTGCGCGATGCGTTTCCGCCCGAGCACTATCATCGCGGGCGCGGGCTTGCCGGCTTCGCGCAAAGCGCGGCAGGAGTCACGGCGCATTTTTCCGATGGCGAAAGCATTGAAGCGGAGCTGCTGGTGGGCGCCGACGGGCTGCGCTCCACCGTGCGCCAGCAATGCCTGCCCGATGTCGTGCCGCTCTATGCCGGCTACTCGGCGTGGCGCGCGCTGATCGCGGAGAGCGCATTTGCGCCCGACGTGCACCGCGAGCTTTTCGAATTCATGACCTTCACGCTGCCGCCGGGCGAGCAATTCCTCGGCTATCCGGTGGCCGGGCCCGACAACGACCTGCGCCCGGGCCATCGCCGTTACAACGTGGTGTGGTACCGGCCGGCGGATGAGGCGACCAAGCTGCAATGGCTGCTCACCGACGAAAGCGGCGTGACCCATTCGATTTCCATTCCGCCGCCGCTGATCCGGCGTGAGGCGATCGCCGAAATGCGCGCCGACGCCGAACGGCTGCTGGGGCCGCAATTCCGCCAGGTGGTGAAGCTGATCGAGGAGCCGATCCTGCAACCGATTTACGATCTGGAATCGCCGCGCATGGCCTTCGGCCGCGTGTCGATCCTCGGCGATGCGGCCTTTGTCGCGCGCCCGCATGTCGCCGCCGGCGTGTCGAAGGCGGCGGACGACGCGGCGGCGCTGGTTGCGGCCTTGCAGGCGGAGGCGGATGTCGAGGCCGCGCTCAAGCGTTACGAAGCGGCGCGGCTGCCGGAAAATGTCCGCATCATCGAACGCGCGCGTCATCTCGGCGCCTATCTGCAGGCGACGCAGACGCAGGAGGAACGCGCGCGCGCCGGCCGCCACTCGACCGCAGGCGCGGTGATCGCGGAAACGGCGGTGCTGGATTTTCTACGCGCGTAAATCTATTTCCCGTTCGTCCCCGCGAAAGCGGGGACCGCAGAGCAACAAGAACTGGATTCCCGCTTCCGCGGGAATGACCGGAGTATGGCTCAGGCGCCGAAGCGATCACAGATCCAGCAGCTTCTTCGCGTTACCGCCGCATAACGCGGCGCGTAACGGACGCATCGAAGCCGGTCGAAACGACATGCTCGATCGGATCGAAGTCGGCCATGTCGAACGGATAATCCGTTCCCATGACGATGCGGTCGGCGCCGTAAGTCTTCACCAGCGCTTCAAGCTGATGCGGCGTGAACACGACGGTGTCGAAAAAGACGTTGCGCCTGAGGTAGAAGGTTGGCGGCTTTGGCAGCGTCCCGTGCGAGTCCGATCGCGCCCCCCACGCATGGTCGATGCGGCCGGAGTAGGCGCCAAGAAAACCGCCCCCGTGCACCGCAAGAACGCGCAGCTTCGGGTGACGTTCGAACACGCCGTCGAAAAGCAGATAGTGCAGCGCGACGGTGGTATCGAGCGGATTGCCGATGACGTTATTGAAATAGAAGCGGGCGAAGCGTTGCGGCTGGGTAAAGCCGGTCGGGTGGATCAGCACGAGCGCGTCGAGCTCTTCGGCCTTCTTCCAGAACGGCGCGAAGGCGGGGTCGGACAGTTCCTTGCCGTTGACGTTGGTCAAGATCTCGGCGCCCTTGAAGCCGAGTTGTTTCATGCCCCGCTCAAGTTCCTTTGCCGCCTCGTTACCGTCCTGCAGCGGCACGCCGCCGAGCGCGACCAGGCGATCCTTGTGCTTGCCGATATAGTCCGCGATGCCGTCGTTGAGCGCCCGCGCCGCCTGCACGCCGACATCGAGCGGAAGGTTGTAATAGATCTGCGGCGGAGCGGGGCTGACGAGCTGCATGTCCACGCCCATGTCATCCATCACGCGGAATCGCATGATCGGTCGTTGCGATGCGCTCGCGGATATCGGCTGCCTGCTTGGCCATCAGCGCCTGCGTTTCGGGCGTCGAGGATTGAACGAGCGGATCGGTGGATTGCTTGAGATGCGGCGTGACGATGTCGGCGACGCGCGGCACAGCCACATGGCAGTGCATATCGACGGTCAGGCTTTTTGGCCGACTTTCGCGCCCCGGTTTGCCGCGCTTGCGCGCGGCCGTCGGCTCGTACTTGTTCCAGATGTCCGCCATTTCCATTGTCCTTGTGACGATTAATATCAGAACACGCCCAGATGCTGGCGCAGCTCGGCGCCGTCCATGTCCAGTTTCGCCGGCGTCGACACCACCGCTACCTGGCCGGTGTTGAGAATGACGATGTCGTCGGCGACGTCGAATACCAGCATCGGGTTCTGCTCGACCAGCACGATCGACAGCCCGCTCTCCTTCAGCTTGCGGATGGTGGCCATCACTTCGGCGACGACCTGCGGCGCCAGGCCTTCCGACGGCTCGTCCATCAGCAGCACGCGCGGATTGCCCATCAGCGCGCGGCCGATTGCCAGCATCTGCTGCTCGCCGCCGGACAGATGCGCGGCGATCTGCCCGTGCCGCTCGGCCAGCCGCGGAAACATCGCGAACACGGTGGCTTCGGTCCACGGCGCGTGCTTGCTGCCGGCATCCGGCTTGCGCGCGGCGACGCTGAGATTTTCGCGCACGGTGAGGCTCTTGAAGATGCGCCGGCCCTGCGGCACCAGCGCCACGCCGCGCGCCGCGATCATCTCCGGCGACAGGCCGGTCACCGGCGTCGCCGAACACGGTCACCTCGCCATGGCGCGGCGGCAACAGGCCCATGGTGACGTTCATGCAGGTGGATTTGCCGGCGCCGTTGCGGCCGAGCAGGCCGAGCATGCGCGCTTCGCCCAGTTCGAACGACACGTCGCTCAGCACGTGGCTGTCGCCGTAGAATGCGTCGATGCCGCGCAGCGCGAGGGCGCTAGTGGCCAAGATAGACCTCCCGGGTGCGCGGGTCGGCCACCACCTCGGCGCGATTGCCCTCGACGATGACCTCGCCGAAATGCAGCAGCGTGATGCGCTCGGCAAATTCCAATGCCACGTCCATGTTGTGCTCGATCATGACGATGGTGACCTCGCGCGGGATCGCCATCAGCAACTGGTGCACGTCGCGCCGCTCGTCGATGGAGAGTCCGGCGAACGGCTCGTCGAGCAGCAAGAGCTTCGGATTTTGCGCCAGCGCCATGGCGATCTCGACGCGGCGGCGCTCGCCATAGGAGGTCTGCGCCAGCGGCCGCTCGGCGATGTGGCGTCAAGCCCACGCGATCGAGCGCGGCGCGGGCGTTGTCGCTGAAATGGCCCTGCGTTTTCAGGTCGATCAGCGGATTCCAGCGCGACGGCGACAGGCCGAGCAGCGCCAGCCGCACGTTATGAATGATGGTGTCGTGCGGAAACAGCGTGATGATCTGGTAGGTGCGCGCCATGCCGAGATGGGCGCGGCGGCGGCTCGCCACCTGGGTGATGTCGCGGCCGAACAACTGGATCGAGCCCGCGTCGGGCGTCAGCTCGCCGGTGATCAGGTTGAACAATGTGGTCTTGCCGGCGCCGTTGGGGCCGATGATGAGGCGCCGCTCGCCCGGCTCGACGGCGAGATCGACGCCGCGCGTCACGTGCAGGCCGCCGAAGGCCTTGCTCAGGCCGCTGACGGTGAGCGCGCTCACGGCTTGCCCTCCGTCGCCGCAGGTTTCGCCGGCGCGCTCATCATGCGCCAGGCCAGCCGCCACAGCCGCGCGCTGCCGGGCACCAGGCCTTCCGGCATCAGGATGACGATGGCGACGAAGATGGCGCCGAGCAGCATGTTCCAGCGCTCGATGAAGCCGCTGACCACGCTTTTCACGACCACCACCAAGGCGGCGCCGACGATGGGCCCAAGCAGCGTGCCGGCGCCGCCGGAGATCACCATCAGCAGCACTTCGGCCGAAGACGGTCAAATCCAGCGCTTGCGGGCTGATGAACTGGGTGTAGTAGACGAACAGGACGCCGGCGATCGCGGTCAGCAGCCCGGAGAACATGCAGGCCCAGAAGCGGATCGCCCAGACGTGGTAGCCGAGCGCGTTCATGCGGCGCGGCTGGTCGCGGGTGCCCATCAGCGCGGCGCCCATCGGTGAACGCACGAACACCGCCACGGCGGCAAAGCAGATCAGGAACACGACCAGCGTCGTGTAATAAAAGCCGCCGGGCGAATCGATTGACAGGCCGAGCGGATGCGGCCGGCCGTGCAGACTGATGCCATTATCGCCGCCGGTGACGCTGATCCAGCGATAGCAGAGGCCCCAGATGATCTCGCCCAACGCCAGGGTAATCATGATGAAGCCGATGCCGGTCGCGCGCAGCGACAGCACGGCATAGATCGCCATCGAGGCCAGACCGACGACGAGTGCTGTGAGAATCGCGATGGGGTGGCCAAAACCCGCCTGCAACATGTAGCCGGTGGCGTAAGCTGCGATGCCGAACAGCCCGGCATGGCCGAGCGATACCAGCCCGCCATAGCCGGCGATGATGTTCAGGCCCAGCGCGAAGATGGCGGAGAACAGAATCTGGCTGGAGACGTTGACGTAATAGTCGCCGTGCATCCAGTAGGGCAGCGTGACGAGCAGCGCCAGCGCGACGGCCAAGGCGACGAGGCGCGGGCTCATGGCACGAACCTGCCGAACAGTCCCTGCGGGCGCAGCAGCAGCACCAGCAGCATGGGCAGGAAGAGAACGAAATAAGCGAGTTCTGGCAATAGCGCCTGGCCGAAATTATAGATGAAGCCGATGACGATGCTGCCGACCATGGAGCCAAGCAGGCTGCCGGAACCGCCGATAATGACCACCACCAGCGCCAGCGGCAGCATGTACTGGTCGATGCCGGGATAGACCGAGAGGATCGGCCCGCCGATCACGCCGGCAAAGGCGGCAAGGCCGGCGCCGAGCGCGAACACGATGGTGAACAGCCGCGAGACGCGGATGCCGACCACCCGCGCCATGTCGGGATCGTCGACGCCGGCACGGATCATGGCGCCGAGCCGCGTGCGGTCGAGCAGCAGCCAGAGCGCGACGGCAACCACCGCGGCGATGCCGATGACGGCGATCCGATAAAGCGGAAACGCCAGCGGGCCGGCGCGGACGAAGCCGTTCAACTCCGATGGCGCCGCCACCGCGATCGGGTCGCCGCCCCAGACCATCAGGCAGAAATCGGCGACGATGAAGGAAATACCGAGTGTCACCAGCACCTGCGCCAGCGGCTGGCCCGGCAGTTGGCGCAACAGCAATCGCTCGATGATGGCGCCGAACAGGGCAACCAGCGCGGCCGCCATCAATGCCGCGACCCAGAAATTGAACATGGTGCCGAGCAGGCCGCCGACGAAGGTGGCGCCGAAATAGGCCCCGAGCATGAACAGCGAGCCATGCGTCAGGTTGGGGATGCGCATCAGCCCGAAGATCAGCGAGAAGCCCGCCGCCAGCAGGAACAACAGGCTGCCGAAGGTGATGCTGTTGGCCGTCAGCAGCAGCCAGAAGGTCATCGCCGCCTTCTTTCCGAAGTAGAATCCCAAATTGTCATTCCGGGACGCGAGCGAAGCTCGCGGACCCGGAATCCATACTCCGCAGTGCTGGGGCTATGGATTCCGGGCTCGCGGCCAAACGGCCGCGCCCCGGAATGACGGGTGTTGAATGCGGGCGCCGGTGAGCGGCGCCCGCGAGGCTTACGTGCGGGTCAGCACTTCTTTACTTCCGGATAGTTCCGCGAATAGACCGGGTGCGCGAGGAACTCCTTCTCCGGCCAGTCCCAGAACTGCCCGACGTCCTTGTAGGTCTTGACCGTCTTGTTCCAGAGCTTGAGGCCGTAGGGCGCGTCTGAACGCTTTTCCAGATGGCGGACGTAGAAGTCGCCGATCACGTTGCCGAGATGGTCGAACTTGATCGGGCCGCGCGGCGTGTCCGGCAAATTCACGGCCTTGAGCGCGGCCATGAATTTTTCCTTGTCGTCGACGTTCCGCCCGCGCCCTTGAGGCCGCCTTCCACCACGTCGCAGTTGACGTAGAGGCCCGCGGCGTATTGACCGGGAACGGCGTTGAATTCCTTTATGATCGCCTTGACGAATTTCTGGTTGGCGTCGGTCGGCAAGTCGAGCGTGTAAGGCACGCAACTCACCATGCCGACCGCCTCGTCGCCGAAGGCGTGCAGCAATGCGTCGTCGCCGCCGGTCTCGCCGGTGACGACCGGAAATTTGAGGCCGTAATTGCGCAACTGCTTCATGAAGGCGAGCGGGCCCGAACCGGCAAAGCCCTGGCAGAGCACGTCGTTGCCGGTCATCTGCGCGAGGTAGGGCGTGTAGTCCGGCGTGCCCAACGGCGCCCACAGCTTGGCGCATACGCAGCCGCCGTCCTTCTCGAACGCCGCCTGGAAGCCGCCTTCCTGCTCGTAGCCGAAGGCGAAATCGTAATCGATGGTGATGGCCTTCTTCAGCCCCATCTCCTTCGCCGCGTAGTGACCCATCGGCTGCATGCACTGCGACGAGGTCGCCGACGGCCGCAGGAAATAGGGATTGGGCGCGCGCTGGGTGAGATCGTCGGCGCCGGCAAGGCTCAGCAACGGCGTCTTGTGCTCGCGGAAATAGTCGGAGATGGCGAGCAGCTCGAAAGCGGCGAGCGGCCCGACGATGACGTCGACCTTGTCGCGCTCGATCAGTTCCTGCGTCTTGGTCTTGGTGCCGGCCGGCTTGCCGCCGGTGTCGGCGGAGAAGAACTCGACCGGGCGGCCGGCCATCTTGTTGTCGTGCACCTTCAGCCAGGTGAGCACGCCCTGTTCCATCTGGATGCCGCCTTGCGCCAGCGGGCCGGTCTTGACGGTGAGCAGGCCGAGCTTGAACGGCGCGGCTTGCGCGACCGCCGGCATCGGGAACTTGAAGGTCGCCGCCGCAGCGCCTGCGGCCGTCGCGGCCATGAATTTACGGCGAGTGAATTTACCTGGCATTGTGTTCCTCCCTGTGTCGCATTTGTTAGGGCTCGATCTTTTGATCGGCCCATGCGGTTTCACGTATCGAAACTCTGATATGTCGGCCGGCCGTTCCCCACGGTGGCTTATTGAACCAAGCCTATCATCCGCTAATGTCTTCCCGAATGTAAAGCCGGGTCGCTCTTAGCGCCGACGTGGCGCAGCATCGCCATCGTCCGGTTCCAGCGATGCGCGCCATTGTAACAATGGCCAATGGCGATTATCGTCGCGTTCTCATCACCGGGAGGAACCAATGCGCGCGACACTGGCGATTGTTCTTGGAGCATTTCTTATCGTGGGATTAGCAGCGGCGCCGATGCGGCGACGAAAAAGCCCGCCCATTCGCAGGCAGCCTGCGATAAGGGATGCTTGAACTACACCGGGGGCAAGCGAAACCATATCTTCAGTGCGTGCGTGGAAAAGTGCCTGCAAAAGTAGTCGCGTCCGCGATGGTGAAATAGTCGGCCAAGCCGGTCTGCTATTTGCGCCGGCGCTTCTTTGCGCTGGCCAATTTTTTCGGCGGGATGATCGGCAGCAGCAGGTAGGGCGCCTTGCTGCGACTGAAATGCAGGGTGGTGACGCCGGTGAAAACGGCGGGCGGCCGGTTGCGCGCGTCGTCGTGCAGGAACGGTCCGCAGCCTTTAAGTTCGTTCTTGAAGTTGGACAGCTTGCCGCCGCTGGCGCCGCCGTATTCGTAATCCTTGCCGCGGATCGATAAGGCCACGCGATAGCCCGCCGGCGCCACGATCGAAGTCGGCCAGATCTCGATATCGAGCTCGACCGGCTTGCCCTTGGCGAGCGGCTGCTTCTCGTCGTGCGTGTGATAGGGGCGGTACGGCGTCGACAGTTTCTTGTCGAGCTTGCGGTGCGAGGCGCGCAGCCAACCTTGCGCCACCGGCGTGTGCGGATCGATGGCGCCCTGGAACACGATCTCTTTCAGGTCGCCGGTGAACACGCGCAGCACGATGAAAAAATCGGCGTCGCTGGTGGATGACGAGGCGGTGAGCTTGAGCGCCGACGGGCCGGTGATCTCGGTGTCCGCGGCGAGCGGCGGTGTAAGGAACACGAGGCCGTCGCTCATCGCGGGGAAGGAAAGTCTGGCGCCGCGCGTCGGCTTCTTCGGCGTCAGCGCCATGCTGGCGGGGTCGAGATAAAACTTGGTCCACCTGGTGCGCCTGAGCGGCCATTCGTTTTCCGCCCGCGCGACGAATTTTTCGCCCGGATGACGAACCTGCAGCAGCACCTTCGGCTGCTTTTCCCACTTCGCTTTCTTGCCGTGCAGAAAATGGTCGAAGAAGGCGAGCTGCTGCTTGCGGCCGTAGTCGGTGTAGAAATGCGTCCAGTGCTCGATGCCGTGCGCCTCCAGCCATTTCTCCTTTGATGCGGCGCGCACGAAGCCTTCGAAATTGCCGCGCGGGTGCAGGCCCTGGCCGCCCCAATTGGCGGCGGTGAACAGCGGCGTGACGACCTTCTCCCACGCCGGCGAACGCGCCTTGTGATAGGCGTCGTCGAGCGGATGCGCGGCGATCTCGGCGCCGAAATCGGCGCGGTTTGCCGCAAGCTGCGCCTCGGTCATGAATTCGGGGCCGCAGACGAGGCCGCCATGCACGCGGCTCCTTTTGCCGCGCTCGCCGGCGCCGTATTGCACGGTCTTGACCTGCATGTCGTACCAGTTCTCCCAGAAGGTCGAGAGAATGCCGCCGTGGTGCGTCATGTCGCGGTACCAGTCGGCCGCGCCCTCCCACACGCACATGGCGGCGAGGTGCGGCGGCTGCAGCGAGGCGACGTGCCACTGGTTGATGCCGTAATAGGAAATGCCGTTGAGGCCGACCTTGCCGTTCGACCACGGCTGCGCGCCGGCCCATTCGATGCAGTCGTAGAAATCTTTTGTTTCGCGCGGCGAGAAATGATCGATGAAGCCGGGCGAGCAGCCGGCGCCGCGTGAATCGACGCGCACGCAGGCGTAATTGTGCGGCACCCATTTTTCCGGATCGACGACTTCCCAGCTTTGATAGAGATTGCTCGATCCGGAAACGACGTCGGGATGCTTGGTCGCCATGCGCTCCCAGGCGCTCGGATAGCCGTCCTGGAATGCAAGCCCCTTGGCGTAGGGGCCGTAGGAGAGGATGACCGGAAACTTTCCGTCCTTCACCGGACGGAAGACGTCGGCGCGCAGCACCAGATCGTCGTCCATTGCGATCGGCACGTCCCAATCGATGCGCATGCCGTCGCGGACTTCCGATCGCTGCTGCAGCGCGGCCATGCCTAGCGAGCCCTCTTGCTTTTCTGGCGCTTGAACTTCGCCATCTTTTCCATCACCGCGCAGACCGCGGCGGTGTCGTCGGCGCCGTAGCCGCTCTTCATCGCCTTGAGGTAAATCGGCTTCGAGGCGTCGAACATCGGCGTCGGCACGCCAATCTTGCGCGCATGGTCGGCGATCACGCGCATGTCCTTGTCCCACACATCGATCTTCATGGTGGCGTCGCCGTATTTTCCCTTGACCATCATCGGCGCGCGCAATTCGAACACGCGCGAATTGCCGGCGCCGGCGCGGATCAGATCGAAGATCAACTGCGGATCGAGGCCGGCCTTCATGCCCAGCACCATCGCTTCGGCGGTGGCGACGTTGTTGATGGCGACCAAGCAGGTTCGCCACGTATTTCATTTTGCTGCCGTTGCCGAATGTGCCGACGTCGTAGACGCGGCGGCCGAAGGCCGCAAACATCGGCTTGAGCCGCTTGATGATGCGGGCGTCGCCGCTGGCGTAGAAGACGAGGTCGCGGTTTTTCGCCTGCGAGCCGGTGCCGCTGACCGGGCAATCGAGCATGACGTGGCCGGCCTGGCGCAGCACGCGCTCGGCCTTTTCCTTGTCGGCGATGGTGAAGGTGCTCATCTCCACGATCACCTTGCGCGGCAGCTTGGCCGCGGCGATGACGCGTGCGGTCGCCGCCAGCGCCTGCGGCTTGGGCAGGCTGGTGAGGATGACCGGCACATTGGCTGCAAGCTCGGCGGCGCTGTCAGCGATCTCGACGCCCGTGCGCTTGGCCGCGCGCCGCGCGGTCGCGCTGATATCATAGCCGAGCACGCGATAGCCCGCGGCGGCGAGGTTCCTGGCAAAGGCGCCGCCCATGATGCCGAGGCCGATGACGCCGACCGTGCCTTTACGCTTTCTGGCCGCCGCCATTCAGATTTCTCCCTGTCAAAAAAGAAAGTCGCCGATCCAGCTGCCGCGTCCGTCTTATGCGCTCGCACCCAGCCCTGTCGAGTGGCAGGCGGCTTTCACGCCGCGCCGTGATCGCCTATCGTCGCCGCCGGGAGGAGCCATGCAAGTCGGCGTAGCAGGTATCGGCGCCATGGGCAGCGCGCTTGCCGCGCGCCTCATGGACGTCGGCCACCAAGTGACCGTGTGGAATCGCACGGCGGCGAAAACAAAGCCGCTGGCCGATGCCGGCGCCAAAATTGCCGCAACGCCGGCCGCGCTCGCGCAAGCGAGCGAAACGGTCATCACCATCTTGACCGACGGCGCGGCGATCGAGGCAGTCTACTACAGCGCGTCCGGTCTGCTCAGCGGTGACGCCAAGGGCAAGCTGTTTATCGAGATGAGCACGGTGCCGCCCCAGGTCGAGCTCGATCTGGCGCCCAAGGTGCGGGCCAAGGGCGCCGCCTTCGTCGAATGTCCGGTCGGCGGCTCGACTACGCCGGCGCGCAAGGGGCAGTTGCTCGGCCTGATGGGCGCCGAGCCGGCGGACGCCGCGCGCGCCAAGCCGATCCTCGATCAGATCTGCCGCAAGGTCGAGCATTGCGGCCCGGTCGGCGCCGGTTCGTCGATGAAGCTCGCCATCAACCTGCCGCTGATGGTCGCCTGGCAAGCTTACGGCGAGGCCTTCGCCATCGCCCGCGACGCCGGCTGGGACGCCAAGCGGCTTGTCGACTTGTTCACCGAGAGCAACGGCGCCAACAATGCGTTAAAGACGCGCGCCGACATGATCGTCGCCATGCTGGAGGGGCGCGATCCCGGCCCGACCACGTTCAGCATTGCCAACGGCGTGAAAGATTTGCGCACCATGGTCGAAACCGGCGCCGCCAAGGGCGCCGACATGCCGGCGACGAAGGCGGCGCTTGCCGGCTTCGAGGAGGCAAACCGAAACGGCTTCGGCGGCGGCGACGGCGCGCGCATGCCGGTCTATTGGGCCAATCGCAAGAAGTAAGGAGCGTTCATGTCGGTCTCACTGGCGCAAGCTTCCACCATCGTCGATACCGCACTGAAGAAGGCGCGCGAGCTCAAGCAAATGCCGCAGACCGTCGTGGTGCTCGATGCCGGCGGCCATGTCGTTTGCGCCAAGCGCGAGGACGGCTCCGGCATCATCCGCTTCGAGATCGCCGTCGGCAAAGCCTATGGCGCGCTCGGCATGGGCTGGGGCGCGCGCACCATGATGGAGCGCGCGGCGCAGAATCCGAATTTCCTCACGGCGATTGTCGCGGCGAGCGGCGGCCACCTGGTGCCCAATCCGGGCGGCGTCCTGATCCGCGACGCCGGCAAGTGCCATCATCGGCGCCGTGGGGATTTCCGGCGACACCGGCGACAACGACGAGATCATCGCTTGCGCCGGCATCGAGGCGGCGGGACTGAAAGCCGATCCGGGCGGGACGAAGAAATAGGGGGCAATCGTGAAGCTGTTTTCCTTCTGGCGCTCGCTGGCGACGTTCCGCGTGCGCATCGCGCTCAACCTCAAGGGCATCACGCCCGACGAGGTGATCGACGTCAATCTGCCCAAAGGCCAGCAGCGCGAGGAGCGCTTCCGCAAGATCAATCCGATGATGGCGCTGCCGGCGCTGATCGAGGACGACGGCACGGTGCTGTTTGAGTCGCTCGCCATCCTAGAATACCTCGACGAGACGCATCCCAACCCCCCGCTGCTGCCGAAGGCGCCGAAGGCCCGAGCGCGGGCGCGCGCGCTGGCGCAAATCTGCGCCTGCGACACGCATCCGCTGATCGTGCCGCGCGTGCGCGAGTATCTCGAGCATGAATACAGGGTCGACGCGGCGGGCGTGGCGAAGTGGGGCTATCACTGGCACGAGACGGCGCTGCAGGCGCTGGAGGCAAACCTTGCCGGTTCCAAGGAAACAGGCCACTACGCGCAGGGCGACGCCATCACCGTCGCCGATATTTGTCTCGCCGCGCAGTCGGTCGGCGCGGCCTATTTCAAGTGCGACATCGCGCCGTTTCCGACCTTCAAGCGCATCGTCGACACCTGCTTCCAGAACGAGGCTTTCGCCCGTGCCCACCCACTCAAGCAGCCGGGTGCGCCGGCGTCGCTGTGAAACTGAGAAAGGCGACTTTCGCTGCCGGGGTAAACCGGCTTAAACTTTATCCCAATCAACAGGAAACGGCGCCGGCGTAAAGCGCCACACGGAGGAACTGCATGGGCACTGCGAATTTCGGCACCGTCGGCTTGGATTGGCAGCAGCGGGTCAACTGGGAGCGGCTGCGCGAATACCGAATCGAGCGCGCGCGCACCATGATGAAGAAACACGGCCTCGGCGCCGTGCTCTGCATGTACGATGAGAACGTGCGCTACATCACCGGCACGCTGACGCCGGGCTGGAACAAACTCAAACCCGGCCTGCGCTACGCCATGCTATGCGGCGACGGGCGGCCGATCCTGTTCGAGCAGGGCGACCTCGGTTTCCAGATCGAGCGGCATTCGCCGTGGATCCCGAAAGAAAACGTGCGTCATTCCTTCGCCTGGATCAAAGGCGCGGCCGGCCCCGCCTCGGTGCAGCAGGTGAACAAATTCGTCAAAGCGGTGTTGCAGGCGATGAAGGACAACGGCGTCGCCGGGCAGAAGCTCGGCGTCGACTTCGTCGACATCAACATGATCAACGTGTTCAAGGAGAACAACATCAACTGGACCGACGGCATGAGCGCGATGATGGACGCGCGCGCGGTCAAGAACCAGGACGAGCAGGAATGCTTCCGCATCGTCGGCGCCATCGGCGACGCCACGCATTGGGAGTGCATGAAGTTCCTGCGCCCCGGCATCACCGAGAACCAGGTGACCGCGCATTTGATGGAGTATCTCTACAACTTTGCCGGCATGGAAGACGTCGAGGATGTCATCGTCTCGTCGGGCCCCAACACCTGGCCGAACTGGCGCAACTTCTCCGACCGCATCATCCAGCCCGGCGACATCGTGTTCATGGATTTGGCGGCGCTCACCTGGAACGGCTACAAGTCCTGCTACTACCGCACCTATTGCGTCGGCAAGGAACCGAGCCAGGAGCAGAAGAACACTTACGAGATCGCGCTGAAGTGGCTCTACAACTCGATCGGCGCGGTGAAGGTCGGCGCCACCACGCGCGACATCGCGTTGAAGTGGCCCTCGGCGATGGAGACCTGGGGCTACGAGGACGAGGACCAGGCGGCCGCCAATCTGTGGGGCCACGGCCTCGGCCTCGCCCAATACGACCCGCCGGTGATCTCGCGCATCTGGTCGCTCGATCATCCGATCGACATCCAGGAAGGCATGACCTTCGCGCTGGAAACGCAGCACGGCAAGAAATACCGCTACGGCGTGCGCATCGAGGAAATGCTGATCGTTAAGAACGACGGCATCGAGATCGTGTCGAACTTCCCGGTCAAGCAGATCACCGTGGTCGACCCGCTGCCGGGTTATGGCGACCACGTAAAATAGGCCTTGTGTCCCGGGCGCAGCGCAGCACGAAGTGGTGCGCTGCAGGCCCGGGACCCCAATTGTCGAGAAGGAAGCTGGGTCCCGGATCAGCGGTGCACCGCTTCGCAAGGGCTACGCGCTGCAACGCATCCGGGACACGAACAAAGGCAATGTCCACTTTCATTTTTCCCCTGACCAACTTCGCCGCGACCGACGCCGACCACGTCGGACCCAAGGCGGCCAATCTTGCGCGATCGGCGCAAGCCGGCTTGCCGACGCCGGGCGGGTTTGCGCTGACGGCGGCGGCTTACCGTCATCAATTGCGCCGTCTCGGCATTGACGAACTGACGCGGCAATACGCGCAAGCGGACCTGCCAGCCTCGCGCAAATTGTCGGTGCAGATCCGGCTGGCGCTCTACCAGCAGCCGATCGCGCCGGAGATTCTCGATCCGCTGCTCGCCGCCTGGCGCGCACAACGGGCGGACGGGTCGCTCGGCGCGGTGCGCTCTTCGGCGCTGATCGAGGACCGCAAAGGTGCAAACTTTGCCGGCCAGTTCGAGAGCTTCCTCGGCCTGTCCGACGAAAGCGAATTTCTCACCGCGGTGCGCGCCTGCTGGGCGGCGCTGTGGACCTCGAATGCCCGGCGCTACATGGACAATCACGGGCTGTCGCCCGCCGATACGGCGATGGCGGTGCTGATCCAGCCGCTGATCGCCGCGCGCGCCGCGGGCGGCGGGTTAAGCGAAACCGCCGAAGGCCAAATGTTGATTTCGGCTACCTGGGGCCTCGGCTCGGCCATCGCGCAAGGGGAAGTGGTGCCTGACCGCATTGTGCTGTCGCGCAACGGCTTCCTGCGCACGATCGAAGCCGGCCGCAAGAGCCATCGCGACACCTGCGCGCATGGCGTCGCCGCGCCGCAGCTCGTGCCCGAAGACCAGGTGAGCGCGCCGTGTCTTTCGCCGGGAGAGGCGGTGACGCTCGGGCGGCTGCTGAAGAAATGCGAGCAGCTTGCCGGCTCGCCCGTCGAGATCGAATGGGCGATGGATGGGGCGGGCTTCAGGCTGCTGCAGTCGCGGCCGCTGCATGTCGAGCCGGCCATCGTGCCCGACGCCATTTGGCTCCAGCATCCCGGCATCAGCGGCCATCCCGCCGGCATCGGTTGGGGCGCGGGCAGGGCGGTGGTAGTGAATTGCGAATGCGAATTGTCGCGCGTGGCGCCCGGCGACATTCTGGTGACACGGGTTGCCGGTCCAGCGCTCAGCCACATTTTGCCACGCGTCGCCGGCGTCGTCGCCGAGCTCGGCGGCTCGACCTCGCATCTGGCGTCACTTGGGCGCGAGCGCGGCATCCCCATGGTGCTTGGCGTGCTCGACGCCACGCGAAAAATTCCCGATGGCGCGCAATGCGCGGTGGACGGCGTCGCCGGCATCGTGCGGTGGCTGCGGTGAGCAAGCCGCGCATCTTCGTGACGCAGCCGGTAGCCGACAGCGCCATGAAACGCATGCGGGCCTTTGCCACTGTGAAGGTATTTTCCGACGACAGCCGCATCATCCCCCATCGCGGGCTCATCGCCGCTGTGAAAAAGGCCGAAATCTTATTTTGCCTGCTGCACGATAAAATCGACCGCGCCGTGGTCGCGGCCAACCCGAGGCTCGGCCTCATCGCCGCGCAATCGATCACGCCGTCGAACATCGACGTCGCCGCCGCGACGAAATTTGGCATCCCGGTCACGGTCACGGCGCCAGTGACCACCGAGGCGACCGCGGATCTCGCCTTCGGGCTGATGCTGGCGGTGGCGCGGCGTATGATGGAAGGCGACAGGCTCGTGCGTGCCGGCAAATTTCCCGGCGGCCAGTCGCGGCACTTGATGGGCGTGATCGTCCACGGCAAGACGCTCGGCCTTGTCGGCGGCGGCGGGCTGATCGGCAAGGCGGTGGCGCAGCGCGCGCGGGGCTTTTCCATGCGCGTGCTCTACTGGACGCCGCGGCGCAAGTCGGAGGGCGAGGAGCGTGAAGCCGGACTCACTTTCGCGCCGCTCGACGACTTGCTGCGCCAATCCGATTTCGTATCGCTGCATTCGCCGCTCACGAAGGAAACCCGCCACCAGATTGGCGTGCGCGAGCTTGGTCTCATGAAAAAGACCGCCTTCATCATCAATACGGCGCGTGGCGCTATCATCGACGAGGCGGCGCTGGTGCGCGCGCTCAAGCGAAAAAAAATCGCCGGCGCCGGGCTCGACGTGTTCGAGCACGAGCCCAAGGTCTCCGCCGAGTTCATGCGCATGAAGAACGTCGTGCTGGCGCCGCATCTCGGCAGCGCCACGCCCGAGGTGCGCGAGCTGATGGCGAATATCGTCGTCGACAATATCGAGGCGCTGATCGCCGGCCGCGTGCCGCCGAATTGCGTCAATCCGCAGGTGCTAAAACAATGAATTGTCATGGCCGGGCTTGTCCCGGCCATCCCGATCATATGGCACGATGATGCCATCCTAAGCGGGATCACCGGGTCACGCCACTTCGCGGCGCCCGGTGATGACAGAAACCAGGAAGGGAGGACTGTCATGGCGGAATTGCCCAGGCTCGACGTGGTGATCGGCAATAATTTCGGTCATCTGCCGATGTTCGTCGGCGCGGAGAAGGGCTTCTTCAGGAAGCACGGCGTCGACGCCAAAATGCTGGTCGTCGATACCGGCACCGACATGGTCAACGCCATGCACGATGGCCGCGCCCAGATCGGCGACATGAGCACCACCACCTATCTCAAGGCGGTGCATGCGGGCGAGCCGTTTCTCGTCATCGGCCTGATCATGAACGATGCCACAAGCGACGCCTGCGACGATCCGCTCGCCATCGTCACCAAAAAGGGCACCGGCGTTGCGGCCGGCAAGGTCACCGACCTTAAAGGCAAGCGCGTCGGCCTCGCCATCGGCCAGACCTCGGACGAATACACGAAGATGGTGCTGCGCCGCGCCGGCATGAAATACGAGGACATCAAAATCGAGAACATCTGGTCGCAGTTCGGGCTCGCGCCGGCATTGGCCGAGGGCAAGGTCGACGCGGTGGTCTCGTGGGAGCCTTACGTCACGCAGGTGCTGACCCAGGTGCCCGGCTCCTACGAAGTGATCCGCGGCGGTCACCACATGTCCTATGTGATGGTGGCGACGGCGCACGGGCCCACCGTTGCGGCAAAGCCCGCACTGGTGAAGGCGATCGCCGCGGGTCTCGCGCAGTCCTCGCACTACACCCGCAACAACCGCGACGAGGCGGTGGAGATCTTCGCCAGGATGGTGCCGGGCACCGACGTCGCCATCGGCAAGAAGGGCGTGCGCCACATTTCATTCGATCCGCGGCTGTCGCCGCACGTGCTGCGCGCTTTCGAAAACGCCGAGGACCAGGTGCTGCACAACACGCTCAAGGGCGCCGCGCGCCTCGACGTGCCCGGCCTGTTCCGCCCGCAATTCATGGCCGAGGTGGAGAAGGAGCACCCGGAGTATTTTGCGGATTTGCCGAAGCTGAAATAGTTGGTCGAACCGTGCCGCGCCCACTCTTCGCCCTCCCCCTGAAAGCGGGAGGGTTGGGGTGGGGGTCACGTGAACCAGAACCAGTAAACGTGAACCAGTAAAAATGTGCCGCCGCTTGACCCCCACCCGGTCGCCTTCGCTGCGCTCAGGCGACCGACCTCCCCCTTTCAGTGGGAGGTAAACAAGGGAACTATTTAATCGCCTGCGGATTGATCGGGCTGCCGGTGCCGCCCGTGATGATGAGCGGCGGGCCGCAGAAGAAGAACTCGTAGACGCCGTCCTCGGCGCAGTCCTCGGCCAGCTCCTTGAGATAGAAAATCTCGCCCATGCACAGGCCCATGGCCGGGATCACCACCCAGTGCCAAGGCTGGTTGGCGTCCTTGGTTTCGTTCGGCCGCACCTCGACGCCCCAGGTGTCGGTACAGATGGCGGCGATCTGTTTGTCCTGGCACCAGTAACAATTCTCGAACTTGACGCCGGGCGCGTCGCCGCCGGCATAGCCGCCCCATTTCTTTTCGGCGAGGCAGCGCTCCATCTGCCCGGTGCGGACAATGACGAAATCGCCGCGGCCGATGGCGACGTTCTGCTCCTTGGCGCATGTGTCGAGCTCGTCGTTGGAGATCGGTTCGCCGTCGGCCATCCATGGCACGCCGCGGAAGCGCGCGATGTCGAGCAGCACGCCGCGGCCGACCATCTTGTTCTTGGAATGCTCGATGCCGAGCACGTTGAGGCCGCGCGAATCGACCATTTTCGCCTCGTGGCCGTTGTAACCCTTGTCCTCATAGAAGATGTGGCCGAGCGCGTCCCAATGCGTGGCGCCCTGCACGCACAGCATCAGCGTGTCGTCGGCGTAACGCAGCCGGTTCCAGTCCTGCCGGCCTGCGATGGCATCGGTGCCGGTTGCCAGCATCTGGTGGATCGGATTGAAACGGCCGCCGAACAAGCCGGTCTGCGGCCCGGTCTTGTCGAGCGGAATGCCGAGCGCGAACACCTTGCCAGTGCGGATCAGCGCCGCGGCCTTGACGATGTCTTCCGGCTGCACGTGATTGAGCGTGCCGATCTGATCGTCCTTGCCCCAGCGTCCCCAGTTGGAAAGTTTCTTCGAGGCCTCGGCGATGGCGTCCTTGCCGACTTTGATGTTCATGGCGCGGGTCCCCTTTTTCGTTTCTGATTATTAGCGTCGGCCGCGTGTAATTTCCCGCAGTTGCCGTGACAACAATACTGCGCCCGACGCCGGCGATTCATCAAGCGCGACGAAAGTTGTTGGGCTATCGCGCTACACGTCACTTTCGCCGGTTGAAATCAAATCTTGCCAAGCGCCTGTAGAATTTTCCCCGGCGTGAACGGCATGTCGGTGAGCGGCTGTGCGCCGAGCGGGCGCAGCGCGTCGTTGATGGCGTTCATCACCGCTGCCGGCGCGCCGGCGGTGCCGGCTTCGCCGGCGCCCTTGGCGCCGAGCTCGCTGTCAGCGGTGGGCGAGACCACATGGCCGCATTCGATGTCCGGCATTTCCGCCGCCATCGGCACCAGGTAATCGGCCATGTTGCCGTTGAGCATCTGCCCGCGCTCGTCGTAGTGGCATTGCTCGAACAGCGCCGCGCCGATGCCCTGCACCACGCCGCCGCGGATCTGCTCATCGACCAGTTGCGGGTTGATGATGGTGCCGCAATCCTCGACGCACCAGTGCTTGAGCAATTTGACGAAGCCGATGTCGGTGTCGACTTCGAGCCAGCTTGCCTGCACGCCGTTGGTGAAGGCGAAGGGCCAGGCGCGCGGGACATAGTGCCGGGTGGCGACCAGCTCGGCCTGGATGCCGGCGGGCAGCGTGTCTGGACGGAAATAGGCGATGCGCGCGAGCTCTTCGAGCGGCAGGCGCTCCGCGCCTTTCGCCTTGTCCACCACGATGCCATTGCGGATGTCGAGGTCTTCGGGCTTGGCCTGCAAAATGCTGGCCGCGACGGCGAGCACGTTGCCGCGCAGCGCCTTGCCGGCCTGCCAGGCCGCTTCGCCGCCGATGCCGGCGGCGCGCGAGGCCCAAGTGCCGCCGCCATAGGGCGTATTGTCGGTATCGCCCATGATGACGCGCACCTTGTCGATGGCGACGCCAAAGGACGTGGCGACGACTTGCGCGATGACGCTTTCCGCGCCCTGGCCTTGCTCGCTGACGCCGGTTGCGACGATGATCGCGCCTTGCGCATCGAGCTTTACCGTGGCGCCGTCCTGCGACGAGATTTTTGCGCCGCCGACGCCGTAGAACGCCGCCGACGGATTGGTCACCTCGATGAAGCTGGCAAAGCCGATGCCGCGGTGGATGCCTTGCGCGCGCAACTTCTTCTGCTCGGCGCGAAGTCCCGCGTAATTCATCAGGCTGTCGAGATGGGCGAGCGTTTCGTGGTGCGACAGCTTTTCGAATTTGAGCCCGGCCGCGGACGTGGAGGGATAGGCGTCATCGGCTATGAGATTGCGCCGGCGGATTTCCAGCGGGTCCATGCCGATCTTGGCTGCGGCGAGCTCGACCAGCCCTTCTGTGACCGCCACGGCGATCGGGTGGCCGACGGCGCGGTATTGGCACATCACATTCTTGTTCGTGAACACCACGCGCGCGGCGGCGCGGTAATTGCCGCAGGTGTACGGGCCGCCGACTAGGTTGACGACCTGGTTTGCCTCAATGCCGCTGGTGCGCGGATAGACCGAGTAGGGGCCGATGCCGGTCAAATCGTCGATCTCGAAGGCGGTGATCGTGCCGTCTGTCTTGACGCCGATCTTCGCCTTGACGCGATGATCGCGGGCGTGGATGTCGGTGACGAAGCTCTCGATGCGGTCGGCGACGAATTTGACCGGCCGCTTGAGCAGCTTCGCCAGCGCCACCGTCGCCATCTCGTCGGCATAACAATGCACCTTGATGCCGAAGGAGCCGCCGACGTCCTTGGTCAACACGCGCACTTGGCTTTCCGAAAGATCAAGGTGCTTGGCAAACAGGTTCTGCATCATGTGCGGCGCCTGCGTGCCCTGATAGACGGTGAGGCGCTGCTCGCCTTCGTTCCAGTCGGCGACGATGGCGCGCGGCTCGGTGGTGACGCCGGTGTGGCGGCCGAAGACGAACGTCGTCTCGACCACGGCGTCGGCTTCGACGAAAGCCTTGTCCGGCGCGCCGACCTCGAGCTTGCGCTCGAAGCAGAGATTGTCGCCGAGCGATGTATGGATCACCGGCGTCTTCGCATCGAGCGCCGTTTCCGCGTCGGTGACGGCGGGCAGCGGCTGGTAGTCCACCTCGACCAACTCGCAGGCATCCTCGGCCTGCGCGCGGCTGCGAGCGACCACGGCGCAGACCGCCTCGCCCTGCCAGCAGGCACGGTCGACGGCCATTGGATATTGCGGGGCGGATTTCAGACCTTTCAGATGCGTGAGCACGCCGACCCAGGGCGTTATCACTTTGGCGAGTTCGGCTCCGGTCACCACGGCGATCACGCCCGGCGCCTTCTTTGCCGCGTCGGCGGCGACGGACCTTATTGTCGCGTGCGCGTGCGGCGCGCGCAGAAAAGCGACATGCGCCATGCGCGGCAGCGAAACGTCGCTGACATATTGCCCGCGGCCTTGCGTCAGCCGCTGCAGATTCGGCCGCGGCACCGAGCGGCCGATATAGGAATTCGGCCGGTCGAGCGCGGTCAGCACGGGCGGGGAGTTGTCGGTGATTTTCATTGCCGAATGCCGTTATTATCCGTTCGTCCCCGCGAAAGCGGGGACCCAGGGCAACACGCGATGAGCTTCTTTGTGTACATCTTGGCAAGCCGCCGGAATGGAACGCTATACAGCGGCATGACCGACAATCTTGTCGGCCGCATCTGGCAACACCAAGCCGGCTTCGTTGACGGCTTCACTAAGGCGTATGGTGTCAAAACTCTCGTCTGGTACGAAGTCCACGAAACACGCGACTTCGCAATTCTGCGCGAACGACAGCTCAAGAAATGGAATTGGCGGTGGAAGCTCGAACCGATTGAACGACAGAACCCCGCATGGAATGACCTCGGCAAGGATTTAACGCCCTGAAGAACTGGGTCCCCGCTTTCGCGGGGACGAACGGGGAGGGTCATCGTTTTGTCCCCGCCCTTTGCTTGGCCACCGCTTCCACCGCATCGATAATGGCATGGTAGCCGGTGCAGCGGCAGTAATTGCCGGAGAGATGCTCGCGGATGTCCTCGCGGCTCGGCACGCCGCCTTTGCGCAACAAATCCTGCGCGGCGGCGAGCATGCCGGGCGTGCAATAGCCGCATTGCAGCGCGTTGCGCTGCTCGAAGGCCGTCTGCAGGTCGGCAATCTCGCCGCTGTCCGACAGGCCTTCGATGGTCTGCACATGAGCGCCGTCGCACTGCACCGCCAGCATCAGGCAGCCGCGCACGATCTCGCCGTTCACCCGCACGGTGCAGGCGCCGCAGACTCCGTGCTCGCAGCCGACATGGCTGCCGGTGAGCCCGAGATCGTCGCGCAGGAAATCGACCAGCGTCTTGCGCGCCTCGACCCGTTCGGCGGCCTGCTCGCCGTTGATGGTGAGGGTAATGTCGAGCGCGCGGTCCATCAGCGCGGCTCCATCAATTGCCTGGCCACACGCCGCAACAGCACGCCGGCGAGATGCGTCTTCGCCTGAGCCGTCGCCTGCACGTCGTCTTGCGGATCGAGATCGAGCGCGGCGACGGCGGCGTCCACGTCGCCGCCGGCCAGCGCGGCTCCGGCTTTTTTTGCCCGCACGGGCGTCGCGCCGACGCCGAAAAAGGCGAGCCGCACATCGCTCAGTCCCTTGCCGTTGCCGCGCGCGCTGGCGGCCAGGCCGACGATGGCGTAGTCGCCGTGGCGGCGCGCGAGTTCGGCAAAGCCGACACGCGTGTCCTTGCCCGCCGCTGGCACGCGAATGGCTGTAAGCACGTCCTGCGGTCCGAGCGCCGTCTCGAACAGGCCCTTGAAGAAATCGTCCGCTTTGATCGTGCATTTGCCCTTGGGGCCGGTCGCCTCGACTTCGCCGCCCAGCGCCAGCAGGCAAGCGGGAAGCTCGGCAGCCGGATCGGCGAAGGCGATGGAGCCGCCAACGGTACCGCGGTTGCGGATGGCGGTGTGGCCGATATGCGGCATGGCGCGCGCGATCAGCGGCGCGTGTTGCGCGATCACATCCGAGCGCTCGGCGGCGGCGTGTCGCGTCAGCGCGCCGATTTCCACCGTGCCGTTCTTGTGGGCGATGCCGTCGAGGCCGCCGATGCCGTTGATGTCGATGAGCAGGCTGGGCGCCGACAGCCGCATGTTCAGCGTGGCAATCAGGCTCTGCCCACCGGCGAGCAGCCGCGCGTCCTTCTCGCCCAACAGCGCGACCGCTTCGTCGAGCGAGCGCGCTTTGGCATAGGCGAACGGCGCCGGCTTCACAGGTTTCCTCCTAACGCTTTTGCTCATTGTGACCGGGAACGGGAGCGCGTCAATGCGGCGGCCCCACTCGCCGGATCGCCACCAGCCGCGTATAAGCGCCTCTCGGTTTTCAGGAGGGAATACAATGGCTGGAGAATTTCAGGGCAAAGTCGTCGTCGTCACCGGCGGCAGCCGCGGCATCGGCCGGGCCATCGCCGCCGCTTTCGCGCGCGAGGGCGCGCAGACGGTGCTGGCGGCGAGCAACGCGGCAAATCTCGCCGACGGTGCCAAAGCTGTCGCGGCGGTCGGCCTGGAGCCGATGACCATTGCCGGCGATTTGCGCACGCTGGAGGCCTGCGAGCAGGTGTTCAAGCAGGTCAACGAGCGCTTCAAGCGTTGCGACGTGCTGGTGAACAACGCCGGCGCGACGCGCGGCGGCAATTTTTTCGACATGCCGGACGCCGCCTGGTTCGACGGATTCGCGCTGAAATATCACGCTGCCGTGCGGTTGACCAAATTGTTCTGGCCGCTGCTCAGAGCCGCGCGCGGCTCTATCGTCAACATCGACGGCGGCGCCGCGCGCACGCCGGGGCCGGAATTTTTGATCGGCGGTTCGGTGAACGCCGCCATGGCCAATTTCTCCAAGGGTCTCGCCGCGCTCGGCAACCGCGACGACATCAACATCAACGTCATCCATCCCGGCACGACGCTGACCGAGCGCAACGAGCAGCTCACGCAGCAGTTCGCCAAGGCGCAGAACAAGACGGTGGAGCAGGTGCGCGCCGAGGCGCTGAGCAAGAGCGGCTTGCGCCGCATCGGCCAACCGGAGGACGTGGCGGCGCTTGCCGTGTTCCTGTGCCGGAAGGAGGCGCGCCACATCCACGGTACCGCCATCGCCGTCGATGGCGGCGGCACGCCGGGGTATTATTAAGCGACGATCCGCTTCACGATATCGATCGCCCGGCGCAGCAGCGTTTGCGAGGCTTCCAGCGTGCGGAAGGCGGCGTGAGCCGTGAGCGTGACATTCTGCAGCTTTGCCATCGGGTGATCGGCTTTCAGCGGCTCGTCGTGGAATACGTCGAGCCCGGCATGACGGATATGGCCGCTCTTGAGCGCGGCGATCAGCGCGGCTTCGTCGTCCAGCGCGCCGCGCGCGGTATTGACGTAGATCGCGCCCGGCTTCATGCGCGCGATGCGCTCCTTGCTCAAGAAACCGCGCGTCTCGTCGCCGAGCGTCAGGTTCATCGAAACCACGTCGGATTTCGCCAGCAGCGTATCGATGTCGACGAGCGGCACCTTGATCTCAGCATGTTTCGTGCGGTTCCAGCCGATCACGTCCATGCCTATGCCTTTGCCGATGCGCGCCACTTCGCGGCCGATGCCGCCGAGGCCGATGACGCCCAGCGTCTTGCCAAGAAGCTGCACGCCCTCGTGCGGCGTCCAGGTGCCGGCGCGCACCTCGCGATCCATGCGGGCGACGTCGCGCGCGGCCGCCACCATCAGCGCGATCGAGTGCTCGGCGACCGCGGTGTCGCCATAGCCCTTGATGATGTGCACCTTGATGCCGCGCGCCTCCACCTCGTCGACATTCATATAGCTCGCAGGTCCCGTGCCGAGAAACACGATGTGCTTGAGCTCGGGGCACTGCGCCACCAACGGCGTCGGTATGTAGGAATGGTCGTCTATGGCGATGTCGTAGCCCTTGATGATGCGCGGCAATTCATCGCGCGCGAACGCCTCCATGTTGACGGCGATCGGCGGATCGTCGGCGCGATAGACGCTCTTCCACACCGGCGCGAGCTGTTCGTTGCAGTCGATAAAGACGGATTTCACGGGCGGCACACTCGTTGCAGTTGCCCGCGTCGGCGGGCTTCCCGCCGGTTGTTTGTCGGGACTTCGCGGTCCGGTCAAGCCATATGGTGAATTACCGCAACACGCGGCAATCCCGGCGTTGACGCAGCCTCCCGCGGGGACTAAATGCTGCGGGCACCAACCCCCAGGAACCTCGCATGAAAATGACAGGCACGGCGAACCTATGAGCGCGCAAAAAGCCGTTTGCGTCATTGGCTGGCCCGCGGGCCATTCGCGTTCGCCGTTGATCCACAATTACTGGATCAAGCAGCACAACATCGACGCCGAGTACCGCAAGGAAGCGGTGCCACCGGACAAGATCGTCGAGTTCATCACGCATCTGCGCGAGCACGGCTATGTCGGCGCCAACGTCACCGTGCCGCACAAGCAGGTGGCGCTGGCCAACACCAAGCCGGACGAGCGCGCGACCGCGGTCGGCGCCGCCAACTGCCTGTGGTACGACGGCGACGTGCTGCGCTCCACCAATACCGACGTGGAAGGCTTTCTCACCAATCTCGACGCCGTGGCGCCGGGTTGGGATCGCGGGTTGGAGAACGCCGTCGTGCTCGGCGCCGGCGGCGGCGCCCGCGCCGTGGTGTTTGGGCTCCTGTCACGTGGCGCCGGCCGCGTCACTGTGATCAACCGCACCGAGGAGCGGGTCAAGGAATTGCAGAAAAAGTTCGGCGCAAAGGTGCACGCGGCGAAGTGGGAAGAGATGACCGGGATGCTCGGCAGCGCCGGCGTGCTGGTCAACTGCACGGTGCTCGGCATGGTCGGGCAGCCGCCGTTGGACGTAAACCTGCGCTGCCCGGCCTCGCTGGTGGTGGCGGACCTCGTCTACGACCCGCTGGAAACGGCAATGCTGAAGATGGCGCGCGCGAAGGGCCTGCGTACGGCGGACGGGCTCGGCATGCTGCTGCGCCAGGCGGTGCGCGGTTTCGAATTGTGGTTCGGCGTGAAACCGGAAGTGACGCCGGAATTGCGCGCGATGATCGAGGCCGATCTGCTGAAGAAAAAGTAGCCCGCCGTAGGCCGGAATAGACGCGCCGGTGCGGTGTTCCTCTCCCTGACTGCCGCAGCGAGGGATTGGATTACATGCTTCAATTTAACCGGCTTTCGCGTTTGCTCGCTGTCGCGCTCGCGCTGAGCATTGCCGGCGCCGCACTGGCGCAGCAGCTGCCGACCGAGCGCGTCGCCGGCACGGTGGAAAGTTTCGACGGCCACGTGCTGACGGTCAAAACGGACAAAGCCGGCACGGCGAAAATTTCGCTGGCCGACAACACGGCCGTGTTCGGCGTCACCAATGCGACGGTCGCCGACATCAAGGCTGGCGCCTATATCGGTGCCGGGGCGATGCCGCAGCCGGACGGCAGCCAGCGCGCGATTCAAATCGTGATCTTTGCCGAGTCGCAGCGCGGTCTGGGTGAGGGCCATTATCCCTGGAGCGCGCATCCGAACGACACCATGACCAATGGCGCCGTCGAGCAGGCGGTGACCAGCGTCGATGGGCCGGTGCTGATGGTCAAATACAAGGGCGGCGAACAGAAGATCGTGGTGCCGCCGGACGCTGTGATCCGCGCCTACGTGGCCGGCGACAAAGGCGAACTCAAGCCCGGCGCGCATATCGCCATTGCCCGCGCGATGAAAAAGCCGAACGGGTCGTTTGAAGCCAACCGCGTCAATGTCGGGCGCGGCGGCGTGGTGCCTTAATAGTTTGTCATTCCGGGGCGCGAGCGTCAGCTCGCGAACGCGGAATCCATAGCCCGCAGCGCTGGGGTTATGGAGTCCGGGCCCGCGCCTTCGGTGCGTCCCGGAATGACGAATGAGATTGTCGCGTCGGCGTGTGCGCCGAGCCGGGCGCTGTGACGTCGAGGTCGGCGGCGAGTTCCGGCATCTCCCGCATCAGCCGCAGCAGGCGCGTGTGACGCCCCCCGGAGGCGTGCGCCTCGCGCTGGTCTTCGACCGGTCGGCGCACCTCGTCGGCGCGAGTGAGGCTGTCGATGTCGCCGCCGTGGTCCGCCAGCCGCGCGAGCCATACGGTCAGATCCTCGAGCCGGTCGGCGACCACATGAATGACGCCCAACTCTTGCTGCACGATGCCGCTCACGGCGACATAGCGCGCGCCCAGCACGACCGGGCGCACGCGCTCGAACACCTTCGGCCAGATGATGACGTTGGCCACCGCGCTTTCGTCCTCGATGGTCATGAACACCACGCCCTTGGCCGAGCCCGGCCGCTGCCGGCAGGTGACCAGGCCGGAAATCGTCACGCGGGCGTTGTTGGCCATGCCGCGCAGCGCCTCGTTGCGCAGGATGCCGCGGGCGTCGAGATCGGCGCGCAGGAACTGCGCCGGATGCGCGCGCAACGACAGGCGCAGGAAGCGGTAGTCGTTGACCACTTCCTCGCCCAGCGGCATGGGCGGAAGCGCCACGTCGGGCTCGCGCGATGTTTTCCTCACCTCGCGCTCCAACTCCTCCCTCCCCCTGAAAGGGGGAGGGTTGGGGTGGGGGTCGCTTCCAGCGTCACCATTGACCCCCACCCGCCCGCCTTCGCTTGCAGCTTCGGCGGGCGACCTCCCCCTTTCAAGGGGAGGTAAAGCGAGAGAAACGCGGGGAGAGGTAACCGCAAACAACGGCAGATCGTCGTCGCGGTCGCCGACGCGGCCGAGCGCTTTCGCCACCCACAACGCCTCGCGGCGGGTGAGGCCGAGCGAGGCGAAGGCATCGGCGTCGGCCAGCCGTTCCAGCACGCGCGGCGAAAGGCCCGTGCGCAGCCAGACGTCGCGCACGGAGTCATATGAGAAGCCGCGCCGCGCGACGATCAGCCGCGCATCGTCCTCGGCAAACCCCTTGATCTCGCGCAGGCCGAGGCGGATGGCGTGGGTGGCGCGCACATCCGCGCGCATCTCGGCATGCAGCGCGTGCAGGCGCTCAGATGCACGCGGGCCGGGCTCCAAAGTCGAATCCCATTGCGAGTGGTTGATATCGGCCGCGCGCACCTCGACGCCGTGCTCGCGCGCGTCGCGCACGATCTGCGCCGGCGCGTAGAAGCCCATCGGCTGCGCGTTCAAGAGCGCCGCGGCGAAGGCGTCCGGGTAGCGGCACTTCAGCCAGGCCGAAGCGTAGACGAGAAGCGCGAAACTGGCGGCGTGGCTCTCGGGGAAGCCGTACTCGCCGAAACCCTCGATCTGGTGGAAGCAGCGCTCGGCGAAGGAGCGTTCGTAGCCGTTGGCCAGCATGCCGTCGATCATCTTGCGCTGGAAAGTGCCGATGGTGCCGACGCGCTTGAAGGTGGCCATGGCGCGGCGCAATTTATCGGCCTCGGCGGGCGTGAAGCCGGCGGCGACGATGGCGATCTTCATCGCCTGCTCCTGAAACAGCGGCACGCCCAGCGTCTTGCCCAGCACCGCTTCCAATTCCTTCGATGGATAGGAGACCGGCTCCTTGCCGCTGCGCCGGCGCAGATAGGGATGCACCATGTCGCCCTGGATCGGGCCGGGGCGCACGATCGCCACTTCGATGACGAGGTCGTAGAAGTTCGCAGGCTTGAGCCGCGGCAGCATGGTCATCTGCGCGCGGCTTTCCACCTGGAACACGCCGAGCGAGTCGGCGCGCGAGAGCATGCGGTAGACGGCAGGCTCTTCGGCGGGGATGGTGGAGAGTTCGAAGCGTTTACCGGTCTCGTGTCCCGGATGCGGTGCAGCGTGTAGCGAAGCGGAACGGTGCACCGCTGATCCGGGACCCAGCTGATCTTTGTGAATAGCTGGGTCCCGGGTCTGCAGCGCATCACTGCGTGCTGCGCTGCGCCCGGGACACGAAGCCTCCGCATAATGCCTTTCCACCAGATCGAACGCCTTCCTGATGCACGACAGCATCCCCAGGCCCAGCACGTCGATCTTCAAGATGCCCAGCGCGTCGAGGTCGTCCTTGTCCCATTCGACGAAGGTGCGCTCGGGCATGGCGCCGTTGCCGATGGGCATCACCTCGTCGAGCCGGCTCTTCGTGATGACGAAGCCGCCGACATGCTGCGAGAGGTGGCGCGGGAAGCCGGCGATCTCGGCGGCAAGCGCGGCGATCTGCCGCATGCGGCGGCTCTGTGGATCGAGGCCGCTGCGCGTCACAGCTTCTTTTGAGACGTTGCCGCCACCGCCGCCCCAGATCGAGGACGACAGCGCGCCGATGGTGTCTTCGCTCAAGCCGAAGGCCTTGCCGACCTCGCGGATCGCCGAACGGCCGCGATAGGAAATGACCGTCGCGGCGATGCCGGCGCGCTCGCGCCCATATTTGCCGTAGATGTACTGGATCACTTCCTCGCGCCGCTCGTGCTCGAAATCGACGTCGATGTCGGGCGGTTCACGCCGCTCCGGCGAGATGAAGCGCTCGAACAGCAGATCGGCGCGGTCGGGATCGACCTCGGTGACGCCGAGGCAGAAACAGACCGCGGAATTCGCCGCCGAGCCGCGGCCCTGGCAGAGGATTTTCTGCGATCGGGCGTAGCGGACGATGTCGTAGACGGTGAGGAAGTAGGGCGCGTATTGCAGCTGCGCGATCAGCGCCAGTTCGTGCTCGATTGCCGCGCGCACTTTTTCGGGCAGGCCCTGCGGATAGCGCTTCGCCGCGCCTTCGTAGGCCAGATGCGTCAGCGCCGCTTGCGCGTCCGGAAAGCCGTCGATGGTCTCGTCGGGATATTCGTAGCGCAGTTCGTCGAGCGAGAAGGTAAGTTGCTCGCTCAGATGCAGCGTTTCCTCGATCGCCTCCGGCGCGTCGCGGAACAGCCGCGCCATTTCTTCGCCGGGTTTGAGGAAGCGCTCGGCATTGGCGGCAAGGCGCCCGCCGGCGCGATCGATGACCAGCTTCTCGCGGATGCAGGTGACGACGTCGGCGAGCGGGCGGCGGTCGGGATGGTGATAATGCACGTCGTTGACGGCAATCAGCGGCACGCCCGCCTCGCGCGCCAGGTCCTTGCTGCGCGCGAGCCGCGCCCGGTCGCGGCCGCGATAGAGCATCGTCGCGGCGAGGTGCACGCGACCGGGGGCTGCGGCGCGGAGTGCAACAAGCAGATTTTTTATTTCCTTCTCGTCGCGCACTCTCTTCTCCCTCCCCCTGAAAGGGGGAGGGTCGGGGTGGGGGTCACTTTCTTTGATCGCGTCGAGATTGACCCCCACCCGGCTGCCTTCGGCAGCCGACCTCCCCCTTTCAGGGGGAGGTAAAGAAGAAGAATCCATGGCGATCAGCTCCAGCCCGAAGCTGTGTGCGATCAAGTCATCAAGGTGGAGAACGCACTCGCCCTTCTCGCCGCGCAGGTTGCCGGCGGTGAGCAGCCGCGTCAGCCGGCCCCAGCCGGCGCGGTCGCGCGGATAAGCGAGGATGTCCGGCGTGTCGTCGGCGAACACCAGTCGCGCGCCGGGGTGATATTTCAGCGGCAGGTTCTGCTCGCGCTTGGCCAGATGCGCGCGCACCACGCCGGCGACCGAATTGCGGTCGCAGAGGCCTAAGCCGGCAAGGCCAAGATGGGCGGCATGCACCATCAGCTCTTCCGGGTGCGAGGCGCCGCGCAGGAAGGAGAAATTCGAGGCGCAGGCGAATTCGAGATAACGCATCACGCAACGCTACTTTGTAAGAGCTCACGCATAAGTCCCATGCAGGAACCAGGTCGGAGTTGCCACGCCTTGCGCAACATCGCGGTAGAGACCGGAACGAAATAGCCAGAAGCGCAGACCACTCTTGTCCTCGACGCGGAAGTAGTCCCGCGCGGGTCTGCCTTGTTCGCTCCACCATGCGCCTTCGATGCGCTCGGGGCCTTCTGCGGCGATCACCTCATGCAGCGCGCGCCGCCAGCGGAACCGCAACGGCGGGCCGTCCGGCACTTCGGCGACAGCCTCGATCGGCTCTGGTTTTTGCAGCAACCTTAAGGGCCGCGGCGCCAGATCGCTCTCAGCGCGAAACTGGCGAAACGCCTGCCAGCCAGAACTCGGCAGCCATCTGCGCCGGAACGCTGCAGGTGGCGATCTCTGGAATATGGCTGTCCTGCGCGATCAGCTTGCGCACGCGTTGTGTACCTAACCGCGCGCTCAGGCGATCGACCAGCCGGTCGACGTCGGCTGCGTCCTCGGCGTTGCCGATGCCGATCTGCTCGGGCGGGCAGGGCTCGGCAACCACCACCGACAGCCGCGCCATGTCAAAGCCGAAGCCGGGATCGAATTCATCGGCGAGCGCTGTGAGCCGCTCGGTAAACAGCGCGCGGATATCGTGCCCGTCGCGCAAGGGCCGCGAACAACCGGCGGCGATGCGGCGCAGTTCGCCGTCGGTGCGGAACAGCGCCAACTCGATGCGGCGGGCGCCGTCGCCACGCCGTTCCAGCGCGATTTTGAGCCGGCCGGCGAGTCGTTCGACGGTGCCGAGCACGTCCTCCTCGCGCGCGATCGGCTCGGCAAAACGCTGCTCGGCGACGTAAGGCGCGACCGGCAGCCGCGGATTGAGCGGCTCATGCTCGCGGCCGAGCGCGCGGTCGAGCTGGCGCAGCAGTTCGCCGCCGAAGCGGGCGGCCAGTGGTGCGCGCGGCAGGTCGATGATGTCGCCGATGCGCTTGAGGCCGACGCGGGCAAGCGAAGCGACAGTCGCGCCGTCGAGCCGCAGCGCGGCGAGCGGCAGCGGCGATAACAGATCGCGTTCCGCGCCGGTGTCATAGCTCGCCGGCTCGCCATAGTGCGCGGCGGCGTGAGCCGCGCCGATGCTGCCGGCCACGGCAAGGCGATAGGCAAAGCCGGCGCGCTCGAGCCGCTCGGCCAGATCGGCGATGAGCGCATGTTCGCCGCCGTAAAGATGCGTGCAACCGCCGATGTCCAGTAGCAGGCCGTCGGGCGCGTCGCAGGCCACCAGCGGCGTATAGCGCAGGCACCATTCGGCGATGGTGTCGAGCAAAACGGCGTCCGCTTCCGCGTCTTCCGCCACCGCCTCGATCCCCCGATGCATGGCGCACGCCTGCGCCAGCGCGAGGCCGGACGAGAGACCGAGGCGTTCTGCTTCGGCATCGACGGCGACGATCAACTCGGCATTGCCGCGCTTGCCGTAGACGACGAGTGGTGCTTCGCAGATGGCGTTTCCCGGGCGCAGCGCAGCACCTCTTGGTGGTGCGCTGCAGACCCGGGATCCAGAAAGCGGCACTGACTGCTGCTCTGGGTCCCGGATCTGCGGTGCACCGCTAACGCGCTGCACCGCGTCCGGGACACGTAAAGCGGAATCACGCGACTCGCCGCGCGCCCTGACGATGCGGTCGGTCGATAGCCGGCAGAGCCACAGGCTGAGCAGGCGCGAGCAGGAAACGGTCATCGCTGTCACTCCATTCGAGAATCCATGCGCCAAGGGGCCCACGCCGGTTGCGGATGATATGCGCGGCAAAGCGGGGCGGCCCGAGGCCGTGTGCCGTCGCGGCGGAGGGCGCGCCGCCGACAATCCAGCGCGTCGCCGCGGTGGAAGCGTCATCGGTGGGCGCGGCGCGCAGCACAAAAGCTAACGCGCCGCTTTCCGCCGCGGCGAGCGACAGCCGCCGCACCGCCACGGCGTCGATCGCGCCATGCCGCCATTCGCCGATCACGGCGCCCATGGCGCGGCAGCGCAGTGCTTCCTCCATCGCCCACAAGAGATCGCGCGGCCGAGCGGCCGCGACCGTGAGCAGCCGCTCGGGGGAAAGCGCGAAGGCATCGAGACCGCCGCCATACAGCGTGCCGCTTTCGGCGAGCGCCATGTCCTCGGCGATCCAGCAGAGGCGGGCGCGCTTACGCGCCGTCAGCCCCAGAGCGAACCCCGTCGCCGCCGCGAGATGCGCCTCGCTCACCGCCGCGATCTCATGCAGCGCGCCGCGCGCGAGGCCGCCGCCGAGCGCCGCGTCGATGCCGGCGATGCCGAGCGGCAGGCAGCCCGGCTCGCCGTCCAGGGCGGCGGGTTTTTCCAGGGCGCGCAAGGAATTGCGCAACTGCTCGAGCATCATTATTAAGAGCCTCTGGAGACACGAAAGAATCCGGCCAAACGGGCAGGATCTCGCGGTCCTCTTGTTCACTATTTGTTCTAATGTCCTCCAAGGCCTTGGACTCGTCAAGCCGCAAGGGGAAGGGAGGCCGAAAGATTGCCAGCACCATGCCTAGTGGCAAGTCGGCCCCAAAAAGAAAAACCCGGCTCAAGGGCCGGGCTCTTCAACATTTAAGGGGCCGGAATCAGCAGGTCTTGTCGACGACCGTTCCCGTGCCAGGTGCCGGGGCCGCCTGGACAGGAGCCTTTACGCCCGCGTCGTCTGCGTCCCCATCGTGGTCCGGTCCGGGCCCTTCGGCCTTTTCCGGGCCGGCCGGCACACTCTGTGCCGAGCCGATCGCAGCGATACTCATGGTACGAACCTCTCAGTTGGAGAGGTCTCTAGCGCTAACGGCAAGAAGCTAACGCGAGCCTAATCGCCGAAATTTAGCGGCTCTCAAAATGGGGCAGGCACGTTCCGCTCAGGGCTGCTTGAGCAGCTTGCGCCCGCGCGGGGTCAGAATCAGCCGCGACTGCCGCATGCCGGCGCTATTCTCGAAACGCACCAGCCCGTCGGAAATCGCGTCTTCCCAGATCGAAAGATGCGGGCAGCTGCGCCGCCAGGCCTCCGCATCGGCATAGCTGCGCGGGGCCTCATCCACCCAGGCAAGGAATTGCTGCGTCAGCGCGTGCGCGGCGGTCTGCATGGCTACAAAATACTGCTGCGAAGGTTTTTTTCCAAGACCGCGAAAAACACTCCGTTCGTCCCCGCGAAAGCGGGGACCCAGTCCTTTGGCAAAGACTGGATTCCCGCGTCCGCGGGAATGAGCGGGGGCAGAGGTCTACGCCGGCCGCTCGACGGTATGAATATCGACCTTCGATTCCAGCGTCCGGTGCACCGGACATTTATCGGCGATATCCATCAGGCGCTTCCTCTGCTCGGCGTCGAGCGGGCCTTCCAGCGTGATCGCGCGCTCGATGTGATCGACCATGGCGACCTTGGCGTCGCAGGTCTCGCAGTCCTTGACGTGAATCTTGTCGTGCGACAGCCGCACCGAGACGTTCGCGAGTGGGATTTTCTTGAAGTCGGCGTAAAGGCGGATGGTCATCGAGGTGCAGGCGCCTAAGCCGGCGAGCACGTAGTCATAAGGGCTAGGGCCGCTGTCGAGCCCGCCGAGCTTTTCCGGTTCGTCGGCGAGCATATGGTGCGGACCGGTCAAAATCTCCTGCTGGAATTTGCCGCCATGCGTCTCGCGCACCAGCACAATGGCGCCTTCGATTTCCGCTTCGTCGCGCTCCGGCAGCTGGTCGAGATAGCGCGCGACCCAGGCGCCGATGACGTTGGCGACATAGACGGCGTCGCTTTTCTTGCTGAGCAGATGGTCGGCGCCGGCGAGCGAGACGAAACTTTTCGGATGCCGCGCGGCGGTGAAGATATGCGTGGCGTTGTCGATGCCGACCTGCGCGTCGGTCGGCGAATGGAAGATGAGCAGCGCCTTGCGCATGGTGGCGAGGCTTTCCTGCAGCTTGCGCTCGGCCACGTCGTCGAGGAATTCGCGCTTGATGCGGAACGGCCGGCCGACGAGCTGCACCTCGCCTTCGCCGTCGGCGCGGATTTTGTCGACCTGGTCCTTGAACAGATTGACGACGTGACCGGGGTCGCTCGGCGCGGATATGGTCACCACCGCGCGCGCGTCGGGGATTTTTGGCGCCGCGGCGATGACAGCCGCGCCGCCGAGGCTGTGGCCGATGAGGATTTGCGGGGCGCCATGCGTTTTGCGCAAATGATCGGCGGCGGCGATCAGGTCCTCGACGTTCGAGGAGAAATGCGTGTTGGCGAATTCGCCTTCGCTCATGCCCAGCCCGGTGAAATCGAAGCGCATCACCGCGATGCCGGTTTCGGTCAGCCGTTCGGCGATGCGCTTGGCGGCGAGATTGTCCTTGCCGCAGGTGAAGCAATGCGCAAACAGCGCGTAAGCCGTGGGCTTGCCGAGCGGCAGGTCGATGACCGCCGCGAGCTTTTCGCCCTTGGCGTTGGGAAAGTCGAAACGCTCTGATCGCATGGGATGCCTCGTCTGTCGCGGCTAGCCTTGCCCGGCCAATTCCGTCTTACTAATTACACGCATCGGCCTATAGATGCTTGCGGCAAGGCTTCGCCTGACAGAAAAGTTATCGCGGTTTGATCGCCCTGGAGTTCCCTCGATGAGCCTCGCCGATACCCGGTTCGATCAGCTTTTCCCGGTGTTCAATCGCTCGCAGATCGAGACGGCCAAGCGCTTTGCCAGCGGCCCGGCGCGGCGTTTCGCCCCGGCCGAGCTGATCTACGACGTCGGCCAGCGCAACGTGCCGTCATGGCTGGTGCTCGAAGGCAATGTCGAGATCGAGCGCCGCGATGGCCTGCATCACCAGTCGACCGTGGTGTCGTTGGGCGCCGGCCAATTCACCGGCGAAATCAGCCAGCTTGGCGGGCGCGGCACGCTCGCCGCCGCCCAGGCGGGTCGCGACGGCTGCACCGTGCTGCCGTTCGATGCCGCGCATATTCGGGCGCTAGTGATCGGATCGGCCGACGTCGGCGAAATCGTCATGCGTGCGTTTATCCTGCGCCGCGTGGCGTTTCTGCAGGAAGGCGGCACCGGCTCGCTGCTGATCGGCTCCAGCTCGCCCGATCTCATCCGCCTCGAAGGCTTTCTCTCGCGCAATGCCTATCCCTACACGACGCTCGATGCCTCCTCCGACGAGGAGGCGCGTGCGCTCATCGAGCGCATGGGCATTCATCCCAACGAACTGCCGCTGATGGTCTGCCCCGATGGCACCATCCTCAAGCAGCCGACGGAGGCGCAAGCCGGCGCCTGTCTCGGCATCACCCCTGACCTCGACGAGACGATCGTCTACGACGTGGCCGTGGTCGGCGCCGGCCCTGCCGGCCTTGCCGCCGCGGTCTATGGCGCGTCGGAAGGCTTGTCGGTCATCGTGCTCGATCAGCGCGCCTTTGGCGGGCAGGCGGGGGCGTCCGCCCGCATCGAAAACTATCTCGGCTTTCCCACCGGCATTTCCGGCCAGGCGCTGGCCGGCCGCGCCTTCACCCAGGCGCAGAAATTCGGCGCTGAGATCGCCATTCCCATCGAAGCGCTGAAGCTCGATTGCGGCGAAACTCCATTTCGCCTGGAGATCGCCGACGGCAAATGCGTGCGGGCGCGCGTCGTCGTGATCGCCAGCGGCGCGCGATATCGCCGGCCGGATATCGCCAACCTTTCGGATTTCGAAGGCGCCGGCGTCTCGTATTGGGCGTCGCCGATCGAGGCGAGGCTGTGCCAGGGCGAGGAGGTGGCGCTCATCGGCGGCGGCAACTCGGCCGGGCAGGCTGTCGTCTTTCTCGCGCCCAATGTGAAGCGTCTGCATCTGGTCGCGCGCCGCGGCCTCGAGGCGACAATGTCGCGCTATCTGATCGACCGCATTAAGGCACTGCCCAACGTCGATCTGCATGTCGGCAGCGAAGTCGTCGCGCTCGATGGCGACCGCGCCGGCGGCCTCAAGGCGGTGACGTTTCGCGACCGCGCGAGCGGCGGCAGCAAGACCTATCCTCTGCGCCATCTGTTTTTGTTCATCGGCGCCGATCCCAATGCCGACTGGCTGGCGAATTGCGTCGCCGTCGACAAGAACGGATTTGTCGTCACCGGTGGCGGATTCTCGGCCGGTGACATTGGCCGCGCGCCGCTGCCGCTGGAGACCAGCATCCCCGGCGTCTTCGCCATCGGCGATGTGCGGGCAAGTTCGACCAAGCGCGTCGGCGCGGCCATCGGCGAGGGCGCCGCGGTGGTCGCGCAGATCCATCAGGTGTTGGCCGCTCGCGCGCCTAGCCTTTGAAGGCCGGCTGGCGCGGATGCACGACGTCCTTGAAGTCGTCGGATTTTTTCCAGTTCGGCTCCACCGGGTCGCATTGCGGCTGCGGCGTGTAGATCGACGGCCCGGTCATTTCCATGTTGGGAATATAGCGCGGGCAATTGGGAAAAATGGCGCGCGCGGCAACCCGCACGGTCAGTTGCGCGCCGACCGTCTCGCCGATCAGCGGATCGGCGTCGGACACTTGCGCCGTGCCATTGACGCGCAGCCGCTTCGGCTTGCCGTGCATGGCGATGAACAGCATGCCGACGTTTGCGTTGACCAGCAGGTTGCCGAGGCTCTTGAACATGCCGTTGCCGTCGTAATCCGGAAACGCCAGCTCGGAGGCGCCGGTGACGCGCACGAAACCGGGCATGCCGCCCTTGAACGAGCAATCCGGGCGGCCTTCGCCGTCGGCGGTGGCGAGGAAAAAATAGGCACAACTTTCGATGAAGGCCTTGTCGTCGGCGGTGAAGGCCGTGCGCGTGAGCTTTTCCTCCAGCCGGTCGGCTATGCGGCGGCTGTCGAAACGGTCCTGCAGCCGCCGGTTGCCGTCGTGATACATGATGCTCATGGCTTGACCTCGCATGCCGCCGCACCCGGCAAAGATTGGCGCAAAACTTGCCTCCACACTAGCGGCTAACGGCTCACCCCGGGGGGCCAAAATCGGGCGTCAAGCGAAGGAGTTTGCCATGACACGGGCGGGATTGACGGAAAAGCTTCTCGACATCAAGCGCGAGAAGGGCTGGACCTGGAAATACATCTGCGAGCAGATCGGCGGCATGTCGCCGATCCTGATCACCGGGGGCATCCTCGGGCAGATGAAGCTGACCAAGCCGCAGGCGGCCGCCGCGGCCAAACTGTTCGGCCTGTCGAAGAGCGAGCAGACCTTGCTCAACGAGGTGCCGTTCCGCGGCACCGGCACGCCGATGCCGCCGACCGATCCGCTGATCTACCGCTTCTACGAGCTCATCATGGTCAACGGCCCGGCGCTCAAGGCGCTGATCGAGGAGGAATTCGGCGACGGCATCATGTCGGCGATCGACTTCGACATGGACATCACGCGTAAAAGCGACCCCAAGGGCGACCGCGTGAGCCTCGGCATGACCGGCAAGTTCCTGCCGTACAAATATTACGGCGCGACGGGGAACGCGTTGGCGTTGGGGTTGAAGGAGGAGTGAGCACGCCTTCGGCTAACCCACCTCACGCGCTACTTTGGCTCGGGCACGTCTGGGTTCAAATTGCTCATGATGGTATCGGCGTTCGCATAAAAGTAAAAACTGCCGCCATCCTTCATCGGAGATGCATAAGGGTGCCGAGGCTGCTTGTTCTTCTCGAACGAATGTTGGAACCGAACGGAGTGGAAGAACAGTTCATCCATATAGAGGTCGCTAGAAGGATGGGTGCCTGAATGAATGGCTGCCCTTGCGGCGTCGTCAATGGCTAGAAGCTGCGCAAATGGAAGGCCAAGACTGTTCAGCGATATGTGGTTGCCACTCGCCGAGACGTGCGTAACATCATCGTCGTAGTACTCGTTGCTGCCGCCGCGACCTCATGAAAGCGGTCGTAAATGTTTGGGTACCAGGAGAGTTCGACGCCCTCCGGAAAGACCTTTCTAGCACAGGCGTAACTGATGTAGCCCACCGGCTTATATTCAGCGCCGTTGCCAGCGAAGACGCTCAAAAGCGACGCCTCGTAATCATGCATCCACTTTTCATCCATCAGATAGATGTCGCGATTGAGCGGAATGTCCTCAAATTCGTACTTGTCAAAATGCTCATGCTCAAACATGTTGCGTCGCAATGGCTGAGGTTAGCGGCCTATTGGGGCGCATCCCGTGCATCATGCGACCCGAGTTGCATTTGCCGCAACTGATAATTCCCGTCGCAGCATAGCTGGCACGGCAATCCACCCGGCGCATATCCATGAAACACATCGGCTTCCTCTCCTTCGGCCACTGGACCCCGTCGTCACAGTCGCAGGTGCGCACGGCCTCCGACGCGCTGCTGCAATCGATCGAGCTTGCGGTGGCGACCGAAGAGCTCGGCGCCGACGGCGCCTATTTCCGCGTGCATCACTTCGCCCGCCAGCTCGGCTCGCCGTTTCCGCTGCTGGCGGCCTGCGGCGCGCGCACCAAAAAGATCGAGATTGGCACCGCGGTCATCGACATGCGCTACGAGAACCCGCTCTACATGGCGGAGGACGCCGGCGCCGCCGACCTCATCGCCGGCGGCCGCCTGCAGCTCGGCATCTCGCGCGGCTCGCCCGAGCAGGTGATCGACGGCTTCCGCTACTTCGGTTACGTGCCGGGCGATGGGCTAACCGACGCCGACATGGCGCGGCGCCACACTGAGGTGTTCCTCGATGTGCTGCTCGGCAAGGGCTTCGCCAAGCCCAACCCGAGCCCGATGTTTCCCAACCCGACCGGCCTGTTGCGCGTCGAGCCGCATTCGCCGGGATTGCGCGAGCGCATCTGGTGGGGCGCCGGCACCAACGCCACGGCGCAATGGGCGGCCAAGCTCGGCATGAACCTGCAATCGTCCACGTTAAAGATCGACGAGAGCGGCAAGCCGTTTCATGTGCAGCAGGCCGAGCAGATCCGGCTCTACAAGGCGGCATGGAAAGAGGCCGGCCACGCGCGCACGCCGCGGGTGTCGGTCTCGCGCAGCATCTTCGCGCTGGTCGACGAGCGCGACCGCATGTATTTCGGCGGCGACGAGAGCGCGGACCAGATCGGCTTCCTCGGCGGCAGCGAGCGCGCGATCTTCGGCCGCAGCTACGCGGCGGAGCCGGATGAACTCATCGCGCAGCTCAAGCAAGACGAAGCGATCGCCGAGGCGGATACGCTTTTGCTCACCGTGCCCAATCAGCTCGGCGTCGAATACAACGCGCATGTCATCGAGGCGATCCTCAAGCACGTCGCGCCGGGTTTGGGTTGGCGGTGAGGCTTTCTTTCCCTTTCCCCGTTTACGGGGAGAGGGTGCCGAGCGCCGAAGGCGCGAGGCGGGTGAGGGGCTTCTTCGCCGACTGCGCTGTTTGATTGCCCCTCACCCGGCTCGCCTTCGCTATCGCTCTGGCTCGCCACCCTCTCCCCGCAAGAGCGGGGCGAGGGAGGTCCAACCGCCGCTCAGCTCTTCTTCTTCGCGCGCGCCTTCTTCTTCCCCCCGCCGCCCACAATCACCTGCGGGCCGATATCGGCGATACGGTTGGTGCCGGTGAGCGCCATGGTGACGCTGAGTTCCTTCATCAGGATGTCGATGGCCTTAGCGACGCCGGCCTCGCCGCTGGCGCCGAGCCCGTAAGTATAGGCGCGGCCGATCATGCAGGCGCGCGCGCCCAGCGCCAGCGCGCGCATGATGTCGGAACCGGTGCGGATGCCGCCGTCGAACAGCACTTCGATGTCGGAGCCGACGCTGTCTGCGACCGCCGGCAGCGCCGCGATCGAGGACGGCGCGCCGTCGAGCTGGCGGCCGCCGTGGTTCGACACCACGATGGCGTCGGCGCCGATCTTCACCGCGGTTCGCGCGTCCTCGACGTCGAGAATGCCCTTGAGGATCAGCTTGCCCGGCCAGATCGACTTGATCCACTCGACGTCCTTCCAGTTCAGTGCCGGATCGAATTGGTGCTGAGTCCATTGCGCGAGCTCGTTGACGTTTTCCATGCCCTTCACATAGCCGGCGAGATTGCCGAAGGTCTTGCGCTTGCCCATCAACACGCTCCAGGCCCAAGCCGGCTTGCTGGCGATGTCGATGATGTTCGACAGGCGGATTTCCGGTGGCACGGTCATGCCGTTGCGCACGTCCTTGTGGCGCTGGCCGAGCACCTGCAGATCGACCGTGAGCACCAGCGTGTTGCATTTGGCCGCCACCGCGCGGTCGAGCAAATTCTTGCAAATGCCGCGGTCGTGGATCACGTAGAGCTGGAACCAGAACGGCTTGCCTGTCGCCTCCGCCACGTCCTCGATCGAGCAGATCGACATGGTGGAGAGCGTGTAGGGAATGCCGGCGGCGTTGGCGGCGCGCGCGGCGAGGATTTCACCGTCGCCGTGCTGCATGCCGGACAGGCCCACCGGCGCCAGGATCAGCGGCGCCGCGATCTTCTTCCCGACGACGGTGGTGGCGAGGCTGCGCGAGGACACGTCCACCATCACGCGCTGGCGCAGCTTGATCGCCTCGAGGTCGGCGCGGTTGGCGCGCAGCGTCTCCTCGTTATAGGAGCCGCCATCGGCATAGTCGAAAAAGGCACGCGGAACCCGGCGGCGCGCGAGCGCGCGCAAATCCTCGATGCTGGCGATATTCTTCATGGACACCCGGGGTAATCGGGTAGCACGGCGCAAGCCGCGGCGAAAAGGGCGCCGGTCAATGGATACCACCCATTAAGGACGCTGGACCACGAGGCGGCGGCGTAATGATTGCTTACAATTTTTGAAGCAAAATCACGCGGTTGGTCTTTTAATCCGGCCTTGACTATAAAGGCGCCGAAGGCTGAGACCGGGACAAGGGCTCGAAGGGGCAATTCATGGTTCGCCACTATTTCGGCACCGACGGCATCCGCGGCCGGGCCAACAAGGTGATCACGCCGGAGCTGGCGCTCAAGGTCGGGCAGGCCGCCGGCCTCGTCTTCAAGAACGGCGAGCACCGGCATCGCGTCCTCATCGGCAAGGATACCCGTCTCTCCGGCTACATGATCGAGACCGCGCTGGTCGCCGGTTTCACCTCGGTCGGCATGGACGTGCTGCTCACCGGCCCGATCCCGACGCCGGCGGTCGGCATGCTGGCGCGCTCGATGCGCGCCGATCTCGGCGTGATGATCTCGGCCTCGCACAACCCGTTCGACGACAACGGCATAAAGCTGTTCGGGCCGGACGGCTTCAAGCTGAGCGACGACGTCGAAGGCAAGATCGAGACGCTGCTCAATTCCGATCTGTCCACCAAGCTGGCCAAAAGCGAGGATCTCGGTCGCGCCAAGCGCATCGACGGCGTGCAGGACCGCTACATCGAATTCGCCAAGCGCACGCTGCCGCGCGCGCTCGACCTGTCGGGCTTGCGCGTGGTGATCGATTGCGCCAACGGCGCCGCCTACAAGGTGGCGCCGGGCGCGCTGTGGGAACTCGGCGCCGACGTGATCGCCATCGGCGTCGATCCCGACGGCGTCAATATCAACAAAGAATGCGGCTCGACTGATCTCGCCGCGATCACGCACAAGGTGCGCGAAATGCGCGCCGACATCGGCATCGCGCTCGATGGCGACGCCGATCGCGTCATCATCATCGACGAACGCGGGCATGTGGTGGACGGCGACCAGCTCCTGGCCGTGATCGCCGAAAGCTGGAAGGAAGACGGACGGCTTGCCAAGCCCGGTGTGGTGGCGACCGTGATGTCCAATCTGGGCCTGGAGCGGCATCTCGCGGGTCTGGGCATCGAACTGATCCGCACGCCGGTCGGCGACCGCTACGTGCTCGAGCACATGCGCGCGCACGGCTACAATGTCGGCGGCGAGCAGTCCGGCCACATCATATTGTCCGACTACACCACCACCGGCGACGGCTTCGTCGCTGCGTTGCAGGTGCTGGCGGTGATCAAGCGCCGCAACAAGCCGGTGTCGGAGCTGTGCCACCGCTTCGAGGCGCTGCCGCAGGTGCTCAAGAACGTGCGCTATCAGAAGGGTAAGCCGCTGGAAAACGCGGTCGTGCGCTCGGCCATCGCCAGCGCCGAGAAAAAGCTCGGCCGCGGCGGCCGCCTCATCGTGCGTCCCTCCGGCACCGAGCCGGTGATACGGGTGATGGGCGAGGGCGACGACAAGGCGGTGGTCGAGGCGGCCGTGGACGACGTGGTCGAGGCCTTGAGCGGCGTCGCCGCCTGAGCGCGTCGCGCACGCGGCCAGTGCGCCTTAATCGTAAAGATTTCCTTACCAACCGATTCTCATGCAGACGCGTGGTTCGCCGCGGGCCGCACGCGCATGCCTGCGCGTTCGTTAAGAAACGTCGTTAAAAAACATGGTTAAGAGCCACTTAACGATTTGCTGCCATCGTCACGCATCTGTCCGCCGCCGGACGTCAGGCGGATTCGACAAAGGATGGTGCGATGGTCGGTTCGCGTCTGGGACTTTGCATGATCGCCGCGGCGTGTTCGCTCGCCGCATTCGCAGCGCGCGCGGCGGATTATCCGCAGCCGCCGCCACCGCCGCCGATTTACGTTGCGCCGCCGCAAGATTGTTGTGGCGGCTGGTATCTGCGCGGCTTCATCGGCGTCGGCATGAACGGTAAGCCCGAACTCGAATATCTGCAGAATCCGGCCAACGCCGGTAACGGCTTTGTCTTTCAAAGCAATTCGATCAGCAACTCCACGTTCATCGGCGGTGGCGTGGGCTACGAATGGAACAATTGGCTTCGGCTGGACGCAACGGCCGAATACCGCGGCAAGGCGCGCGTCTACGCCTTCGGTAGTTATCCGCCCGCCGGTCTCGACACTTATGAAGGCTACCTGAAATCCTGGGTCTTCCTTGCCAACGCCTTTGTTGACCTTGGCACGTGGGACTGCTTCACGCCGTTCGTCGGGGCTGGCGTCGGTACCGCCTACAACAATTTGCAAGACTTTACCGACGTCAATCCCAACGGTGGCTTCGGCTTTGGCCACAATCCGACACACTGGGATTTTGCTTGGGCCCTTTATGCGGGCGTCTCCTACAACGTGACGAAAAATTTCAAGGTCGATCTCACGTATCGCTATCTCAACTACGGCTCGATCACTGACACCGTCAATTGCAACGGTGGTTGCAACCCCAATTCGTTCAAATTCGACAAGCTGTATTCGCAAGACATCATGCTCGGCCTGCGCTGGACCTGTTGTGACGTCGCGCCTACGCCACCACGTTACGTCGATACGCCACCACCGCCACAATATTACCCGCCGCCACCGGCTTACATGCCGCCGCCGCCGTTGCGCAGCAAGGGTTAGCTTGTGCATGAAATGAGACTTTTGGCCTGGCCGCGGACTTTGGCCATTACCGCGGCGCTGACGCTGTTATGCGGCGGCGCGCGCGGCGCCGATATGTCGGGAATTACCGCTTTGCCGCTGCCGACTCAGACAAACCCATTGCCGCGCGCCGACGGCGTCTTCGGCTGGTACCTGCGCGGCGATCTCGGCTATCGGTTGCTGCATATCGGCACGGCGTCGAGCAGCGATGCACCGCAGGTCCCGGCCCCCGCCAGCAGCAAGCTCGACAACAATATCGTTGGCGGTTACGGCATCGGCTACCAATGGGATTGGCTGCGGTTCGATGTGACCGGCGACTACGGCGGGCGCAACAAATACACCGGCACAACCGCGGGCGGCGCGACGCTCACCGGCCAGGTCGAAACCTTCACCGCGCTGGTCAACGGCTATGTCGATCTCGGCACCTGGTCGAAGCTCACGCCCTATGTCAGCGGCGGCATCGGCGGCGCCTATGTGGCCGTCTCCAATTATTCCAATCCGGCGGCCGTCGCGCCAATGCCGTCGGCCGCGCTGGCCGAGCACCGGTGGAATCTGGCCTGGGCCGCCACCGCGGGCATCAGCTACAACGTCACCCGCGACTTTCTCATCGACGCCAGTTACCGCCACATCGACATGGGCGATGCGAGCGGCGGGCCGAGCCGGGATCTGACGATCAAGCATCTCTCCGGAGACGAGATCCGCCTCGGCTTCCCCTATATCCTCAACTAGCGGCGCAGCCAGCAAAATCCTCCTCGTTTTTCGCCGGCTTGACTGCCCTTCCGTCCTCGCCTATTTCCCCCAGTGGGACACCCCTCCCCAACGAGGGGCGCCTATCTGGAAGGATAGACACATGACGGTAGCCAAGCCCGGCGTGCGGCCGGTCAACCCGCACTTCTCGTCCGGCCCCTGCGCCAAGCGCCCCGGCTGGAGCCTGCAAGCCCTTACCGACGCCGTTCTCGCGCGCTCGCACCGGTCGAAGGCCGGCAAGGCGAAGCTCAAACGCGCCATCGATCTGACGCGCGAGGTGCTCGAAGTCCCCGCCGACTATCGCATCGGCATAGTGCCGGCGTCAGACACCGGCGCCGTCGAACTGGCGTTGTGGTCGCTGCTCGGCGCGCGGCCGGTGACCATGCTCGCCTGGGAATCCTTCGGCGAAGGCTGGGTCACCGACGTCGAAAAGCAGCTCAAGCTGAAAGACGTCACGGTCCTGAAAGCGCCCTACGGCGAGCTGCCCGACCTTGCCAAAATCGTTTTCGCCACCGACGTGGTGTTCACCTGGAACGGCACCACCTCCGGCGTGCGCGTGCCCAACGGCGACTGGATCGCCGCCAAGCGCGAGGGGCTCACCATTTGCGACGCCACCTCGGCGGCCTTCGCGCAAAAGCTCGACTGGCCAAAGCTCGATGTCGTCACATTCTCCTGGCAGAAGGCGCTGGGCGGCGAAGCCGCGCACGGCATGCTGGTGCTCAGCCCGCGCGCCGCCGCGCGCCTGGAAAGCTACAAGCCAGCCTGGCCGCTGCCGAAAATCTTCCGCCTCACCAAAGGCGGCAAGCTCAACGAGGGCATATTCGCCGGCGAAACGCTCAATACGCCGTCGATGCTCTGCGTCGAGGACTACCTCGACACGCTGCAATGGGCGAAGTCGGTCGGCGGCTTGAAGGCGCTGTGTGCGCGCGCCGACGCCAACGCCAAAAGCCTCTTCGATTGGGTCGCGCGCACGCCGTGGATCGAGAACCTCGCCAAAGCGCCGGCGTCGCGCTCCAATACGTCGGTCTGCCTGCGCCTTGCCGATCCGGCGGTCAGCCGCCTGCCGGCCGATGCGCAGCGCGCATTTGTCAAAGCGATCGAGTCGATGCTGGAGAAGGAAGGCACGGCCTACGACGTCGCCAATCATCGCGACGCGCCGCCGAGCTTGCGCGTCTGGTGCGGCTGCACAGTCGAGGCGAGCGACGTTAAAGCGCTGACCGCATGGCTCGACTGGGCATTCACCGAGGCCAAAGCCGCGCTGCCGAAGGCGGCGTGACGCCGATTCCATGACCTAAACCCGTCATCCTGAGGTGGCCGTGCGCAGCACGGCCCTCGAAGGACCGCCGGCCCGGCCACCGAAACACATCGGCCGTTCAGCCTTCGAGGCTCGCTTCGCTCGCACCTCAGGATGACGGTCCAAAGCTCAGGACAAGCACAATGCCCAAAGTTCTCATTTCCGACGCGCTCTCTCCCGCCGCCGTGCAGATCTTCAAGGATCGCGGCATCGAGGTCGATTTCCAGCCCGCTCTGGGCAAGGACAAGGACAAGCTCGCCGCCATCATCGGCAATTACGACGGCCTCGCCATCCGTTCGGCGACCAAGGTGTCGGCGAAGATTTTGGAAAATGCAAAAAACCTGAAAGTGATCGGCCGCGCCGGCATCGGCGTCGACAACGTGGATGTGCCGGCGGCGACCGCGCGCGGCATCATCGTCATGAACACGCCGTTCGGCAATTCCATTACCACCGCCGAGCATGCGATATCGCTGATGCTGGCGCTGGCGCGGCAGATCCCGGAAGCCGACGCCTCCACGCGCGCCGGCAAGTGGGAAAAGAACAAGTTTATGGGCGTGGAAATCTTCGCCAAGACCCTCGGCGTCATCGGCTGCGGCAATATCGGCTCGATCGTCGCCGAGCGCGCGCTCGGCCTGAAAATGAAGGTGATCGCCTACGATCCGTTCCTCTCCGAGCAGCGGGCGGCCGATCTCGGCGTCGAGAAGGTCGAGCTCGACGAATTGTTCAAGCGCGCCGATTTCATCACGCTGCACACGCCGCTCACCGACAAGACGCGCAACATCGTCGACGCCGCGGCGATCGCAAAAGCGAAAAAGGGCGTGCGCATCATCAATTGCGCGCGCGGCGGCCTGGTGGACGAAGCCGCGCTGGCTGAAGCTCTCAAATCGGGGCAGGTGGCCGGCGCCGCTTTCGACGTTTTCGTCGAGGAGCCGGCAACGCAGAGCCCGCTGTTTTCGCTGCCCAACGTGGTGTGCACGCCGCATCTCGGCGCCGCCACCAGTGAGGCGCAGGAGAACGTCGCGCTGCAGGTTGCCGAGCAGATGTCGGATTATCTTCTGCGCGGCGCCATCTCCAACGCCATCAACTTTCCCTCGATCACCGCCGAGGAGGCGCCGAAGCTCAAACCGTTCATTGCGTTGGCCGAAAAGCTCGGCTCCTTCGCCGGTCAACTGACCGAGACCGGGCTCGCCAAGGTACGCATCTCCTACGAAGGAGCGGTGGCGCATATGAATACCAAAGCGCTGACCTCGGCGGCGGTCGCCGGCCTGCTGCGTCCGATGTTGCAGGACGTCAATGTCGTCAATGCGCCGCTGGTGGCCAAGGAACGCGGCATCGTCGTCGAGGAGACCACGCGCGAGATGGCCGGCGACTACGAAAGCCTGATCACGGTGACGGTGGAAACCGCGCGGCAAACGCGCTCGGTCGCCGGCACGGTGTTCGCCGACGGCCGCCCGCGCATCGTCAACATCAAGGGCATCCGCATGGACGCCGAGTTCGGGCCCTCGATGATCTACATCACCAATTTCGACAAGCCGGGCTTCATCGGCCGTTTCTCCTCGACGCTGGGCGAGGCCGGGATCAACATAGCCACGTTTCACGTCGGCCGCGAGGCGCCCGGCGGCAACGCCATCGCGCTGATCGAGATCGACGGCGAACTGCCCGACGACGTGCTCGCCAAGGTGCGCGCGCTGCCGCAGGTGCAGCAGGCCAAGCCGCTGCATTTCTAGCGGCGGCGAGGGCTGCAAGGACAGTTGCAATCGGCTATAGTATCCAGACCGAGACACGTGGAGCGCGCGATGGCCAAACCGATTGTCGTCCATGCCGACTGGGACCCGGAGGCGGCCGTGTGGGTTGCCACGACGTCGGATTTGCGCGGTCTGGTGACGGAAGCGAAGTCTATTGAATCGCTCAGGGCTAAGTTGCCCGGGATGATATTGGACCTGCTCGAAGAGAGCGGCATTTCCGATCTCCCGGCTTCCATCGAAATCGTTGCGCGCGCCAGCGACCGGCTGCAGGCCGCGAAATAGCGACCCTGATGGCCGATTATTATCGCGACGTGATCCGACTGCTGCGCGAGAGCGGGTACGAATTCAGACGACAGGGCCGGGGAGATCACGAGATCTGGTGGAATCCAAAGACCGGTACTCGTGTGACCGGAAGCTCACGTCGCGATTTACCGCAAACGGCATCCTCAAAGAGGCGGGGATTCCAAAAGCGTTTTAACGAAGAAATCTCTGCCTGATTAAGGCTTTAGGGGCCAATTTCGTCGCCCAGCCGCGCTTGCCTCTTGGGGCCGCTTCCTTTATCCGAAGGTGGACTTGGCCGGCCTTTCTCCGGCGTAAAGTGTCCGGGCGCCGGCGCAGGGAAGCACCGTCTATGGCCAACGTGGTGGTTGTCGGCTCGCAGTGGGGCGACGAAGGCAAAGGCAAGATCGTCGACTGGCTGTCCGAGCAGGCCGATATCGTCGTCCGCTTCCAGGGCGGACACAACGCCGGCCATACGCTGGTGATCGACGGTGAAACATACAAGCTGTCGTTGCTGCCCTCCGGCGTGGTGCGCGGCGGCAAGCTGTCGGTGATCGGCAATGGCGTGGTGATCGACCTGCACGCGCTGCTCGGCGAAATCGCCCAGCTGAAAAAGCAGGGCGTCGAGGTGACGCCCGACACTCTGCGCATTGCGGAAAACGCGCCACTGATCCTGCCGCTGCATCAGGAACTCGACGCGTTTCGCGAATCCTCAAATCCAAACACGCGCGTCGGCACCACCAAGCGCGGCATCGGTCCCGCCTACGAGGACAAAGTCGGCCGCCGCGCCATACGCTTCATGGATCTCGCCGACCTGCCTTCGTTGGGTCAGAAGATCGAGCGGCTGCTGGCGCATCACAACGCGCTGCGGCGCGGCAACGATCTCCCCGAAATCAAGGCGAAGACCATCTACGACGATCTCGAAGCGCTGGCGCCGAAAGTGCTGCCCTACATGGACACGGTCTGGGCGCTGCTCGATGCCAAGCGCCGCGAAGGCAAACGCATTCTGTTCGAAGGTGCGCAAGGCGCCCTGCTCGACATCGACCACGGCACGTACCCTTACGTCACCTCGTCCAACACCGTGTCGGCGCAGGCGGCGACCGGCTCCGGCGTCGGCCCCTCGGCCATCGATTTCGTGCTCGGCATCTGCAAGGCCTACACCACGCGCGTCGGCGACGGCCCGTTCCCCACCGACCAGATGGCCAACGCCATCGGCAAAAAACTCGGCGAGCGCGGCCGCGAATTCGGCACCGTCACCGGCCGGGCGCGACGCTGCGGCTGGTTCGACGCGGTGCTGGTGCGGCAAACCGTGCGCACCTCCGGCATCGACGGGCTGGCGCTGACCAAGCTCGACATTCTCGACGGGTTCGACGAAATCAAGGTCTGCACCGGCTATCGTCTCGACGGCCGCGACGTCGACTATCTTCCCGCCGGCGAACAGGCGCAGGCCCGCGTCGAGCCGGTTTACGAGGCCATCGACGGCTGGAAGGAGCCCACCGCGAAAGCGCGTTCCTGGGCCGATCTGCCGGCGCAGGCGATCAAATACGTCCGCCGCGTCGAGGAGCTGGTCGGTTGCCCGGTGGCACTGCTCTCCACCAGCCCGGAGCGCGAGGACACCATCCTGATGAAGAATCCATTCGAAAACTGACGGTAAAAAATGCCAAGATCGAGCGAGATTCTGCTTGAATGCGCCGGGGCGCGCGCCGGGTTATGTTGAGAGGCAATGGCTGACTATTACCCCCTAATCGCCCGCGCCGTCGGCGGTCTCGACAAGAACACCGGCGAAATCCGCCGTGCGCTGTATGAGCGCGCGCGCGCCGCGCTGGTCGCCCAGTTGCGCAGCGTCGATCCGCCGCTCAACGAATCCGACATCACCCGCGAGCGGCTGGCGCTGGAGGAGGCGATCCGCAAGGTCGAGACCGAAGCCTCGAAACGCAAGCCGGAGAACTCCGGAGGAGACGCGTCCCTCTCTGTCCGACGAGGGTCTGCGTGGTTTCCGCGCCGTGGTGGCCGAGGCCGAGGGTCTCGGTGACGCCGCGCACGAGGCCAATCTCGCCGCGCACGACGTCTATGAGGCGGTGCCAACTCAAGAGGCGCCTCACGTCGAGCCGCCGGCGCCGCCTGTCGCCGCGCCCATGCCGGAGCCGCCGGCGCAGGAGGAGCCGATGCCGCTCGAGCCGGGCGTCGTCGACGATCTGCACGAGGCGCGAGGATCGCAAGAACCGCTGCCGCCGGCCGACGCGCACGACGAACCGTTCGACGCGCCGCATGAGGAGCCTGCTTGGCAAGAGACGGCGCCGCATCTCGACGACGTGGAGCACCTCGACGAGCCGCCGCCCTTTGTTCGTCCCTCGCGGTCCTTCGGCCGGATCGTCAAGCTCATTTTGCTGCTGCTGGTCATTGGCGGTATCGCGGGCGCCGCCTATTGGCAGCGACAGACGCTGACGCACGAACTCACCACGCTGATCGCCAGCTTCCGCCACGCCGCGCCGGCGCCGCAGCAGCAGGCGGCGCAGCCGCCGGCGGCGAAGCCGAAAATCATCGACCGCGTCGGCGGCGGCGGCGCGCCGGCTCCGGCCAATGCCCCCACTGCCGGCGTCGCGCAAAAGGTCGTGCTCTACGACGAAGACGCGGCCGATCCGCAGGGCAAGCGCTACGTCGGCTCGGCGATCTGGCGCACCGAAACCGTGTCGCCGGGTCCCGGCCTCGCGCCCGAGATCGCCGTGCGCGCCGACGTGGAAATCCCCGAGCGCCACATGCGCATGACGTTTTCGCTCCGCCGCAACACCGACAAGGCGCTGCCGGCGAGCCACACCATCGAGATCATGTTCACGCTGCCGGCCGATTTTGCCGAAGGCGGCATCAACAACATCCCTGGCGTGTTGATGAAGCAGGAGGAGCAGGCGCGCGGGGCGCCGCTCGCAGGCCTCGCGGTGAAGGTGACCAACGGCTACTTCCTCATCGGGCTTTCCGCCGTCGACGTCGACATGCAACGCAACATCGAGATGCTCAAAGACCGCGACTGGTTCGACATTCCCCTCGTCTACACCAGCGGCAAGCGCGCCATCCTGGCGGTGGAGAAGGGCGAGGCGGGCAAGCGCGTGTTCGACGAAGCGTTCCGCGCCTGGGGGCAGTGATATAGAAGCGTTCACAATTAGCGTGGTCGCCGATCATGCCGTCAGATCTTACAGATACGAGCGCCGCGCGCGACGCACCCCGGCAGCGCAAGCGGTTCTGGGAGAGGCTCAGCCCGGGCTTTGCCGTCTCGGTCGGACTGCACGTCGTCGTGGTGCTCGGGCTCATCCTCGCGCTCGGCTATGCCGCCATTCCCGAAGACATGGCCGTCGTCATTCCGGTCGACATCGTGCGCCTCGCCGACACTGCGGTGAGCCCGCCGCAGCCGCGTCAGGCCATTGTGCCACAGCAAGAGACCGCGCTGCGGGCTTCGCCCGACGTAAAGCCCGTCGCGCTTGCCCCCGAGCAAACGCGCCAGCCCCCCGACGACCTGGAGATCAAGCTGCAAAAGCTTGCTGAACTTCGCCAACCGCTCGTCAATCGGGATCTGGCTAGCAAGGGCGAAGGCCTGTCGCGGCTGAACGCGACGCGTGCCGACGCCGTGCCCGGCAGCGAGGCCGCGATTAAGGATTTCCTGCGCGACCAGATCGAGCATCATTGGAATCCGGACCTCGCGACGCTACACGGGCACAACATTGCCATTCAGTTGCGCGTCGCAATCACCCGGGCCGGCGTCATCACCCGCGCCGTCCTGGTAGACGCCCACGAGGCCGGCCTCGATGCGGCCTACGACGAAGCCGCCATGAGCGCGCGCAATGCCGCGCTTTTGTCCTCGCCGCTGACGTTGCCGCCGGGACAATACCCCGTATCGATGGACCTGATCCTCAGCCTGAACACCCGCGATGCCCTGCACTAGGGCGGCGCGGCTCAGGGCAAATCGCGCGCGACGCGAAAGCCTGTAAGGCTCGAATAGTCGTAGTCTCCGCCGTCGCCGGTGCTGAAGCTGCGGCTCGCCGAGCGGATCAGTGCCGGCAGGCTGTTCCACGAGCCGCCGCGGATCACATGCTTGGTGCAGTTCTTGTCCACCCAAGCGGCATCGTCATCCGGTGCGTGCAAATAGTTCGCGTGCCAGCAATCCGCGGTCCATTGCCAGGCATTGCCGAGCATGCCGTAGAGCCCGAATGGGTTGGGCGCGAAGGCGTCGACCGCGGCGAGCAGCCGGTCGTCGAACGGGCTGCCGCACCCGTTACAATTAGCCTTGTCGACGCCGATTGCGTCGCCCCACCAGCGTGCCGTCTTGGTACCGGCGCGTGCCGCGTATTCCCATTCCGCTTCGCTTGGCAGCCGGTACGGCCCCTTGCCAACCAAGAGTGCAGGCCGTGCTTTGTGCACCTCGGCGTTGAGCCAATCGATAAACGCCTCGGCGTCATTCCAGCCGAGGCATACGGCCGGCCATTCCGGCGGCTGCTGTTCGAGACCACGGCCGGGCGAATCCCAAGCGAGGCCGAGAATGCGGTTGCAGGGCGCCGGCCGGTGACCCGTGCTCTTGAGAAATGCGATGAACTGCGCGGTGGTGATATCGTATTTGCTCAAGGCGAATGCCTTGATCGAAACGGCGTGCTGCGGCTCCTCGGAATTGAATCGCCCCGGCTCGGTTTTCGGGCTGCCCATCAGAAACCGGCCGGCGGGAATGCCAACCATCGCCGGACAGTCGCGGCATTCGCGGAATTCGCGATCCTGGTTGATTTGTGCCGCGGAACTTGATCCGGCCAGTCCCAGAATGGCGATCAAGCCCGCCACGATGGATTGGATGATGATCGACATGGCTGGCGGTGACTATACCCCGCTCGGCCGCGGGCGATATCAATGTCCTCTTGACTTTATTCCTAGTATGCTAGATTATATTCCTACATCGCCCCAACGAAAGGGTGCCTGTACAGCGTCTTCAGATGCGGGGCGGGGAGCGGTGGCCGGGGAATGATGTGCGGCGGAGATGCGCTCGCAAGGCCCGGCGGTCCAAGCCGCGTGTATCCCGGCGCGCCTTGCCGCGCGCTGGGGCTCCTGACGGCCAGTAAGCCGGCCCCCTGTCAGAGGGGGCGGCCGAATGCCAGAGCCTCAAACGGTGGAGCGTCACGGCCCCTGCAATGGGGTTGAACGTGACGAACGGACGACCACCGGGGATCACGCGGAGCAAGCCTCAAACACCGCGCGCGGGACGCCAAGGGACGGCGGACTTGCGGAAATAACAATCCTCCGTAGCGCGACGCGCCTTCGCCCCTTGGGCTTCGGCGGGCAAGAGCGCGAAGGAGGACGACAAGCCTCGATGTCGCGAGGCGTCGAGGCCCGTGGGTCTTCTGGACCCAAAGGCGTCCCGCGCGCCCTCGCGCATATTTTGGTCTGGGGCGGGCGGATGAATCGTGAATGCGGCTTACCCCGGGCCGGCCCAAGAATAGGGACGATGACGCTTGGCTGTTTGAAATTTGAATGGGGTTTCGTGCTTTTGCGGCCGATAGCTGCCTAGTAGCCGCGCGCACGGTCGACGTACTGCGAGGGCGCACGCCCGGCCCGGAAATCCTTGACGATCGCGCAGACGCGCGGCGCCAGGTCTTCCGCCACCAGCCGGCGCGAGACATGCGGCATCACGGTGATCCTGGGGTGGCGCCAGAGCGGGCTGTCGCCGGGCAACGGCTCGACCGGAAAGACATCGAGCGTCGCCGTGCCAAGGTGGCCGTTGTCGAGCGCCGCGATGAGATCGGCTTCCACCACGTGCTCGCCGCGGCCGAGATTGATGATCGAGGCGCCGGCCGGCAGCGCCTTGAACGTTTCGGCGCAGAAAATGCCGCGCGTCTCCGGCGTCAGCGGCAACAGGTTGACGACAATCTCGCTGCGCGCGAGGAAAGCGGCGAGCTTGCCGCGGCCGGCGAAGACGTCGATGATGCCGGCGTTGCGCGGCGTGTGCACCCAGCCGGCCACCTGAAAACCGGCCGCAGCCAATGCGTTGGCGGCGCCGAGCCCGATCGAGCCGAGGCCCATGACGCCGACCTTGCGCTCGGACGCCGCCTTGATCGGCAGCTTGATCCATTCGCCGCGCTGCTGCGCCCGTAGATAGTCGGGCATGTGGCGATGATGGCGCAGCACGTGCAGCAGCGCCGCTTCGTTCATCATCGCATCGCCTGCCGGATCGCCGGCGCGCACGATCGGAAGATCGGGCAGGTCGGGATCGCGCAGCAGCGCGTCGGTGCCGGCGATGACCGAAACAATCAGGCGCAGGTTCTCCAGCTTGCGAAAGAGTCCCGCCGGCGGCTGACCGAGCGCGACGATATCGATATCGCGCGTGTCGCCGACCTCCGGCCACATGCGCACCTCGAGCTCCGACATGGCCGCGGCGAACGCGTCGCGCCAGCCCTCGGCGCCGCTAAACGACGGCACGAACAGAAGCGCCATGGTCTTGTTCCTCCGGCTCGCAAGGTCGGCGGGGCACCAATACAGGATCAAGTCGCGGCGCGCGAGTTTTCGCGCGCAAAAACAAAAATGGCCTGGACAGGCCCGGCCATTTCGTAACGGATACGCAGTTCGCTTAGTGCACCGTCGCCGATTGCGCCGCTTCCGGATGCTCCATGGCGGCGATGCGGTTCTTGACCGCCTTCTGCACCTTCTCGAAGGCGCGCACCTCGATCTGGCGCACGCGCTCGCGCGAGACGCCGAACTCGGAGGCGAGATCCTCGAGCGTCACCGGATCGTCGGCCAGGCGCCGTGCCTCGAAGATGCGCTTTTCGCGCTCGTTGAGCACGTCGAGGGCGCCGAGCAGCGCCTTGTGGCGGTTGTCGCTTTCCTCGCTGTCGGCGAGGATTTTTTCCTGCGTCGGCGCGTCGCTGACCAGCCAGTCCTGCCATTCGCCGCTTTCGCCGTCGTCGCGGATCGGCGCGTTGAGCGAAGCGTCGCCGCCGAGCCGGCGGTTCATGTCGACCACGTCCTGCTCGTTGACGCCGAGGCGCTTGGCAATGATCTTGACCTGATCGGGGCGCAGATCGCCTTCGTCGAGCGCGGAAATCTTGCTCTTGGCCTTGCGCAGGTTGAAGAACAGCTTCTTCTGGTTGGCGGTGGTGCCCATCTTCACCAGCGACCACGAGCGCAGGATGTATTCCTGGATGGCGGCCTTGATCCACCACATGGCGTAAGTCGCCAGGCGGAAGCCCTTTTCCGGCTCGAAGCGCTTGACCGCCTGCATCAGGCCGACGTTGCCTTCGGAAACGACTTCCGAAATCGGCAGGCCGTATCCGCGATAGCCCATGGCGATCTTGGCGACGAGGCGCAGATGGCTGGTGACGAGCTTGTGCGCGGCTTGCGTGTCGCCATGCTCACGCCAGCTGCGCGCCAGCATGTATTCTTCCTGCGGTTCCAGCATGGGGAACCGGCGGATTTCTTCCAGATAGTGCGAAAGGCCGGATTCGGCTTTCAGTGCCGGCATTGCGGCAGAACGGGCCATGAGAGCGCCCTCCTTAAATGCCCCCGATAAATCGGCAGGCTATTGACACCGCCGCTCCCCGAGCCGACGGCGCCGTGGGACTATTGCGACCGCGAAATCGTGATCGCAGATGCAACATACCGGAGCGATAGTGCGAAATAAAGGTTCCGCCCGTCACGTCGCCGTGACCTCTAAGACCGCCGCGAACGGGCGGACAAGCCTTTGGTATGTTTGACCTATTTCGATCGTTCACGCGGCGCCGCGGTGGATTCCGCAAGCGCATGACGCAAACGCCCAAGATCGGCCGGCAGTTCCGATTGGAACCGCAGGACGCCTCGGGTTACGGGGTGTTCGATGCTTAAAAGATAGGCATGCAAAGCCTGTCTTTCAAGGTCTTCCAAGGCCTTACGGGTCTTGGGCAACAGCAGGCTCGCCTTGGTCCTGAACCCGCCGCCGTAAATCGGATCGCCCACGATCGGATGCCCGATATGGGCGAGATGCACCCGGATCTGGTGGGTGCGGCCGGTTTCGAGCGTGCAGGAAAGAAGGCTGGCGACCTCCTTGCCGTCGCTTCCCGTGTAGCGCTCCAGCACCTGCCAATGGGTGACCGAGGCGCGGCCGCCTGGGCGGACGGCGCGTTTGTCGCGCGCCACCGGATGCCGGTCGAGCGGGGCGTCGATGGTGCCCTTGGCCCGCGCCGGCGCGCCCCAGACCAGCGCAAGATAGCCGCGTTCCAGCCCGCTCTCCGTCTTGTTGGCGAACTGCGCCGACAGCGCGCGATGGGCGCGGTCGGTTTTCGCCACCACCATCAATCCACTGGTGTCCTTGTCGAGGCGATGAACGATGCCGGGCCGCTTGATCCCGCCGATGCCGGAGAGGCTGTCGCCGCAATGGGCGATCAGCGCGTTGACCAGTGTGCCGGCGGCGTGGCCGGCGGCCGGGTGCACCACTAATCCTGCCGGCTTGTCGATGACGATGAGCTCATCGTCCTCGTAGACAATATTGAGCGGGATCGCCTCCCCCCGGGGCGACGCCGGCTCGGGCGCGGGTAGGGCGACGGTGACGATGTCGCCGGAATTGACGGGGGTTGCCGGATCGCGGATCGTGCGCGAAGCGATCGTCACCTGACCGTCGAGGATCAGGGTCTTCAGGCGCGAGCGCGACAGCGAAGGAATCCTCGCGGCGAGCACGCGGTCGAGCCGCCCGCCTGCCTCGTCGGCGGCGATCGTCACGGTTTCGAAGGCGCGGTCACTCATGTCTCAGGCGATGTCCGACGAAAAGCCCAACCCCGAAGCCGAACGCGCCGTCGCCAAGGTACGGCGGCTGATGCTGATCGCCAGCGTCACCACCTTCGTCGCCATCGGCGCGGTGCTCTTCGTCATCGGCTATCGCCTTTTTCACCTCGAGGGAAGCGCCAGCGCGCCGGCGCCGTTTGCCGACGTGACCGCTTCGTTGCCGGCGGGTGCCAAGGTGCTGTCGACCGCAATCAGCAACGATCATATCGTGGTCACGATCGAGGTAGCCGGCGGCGTCGAAGTGCTCACCTTCCATTCCGACACGCTCAAGCCGCTCGGGCGGCTGCGGCTCGAGCAGAAGCCCTAAAGCGTCGTGATCTTCTCCAGCACCGGCAAGAGATAGGAGATGAACTTCTCCGGGTCCTCGCTCATCGGGAAATGCCCGAACCCCGGCATGATGGTGGCCGGCGCGCCGGTGCGCTTGGCGACGTCGAGCGTCCCTTCGGTGGTGCAGGAATAGTCGTATTCGCCGGTCAGCAGAAAAAGCGGGCAGCGCTTGATGTCGATGTCGCCGATCTGGCCGCGGATGTCGCCGTCCTTCGTGTAGAAATGCAGGTCGCCCTTGAACACGCCGGGCCCGCTCTGCATGTAGTGCCACAGCGTTTCCCAGCGCGCAGGTGCCGGCGCATTCGGTGCGATCAGCCCGGACACGACGCCGGCTGAGACCATGCCGCCGTGCACGTCGGGCCGGTCGAGCCAGTTGAGATCGTAATAGGGCTCGGTGTGCGCCGCCAATTCAAGGCCGATCAGCGCGCGGAAGCGCTCTGGATGCTCGCGCGCCAGATGCAGCACGATTCTTCCGCCGATCGAGCAGCCCATGACGACGGGCCTGGCGAGGTCGAGCGCGTCGGCGACCTCGACGATCATGCGCACATAGTCGCGCGAGGTGAGCTGGTATTCCGTGTCCTGCCAGCCGGCCGGCGGCGACGACTTGCCGTGCCACGGCATGTCGAAGGCGATGACGCGGTAATTTTTGGTGATGCGCGCGTCATTCATGACGCCGCGATATTGCCGCGTGTCGGAGCCGGCGGTGTGCAGGCAGAGCAGCGGAATGCCCTGGCCCGCCTGCTCGACATAGAGCCGGTGCGGTTTGCCGAGCAGGTCGACGTTCACGTAGCAGCCGAGGATTGGTTCCAGTCGCACGCTCATGGCACGGCTCCCTTGCGCGGCGCCGCAATCACGTCCTTGAAGTACAGAAGATTGGCCATGAACGGATGCAGGTTGCCTTCGATGCGCATGAGTTTTTGTTTGGTGAGCGCGAAGATGTCGTTAAAGCCGGGCGGCGGCAGCGGCTGCCAGAATTTCTCCCAGACCTCGCGCGAGGCGCGCAATGCAAAATTGTGATCGGGATTGAGGAAGCGACCCGCCACGATCTTGCCGATGCGGCCGTGCTCGACGCGGATGTGATAATAGGTGTTGTCGATCGCGATCACGAAGGCGGTATCGACGAAACGGCCGCGGCGCACCAGTCCGGCGTCGGCGTTCACGTGCTTGGGGATGGTTTCGATCATCCGGCTCCTGCCCCATCGCGATCAAGCCGACAACGTGTAATTTCGTGGGCGTGACTGCAAGAGCGTATGTCGCCGCTGCTTGCGCGGGCGCTGGATCAACGCTATCTCGATTATCTTCCGGCCAGGCTCCCTTCGTCTAGCGGCCCAGGACGTCGCCCTCTCACGGCGAAAACAGGGGTTCGAGTCCCCTAGGGAGCGCCAGTCCGTCTGTTTGTTCACTCTGATTTTTCTTCGGTTTTTGAACTTTTCCCCAAACCGGCAGAAGTGGTTTGGGCAATTCCGTTCGCTTTGTGTCCTTCGAGCTTGAGCATTGCATCTTCGGCAAGACCCGCCTGATCGGCCTCGTCGGTATAGCGCTCCGCTTCGGCGAGCGTGGTATGTCCGAGGATTGACATGATCATCTTGGCGGTCGCGCCGGCTTCGGCGAGGCGTCGTCCGGTCGCTTTTCGTCAGACCATGCGGCTGAGCATCGAGCGGCAATCCCGCCTCTGGTAATGGCGCTACGCATCCACTGGCTGAAGCCGTCGACCGTGAATGGCTTGCCGAAGGCGGTAGTCAGGATAGGCACGTGTTCTCGTTCTGCTGCTGCGAGCGCAGTGATCAAGTCGCGGTGCAGTGGAATCAATAGGCGACGCCCGGTCTTTTGCTGTACCACCACGATCTTGTTCTCGACAGTGATGTGCGGCCATGCCATGCGCACGACGTCAGACCGACGCTGGCCGGTATTCAAGAACAGCTCAAAAGCCGTGCGCTGCTTGGTGCCAAGCGGCCAACGCCCTCGGTAGACAGCAATTTCATCGTCGGTCCAGGATCGGATCCGGTGCATCTTCGGCCGCTTTATGCCGAATGATGGGTCATGTTTTAGCCAACCATTATCGATGGCGTGGCGGATGAGGACCCGAAGCATCTTCAAGATCGATAATGCCGCTCCTGGACGATCAGCAAAAGGTTGCAAGATGCCGGTGATAATTCGCTCGCGAGAAAGACCCGCAACTGTTCGATGGCCGTGTTTTGTTCTGAGCACTTCAATCCGTGAGGCGTAGCCGGCCTTCGTTGTCTCGCGCAGGCCGATGTATCCGGAGCTTTTCTTGTAAGAGATGATCAACGCACCAATCGTGCCGGGTACCGCCCGGATTTTCCGCTCACGCGCTGGCACGATTTCGCCGGACAGCGCCGCTTGATAGGCCGTGTTGAATTCGTCTGACCCGATGAGCGCCGGCAGCGGCGTGCGTGCGCCTTTTCCACGACGGAAGTACAACCGAACCTTGCCGTGACGGTCGCGCCAGCACTCGACGAAAGATGGAAGCTTACGCCGCATCAATATCGTCCCAGGTTTCGTTGTCGTTGTCGTTGTTCTCGGCCGGTAAGTTATCGACAGCTATATCCAGGGCTCGGACATCCCATGCCTTGCGACGTCCGCTCAATCGCTTTGGCTTGGGCATCCTGCCGTCCTTCACCATTTCGTCAAAAGTATTCGGCGAAACACACACGTAAGCGGCAGCGGCCTCACGACTTATCAGCCGAGGTGGGATTAGCTTGAGGGACATGGCACAGCCTCATACAAACGACGGATATCGGCACGCACGTGCATTAGTCGTTGTCGTCAGGCGTCTTGTCAGTGACCCCCGGGCAGGGTGAGCAAACCGCTATTCACAGGCTCAACCTAACTCAGCAACAAGATACTTGACAACACATGATAGCAGGTGACATGTATGGTGTCAATTGGGAGGTCGCACCATGAAGACTATGAGACGCGCCATTCGCTCAGCGCGGGCGGTTACTCATGGCCCTAAGATTCTCGAGTTTTTGGGAACGAGAGACAACCGCCACGCTCTGGCAGTAGCTGCAAAGGCAGGCGTACCGCCGGTCACGGCGATCAGCACTGCACTGATCAAAGAGATTGGGGCCGACGACGCAGGTCAGATTCGGGTCAAGCAGTTCGTCGGCGTCTGCGTGCGAGCCATTCTCGAAGAAGAAGGTTTCGAAGTCGCGGCCAAAGGCGTGCGCGTCAGCAATGACCCTGTCTTCCGCACTGGAACGACTTACCAACTGCCACGATCTATTTCCGCACGCAGTTCATTTTTAGAAAGAGTCATTCGGAGTCTGACCGACGAAGAGGCAAAGGAGGCAGTTGACTTGCTTCGTCGTCGGCGACTCAACAATACAAAGTAAACTCTTGCCTCGCCGCAGCGAGCCATAAATTGAGAATCGTAGCGCGAGAACTTTTTCGTCGCTAAACACATTTGCCATTAACAAAAGGAGGCCAGTCTTACAATCAACCACCGGCACAATTTGAAAATCTTTTTGGAAGCACAATCAAAAATTCAAAATACGGAGCATTGCGATGTCTAAAAAAACCAGACTTAAAAAGTCTACCCATATAGATCCGGTTTCGCGCGTCCGCATCATTGGTGAGGGCCACGACGAGAACGGAAACCGTTACGTAAAACTCGGAATCCGGGAAACCTCCACCACGCTCGGCCCATACTCAATGAAAGAGCTTGTCAAAAGTCGAGACCGCCTGTTCACGGATTTAAGCAACGCCGGCGTTAGCTTTCTAACCACGAAAGCTCAGCGTGGGCTGTTGGACCTAATGCAAAATCGAATCCCTGGGCCCAACAATATCAAGGTCGCTACTCGCCTTGGCTGGCACGGATCAGCTTTTGTCCTCCCCAGCCAAATTTTTGGCAAAGCCAAACAGCTCGAAACTGCCTTTGGTGATGTCGATTCGCAGATGCTGCGCAAATATAGGATGCGCGGTGATGCGGGCGCCGAGCGATTTGCGCGGGCGGCGCTCGCCGGAGAGGTCGGCGGGTCGCAGCCATGGTCTGAGTTGTTGAGCTCGGTGCGGGCTCGGGGCGACGCGACCAAGGTCGAGCTCGACGCCCTGGCGAACGACGAGATCGAGCTTTATCCCAAGAAGGAGCGCAAGCGGATCGAGCCGAATGGTCAGATCGCACGCGCCGTTCCCGGCGGCGGACCGAGACGGCTGCGCTCGATCTCGCCTGTAGCTCGTCTCCCTGTGGTTCGCCGACCTGATCAGCCTGGCCGTCGGCGCCGACGAGCTCGTCCGCCACACCGATCGGCCGAACGAGTCGAAGCGGATGCGGGGCGCGGCCTCGACAGCTGCGCGCCGCGATCGAGCTGGTCGAGGACACCCGGCAGCGGTTCCAGCTCAACGTCTCCGAGGACCTGGCGTGCGAGGCGCTCGCCTATCGGCTGGAGCGCGCGGTCGGGCCGTGAGCGACGAGGGCCGTCCGTCGACCGCGTCTACTCCGTCGCCCGCGCGCTCGGACGCCGATGAGTTCATCGGCTTGATGCGCGCGAGCCGCTCGTTTCACCGCCCTGGGCGACCGCCCCAGCCGACGAGGAGCGGTTCGCCGCATACCTCGCGGACGCTCGACGGCCGGACTTCGAGGCGATGCTCGTGTGCCGGCGCGGCGACGACGCGATCCTCGGCTTCTTCAACCTCTCGCAGATCGCGCGAGGGCTCGATGCAGAGCGCGTACCTCGGCTACGCGGTGGGCAAGCCGTTCGCCGGCCAGGGCTACATGCGCGAGGGCATCGAGCTCGTCCTGCGCCACGCGTTCACCACGCTCCGCCTCCACCGCGTGGAGGCAAACATCCAGCCTGACAACCACGCCTCGATCGCGCTAGCTCGCGGCGCGGGCTTCCGCCGCGAGGGCTTCTCTCCGCGATACCTGAAGATCGGCGGCCGCTGGCGCGACCACGAACGGTGGGCGATCCTCGCCGACGAGTGGCGTGCCCGGCAGGCCGACGTAGCCGCCGTCGGCGAGCGTGCACACTGAGAGCTCTCAGCGCGCCGACCGACGTTAGACTCGAACCCGCGTCGCCGACGTAGCTCAGCTGGTAGAGCACTTCACTCGTAAGGAAGCGTCTCCGAGTTTTGACCAGGCGTAGGTTTCCCCGCAAGACCGGCGGAATCCCTGCAAACGCAGGGTCATTTCGCCGGGTCGGCGGTTGCCCACAAGGGGACGCCAGAACCCGCGGATAGACACCTGCGGCAGCTCAATTTGCGGCACCAGTTGCAGCATCGTTCCGCGGTCATGCGCTGGGCGCCCAGCGGACTCCGGGAGGCGGCGATGAGCGATCGTCTGACCTGGCTCGAGCAGTGGTGCCCGGTCTGCGGCGCGGCGCCCGGCGCAAGGTGCCAGGTGTGGCGTTGGGGACGCCGTGGAGCTCGCGGTCACATAAGCCAGCCGCCCAGCTGCACGTTGCCCGCGGCTGGCTTGAGCGGCCATGTCCGACCTGCAAGGCACCCCCGGAGAGCGCTGCTGGACGCCGAGCGGCAGGGTGGCGTCGAAGGTTCACACGGCAAGGCTGCGACCGGCCCGCTGGGAGCTGGTTCGCCGCGCGGCGGTGTGGGAGGAGTTGGAGCGGCGCGACGCCACCACCGCCACCGTGCCGTTCCGAGGGCAGGCCGGACAGGGCGGCGACATGGACGTGATCCAGCTGCTTCGTCTTGAGGGCGAGGCCCCGCGTGGACGTCGAACGCTGGACGGGCAGTGACGAACTCTGCCATGCCCTCGAGGCGCCGGTCTGGGACCGCTTCGGGAAATTCAACGGCCACCCGCTTATTCGCGGCGAAGTCATCTGGTCCGCGGAGGACAGGACCGTCGTGATCAGTCGGCCGGCGCGGCGATCGCCGGTTCGAGGAGATCGTCGAGTGAGCGAGCCATGCGGTTCGTCTCGCACCTCCGGCGTGAGCGCCGGGCAGTCACCGCTCTTACCCCCAGTCGATCCCTCATGACCAAAGGAGGCCGTATGACGATCACCACACCGGTCCACCCAGACGTACGTAAAGACAGGTGGGTAGACAGACGTGTAGACGTACAGATAGACGGACGTAAAGCTGTCGGTAAAGACGGGTCGGGCGCGTTCGTGATCGTGCTCGCCAACCACAAGGGCGGGGTCACGAAGACGACCTCGACGGCGAATCTCGGTGCGATGCTCGCCGAGGCCGGCCGGCGGGTGCTGATCGTCGACTGCGATCCGCAGGCGAACCTCAGCGAGGCGTTCGGCTGGTACGAGGACCTCCCGGGGGAGAGGCTCGAGGACCTGCTGGAGAACCCGGACGCCGCCGACCGCTACGCGCCGCCGCTCGCGCTGCAGCCGGACGTCGTGCCCGGGCTGGCGTGGCGTGAGCGGCTCCGGATCATCCCGTCGACCGACGCGCTCGCCGACGTCGCCGCGGACCTGCCGGCCACGGCCGGACCGGGCTATGAGCTGCGGCTGCGAGAGGTGCTCGAGCCGCTGCGCGAGCAGCTTCGACCTGATCCTGCTCGACACCCCGCCGGGGCTGGGGACGCTGTCGGGGATGGCGGTCCTGGCGGCCGACGGGCTGCTGATCCCGGCGCTGGCCGCTGACCTGGACGTGCGCGGCGCCGGCAAGCTGTATGACCTCGTCGAGGGCGAGGTTCCTGGGCTGAGGATCCTCGGCGTGCTGATCGCCGCGAGCGAGCGGCGCTGGCGGATCACCCGAGACGCGGTGCAGCGGATGGACGCCGACGCGATGCGCGTGCTGCCGGTGCATGTACCGCGGGCCGTGCGCGTGGCGTCGGCGCCGCGCTACCGCGCGCCGACCGCGGTGCTGGAGCCCGACTCGATGGTCAGCCATGCCTACCGCCAGCTCGCGGATCATCTGCTCCGGGAGCTCGGGCTATGAGTTCCCCGCAGCCGATGCCGTCCGCGCGGCGGCGACCGATCCCCGGGATGGTGAGCGAGCCGGTCGCTCCCCCGCCGCCAAACCCGACCGAGGCCGACCAGCTCGTGGCCGGCGCCGAGGCGGCGGCGACGTCCGTGCCCCCGCCGCTGATTCCTGACGAACCCGCCGGACGCGTCGAGGCACGGTCGAGCCGAGGCCTCCGAGGGGACCGGCGGAGCGCTGCCGGCGGGCCGCCGGAGCGGCGGCCGTGCGGCCGATTACGCGAGCACCCGGCTGGTCAACTTCCGCATCCCGGTGGACCTGCACGACCGGTTCCGCGGCCTGGTCCGCGAGGCCGAGGTCCGCCATCCCAGGCTGCGGCGGCCGAGCCTGACCGAGCTGGTGATCGCGCTGTTGGAAGAGGGTCCACAGAGCGGCGATGAGGTCGCGGAGCTGATCCGCCGCAAGCGTGCGGCCGAGCACGGAGCGGAGGCGTTGACCGATGAGCCGGCGAGCGTTGACGGCAGGCGGCGGTGATCGGCGCGAGCGAAGCGAGTGGGAGATGGACCCAGGTGTGGACGGAAGTGTGGACTATGGAGTCTCACACTTGGACGGCCGCCCGCCCCCGCCAGCACTGGGTTTTCGCTAGGTCCCCCGAGCCAGACTACCCGCCCCCCACGTAGAAGATTGGTGGGGTGGGTGCGGGTAGTCTGGCTCGGGGTCTTCTCTGTTCGGGTGCTGGCGGGGGCGGGCTCTCATGGTCTGGTCATGCGGGCACAGAGCAGTGATGAGTTGGTGGGTTGTTGGGGGGAGGGATTTGGAATGGCAGGGGTAAGGCCAGGGCCATCAACGGTGGCTGGGTTGAAGTGGTTGGCGAGGGTTGGGCCGGCTCCGTTGGGGGCTTGGGGGATAGCGATGGGTTGGGGGCGAACGGCGGTGTATTCGCATACTCATCGGCTGCTTGCGGCGGGCTGGTTGGAGACGTGTTCGCGTCCCCGTGGCGAGGGGTCGCTGGTGTACGCCTCACGAACGGGTGTTCGGCACGCCGGCGTCACGGCGGCCGCGGTTAAGCGCTGGCCGGCTCCGGTGACGTGGCCGCACTGCGAGGCGTGTGCGTGGACGGCGACGTGGCTGACCGCACGCGGTCGCGGGATGGTCGGCCCACGCGAGCTGCTGGTGCGAACCGATTGGCGGGGCGAGCTTCGGTTCCGTGAGCGGGGCGAGCTGCGACGCCGCGGCCACCGGCCTGACCTCGTCGGGCGGCTCCCTGACGGGCAACTGCTGCCGATCGAGGTCGAGCTGAGCGAGAAGTCTTCCGCCCGGCTGAAGGCGGTGCTCGAGCTGCACGCCGAGTGGATCTCGGCGGGGAAGAGCGCGGCAGTGATCTATGTCTGTGGCGATGAGGAGATCGCCGAGCGGGTCCTCGCCGACGGCGGGCAGGCCGGTCTGAGCGTTGACCGCGGAACGATGCGGATCGAGCTGGTCGCGACGATCCAGCGCGAGGCCGTTGAGGCATGCTCGACGCTGGCGTCGACCGACTGGCACCGGGCCGGAAGCGGGGCCGCGTGATGTTGCATCCGGAGACGGTCGTTGCCGACCTCGGCCTGACGATGCTTCTCGGCCTGGCTGGCGCTGTTGGCGCATGGCTGCTTCGCCGGAGAACAACTTTGTCGGCGCGGAATCTGTATCCGCCGGCGGCCGCCGGTGCGCTCTCTGCTGGCTGGCGCGATCGGTCTGAGTGCATGGAACGTGGCGCTCGTCCTGTTGCCGCTGGTGTCGCCGTGGGTGGCCGGCGCAGTCGTGGGAGCGAGATGGCGATCGAGCGACCTGGGAGCAGGCGAGGAGCTTCGCAACCACGAGCTCGGACGCCGTTGGATCTGGCAACCCGCGGCTGAGGACCGTGACGGCGAGCGGCTGTACCTGCGCTCGCAGGGAGAGCTGGTCCGCGAACGGCCATGGCCGCGCTCGCTCGACTACGTGTCGATGACTGCGATGGGGAAGGAGGGGCCGCGGCTGCCGCTGGGGGCGGGACAGCACGTGGTGCTGTTCGGCGCGACCGGTGCGGGTAAGACCACGACCGCGCGGCGGCTGATCGCCGCGCGGACGCTCCACGACCACTCGGCGCTGCTGGTGCTCGACCAGAAGGGCGACCCCGAGGACGTCGAGCACATGAAGCAGCTCGCCGCCGAGGCCGGCGTGCCGTTCATTCTGTTCGACTCCCAGGATCCTGCGACCGATCGCTGGCAGCCGCTCTGGGGCTCTCCGGACGGGGTGGCCGCCCGGGCGGTCGAGGCGATCAAGCAATCCGAGCCCTACTACTACGACGTGCTGCGTCGCCACCTCGACGTCGTCTGCAAGGTGCTGCACGCCGCGGACATGTGGCCCCCGTCGATCCCGCTGCTGATCGACGCCTGCCTCCCGGGGAACTACGAGCAGCTGGTCAAGCTCGCCCAGCCCCTCGACGACAGCCATGCCGTGCTGAAGCGACGCGCGAGCGCGCACGGCACCTATGTCAGCTCCGCCCGCGGGGTGCAGGACCTCTCCGGCGGGGTGTTCCGCCTCGAGGTCGCGCTGGCGCTAGCCGGGCGGACGCTCGTCACCCCGCGCGTCGCCCCGGACGGGGAGACCGTCGCCGTGCGCCTCGTGGAAGCGCTCCGGCAGCGGGCGGTCGTGATGTGGCGAACACACGCCGACAGGATGCCCGACGAAGCCGCCGCGCTCTCGGTGCTCGCGCTCGCGGACCTGCACGACGCCGCCGAACAGGCCGGCGCGCCGTGGACGCTGCTGCTGGACGAGTTCGGTGCCGTGATCAAGATGGCCGCGCAACGCGGCGTCGCGATCCTGCAACGTGGCCGCTCCCACGGCGGACAGGTGATCGTGATCACCCAATCGGCCGCCGACATCGACGCGCTCACGCAACAGCCCGGCTTGCTGGCGAGCCTGACCGACAACTTCGCCGGCGTCGTCGCGCACCGACAGACCAGCCCAGAGTCCCGCGACTGGCTCGCGAAACTGATGGGCACCCGCTCGCTATGGCAGATGACCAGCCAGACCGGTGCGCACGGACACACGCACACGGGGCGCGGCAGCGCCCGACGCGTGCGCGAGTTCCGCATCTCCTCGGACACGTTCGGCGCGCTCAACCGAGGCGAAGCGGTGATCTACACGCCGATCGCCGGCGAGCCCATCCGCGCGAGCATCCTGCCCGTTCACCTGCCTCAAGCGGAGCCTGAGCGGATCGACCCGGCCGGCCCACGCACCCGCTGCGAGATTCCGGTGTACCCCGAGCAGACGCTGCCGACCACACGGTCGCCAGACGGGACGCCAATAGCCCAGCGAACAGGCCCCGGGAAGTCGGCGTGATCCGCCGGACCCAGAGCTACCGTCAATGACGACAGCCATGAGCCAGATCCACGACAACTCTGACAGCGCACCGGGCGCAAGCGCCCAGCGCGAGTACGCGCGACGCCAACAAGCGCGGCGCCAGCGCGTCCGAGCCAGATACGGACCGGTCGGCTCACTCGTCGCGGCGCTGGCCGGCGAGCCACGAAACGTCGACGCCTGGCGCCAGGGCGCCGAGGGCGAAGCAGCGACCGCCCGCGCGCTCGAGTGGCGCCTGCACCGCAGCGACGTCGTCCTGATGCACGACCGGCGCGTCCCCGGCCGCGGGCGGGCGAACATCGACCACATCGCCATCGGCCCCACCGGAGTGACGGTGATCGACACCAAGAGCAGCCGCGGCCGCGTCCAGCTCGCGACCGTCGGCATCATCAACCGGCGCGAGCAACTGCTCGTCAACGGACGCGACCGCACCAGCCAGCTCGACTCGCTACAGCGCCAGATGGAACGCGTCGCCGGCGTGCTCGTGGACAACGACGCCGGTGATGTGTCGGTGTTCGGAGCGTTGTGCTTCCCGTTCATGCGCCGCGAGTGGCTGCACTACAGCCGCGCGCGCGACGGACTGATCACCGTCGACGACCCCGCCCACATCGCCAAGCTCGTCAAACGCGCCGGACCGCTCACCGTCGACGAGATCGCGTGGCTCGCGGAGACTCTGGCCGCGGCGTTCCCGCCGGCTTGAGACCGGCGGTCAGAGACTGGCCGGAAGCCGGAGCACCGGCACGTGCGACGGAAACGTCGGCGCCTGGACGAGGCGATGGTCGTCGGTCAGCAGGCTCGCGCCGAGCTGCTCGGCCAGCACGACATAGAGCGCGTCGGCGGCCGTGAGATTGTGCCGGTAGCTCCAGGCGGCCTGGACCAGCGGCGCGACAGACGCGTGACGAAGATGCCAACCGCCAAGCCGACCGACGGCGACGCTCGCCTGCGACTCGGAGAGCTTTTGACCGAGAAGCTGCCAGCGCAGCACGCCGAGGACCTCGGAATAGAAGTGCTCCGGCACCCAGCCCTCGGCCCCAACCGGGAGCAGCCTCGCGAGCGCCCGGCCGCGTCGCGTATCGCAGACGATCTCGACGCCGGCAGAGGCGTCGATGACAACGAGGGTCACGCCTGGGCGTCGACGCGCAGCGCGCGCAGCGCCGCGGCGGCATCGACGCTTTCAAGCTCAGGCTCGGGACCCGCGAGCAGCTCGTCAATGAACGCACGGAACGCCTCGGGCGAGGCGTCCTCGTCCGGATTGGTGAGCACGACAGCCGAGCCAGGTGGAAGGTCCGCAGGTACGCCAGACATGGCCTGATCGTACCGT
>CAVWEF010000004.1:0-927207 GCA_963753925.1 uncultured Alphaproteobacteria bacterium
CCGGGCGTATCCCACACCCGAGCAAAAAGCTGTCAAACACCGCCGCAAGATCCATGACGGCTAGCCATCTTCGTTGATGTCGCTGATAGGATTTATACGGTGCCGGATGTCGCTTTCGGGGAATAGCGGACATTGGTGGATTTTGGCGCGAGATGGCCCGGTCGCTAATGATGCTGTGGACGGCGCCCACTCTTGCGGCATCAGAGTGCCATAGGGTGGCTGCGTTGTAGCAAACCACATCGAGGGGAGCCGTCCATGGGCGAGGTTAGCACGATTGGTCTGGACCCAATTACTTCGGTTTATCTCAATGGCGAAGTCGTTGAAGGCGTGGGACTCCCCGAGAGCGTCGCGCTCGCGCCTATACCGGGCTATGCCTATCAATATACATACGTCAACAACCAGCCTGTTCTGGTCGAACCGTCGACGCGGCGGGTCGAGTACATATATCGCTGAGCGATGGTGACCGATCCGGGCCACGCACTTCAAGAGCCGGTTTTGACCCCCCAAGTGGCCTATTCGTTGAGTTGACGAGCCCAATTTGAATTCACGTCGCTGAATGAAACCAAAGCTGCTCGGATGCGTTGGGTGCTATCAGACATGGGAGGTCGGCCATGTGGATTACCGTTTGGACCGTAACCATCGCGATGGCTCTCGGCTTTGTGGTAATGGCCGTAGCCGTATTGCCCAAGGATGAACGAGCCACGCTTGGGAGGTAGTTGGTAGGTAGAGTTTGCGCAGCGTCGAGAGGCCGCCCCAGTTGGCGGCCTCTCTTCATAACCGATCTCTGCTGGGGCTCTTTTTACAATTCGCTGACGTCGAATCATTAGCGCATGGCGAAGAGGGAGACCGTTATGGACGGGGGCGGTCGGCACTAGATTTAGCCGCCGAACGAAGTGGAGTCCTCGCGTTTCCGTACTTTCAATTTGGAAAGTAATAAAGGCAACGTTCGCCTTCCTCGTTAGTGCGCCACAAGGTCACACGAGTGCGGTTCTGGTTTATTGCGCCCAAATAATCGCGCATGTGATATTTCGGACGCTAACTCGCGAACAATTCCAAGGGCTTTCCGTCAAATTCCCTACTTAAAGGAACAGGGAATTATTTTGTTGGAACAGGGAATTATTTGAGGAGATCAGGGAAGTGCAACAGGCTACCCAGCAACGTGGCAGGATTACTCCGGCTCGATGCGGAACATCGAGCTGTCGGAAACGTTGTGGCCATAGCTCTAAAAGCCTGGCGGATCTTCCCGATGTGGCATTGCGGGTCTGCTAAACGCTTATGAACCCCCGTCCTCATGAACGTCATAAAACGGTTGCCGTCGATGTCGGCGGCGTCATCGTCGGCGGCGGCGCGCCTATCGTCGTGCAGTCGATGACCAACACCGACACCGCCGATGTCGAAGCGACGGCGCGGCAGGTGGCGGCGCTGGCGCGCGCCGGCTCGGAACTCGTGCGCATCACCGTCGACCGCGACGAGGCCGCCGCAGCGGTGCCGAAGATCAAGGAGCGCCTGGCGCAGATGGGCGTTGCCGTGCCGATCGTCGGCGACTTCCACTACAACGGCCACACGCTGCTGACCGACTATCCCGGCTGCGCCGAGGCGCTCGACAAATACCGCATCAATCCCGGCAATGTCGGCTTCAAGAACAAGCGCGATCCGCAATTCACCCAGATCGTCGACATGGCGATCAAGTACGGCAAGCCGGTGCGCATCGGCGTCAATTGGGGCTCGCTCGACCAGGAATTGCTCACGCGGCTGATGGACGAGAACGCCAGATCGGATAAGCCGCGCGATGCCCGCGAGGTGATGCACGAGGCCATGGTGCAGTCGGCGCTGTTGTCGGCTGCGCGCGCCGAGGAGATCGGCCTGGCGAAGAACCGCATCATCCTCTCGGCGAAAGTGTCCGCGGTGCAGGACCTCATCGCCGTCTATACCGAACTCGCACGCCGCTCCGATTACGCGCTGCATCTCGGCCTCACCGAGGCCGGCATGGGCTCGAAGGGCATCGTCGCCTCCTCCGCTGCCATGGGCGTGCTGCTGCAACAGGGCATCGGCGACACCGTGCGCGTGTCGCTCACGCCGGAGCCGAACGGCGACCGCACGCTCGAGGTGCAGGTGGCGCAGGAACTGCTGCAGACCATGGGGCTGCGCACCTTCGTGCCGCTGGTCGCCGCCTGTCCCGGCTGCGGCCGCACCACCTCGACCACGTTCCAGGAGCTGGCGTCCGACATCCAGGGCTTCATCCGCAATTCGATGCCGGAGTGGAAGACGCGCTATCCGGGCGTCGAGACGCTCACCGTCGCGGTGATGGGCTGCATCGTCAACGGCCCGGGCGAAATCGAAGCACGCCGACATCGGCATTTCGCTGCCCGGCACCGGCGAGCAGCCGACCGCGCCGGTCTTCGTCGACGGCAAGAAGGTGGCGACCCTGCGCGGCCCGACGCTCACCGCCGACTTCAAGCAGATGGTGACCGATTACATCGAGCGGCGCTTCGGCACCGGGCAACACGCACTGGCTGTACCGCTAGAGCAAATCGAGGCCTGAAATCACCTAGCTGCGTTGAAGCGCGATCAAGGCGCGCCTTACCGAGGTCTGCGCCTCTTCCGATTGGATGATGACCGATTGTTTGTCGCCGTGAGTGATCAAGATCAAACTAGCCCTGAACGAAGGGCCTTTAGCCGTGACTTCGAAGTGGTCTCCACTGGCTTTGCCGGAAATCGTCCCGGCGGCATTGCGCGTCGCTTCGCTCCATGTGCCGGTGATGTCACCGCCGGAATATTTAGCGCTGCCGCGAAGGTCGAATTTATAGCTCTCACTGGCGCAACGGATATTCAGTTGAAGATTATTTTGCTGATCGAGCACATCGTAGGCCGCCCGGCATTTTATCGGCTCGCTAGCGCCATTGGCGAGATCGATCTTGCCGCTACCAGACCAATTTCCCGCCAGCCGCGCAAATGGCGAAGTGTCCTGTGCCTGGCCGGAGCCATGAGCGGTAAGCCAAAGCGCAAGAGCGATGCCGGCAATAGCCAGCGAATTCACCGCAGAAGCTGGTCGCAGCTGCGTAATCATGATGTGGGTCCTGAGCCAGCTTGTCGGAACGGGCGCTGAGCTGCCCAGATAACACCACAGGCGTCGCGTGGTTCCTCGCAAGGAACGTGGGGTAGTCGTAACACTTATCTTTGCAGCAACCAACGGCCCGTTCTGCCTTCAGGAAAGCCAATGAACTTCAGGATTTGTTCGGCCCTTGCGATACTTTTGCTCGTGGCCGGAGAGGCGATCGCCGCAGGAGATCAAAAAACGCTGGGCCAGCCAGGCGGTCTTTTCACAGACACGCCCGAGGAGCAGGCCGCTTGCGCGCCCGACGCGACGCGATTTTGCAGCGATGCCATTCCCGACACATTCCGGGTGCTCGCCTGCCTGCAGGAGCACCGGAAGAAGCTAAAAAAGTCCTGCCTGCATGTGTTGGACGCTCACGGCGAATAATCGGGATCACGGTTCGCCGCAGACCGAGGCCGAACCGCGCTTACGACCTAGCGTTCCTCGACGACGATATGGTCGTCCTCGCAAATCGCCGCAGCAAATGGAAATTCTCCCTGTGTCGCGGCGTCCTTGGACAGGCGGATATAGTGGCGCATCACGCCACGATCAGTTTCGGATTGATTGACCCTTGGAGCGGTTCGTTACCGTCGGCATGACTGCCTCGGCCGTCGCTCGACCAGCATTGGCAGGCCGCCGCGGGGCCGAAGGGTCACCTTCTGCACCGGCCAGATCACATGGCCCGGCGCAAGCTCAAAAGTGAAGTGCCGCATGAGCGTGGCGAGAACGATCGCTGCTTCCTGCACCGCGAATGTAGCGCCGATGCACGTCCGCGGGCCGACGCCGAACGGGAGATAGGCAAATCGGTCGATCGTTTGACGCGCGCCATCGAGAAAGCGGTTCGGCTCGAATTGGTCGGGTCTGCTCCATAATGCGCGGTGGCGGTGAAGCACATAGGGGGCGACTACCACCATGGTTCCCCGTTTGATGCCGTGCCCGGCCAGCTCGTCGGGGCCGAGCGCGGCGCGACTGATGGCTGCGATCGGTGGGTAGAGCCGAATCGCCTCATCGATGACAGCACGGGTCTCGACGAGACGCTCGGCGAGGCCACTGGCGTCGCCGTCGAGCTCTCGATCGGCTTCCGCTTGGATGCGCTCGCGCCAATGCGCCGATTGCGACAGCAGAAACAGCGACCAGGTAATGCAGTTTGCGGTGGTTTCGTGCCCGGCTGCGATGAAAGTCAGAATATTCGCCTTGATCTCGACTTCGCTCAGCCGGTCTTCGGTTGCCGGGTCCACCGCTTCGAGCAACAGCGTGAGAATGTCGCGCGGTGTGTCGGCAGAGTTTCCGACCATGCGCCGGCGCCGCGCTGCTATAATTGTGTCGATCGTCTCCTCGAAAAGACGCAACATCGGCCGCAGTTTCCATCGACGAGGGCGCGGGACCGAGGCCGGCAAGCCGAGAACGTCGAACGGATCGATGCGGCCGATCGTCTCGAAATAGGCTTTCATCGCCAGCCGAATGTCCTCGCGGTCGCGGCCGAAACCGTCTGAAAAAATAGTCCGCTCCAGCACGTCAAGCGTGACCTGCGTCGCTTGGACGGCAAGGTCAACGATCCGGCCTTCCTGCGAGTTGAGGCGCCTGACCATGGCATGTGCCGCGTCGACCATTGCCACGGAAAAATTGAGGACTGTTTTGCGGGCGAACAAAGGCGCCAAGGCGCGGCGTTGCGTCTTCCACTGATCGGATTCGGCGGTGAGCAATCCATTCGTCAGCCCCGCCGACAGGACGCGTCGCTGCAGCCAGTCCTTTTGGTAGTTATTGCAGTTGTCCATGAGCACGCGGCGGATGGCCGCCGGATCGCTGACTACCGCCACGCGGCCGATGGACAGACCGCCCAACACGATTGGCTCTTCGAAATGAGCTTTCGTCCATGCTTCAAGTGGATTGTTCTTCAGCACGCGCAGCAGAGCCAGCGGACCGAGCGCCTTCTCCCGCGGCGCAGGCGCCGCCGGAGTGAACCCCGCTGTCGAATTGAGCAAACTGGCCTCCCATCAGTTTCGGCAAGTAGAATTCGGTCAGGCGTTCCTCCATGCCCACAACGGGATCCGTCCCGTCCAAGTTCCATGCCTGAAACCGCCGCACAACAATTTTGTCCCCTTCGGTTGATTGACGCATCCAAGTATTTAAATCGGGGAACGCAGGCGGGGTTTCTGTTGTTACGGGCGAGATGCTTGCAAACCGGACGAAATCAAAAATGCGCAGAATTCTATCAATTTGCGCAATTAGCATGCTTCTGGTCGCGGGGGTTCTCGCGGCACCAGGCCAGCCAACCGGGCCGCCGACCCCAACCGGCGAATGGCAGATTGCCAAAGGCTATGCTCACGTCCGCATCGTCAACTGTGGGGGACGCCTCTGGGGCATTGTGTCGTGGGAAGCGCGCCCCGGCGGCAGCGACAGCAATAATCCCGATCCCAATCTGCGAAACCGGCCAACATTGGGAATGCCTATTCTGCTTAGCATGGTGCAAACCAGGGCTAACCGATGGGAGGGCCAAATTTATAATTCGCAAGACGGGCACACCTACTCCGCCGACATAAGTCTGGCGAACCCGGGCACGTTGCGCGTCGAAGGCTGTTTTCTGGCCATCTTGTGCGGTGGAGAAAACTGGTTACGCGTGCAGCCACCGGCAAATGCGCAAGACTTGCCTCAATCGCCTGGCGCGCGGGCAACCGATTTCGCGTCCATCGCTGCCGGCCGGGCCCACGAGCGTCTACGAAACCGAGTCTGACAACGATGTTTGCCTAACCATTTTCGGCCCCGCGCGGCTTCCCCATTAGCGCGGGCTGGAACAAGACCGCCGCAGCCAAGGTGCACAAAAGCGACAGTGCCATCAACTTGCCCATGCTTGAGGTCCCCGGATGTTGCGACAGCCACAGACTCCCGAACGCCGTCGCCGTCGTCAGGGCGCTCCAAATCACCGCACGCGTGAGGCTGGTCTGTAGCAGGTTCGCCTGCCCTTCGCGCCATGCCATGACATAGTAGATTTTGAATGCAACGCCGACGCCGAGTAACAGCGGCAATGCAATAATATTTGCGAAATTGAGCGGCATCCCGATCAGGACGCAGATTTCGAGCGTAACCACGCCCGCGAGCATTAACGGGACCAGCGTCAACAGCACGTCGCCGAAACGGCGCAGTACGATCCAGAGCAGGATCGCAATCGAAATCAAGTGCATACGCGCCCGCTTCGATAAACGCCCGCACGACGGTGTTGCCAGATTCGAGAATCGATACCGGGCCGCCGATGGCATTCGGATACGCTGCCAGGACCATTCGCGCGAAAGTGCGCAGGATTTCAGTGCCATTCGTGTTGCCCTTGGGCGCCACCTCGACGCGGGCATGCCCGTTCGGCGTAACCCATTGGCGTTTGAGATTTTGCGGCAGGTTATCGATCGTTATCCTCTGGGCCGTAAGATAATCCTGTAGATCGTGCACGTCGGCCTGCAACGGCACCACAAATGCGTCATGCGCCTCGCGTCTTGCTGAAGCATCCGCTTTCGCCAGATTTTGCGCGTCACCCGCGAGACGTTTTGCCGCCGCGGCGCCGGGACCTTTCGTATCGCCGGCAATTTTCCTGAGCTGATCGGCAATACCGTTGAGTGCGGCAATGTTATCCGCGTCACTTGGCGGTTTGCTGGTAGCGCCCCGCTCCAATATCGGACCGAGCCCCCGCTTAAACCCGTCGATCGCCGCAAGCTTCTTGTCTTGATCCTGCGGCACGAAATCCTGCAAAGTCTGCGCGCTCAACACCTGCGGTAACTTGCGCAACCGGGCGGCGGCAGCGTTGGCGGCGTCAAGTGCCGGCATAATGATATTGATCGAATTGATGCCAATGCGCGGATCGCCACTCAGATCAAGCAATGTCGAGATCGATTCTGTCGCGGGGCTGCGCAGATGGATCGGATCGAAATCGAAGGTGAGATAATACAACAGCGGCGATCCGATGACGGCAACCGCCACGGTGCCAACAATCACCGGCACGCGGTGTTTTTGCAGAAATCGGTCTATCGGCCCTAAGGCCCGATAGCCGACGGGCTCGGGCTCGCCGGGTGGCTGCATAACGGCAAGCAAAGCCGGCAGCAACGTGATGCTTGTTGCATAGGCAATCAACATGCCGACGCCGGCGATCTGCCCCAGTTCGGAGACCCCGCGGTAATCCGTCGGCACGAATGACATGAAGCCGGCCGCCACGGCTGCGGCCGCAAGCGTGAGCGGGACACCGATTTTCCTTGCCGTCAGTTCTAACGCCGGACGAAGCTCGGGAACGTCGTGACGCTCTGACCGATAGCGAACTGAGAATTGAATGGCGAAGTCGACGCCAAGGCCGACGAATAGAACCGCGAATGCAACCGATATCATGTTCAGCGCACCGACCATTATCAATCCGAGCGCTGCCGTGATCGAGAGACCCACAAACAAATTGATAAAGACCGCCGCTATCATGCGCGCCGATTTCAGCGCCAACCACAAAATCGTCAGCACGACGATCACGGCGCCAATCCCGTTCACCAAGCGTGCCCTGTTGGACTGTGGCGAATTCTTCATCGGCCATCGGTACCGAGCCGGTCAGCCGCGTACGCGCTTGATATTTCGATGCAAGATTGAGCTCCGCGGCGGCCTGTCGAATGGCATCGCTGGAGCGTTTGCCAGGCTCCAGAGCAGAAAAGTTGAGGACTGGATGGACCTCGACAATCCGACGCAAATCGCTCGCGCTCGGATGCCGACCGTTCAACATTTCCAACCACGAAAAAGTCGCGGGCTTGCCGCCGAGGACATCTTCCAAAGTTGCAGCCGCCAACGACATCGGGCGCGTCATTGCATCGAGGGTTGTCATGTGGCTTTGCACGCCGATGAAAGCCAGCGACAGAGCTTTGGTGAGACCGCGCAGGCTGGGGTCGCCAACGAGTGTGCTGACGAGCGGGCCGGCTTTTCCAGAGTCCTTGAGTCAGTTGGACCACGTCGTTGGTAGGACGAAACAGAAGCCCATTTCGCGCGAAAAATTCGCTTTCGCTCACGTTTTCGACCGAGCGGAAGAGTCCTGGCTGTGCCTTCAACTTCTGCGTAAGGGCGATGCTGGCCAGCGAAGCGAGTTCAGCTGTAGGGGCGTCGATAACGACCAGCGTGGAGCCAAAATGTCCCGGGAAAGCTTTCTCGAATTCCATTTCGCGCTGACGCCAATCCAGGGTTGGCGAAATGAGTTTGTTGATGTCCGTGTTGATTGCGAAATGGGTCGCCGCATAGGCCCCCGATATGGTCGCAGCCGCCAGCCCTAACACAATGATAAACCATGGAAATCTGGTGCAAAATCGGACGATAGCGGTGACGGTATTCGGTAGCATTGGCGACCACCACTTCTAGATCGGTCTGGTTTCAATAATCGGCCCTGCCGACCCATTCAAAATCAGCATCCTTCAACTGGAACTTTTCCCGCTCCACTTAATTAGCGGTCAAGAGCCCGTTCTCAGCACGGACAGGTTCACAGGGGCGACACTGAAGGTGAGGGACCTGCAGGGGGCAGCGGCATTTGCCTTCACACCCCATTGTCAATCGGTATCCGAAGCATGACGGTGCCCAATCTAAGTCCAGATCCAAAACCGAGCCCGACTCTTCTCGACGTCAATCAGAGCGCCGGCGGACTTGCGCCTCATCAACGCACAGGACCTGCAGCAGGTTGCCGACGAATTGCGCGCCGAGACAATCAGCGCGGTCGCCGTCACCGGTGGCCATCTCGGCGCGAGCCTTGGCGTCGTCGAACTGACCGTCGCGCTTCACTACGTCTTCGATACCCCGAACGACAAGTTGATCTGGGATGTCGGCCACCAAGCCTACCCGCACAAGATTCTCACCGGCCGCCGCGACCGGATCAGGACGATACGTGCCGGCGGCGGCCTGTCCGGCTTCACCAAACGCGCGGAAAGCGAATACGATTGCTTCGGCGCCGCCCATTCTTCGACGTCAATTTCCGCCGGATCTGGGCATGGCGGTCGCTCGCGATCTTGCGGGGGACCACCACAACGTCATCTGCGTCATCGGCGACGGCGCGATATCGGCCGGCATGGCATACGAGGCGATGAACAACGCCGGCGCGATGGATCGGCGCCTCATCGTGATTTTGAACGACAACGAGATGTCGATTGCGCCCCCGGTCGGCGCGATGTCCAATTATCTCATCGCGGCTGTTGTCGAGCCCGATGTACATGTCGTTGCGCGACAGTCGGCAAGCAATTTGCCGATCACCTGCCGCGATTCATCAAAGGACAAGGCGAGCGCGCGCCGAGGAATTGGCGCGGGGCTTTGTCACCGGCGGCACGTTGTTCGAAGAACTCGGCTTCTATTACATCGGCATCGTCGACGGCCACGACCTCGATCAGCTGCTGCCGGTCCTGGAAAACGTCCGCGACGCGGATGTCGGCCCGATTCTCGTGCATATCCGAACGCAAAAGGGAAAAGGCTACGCGCCCGCCGAAGCATCGCAGGACAAGTATCATGGTGTGGTCAAATTCGACGTCGCCACCGGCAAGCAATTCAAGCCCAAGTCGACGGCGCCGTCGTACACCAAGGTATTCGGCGAAAGCCTGGTCAAGGAAGCCGAAGAGCGATGACCGGATTGTCGCCATCACCGCGGCGATGCCGGGCGGCACTGGCGTCGATATTTTCGGCAAGGCGTTTCCGCGAGCGCACGTTCGACGTCGGGCATCGCCGAACAGCACGCCGTCACTTTTGCCGCCGGGCCTGGCGACGCAAGGCTTCAAGCCATTCGTTGCCATCTATTCGACTTTCCTGCAGCGCGCCTACGACCAGGTCGTGCACGACGTGGCGATCCAGCGCCTGCCGGTGCGCTTCATTCTTGGACCGCGCCGGCCTGGTCGGCGCCGACGGCCCGACCCATGCCGGCTCGTTCGACCTCGCCTATCTCGGTTGCCTGCCCGGGATTCGTCATCATGGCGGCGGCGGACGAGGCCGAACTCGTGCACATGGTGGCGACCTCGGCGGCGATCGACGACCGTCCGTCGGCGCTGCGCTATCCGCGCGGCGACGGCATCGGTGTCGCGCTTCCCGATCGCGGCTTGCCGCTGGAGATCGGCCGCGGCCGCGTCATACGGCAGGGCAACACCGTCGCGCTGCTTTCGCTCGGCGCCCGCCTTGGCGAATGCGTCAAGGCAGCCGATCTGCTCGCCGCGCAAGGCATATCGACCACGGTCGCTGATGCGCGTTTTGCCAAGCCGCTCGATGCAGATCTGATTCTTGCGTCTGGCGCGCCACCACGAACTGCTCCTCACGATCGAGGAAGGCGCTATTGGCGGATTTGGCGCGCATGTCCTGCAGTTGCTCGCCGAGCGCGGCGCACTCGAACAGCCCGGTTTCAAAGTGCGCAGCATGATTTTGCCTGACGCGATTCATCGACCACGACACGCCGCGCGGCCATGTACGCCAAGGCCGGGCTCGACGCGGCCGGCATCGTTGCCAAAGTGTTCGACGTATTCGGGGCGAAATATGAAGCGCCGGAATTGCTGCCGGCCGAGATCGCCGTTCTCGCGGACCGCGTCCAACGGCGCCGCACGGCAGCGTCAAGGGCAACGGGAGATTCAATGGAGGCGCGCTATGAAGGTCATTCTCGCCAAGCCGCGCGGATTCTGCGCCGGCGTCGTTCGCGCGATCGAGATCGTCGAGCGTGCGCTCGATAAATACGGGCCGCCGGTCTATGTGCGGCACGAGATCGTGCACAACAAATGGGTGGTCGGACGCGCTGAAGGCGCGCGGCGCCCGCTTTCGTCGAGGATCTGTCCGAGGTGCCCGCCCAACGCCATCACGATTTTCAGCGCCCACGGCGTGGCCAAGAAGGTCGAGACCGAGGCGCGAGGCGCGAGGGCTTGCGCGTGCTCAACGCCACCTGTCCGCTGGTCTCCAAAGTCCACAGCCAAGGCCGCCATTACATGCGCCAAGGCCGCACCGTGGTGCTCATCGGCCACGCCGGCCATCCCGAGGTGGAAGGCACGCTGGGCCAGATCCCGGGCCCGGTGCTGCTGGTGGAAACCGAAGACGACGTCGCCGCGATGACTCTGCCGAGCGACACCCCGATCGCCTATGTGACGCAGACGACGCTGAGCGTCGACGATACGCGCGGCATCATCGCGGCGCTCTATCCGCCGTTTCAAGGACGTGGTCGGGCCCGGGCACGCAGGATATATGCTATGCGACACAAAATCGGCAACGGCGCTGCTCGAACTCACCAAGCTGGTCGACGTGATCTTCGTGGTCGGCGCCAAAAACAGCTCGAATTCGAACCGGCTGTGCGAGATCGGGCATCGAGGCCGGGAACGCCGACCCATCTTGATCGCCGACGGCAGCTGAGATCAAGCCGGAATGGCTGCACGACGTGGAAGTCGTCGGCATTACCGCCGGCGCCTCGGCTCCCGAGATCATGGTGCGGGACGTGATCAATGCGTTGCGTCGGATTTCGGCCCGGTCGAGCTGTCGACTTTGCCGGGCAGGACGAACACATCGAATTCCGCGTCCCGGTCGATCTGCTCGACGTGACCGGCGCAAACAACATAAGCAAGGACAGTCAATCTTGGGCATTCCTCTCCTCCAGAAGCTTCGTGTCGGTAGCTACGTCGTCCGCCAGCATCTCGCCGGCCGCAAGCGCTATCCGCTCGTGCTGATGCTGGAGCCGCTGTTCCGGTGCAATCTTGCTTGCGCCGGCTGCGGCAAGATCGATTACCCAGATCCAGATCCTGCATCAGAACATGTCGGTCGACGGACGCGCTGGTGCCGTCGACGAGTGCGGCGCGCCGGTGGTGTCGATCGCCGGCGGCGAGCCCCTGCTGCACAAGCAATTGCCCGAGATCGTGCGGGGCATCATCGCGCGGCGAGAAATTCGTTTATCTCTGCACCAACGCGCTGTTGATGGAAAAGAAGCTTTCGCAATACCAGCCGAACAGCTTATTTCACCTGGTCGGTGCATCTCGACGGCGATCGAGAGATGCACGACGCTTCGGTGTGCCAGGCAGGCGTTTACGACCGCGCGGTGTCCGCGATCAAAGCGGCGAAAGAACGCGGCTTCCGCGTCAACATCAATTGCACGCTGTTCAATACGGCGCAGGCCGACCGCGTCGCAGCCTTTTTCGACACGGTCAAGGCGATGGGCGTCGACGGTATCACCGTGTCGCCCGGATACGCCTATGAGCGCGCACCGGACCAGCAGCATTTCCTCAATCGCGACAAAACCAAGCAGCTTTTCCGCGACATTTTCCGCCGCGGCCGCGGCGCGCGGCAATGGTCGTTCAGCCAATCCAGCCTGTTCCTCGATTTTCTCGCCGGCAATCAGACGCTATCACTGCACGCCCTGGGGCAATCCGACCCGTACCGTGTTCGGCTGGCAAAGACCCTGTTACCTGCTGGGCGAGGGATACGCTGAGATTTTTCCGCGAACTTATGGAGGAAACCGACTGGGACGCTTACGGCACCGGCAATTACGAAAAGTGCGCCGATTGCATGGTGCATTGCGGTTACGAGGCGTCCGCCGTCGAAGACGCGGTTCGCAACCCGCTCAAGGCCTTGGCTGTAAGCCTGCGCGGCGTGCGCACTGAGGGTCGAAATGCGCCGGACATACCACTCGACCGCCAACGGCCGGCGCAATACGTCTTCTCGCAGCACGTCGAGAAAAGACTGGAAGAAATTCGTGCGAACAAGCGCCATGAAGCACTCACAGCGGCCGAATAACGCGCGACCAGACGCCGATCCAACCGAGCAACGGCATCGTGGGAACCGCAGGCCGGAACCGCCCGTTATCGTGGAACGGATTGGCCGGAGGCTTTCATGTGTGGACGTAAGCTCCTACTCATCGCCATGACGACCGCGGCCATCGTCGCGTCGCCGCCCGCCGGCGCGCAGCTTTCGCCCTTCGGCATCATCGGCGGTTTTGCCAGCCACGTCCGTCACATGTTTGGCCACTTTGGACACTTTCCCCGCGCCCATCATTCGGATGCCGCACCCAAGGCCGAATTGTCGCACGTCGCACAGGATACGCATGGGCAAACCCTGCCGCCCGCCGGCGCCGGCCCGGCAGCATGGTCGAATGCTTTTAACGACGTGCTCGGCTTCACGTTCTGGCCGTGGGAATATGCGCAACAGGTCCGCGGTCACGGCTTCGACGTGATCGCAGCCGCCATTGTCGAGGCGCCGCGGCAGCCGACGCGCAGCGGGACGACCGGCGCCAGCGCCCCAGACAGCGCGACCGCGCCATGCCAGGTGGACGAATCAAAGGGCAATTGGCTGACGGGACGTATCGAGCAGACCATCACTTTATCACCCGTACAGCACGATGCCCTCGACACTCTAAAAAACGCACTGGCGCAATCGACCAATGCCATCGATGCCGGTTGTCAGGACGCCGCATCGCTGTCGCCAATCGATCGGCTTAATGCAGCGACCCAGCGGCTCTGGGCCGTGCGCGACGCCGGCATCAATATCCGCGCGCCGCTCGGAGCGTTTTACGACTCGCTGAGTCCGGCACAGAAGGCGAACTTCGAATTGAAGCAGCCGCAGAATCAGCAGGATGCCAAATCGGCCGGCAACGGAAACGACCGGCAATTTCAGACATGTGCGGCGGCAGGAATGGCGGCGGCCGGACAGTTGGTTGCACAGATCGAGCAGAAAATAAAGCCATCTAAGGACCAGGCAGCCAGCGTGGAGAGCTTGCGCAAGTCGAGCTCCGACATGGCAAAGCTTCTCAGCGCGTCTTGCGGGGAACCCGTCCCCGCCGATCCACTGGCGCGGCTCGATGCCGCCGACGCCGAACTTTCGCGCCTGAGCTATGCCGCGACCTCCGAGCAGATCGCACTCAACACTTTCTACGCTCAGCTTGATGGGGACCAAAAGGCGAAGTTCGATTCGCTCGGCCGGTAGACATTACATCCCGAACGCGACATTCACATCGCCGCCCGCTTTCAGGTTGCGGTAGCGCGCCAGCGCCCAGAGCGGAAAGTATTTCCGGTAGCCGTGGTAGCGCAGATAGAAAACGCGAGGAAAACCCGTGGCGGTGAAACGCGCCTCACTCCAAAGGCCGCCTTTTTCCTGTGTCCGTTGTAGGTAGCGAATGCCGTGCTCTACCGCACGATGACTGACTTCGCCAGCGGCCATCAAGCCGAGGAGCGCCCACGCGGTTTGCGAGGCCGTGCTTTCGGCCGGCTCATAGCCCCGATAATCGAGCTTATAACTTGTCCCGTCCTCGCCCCAGCCGCCGTCTGAATTTTGGATGGAAACAAGCCAGGACACTGCCTTTCGCATTTGTGGGGAAGTGTGGCCGACACCGGAGGCGTTAAGCGCACATAACGCCGACCAAGTGCCATAGATGTAATTCATGCCCCAACGGCCGTACCAGCTTCCCTCCCCTAATTGACGTCGCATTAAAAAATCCACGCCGCGCTTGAGCGCTGGGCTTTGTTCCATCGTCTCGCCGAGCTGCGCCAGCATGGAGATGCACCGGGCAGTCACGTCGTCAGTTGGCGGATCGATCAGCGCGCCGTGGTCGGCGAAAGGAACGTTGTTGAGATAGTCGTAAATGTTGTCGACGTCGAAGGCTGCCCAACCGCCATTGCTGCTTTGCAGACCCTTGATCCATCCGACGGCGCGCTCGATGGCAGCATTGTAGCGGCCACGCGCATCGGTGCTGCGGGCCCGGTCCATGGCCATCACGACCGCCGCGGTGTCGTCGAGATCGGGATAGTGCGGATTGGCATATTGGAAGGCCCAACCGCCCGGACGCACGTCAGGACGCCTGATAGCCCAATCGCCCCGGATTTCGAGCACCTGACGCGGCAGCAGCCAATCGAGCCCGTCATAAGCACGGGCGCAAACCTCACTGCCGCCAACTTCCAGAAGCGCGTGACAGGCAAGCGCCGTATCCCAGACCGGCGAAACGCAAGGTTGGCAATACGCTTCATCATTATGCACGACCAGAAGGCGCTGGACCGCGTCGCGCGCGGTCGCTGCTTCACCTTCGCAGCCAAGCACATCGAACATCATGACCGAATTGACCATGGCCGGAAATATCGCGCCCAGCCCGTCCTCGCCGTTGAGTCGCTGGCCAACAAAGGCGGCCGCCCGCGCGATGGCTCGTTGCCGCAGCCGCCTGGGGAATACCTTTACGGCTGGACGCAGCACGGTGTCGATACAGCGGAATAATGCGAACCAGCGCCAGGTCTGGTGCGGCGCCTTGGCGGCGCGACCGATCGCATCCGACGGTTCAAGAAACAATTCGTCGATCGCGACGCCGCGCGGGTTCTTCGCTAGCGGACGCAAGGCCTGCAGCACCAAAAGCGGAACCAACACGGTTCGCGCCCAATAAGACACCTTCGACATATGGAAGGGGAACCAGCGCGGCAGCAGCATCATTTCTACTGGCATCTGCGGCACGCTGCGCCAGCTCAAAATGCCGTAGAGAGCCAACAGTATACGGGTAAACACGTTACAATTCGCGGCGCCGCCGTGCGAAAGAATCGCCTCGCGCGCGCGGGCCATGTGCGGCGCGGTGGGCACATCGCCGATCATCTTTAGTGCGAAATAGGCCTTGACGCTAGCGCTCATGTCAAAATCGCCACCGTGGAATAATGCCCAACCTCCATGATCACACTGAATGCGGCACAGATAGGCGGCAATCTTGCGTTCGAGTGCGGTATCGACCGGCTCGCCGCGATAATGCCGCAGCAACACGTACTCCGACGGGATGGTCGCGTCGGCCTCCAGTTCGAACACCCAGTGGCCGTCGCTCTGCTGCGCCTGCAATAACGCGTGCGTCGCCGCGCTCACCGACGGGTCGCTAGCGGGCGATTGCGGCGCGATACGCTTCTCCTCGGCTAATGCCTTGGTCACGCTGCGGCTCGGAGCGATTGGTTGACCAGGTCCGCCGCGTGATACCCCGAGCGAATGGTTCCCTCGAGCGTTGCGGGCAAGCTCGTCGCAGTCCAATCGCCGGCAAGATAGAGATTGCTATAAGCCGTTTCTGCACCGGGGCGCATGGCATTTTGTTCCGGCGTTGCCGCAAAAGTCGCTCGCCGCTCGCGCACGATCTGCCACGGGGGCAGCGTCTCCGACAGACCGGCAATGCCAGCAACGTCGCGCCAGATAATCTGCGCGAGCTCTTCACGCTGCATCTTGAACAAATGGCCTGCGTTGCTGACGGTGACGGAGACGCGTCCGGGCGCTGCAAAAACCCATTCGCAAGTACCGTTGATCACGCCAAGCATCGGAAGCATGTGGGCAGGCGGATCGATACGAAAATGCGCGTTCACGATGCCGCTGAATTGCGTCGGGGCTCGCAGACCCGGAAGCAGCGCCACGGCGATATAGGGCGGCACTGCGAGGATTACGCTTTCATCTTTGCCAACTACTACACTTTGGCCGGCAAAATCGAGTCTCGCGGCGCGCCGGCCGGAAAAATGCAGCGCGCGCAATTCATCTTGATAAGCGATCGAAGCGCGACCCTGCAAAAAACGCACCGCCGGCTGGACGAACACATTACCGATGCCATCACGGGCGAGCAGAGGGCGGCAGGCTTTGCCGCCAAGGGCTAGCGTCTCGCGCACCAGCGCTCCCGCCAGTTTTGAGGATCCCTCGCGCGGGTTGATGTTTAGCGCCGCTAGCAGGAATGGCCCAATAAAACGCTCATATAGTGGACCAGTACAATTCATAACCTGACCAATCGGCTTGTCGCCTGATGCCCACAACAGACGCGCGAGCGGTAGATAGTCGGCAGTCCCCGTCCGCGGCACGCGCGCGATCCTTGTCGAACAACCACCAGGGAATGCGGCCGCTGCCGAATCTAAGTGTCCAGCGCTCATTGCTCGCACGATCGATAAAGGGGAATTCGGCATCGACCGGGCCTTCGAGCAGCGACTCGGAACCGACGGTCCGTGCGAATGACAGCGCCGCATAATTGCCCGACAGCACCAGATGCGTGCCATTGTCGATCAACATGCCGGTCGCCTGATCGAAATACGAGCGGCAACGCCCGCCTGGCTGCAAAGTGGCTTCATGGATTATGACTAACCGGCGTGATTCGGCGAGCCGCACGGCCGCCGCAAGACCGGCCAGACCGGCGCCAATAATGTGGACCGTTCCGCAATCAGATGAAGGCATGCCGCAAGGCTATCCACATTAAGTGAGACTTGGGAACGTGAACGCGATGGCGTGGCTGCGTCCAGCCCCGCGCCGTCATGTCTTCAAGCATCTCGCGGTACACTTCGCCCATGATCCTTGGCGCTCGCACCACGCGACGCGGACATCGCGACATGATCCGATCGGATTGGGTGAAATGCTCGCGCGCGCGGTTGGCAATAAATTTGCAGGCGAGCCCAAGGCGCGGATGCTGCACCACCGACATCGGATCGGTGGTGGCGATATCAGCTTGTCGTAATGCCTCCAGCGGCAGATAAAGGCGGCCGATGGACGCGTCCTCATCGAGGTCGCGCAATATATTCGTAAACTGCAGCGCTCGCCCGAGATGATGTGCGAGCCAATGCCCCTCGCTGTCGGCCATGCCGAAAATTCGAACCGACAGACGGCCGACAGCGCAGGCGACGCAGTCGCAATAGCGTTCGAGCAGCGCAAAATCCGGTGCGCGGATATCTGCCACGACGTCCATTTCCATCCCTTCGATGACATCGACGAAGTCGGCCTTACGCAACGAAAACATTTCTACTGCACGCGCAAGGTCCTCGCGACCCGGCGGCGGGTCGCTCTTGTAAACGTCGTCGATAGCTTTCCGCCACTCGCTCAGGTGCTCCAACCGCAACTGGCGTGGCGCGTCGCCGTCGGCGATATCGTCAACAGCGCGACAGAACGAATAGACTTCGAACATGGCTTCGCGCTGCCGGCGGCCGAGAATGCGCATTGCCAGATAGAACGAACTGCCTCCAGCCCGGAGCGCGGCGTGCAATTCATGAATCGGCAGGTTTGGCAATTCGATATTCATCGGGCGCTCATAGCGTTTGATATCGTTGTGCGGGTGGCGAGACGCGCAGCAGGCGGCGCAAAAGTCCGCGTGTAGCGCCGTGCACGGCCGTCGTGACGAATGTGCCCTTGCCCAGATGCACCGGCTCGCTCAACGGGTCGCGAATTTGCAGCAGAACAAGCAGCCGTGTGGCGAGCGCCTGGATCGTGGATATTTCCACAGCCAGCCGGGTGTCAGCGACGCTCGCGGGCAAACCCCGGCTGCGTTCGAGCACGACCGCGGTGCGAGCCGCCAGCGCATGCAGGCACCCGCGCAAGGCTACGCTCGCCCGCGGTTTGCCGAGCGAATCCACGGCAAGGTGCCGCGCTGCCAGCCCGTCAAGCGGGATGTAGACGCGGTCGAGCTTTTGATAGTCGTCCGCGCAGTCCTGCAAGTGATTGATGATCTGCAATGCGGCGCACAGCGCGTCCGACGCCGGCCAGGTATCGCGCGCTTCGCCATGCACATCGAGCACGAAGCGGCCGACCGGCGCGGCCGAATAGGCGCAATAGTCGAGGAGTTCGTCCCAATTGGCGTAGCGGCGCTTGGTCGCGTCCTGGCGGAAAGCGCACAACAGGTCTTGCCCGTGCCGTGGCGACAAATTGCGCTCTTTGAGCATCGCCGAAAGGCGCAAGCCGACCGGTTCAGCGCCCCCACCCAAGAGGCTCGTCTCCAATGCATCGAGCCGCGCGAGCTTTTCCTCTCCATCGAGACCAGGATGATCAGCTACGTCGTCGGCGACGCGGATAAACTCATAGAAAGCGTGGATCACGGGGCGGTGACGGCGCTTGATGAGCCACGACGCGACGGGAAAATTTTCGTCACCGGCGCCCTTGCCCGATCGGAGTTGTTCGCTGGCGATCATGGCAGGCCAGCCGCGTTGACGTGCACGCGCCCCTTCCATTGCCCGCTGCGGCCACGTGTATGGTCGTAGGCGGATGCAAGCGTGTAATACATAAAGGCAAGCGCGATAGCGGGCAGCGCGAGGCCCCACAACGGCGACAAGCGATAAAAGCGTAGCATCGGCTGGAATGAAAGCGTCATCGCCAGCCAGGCCGCTGCACCGAAGTCTTGCGCAGGGCCGGATGCAAAAATAACGAGCAGCAGCGGCGCGAGGAACGTGAGCGCCATGCCGAGTGTCGTGGCCGCGAGCAGCGACGGCGAATAGCGAAGCTGCGCATAGGCCGAACGCGAAATCATCGCTTTAACGTCGGCGAAGTTTTCGTAAGCGCGGATGCTGCGGACGCGTTCGCTCAGGCCGAGCCATATTGGACCCACGGCTTTGAGCTTCTCGGCGAGCGAGCAATCGTCGATCAGTGCGCCCCGAATAATGTCGATGCCACCAGCCGCGTGCAGCGCATCGGTGCGGACGAGCATGCAGCCGCCCGCCGCGGCGGCCGTCCTGTATTCACGCCGGTTGACCCAGGCAAATGGAAACAGCATCTGGAAAAAATAGACAAAAGCCGGAACGTGGCTACGTTCGGCAACGCTCACGCAGCGCAGCCTGGCCATGAATGAAGTCAGAACGAAGCCGCCGGCCGCCGCCTGCGCGACCAGCCAAGACAGCGTATCCGGGGCGCGCACGATGTCGGCATCGGTGAGCAGCAGGTAATCCGGCCTCGCGCTTTCGGCGGCGGCCACGCCTTGCTTAAGTGCCCATAGTTTGCCGGTCCAGCCTGGCGGCAATCCACTGCTGGCGATCACTCTAACGCGCGCGTCCACACTTGCGGCGATTGCCGCCGTCCCGTCGGTGCTGGCATCGTTGACGACAATGATCGAAAGATCGCCCGGGTACCTTTGGCCCAGCAGCGACCGTACGCTGGCCGCAATCAATGCTGCCTCGTTCCGCGCCGGTATAACCGCCACCACGCGTGGCCAAATGTCGGGCACCGGCGGGCCGGTGCCGTCACGAACCGCAGCCGCCCAGAACCAGCCGCGACCGCAAATCAGATATGACCCACAGCACTACGCACATGATCGCCAAAATGTCCGGCATCGAGGACGGGCTTCTGGTTGTAATTACCCCATAGCTCAACATTCGAGCGGCCGATTGGTTGCGACGAAAAATGGAACTTTTTTGCTCCGCAGCGAATTGTTCAAAAAACGCCCACAGGCCGAAAAACCCGAGTCAAGGCCATGAGTTTATATTCGCATCGCCCAGATCGCCGACGTTCAAGCAAGCGCCCGGCGATGCGCAACAATCCGGAGAACGCCTTCAAAAGCAGCCTCGCCAAGGTTGCGGCGGATACGGAGACGCTACTGAAGCGTCTACAATCAGCTGGTCCGGCCCCTGGGGAACCGATGCGGCCGCAGCGTCTTATTGAGGCTATGCGTTATGCGAGCCTGGGCGGCGGCAAGCGCATACGCCCCTTTCTGGTCGTGGAGACTGCAAAACTATTCGGGGCGCCGCGACGCCATGCGCTAATGGTCGGCGCGGCACTCGAATGCGTGCATTGCTACTCGCTGGTGCACGATGATCTCCCAGCGATGGACGATGACAGCTTGCGCCGAGGTCGGCCGACCGTCCACAAGGCGTTCGATGAAGCGACGGGGATACTCGCCGGCGATGCGTTGTTGACGTTTGCGTTCGATATTCTGTCACGCCCTCAGTCACACCCTAACCCTGCTACCAGAATCGCGCTCGTTTCGGCGCTGGCGCGCGCCGCAGGCGTCGGCGGCATGGCCGGCGGGCAGATGATCGATCTCTCCGCGGAAGGTCGCTTTGCCGGCGCAGACAATGCACGGCTCGATTTCGAAGGGGTGCGGACCTTGCAATCGATGAAGACCGGTGCACTGCTGAAATTTGCCTGCATGTGCGGAGGCATCCTCGGCAACGCCGACCGCAAATCGCGCGCCGCGCTTGAGCGCTATGGCGCTTCGGTCGGCGAAGCCTTCCAAATTGCCGACGATCTGCTCGATGTCGACGGAGATGCGGCGACTGTCGGCAAGGCGACAGGCAAAGATGCGGCTGCGCACAAGGCGACGTTCGTGAGCCTGATCGGCGTCGAAGGGGCGCGCGAACGCCTGGAGCGTCTCGTTACCGAAGCCGAGAATGCGATTGCTCTTTTTGGTGACGGGAGCGCCGTTTTGAAGGCGGCAGTGCGTTTTATCGCGTATCGCTCTAGTTGAACCGCCCTCCGGCGTTACCGCCTCAAATACCCGGCGTCGCGGAACCAGCGTACCGCGTCGTGGATCGCATCAACGTAAGGCCGTGACCGATACCCAAGATATTGCTCGGCTTTGGTTGATTGGAAGAACATTCGATGTCGTGCCAAGCGAACCCCGTCCAGGGTCGCAAATGGCTCGCGTCCGGTGACAGCGGCCGCGGCCTCCGAAATCAATGCCACTGGGACAACGGCTGGCCACGGAAGTCGCAGGCGTGTGGGACGGCGGCCGACAAGCCCAGCTATATCCCTCAGCATTTGCGAGAAGAGCACATCTTGCCCGCCGAGAATGTAACGCTCGCCAATTTTACCACGGTGGAGCGCTGCGAGATGGCCGTCGGCTACATCGTCCACATGTACGAGGTTTAGCCCTGTATCGATGAAAGCTGGGATGCGACCGTTTGCCGCTTCGACAATAATACGGCCGGTCGGCGTCGGCTTAACATCGCGCGGACCGATCGGCGTCGACGGATTAACGATGATGGCCCGGAGGCCCTGCTCTGCAACCATGGCTTCGACCAGTCTTTCGGCGGCAATCTTACTGCGCTTATAGGCGCCAATGCCCTGATCCTCGCGCAGCGGCAAGCTTTCATCCGCAGCGAGTCGGTCGGATCGCAAGCCGAGGGTCGCTACGCTGCTGGTGTAGATGACACGCTCAACGTCTGCACCTATCGCCGCTTCCATAACGTTACGGGTTCCCTCAACATTTGAGGCGAAGATTTCACTGCGGTCGCGCGCCCATAGGCGATAATCCGCGGCCAGATGGAAAATGTACCGCACCCCGGCGGCGGCTCTGGCAATCGAGTTCCGATCGCGCAGGTCACCTTCGGTAAAATCCACTTCCAATCCCGCAAGGTGAGCTCGAGGGCTAGTGGCGCGTACCAGCGCGCGAACGGAAAACCCTGCCTGGCACAACTTGCGCGCGACGGCGGACCCCACGAACCCGCTTGCTCCGGTAATAAGGACCGTGTCCTGCTGCGTCATGCCGATCGCTTCAGCCGACTCCGTTTGCCGCCTTGCTATTTAAGCGGTGACAAGTGGCGAAGTTCAATAAGTCGATAAAATTGCACTGTTCGCAGTCCAACGGCATCGTCAAGCGCAATTAGTTCCCGGCACGGTGCACAATGCATTTCAGACGCCGCACCGAATATGATTTAATAAAGTCTCGATTCGGGGAGGTCGGTGTCGTGCGTCTTGCGCAATTCGACGCAAGTCGAGGGTGGCACCTATGCCGCCGACTTTTTTGGGGGCCAATTGAGGCAAATTTTCGCCACTGCAAACGGCAATGACGGCGCTGATCAAGACTGGTCGGCTGTTCTGTCAATGGAACTTCCTGCCGCGGGGCGCTTGGTCGTCGCCTTGGTCGGACTTGCTTTCGAAGCCCGCATCGCTGCTGGCCCAGGTGTATTCGTGATTTGCCGCAACACCGGAGACGAGATTGCGGCTCTGCTCGACGTCGCTCTCAGGCGAGGCTGCCGCAACATCATCAGTTTCGGCTTGGCGGGCGGCCTGGCCCCTAATTTGCGCGCCGGCGACTGGGTCGTCGCGTCCTCGGTCATCGACGCGAAGCAGACCCGCCCGACCGATCAGACCTGGTCGAAAAAAATACTGACAATGATCCCGGGAGCCGGCTATGCGCCTATCCTCGGCGTCGACACGGCGATCACCGACATAGAGGGCAAGCGGCGTGTACACGCGGAAACCGGTGCGGCGGCGGTCGACATGGAATCGCATCTTGTCGCGCGGCTTGCGGCAGCCCACGGGCTGAGCTTTACAGCCGTGCGGGTGGTTATCGATCCCGCGCATCGATTTGTGCCGGCGGCAGCGCTTGCCGGAATGCTCCCAGGCGGAAAGACAAGCATTGCGGCAGTCATGCGCGAGGTGATCGCGCGGCCGTCGCAATTGTTAGGCCTGATTCGCATTACTTTCGATGCCCATGTAGCGCATGGCGCCCTCCGTCGCACCCGCCGAATACTTGGTCCTGGATTTGGGCAATTGTCATGTATGTAGGCAAACGCAATTACCAGTGCGGATGCTCGATGACGACGATGCTCGCTGACGGGGCATCCGGCGCATCCGTGCCGTCATGGCCAACCGCGTTTTCGTCATAGTCGTTTTGCCACGGCAGGATTTGTCTTCTGGCGGCCGCATGGACCGTCGGCATTGGAATGCGATCCTTTACGCGGTCAGCCGAGCGCAGCGCGACGCAGGCGCGGCGTGGGCCGTCGTAGGGCTGATAGGTGCAATCAGAAACGCGGAATGAGCGATAAGTGGCTGCGCATGCCGGGAAATCACAATGGCCGGCTGCGGGATGCGCTACGAACGCCGGCTCTGCTTTCATCGTGGTTGAAGCCTGCGCTACTCCATTCTCGTCCGACGCAACACCTATCGTCTCGGCGGGCTTTGTCTTGTTTGCGTTCTGGGTTTCGGCTCGAGTCGCCGGATTGGCCGGCGTCACCTGGCGCACCGCTTTTTCACCAGGATGGGCCGGGTAAATCGGCGTCAGAGTTCCTGGTTTGCCTTCGTGCTGCATAGCCCTTTCATCTGCTACGCGACGGGCGAGTTTATCGGGCGCCATCCCAGTCGGCGCACCGACAGCGTGCATACCGTGTTGCTGCGGCAGCGGCGCCGTCAAAAGATCGAAACCGAATAGCGCGCTACCCGCCACGAATATGAGCACAATAAGGTAAGCGATAAATGACATTGGCAAGTCCCAAATAGATCCTCAGGCGAACGTCGAAAGGCGTTCTCTGTTCCAGCAGCAAGGATCCTTGTTCCAGCTTCTTGATTCTGCCTCAGCTATTCCAAAAATCCGTCCGGTTTGCGCCGTCAACGTGGGCCGATGAGTTTTATATCGAACGCGAGGCCTCTGCGCCGTTCCGTTGCAATCTAATTCATTTCGTGAGTGAAGTTCCCTTAACCATAATGAAACGCGGTGTGATCTCCGGCGTTGTCGTTTGTGTCCCTCGCTAAAAAAGGAGGTGAACCATGAGGAAACTTTGGCTTGGAGTTGCTGCCGCTTCGGCGATGCTTTTTGCTGCAGCGCCGGCGAGTGCGGAAGTTTATCTCGGCGCTGACCCTGGTGGCGTTGGCGTACAAGTCGGGCCGCTTGGTGTTGGCGTCGGTCCCGACTATTGGAATTACCATCATAGGTATTGGCGGGATTATGCCTATGAGCCGTACTGCCATCTCGTTCGTACCCGCATTGTGACGCCGCGCGGTGAAGTAATCTGGCGGACACGCAGAGTGTGTGATTAGGCGGTTAACGGGGCGCGGTCCCCCCAATCCCCCGAACTAAGCGCCCCGTCAGGGCCCCGCTTTCGAAAACGGGAACGGGGCTTTCGCCTTCATGTGAACTCGTACGATTACTTCTGGCAGTCTGTGTCATTCGCCGCGAAGGAAAATACGGGTCGCGATGGGAGCAACAGGGGGCGTAATGCTGTCAAGGGAACCTGGTGCGCGATCCGGACGTTTGCTGGACCAGGAGAGCAGCATGAGGCACTTTTTAATTATCGTCGCGACAGGGACGGCTTTGTTTTTAATGTTGGCGTCCAGAGCAGAGACACCCGACGAACGGCAAGCCTGCGAAAACGACGCTTATAGGGTGTGTGGAGCCTTCATCCCCGACCGAGACAAAGTGTTCGTCTGCCTGGCGAGCAATCAGGACCGGCTCAGTGCACCTTGCCGCGAGGTAATGGCACGCTATTCGCAGCCAAAACGTCGTCAGGAGGAAACCGCGGGTCATTCACGGACAACAGGCCAAGGCGAATAATTCAGTTGCCACCAGGTCAGAAGTGTGACCGAGCGGGCACAAACAAGAGTTTCTACGTTGAACTCTAGCGGCGTCCTATTCGGCGCGCTCATCGTTAGCGCTTTCTTAGTGTGAAACCGCGACGTCTCCTCGGTCGAAATTCTCGGTGTGGCCAATACGGAAATGCGCGTGCGATGGCGGTATTATCGCGGCGACTGCGTCAATCGCGCTTTCTAGTCCCGCAGGCGCCTACTGGCATAGTGGCCGAGGATGGGGATGGGGCGGCTTCGGACTGGGCTTCGGCACTGGTCTTGCGCTAGGCACAGCACCTTATTACGGCGGCTATTACGGATATGGCCCGTATCCCTACTACTATGGCCCGGGCTGCTACATTACGCACCGGTGGATTTGGGACGGTTATGGCCGCCGCGTCTGGAGGCGAGTGCGGGTCTGTAACTGATTGTCCGCGGTTAAGGCCCGGTCTGACGATTTGCGTTAGTCGCGTGTGCCGGTTTTCGGCGCATGATCCTGCAATGCAAACTTTTAACCGCGTGGCGCTTAACGTTGCCCTACGGAGGGCCAACGCTGCCTTAAGGAGACTGCGATGCTTACACGACCCACTCTAATGAAACGCCCTGGTCAAACCGCCGCCGAAGAGCCAAAGGGTCAGGCGCGGCCCACAGAGGAGCGTTTTCTTTTACGAGTGGACGGACAGCTCTCCCCAATAAACAAACCTATAGGCAGCGACCGTGGAACTTTGTTCCAACGCGGCAGTTATTTAGGCGACCGGTTTACGGGGCGCATCCAAGCGTCCGCACCGTCGGTGTGGACCCCGTCGTCCGGAGCCCAGCCCGAGCCGGTCGGATCGAGTAATGCCGGGGCCGCGCCGGTGGCGGCGCGGCTTCCTTTAAAGGAGGCGTCAATGAGCCTCGTTTCTGATTCCCGGAAATGCGCACAAGAGTGGTTCGATCTGGCCGAACACCTTCCATTGGAAAAGCGGCAAGCGGCCCTCGAGATTGCCGAGGCGTGGTTTCAGCTCGCGATGGATGCTGCCGCGCACAACGCTGGCCAAACCCGTCTGTCAGCCGTTAGTCAACATAATATCCATTAGGCCGCTAAAACGATGAGCGAGCGAGCGGCTGCGACATTGTTTGGATGGAGCCTGGCTCTTTGCCACACTCGTTCTCAACGCTGTCCTGCGGTGACGCTGGGGGTAAAATGGCCGCGTCCAACGCCACACATAAGCGGCTCGTGGGAACTAAGCTCAATGCGTCTCAGTTTAATTGTTTCGGTAATTGAAACGGAGACCAAAATGATGAACCCAGCACCTACGCCATCCGGCAGAGGCGACGCGCCGTGGCAACTTTTTTGAGACCGCAACGTAGCGAGAGCATCCAAAGCTAACGAACAGATAGCAATCCCAATTTTTTAAACCGAGGCTCCAAAATGGAAATCGCGCTCACAATCCTCTTGCTTGCCTGCATCGCATGGGTCGTGATCAATATCCGGAAGAATGCGTTGGAGTTGAAGATCGCGACACTGGATGCAGCATGGAATGTCGTGCTGGACGATCCGAATTATGAGGAGCGGCGTGCGTTAGAAGAGCGCAAGCATTCTGCAAAGGAGCAAGCGCAGGCGCTTGAAGACGACGCGCGCGCGCTCGTAAAAGGCAAAGAATCATAAGGCGGTCGCGCGCTCATTGCGAGGAGCGCGGCCAGGTGCAGGTCAAAGGCATTGCCCAGCCGGTCGCGACCTATCTAGTGGGGCTAAAGCCAGATGCCGAACAAGCCGGCACAGAGCATTTGCGGCTCGAGCTAGATGCTGAAACCAACGATCCGACCACCATCGGCAAGCACGTCTCCTCGGGTTGCATCCGGCTGACCAATGAGGACGTCGAGGATCTTTACAACCGCGTGCAGATCGGCGCCAAGGTCGTAGTGCTGCCGCAAACCGCGCCTGCCACCATCGCGCAAATGCCCGCCGCGCCGGAGCAGGCATCGTCCTACGCGCCGGCGGTGGCCCCTTTTGAGAACAAACGGGCCCCTTTTAGTTATCAGTAATCAATGAGCGTCATAATGTTGGCGTCCTGGATTATGTCAAACGCCTCACGCGCGACAGGGAAGCCCCGGTGGTCGTACCGGGGCTTCTTCGCCATCGGATGATGAGAAAACCGTATGTCGGATGCATCCGGCATTAATTCGCAAGCTGCTACGTGCCGGCAGTTGGCCGAGAAAGCGGCTGACGATGCAATGCGCAGCTATTGGCTCGCAATGGAGCAATTTTGGTTGCGCCAATGCGCTGAACAATCGGCCCAAAAACCGCTTGTCAAAATTTAGGCCGCACACGCGCGGTCTTCCGTCTTTTTGTGTTGGTCAAAATTGACCACAGGAGTAGCGTGGTAATGCCTTCCGGGGGGAAGGCGTAGATGGTCATATTTCAACCGTCGACCCCAAAGACCGACGCGATTGTTCGGCCGGCCTGTGACGTTTGCGGCGCTAAAACATTGCTGGCACAAATCGAACCAGAAAAGCCCGGATTCGAAATATACATGTTCAAATGCTCAATTTGCGGTCACACACAAACAGCGATGGCCGAGATCAAGTTAGGCCGTCCGCCGCCGTAAGGAACAATATGTCAAACAACACATTGCCCTTTACGAGTTGTGTAGTTGTGAGTTGGGAATATGGTCGAAGATGATCCAAAGATTGCTGATAAGAAAGCGCGGCAATGCAATCGTTGCGGGCAGGCACTGAAGCTCGCCCTCGATCTTCCCAAGTCAGCAGGCCAACCGGCCTATGAAATATTCCAATGCGGCGCATGCGGTTTCTCTGAATGGATTGCGCAGGAGGAGCCCTAGGCCGCCTCAGCTGGCGGCCTCTTTTATTTTGCACCGCGCTCTCGATGTCGCCTATTGGCAACTTCGCGACCCAGTGGCCCCATGCCCAAAACGGTCGCTAACGGAGTAAAGCAGACACAGGTCAACTTTGGGCCGCGTCAACGATGACGCGATTGACCCACAGCGGACAAAATAATCAAAACATAAAATTAGAAACGGTCGCATGTGACCCGTAATCGAGATCCATGGTCTGTGTACTGCGTTCGATTCCGTCAATGCTGCCAGTGGGCCCAATGCAATGCCTGCAAAAGCCGCGCCGCACCATGGCCGATTGCCAGAAATGATGCTTATCAATAATGTTGCGCCGTGGAGAACGGTGATAGTTCAGGGAGAGAAAAAATGAACAGGTTTTTGTTATCTGCTGCGATTGCCGCTGCTGTCGGCTTTTCAGTTGCTGCACAAGCCGTGCCGTTTGACAGCATTCAAACTCAGGATAGTTTGGTCGTTCCCGTCGCTGGCGGTTGCGGCGCTTATTACCATCGTGGCCCATATGGCGGATGTGTCCGCAACGGCTACTATGGCGCTCCAGTTGTAGTTGCGCCGCCAGTTTACTATGGGGGTCCAGCTTACTACCAAGCCCCCGTCGGGCCATGCGGTGGCCGAGGGCAGCATCGCGTCTGCGGAGTGAACGGCTGCATAATGGTCTGCAATTAGTTCGAGACAAAATCACCTAGGCTCGTTCGGCAGCGTAGCTTGCTGAGGCTGTGCGATAGTCCTTTTGGTCAACGGCCACCTGACTACAGGCACCCGATCGGATTTCGGAGAGACGCCGCGAGGCGGTCTTTCTGTTTGTGCTGTTTGCTTTGGTGCGTCGGTCGCTATTGGCACGTCGCGTCATTCGCCGCGTTTCATCATTTCCGGTCGCTATCGGACCAACAGCGGACATTTAGCGCCGCAACCCCTGCCGCACCGCAATGCCGCGCTCCAACTTATGTGGTCTGAATGTAATCGCGTAGCGTTTTCGTCTCTCGGTCTATCTCTTCGACGCGGCTCTTTACGACATCGCCAATCGACACGATACCGATAAGTTTTTCCTGCTTCACCACTGGCAAATGGCGGAACCTTCCGGCTGTCATGCGGCCCATCAGGCTCTTCAATGGTATCGTCTTCCGAGCAGGTTTTAACTTCGCGTGTCATTATTTGGCTGACCGGTTCGCTCAGCAATGCCGCTCCATGTTCGGCGAGTGCCTGCACGATATCGCGCTCCGACAATATGCCGACGATACGATGATCGACACCGAGGACGACGAGCGCGCCGATGCCTCGTTCGGCCAGTAGTTTCGCCGCCGCGATAATATCGGTTGTCGGGTTGATCGTGATGACGTCGCCGCTTTTGTTAGCCAAAATATTTTTGACAATCATTGCAGCCTCCCTTGTTCCTGGCCGCAGCGGACAGGCCCACGCCTGCGAGCATGGCCACGATCCGCCCCGAGGCGGATTCCGTCAAGCGCCCGACAGTGCAGTGCAATACGAATAAATATTACCGAGGACCGGACAAATTAATCTCTCGGTCCCTCGACCTTGTTGTCGACGATCTTTCGCGCTTCCGAAAAGGCTTCGGCAGGAGTTGAGCGCGAAATGAGGCAGCAGCGCTTACCATTATATTAAGCCGGGCCAGCGGGTATGTGATAGATACGTTTATGTGCAAGCCATCGAGCGTCGTCGCATGCACAATTCTGATTACTATCGAGAAGAAGCGGCAAGATACCGAGAGCTTGCCGCCAAGACCAATGACGCACCCACGAAGCAAGAGCTCTTGGAATTAGCGGAAGCTTGTGACGCGATCGCCGATGACATCGACGATCTAAGAGCCAGTGGCTAGCCGTCGCGTAACAAGGCGAGAAGCTCTCGAATAACATTTTCAAGGTGACGAGCGGTAGCGTCCGTTTTTTCGATCAAAATGAACCCCGGTCTTACTGGATTGGGTGCTTGCAAGACCGGGGTTCTTACGCGCTACTGGTCGCGGGGGAGCGGGGGGCCGACCCGCGACTGTTCCTCAAATAGTAGATTCGCGCAGCTTTTGCACGGAAGGCGCAGCTAATGTCGCGGCGCAGCCATGCAGTGCCGATCGTCGCTAATTTCTTCGCGGGCCGAACAGGCTGACAGACGCGCGTTCCTGCCAGTTCGGCCGCGCGTCGGCGCCGATCGCGCCGCAGCCCGTGCACACCATTCGCGGTCCAAAGTTGGGCACGGGCAGTTCGTCGGGATAGTGGCTCACATCTAGTACGCATCGTGGTGGCAACGCTCGCAATAGATGGCCAGCGTGCGCACGCCGTTCGAGCGCATGTTGCCGAGGGTCATGGGCGAAACTGCATGCTTCAAAGTGGAACTGGCTCCGCTGCACACTATCGTCCGGTATCGGCCGAATAGCGCAAGCGCCTTGAAAAGAAAGAGGCCGCCAACTGAGGCGGCCTCTAGGTTGGCCTTCTGTTACCCAATCTTGCGGCCGGGCTTCGGAAAGGCCGCCTGAATGACGTTGGAACCTCGCTGCACCTCTGCCTGTTTGGCGTACCGATCACCCTTGTTCATAAGCTCCCCTGTATAAGTAGTGCAATCAGAAAGTTCCCGCGTTGAGGCAAATCAAAACCGGCCACTGCAAATTTCAAAGGCCACTAGGGGTCAAAACAGGCCAGAACGCTATCGTCCGCAATTCCACATCGGCCCGATTGGCGTCTGCGTATAGCAAGGGCCGAAGCCGCCGCCGTTCCAGCGCCCACGATAAAATCGCGGCCAGGCGGGACCGTAATACTGCGGGCCGTAGAGCTCATAATAATGCTGCGCCCGCTCGCGCTCGATCACTTCGGGCGGCCGATAGCCGGGCAAGAAACCGTAGCCATGCCAGTGATGAACCACATGTCGGTGCTTGGTCACATGGTGCGCGGGCGCGGACATCGCCGGCTGCGCCAGCGAGAGGGCGGCCGCGATCGCGATGACGACTAAGCGGCCATACAGCATTCAGACCACCAGAATAGAACAGACGCGCGTCCCCTATCACAAAGGGCTGTTGGGCGTCTCAAGGTCGCCGAAGGCGATAGCGCCGTCGCGAGGCATGGAGCCGGTCGAAAACTTCGGGTTCGTGACCGCAACTCAAATCCGCGCATATGTTATCGCCGACCATCAATGAGGATCGGACAGATAAATCCAAATTCTTTGATGCTGGCTGTGATCTGCTTAATTTGCCTTGTCGTATGCGTGCGTGGATTTTTTGCCCGCGGCGCATCTCGCTCGCGGAGCGATTGCTGCTCGGTTGATCGCTTTGTTACCGCGCTCCGCCGCTCCCGATCCCGCAGCGGTAACATCCCACCTAATGATGTTTTCATTGAACCAATTCGCAATGAAATCGTTGATGTTACGGGGGTGACCTATTTGGCCAAAGCCGAGGCTTTCGTGACGACCGGCCGCTCTTCGCCCGGACGTTGATTCAGGGCCTTGGCGCCAAATCAAACGTTTAGGCACCGGCGAGGAAGCATGGCGGGACGAGATTACGCGACCACTTTGGATAACGCTGGGAGACCCGACCGGTCCAGCCGGCGAAGACGCGTCATCCGAGTGTCGCCGAGCGACTGCTCGATCGATGAACTCTGCATCAACACGATCCGCACATTGTCGATGGACGCCGTGCAGCAAGCCAATTCCGGCCACCCCGGTACGCCGATGGCCTTGGCACCGGTAATTTACACGCTGTGGCAGCGTTTTCTGCGGTTCGATCCGGACGATCCGATCTGGCCAAACCGCGACCGCTTCGTGCTGTCCAACGGACACGCCTCGATGCTGCTCTATGCGATGCTGCATCTCACCGGCGTCAAGGCGGTCAACGCCGAATACCAGCTTCCGGCGAGCCCGCGGTCACGCTCGACGACATCAAGCGTTTCCGGCGAGATCGACAGCAAATGCCCGGGACATCCTGAATATCATGTGACCACGGGCGTCGAGACGACAACCGGACCGCTCGGCCAGGGCTGCGCGACGAGCGTCGGCATGGCGATCGCGGAGCGCTGGTTGGCGAAGCACTTCAATCGACCGAACTTCACGGTGTTCGATTACGACGTTTATGCGATGTGCGGCGATGGCGACATGATGGAGGGCGTCACCAGCGAAGCCGCCTCGCTCGCCGGCCATCTGATGCTCGGCAACCTGTGCTGGATTTACGACAGCAACCGCATAACGATCGAAGGCCACACCGATCTTGCCTTCAGCGACGACGTCGCGGCGCGCTTCCTCGCCTATGGCTGGAACGTGAAGCGGGTCGGCGACGCCAATGACACGGAGCGGATCGCGCAGGCGATCGAGACATTCCGAAGTACCAACGACGTACCCACGCTGATCATCGTCGATAGCCATATCGGCTACGGCGCTCCGCATAAGCACGATACCAGCGCCGCCCATGGCGAGCCGCTCGGCGTCGAAGAGATTCGTCTGGCCAAGCGCAGCTATGGCTGGCCGGAGGATGCCAAGTTCCTGGTGCCGGACGGCGTGCGTGAGCATTTCCGCGCCGGCATCGGCCAGCGTGGCGGCGATCTCCGCGCGGCCTGGTCTGGCACGTATGGAGAGTTACCGCGCCAAGTATCCGGACCTCGCCGACCAGCTCGATCGCATGCAGAAGCGGCGAACTTCCCGACGGCTGGGACGCCGATCTGCCGAGCTTTCTCGGCCGATTCCAAAGGCCTCGCGAGCCGCGACTCATCCGCCAAGGTGCTGAACGCCATCGCGCCAGCGGTTTCCGTGGCTGATCGGCGGCGCGGCGGACCTCGCGCCATCGACCAAGACGCGTCTGACGTTTGAGGCAGCCGGAGATTTCGAAGCCGAGAAATACGGCGGCCGCAATCTGCACTTCGGCATTCGCGAGCACGCCATGGGCGCGATCGTGAATGGGCTCGCATTGTCCAAAATCCGCGCTTACGGATCGACCTTTCTTATCTTTTCCGACTACATGAAGCCGGCCATCCGGTTGAGCGCGCTGATGCAGCTTCCGGCCGTCACCATCTTCACGCATGATTCGATCGGCCTCGGGCAGGACGGTCCGACGCACCAGCCGGTCGAGCAGCTCATCGCGCTGCGCGCGATTCCCGGTCTGATCACGCTGCGACCTGCCGACGCCAACGAGGTCGTCGAGGCTTGGCGCGTCATCATCGCGGCTGAAGCATCAGCCCGCCTGTCTGGTGCTGAGCCGCCAGCCGCTGCCGACCTTCGACCGCAAGCGCTACGCCTCGGCCGCAGGCGTCGCGCGCGGCGCCTATGTCATGGCCGATGCCGAAAGCGGCAAACCGGCCGTGATCCTGATCGGCACCGGCAGCGAGGTTGCGCTCTGCGTCGAAGCCTACGAGACTCTCATAGCAGGAAGGTATTGCGGCGCGCGTGGTCAGCATGCCGTCGTGGGAATTGTTCGAGCAGCAGGATCAGGCCTATCGCGATAGCGTGCTGCCGCCTGACATCACGGCACGCGTGTCGGTCGAGGCGGGCTCGGTCATCGGCTGGGATCGTTATGTGGCGTGCGCCGGCGCCAAAATCGGCATGCACACCTTCGGTTCGTCGGCGCCGATCAAGGATCTGATGACGAAATTCGGCTTCACGCCGGAGAAGGTGCTCGCCGCGGCCAAGGACCAGATCGCGAAATCCAGGAGGCAGGCGGCATGAATCCCCTAAAGCAACTCGAAGCCTGCGGCCAGTCGCCCTGGCTCGACTATCTCAAGCGCAGCCTGATCGAAAAGGGCGAGTTGCGCACGATGATCGAGCGCGATGGGCTCAAGGGCATCACCTCAAACCCCTCGATCTTCGAGAAGGCGATCGGCGAGAGCGACGAATACAAAGATGCGCTGAAGCAGTTCCAGGCGCAGGCCGACCACAGCATTTCCGACATCTATGAGCATCTGGCGATTGCCGATATTCGCGCCGCTGCCGATGTGTTGCGTCCGGTGTACGACAAGACACAGAGGCCGCGACGGTTATATCAGCCTGGAATGCTCGCCCTATCTCGCGAACGATACCGACGCCACAATCGCAGAGGCGTTGCGGCTTTGGAAGGCAGTTGATCGCGCCAACCTGATGGTGAAGGTGCCGGCGACCCCGGCCGGTATTCCTGCGATCCGCCAATTGATTGGCCGTGGACTGAACATCAACATCACCTTGCTTTTTTCCGTGAGCGTCTATGAGCAGGTGGTCGAAGCCTATATTTCCGGGCTTGAGGATTTGCAGCGTGCCGGCGGCGACGTTTCGAAGATCGGCAGCGTCGCCAGCATCTTCGTCAGCCGCATCGATGTTGCGGTCGACAAGCGGCTGGATGAGCTTGGCGACAAACGGGTGGCGGACCGGTTGCGCGGCAAGGCGGCGATCGCCAACGCCAAAATCGCCTACGTTCGCTACAAGGCGCTGTTCTCCGGCCCGCGTTGGCAGAGCCTTGCTGCAGTCGGGCGCGAAGACGCAACGCCTGCTCTGGGCGTCCACCAGCACCAAAAGCCCGGCCTACAAGGATACGATGTATGTCGAGGCGCTGATCGGCCGCGACACCGTGGACACGATCCCGCCGGCGACCATGGACGCGTTCCGCGATCACGGTGAGGCGATAGCGGACGTCATCGAACAGGATCTGGCCGGCGCCCGCGCGATGCTCGCCGAACTGGAGCGACGCGGCATATCGCTGAAACAGGTCACGGATGAACTGGTCACCGAGGGCGTGCAGCAGTTCGCGGATTCGTTCGACAAGCTGTTCGGCGCCATCGCGCAGCAGCGGCGCGTGCTTCTGGACGGCGATCGCGCTCGCCTGGAAATCAGCCCGGGCTCTCCCAAAATGAAGGAAGCCTTCGACGCCGAGATGGAAGCCTGGCGCGCGGGCGGGCGAATTCGACGGCTTTGGGCCGGCGATGCGTCGCTGTGGACCGGGACCGACGAGAATAAATGGCTCGGCTGGCTGAACATCGTCGAGCAGGAACTGGCCGACGTTGATCGACTGACCGCCTTTGCAAAAGACGTGAAGCAGCGCGGGTTTACCGACCTCGTGCTGCTTGGGATGGGAGGGTCGAGCCTAGGGCCGGAAGTGTTCGGCAAAACGTTCGGATCGCAGGCCGGTTGGCCGCGTTTCCATATGCTGGACAGCACCGATCCGGCGCAGATCAAGGCGATCGAGCAGGAGATCAATCTCGACAAGACGCTGTTCATCGTCTCGTCCAAATCCGGCAGCACGCTGGAGCCCAATATTTTCCTCGACTATTTCCTCGACCGGGTCGGTTCGGTGCGGGCCAAGGACAAGGCGGGCGAGCATTTCGTCGCGGTGACCGATCCGGGCTCGTCGCTCGAGAAACGTGCCAAGCAACTCGGCTTTGCTCATATCTTTTACGGCGTCCCCTCAATCGGAGGGCGCTACTCCGTGCTTTCGAAGTTCGGCCTCGTGCCGGCGGCGGCGATGGGCCTCGACGTGCGGCGTCTGCTTGAGACCGTGCAGCCGATGCAGCGATCTTGCGGTGCCGACGTGCCGCCGGCGGAGAATCCCGGCGTGCAACTCGGCATCGCCATGGGTGTTGCGGCAACGCGCTTCGGCCGCGACAAGGTGACGATCATCGCTTCGCCGGGAATAGCCGATCTCGGCGCTTGGCTTGAGCAGCTTCTGGCCGAGAGCACTGGCAAGCAGGGGCGTGGGCTGATCCCGCTCGCCGACGAGCCGCTCACGACGCCCGATCATTATGGCAGCGACCGCTTCTTTGCCTACCTGGAACTGGAGGGGCAGCACGATCCGTCGCAGCGCCAGGCAATCGCGGCATTGGAAGACGCAGGTCATCCGGTCGCGCGCATCAGTCGTGAAAGATGTCTGGCACATCGGCCAGGAATTCTTCCGCTGGGAGATCGCCGTCGCGGTCGCCGGCGCGATCATCGGCATCGACCCGTTCAACCAGCCGGATGTCGAGGCGAGCAAGATCAAGACCAGCGCGCTGACCGCCGAATACGAGAAATCACACCGCCTGCAAAAGCAGGAACCGGTGTTCCGTGAGAACGGTCTGGCGCTCTTCGCCGACCCGCGCAACGCCGCCGAGCTTGGCCAGCACAATACGTTGACCGGATATCTGAAGAGCCATTTCGGCCGCGTGCACGCCGGCGACTATGTCGCGTTGCTGGCCTATGTCGAGCGCGACGAGCAGCACACTCAGGCGCTGACCGCGATGCGCGCGCACATTCGCGATAAGACCCGTGCCGCCACCTGTCTTGGCTTCGGGCCGCGCTTCCAGCATTCGACCGGGCAGGCCTACAAAGGCGGGCCGAATTCCGGCGTGTTTCTGCAGATCACCTGCGACGATCCGGCCGATATCGACGTGCCCGGTCATTCATACAGTTTCGGCGTGGTGAAGGCCGCGCAGGCCAGCTGGCGATCTTGAGGTTCTGGTTGAACGCGGTCGTCGTGCGCTGCGTGTCCACCTCAAGGATGTCGACGCGGGTCTGGCCGAACTGCTGCGCGCGACGGATGAAGCTCTCAATTCGGAATTTTTATAAGGAGTGAAACAGATGCAGATCGGTCTCATCGGTCTCGGCAAAATGGGCGGCAACATGTCGCGCCGCTTGATGAAGGCGGGACACGCCTGCGTGGTATTCGACGCCAATCGCCAAGCCGCGCGAGGCGTTGGCGAAGGAGGGCGCCACGGCGGTCGGCTCGATGGCGGATATGGTCAAGGCGCTTAAAGAAAAGCCGCGCGCCATTTGGCTGATGCTGCCCGCGGGCAAGGTCACCGAAGAGACGGTCGAGCAACTCGGCGGCCTGCTGGACCGCGACGACATCATCATCGATGGCGGCAATTCCTTTTACAAGGACGACATCCGTAACGCCAAAAAACTTGCGGTGAAGGGCATTCGCTACGTCGACTGCGGCACGTCCGGCGGCGTCTGGGGCATCGAGCGCGGCTATTGCATGATGATCGGCGGCCCGAAGCAGGCCGTCGATCACCTCGATCCGATCTTCTCGGCGCTCGCCCCGGGGCTCGGCGACATCCCGCGCACGCCGGGCCGCGCGAAAGGCGATACTCGCGCCGAGCGCGGTTACATTCATGCCGGTCCGTCCGGCGCCGGGCATTTCGTCAAGATGGTGCACAACGGCATCGAGTACGGATTGATGCAGGCCTATGCCGAGGGCTTCGACATCCTGCGCAACAAGGATTCTAAGGACCTGCCCGAGGACGAGCGCTTCACGCTGAACATGCCGGATATCGCGGAGGTCTGGCGGCGCGGCAGCGTCATCTCATCCTGGCTTCTCGATCTCAGCGCCTCTGCGCTGGCAAAGGATCCGCAGCTAAAGGAATTTTCCGGCTTCGTGCAGGATTCGGGCGAGGGCCGCTGGACCGTCGAGGCCGCGATCGAAGAGGCAGTCCCCGCCGATGTCCTTTCCAGCGCGCTTTACGCCCGCTTCCGCTCGCGGCAGGAGCATACTTTCGGCGAAAAGATGCTCTCGGCCATGCGCTTCGGTTTCGGCGGCCACATCGAAGGTCAGGAGTCGATCGATCCCGAACAAAAGCCGAATAAATCGAAAGGCCACCAGGCGGCAGGCGAGGCAGCGGAGTAGCATCATGCTCGACAGACAATCCCAGCCCGTTCCGCCCGTCAGGGTGGCGGAGTCGGCGCCCCGGCGCGAAGCCAAGCCGGCCGATCCTTGCACCATCGTTATTTTCGGCGCCAGCGGCGATCTGACAAAGCGCCTGGTTGTGCCGGCACTCTACAATCTCGCGCGTACCAATATGCTGCCGGCGAACTTTTCGCTGATCGGCGTCGCCCGCACGGAGGAGACCGCGGAGAGCTGGCGCGACCACCTTCATACCATGCTGGACAGCTTCATCGGCAATGCCGCCGCCGAATTCGATGTCGATCACATCGACGAAGATGTGTGGAAGCGGCTGGCCGAAAAGATGTCTTATGTCCACGGCGACATCACCAAGCCCGAGGTATACGGGCGGCTTCGCGGTCTTCTTGACAAGGCGGAGAAGGATCATGGCACCAAGGGCAATGTCATCTTCTATCTCGCGGTCGCCGACCGGCTATTCGGCGACCGTGGTGGAGGAACTCGGCAAGGCCAAACTGACCGACCAGAACGAGGATCAAGACGGCAAGCGGCAATTCTGGCGCCGCGTGGTGATCGAGAAGCCGTTCGGCCATAGTCTGAAATCAGCGCGCGAACTGAATGCCAGCATTCTGCGCACGCTTGACGAAGAGCAGATATTCCGCATCGACCATTTTCTCGGCAAGGATACGGTCCAGAGCATCATGGCGTTCCGCTTCGCCAATGGTCTGTTCGAGCCGATCTGGAATCGCGATCGGATCGATCACGTGCAGATCACCGTGTCGGAAACCGTGGGCGTCGAGAAGCGCGGCAAGTTCTACGAGGCGACCGGCGCGCTTCGCGACATGGTCCCGAATCATGTGTTCTCGTTGCTCTCGATGGTGGCGATGGAGCCGCCGACCGGCTTCGATGCCGCCGCGATCCGTTCAAAGAAAGCCGAAGTGCTGGCCGCGATGCCGGCCGTCAAGCCGGCGCAGGCGGTGCGCGGCCAATATGGCGCCGGCACGGTGCTGGACAAGAAGGTGAAGGCGTATCGGCAGGAGCCCGATGTGGCGCCGGATTCGAATGTCGAGACCTATGTCGCAATGCAGCTTGAGATCGACAATTGGCGCTGGTCCGGCGTGCCTTTTTACATCCGCACCGGCAAGCACATGTCGGAACGCAATACCGAAATCGCAATCCGTTTCAAGCAGGCGCCCTACACCGCGTTCCAGGACACGCCCGTCGACGCTCTGAGGTCGAACTGGCTGGTGCTGCGCATCGCACCGGACGAGGGGATTTCGCTTCAGTTCGAGGTCAAGCGCCCTGGGCCGGTGATGGATCTCGCCGCCGTGAAGATGGACTTCCGCTACGACGACTGGTTTCCGAAGGAGCCCAATGTCGGATACGAGACGCTGATCTACGATGTCATGATGCGGCGACCAGACATTGTTCATGCGCGCCGACATGGTCGAGCAGGCTTGGCGCATCGTGCAGCCGGTGCTCGACGCCTGGGCCGAAGGATCGCCCAGCGGAACTGCCGATCTATAAGGCGGGAAGCGAGGGACCGAGCCGAAGCCGATGCGCTTTTGACCGTGATGGCCGGCGCTGGCGGCCCGTCAACGGCGCCGACGCTGAGAAATCGTCATGACGGAATCGCCCCGGATTCCTTCGGCAAAAATCTCCGCAGTTGTCTCGGATGTCGACGGTACGCTGGTGACCGACGACAAGATCTTGACCGTGCGCGCCCAAGCGGCGGTGGCAAAGCTGCGCGCTAACGGGATCACTTTTGCCATCATAAGCAGTCGTCCCCCGCGCGGCATGCGCGGGCTGATCGAGCCCCTCGGCATCACGACGCCGATCGGGTGCTTCAATGGCGGCGTGATCGCAGCGGCCGATCTTTCAGTAATAAGCGAGCATCTGCTGTCGCCTGACATCGCGAGGCGCTCGTTAGAGCTGCTCGACGCCGAAGAGTGCCCGGCCCTGGGTGTTTGCCGGCCAGGACTGGTTGGCGCGTCATTCCGACGGGCCATACATCGGGCGCGAGGAGCGCACTGTCGGGTTCCGGCCGACCGTGGTGGCAGATTTCGGACCGTTCCTGGAGCACGCGGCCAAGATTGTCGGCGTCAGCGCGGATTTCGAACGTCTCGCGCAGTGCGAGCACGATATGCGCGCTGCGCTTGGCCGGTCAGGCGACCGTGGCGCGCTCGCAGCCTTACTACCTCGATATTACTCATTTGCTGGCCAACAAGGGCGAGGCGCTATCGGCTATCGCGAAGATTATTGGCGGTTCCGCTGGCGGAAATCGCGGTCATCGGTGACGGCCGCAACGATGTCGCGATGTTCAAGCGCAGCGGTCTCAGCATTGCCATGGGCAACGCCAGCCCAGAGGTGCAGGCGGGCTGCGGACTTCGTGACGGACAGCAATCGCGACGATGGCTTCGCCAACGCGATCGATCGGTTCATCCTCGGCGGTGAGCGATCGAACGCACAGGTTGCGATCGCCCGCGCAGCAGGCCGCGCATGATAAAGCAGGACCTCACTGCATCAAAAATTTCGCTCGTGCTTGCCGATGTCGATGGCACGCTTCTCACGACGGATAAAGTGCTGACCTCGCGCGCGGTGGATGCTGTACACGCGCTCGACGCCGCCGGAATAGCCTTTGCGATCACCAGCGGCAGGCCGCCACGCGGCATGGCGATGTTGATTGCTCCGTTGGCCCTGCGGACCCCGATTGCCGGCTTCAACGGCGGCGTCTTTGTTCATCCCGACCTTTCGGTGATCGAGAGCCGGACGCTCGATCCGGCAACGGCCAAGAAAACCGTCGAGCTCATCCTCAATCAGGGGCTGGACGCCTGGGTCTATACGGCGGACGAATGGTTGATCCGAAATCCGGACGCGCCGCACGTGGCACGCGAGGCATGGACGGTGAAATTCGACGCAAAGGTCGTGCCGGCGTTCACCGACGCGCACCTCGCGCACGCGGTGAAGATCGTCGGCATCTCCGACGATCTCGATCTGGTTGCCGCTTGCGAAAAGCTGGCGCAGAAAACCCTGGGGGAAAAGGCGAGCGCGGCGCGTTCGCAACCCTATTATCTCGACGTGACACACCCGCAGGCGAACAAGGGCGCAGTCGTAGCCACCCTGTCCAAGATTTTGAATATTCCGCCCGCGCAGATCGTCACGTTTGGCGACATGCCAAACGACGTTCTCATGTTCAGCAAAAGCGGCTTTTCCATCGCCATGGGCAATGCCAGCGACGAGGTGAAGGCACAGGCGAGCGCGGTGACCGACAGCAACGAAGACGAAGGCTTCGCCAAGGCGGTTCGAAAATTCGTTCTTCGCCGGGCCGCCGCATGACGCTGCTGACGGGAGTGCGGCCTATTGCGCCCGGTATTTAGCCGGCGCGCGATCACAAGGAGATGGGTGATGGGAATTGATCCGAGACCTCGGCGCATATGGTCCGCAGCTCTTGCGAACACCATAGTCAAACCGGTCATCGCCGTTGTCATGGGCGTCTCCGGATCCGGCAAAACCACGGTCTCCGTCCTGCTCTCTGCCGCACTCGGCTGCCAATTCCAGGAAGGCGACGATCTGCATCCGGCCGCGAACGTCGAAAAAATGCGCAGCGGCACGCCGTTGACCGATGCGGACCGGTTGCCGTGGCTGCGCAAGATCGCCGACGAAATCGATGGCTGGCGCAAGCGCGGCGAATCCGGCGTGCTCACCTGTTCGGCGCTGAAGCGGTCCTATCGCGACATCATCATCGGCAACCGATCTGACGTGACGCTGGTCTACCTCAAAGGTTCGCGCGACCTCATCCACAGGCGAATGGCCGCGCGGCACGAGCACTTCATGCCGGTGGCGCTGCTCGACAGCCAGTTCGCGACGCTGCAGGAGCCGACGCCGGACGAGCATCCGATCACCGTCGATGTCGGCGGCCAAGCCAATCGAGATCGTCGGCGAAATCGTGAGCCAGTTGGAAGAGCGGCAAGGCGTCAGTAAAGACATCAAATCGACGTCACAGCCGCCGGTACCGAACTTCACTGAAGCGAGCGACAATGACACTCCGGATCGAACGAGACGCCGAGACCGATTGTCGTCGCGCCGTCGATCTTGTCGGCGGATTTAGGGCATCTCGCCGACGAGGTCCGCGCCGTCGATGCGGCCGGCGCCGACTGGATTCATATCGACGTGATGGACGGGCGTTTCGTGCCGAATATCACGTTCGGGCCGGCGATTGTCGAAGCGGTGCGACGCTACACGCAAAAGCCGCTCAACGTGCACCTGATGATCGTCGAACCGGAGCGCTATCTCGCCGCCTTTGCCAAGGCCGGCGCCGATCATCTTCTCGTTCACGCGGAGTCGTCGGCGACGGTCCATCTCCACGCCGTGCTGTCGCAAATCCGCGACCTCGGCAAGAAGGCCGGCGTGGCGGTCGACCCGGCGAGCCCGATCGAGCTGATCGAATACGTCCTGCATCTCTGCGACATCGTTCTCGTCATGACCGTTAATCCCGGCTTCAGCGGCCAGAAATTTCTGCCGGAGATGCTGCCCAAGATCCGCCGTTTGCGCGAGATCTGCGACGGCGCGCGGCCTCGATCCGATCATCGAGGTCGACGGCGGAGAAAATAGCGAAACCGCCGGGCAGGCGATCGAGGCTGGCGCGAACGCCATCGTCGCCGGGTCTGCAATCTTCGGATCTCGAGGATTATGCGGCCGCGATCGCCGCCATCCGCGACGCCGCTCGCCCGCTGGCTGGAAGGGCACTCGCATGATCGGCGTCTCCGAGGCGAAAATTGAGGTCCTCAGCCGATCCGGAAGCCCTGTCGCGCCGGGTTGCCGGTTGGCTGCTCGAATTGGCAGTCGCGAAAGAGGGCACTTTTGCCGTCTGCCTGTCCGGCGGCTCGACCCCTCAAGGGCTCTATGAGCGTCTCGCTGAAGCGCCTTACCTCGATGCCTTCCCCTGGTCGCGCACGCATTGGTTCTGGGGCGACGAACGATTCGTGCCGCACGATGACGCGCTGAGCAACTACCGCATGGTGCGCGAGGCGCTGCTATCGCGCGCGCCGGTCCCTGCCAACAACATCCATGCCATTCCGACCGAAGGGCTCAGCCCCGAAATGGCGGCCGCTGCTTATGAGTCCGAACTCAAATCATTCTACGGCGCGGAGCGTCTCGACCCGCGTCGAGCGCTGTTCGATGTGAATCTTCTTGGGCTTGGGCCAGATGGGCATACGGCCTCGTTGTTTCCCGGCAACGCGGTGCTGGCGGAACGCGACAAGTGGGTCGCTGCCGTCGTTGGCGCCAAGCCGGAAGCGCGGATCACGCTGACCTATCCTGCGCTCGAGAGCAGCCGGCATGCGGCCTTCCTCGTCGCGGGAGACGAGAAACGGGCGATATTCAGACGGCTTCGCGATGGCGACGAAAGCCTGCCGGCCGCGCGTCTTCATCCGACCGGCACGCTGTGGATGTTTGCCGACGCAGCCGCGGCCGGTTGAGGGACACTGAACATGGCGGCGAATTTCAGTTGCGACCTTGCCGGTGCGGCTTCGGCCCTGCCGCATTTCTGGGAACATACAATCGGTAGCGGCCGTTGGTTAGTGAACTGCCACGCCGGCTGCGACTGGCAGGCGATCATTGACTCCGTCGGTTTGACTACTGCCGATTTGTTCGACGATGGGGAACGGGGTGGTGGCAGGTCTGACCCCATTAACAACCGCGCAACTGCGCAACCCACGGGTGGAAAACCTGGATCGCAATTACCGGGACTGACTCTTGCTCAATACGCGAACCAAAAGGGCCTCCCAATCGACTTCCTTAAGACCTGTGGACTGTCGGAGTTCACCTATGACAATAAGCCGGCGGTGCGCATTCCATACTTTGGAATAGGCGGCGAAGAAATTGCGGTGCGGTTTCGGATTGCACCCGATGGTGACCGTTTTCGCTGGAAATCGGGGACCAAGCCTTGCCTATATGGGCTCAATCGCATTTTTGAGGCACGGACGGCGGGACAGGTGGTCCTGGTCGAAGGCGAATCAGACTGCCACACCTTCTGGCTTCATAAGATTCCCGCGCTTGGCATACCAGGCGCGGCCAATTGGCGCGAAGAGCGAGACGCTCGGCACCTGGATGGGTTTGAGACGATCTACGTTGTCATCGAGCCCGATCGCGGCGGTGATGCCGTTAAGCAATGGCTGTCGCGCTCCACGATTCGACACCGAGCAAAGTTGGTCAGCCTACCGACCAAAGATCCATCAGCTTTGCACCTCGAAGGCCCAGATAAGTTCACGAAGCGTTGGCAGGTTGCGTGCCTGGGCGCGGTGCCCTGGATGGCTGTCGAGGCCAAAGCCAACGCCGAGGAACACTCGGACGCTTGGGAGAAATGTGCCGGACTCGCGCAAGAGGCTAACATTCTCAGAATGTTTGGGGGCGAGTTATCGCATGTCGGCGTCGTAGGTGAGGGCACCGCTACCAAGCTCATTTACCTCGCCGTTACCTCCCGTCTGTTGGACAGGCCAGTTTCAGTCGCGGTTAAGGGACCCTCGTCGGGTGGTAAGTCATTCGTCGTCGAGTTCGACGTTGAAGTTCTTCCCACCCGAGGCATTTTACTCGCTCACGGCAATGAGTGACCGGGCGCTGGCCTACTCTAACGAGCCACTCAAACACCGCCATCTCGTAATCTACGAGGCGGCAGGGATGGCTTCCGATTTCGCCACGTATCTGGTCCGGTCGCTATTATCCGAAGGGCGCCTCCGCTACGAAACAGTCGAAAAGACCAAGGAGGGACTTGTCCCACGCCTGATCGAGCGAGAGGGGCCAACCGGGTTGATCGTGACCACAACAAGGCTGCGTCTTCACCCCGAAAACGAAACGAGGATGCTCAGCCTGACCATCACCGACACGCGCGAGCAGACAGCGGCGGTATTCCGGGCACTCGCGCAGGAGAGCAATCGCTGTGAGATTGATCTCACAAAATGGCACGCGCTGCAGAAATGGTTGGCAACAGGTCCATGTCGGGTAATCATTCCATTCGCGGATCGGCTGGCCAACCTTGTGCCACCTGTGGCTGTAAGGCTTCGGCGGGATTTCAAAACAATTCTTACGTTGGTGCGCGCGCATGCTTTGCTACACCAGGCGTCACGGCGGAAGGACCAGAATGGTCGGATTATTGCCGAGATCGAAGACTATAAGGTGGTGCGCGAGTTAATCGCCGATCTTGTAGCTGTCGGTATTGATGCAACCGTTAAGCCGGAGGTCCGCGAAGTCGTTAAAGCGGTGGGTGCACTGCTTGAAAAGGGGCAGAGCGAAATCCGACAGTCAGAACTGAAGTCGGCTCTTAAACTCGACAAATCGGCCATCTCACGCCGTGTAGCCGACGCCCTCGACGGCGGTTTCCTCAGGAACCTGGAAGATCGCAAGGGGCACCCCGCGAGGCTCGTCCTGGGCGACGTGCTTCCCGATAACCTTGAGGTTCTTCCCACGCCCGAACAATTGATCAGCGACGATGGGTTGCACGGTTGCACAGTTGATCGAGGGGATAAAGCACCCCCACCACCACCGGATCCTGATCAAGTCAACTCGCAAAAAGTGCGTCAAGGCGCGCCGTCTGCGAGCCCCCTATGGGAAGCTGCGGCTGTGAGAAGGCGTAGCGGGGTCTGACTTTGGTTGTTTAGTCGCCGTCAGATTACACTGAAGACACATGGCAAACACAGCGAAGCCCATCCTTAACGACCCGCTCCGCAGAGCAGTCGTTTACGCCCGCGTCTCCTCCAAAGAGCAGGAGAAGGAGGGCTTCTCGATCCCGGCGCAGTTGAAGCTGCTCAGGGAATATGCGGCGGCGCAGGGCTTCGCGGTCGCGCAGGAATATGTGGACGTGGAAACGGCCAAGCAGACCGGCCGCGCCGCGTTCGGCGAAATGGTCGCCTATCTCAAGGCCCATCCGGCGGTGCGCGTGATGCTGGTCGAGAAGACCGACCGGCTCTACCGCAACCTCAAGGACTGGGTGACGGTGGACGAACTGGACGTCGAAATGCACTTCCCCAAGGAAGGCGTGGTGCTGTCGCGCGAGTCGCGCTCGTCGGAAAAGTTCATGCACGGCATCAAGGTGCTGATGGCGAAGAACTACATCGACAACCTGTCCGAGGAAGCCCGCAAGGGGATGCAGGAGAAGGCCGAGCAGGGCATCTGGCCGACCAAGACGCCGCTCGGCTATCGCAACATCACCGGCCCGGACGGCAAGAAGATCATCGCCACCGACCCGGCGATCGCGCCGCTCGATGGCGAAGCTGTTCGAATGGTATGCGCGCGGCGACATTTCGCTGAAGGAAGCGGCGCGCAAGGCGCACGCGGCGGGCCTCGTCTATCCGCAAGAGCGGCGCGAAGGTGCCGGTGAGCACCATTCACACCATCCTGCGCAACCGGCTCTATACGGGCTGGTTCGAATGGAACGGCAAGCTCATCCAGGGCAAGCACGAGGCGCTGGTGCCGGTCGAGCTTTGGGAGCGGGTGCAGGGCGTGCTCGATGGCCGCTTCGCCAAGAAGGCCAAGCGCGGCCGGCACGACTTCGCCTTCTCTGGGCTGATCGCCTGCCAGCCTGCGGCTGCGCGGTGGTCGGCGAGATCAAGAAGGAACGCTACGTCTATTATCATTGCACCGGCTACGCCGATAAGTGCCAGGGCAATCCGGCCTCCTGCCGCCGCAAATATGTGCGCGAGGAGGCGCTCGAAGCGCAGTTCACCGAATTGCTCGGGCGGCTGAAGTTCGACGACGAGGTGCTGGAATGGGTGCGCGATGCGCTGCACGCCAGCCACGCCGACGAGCGCCGCGAGCACGAGGAAGCGATCAAGCGCCATCAGGCCGAATACAAGCGGCTTCAGGATCGCATCAACGCCATGTATGTCGACAAGCTCGACGGGCTCGTCGACACGGCCTTCTTCGAGAAAATGTCGAACCAGTGGCGCGAGGAACAGAATCGCTGCCTGCGCGAGATCGAGCGGCACCAGAACGCCGACAAATCCTACATGGACGAGGGCGTGCGCTTCTCGACCTCGCCCGCAACGCCCAAAGGCTGTTCGCGAAGCAGGAACCGCGCGAAAAACGCCGCCTGCTCAACTTCGTTCTATCGAACTGCACTTGGGAGGATGGCGAAGTGGTCGCGACTTTCCGCCAACCCTTTGATATGCTTGCGGAAACCGCAACCGCCGCTGCCCGCGTTGCGAGGCGGACGAGAAGCGCCAAATCGGCGAAAACTGAGATTTGGCTGGGGGACCTGGATACGCTCCACGTCACTGCAAACATCCTGAGACCAGTGGCTTTTCGCTGGGCCCAATCAATTGTGGGAGCGTTGTGGGAGCATTGTGGGAGCGGGTCAAGGACGGATTGTAGACGGAGCAGTCGGCACGAGGATTTACTCAGGCTTTGCGAAATGGCTTTTGTGGAAATTCATCGAAAAGAGGCTTCCCAAGGCTCAGTTCGGTTACTCGGCGACGCCGTGCGATGGCATGTCGCCTAATGGGGCAACACCGGACATCGGGAAGACTTAGGGCGTAGATGCGTCGGTCGAAAATGACCCATGAGCGACATGCGAGCCCGCTTGACCCTCGTCCGACGCCGGGCGCAACATATGGCGCGTGGGGGCGTTCAAAATAGGCCGTGCCGAAGTCTCAATCGCCGGGCGTAGTTGAATGAGCGCGCGATGAGACTTCGATTGTTCCGGGACATGATGCGATGCTTAAAACACCCCTTTGCGATTTATTCGAAATCGAGGTGCCAATCATCCTCGCCCCGATGGGGACCTGTACATCAGCGGAGCTTGCCGCCGCCGTGTCAAACGCAGGTGGGCTGGGTGGTATTGGATCGCTTTTCCGATCCAGCGCAGCCGTAAAGCGCGACATTGATGTGGTGAAGAAGCTGACGAACAAGCCATATGCAATCAACCACATTCCGCAGGCGCTCGACGCCGAAACATTTCGATACACGCTGGCGACGCGGCCTAAGGTCATTTCTTTTACGCTTGCCGATCCGGGTGACATGGTGAAGCAGGCCCATGATGTGGGTTCGCGCGTGATGGTGCAGGTGACGACCGTGGCCCAAGCCGAACAAGCTGCCGCACGGGGTGCGGATGTCATCAGCGCGCAGGGTGGCGAGTCAGGTGGTTACTGCGGCGAGGTCAGTACGATGGCGCTTGTTCCGCAGGTCGTTGACGCGGTTGCACCTATTCCTGTCGTGGCGTCAGGCGGGATCTTCGATGGGCGCGGGATTGCGGCAGCGTTTATGCTTGGCGCCGTCGGCGTCAATCTCGGGACACGTTTCATCGCTTCGAAAGAAGCCCCGGCCCCAATTGAATGGAAGCAGGCGATCACCGCGGCTAGGTCCGAGGATGTCAAAAAATTCGATGTTCTCAACGACATTAGCCCCATTCCCGGAACGGTCGGATTCCCAACGGTGCTGCGCTCAATACCGACTGCTTTTCTGGATGAGTGGAGCGCCAAGCGCGAGGAGGCGCGGCGCGACCGTGACCACCTGCGCGGCCAGATTGTCTCAACGACGCAAGCTGGTCGTCAGCACGAGTGCCTACTAACGGCGGGCCAGACCGCCGGGGGCATCAGCGAAATACTTTCGGTAGCCGAGATTATGCGCCGGCTCGTTGACGAGACTGTAGCAGCGTTAGTGAAAGCACCAGATGTTGTCGAGAAGGCTTAGAACACCGCCCCGTCGCCTTTTGTCGTTTCGCGCCCTTTCGGTCCCATACCAAAACGGTCGCTAACGGAGTAAAGCAGACAAATGTCGATTTTGGCGCCGGATTGCTAGGGAGCAAATTGACCCAACAGCGACATTCGCATGGGCCAGCACTTTTACAATTCACCCACTACATCCAGAGCCTCCCGCAAAAGCTCATGCGCGTAAGTCACTCTTTTTGTGCTTGCGTCAGCCGCGCCTGAGTTTGTCGCCTATTGGAGCAACAACGGACAAAAGTCAGCCCGGAGGCTCAATAAGTGTTTGACCCAACTGCGACAATTGGATCTCTGATATGCTAAGCGATGTGGCTCGCACGAAAATCTGTCATGCTGTTGTATGCAATTAGCCTATGAAAAATCGCTACTCGTGTATTTTTGCTCTCGCAGCGGTTATCTCGATACACCCGGCATATGCCGTTGACCCAAATAGCGGCGCAGGGCCTAAGATCGGTGGACAATTTAGCCCTGGAAAAGAGGAGTTGCAGGTACCAGGTGATGATATCTTCGGATTTACATCGCCAACCGATGTCGGCAAACCAGGTGACACCGGATTTGCCAATGAAAATGATGGCCAATTCGGTAAGCGTCAGGGAACTTACGGGGCGCTAAACACAAAATACGAGTTTAGCCGCACGGTTGCCGACGGATGGTGGATGGCCGGATCGTTGTTTGGCGCTCTTTATCACGTCCACAATGTGACCGGTCTAGTCGACGTCAGTCATTTTGACTTTGACGGCCTATCATTCGAGATCGAGCATCGCATAGTCGAACGAAGTTCAAGTCAGCCATTTGCCGTATCGATTTCAGTCGAGCCGCGTTGGGGCAATCAACAACATAGCGGGGTTGCCTTCGAACTCGTATGGGGCAGCACTCAAATTATTCGTTGATGCACCTATACTGCCCAATAAATTGTATTGGGCAGCGAATTTGATCTGGGCGCCCCAAGATGCACAGGACCCGAACGATACAAGCCATTGGTTGAACTGTTAACAACAATGCTTTCGACTGCTCTTACCTACCAGATTTCAGCGCAATTGTTTGTCGGTGCCGAAATGCGATATCTCTCGGCATTTAATTCCGTATGGCTGAACAACAACATTGGGAACGCCCTTTACGCGGGGCCTACTGTCCTGTGGAAAATAAATGAAAAGATCACGTTAAATACGACCTTTCAGCCGCAACTTGCTGGCCGGTCTACCACGAACCCCGGTTTCAATTTGGATCTCGACAATTTCGAGCGCGCGCAGTTCCGGGCAAAGCTTGCCGTCAACTTTTAAGGCAGTCATTTTATTGCGGCGCAAAAATCGGGCGCTATTGGGGGCATAGCGGACATCGGTCGCGCGTCGGGGGTGCATGGCTAGGTAGCGATTGACCCAACAGCGACATTGCAGGGTGGATCCTGCATGGGCGGTAGGCCCGCGCGTCTTCAGCGATTGGCGCCGGCTGGGGACGAACTGCGAATGTCGTATATGTGACGTTGGCCTCAACACACCCTCTTTCAAGTATTGCAACTCTGGTGGAGCATCATGGCTGCTACCTCTTCGCACGCCGCCGCGACGTCAGAAAGAAAACCGCCTGCCAAATCTGAAGTTTGAATTGGTGCTCCAAGGAGGATCCCCGATGAACTCGAAGCTGTTGGCCGGGTTAGTAACCATGACGCTAAGCGCCGGCATTGCGCTTCCGGCCCCAGCCCAAGAAGTTTTGCCTTTTCCGCCTAAACCTTCCGGGAGCACGGCGGGAAGAACGATGCAGGAGTCGATCTATAATCCGCTCCCGCCCATGAGCCGCTTGCCGAAGGATGCACCCAACATCCTGATCGTCCTGATTGACGATATCGGGCCTGCACAAACGGACACTTACGGCGGCGAAATCCACACACCGACGCTGAGCAAGATCGCCAACGCGGGAATTTCATACAACCGGTTTCACACGACCGCGATGTGTTCGCCGACACGCGCAGCCTTGCTTACGGGTCGCAATCAGCATCGTGTCGGCAACGGTCAGATCGGCGAATTGGCGAATGATTATGATGGGTACACGGGCATCATCCCCAAGACCAGCGCGACGGTCGCCGAGGTGCTCACGGACTACGGGTACAGCACCGCTGCTTGGGGGAAGTGGCACAACACGCCTCCGGCCGAAACTACCGCTCAGGCCCGTTCGACAAATGGCCCACCGGTTACGGCTTCCAGTATTTTTATGGTTTTCTGGGAGGCGAGGCGTCGCAGTGGGAACCGCAGCTGTTCGGAACACGGCATATGTTGACTCCCCATACCTCGGGGGGCCACAGTTATTATCACTTGAGCGAAGACCTTGCCGACGCCTCTCGTCCCAACGGAGAGCCCTCACAGCCTTTAGCCCCTGAAGGAAGCTATCAATCACGAAAAATGCGGGAAAATGTGGAGCTTGAACCTCCAAACCAGTGGGGCGGGCTCTATGAGGCTATGTGTCGCGCTTCATTATCGCTTCGATCTCGACCAAATATCTCTTTTTCGCGTCCTTGTCCTTCATCGACCAGGCATGGCCTCTGACCATCTCTACTCCGCGATCAAAGAAAAGCTTTCGAAGCTGAAGGGCCGTTAGTAAATAGCGAAGCTTGGGCTGTGCAAAGCTCGCTGAATTGTCGCCGTAGACATCGCGATAGAAAAGGCGCGAGCACTCTGTCGCAATTAATTCATTCTCGAACGTCAGCGGTATTGCCGAATGGGCGAAGGCGTTACGGATCCGCCGAATACGATCAAGGTCATCGCGCTCATCGGGATGAATTACGCCGAGGCCATACGCTACGGAAATACGATCTGCAAACTCCGACAGTGTCCCGTTTCGTCCAAAAAAGAGTAACTCTCTTTCCTCCTCGGATAGCCTCGTAAATTCAAACATGAGAAGATGAACCAAATAGGATTCGACTTCTGCCGCAGCAACTAATGCAGCGGCGCGGTCACTTTCTCCCATCAATTCTTTCGTAAACGCTTCTTTGTGTTCGGGTCGTAACGACTGCCGAGAAAGATTATGAAGCGATGGTTTCTTTCGCCCCTTCGACCCGCCACGCTTCGGCATCAGCTAAATCCCCTACAGCGAACACGAGGCGCAGCAACGCTTCAAACAGCTAGTCGATATCGCGCCGAAAACGCCCCCCAAGCCGATCAAGAGTATGGGGCCGAAGGGAGTGCCGGTGCAATCGCGCGGATTTGACCATTGGCGCTTGGGCTTTCAACGGTGCGGCAGGCTCTGAGCCGACGCCGCTCCAAGGCTGCTATTTTTTTGTATAATACAAATAGTCGAAAGGTTTATCCGACCTACTGTTGCATACAGGAAGTTCGGTCACAAATTTCGTAGAGGTGCCTTGTGGGGAAACTGCTTACTCAAACTCAAATTCAAGCAATTGCCGATGCGCTAGGCGATACGGAAGAAGGACTTACGGGCTCCGAGATCGGCCATCTATTGAAAACCTGCAAAATTCTTGATCCGACACCAGACATTACAAAAAGGCGACGCTTGTACAACGCCCTCGGTGAAATCCAGAACAAACAACGGGATCGCATACCGATCCTTGCATTCATCAGATATGCAATGAAGCCGGAAGCTTACATTAGGACGCCCGAGAGGTATGAGCCCATGCGTGCCAGGTTAAATCGGGCCTTATTATTCGCGGGCATGAGAGTGGAAGCTGATGGAAGCCTTGTGTCGGCCGAAGCGGCTCGAACAATTTCTGAAGCTCAAAGGCGAGCACGAGAATTGCGCTCTGATCTGGAAACAGTTGGCGTGCACCCCGAGGTTTTGCGATTTTGCAGAGACGAACTTTTGGCAGACAACTATTTTCACGCTGTACTGGAGGCTGTGAAAAGCATTGCCGAAAGACTGCGAGAATTAACTGGCCTAAGTGCGGATGGTGCCACCCTTGTTGATCAAGTGTTCGGGGGGGACCCTCCGCTTCGATCAATTAACGATTGGATTTCGGACACGCACAAATCGGAGCAACGCGGATTTGCTAACTTAATAAAGGGAATCCTTGGAATGTTTCGAAATCCTACAGCGCATGCACCGAAGATAAATTGGGCGGTCAATAAAAGTGATGCCGAAGAGGCACTATTCCTTATTTCATTTGTTCATCGTCGCTTGGACGACCTTAAAATGTTGCCACGGGCCTAAGGTATTTTAATCGCTTTTGTCGCCCTTCGTGGCACGCATTTCTATTTTGTCTGGAGGGGTCTGCCCATCAAATTTGCAATCGCTACGCGCCATACGGGCAAAAGGGTCCAGCTAATTTTAAAAGGGATAAAGCCGAACATCATTTTGAAAATTTGCTCGGCACCTTCTTCATCTAGGTTTCGATAAACGCGAGTGATTGAATCGCCAGCATCACCCCAAATTGGCTTCGGAGCCTTTCGGCCAAGCAAAATCGCTTCGCTTAACGTCCGGGTCCGCAGTTTAGAGATGATGGGTGACGTGGGACTTCCGTTTTGGGATCCTTGAGTTAGGCAAGGCTCCGTTCAGAGGCCCTCAAGCTTGGGTGATTTCTTCTTGTCATTGTATTTCGGTAAGGCGCCAAAACGTTCGACGTAATCGGCGAACGCGAGATACTCAGCACGTACCACGGCACCCATCGTTCTTAAATCTTTGGGGGCGTTTGAGGACACATTGCACTTGAAGGGCCACACTGCGACGTAGAGTTTCTTCGCAAGGGCGTCGCCGTTTTTGTAATCGTAACGGAACCGCTCGGCGCCGCCATGGCCAGGACCAGACCTATCTCGGAGCGTGTTGTTAAAGGCATTTAGCCTGCTACGAAGCCCACCCGCGGAGTTGGTGAATCCAAAATAGACAATTTCCTTCCTGTAATCGAATGGTGTGCCGGCGATATTCCTGGCCGAGATCGCAAGGGCGTACACGCCAGGAAATTGTGTGTTTTTCAATTCCCCACGATTATCGAACTTTGACCACTTCGTAATTTTCATCGCGGTTTCCCCGGGAGAACGGTTATCTTAGCACGAGACCGAACGAAGTGGTAGGACACTCTGCTGCCGATGCGTTGGTGGAAGTGCTTGCAAAAAATTCTAATGGCCACGACGCGCCGTGGCCACCTCGCAAGGACTTCGCGCTGTTATCAAAAAGCACCCCAAGTACAATGAGCACGAATACGCCTTAGCAGTCGAAATCACATTCGAACGTTGGGAAGCCATGCAAAATGCCGGTCACTTGGACTTTACATCCCAGTCGAAGATGCCTGCCTGAACTATGACTTCGAAGCCAAGCCATCTAACGCCTTATCATTGATAGCGTAGTATCTCGGCTTTCCTTTGATGCCACTGATTTTCTTATCGACCGTTGGGGTATCTTTACGCTTAGTGCGAAAGATACCCGCTTTTCGCAATTTCGACCGGTCCTGGCTAGATGGAAACCACTCTTCAACACGATCATTTTTGAGGTAAGTGACACCGTCGATGATGAAGCCGTCGGCCTTCTGCCGCGCAGTCAACTCGTTTTTGGTTGCTTTCTTCCTTTGTTGGATTGATCGCAGGTCGCATTGGTCAAGCTTCGCCTTGAGCGTTCGCAGCAAATTCGCGGAGGTGGATGGGGGAGATTCAGCCATTTCACTTGATGGCGGGCTGGCCAATGCTGAGATGCACCTTTGGAAACACTTTTCGATTGCTCGCAGAGTTCCGCGCTTTTTCCAAGGAAGCAATTTGTAGTCGATTGCGAGCGCAGCCGCTGCCCATATGACCGCAAAATTGCTGCGGATCCGATAGATTGCCCTTTCGTCGGGGGCGTCCACCTCAGACTCAAATTGAGCTTTATATCGACGGATCGTTGCTTCCCAATTTTTGTCTTTCATTAGCCGGTCGAGGAACGCTGGTAGGACATGGCCCTGGTTCGATATTGCTAGCGCCAACGTGCGTTCGACAATTGCCTTGGCTGTTTCGAGCAGGCTCTTATCCTTCTCACGTTTGAGTTTGCCATCAAAAATCCCCTGCGATCCGGGTTCGCTAGCGGGCACATCCATGAACCGAACTTCTTCGCCGCCTAATCGCGGGTCTCCAGCATCTTTGGCAACGTCACGGAGAGCTCGTTCGCTGGAACTCAGAACGATAATTCGGTATTCCCGATTTCCGAGGTTGTGTTCTTGTTCGTATTGTTTCGAAAACTTGCGCGGACGATTTCTTGCGATAACAAAGGCCAACATCCGGGCCTTCTTTTCCAACGGCATCTTATTCTCACCATCGGCAGTCTCATCGAGGGGCATCATGCAGTCGCGATGGCCCATTGCCTGACCTTCGAATGCAGGCTCGCTATCAGCCCACCCGGGGACACCATCTGGTCCAATTAACCCCGACACCGACGCTCCGGCCTTGAGCAAGAAGGACTTGCCTTCGGATGTGGGACCAAACCAATTGATAGCAAACGAATCCATGCCCAGCTTTCGCAGAAGTGGGGCCGCAAGCGTTGCGGCAATAGACACTCGTAACGGAGATGACTTGACGGCCAATTTTCCGACGGATTTCTTCCAGCCGCGGAGGGACCCTTCGCCGGAGATAAATGCGCCTACATGTGCCTTCGACCGGGGGTCAATAAGGACCGGAGTGGCACTTGCATCGGGACTAAAAAACCTATCTGGCAATGCAAAACCATCACCGTACCAACCTGGAGCGCCAACCCAGATAAATTCCTTTTTTGGCTGTGCCTTAGCAAGAGCATACCAAATGGCGTCCGCTACATTCTTATTCAGCGGCCATGCATAACCGAGGTCAGCTAGTCGCTCTTGCAACTGATTTCTTTTCCGCGGAAGGAGATATGATAATTCCAGGAACTCCGAGCGCACCTTCCCCTTTTTTGGCTGGAACCGGATTTCTACCAGGTGGGTACCATCCGCCGGACGGGTCCCGATGGCACGCAGTTGGATGCGCGGTGCAACTCTTGTCGTTTCAGTTCTACCATTGGCCAAGGTCCTCACGGCGAAAGCCCCGCGGCGGGTTAATTTAATTGAAATCGGCTTTTTCTTCGTCATAAAGGCCCTCTTGAACAAGTGCTCAGTGCTCAGTGCTCAGTTCATAAAATTAGTGTTTTGTGCGCTGCCGTTTGGAGCAGTAACCGCGCATAATTAGTTCTGTTTAATTTCTTCTCTCTTTTCTCAATTCCTTCGATCTTCCTAGCTACCAAACTCAATCTTTGGCCTGCACCCGGTTCCGAAGACACCGAGTTAGGTGTTTTAATGGAACCGGAGGTGCGTCATGGAGAGGCGGAAGTTTACACGCGAGTTCAAGCTTGAGGCGGTGCGGCTGATCAAGGATCGTGGCGTGTCGTATGCGCAAGCCGAGCAAGACCTGGATGTGCATCAGTCGCAGCTGCGCAGTTGGGTGAAGGCTTTTGCGGACGATCCAGCACAAGCCTTTCCTGGCCAAGGTCAGATGAAGCCCGAGCAGGCCGAGATCGCGCGGCTCAAGCGCGAGGTGACCAAGCTCAAGGCCGAACGAGATATCCTAAAAAAAGCCGCGGCCTACTTCGCGAAGGAATCGACGTGAAGTTCTCCTTCATCGCGAAGCACCGGGTGATCTGGCCGGCGGGATGGTTGTGCGGGGCGCTCGGTGTCTCGCGGGGCGGCTTCTATGCCTGGCTGACGCGACCGCGCAGTCAGCGCAGCCGGAGCGATGAAGAGCTGGGCGCGAAGGTTCGTGCCAGCTTCCTCGCCAGCGACCGGACCTATGGCGCCAGGCGGGTGTGGCACGACCTGCTGGCTGAGGGGGCGTCATGCGGACTGCACCGGATTGAGCGATTGATGCGATTACAGGCTCTCAAAGCACGTCCGCGCCGACGTCGCCTGCCGCCCGACCTGGGTGAACGGCAGGCTTCCGCCGTCGCTCCCAACGTGCTCGATCGCAGCTTCCAAGCGCCTGCGCCCAACCGCAAATGGATCGCCGACTTCACCTATGTGTGGACGGCGGAAGGCTGGCTCTATGTGGCGGCGGTGGTCGATCTGTTCTCTCGGCGCGTGGTCGGCTGGTCGATGAGTGCTGCGATGACGGCCCAGCTCGTCACCGACGCTCTGGTGATGGCGATCTGGCGACGGGGCAAGCCCGACGCGCTGCTGCATCACTCCGACCGCGGCAGCCAATACAGCAGCGAGCAGTTCCAGCGGCTGATGGCGGATCATGGCGTCGTCTGCTCGATGAGCCGCTCGGGCAACGTCTGGGACAATGCGGCGATGGAGAGCTTCTTCTCCTCGCTCAAGACCGAACGCACAGCGCGCAAAATCTACCGATCGACGGGATGAGGCGAAGGCCGACGTGTTCGACTACATCGAACGCTTCTACAATCCGAAACGCCGGCACTCGACGATCGGCTATATGAGCCCTATGGAGTTCGAGAGGCAGGCGGGATTAGCTTAGGCGGGTGTCAACCGAACCGGGTGCAGGCCACTTTCGACTATTCCTTCCAAATTCTCGATACGACACCATTCAGCGGGACTTTTTCCTCTGATGCTCAATTGGCCCTATGATCAGTCGGCCTTGCTGAGCACTGAGCCTCAGTCCCATTAAAACCAACAGGTCCAATGGCTCAATTTGGTCTAGGGTCACCAATAATTCGGGCAAATGAGACCGGTTGCGACGAAGCAATTCTGGTAATTTAATTAGCTTGTTCAGGTAGGGCAGGAACCCGTGGTCGTGTGTCGCCACAACGTCTATGGGACGCTCGTACTTCTTGGCTCGCGGAAAAAGTAATTTTAATTTCCCTTCAAACTTGTTTGGGCTGCTGGTCCAAAGAGCGAGGTGCCAGTGTAGTTGCAGGTAATTTCCGCCACGACGGCTTTCCCAGCCAAAATCTACGCTGCCTAGAATAGGTCGCTTTCCCACCGGCTTCAGCTTGTCCTTCAACCACCGGTTCGCCTTGATAATGTCGATATGGCCGAACTTACCCGGGGTGTAAGTCATGCCTTTGGGAATGATGGACACGAATACAAGGTGCTTTTTTGCCTGGCTCTTTTGTAGGTCCAAGATAATGGTCTGTTGAGCGGCAACTTTGGCCTTCTGAAACGCTCTCGCACACTTTGGGCAGGCTAAAGATCCACACCGGTGATGAGGTCTGCAGTTGTACAGCTTGTCGGCCAAGTCCCACAGTAACCGGGACAGCTTTTGGTCTCCGGCGGTCTCGGCGCTGTTGGCTGCACGCTGCAAGATCGTAACAACGTCGGCGTGACGTTCTGCCGTTCTTGCAGCGGTGAAGGATTTTCCGAGGGTAGGGGGGCCGTCGCCGTACAAAAACTCGTTGACGACGACAGCCTCGTGGGCCCGGACGTGAGTGCGGTAAATGGGAGCGTGCATCGGCGTGGTCTTCACGCGGTGCGTTGGCCTCGTATCATGATCGCTCTACCTTCTTGTGCACCAAGCCTTCGCGCTGTGCCTGCTTAAAGACCTTGCGGACGAGAGAATCGAGCGCCTGCAGATGCCCGATGGAAATCGCGTTGCCCTTATGCCTTGCCTTGAGTTTGTGATTTTTTGCGATGTAGCGTTGAATATTGACCGTCGGACGATCCCAGTGTTCGGTAAGCTGTACCGCACTCGCGTTGCCGGATTTGCGCCAAATTTTATTGACGGTAATAACAACGTCCACTTTTTCCGAGGTACTCATGTTGCAACTCCTGTGAGCATTATTGTGTCTCCCTCACTTTACAGTTCTAGTTATCGGCACTTTGCCACGCAGTTATCTGCGGTTTTATGCTTTGAAGCTTTTTGCAAACTACTAATGGTCGCCGCTATTGACCGGTCTTCGGGCACTCTCGCCATTCAAGCGATGCCTCACCCCTGATCGCTGGCCTTGTTGGGGAGAAAGTGCTCCAAATAAAGGAAACATTCTTCGGCGAGATCAGGCTCTTCTTTCTCTAATTGTTTAAAATTCTTGGCGGTCTTTCTCTGTACTAAAAGTGTTGTCTGCGGCAGGCCGTGCTCCTTGATGCACCTGATCACCTCCTTGAGCCTGCGAATAACCGTGTCGCCCGATATATAGGAATCGAACGTAACAAGCACCGATGCGTCGTCGTCATCGTCTTCCTCCGCTCTGCCTTGCCCAATCTCGGACGTTACAAAGTGGCGACGTTCTGGCGACATTTCGTCGTCGTCGATGTCCTCGGTATGCTTGAATGTGATTTTTAGTGCCCGCAGTTCAACTAGGTCAGTGTCGTCGTTAGCATGGTCGGTCATAACCCCTCCTCCAAGGAATGAAGGTGTAATTCGAAATTAATTTCGCGACGTCGCAGCCTTTCTAGAAACGAAAGCCGTCGCTCAATATTTTACAGTTATTGAATCAAGCGACCTTCACGCCGCCCGCGCTTTGGCTTCATTCGCCGGGATGATGAGCTGATCCCAGGTCAGCCCGAGCTTGGCGCGTTGGTTCTCGACGACAACCGCAGCGTTCGCCCGCTCACCGTCATGATTTGAGCCGAGCATTCCGAGAGCTTTGACCAAAAGGTTGCGCGGGCGGCTGTGGATCTCTTTTTCTTGTTTACTCGCCTGAACATGTGCACGCTGGCGACTGGCCTTGGCCTGCGGTCCGAATGCTGTGTCCTGATAGCCGGTTTCACGCCACCGCAGCAGGCGATTGACCCACGCGGGAGACTTCCCGACCGCTTCAGCAATTTGCCGTTGGGTCGCGCCTTGCTCTGCAGCAGCCGCAATGTCTTCGGCAGCGTCATGCAGCGAGGCCTCGCCCGACTCGATTTCATGCTTGGCTCGGCGCAATAAATCGGTTATTGTCATCTTGACCAAAACACTCAATAACAGGGTGTTGCAAATCTATTGTATTCATTGTACGGCTAATTATTGCAGCCGTCAACACCCTATATCAGAGTTTATCGAAAGGAACGAAAATGTCGAGCCCCAATTCGTCCGGCACCGAAGCATCGTCAGCCGCAAATAAGGCAACGACCTTGCACCTGGCCGATGGCCGCCAGTCGGCCCTGCTGCTTTTGTGGACTGTCGAACTGAGAACAAAGAGGCGCAACGAGAAGGGCCTCAAGGCAATGACGCGCACTCAATTGACGGTTCCGATGCTCAAACAACTCTGGAAGCGACCGCGCCTATCGCCGGAATTCATACGCGAGGTAACGGATTGGCTGTTGGTCGGTGGATGGGCCTTTTTCGACGCAGGGAAATTCTACGCGATGGTCCGCGTTACTGCAGTGGAGAATTGGCCGCGTCTGTCAACCAAGGCCATTCGAAGCAATCTCGACGATGTTGCAAAAGGAAAATTTCCATTCTCCGATTATGAATATCTGCTCTGGCGAGAAGGAACGTTTGTCATGGATGCCGAGAGTGACGAAGACTCGGATGACAAGACGCCTGACGACAGCGAGTAATTTGCGTTGGGAGTGAATGAGTTCTCATATGTCGCGTGGTGTCGCTAAATTCACACAGTCAGACGCGGGCCGCATCTTCAAGGCAGCTCGCAAGGCTGGCGTGGACGTGAAGGTTGAATTTCGACCCGATGGTACAATAATCGCGACCACAGGTAAGGCCGCAATGGTCTCGACGGCGGATGAGAAGTTGAGTGTAGATGATGAGTTAGAGCAGTGGCGAAGGAAGAAGAGCCATGCGAATCAAAGTTAATGGAATCCACTGGACGCGTGCCAAACTCGCAGACGGCACCACGAAAATCTATTGGTATGCATGGAAAGGCGGTCCGCGCATTCTTGGCAAATACGGCACCCCAGAATTCATCGGGAGCTATAACGAGGCGATTTCGCAACGCCTACCGGCCCCCGAAGGCAAGCTGCAATTCTTGATCCAAGGTTATCAGGCTAGTCAAAACTTTCTCCAACTCAGGGAACGCACGCGGCGCGACTACATCGGCCAGATCAAGATTATCGAAAATGAGTTTGGCGATTTCCCACTCAGGGCACTCGCAGCTCGCGAGACACGTGGCATCTTCAAGGATTGGCGCGACAAGCTCGCGCTCAAATCTGTACGGCAAGCCGACTATGGATGGACCGTGCTAGCACTCATCCTCGCGTGGGGAAAAGATCGCGGAAAAATTCCGGTCAATCCCTGCGAAAAGGGTGGACGCCTCTACCATGGCACTCGTGTCGATTGCGTTTGGACTATTGACGATGAGGCTGCCTTCCTGCAACACGCGCCAGCGCATTTGCACTTGCCGCTTTTGCTCGCGCTGTGGACCGGGCAGCGGCAGGGCGACCTGCTGCGTCTCACTTGGTCTGCCTATGACGGCACCCATATTCGGCTGCGCCAATCGAAAACCGGCGTGCGCGTGCAAATCCCGGTCGGCGCACCACTAAAGGTCGCGCTGGATGAAGCGGCGAAGTGCAAGTGTAGCCCGACGGTCCTGCTTAACGCGGACGGCAGGCCGTGGACACAGGATGGCTTCCGGGCATCATGGGGGAAGGCGTCGGACAAGGCTGGTATTGAGGGTGTAACATTTAATGACCTGCGCGGCACTGCAGTCACGCGGCTGGCGATTGAGGGTTGCTCCGAGGCTGAAATCGCGACCATCACCGGCCACACTTTGGGCGACATACGCACGATCCTGAGTACGCACTACCTCAGCCGCGATCCGGCTCTTGGCGAGAGTGCGATCCACAAGCTAGAAATGGGCTATGCGAAACGTGTCGCCGTGATCAAAACTGGAACAGAATCGTCAAAATGACCTTCAAAACGGTCTACCGAGTCCACATACAAAGCAAGGGAAAGGTCATCGGAATCAACTGGCTGGGGGACCTGGATTCGAACCGAGAATTCTCGGAGTCAGAGTCCGATGTTCTACCGTTGAACTATCCCCCAACGACGCGAAATTGGGCCAGGGACAGCCTGCCATGCGTCTTGTGAAGCGCCTGACATGGGGCAATTTCGCCGGTTTGACAAGACCAAGACAGGGCGCAGCCCGTTTCTGCTTAATTTTACGGTCGCGCGGATGCGCCGACGCCTCAAGCGCGCCGAGCCGACGCGGCTCACGCCGCACGGCGTGGCCGCGTCGCCACGGTGATAATCGCCAGCGCGCTGAAAGCCGCCACCAGCAGGAACACCAGTCGCGGGTTGCCGTGATCCATGATCGCACCGAAAATCAGCGGCGAGACGATTCCGCCCAGATTAAATCCGGTAGTGACGAAGCCGAACACCTTGCCAAACGAGCCGGGCGGAGTGACCTCGCGCACGATCATGTCGCGCGACGGCATGATGACGCCGAAGAAGAAGCCACAGGTGGCCATCACCAGCACAAGCAGCCATGAGCCCAGGCCGACATAGGCAATCAGCAGGACGAGCGCGACGATGGCCACAAGACCGAGCCCGGCGACCGTGCTGTGGCGCGTGGTGCGTCCGACCACCAGGCCGCCGATCAGCACGCCGATGGCCGCCAACAGCAGGTTCGCGGACAACGCGGTATTGGCGACGGCGACCGGCGTTCCTTCGAGCGCGCCGAGCGCGACCACCGAATAGTTGTACATGCCGCCGCTCATCAGCGCCAGCAACACGAAAAAGGCGAGGTTGAGCAGGATCGGTGGTGACAACAAAAGCCGCCAGCCGACATTTGCCGTCTCCGCGCCGCGCGGTGTCGCCGCGTTCGTCGTCTCGTTGTCGTCGGTCATGGTGAGGAGCAATGCCGCCGCCGCAAAGCCGAGCACGCCGGCGCCGATAAAGGCACCGCGCCAGCCCCAAATGCTTTGCATCAGCAGCAGGCTGCCGGGCGCCGCCGCCGAGCCGAGCATGCCGGAAAAAGTGTGGATCGAGAATGCGTGGCCGATGCGCCTGGCGGGAACGTGGTGCGACAGCAGCGCGTAATCGGCCGGGTGATAGGCGGTGTTGCCGACGCCGGCGATCGCGAACATGGCCACAAACAGCCAGAACGAATCGAAGGCGCCGGCGACGGTAAAGGCGACCGCGCCGAGCAGCAGGCCGATGATCAGCAGGATGCGCGCACCGAGCCAGTCCACCAGGAAGCCGGCCGGTGTCTGCAGTGCCGCCGAGACGACGTTGAATGCGGCGAGCGCCAGGCCGATTTCGGTGTAGCTCACGCCGTACTCGGCGCGCACGAAGGGAAACAGCGGCGGCAGCAGCAGAATGTAATAGTGCGAGACGAAATGCGCGGCGCTGACCAAGCCGACAATACGGGCATACCCAGGCCGGCTTGCGGCCAATAGTTCCGTCGCTTCGCTCATAAGCAGGCTTCCCGGCAGGCGCGGACTATGGCCCGGGTGGCCGCGTCAATCCAGCGCGTTTCCAGTGGGTTGGGCATGCTTGCCGGACAGGGCCGCCGGCACGCGTGCACGTTCGCTGCCGCTGATGAACCTGAAGCGTGGCGGGCCGGCCTGAGGGCTAAGCGCTGGCCGCGACGCTGGCGGCGACGCCGGGGATCGCGCGCGGGTAGCCGAAACGATCGAAGTCGCGCTCGTAGGCGCGATAAATACGGTCCGCGAGTTCGCGGGTGTAATAGGTCGGCCAATCGTCGTGGTGGGATTCGTTGAGCGGTATCGCAGCCTCGCGGCACAACGCCTCGCTGGCGCCCAAATGGTCCAGCACACGGACGAAATCCGCGTCGAACGTCTCCACCTTGCCGATGAAGTCGAGCGGCAATCCCGGAATGTTGAGAATATCGTCCTGCGCCTGCAGATGACTATCATGACGCGACTGCGCGGTCGCCGCGGCAAAAATCACGAACTCGGCAAACGACAAGGTGCGATCGGCGCCCGCCGGAAGCCTGGCGTCGATACCTTGCCTGGTCGCGAGATAGATGTCGACGAATGTGTCGCCGGGCACCAGTGGCTTGTTGACGAACTTGTCGCTCCAGCACGATACCGCGCGCGCGTAGGGATTGCGAACAAAGGAAAATCGTAACGTTCCGGGATTCGTCGCCAGGCGATAGAATGAGCCGACGGTGATGTTGCGCGGGCCGTAGGGGCCGCGGTAGCGCGAGCGGCCGGCTGACTTCAGCGAACGCGAATGGCGGCTTCCGGCTTGCGCCAGAGTCCGCCGGATGCGCGTCGATGCCGACTTCGGCACGGCGACGTAAATCAGATTGTGCCGCGGCAGAACTTTCAGCAGCTCTTCAGCTTCGTAGCCGCCGGCAGCGAGAGCTGCATAGAATTTCGCCGCCACTGGATTGAAAATCCCGGCCAGCGGACGGCTGGCAATCCATGGAATTTCCTTAATCGCAATTTCGACGGGTCGGAGAAATCGCATGTGGCTCGACCTCGGTCGAGTCACCCCCGCGCGTTTATACAGTCCATTCTGCGGAAACGGGCAAATTTCGGATAAAACCGGCACAGGACTATTTTTCAGGCTGCCGCGCAGGGTTTCACGATTGGGCACGTTTCGCGTCCTGGATCGCATGCCAGATGCGCGACGGCGTCATCGGCATTTCCATATGCCGGATGCCGTACTCGGCGAGCGCGTCGATCACCGCGTTAGCGACGGCCGGAAGGCCGCCCGACGTGCCGGCTTCGCCGCAGCCCTTGGCGCCGACCGGATTGGTCTTGGTCGGCACCGGGCGATTTGCGACTTCGATCATTGAAACGTCGTGCGCGCGCGGCATGGCGTAGTCCATGAACGAGCCGGTGATCAATTGTCCGTCGGCATCGTAGACCGCGCCCTCGAGCAGGACCTGCCCAAGGCCTTGCACCGCGCCGCCCTGGACCTGGCCCTCCACCAGCATCCGATTGAGCACCGTGCCGAAATCATTGAGCGTGCTGTACTTGACGACGCGGGTGAGACCGGTATCCGGGTCGATTTCCACTTCGACGACGTGAATGCCGTTGGGAAAGGTTCCCGGCACGGGATCGGTCACATGCGTCACATCGAGCGTCGGCGCGATGCCGTCAGGGAGCTTGATGCCGGCGCGCACGCGCTCGGCGAGCTCCATGATGCCGATCGAGCGGTCGGTGCCGGCGATGGTAAAGTGCCCGCTCTTGAATTCGATGTCGCCGGCGGAGGCCTCCAGCACATGCGCCGCCAACATCTTGCCCTGTTCGATGACCTTGTCGGAAGCCTGCATGATGGCGGTGCCGCTGAGCATGGCCGAACGCGAGCCGCCGGTGCCGCCGCCGGTGACGAGCAGATCGCTATCCCCCTGCATCAGGCGGATGCGATTGAACGGCACGCCGAGCTTTTCCACCAGCACCTGCGCGAAGGCCGACGCGTGCCCTTGTCCGTAATCGAGCGTGCCGGTGATGATGGTGACCGTGCCGTCAGCGTTGAAGCGGATGCCGCCCATTTCCTGCGTCATCGCCGCGGTGGTTTCGACGAAGCAGGCAAGGCCTAGGCCGCGCAGCTTGCCGCTGCGCTTGCTCTCGCGTTTGCGCTGCTTGAAACCTTTGACATCGGCTTGTTCGAGCGCGGCCTTGAACAAGCCGGGAAAGTCGCCGAAGTCGTAGGTCGTCGCGGCCGGCGTCGCGTGCGGCATTTCGCGAGCTTTGATGAAATTGCGCTTGCGCAGCTCGAAACGGTCAATGCCGAGTTCGGCGGCGGCAAAGTCCATGGTGCGTTCTATGCTCAGCGCGCCTTCGGGGCGTCCGGCGCCGCGGTAGGCGGAAACGAGCGTCGTATTGGTAAAGACGCATTTGGTCGCCACTTCGAGGAGCGGCGTGCGGTACATGCTGACGATGTTCTTGGTGACGTTGACCGTCGGCAGCAGCGGACCGAAATTGGAGCAATAGCCGCCGAGGTTACCGTAGCCGGTGAGGCGGATCGCCAGAATCAAGCCATCTTTGTCGAAAGCGATTTCGACTGTCATGTCGTAATCGCGGCCATGATGGTCCGACACAAAGCTGCCGGAGCGCTCGTCGGTCCACTTCACCGGCCGGCCTAGCACTTTCGACGCGTGCAGGATGCAGACGTACTCCGGATAGGGCGTAGCTTTCATGCCGAACGAACCGCCGACATTGCCGGTGAGTACGCGCACTTTTTCCGGCGGCGCGTTGAGAATATCGCGCAGGAGGTTTTTCATGCCGACCACGCCCTGACTGGACGAGTGCAGCGTCCAGTGGGTAGTCTTGCTTTCGTATTCGCCGATTGCCGAGCGCGGCTCCATGGAGGCAACCACCAGGCGCTGATTGATCAGCGGCAGTTTGACGACATGCGCGGCCTTGGCGAAGGCTTGGGACACCTTCGCGGTGTCGCCGTGGTGATAATCGAGCGCGATATTGTCCGGTACTTCGTCATAGAGCAGCGGCGCCCCCGGTTGCGCGGCATCGCGCGCGCTGACGACAGCCGGCAACGGCTCGATGTCGAGCGCAACCGCTTCGGCCGCATCTTTGGCCTGCGCTATGGTCTCGGCGACAACGCAGGCGACAGGATCGCCGACGAAACGCACCTTGTCGGTCGCCAGCGCCGGGCGCGGTCTGTATTTGATTGGCGATCCATCCTTGCTTTTCAGCGGCAGCAGGCATTTCAGCCCGCCGTAATCCTTCAGGTCCTTGCCGGTGAGGATTGTCAGCACGCCCGGCATCGCTTTAGCAGCGGCGGTGTCGATACCGCGGATGATGCCGTGCGCGTCGCGGCCGCGCACCATCACCGCATAGGCCTGGCGCGGCAGATTGATGTCGTCGGTGTAACGGCCTTCGCCGCGCAGGAGAATAGGATCTTCGCTGCGCTTGACCGGCTGACCAATGCCGAATTTGGTCAACGAAAGCGCAGTTTCTTGGGTTCTGTCGTCCATGTCGGGATTGGGTTCCAGGGAGGCCGGGCCCCTGAAATAGGGCAGCAAGGCTGCTTTCACAAGAACGCCGCCCGCCGGTCAGGGTTGCGTGAGCCCGTCCGGCTGTTACACTTTTGCCTATAAAGGGAACAATGCCGCGCTCGCGGGGCGATGGGAGCCGTCCGCCGCGGCAGGAAGGTTTGTGACATGAGCGGCGAGGCCGGGGATGCCCCAGGCCTCGACCCCGCGTTTGACCGGGCCGCGCAGCGGCGCAGCCGGTGGGGTCGGCGGTCGCCTGATCGCAACGACCGCGGCCTTGGCCGCGATCGCGGCGGCGCGACCTATGCGGCGCTCGATCTCGGCACCAACAATTGCCGTCTGCTGGTTGCGCGTCCGACCGACGACAGCTTTCGCGTCGTGGACGCATTTTCCCGCATCGTCCGGCTTGGCGAGGGCGTGTCCGCATCCGGCCGCCTGAGCGAGGCGGCGATCGCGCGCGCCATCGCCGCGCTCACCATCTGCCGCGACAAGATGAAGAACAAGGGCGTCACCCGCGCCCGGCTGATCGCAACCGAAGCTTGCCGCGCGGCCGCAAACGGCGCCGATTTCCGCGCCCGCGTCGCCGAGACGCTCGGGCTCGAACTTGATGTGATCGACCGCGAGACCGAGGCAACGCTTGCCGCCACCGGCTGCACGCCGCTGATCGATCCGCATGCATCGGGCGTGGTGCTGTTCGACATCGGCGGCGGCTCGTCCGAACTGGTGCGTCTCGATCGCTCGCATGACGTTCGCCGCGGTCCGCCGCTCCCGCAAATCCGCGGCTGGATTTCGCTGCCGCATGGCGTGGTGACGCTGGCCGAACGCTATGGCGGGCATGAGGTGACGCGCGCGACTTATGAAGCGATGGTCGACGAGGTCGCGGCGTTGATCGCGCCGTTTGCGCGCACGCATGGCGGTGACGCCTTGCGCGACGTCCACCTGCTCGGCACCTCCGGCACGGTGACCACTATTGCCGGCGTACACCTCAATCTGAAACGCTACGACCGCAGCCGAGTCGACGGCTGCTGGATGAGCGCGGACGAGATCAATGGCGTTGCCGAACAGCTCTTGGCCATGAACTACGAGGGCCGGGTGGCAAGCCCGTGCATCGGCGCCGAACGCGCCGATCTGGTGCTGGCCGGCTGCGCCATCCTGGAAGCGATCCGCCGCGCCTTCCCGTGTCCGCGCCTGCGCGTCGCGGACCGAGGGCTTCGCGAAGGCATGCTGGTGCAGATGATGCGCGAAGACGGTGTGTGGGGCACGGTCGAGGCTGCGGTTCCGTGAGCGAACGTCGCAAGGTCAGGGTTAAGAAGAAAAGAAACCGTTCGCAGTCATCCAAACAATGGCTTGAGCGCCAGCTCAACGATCCTTACGTCGTCCGCGCCAAGCGCGAAGGGTTTCGCTCGCGCGCGGCCTATAAGCTGGCCGAGATCGACGACAAGACGAAACTGCTGAAGAAAGGCGCGCGGGTCATCGACCTCGGCGCCGCGCCCGGCGGCTGGAGCCAGGTGGCAGCCAGGCGCGTCGGCGCGCCGGGCGAGGGCCGCGTCGTGGCGATCGATATTCTGCCGATGGGCGCGGTCGCCGGCGTCGATTTCATGCAGCTCGATTTTCTCGATGCGGCGGCGCCGGAGACGCTGATGGCCATGCTTGACGGGCCGGCCGACGTGGTGCTCTCCGACATGGCGGCAAACGCCACCGGCCACCGAAAGACCGACCACCTGAAAATCATGGCGCTGGTCGAGGCGGCCGCGCAATTCGCCCATGCGGTGCTGGCGCCGGGCGGAACGTTTCTCGCAAAGGTGCTGCAAGGCGGCACCGAGGCGGCGCTGCTCGCCTCGCTCAAGCGCGATTTCACGGTGGTGAAACACGTCAAGCCGGCGGCGAGCCGCGCCGAATTCCGCCGAACTTTACCTGCTGGCAACCGGATTTCGCGGCTAGTGCTTCTTGCCATCAGTCCAGATTTCGCTGAAGCGCGTGTCGGCGCGCGCCGCCGCGGCGTCGTTGCCCTGCCGTTTGCGTGGCCGATCGGGCGCGACATAATACTTATTTTTTTCGATGACATGCGCCGGCTTTTTGCGTTCGACAAGATGCTTTGGCTTTTTCCGCTCGACGACGTTGGCGGGCTTTTTGTGCACCTGTTGCTGCCGCGCATCGCGACGCGAACGAGCGTCATGCTTGCTGGCATGCCGCGCGCCTTGGTGCGTCTCTTTGGGCGGCAGCGAAGCCGTCACATCGGCGACCTTTTCGGCCGGCTTGTTCGCATGGATGGACTTCTTGTCTTCGGTCGGAGCCTTCGCCGCAAGCTTTTTGTCAGCCGGCTTATCAGCCGGTTTGTTGCTTTGCGCCGCCTTCTTTGCATCTTGCTTGTCTGGCGCCGGCTTTTCGTCCTGTTTGGCGACTTCCTTGCCGGCCGGTTCAGCTTTCGCCTCGGGCGCATCGAGCCACGGCTTGTTCTGCCGGGAGATCAGGCGCGCGAGGGCATTGCGCGCGTCGATCATGTGGCGGTCGCGGGCGAGCGCCAGTTTATAGTCGGCAATCGCCTTGGCGTTCTCCTCGCCCAGTTCATGCGCCTGTCCGCGCTGGTAATAGGCCCCGGCGTTTTTCGGATCGAAGTGGGTGATGTGGTCGAAATCGTCGGCCGCCCTGGCATACGCTTTCGTCGCCATCAACAGGGCGGCGCGGGCGCGCAGGGCGTCGATATTGTTGGGTGAGCGCTTGATGACGCCGTCGTAGTCGGCGATGGCGCCGGCGGCATCGCCCTTGGCCTGTTTGATCTGCGCGCGCGAGGCGAGGGCGCCGACATCACCCGGCCCGCGGGCGAGCGCCGCGTCGAAATCGGCCAACGCCGCGTCATTTTCACCGTTGGCCTTGTGCAGCGAGGCGCGCAGCAGATAAACGTCCGCCGGCCGCGGATCGCGCTTGATCGCTTGGTCGAGGTCGCTGATCGCTTTGGCATTATCGCCCTTGGCCTTTTCGATCATGGCGCGGGCGCGGTAAGGCGCGGCGCTGATCGTGCCAAGGTTGATGGCTTTGCTGAAATCGGCCAGCGCCCGGGTGCTGTCATTCTTGGCGAGGTAGACCTGGCCACGCTCGCCATAGGCGAGGGCATCGCTGCCGTCGGCGGCGATGGCCTTGTCGAGATCGTCGAGCGCGCGGCCATAATCCTTGGCGCGCGCAAAGGCCGCGCCGCGCAGCGCCAACGCCGCACCGCTGTCGGGGACAAGCTTGAGTGCGTAATTGGCGTCCTGCATGGCGCCCTTGATATCGCCGTCGTCGAGCCGCAGGGCGCCGCGCACGCGCAGCAAGTCCGCGTTCCAGCTCAATTTGATCGCCTTGTTAATGTCGGCCATGGCGCCCTTGCGTTCGCCTTTGGCGGCGTAAGCTTCGGCGCGCAATTTGTACGTCGTTGGTGAGCGCTGATCGGCGGCGAGCGCGCGGTCATAGGCGGCGATCGCTTTGTCGTTGTCGCCTTGCTTGCGCCAGAGGCTGGCTTCGGCGGTCAACGCTGCGGCATTCTTCGGCTCGATGCGGGTGGCTTCCGCGTAATCACCGAGTGCACCATTGGGATCGCCCGATGCCTGGCGCGCCTGCGCCCGCAACATGAAGTTCTCGACGCTACGATCGAGCTTGAGTGCGCGATCGAAATCGGCGACGGCGCGAGCGTAATCCTTTTGCCGCATATAGAGCTGGCCGCGCCCGCTGTAGGCACCGGCCTTGTTGGCGTCGAGCGTGATCGCTTTTTGGTAGTCCTGCATGGCGCCGTCGACGTAGCCAAGGTCGCGGCGAACGGCGGCGCGGTTGATATAGGGCGACGGCGAATTCGGATCGAGGCGGATGGCGGAATCGTAATCGGCGATGGCCTCGCCGTAATTGCCGCGCGCGTACCAGGCATTGCCGCGATTCTGGTAGGCGGGGATGAAATCGGGCGCCAGCCTGATCGCCTGGTTAAGGTCGGCGATGGCGTGGGGAATGTCGCTGCGGTCGAGAAAGGCGAGACCGCGCAGCGCCATAGGCGACGCCGGCTGCCTCGCCGCGCAGACGGCCCGACTTCAGAATCGTCGAGCAGGCGGCGATGCGCTGGGTGGCCATGCTCTCGGTCTGCGTCGCGCACAGATGCGCGTCGCGCGACGAGGCGGCCATCGCGCCGGACGAGGCGAGAGTGGCTGCGAGCAACGCCGCCGCGAACGGCGATAGGGACCAGGTTTGACGCACGAATTAACCGGCCGGATTAACGTTACCACCCCGCAAATATGGGTTGATCCTAGCGCCCGGCCTAGTCTGACTGCCCGATATGGTTAATCGAAAACGCTGCTAAAACTCTCAGCCGGCGCGCTGATCGCTCGTTTCCGTCGGCGCCGGCAGGCGATTGGCGAGTTCCGCGCCGGCGTCGGGCGGCAATTGCGCGAAAATCAGTACCGACAACGCCGAGATCGCCGCGACGACCAGAAATGCAGGCGGGAAGTCGGCGGCCGCCAGCGGTCCGCCGCCGTGCAACTGCACGGTGAGCTGCACGGCCAGCGCGCCAACGGCGACGCCGGACGAGAGCGACAATTGCTGGCCGACGCTGACCAGCGACGTCGCCCGGCTCATGCGCGCCGGGTCGATGTCGGCATAGGCGATGGTGTTGATGCTGGTGAATTGCAGCGAGCGGAAGAAGCCGCCGACTAGCAGCAAAACGAGGATGATCTCGATCGGTGTTGTTTGCGTGAAAGTGGCGCAAGTAGCGAGGAAGCCGGCGCTGATCAGCGCATTGACGACAAGAATGGTGCGGAAGCCGAAGCGGCGCAAAAGCGTCACCGCCGCAAGCTTCATGCCCATGGCGCCCATCGCTGAGGTGAAGGTGATCAGGCCGGATTGGAACGGCGTCTTGCCGAAACCGACCTGCAGCATCAGCGGCAGCAGAAACGGCAGCGCGCCGATGCCGAGCCGGAAGGTGAAGCCGCCGAGCACGCTGGCGCGGAAGGTCGGGATGCGGAACAGCGTCAGATCGAGCGCCGGGTTTTCGGTGTGCCGCGCATGCACGAAATAGGCGGCGATGAAGATCGCGCCGCCGGCGACCAGCGCTGCCACGATCGTCCACGGCAAGAAATTCAGGCCCAGCACCGACAGGCCGAAGGCGACGCCGGCGATGCCGAGCCCGGCCAGCACCATGCCCTTGAGGTCGAAACGGTGATGATGCGCCTCGCGCACGTCGGGAATGAATCGGGTGGCGAGCGCGATGCCGACGAGTCCGATCGGCACATTGATGATGAAGATCCAGTGCCACGTCGCGTAAGTCGTGATGAAACCGCCGACCGGCGGTCCCAGCACCGGCCCGATCAGCGCCGGCGTCGTCACCCAGGCCATGGCGCCGACCAGCTCGCGCTTTGAGATGGTGCGCACCAGCACTAGGCGCCCGACCGGGGTCATCATGGCGCCACCCATCCCCTGGACGATGCGGGCGACGACGAAATCGGTGAGCGAATGCGACAGCGCGCAGCCGATCGAGCCGACCACGAAGACCGCAATCGCCGCGCGGAACACGGTGCGCGCGCCGAAACGGTCGGCGGTCCAGCCGCTTGCCGGAATGAAGACGGCAAGCGAGAGCAGGTAGGAGGTGACCGCGAGCTTGAGCGCCAGCGGATTGCTGCCGATATCCTTGGCAATTGCCGGCAAGGAGGTCGCGATCACCGTCGAATCCATGTTCTCCATGAACAGGGCGACCGCGATGATCAGCGGAACGATGCGGTCAGTGCGTATCGGCATAAGCTCGCGACGGCGGGATCTGGTTCTTGCGCAGCGTCATGTCTATGTAACGATCGCGTTGGCGCTTTCCGGTTGGCGCCGGCGGTTTTGCACGGTCATATCAGATATCTGCGATTGCTCTAGGAATCACGCGCTCGCCGTGCTATCGGCCCATGCCAACCCAAAAGCGGGCCGTGAAGCCGGGCGAGGAGACCCCTCGCGAGGGCGTCTTATCACCCTTCGGCAGCCGGCTTCGACGCTTTGCGGGTAAGACGGAGTTGGCGATGGCCGGTAAAAACAACGGAAGCCCGCGGGAAGCGCTCACTTTCGACGACGTGCTGATCAGGCCCGGCCTGTCCGAAGTGATGCCGGCCGACGCCGATATCCGCTCCCGGGTCACCAAATCGATTGCCGTCAATATCCCGATCATCGCCTCCGCCATGGATACCGTCACCGAGGCGGAAATGGCGATCGCCATGGCGCAGGCCGGCGGCATCGGCGTCATCCACCGCAATCTCGAGCCGGATCAGCAGGCCGCCCAGGTGCGGCAGGTGAAGAAGTTCGAATCCGGCATGATCGTGAACCCGGTCACCATCGAGCCCGCCGCAACGCTGCAACAGGCGCTCGACCTGATGCGCGAGAACCGCATTTCCGGCATTCCGGTGGTCGAGCCCGCGAAAAACGGCGGACCCGGCAAGCTGGTCGGCATCCTCACCAACCGCGACGTGCGCTTTGCCACCGATCCGCGGCAGACGGTCGCCGAGCTGATGACCAAGGACAAGCTCGTCACCGTGCGCGAGGGCGTCAGCCAGGACGAGGCCAAGAAGCTGCTGCACCAGCGCCGCATCGAGAAGCTGCTGGTGGTAGACGACAAATACCGCTGCATCGGCCTGATCACGGTGAAGGACATCGAGAAGGCGGTGGCCAATCCCAATGCCTGCAAGGACGATCAGGGCCGCCTGCGCGTCGCCGCCGCCACGACCGTCGGCGACAAGGGCTTTGCCCGCACCGAGGCGCTGATCGCCGCCGGCGTCGATCTGGTGGTGGTCGATACCGCGCACGGCCATTCGCGTTACGTGTTGGACGCGGTCAACCGCATCAAGAAGATGTCAAACGCGGTGCAGGTGGTGGCCGGCAACGTCGCCACTTCGGAAGGCGCCAAGGCGCTGATCGACAGTGGCGCCGACGCCATCAAGGTCGGCATCGGCCCCGGCTCGATCTGCACCACGCGCGTCGTCGCCGGCGTCGGCGTGCCGCAGCTGACCGCCATCATGGACGCGGTCGAGGCGGCGAAAGCTACCAGCACGCCGGTGATCGCCGACGGCGGCATCAAATATTCCGGCGATCTCGCCAAGGCGATCGCCGCCGGCGCCGACTGCGCCATGGTCGGCTCGCTTCTCGCCGGTACCGACGAGACGCCGGGCGAGGTGTTCATCTATCAGGGCCGCTCCTACAAGACCTATCGCGGCATGGGTTCGGTGGGCGCCATGTCGCGCGGCTCGGCCGACCGTTACTTCCAGCAGGACATCAAGGATTCGCTCAAGCTCGTGCCGGAAGGCGTCGAGGGCCAGGTGCCCTACAAGGGCTCGGCGGCGACCGTGCTGCATCAGCTCGCCGGCGGCTTGCGCGCCGCCATGGGCTATGTCGGCGCAAAGGACATCGCCGATCTGCACAAGAAGGCGGAATTCGTGCGCATCTCCGGCGCCGGCTTGCGCGAAAGCCACGTGCATGACGTGGTCATTACCCGCGAGAGCCCGAACTATCCGAGCCGGGTGTAAGCGCGCGTGCCTACTTTTTTTCGAGGAAGTTGCTGACCTTTTTCACCGTCTGCGCCGGCTGTGCTTCCATGATCCAGTGGCCGGAACCGGTGATGATGCCGCCTTCACATTGCTGCCGACGTCGCGCATGATTGCGGCCTGCTGATCGCCAAACGATTTCTCGGCGCCGAGCGCCAGCATCGGCATGGTCAGTTTCTTTTGCGCAAAAACCTTGTTGTCTTTGGCGTCCTGCGCGAAGGCCGCGAATTGCTCGAAGGCGTAGTGCATGTTGCCGGGCCGCGCGTAGAGGCGTGCATAGTGCTCGCGCGTCGCCTCATCGATCGCCTTGGGATTGGCCGAGAGTTCGTTGTAGAAGCGGTCGAGGTAAATGCGTTCGCGGCCTTTCACCAGCCTGTCGACGTCAGGCCCGCGAAAATTGAAATGCCAAAGCAGCGGGCTCTTGAGGATTTCCTCCCACGGCCCGATGCCGGGCAACGGCGCGTCGATCACGACCCATTTGGTGATGCGGTCGGGATATTGCGCGGCAAGCGCATAGCCGACCATGTTGCCGATATCGTGCGTCACCAGATCGGCTTTCTGCACGCCGAGCTTGTCCATGACCGTGGCGATGTCGGTGGCTTGCGTTTTCTTGTCGTATCCACCTTTGGCTTGGGAGGAGAGACCCATGCCGCGCAGGTCGGGAACGATCACCGTATGGGTCTTGTAAAGCGCCTTGGCGAGCGGCGCCCACATGTCGCCGGTATCGGCAAAGCCGTGCAGCATGACGACCGCGGGCCCTTTGCCACCGACGCGGACGTAAATCGTGGCGCCGTTCGTCTCGATCCGTTCGATGTGGAAGCCGCGAGGAAACTTCTCAATACGCGCTGCGGCCGGATTTGCTACGGCAAAAGCGAGAAACGGCAACGGCAACGGCAAACAGGCCTAAAGGACGCATCGCAAGGACTCCCAAGACTGATATTAGGGAAAATGGTAGCAGACTGTGGCGCCGCGTATACTTAGTCTCTTGTCGCCAGCCCTGATATGAGACTATCTGCGATCGCATTCATTGAAGGGTTCTCCTGATGCAGATCCAAATCGTGCTGTTGCCTTTGTTCGTGCAGGTCGCGCTGACCCTGGGCCTCGGTCTTTGGCTTGCCGAATTGCGCCGGCGCGATCTCAAGAGCGGCGCGGTGCATCCCTCGAAAATCGCGCTGCGCGAGCCGAACTGGCCGGCGCGCACGCAACAGGCCGGCTATTGCTTCAGCAACCAGTTCGAATTGCCGGTGCTGTTCTATGTGCTGACGATTCTGGAAATCATCACCCGGCACGCCGACCTCGTTTTGATGATTCTGGCCTGGGTGTTCGTGTTGACGCGGATCATGCATGCCCTGGTCTTTACCACCAGCAACCGGCTGCAATTTCGCGGCGCCTGGTATGGCTTTGGCGCCATCGCGCTTATGATTGCCTGGATCTTTTTTATCATCCGCATCCTTCTCGGCCTGCCATGACGCCGGGCGCGCGGCTTGCCGCCGCGATCGAGATTTTTGGCTCCATCGAGACGGACCGACGGCCTGCGAATGACGCGCTGAAGGCTTGGGGCGTGACGCACCGCTTTGCCGGCTCCGGCGACCGCGCCGCCATCGCCGGGCTCGCCTACGACGCGCTGCGCCGTCGCGCGTCAAGCGCTTATCTAATGGGCGATGACAGCCCGCGAGCCATCCTGCTCGGCATGCTCAAGCGCGAACGCGGGCTCGATGCGGAAGCCATCGGCAACCTCGCCAATGGCGTGGGTCATGCGCCTTCGCCGCTGACGGAAGCCGAACGCGATCGGCTCGATACTGCGAAATTCGACGACGCTCCACCGCATGTCGCCGGCGATTATCCGGAGTGGCTCGATCCGCATCTGGCATGCGTGTTCGGCGACGACCGCGCCGAGGAGGGCGCGGCGTTAGCCTCGCGGGCGCCGCTCGACCTGCGCGTCAACACCTTGGCTGCCGACCGCGACAAGGCGGCCGCGATGCTGGCCGACCTGAAGCCAGAGGCTGCGCGCTGGTCGCCTTGGGGTTTGCGCGTGCATTTGTCCGCGGATGCAAAAAGCCCGGCGATCCACGCCGAGCCGGCCTTCCTCAAGGGCATGATCGAAATTCAGGACGAAGGTTCGCAACTTGCCGCGCTGTTCTCGGCGGCAAAACCCGGCGAACAGGTGGTCGATCTCTGCGCCGGAGCAGGCGGCAAGACGTTGGCGCTCGCGGCGATGATGGAGAACAAGGGACAGATCTACGCCACCGACGACGACAAGCGGCGCCTGGCGCCGATCCACGAGCGCTTCGCACGCTCCGGCGCGCGCAATGTGCAGGTGCGGACGCCGAAGTCGGTCGGCGACGCCATTGCCGACCTTGCCGGCCGCATGGACCTGGTGCTGATCGACGCGCCCTGCACCGGCACCGGCGCCTGGCGGCGCAATCCGGACGCCAAGTGGCGCATGCGCCCCGGCGCGCTGGACCAGCGCAGGAAAGAGCAGGCCGAGGTGCTCGACCGCGCCGTGCCGCTGCTCAAGGCCGGCGGGCGCGTCGCCTATATCACCTGCTCGGTGCTGGACGAGGAGAATGGCGGGCAGGTTCGCGAATTCCTCGCGCGGCATCCGGATTTTTCAGTCCAGCCGCCGGCCGACGTCGTCAAGGTACTTGGCGAGCGCGGATTCCTGTTCGCCAAGGCGGCGCGGCTGTCGGCCGAAGGTCTGTTGATGACGCCGCGCACGACCGAGACCGACGGATTTTTTATCAGCGTGCTGCGGCGGGGCGGCTGATCCGGCTCACGGGAGTTAACGCTTTGTGTATGGAGCACACGGCGAATTCCCCATTTCGCCGCAATCTCGGCCAAAATTATCCGCGATGATTTCGGACCTCAGAGGCCGCACTTCTCGGCTGAGGTTTCCAAATAATGCTGGTGGCCAACCGCGATCCGTTTCATCCCGAGACGCACGATACCTCCTATCCCGAAAGCGGCCTGCATGCGGTGCGCGCGCCGCGATTCGCCCGCACCATGACCGCGGTACAGATGTTCGGCACGCTGCTGGCGATCCCGCTCGGCATCGGCAGCGCCTATACGATGTATCGCGCCAATTTTTCCCCCGAGACGACATGTCAGAGCCTGCGCACCAATATCGTGTCGATGCTCGACAAAAGCGTCGACGCGCGCACCCGGCACATGCTGGTGCGCCGCGACGTGATGGCCTTCGAGAAAAACTGTGGCAGCGTCGATCCGGACGCCACTGTGGCATTCAAGGCACTGCTCGCGTCCGATGGGGCAGCGGCGCCCCGCGTCGAGGTCAAGGCGCCGGAGCAGAAGTCGAAAGACGTTGCGCGCAGGGTCGAAGCCCAGCCCAAGCCAGAAAGCGAGACGCGCAAGGCTGCCGCCGCAGAGCCGAAGCAGCATGAGGCGCTGACCGACACGGCGTGGCTTGCCGCAGTGCGTGGCGCCCTGACGCCGCCTGATGCCGAGGCGGCGACGCCACCCCGGACGCCGGAAACGGTGGCCGGCACGCCAGCAGGCGCAGCACCGTCGCCACCCATCCAGGAGGTGAGACCCAAGACGGAGCTGCGCAAATCTTTGCCGTCGGCTGCATCGGTCAGCGGGCCGCCTGTTGCGGCCGAGACTCTTCCGCCTTCGGCAACGATTGCGACCGTGCCGGCGCCGCAGGCGGACGTCGACCATCCGGTGCCACCGGCGTCCATTCCCCAGCCTGTCGAGACGCAACGCGATCAATCGCGGCTCGGTAGCCTGATCGGCCAAATCCCATTTGTCGGTCAGATTATCGAAAAATAGCTCTTAGGCGGGCTGCCAGTCGGCGACCGCGGCGACGTCCGCTTCCACCTGCCAGCGCCCGCTCTTGCCCGGCCGGCGTCCGGCGTCTTCCAGCCGTGTGAGAAATTCGGCGCGTGGAATGTCGCGGAAACCCATGTCGCGGCAGGTCGGCGTCATCACCTTGCCGTCGTTGAAGGCGTAGCCCCAGCGCGCCAGTTGCCAGTTGAGCACGGCAAAGCCGATCTTGGATGCGTTCGGCTCATGCGAGAACTGCAACTCGGTGGCGAAGGCGCCGCCGACCGAGACGCCATAGCCGCCGCCGACGAGTTCGCCCCTTTCGTTCCACACTTCGAACGAGTGCGCGTGGCCCTGGTCGAACAGCGCCGCATAGGCGTGCATGACCTTGGGCGTGATCCAGGTCAGATGCCAGCGGCCGGAGCGCCGCCCGGCGCAAGCCGTGATCACGCCCTCGAAATCGCGGTCGAAGGTGACGCTGTACTCCCCCTGGCGCATCTGCCGGCGCAGGCGCTTGGCCAGATGCGCCTCGGGGAAGAACAGCACCGAGCGCTCGCGCGGCGACCACCACTTCATCGGCGCGACGTGGGCAAGTGGATAAAGGCCGCGCCGGTAGGCGGCAAGGATCGTCTCCGGCGTGAATTCGTGGGCGATGCCGGCAAGGCCCGGCGGATTGTCCAGCGCCTGTTCGGGGTCGGGCAGGGCGTAGTCCGGCGCCAAAAACTCGTCAAAGCACATGCGCACGAGATTGGGCAGGCCGGCGATGCGTTCGGGGCTGAGCGCCCAGGCGAAGCCGAGCGCCCAGCGCTCGCCTTTGTCGGTGAGGCTTTCGCGAAACAGCGCCGCGCGCCGGTCGGGCGTTGCCGTAACCGGCGCCGAAAATGCCACATGGTCGGCGTGGTAGTTCAAAGCGTCCCCAAACGTGTGGAAATGGCGAATATTTCGCCTTTTTGTCTCACGCGCGGGCTAATGGAGGGTTATCTGAATAGGTCGAAATCTGGCTTAGTTAACCGGAGCCTGACGCCGCCTTGACCCCAACAGCGCTAAATCGCAAGAACGCGGCCCAAATGCAGCCGATTCCAGAATCCGCGGCGTCAAAGCACGACAAGGTGCTGATCGTCGATTTCGGCTCGCAGGTAACCCAACTCATCGCCCGGCGCGTGCGCGAGGAGCGGGTTTATTGCGAGATCGTGCCCTACCAGAAGGCGGAAGAAGCCTTCCTCGCCATGCGGCCGAAGGCGGTAATCCTCTCCGGCGGGCCGGCCTCGATCCTCGACAAGGACGCGCCGACGGTGCCCAAGGCGATTTACGAGGCGGGCATTCCCGTGCTCGGCATCTGCTACGGCGAGCAGGCGATGGCGCAGCAGCTCGGCGGCAAGGTCGAGGGCGGGCATCACCGCGAATTCGGCCGCGCCGAGGTGGAAGTCACCGCCGACTGACCATTGTTCGAAGGCGTCTGGGTGAAGGGCGAGAAATATCCGGTGTGGATGAGCCACGGCGACCGCGTGACGGTGCTGCCGCCCGGCTTCAAGGTGCTGGGCCGGGCGACGAACTCTCCCATCTCGATCATCGGCGACGACGCGCGCAAATTCTACGCCACGCAATTCCATCTCGAGGTCGTGCACACGCCCCATGGCGCCGCGCTGCTGCGCAATTTCGTGCGCAAGATCGCCGGCGCCTCAGGCGACTGGACCATGCGCGCCTTTAAGGACGAGGCCATCGCTAAAATCCGCAAGCAGGTGGGCAAGGGCAAAGTGATCTGCGGCCTCTCCGGCGGCGTCGATAGCGCGGTTGCCGCGGTGCTCATCCACGAGGCAATCGGCGAGCAACTGACTTGCGTCTTCGTCGATCACGGCCTGCTGCGGCTCGCCGAGGCAAAGAAAGTCGTCGCGATGTTCCGCGACAGTTACAATATTCCGCTGGTGCACGTGGACGCCGAGGAGACCTTCCTCAAGGCGCTTCAAGGCGTCGAGGACCCCGAGCAGAAGCGCAAGACCATCGGCAAACTGTTCATCGACGTGTTCGACGCCGAGGCAAAGAAGATCGGCGGCGCCGACTTCCTCGCCCAGGGCACGCTTTATCCCGACGTGATCGAGAGCGTGTCGTTCACCGGCGGGCCCTCGGTCACCATCAAGTCGCACCACAATGTCGGCGGTCTCCCCGAGCGCATGAAGATGAAACTGGTCGAGCCGTTGCGCGAACTTTTCAAGGACGAGGTGCGCGCGCTCGGCCGCGAGCTGGGGCTGCCGGATGCCTTTGTCGGCCGCCATCCGTTTCCCGGGCCGGGCCTTGCCATTCGCATCCCCGGCGCCATCACGCGCGAGAAACTCGACATCCTGCGCCTGGCGGACGAAATCTACATCGAGGAAATCCGTCGCGCCGGACTCTACGACGACATCTGGCAGGCCTTCGCCGTGCTGCTGCCGGTGAAGACCGTCGGCGTCATGGGCGACGGCCGCACCTACGATTACGTGGTCGGCCTGCGCGCCGTCACCTCGACCGACGGCATGACTGCCGACTTCTATCCCTTCGAGATGAAGTTCATCGGCCACGTGGCGACGCGCATCATCAACGAGGTCAAGGGGGTCAACCGCGTGGTCTATGACGTGACCTCAAAGCCGCCGGGAACGATTGAGTGGGAATAACCGCGAGCCCGCGCGACAACACGGTGGTGTTCGCCAACGTCGCCGCGGCTGTCGCCGCGCTCTGCGCTGGCGGGAGTGTCGTTGCGACGCGGATAGCGGTCGTTCAAACGGACCCCGTCAGCCTTGCGTTCTATCGGTACATTATCGGTGCGCTTTGCTTTGCACCGTTTTTGCCATTGCTGTGGCCGCGGTTGCGCATTCCGCCTGCTGACTGGATCAAGATCGCGGTCCTTGGCGTCGTTTTCTTCGGTTTCTTCCCCTGGGCCTTCAGCGCCGCGTTGCAATACACGACGGTTGCGCGCGGCGCGATCGGCATTGCTACCATTCCGGTGCAGACCCTGATCGTCGCGGCGATATTCGGCCGTGAGCGGCTGAGCGGACGAAAATTCGTCAGCGTCGCGCTGGCCTTCGTCGGGATTGCCATTGTCTTCGGCCCGGAAGCCTATTCCGGCATGTCGAACAACTATCTCATCGGCGATGGCCTGATGCTGCTTGGCGCGTTCAGCGCCGCGGTTTATTCGACGTTCAGCCGCCCAATGTTCAGCGCCTATGGGCCGATGTTTGTGACTGCGGCCGGCATCGTCTTTGGCCTGTTGGCGCTCGCGCCGATTGCGGTGGCGAAAGGCGCGCTCAGCGGTTGGCCGCATTTCAGCGCCGAGGGCTGGGCTGCTGTCGGCTTTCTCGGCACTGTCGGTGGCGTCATCCAGTTCTCGCTGTTCAACTGGGCGCTGCGCTGGCTGCCGCCTAGTCGCGTCGTGATTTATCTGACGCTCAACCCGATTTCCGCGATGCTGCTCGGCAACCTCATGCTCGGCGAAACCGTGACGATCATTCTCATCGTCGGGTTATGCTTCGTTATCTCCGGCATCCTCGTTGCCAATCTCGCGGTCGGCAACAGAACCAAATCGGCCTGAGGACAAAGGGGCCAAAGCCGCCATGTCCATCACCATCTACGGCATTAAAAACTGCAACACCATGAAGAAGGCGCGCGCCTGGCTCGACAAGCGCGGCGTCGAATACGCCTTCCACGATTACAAGACCGTCGGCATCGAGCGCGCAAAGCTGGAAGGCTGGGCGACGAAGGCCGGCTGGGAGACGCTGCTCAATCGCGCCGGCACGACCTTCAGGAAATTGCCCGATAAGGACAAGGACGGCATCACCGAAAAGAAAGCCATTGCGTTGATGATCGAGCAGCCGTCCATCATCAAGCGGCCGGTGCTCGAACTTGGTAGCGGCAAGCTTTTGGTCGGCTTCAAGCCGGAAGAGTACGCTGCCGTTGTGAAGTGACGAGCGTGCCGCTCAATCCGCTCATTCCCGGGCAAGCGGGAATCCAGAACTCACCGGCTGAGTCAGAAATCGTGGCCCTGGGTCCCCGCTTGCGCGAGGACGAACGGAGCGCGATGGTCGGCCCCATGAAAACGTACAAAAAACTCGACTTCCCCGTTTACGAGATCCGCCGTTTCCTCGAGCCCGGCCCGATCGTGCTGGTCACCTCGGCCTTCGAGGGCGAGCGCAACATTATGACCATGGGTTGGCACACGGTGCTGGAATTTTCGCCGTCGCTGGTCGGTTGCCTGATTTCCAGTGGCAATCACAGCTACGAGTTGGTGAGCGAGAGCCGCGAATGCGTCATCAACGTTCCCACTGTCGATCTGGCGGCCAAGGTGGTGGGGATCGGCAACTGCTCCGGCGCCAACGTGGACAAGTTCAAGAAGTTCAAGCTGACCGCCGTGAAGGCCGACGAGGTTAAGGCGCCGCTGATCGGCGAATGCTACGCCAATCTCGAATGCAGGCTGGTCGACGACAGCTTGCGCGACAAATACAATTTTTTCATCTTCGAGGTGGTCAAGGCGCATGCACCGCGCGCGCCGAAATACCCCAAAACCATCCATTATCGCGGCGACGGCATGTTCATGGTGGCCGGGCGGTCGTTGAACCTGCGCAAGCTGTTCCGCCCGGAGATGCTGGGTTAGCGCCGCACTGGCTTGATTTCGTGGGCATTTGCGGCCACATGCACGCCATGCACAAGCCGCTTGCCGCTGCCGATTCGATGACGCTCTCGCCGCTCGCGGCCGAGGTCGAGCGCCGGCGTACCTTCGCCATCATCTCGCACCCGGACGCCGGCAAGACCACGCTCACCGAAAAACTGTTGCTGTTCGGCGGCGCCATCAATCTTGCAGGGCAAGTGAAGGCCAAGCGCGACCGTCGCTCCACGCGCTCGGACTGGATGGCGATCGAGCGCGAGCGCGGCATTTCGGTGGTCACCTCGGTGATGACCTTCGATTACGACGGCCGCGTGTTCAATCTGCTCGACACGCCGGGTCACGAGGACTTTTCCGAGGACACTTATCGAACGCTGACGGCGGTCGATAGCGCCGTCATGGTGATCGACGCCGCCAAGGGCATCGAGGCGCGCACGCGCAAATTGTTCGAAGTGTGCCGGCTGCGCGACATTCCGATCATCACCTTCATCAACAAGATGGACCGCGAGAGCCGCGATCCCTTCGAGCTGCTCGACGAGATCGAAAAGACGCTGGCGCTCGACACCGCGCCGATGACCTGGCCGATCGGCCGCGGCCGCGACTTTGCCGGGACGTACGATCTGGCGACCGGCGAGATGCGCCAGCTCAGCGACGACGGCAAGACCGTAGCGCCGCAGCCGCTCGACCTGGCGGCGCTCGCCGCGAAAAATCCCATGCTCGACGCCAAGGCGATCGCGGAAGAACTGGCGCTGGTGAAGGATGCCTGCCGCCGCTTCGACTTCGCTTCGTTCCGCGAGGGGCATCTGACGCCGGTGTTCTTCGGCTCGGCATTGAAGAATTTCGGCGTTAAGGACCTACTCGACGCGCTTGCCGCATTTGCGCCGCCGCCGCGCGCGCAGATCTCGAATACGCGCACCGTCGACGCGCACGAAGAAGCGATGACGGCCTTTGTGTTCAAGATTCAGGCCAACATGGATCCCAATCACCGCGACCGCATCGCGTTTGCGCGGCTGTGCTCGGGCAAGCTGCGCCGCGGCATGAAGGCGAGGCTCACCCGCACGGACAAGCCGATGACCCTGTCGGCGCCGCAGTTCTTCTTTGCCCAGGATCGCTCGATCGCCGACGAGGCCTATGCCGGCGACGTCGTCGGCATTCCCAACCACGGCACCTTGCGCATCGGCGACACGCTGACCGAAGGCGAGGACATCGCCTTCCTTGGCGTGCCGAATTTCGCTCCGGAAATCCTGCGGCGGGTCAAGCTCGGCGATCCGATGAAGGCGAAGAAGCTCAAAGAGGCGTTGCAGCAGATGGCGGAGGAGGGCGTGGTGCAGGTGTTCCGTCCGCTCGACGGCGCGCCGGCGCTGGTCGGCGTGGTCGGGCCATTGCAGCTCGATGTGCTCAAGGTGCGGCTGCAGGGGGAATACGGGCTGGAAATCGATTTCGAGACGCCGGAATTCCAGCTCGCGCGCTGGATTGCCAGCGGTGACGAGAAGAAGCTCGACGATTTCGTCCAGGCCAATTATTCCAGCGTCGCCGAAGACCTCGATGGCGACCGCGTCTTCATGGCGCGCAACCAGTTCATCCTCGACTACACCAGCGAGCGCGCGCCGGGCATGGTTTTCACCGATATCAAGGACGTGAAGGGCAGGGCTGCGCGCCGCGTAAAGCCGCTCTTGCTTCGGCGCGGGTCATCCTCTCTACTGCGCCGCGTCAAAGACGGAGTGGCGTCATGGGCCTTGCGATCCTCATTATCGGTCTGGTGGTGTTTCTCGGTGCGCACGTTTTCGTGTCGTTTCGCGACGACCGCGCGCGCATGATCGCGCGCCTCGGCATGGGCGGCTATCGCGCCTTGTTTGCCTTCAATGCGCTGGTCGGCTTTGCGCTCATCGTCTGGGGTTACGCAAACTATCGCGCGCATGGCTGGGTGCAGATCTGGACGCCGCCCGCGTTCATGCGCCACATCACCGTCGGCCTGATGCTGCTTTCGGTGATCTTCTTCACCGCCGCCTTCGTTCCCAGTCATATCAAGGCGAAGCTCAAGCATCCGATGCTCGCCGGCGTGAAGACCTGGGCCCTGGCGCATCTCTTGTCCAACGGCGATCTCGGCTCGATCCTGCTGTTCGGCTCGTTCCTCGCCTGGGGCGTCTATGCGCGCATCGCCGCCAAGCGCCGCGGCGATCTCGGCAGCGGCGACGGCGCCAGCCGGCTGGGGCAACGACATCATCGTCGTTGTGCTCGGCATCGTCATTTATCTCGCGCTCGGCTTTGTCTTCCACCCGATCGTCATCGGCGTGCCGGTATTTGGACACTAAAATCATGTCGGCGCAGGGCGAGATCAAGCGGCTCACCGCTCCGGATATTTTCGCGCGCAAGGGCGGCGAGCCGATCGTTTGCCTTACGTCCTATCACGCGCACACCGCGCGCCTGGTCGACAAATACTGCGACGTGATCCTGGTCGGCGATTCGCTCGGCATGGTGATGCACGGGCTGGAATCCACCGTGCCGGTCACCCTCGACATGATGATCCTGCAGGGCCACGCGGTGATGCGCGGCTCCAGGCGCGCGCTGGTCGTGGTCGACATGCCGTTCGGCTCCTACGAGGCTTCCAAGGAGCAAGCCTTCATGAATGCCGCGCGCGTGCTCAAGGAAACCGGCTGCGGCGCCATCAAGATCGAAGGCGGCAGGCGCATGGCCGAGACCATCGCCTTCCTCGTCGAGCGCGGCGTGCCGGTGATGGCGCATGTCGGCCTGACGCCGCAGGCGATCAACGTGCTCGGCTCGTTCCGCGCGCAGGGCCGCGACGAAAACGACTGGGCGCGCTTCGAGGAGGACACGCTGGCTGTGGCGGAGGCGGGCGCTTTTTCCGTGGTGATCGAGGCGGTGGCCGAGCCGTTGGCGCGCAAGCTCACCGCGGCGGTGAAAATCCCCACCATCGGCATCGGCGCCAGCGTTGCCTGCGATGGGCAAATTCTGGTGCTGGAGGACATGCTGGGCCTTTCGCCGCGCGTGCCGAAATTCGTCAAGCGCTATGGCGATCTCGGCCCCGGCATCGAAAAGGCGGTGGCCGATTATGCCGCCGAGGTGCGCGCGCGGGCCTTCCCCGGCCCGGCGCATGTCTATCCGATGAAAAAGCTTTAGATTGGCGCATGATCTGATCCGAAAACCGGTTCCCATTTTTCGGGATCATGCGCGTAAACCCCTGAAATATTAACGATTGTCGGCGCACACTTTGCCTTGCGCCCGCCACATGGCTAGGTTACGGCGCATCGCGCCCCGGGACGGGCGAAACGCGCAAGACGCACGGGGTGGAGCAATTCGTGGCTGATATCTTTCACGAAGTCGACGAGGAAGTCCGGCGCGAACAGCTCAAGAAGCTGTGGGAACGCTACAGCATCTTTATCGTCGCGTTCGCCGTGCTCATCGTTGCCGGCATCGGCGCCTGGCGCGGCTATGAGTGGTGGGAGGCGAAAAAGGCCGCCGCCGCCGGCGCGCAATTCGAGGCCGCCGCCGCGTTGAGCGAGGCCGGTAAGCACCAGGAGGCCGAGGCCGCGTTCGAAAAGATCGCCGCCGAAGCGCCGGCCGGTTATCGGGTGCTGTCGCGGCTACGCGCCGCCGCCGAACTGGCGCAGGTAAAGCCCGCCGACGGCATCAAGGCCTATGACGACATCGCCGCCGATCCCTCGCGTCGGGCCGGCGCTTGCAGGATCTCGCGGCCATTCGCGCCGGACTGTTGCTGGTCGATAGCGCCCCGCTCAACGAGATGGAGCGGCGGCTCGTGCCGCTCGCTGGCGCCTGACCACACCTTTCGCCACACCGCGCGCGAACTGCTGGCGCTGTCGGCCTGGCGCAATCACGATCTTGCCGCCGCGCGCAAATATATCGACATGATCGCGAGCGATGCGGAAACGCCGCCGGGAACCCGCACGCGCGTCGAAGTGCTGGCGGCGCTGATCGCCGGCGGCGGAAAGAGCTGAGGGCAATCGACATGCGTCACGCGCGCCGTCTCGCCGTGCTGGCGACCTTGCTGGCCACCGGTGCTTGCTCGCCGGTTGCGAGGACTTCGATATGGACAAGCTCGACGTCTTCCACCTCGGCGACAAGAAGAAGCTGCCCGGCGAGCGCCATGAGTTGTTTCCGGAAGGCGTTCCGGGCGTGACGCAGGGCGTGCCGCCGGAATACATGAAGGGCTATCAGCCGCCGCCGGAGCAGAGTGCCGACACCCTGCCGCCGGGCGCCAAGGTCAATCCGGGCGACGAAGACGCCTCCGCCGCCTTGAAGCCCGAGAGCAAGACCGCGGCCATCGAACCGGTGGAAAAGCCGAAGTCGAAACCCAAGCGCAAGCCGAAGACGAAACCGGTGACGGCGCAGCGCGCGCCGGCGCAGATTACCATCCAGCCCGCCAAGTTCGGCGCAATCGCCGTGGCCGGCATCGCCCAGTCAGGCGCAGCAGCAGTCCGCGCAATCGCCGTGGCCGGACCCGAAAAAACCGGCGGACAATACCGCCTGGCCGGCGCCCCCGCCGCCGGGCAGCTTCTCGCAAGTGAGCGCCCGGCCGGGCTAAGAAAGCCTCGCCCGCCGGCGCGAGCTGGATTGCTGCCCATGAGCTTCACCATCGCCATTGTCGGCCGGCCCAATGTCGGCAAATCGACGCTGTTTAACCGGCTGGTCGGCCGGCGCATGGCGCTGGTGGACGATGAGCCGGGCGTCACCCGCGACCGCCGCGAAGGCGAAGGCCGGCTTGGCGATCTCGATTTCATGGTGATCGATACCGCCGGACTTGAGGAGTCAGCGCCGGAGACGCTGTCAGGCCGCATGCGCGCGCAGACCGAAACCGCGATCGCGCAGGCGGACGCTATTTTTTTCATCATGGACGTGCGCGCCGGCCCAACGCCGGCCGACCATGCCTTTGCCGGTCTGGTGCGCAAGTCCGGCAAGCCGGCCGTCCTCGTTGCCAACAAGAGCGAGGGGCGCGAGGCGGAAGCGCGGCGGCTCGAAGCCTACGAACTCGGGCTCGGCGAGCCGGTCGCGATATCGGCCGAGCACAACGAAGGCATGGCCGATCTTTATGACGCTCTGCGCGCTGCCGCGCCCGAGCTGACCGTAAAGCCGGCGGAGGAAGCGGCACCTCCCGAGGACGTGGAGCGCCCGCACCCGATCCGCGTCGCCATTGTCGGGCGGCCCAATGCCGGAAAATCGACGCTCATCAACCGGCTGATCGGCGAGGAGCGGCTGCTCACCGCGCCGGAAGCGGGCACCACGCGCGATTCAATCGCCGTCGATCTCGACTGGCAGGGGCAAAAGTTTCTCATTCATGACACCGCCGGCCTGCGCCGGCGCTCGCGCATCGAGGAAAAACTGGAGAAGCTGTCGGTCACCGATGCGCTCAACGCCATCCGCTTTGCCGAAGTCGTCGTGGTGTTGCTCGACGTCGTGAACGCCTTCGAGGAGCAGGACCAGCGCATCGCCGATCTGGTCGAGCGCGAAGGCCGCGCGTTGGTGATCGCGGTCAACAAGTGGGATCTGAAGGAAAAGACCGCGGGCGCCATCGGCAAGCTGCGCGAGCTGGCCGACGAGAAGCTGACGCAGGTCAAGGGCGTGCCGCTGGTCGCGGTGTCGGGCCTCAACGGCGAGGGCCTCGACCGGCTGATGCAGGCGGTCGTCGATGCCTACGCGGTGTGGAACAGACGCATCCCGACGGCGGCGCTCAATCGCTGGTTCGAGGCAACCGTGGACGCCAATCCGCCGCCGGCGGTGTCCGGGCGAAGTCTACGGTTGAATTACATCACGCAGGCAAAAAGCCGGCCGCCGAGCTTCGTCGTATTCTGCACCCGCGCCGACGCGCTGCCCGACGCCTACAAGCGATACTTGCTGAATTCGCTGCGCGAGAATTTCGACCTGCCGGGCACGCCGATCCGCCTGACGTTGCGCGAGAAAGTGAACCCGTTCAAGGGCAGGGCGAAGCGAAAGCATTAGTTTTGTTGTCATCACCGGGCCGGCGCGAAGCGCCGTGACCCGGTGATCCCGGGTGATTGGGCACAGCGCGTCCCTAAGCGAGATGGCCGGGTCAAGCCCGGCCATGACGGATGTGGTTAGGCCGGCGGACGAAAATCCAGGAACTTCCCGGCAGGGAAAACATACAGCCGGCCGTTTTCCGTGCAGCTCGGCAGGCACAGCGGCACGATCTTTTCAGCAACGGTCTCCGGCGTCGGCAGCGTCTCCGGATCGATGCCGGGAAACGCGGTCGCCATCATGCGCGTGCGCGTCTGCCCCGGGCTGAACAGATTGGCGCGCACTTTGGTTTGCCCGACTTCGGCCGCGTAAGTGCGCACTATGGCCTCGAGCGCCGCCTTTGAGGCGGCGTAAAGCCCGAAATAAGGGCGCGCCATATACGAAAGTCCCGAGGTTATGAATATGGCGCGGCCAGCTTCCGCCTGCTTGAGCAGCGGGTCGAGGGTGCGGATGAGCTGCCAGTTGGCGGTGACGTTGACGGCCATCACGTCGTCCCAGACTTTTGGCTCGATATGGCCAAGCGGCGACGGCGTATTGAGCATGCCGGCATTGCCGACGAGCACGTCGAGGCGTCCGTAGCGCTCGTTGAGCGTCAGCGCCAGCCGCGCGATGCCGTCGAAGTCCTTCATGTCCAGCGGCACCAACGTGGCGGTGCTGCCTGCGGCCTTGATCTTGTCGTCGAGTTCTTCCAGGCCGCCAACCGTGCGCGCCACCGCCACCACGTGCGCGCCCTGTTCGGCCAGCGCCCGTGCCGCTGCGGCGCCGATGCCGCGCGAGGCGCCGGTGACGAGCGCGATACGGCCGGTGAGGGGTTTACTCATGACGCGCGACGCGAAACCTTAAATCGCTTCGGCGAGCAACGACAACTGGCGCGGGCTGGCTTCGCTGGCGCCGAGATCGGTGAGCGCGGTCGGATAGTCGCCGGTGAAGCAGTGGTCGGTAAACTGTGGTCGCACGGGATCGCGCGCTTCGTAGCCCATCGCGCGGTAGATGCCGTCGACCGAGAGGAAGGCGAGCGTATCGGCGCCGATGAACTTGCGCATGCCTTCGAGATCGTGCGTGGCGGCGAGCAGCTTGTCGCGCTCGGGCGTATCGATGCCGTAGTAATCCGGGTGCGTGATCGGCGGCGAGGCGATGCGGAAGTGCACCTCCTTGGCGCCGGCGTCGCGCATCATCTGCACGATTTTCTTCGAGGTGGTGCCACGCACGATTAAATCGTCCACCAGCACGATGCGCTTGCCCTTGACCACCGCGCGATTGGCCGAGTGCTTGAGCCGTACGCCCTGGTCGCGGATCGACTGCGTCGGCTGAATGAAGGTGCGGCCGACATAGTGGTTGCGGATGATGCCGAGCTCGTAGGGGATGTCCGACTCTTGCGCAAAACCGATCGCCGCCGGCACGCCGGAGTCAGGCACCGGCACGATGACATCGGCTTGCGCCGGCGCTTCGCGCGCCAGTTGCGCGCCCATCGTCTTGCGCACGTCGTAGACGTTGCGCCCGCCCACGATCGAATCCGGTCGGGAAAAATAGATGTATTCGAAGATGCACGGCCGCGCCGTCATCGGCGGGAACGGCTTGTGCGATTGCGCGCCGTCCTCATCAAATATTACGACCTCGCCGTTTTCCACGTCGCGCACGTAAGTCGCGCCGATGATGTCGAGGGCGCAGGTTTCCGAGGCGAGGATCGGGCAGCCGTCGAGCTTGCCGATCACCAGCGGGCGGATGCCGAGCGGGTCACGCGCGCCGACCAGCTTCTTGTTGGTGAGGCCGACGAAAGCATAAGCGCCTTCGAGCTGGCGCAGGCCCTCGATGAAACGGTCGACAAAACGGTTGCGCCGCGCGCGCGCGACCAGATGCAGGATCACCTCGGTATCGGTGGTCGACTGCATCATGGCGCCGTCGTGCACGAGCGCCTTTCGCAGCGCAATGCCGTTGGTGATATTGCCGTTGTGGCCGATGGCGAAGCCGCCGCCCTCGAGTTCGGCGAACAGCGGCTGCACGTTGCGCAGGATGGTTTCGCCGGTCGTCGAGTAGCGCACGTGGCCGACGGCCACGGTGCCGGGCAGCCGGTCGATCACCTCGCGGCGGGAGAAGTTGTCGCCGACCAGGCCGAGCCGGCGCTCGGAATAAAACCGCTTGCTGTCGTAAGAGACGATGCCGGCGGCTTCCTGGCCGCGATGCTGGAGGGCGTGCAGGCCGAGCGCAGTGATGGCGGCGGCGTCGGGATGGCCGAAGATGCCGAACACACCGCACTCCTCGCGCAGGCGATCGGCGTTGGGATCGAATTCGGCCAATTCAGCGAGGTCGGGCGTCTGCTTTTGCATCGCTATCGGGTTCCCTCGGCTCTGGCTATTCGGATCACAATCGTCGGCAACGGCGCTTCCGAGCGTTTGCCGGGCGTCGTGTCCGGCTGGTCCTGATCTTCCGGCTTCGGCCGCTTCAGTCTCTTCAAGATGGTGCTTTCCGGGTCATCCGGCAACATGCCCTTGAGCCAATCCCCAGTGCTCTTGATTACGACTTTCGACTTGGCGTTGAGCACCCATTCCGGCTTGCTGCGGTCGGGCACCAGCCAGTCGAAAAACAGGTAGGCGACCACCACGATCAGCAAGCCGCGGCCGAGCCCAAACAGGAAGCCCAGCGTGCGGTCGAGCGCGCCGACGCGGCTATCGAGGATGAGGTCGGAAATGCGCACGGTCAGGATCGACACCAGCATCAGCGTGATGAGGAAGATGCTCACCACCGTGACCGCCGTCGCCACGGTGTTGCTGGAGAAATACTGCTGCACCGTCGGCAGCACCCGCGAATAGGAATAGAGGGTGGTCAGCGCGGCGATGCCCCAGGCGCCGATCGAGAGGATCTCGCGCATGAAACCGCGGATCATCGCCAGCAGGCCGGACACCAGCATGACCAGCAGCAGGATCAGGTCGAGCCACGTGATCGGCATTGGGCGCGTTAACTCCACCTGCACGCGAGGACCGCGCCCGGCATTGCTGCCCCGCGCGGGCGCGAATCCGGCGTCGCCCTGACGGTCGCGCTATCGCATGACGAGATCGACCGCTAAGTACTTAATTTTGTGCCCATTTCCGCCCGCGCACCGGGCCCCGAAAACGCACTCGCCACGCGGGGCAGTGTATAGCCGGACGGCGCGATGCCGTCACCCGTCTTGTCCACCACTTTTGTTCGGGGCGGGGCGGCGGCCGTTGGCGGCGATGCCGGCGACGAGGGCGGCAAGATTTCCGATTTCGCTCGTGGCGAGGCTTTGTTCGGCGCCCTCGCCGCGCGAGGACTCCGGCATCACGGCCCGTACAAAGCCGAGCTTGGCGGCTTCTTTGAGCCTAACCGACGCGTGCGCAACGGGCCTGATCGCCCCGGACAGCGATACTTCTCCGAAATACACCGCATCGGCCGGCAACGGCGCATCCGGCAAGCGAAGAAACCAGCGCGGCGGCGGCGGCGAGATCGGCCGCCGTTTCCTGAATGCGCAGACCGCCGGCGACATTGAGATAGACGTCATGGCCGCCGAGCTTGACCCCGCAATGGGCTTCGAGCACGGCGAGCACCATCGGCGAGCCGGCTCGGATCCCAGCCGACCACGGCCCGCCGCGGCGTGCCCAAGGACGAGGGCGCGACCAGCGCCTGGATTTCGACCAGCAGCGGCCGCGTGCCTTCGATGCCGGCGAAGACGGCGGTGCCGGGCTGGCCGAGGTCGCGTTCGGACAGGAACAGTTCGGACGGATTGGCGATCTGCTTGAGGCCCGCGCCGGTCATCTCGAACACGCCGATCTCGTCGGTCGGGCCGAAGCGGTTCTTCACCGCGCGCAAGATGCGGAACTGGTGCGAGCCCTCGCCTTCGAAGGAGAGCACGGCGTCGACCATGTGCTCGACGACGCGGGGGCCGGCGATCTGGCCGTCCTTGGTGACGTGGCCGACCAGGATGACGGCGGCGCCGGAGCGCTTGGCGTAACGGATCAGCGCCTGCGCCGAGCCGCGCACCTGCGTCACGGTCCCCGGCGCGGATTCGACGGCGGCCGTCCACATGGTCTGGATCGAGTCGATGACGATCAGCCGCGGCGTCTTGCCCTCCGATAGCGTGGCGATGATGTCCTCGACCGCGGTCTCCGCCGCCAGTTCGACCGCCGCGCTGCGATCAGCCCCAGCCGCTCGGCGCGCAGGCGCACCTGGGCGACTGCCTCCTCGCCGGAGATATAGACGGTGCGGTGGCCCGGCCTGCGCCAAGGCGGCGGCCGCCTGGATCAACAGAGTCGATTTGCCGATGCCGGGATCGCCTGCCATCAGCAGCACCGAGCCGCGCACGAAACCGCCGCCAGTCACGCGGTCGAGTTCGGCGACGCCGGAGGGAAGCCGCGGCGCCTCATGCGCCTCGCCGCTGAGCGGCTCGAGCGCAAACAGCCGCCCCTTGGCGGCCTTGCGGCCCGGTCCGGCCGGTTGTTCGGCGCCTTCCTCGGCCAGCGTGTTCCACTCGCCGCAGGCCTCGCATTTGCCCTGCCAGCGGTTAAAGGCTGCGCCACAGTTCTGGCAGATGAAGCTAAGACCTCGTTTTGACACGGGAATCGCCCTTGAAATGCCGCTCAAGACCCTAGACGGGCCATGAGAACATTACAAGAACATTCTTACCAAGTCCCCAACAGGATGGGTGAGGCTCCGGCGCGGGTGCCTCACTCCGTCCGGTAGACCCGGTGATAGACGCGGCCCGAGGCTGGTGAGCACCTCGTAGCCGATGGTGCCGGCAGCCGTCGCCACGTCGTCGATGCTGAGTTCGTCGCCGATCAGCGTGGCGAAATCGCCGCGGCGGGCTGCGGCGTCGGGCAGATCGGTGATGTCGATCGCTATCAGATCCATGGACACGCGGCCAGCCAGCGGACAGCGCTTGCCGGCCACGATGGCCGTGCCGCCCGGTCTTTCGTCGGACGAACTCGCCGCGCGCAGATAGCCGTCGGCATAGCCGACCCCGACCACGGCAATGCGCGTGGCGCGCTTGGCGGTCCAAGCGCCATCGTAGCCGACGGTTTCGCCGCGCGCCACGTTGCGCACCTGCACGATGCGCGCGCGCAATTCCAGCACGGGACGCATCGGATTGGGTTTGCCCGGCGTCGGATTGACGCCGTAGAGCGCGACGCCCGGGCGCACCATGTCGCAATGGGCGGCGGCGTCGAGAAAAATGCCGGACGAATTGGCGAGCGAGGACGGGATGCCGCGGTAGAGAATGCGCACTTCGCGGAACAGGCGGATTTGCTGCTGGTTGAGCGGATGCTCGGTGAGTTCGGAGCAGGCGAAATGGCTCATCAGCAAGGTGATGCCGTGGTTTTCGCTGCGGATACGCGATGCCAGCGCCGCCGCTTCGTTGGCGGTGATGCCGAGCCGGTTCATGCCGGTGTCGACATGCAGCGCCGCGCCGCCGCGCCATTGCTGCGCGGTGCAGAAGGCGTCCCATTCGGCGAGCTCGACCAGGCTGCCGATCACCGGCCGTGCGTTGATTTCGGCAAAGATCGGCGCCGTGCCCGGCGCCAGGCCATTGAGCACGTAGATCGCCTGATGCGGCGCCACGCCGCGCGCGCGCCTCGCCTCGGCCAGGGTGGCGACGAAGAAGGTCTTGCAGCCGGCCTTGGCCAGCGCGCGCGGTAACCTGTTCGATGCCGCAGCCATAGGCGTCGGCTTTGACCACCGCGGCGCACTCGCAGGGCATGATGCGGCGGCCGAGCGCGCGCCAATTGGCGACGATGGCGGATAGGTCGACGGTGAGAATGCCGCCCGCTTCGCCCTCGGGCGGGCCGGCGGTGACAAGGTCGTCCGCGGCGGCTGCGCGGGGGTGACGAACTCTTGCGGAGCGGGTTTTGTGCGGCCATGACGCGAAGGTTCATAGCCGCCCGGACGCGGGCCGTCCATGTGGCCGGACGGCCCGCCCGGCGCGGGATCAGGCTGGCGCCAGCCGCAGCATTTTGCGGCGGCGCCAGGTGGCAAACCCCAACCCAGCCATTCCAATCAGCATCATCGACCAGGCCGCCGGCAGCGGCGTGGCGCTGGGCGACGGCCCGAAGAATTGCGCTTCGCTGAGAAAGAGCCAGAACATCCTGGGCGCGAACGAGCGATCCAGCAGCAGCGTGATATCGCTGCTGTTGATCGCCAGACCTGTAATGTCGATGGTTTGCGGCCGCCGACATCGAAGCCAAGAGCGCGGTGAAGGGTGTGCCACTATCGATCAACAGCGAGCTGTGGCGCGGCAATGTCGCTGATCGCGGAATTGTCCACAAACAGCTTCATCTCGTTGACCGTTTGGGTCGAGCCAAAGTGGAAATGCTATCGTTGGCGATTTTTCAGCCAACCGACATAGGCGCCGACGCCAGACGCCGCTAAAAAACGAATTGATTCGGGATGAAACCGTCGGTGAATAGACCGAGCCCGCCACTCAGGTAAGACTCCGCCAGGCCGGTCGTGTAATTAGTGGCGAGGCAATTGTTGCAACCAGAGTCCCAATAATTGACCGCCGTTACCACTGCCGTCGCCGTTCGGCAGGTCGTAGCTGCTGACGGTGAGCAGAGAGCTTGCGGCAGCGGGAGCCGCCGCAACGAGCAAGGCGGCGGCGAGAGCAAAAAACACGGACTTGAACGCAAGGTGCATGGTGACCTCTCCCCAAAAGAGCGTGAGGAGGAATTTTGCAATTCATATTGCGCAACGGGTGGTATGGCCGTGGGACTTTTCTGTGATGTGGTTAAAGATAACCCGGCTCGCGGCTACCGCCACGGCGCGTGCGGCGGTGGAGGCATCATTGTGGGGCGCGCTAGATGCGCTCGGGCAGGCGCTCTTCGCGCGCGAGCGAGGAGAAGCGCGTCAGCGCGCCCTCGAATTGCAGTTCGACCGTGCCGGTAGGGCCGTGGCGCTGCTTGCCGATGATGACCTCGGCCTTGCCGTGGACCTTCTCGCCTTCCGCCAGCCATTCGGCGAATTTCTCGCGGTTGTTCTCCAGCGGCTTGCGCATCTGATGGTAATATTCCTCGCGGAACACGAACAGCACCACGTCGGCGTCCTGCTCGATCGAGCCCGATTCGCGCAAATCGGAAAGCTGCGGGCGCTTGTCGTCGCGGCTTTCCACCTGGCGCGACAATTGCGACAGCGCCAGGATCGGCACATTCAGTTCCTTGGCCAGCGCTTTGAGCTTGGTGGTGATCTCGGTGATTTCCTGCACGCGGTTTTCCGCCGAGCGCCGGCGTCGAGCCTTGCAGCAGTTGCAGATAGTCGACGATCAACAGATCGAGCCCGCGCTGGCGCTTGAGCCGCCGCGCGCGCGCGGCAAGTTGCGCGACCGAAAGGCCGCCGGTTTCGTCGACGAAAAACGGCAGGCCCTGCAATTCGACCGAGTGATCCTTGATGCGCTCGAAATCGGCCTCGCTGATGGCGCCGCGCCGGATCTGGTTCGACGGAATGCCGGTCTGCTCGGAGATGATGCGGGTGGCGAGCTGCTCGGCCGACATTTCCAGCGAGAAGAAGCCGACAATGCCGCCATTGGCGGTCACCGTGTGCCCGTCGGCCCGCACTTCGCCGCGCCATGCTGCGGGCGACGTTGTAGCCGATATTGGTGGCGAGCGCCGATTTTGCCCATGCCGGGACGGCCGGCAAGGATGATCAGGTCGGAGGGCTGCAAGCCGCCCAGCATGCGATCGAGGTCTTCCAGCCCGGTGGCAAGACCGGACAGCTTGCCGTCGCGCTGGAAGGCGTGCGCGGCCATGTCGATCGCGGTGGTCAGCGAATGGGCGAAGCGCTGGAAACCGCCGTCGTAGCGGCCGGTTTCGGCCAGCTCGTAAAGCCGCCGCTCGGCGTCCTCGATCTGGTTGCGCGGAGAAAAATCGACCGGCGCGTCGTAGGCGACATTGACCATGTCCTCGCCGACCAGGATCAGCGCGCGGCGGATCGCAGGTCGTAGATGGTATGCCCGTAATCCTCGGCGTTGATGATGGTGGTGGCTTCGGCGGCAAGCCGCGCCAGATATTGGCCGAGCGTCATGCCGCCGATATCGACATTGGCGTCGAGGAATGTCTTCAGCGTCACCGGCGTGGCGATCTTGCCGGCGCGGATCAGGTCGCGCGCAAGCTGATAGATTTTCTGATGGATCGGCTCGAAGAAATGTTCCGGATTGAGGAAATCGGAGACGCGGTAGAGCGCCTCGTTGTTGACCAGCACTGCGCCCAATAGCGCCTGCTCCGCCTCGATATTGTGCGGAGCGGAACGGTAGAGCGGGGCAGGGTCGTCGGCCTGCTTGCGCGCGGTCGAATCAGCGAGTGCCATGAGTGGACGTGCTTACCTTGGAATTGTGGCATAGCACGAGCATCGGTGAAGCCAGTGTCGAGGGCACGCTTGCACACGCAATCCACAATAAATCACACGCGCAATTCAGCGGTGAACAATGCCGGATTTTTCTTGACGCTTTCACCGCGCGCGCGGTGGTTTCGCGTTGCGCTACTCGCCGGCCAGCCGCAGCGGCGCATGAGTCTTGCCTTCCGCCGATTGCAGGCGCTGCTCCTCGCGGCCGATATAGGTGCGCGTCATCGGCACCACGTCCTGCCGCTTGGTCAGCTGGATCTGGAACACCATCATGTCCTGCTCGCGGAACGACATTTCCGACGCCGCCAGATAAAACTCCCACATCCGCACGAAGCGCCGGTCGTAGATGCGCTCGACCTCCTCGCGGTGGGCGAGGAAGCGCTCGCGCCAAGCCTTAAGCGTCTCGGCATAATGCAGGCGCAGGATCTCGATATCGGTGACCAGCAGGCCGTCGTTCTCGATGACGCGGCAGCACCTCCGACAGCGACGGGATATAGCCGCCGGGGAAAATATATTTGGCGATCCAAGGATTGGTGATGCCCGGGCCTTCCGAGCGACCGATCGAATGCAGCACCATCACGCCGTCGTCGGCGAGCAATTCCGCGCTCTTGCGGAAGAACGTGTCGTAATGATTGACCCCGACATGCTCGAACATGCCGACCGACACGATGCGGTCGAACGGCCGATCGACATCGCGATAGTCCTGCAGATCGAACTGGGCCTTGTCGGCCAGCCCCTTTTCCGCCGCGCGCTCGTTGGCGATGGCATGCTGCTCCTTGGAGAGGGTGACGCCGGTCACGTCGGCGCCGGCGACCTCGGCAAGATAGAGCCCGAGCCCGCCCCAGCCGCAGCCGATGTCGAGCACGCGCTTGCCGGGCTCGAGCAGAAGCTTGGCGGCGAGGTGCCGCTTTTTGGCGAGCTGGGCGTCGTCGAGCGATTGTTCCGGGTATTCGAAATAGCCGCAGCTGTATTGCCGGTCGGCGTCGAGGAACAGCGAATAGAGGCGACCGTCGAGATCGTAATGATGCGCCACATTCTTTCGCGCGCGGCGTCGCGGATTGAACTGCTGCAGTCGGCGCTTGAGGTAGCGCAGCAGCCATTGCGGCTGCGCCCAATGTGGAACGTCCGAATGCTGGCCGAGCGCAATGGCGAGCACGTCGGCGATCGAGCCTTGCTCGACCACGAACGTGCCGTTCATGTAGGCTTCGCCGAATTTAAGCTCGGGATCGAGCAGAATTCCCCATTCGGCGGCGCGCGCCGTGAAGCGTACCGCAACCGGTTGTCCGGTGCCGTCGCCGAACGTAAAGACCGTGCCGCGCGAGGTGGTGACCCGAAATGTCCCCCGGCGGATGAACGTCTTGAGCAGAAACTGAAGCAACCGGTCCATCGGCCGCCCCCACCACTGTAGACACTGCCTGCCGCCAGCTGCTCGCCCCAACAGCCAACGAGGCAGCTCCAAAAACGTTCGGACCTAGGTATTTAATCAAAGTTCCGGCGGCCGGGCAATGCCGCAATTGGGCAAAAGTGAGCAATTTTGACCAGGGTCACAATCCCGCGACAATGCGGTAATTAAGGTCGGGAATTGCGCGTGCGGGGCGGTTTTTGGAGAGGTTGGGATAAGATGGGTGGCTTTGGTCGCTTCTGCATCGCCGGCTTGGGATTTCTGACGCTAGCGTCGCTATCCTCGGCCGACGCTCAGGAAAATCTGGATTTGGGCAAGACGCCGGCGCAGCTTTACGCGGCCGACTGCGCGATCTGTCACAAAAGCCCGCAGGGCATGACCAAAAACGTCGGGCCTTTTGGTCTGTCCAACTTCCTGCGCGAGCATTACACCGCCAGCCGTCAATCGGCCGCGGCTATCGCCGCCTATGTGGAATCGGTCGACAAGGGGCCGCCCGCGGCGGCCAAGCACCCGCCGCGCAAGCGCAGCGCCAAAGGCGACGAGAAAGGCAAGGAGAAAGACAAGTCGGGCAAACCAGCCGAAGACCGAAAAGTCCGGCGAGGCAAAGCCCGAGCAGGCCAAGGCCAGCGAGCCCAAACCTGTCGATAGCAAGCCTGCCGACGGCAAGCCCGCCGATGGCAAGCCAAAGGCTGCTAAAGACGACAAATCCGAAAAGAAACCGGACTAATACGGCCCGAGCGGCTCAAGCCTCGTCTTTCGCCTCGCTTTTCTTCTTTTTCGCGGTCTTGGCGGGCTTTTTATCCGCCTGCGGCTCGGCGTCCGCAGCCGGCTTGTCGGCCTCATCGGCGTCTTGCTCACGCAGTGCCTTGGCCGCTTCCGGCTCGAACAGCGCTTCCGCGGCGGCCACCGCGGCTGCTGCTTCCTCCTCGGCATCGGTGCGCTGCACGGTGACATCCTCGCCGCGGGCGATGCGCTCGGCCTCGTCGGCGCTCCGCGCGACAATGACGGTGACGATCGTTTCCACTTCCGGATGCAGCGCCAGCGGCACCTTGAACTGGCCGATCGCCTTGATCGGCGCGTTGAGCGCCACCTGCGCGCGGTTGACCGGCGCGTCGTCGGTGTTGAGCAGGCCGGCGATGTCGCGGGTGGTGACCGAGCCGTAGAGCTGGCCGGATTCCGAGGCCTGGCGCAGCACGGTGACGGTCTTGCCGTCGAGCTTGCCGGCGAGCTTTTCCGCGCCGCGACTTGAGTTCGAGATTGCGCGCCTGCAACTCGACTTTCATGCCCTCGAAGCGGGACTTGTTGTCGGCGGTCGCGCGCAGCGCCTTGCCGCGCGGCAGCAGGAAATTGCGCGCAAAGCCGTCCTTGACGCGCACCACGTCGCCCATTTGGCCGAGCTTGCCGATGCGCTCGAGCAGGATCACGTCCATTGTCGTTTCTCCATCGTTTGATTGCGGTTGATCTGGAAATTCCCTGGTTCAAGTTCGTGCCGGCGGGCCGCGCCGGCGGGCGAAACGGGCGCGCAAATCGAAGGCGACCTCAATCAGGCCGAGCGTGCAGAGCGCCAGCACCGGCCAGCCGAAAACGATCACCGCGGCATAGACGCCGGCGAGCACGAAGGCGCGGCTGCCCATGCCTTGCGTGATCGCGTGCAGCACGGCGAAACCGAGCACGCCATAGGCCATCAACAGGCTCGCCGACAACACGCCGGCCACGATGCCAACTCAGGCCGCCGAAAAAACTCAAGATCGCGGCGGCAACGAGCAGCGCGGCAACCGGCATGGGAAACGTCATGCTGGAAAGTTGCGGCCACGGCCGCTTGAGCAGTCCGGAGACCTTCACGATGCGGCCGGCAAGCCACAGATTGACCAGGCTGGTGATTGTGGCGACGACCGCGGCTGCCGGCGGCACGGCGATCACCAGGAAATCGACCAGCCTGTTGACATTCCTGACGCCGGGCACCGAGGGCGGCGCGTCCGCCGCGATGCCGGTTTCCACGCGCAGAATGTGCATCAGCGCGTTGTGCAGGCCGGCGCGGAAGCTTTCCTCGTCGCTGCCGAAATTGGGGATCGCCACGATCACCACCAGCGCGGCGACGATTGCCGCCCAGGTCACCAGCCGCCCCGGCGGATACCATTCGAGCGCCGCCGTGCCGCCGGCTTCGCCGCCGTTCGTTATCGGGCGCGCGAGCATGGCGAGATAGCCGAGCCACCAGGCGGGAACGCCGGCGCCGGCGAGAAATGCAAAGAAGAACACCGAGCCGAAGACAGCCGCCAGCGCCAGCGCGCCGGACGAGCGCGGCGATGAGCGCCGCCCAATGGCTCCAGCCGAGCGCGGCGATCAGGATCGGCAGCGGTGCGAGATAAAACATCGCGACCGACAGCCACGCGCCGGATGCCACCGAAGCAAACAGCAGCGCCGCCGCGGCGCCCGCGGCAAGTCCTATGAGGCCGATCTGCAGCATTATGAGCTGTCCCGCTCCTTATCGAGCGGTTAGAGACGGACCATTCCGTCCCAACCATCGGCTCGCGGGGGGCCCGCAAGCCTCGCAGAAATTACTTTATGACATACGGCAGCAGCCCGAGGAAGCGCGAGCGTTTGACCGCCTGCGCCAACTCACGCTGCTTCTTCGCCGACACCGCGGTAATGCGGCTCGGCACGATCTTGCCGCGCTCCGACACGTAGCGCTGCAACAGCTTCACGTCCTTGTAGTCGATCTTCGGCGCGTTGGCGCCGGAAAACGGGCAGGTTTTGCGGCGGCGGAAGAACGGCCGGCGGGCGCCACCACTTTGCGATGATGCGAATGCCATGGTCTATTCCTCCACCGCTGCGACTTCGACGTCGTCGGCAACCACGTCGTCGCGCCGCGGCGGACGGTCGCGATCGCGGAAGCCGCCGCGTCCTCCTCGGTCACCGCGGTCGCCACGGTCGTCGCGATCCGACTTGCGCATCATCGCCGAGGGGCCTTCCTCGTGCGTTTCGACGCGGATGGTGAGATAGCGCAGCACATCCTCGTTGATGCGTTCCTGCCGCTCGATTTCGGCGAGCACCGCCGGCGGTGCATCGACGTTGAGCAGCGTCATGTGCGCCTTGCGGTTCTTGCGGATGCGGTAGGAGAGCGACTTGACGCCCCAGTATTCGGTCTTGGCGATCTTGCCACCTGATTGGGTGATGACGCCGGAGAGCTGCGCGGTCAATTCTTCGACCTGCTGCGCAGAAAGATCCTGGCGCGCGAGATAGACGTGTTCGTATAGCGGCATGAAATGCCTTTCCCTTGTTCAACCCATCTCCTCGGTCCTGGCGCGAAGCCCCTCGAGCCCTTCGGGGAAAGGCTCGAATGCTCTGAAGGCGGGAACACCGGGCGCCGGGCCGACTGGCCCTGCCGCTTTCAAACGAAAACGGCCGCCCGTTCAGCTCCCAACCGGGACCGACGGAACGCGCGGGTTATATGCGGATCGGGTCGGAAAAGGCAAGCACAACCGGCCTACCGACAGGGCCGCGAAATCAGGCCGCGCGCGGCCCCGATTTGCCATTGAGCTGCAGGCGGTCGGCGAGTTGGACCGCCAGGTCGACGCCGTCGCGTATCTGGCGGGCGCGGAGGGGACTGTCGTTGTTCGCCCGGCGCATCTGGTTCAGCAATGCCAGCAAGCGGTCGAGGCTTTCCACCATTAGCTTCTGGCGGAATATCGCATCCGTGCGCGACCGCGCCAGGTCTTCCTCGCTCACCAGGCTATTCATACGCAAAACCTCTCGATAATTGGCTGTAACCCTAGCTGCTTGAGTCTTTTCGCTTGGTTACCGGCAGGGGCATAACTTGACACGACCGCAGTTCGCGGTGTCTGTCGGCCCGATTTGGATCAAAATCGCAAAGGTTAACGCGAAATGGCGGTGGCATTCGTGTTTCCCGGCCAGGGCAGCCAGACGGTCGGCATGGGCAAGGCGCTGGCCGAGAACTTCGCGCCGGCGCGGGCCGTTTTCGACGAGGTGGACGGAGCGCTCGGCGCCAAGCTCAGCGGCATCATTTTCGAGGGCCCTATCGAGACGTTGACGCTCACGGAAAACGCTCAGCCGGCGTTGATGGCGGTGTCGCTCGCCGCGATGCGTGTCCTGCAGGCGGAAGCCGGCGTCGATCTTGCGCGCGACGCAAAATTCGTCGCCGGGCACTCGCTTGGTGAATATTCGGCTCTGGCCGCGAGCGGCGCGCTCGGCATCGCCGACACGGCGCGGCTGTTGCGCACGCGCGGCCAGGCGATGCAGAAGGCCGTGCCGGTCGGCGTTGGCGCCATGGCGGCGCTGCTCGGACTTGAATTCGACGTGGCCTCGGCGGTCGCTCGCGAAGCGGCGCAAGGCCAGGTGTGCGAAGCCGCCAACGACAACGGCGCAGGCCAGGTGGTCGTCTCCGGCGACAAGGCGGCGGTCGAGCGCGCGGTGGAGATCGCCAAGGCCAAGGGCGCCAAACGCGCGATGCTGCTGCCCGTATCCGCTCCCTTCCATTGCGCGCTGATGCAGCCTGCCGCCGCGGTGATGGCGGAGGCGCTGGCGAAGGTGAGCGTAAAGCGTCCCGCTGTGCCGGTGGTCGCGAATGTGCTGGCCAAGCCGATCAGCGAACCGTCCGAGATCGTCCGCGCCTTGGTTGCGCAGGTGACCGGCACCGTGCGCTGGCGCGAGTCGGTCGCTTTCATGGCGCAAGCCGGCGTGCAAACATTCTATGAAGTGGGGGCGGGCAAGGTGCTGAGCGGGCTCATCAAGCGCATCGCCGACGGCTCAAACGCCAGCGCGATTGGATCGCCGGACGATATTGGGACCTTCAACGCCGGGAGAAACACGTGATGTTCGATCTGACCGACAAGACCGCCTTGGTGACCGGAGCGACCGGCGGCATCGGTGCAGGGATTGCCCGCGCGCTACATGGCCAGGGCGCAACCGTCGCCATCTCCGGCACACGCCGCGAGGTGCTCGAGGCGCTCGCCGCGGAGCTCAAAGATCGCATGCATGTGTTGCCGTGCGATCTGGCTGACAAAGCCGCAGTCGAGGCTTTGGTGCCGGCCGCCGAAGAGAAGATGCAGAAGCTCGATATCCTGGTGGCCAATGCCGGGGTCACCAAGGACAATCTGTTTGTGCAATTGAAGGACGAAGACTGGGATCAGGTGATGGCGGTCAATCTCACCGCGACCTTCCGCCTGACCCGCGCCGCGGTGACGCGCATGATGCGCCGCCGCTTCGGGCGGATCATCGGCATTACCTCGGTGGTCGGCGTCACCGGCAATCCGGGTCAGGGCAATTATACGGCCTCGAAAGCGGGAATGATCGGCATGATGAAGTCTGTCGCCGCCGAATACGCCAAGCGCAATGTGACGGCCAATTGCATCGCCCCGGGGATCATCGCTACGGCGATGACCGACAAGCTCAACGACAAGCAGCGAGAGGCGATCATTGGACGCGTTCCCGCCGGCCGGCTGGGCACCCCGGCCGACGTGGCGGCAGCCGCGGTCTATCTTGCCTCCGACGAGGCCGCCTACGTCACCGGGCAGACACTGCACGTGAATGGCGGCATGGCGATGATCTGACGCACGATCGCGAAATTGAGGCTCCGTTTTGGCCCGGATCATCCACCGATTAGAAGTGGAAATGCTTGGCTTTCCCGGCTTGCGCGGCTAGCCTTTCACGCGCTAGTCAACCGAATTGAAGTATGGTAACCGAACCTCGGCCCGGCTGGGGCGGCCGATAGCGGAAAAACGCAACAGGATTGCGCCGCGATTGGATGTCGCCTCGCTACCGTCACCACGGCGAGGCCGTATCGCGATGGTTGCGACCGTGGTCCCGGCCGCAGCCCAAAACCTAAAACGCACGAGGTTGGAACGATGAGTGACATTGGCGAGCGGGTGAAAAAGATCGTCGTGGAGCACCTGGGCGTTGAGCCCGACAAGGTGACCGAACAAGCAAGTTTCATCGACGATCTTGGCGCCGACAGCCTCGACACCGTCGAACTCGTCATGGCTTTCGAGGAGGAATTCGGCTGCGAAATTCCCGACGATGCCGCCGAAACCATTTTGACCGTCGGCGATGCCGTCAAGTTTCTCGAAAAGAACGCTAAAAGCTGAGCAGCCGCGCTGGCGGCTGCTGTTTAGATTCTCAACTTGTCGGCGTGAAAACTATGCCCAACTGTGCGGGGCGTAGGAGCGTCTGATTTGGGTCGGAGCGCGGTCATGAAGCGGGTGGTCGTCACCGGCATGGGAATGCTGACGCCGCTCGGATGCGGGGTCGAGGCCACGTGGCAGCGCCTCATCAAAGGCGACAGCGGCGCCAAAAAGATCGACCGTTTCGACGTCTCCGATGTTTCCTGCCAGATCGCCTGCAGCATCCCGCGCGGCGACGGCTCCGACGGCACCTACAATCCCGACCGGTGGATGGAGCCGAAAGAACAGCGCAAGGTCGACGAATTCATTGTCTTCGCCATGTGCGCGGCGCGCCAGGCGCTCGACGACGCCGGCTGGAAGCCGCAAAGCTATGAGGAGCAGACCAGGACCGGCGTGCTGATCGGCTCAGGCATCGGCGGCGTCGAGCGCATCGCCGATACCGCCGTCACGCTGCACGAGAAAGGCCCGCGCCGGGTGTCGCCGTTCTTCGTGCCGGGGAGCATCATCAACCTCGCCTCCGGTTACGTTTCCATTGAATTCGGCCTAAAGGGCCCCTGTCACTCGGTGGTCACCGCCTGTTCGACCGGCGCCCATGCCATCGGCGACGCGGCGCGGATGATCGCGCTGGGTGACGCCGAAGTGATGGTTGCCGGCGGCACCGAGTCGCCGGTCAACCGCATGGCGCTCGCGGGATTTGCGGCGTTGCGCGCGCTGTCGACGAATTTCAATGACGAACCCAAGCGCGCCTCGCGCCCCTACGACAAGGCCCGCGACGGCTTTGTCATGGGCGAGGGCGCCGGCTGCGTGGTGCTCGAGGACCTCGAGCACGCCAAGGCGCGCGGTGCAAAAATCTATGCCGAGCTCACCGGCTACGGACTATCGGGCGATGCCTACCACATCACCGCGCCCTCGCCGGACGGCGACGGGGCGTTTCGCTGCATGACCATGGCGCTCAAGCGGCCGGCGTTTCGGCGGGCGACATCGATTACATCAACGCGCACGGAACCTCGACGCCGCTCGGTGACGAGATCGAGCTCGGCGCCGTGCAGCGGCTGGTCGGCAATGCCGCCGGCCGCATCTCCATGTCCTCGACCAAATCCTGCGTCGGCCACCTGCTCGGCGCCGCCGGCGCCGTGGAGGCGATCTTCTGCATCCTTGCCATCCGCGACAGGGTTGCTCCGCCGACCATCAATCTCGATAACCCCTCCATCGAAACGCCGATCGATCTGGTGCCGCATACCGCGCGCAAGCGCGATATCGACACGACGTTGTCCAATTCGTTCGGCTTCGGTGGCACCAACGCGTCCCTGATCTTTCGCCGCTACGCCAATTACGCAAGACGACCCTCGCTTTCGCCATAATTGTTTCTAACGTGCGAAAGCCGATAATGTTTAATCAAATCGGCTCAGCGTCTCCGGGGCCTGCAGCGGGAACCAGCGTTTGAATTCCATTCCACCGCAAAACGGCGATGGCCCCAGTTCGCCGGGCATGGCTTCCCGGCCGGCAGGAGTTTCCACCAGGCCGGTTGCGGGCGCGACTTCGATTGGCGCGCCGCGCGCCGGATCGTCTAACGCTCGGCCGGACCCGAAACGGCCGCCGCTCAATCCGCGCAGTCCACGCGATGCCCTGACGCCGCAACGCGTGCCGGCGCCGGCGCGGTCGCGGCGCGTGCGTCATCCGCTGGTCATTGTCGGCAATGCGGTGTTCACGCTGCTGGTGCTTATCGCCGTCGCGGTCGGCGCCGCGATCTATTTCGGCAAGCAGCATTTCGATGCGCCCGGGCCGCTCGCCGAAGACAAGGTCGTCGATATTCCGCGCGGGCTCGGCATCCGCGACATCTCCGCGCTGCTCGAGCATGACGGCGTCATCGATCAGCCCTGGGTGTTCATCGGCGGCGTGATGGTGCTCAAGGCGCGCGGCGGGCTCAAGTACGGCGAATACCAGTTCACCAAGCATGCGAGCCTCGCCGACGTCGTCGATACGATCATCGAGGGCAGGGTGGTGCAGCACGCGTTCACCGTCGCCGAAGGACTGACCTCCGAGCAAATCGTTGCCCGCCTGCTGGAGAACAACGTGCTCGAGGGCCAGATCAAGGAGATCCCGCGCGAGGGAACTCTGCTGCCGGAGACCTACAAGTTCACCCGCGGCATGACGCGCGAGCAGATCGCTCCAGCGCATGCAGCGGGATCAAAAACGCGTGCTGCAGGACGTGTGGGAGCACCGGATGCTCGGGCTTGCCGCTGAAGACGCCGGAACAGCTGGTGATCCTCGCTTCGATCGTGGAGAAGGAAACCGGCAAGCCCGATGAACGCTCGCGCGTTGCCTCCGTGTTCATCAACCGGCTGAAGAACAAGATGCGATTGCAATCCGACCCGACCATCATTTACGGGCTTGTCGGCGGCAAAGGCACGCTTGGCCGCCCGATCATGAAAAGCGAGATCGAGCAGCGCACGCCTTACAATACTTACGTGATCGACGGTCTGCCGCCGGGCCCGATCGCCAATCCGGGCCGCGCCTCGCTGGAAGCCGTCGCCAATCCGGCGCGCACCAAGGACCTTTATTTCGTCGCCGACGGCAGCGGCGGCCACGTGTTTTCGGAAACATACGAACAGCACCAGAAGAACGTGGCCAAGCTGCGCGTGCTCGAGCGCAACGATGCCGCTCCGCCGGGCGCTGCCCCAAAGCCCTGAGCGCGCGGCGGCCTTGTGACGGCTGACAGCCGCCGCTAAGGTTCCCGCCACTTTTCGCCGCCGCAACGCGAGACCTGATGCAGATGGCCTTGTCGAGCATGACCGGCTTCGCTCGCGGCCAAGGCGTTGCCGCCTCCTATGCCTGGGCCTGGGAAATCAAATCGGTCAACGCCAAGGGCCTCGATATCCGGTTTCGCCTGCCGCCGGGCTGGGATGCGATCGAGGGGCCGGCGCGCGCCCGCGGCGCCGAGAAGCTCGCCCGCGGCACCGTCTATGCAAACCTTACCGTCGACCGCAAAGGCGTCGCGCCGGCGGTCAAGGTCAACGAGCCGGTGCTCGCCGCCGTGCTGGCGACGCTGAAAAGTCTCAGCGGCAAGATCGACGCGGCGCCGCCCAAGCCTCGACGGCATCCTCTCGCTCAAGGGGTGATCGAGGTCACCGAGCAAGACGAAAGCAAGGACGAGCGCGCCGCCGCCGAAGCAGCGATCCTCGCCGGCTTTGGACAGGCCCTCGCCGATCTCATCGCCATGCGCCGCCAGGAGGGCGCGGCGCTGGGCAAGCTGCTCTCGGCGCGGCTAGCCAATATCGCGGCGCTTACAGCGCGCGCGGAACGCAGCGCCCGGCCGCAAGCCGGAAGCGATCAAGGCGCGGCTTGCCGAACAGATAGCCGCACTGATCGGCGCCTCCGAGCGCTTCGACAGCGACCGGCTCTATCAGGAGGCGATCCTGCTCGCCACCAAGGCCGATATCCGCGAGGAACTCGACCGTCTTGTCGCGCATGTGGCGGCGGCGCAGAAACTCATCGCCGACGGCGGCCCGGCGGGGCGGCGGCTCGATTTCCTGGCGCAGGAGCTCAATCGCGAATCGAATACTCTCACCGCCAAGGCGAACGATGCCGAGCTCACCACCATCGGCCTCGAACTGAAAAGCGTGGTCGAGCAGTTCCGCGAGCAAGTGCAGAATCTGGAATGACAGGCGAGCGCGAAATAAGTCGCCGCGGCATTATGCTGGTGCTGTCTTCGCCCTCAGGCGCGGGCAAGACGACGTTGACACGCACACTGCTCGAGCGGGAAAACATCGAGGATCCCGGCAGGCTCGAACTGTCGGTCTCGGCGACGACGCGGACGCGGCGTCCGAGCGAGATCGAGGGCGTGCACTATCGTTTCGTCACCAAGCGCCAGTTCGAGACCATGCGCGACAACGGCGAACTGCTCGAATGGGCCGAGGTGCACGGAAATTATTACGGCACGCCGCGCGAGGCGGTGGAGAACGCGCTTGCCGGCGGACGCGACGTGCTGTTCGACATCGACTGGCAGGGCACGCGCCAGCTCATCGACAAGATGCGCGACGACGTGGTCACGGTGTTCGTGCTGCCGCCGTCGGCCGACGAACTCAAGGCGCGGCTGGAACGGCGCGCCGAGGACAGCCGTGAAATCATCTCGCAACGTCTGAGGAACGCCATCGAGGAAATCTCGCACTGGAGCGAATACGACTATATTCTGGTCAACCGCGATCTGGACAAGAGCTTCATGCGTCTGCGCGCGATCCTCACCGCCGAGCGGCTCAAGCGGGTGAAGATGCTGGACCTTGAGCCGTTCGCCGACGCGGCTGCTGGCCGATCTGAAGAACCTCGAACACAAATAGCGTTGAACGCAAAGGTTACGCCGTCAGCACCACGCGGCCGACGACGCGGCCGCCACGAAGGTCCTCGAGGCTTTTTTGCGCCATGCCGAGCGGCCGATCCTCGATCGGCGGCGGCGGCACGTTTTTGCGGCGCACGAGATCGATGAGTTCGCGCGCTTCGGCCAGGGTGCCGGTCTGCGTGCCCTCGATGGTCATGGCCTTGAGCGGGAACATGGCAACCGCGGTCGAATAGCCGCCGCCGATCAGGCCGGTGATGACGACCTTGCCGCCTTTGGCCAATGTTCCGGTGGCAAAGTTGAGCGATTTGTCGGAACCGACGAAATCGACCGCCGCGTAAATGCCGCCGCTCGCCTTGAGCACGGCCTTGCGCGCGTTCGGGTCGGTCGGGTCGAACGCCTCGCGCGCGCCGGCGGCAAGCGCGGCCTCCCGTTTTTTGGGATCGATGTCGGCAACGAACGGCGCCGTGCCGTACATGGCGCGCGTCAGCGCGAGCCCCATCATGCCGACGCCGCCGATGCCCACCAGCAGCAATGGCGCCCGCGGCGCGCGGTCGGCGAGCCGCTTGAGCGCCGCATAGGCGGTGAGCCCCGAACACATCAGCGCGCCGGCATACGAGGCCGGCAGCGTCGCGTAGTCGATCAGGTAACGCGGATGCGGCACCAGCACATGCGTGGCGTAACCGCCATCGACGGTAATGCCGAGATGGCGCGGCGCGATGCAGATGTTTTCGTCGCCCGCCTTGCAGGCCGCGCACTGGCCGCAGCCGATCCAGGGATAAACGGCGACCGCGGCGCCTGGCTTGATGCCCGCCTCCGGCCCGGCGCGTTCGACGCTGCCGGCGATCTCATGGCCGAGGGTGAAAGGCAGCGTGCGGCCCGAGCGCACGTCGAGCTGCTTGCCGTCGCCGAGCAGGAAATAGCCGTCATGGATGTGCAGGTCGGAATGGCAGACGCCGCAGCGGGAAATGCGCACCAGCACTTCGCTGCTATTGGGTTCGGGGACGTCGGCAACGGTTTCGCACAGCGGCGCGCCGTAAGCGGTCATCGATTGGCGATGCATTTGCATGGAAAACGACCGTATCACACGCGACATTGCGTGTGCTCGGAAAAAACGCGTGCGAGCCGCACAAAGCCTTCGACGGGAATATCCTCGGCGCGCGCCGTCGGTTCGATGCCGGCGGCGGCAAGGAGCGCCGCGGCATCGACGCCAAGCGTCTTCAGGCTCTGCCGCAGCATTTTGCGGCGCTGGCCGAAGCCTGCTTCGGTCACGCGCTGCAGCGCCTGCGCGTTGCAGGCGAGCGGCGCCGCGCGTGGGACGAGGCGCACCACCGAGGATGTCACTTTCGGCGGCGGCACGAAGGCCGACGGCGCCACATCGAACAGGATCTTGGCCTGCGCGCGCCAGCCGGCCAGTACCGAAAGGCGCCCATAGGTCTTGCTGCGGGGTGCGGCGACGATGCGTTCGGCCACTTCGCGCTGGAACATAAGCACCAGCGCGTCATACCAGGGCGGCCACGGCTCGACGGTGAGCCAATCGACCAGCAGCGCGGTCGCGATATTGTAAGGCAGGTTGGCGACGATCTTGGCGCTCGCCCCGCCAAGGACACTGTGCACGTCAAAGCGTAACGCATCGCCGGGAACAATCTCCAGCCGCCCAGGGTAGCGCTCGGCAATCTCCTGCAAGGCTGCGATGGCCCGCTCATCGCGTTCGATCGCGATGACGCGCCTCGCGCCAAGCGCCAGCAGCGCGCGCGTTAAGCCCCCCGGACCCGGGCCGACCTCGACCACGGTCGCGCTCTCGATCGGTTCGGCGGCGCGGGCGATGCGGGTTGTGAGATTGAGGTCGAGCAGGAAATTCTGTCCGAGCGATTTCTTCGGCGACAGATGATGGCGGCGGATGACATCACGCAGCGGCGGCAGATCGTCGATCTGCGCCATTTTTTATTTGGCCGGAACGAGGGCCGGCGCGTTGGCGGCGAGCCGCGCGGCAAGCCGCAGCGCCGCGATCAGGCTCGACGGGTCGGCGCGGCCGCTGCCGGCAATGTCGAAGGCGGTTCCGTGATCGGGCGACGTGCGCACAAACGGCAGGCCGAGCGTGACATTCACGGCGTGGTCGAAGGCCAGCGTCTTGATCGGGATCAGCGCTTGGTCGTGATACATGCACAGCGCCACGTCATAGGTTGACCGCGCCCACTCGTTGAACAGCGTATCGGCCGGCAGCGGACCGCGCGCATCGATGCCTTCGGCCTGCAGTCGCTTGACCGCGGGCGCAACGATTGCGGCGTCCTCGCCGCCCAGCGCGCCGTCTTCCCCCGCGTGTGGGTTAAGGCCGGCGATGGCAAGCCGCGGACGTGCAATACCGAACCGCGCGGCAAGATCGCGCGCGACGATGCGGCCGGTTGCCTCCACCAGGTCGGCGGTGATCCGCCCCGGCACCTCGCGCAGCGGCAAATGGATGGTCACGGGCACGACCGCCAGTTCGGGCGACCATAGCATCATCACCGGATGCAGCGGCTTTCCGGTCGCTTCGGCGGCGAGCCGCGCCAGAAACTCGGTATGGCCGGGTTCGGCAAAGCCCGAGCGATAGAGCACGTTCTTGGCGACCGGGTTTGTCACGATGGCCGCCGCGTGTCCGGCGAGCACATCCGCTACGGCGCGCCGGATGGCGGCGATTGCCGCCGGCGCACTGCTCGCGTCCGGCTTTCCCGGCGCGGCGGAAATGGCAAGGTCGAGCGGCACGACCGGCAAGGCGCGATCGAAAGCGGCGCCGGCGTCTTGCGGCGTGACAATCATGACCGGCACGTCGAGGCCAAAGAGCTGCGCGCGCCGCATCAAGAAGTCCGGCTCGCCGATCAGATAGAACGGCGGCAAATCGAGCTCGACGCGACGGCGCCAGATCGCCAGCGTGAGATCGGGACCGACGCCGGCCGGCTCGCCCAGCGTCAATGCCAGAGGTCGGTCGCTCCGCGCGCTCATTTGTATTCGATCATCGCCTGTTTGCGGATCTCGTCGAGGAATTTCTTCGAACTCGGCCTCAAACCGTTTGGTGTAAATCTGTTCGCGCAATTGGCGTTTGGCCGGAGATTCATCTGTGCTTGTTTTCTTTTCGCAAAGCGCGAACATCTGCAGTCCCAACGGAGTGACGTCGGGCGTGGTCAGCCGGCCGACTTCCAGCGTGCTGAGCAGTTGGCGCAATTGCGGCGGCAGATCGGATCGAATTCCGCACGACCGGCTCGCGCACGGCGACATCGCGCAACGCGCGCGCCAGCGCCAGACCTGCCGAGCAGGAGAGAAAGCCTCCACGCAAGTTGTCGGCCTCGCGGCGCTTGCCTTCCATGATCGCCGCGCTCGATCCGCTCGGCACGATCACAATGACCGGATAGAGCGTATAGATGTACCCGACGTCGTCTTTGGCGGAGTCGTTGCCACTCGATTGCATGGCGAGGGCGATATCGGAATCGCCGACCTGTAGGGCGGAACCGAATTTGCCCCGCACCAGTTGCTGCCAGGTCAATTCAGCCTTAAGGCGTGCCTTGAGCGCATTCGCAGTGATGCCGTCGCGATCAAGGATTTGCGCGAACTGCTGAGGCGAAATGCCTTGTCGCTTGGCCATGTCAGTGAAAGCTGAATCGATGTCGGCATCTGTCAACTCCAATCCATAGGATTTGGCCTTGGCAATCTTGATCCGGTCGTCGATCAACTCGTTGATGACTTCCTGCCGCGTCGGCGCCTTGTGAGTTGCGGACGAGATCAACTTGCTGCGCTGCGCTATATCGAGCTCGGTGATTGGCGAACCGTTGACGACGACAGCCACCTGCGCCTCGGCCACGGCGGGCATCGCCAGCAAGACGGCGAACACCGCCCAGGCAATGAGCCGGGAGACAAAAATGATCCTGTTCATTCTCGGCATTGTCACATCCACTGCCTGGCGCGCGGCGGTCGAGGTGTCCCGGCGCGTCTACGGATTTCGCTCAAAGGCCGCCCACGCTGGTGACGCCTTGGCTTACCGATGTTCCTCCGAGCGTACGCAGGTTCAACTGCAACATGATCGTGTGGTTGAGGACCGGCGTGCCGCTGCCATAACTGTAATTTGTAATGTAATTCAGGGCCAAGATGAGGCAATCGCCGATATAACCGAGGCCAACCCGCGTCTGGTCGAATCCGCCGGCATTGATGTCGTAGCGGGCGCCGCCGAGCAGCACCCAGTTGGCGTCGAGTTTGACGGATCCGGTGCCGAGAATGCCCTGCTGGCGGTTGAGGATGCCAATCTCGGGCTGCGCGGCATAGTCGCCATATAGCAAGCTGACATTCCAGCGATCGAACTGGGCGGCGGCTTCAAATTCCGTCCGTTGCGAGGAGAATGTGTCGTGGTCGAAACGGAAGCGCGAGGTGAAGGTGTAGGTCTTGTTGGGCTGGTAGGAGACCCGCGCGACATAGTCGGAAACGGTGGTGTCGAGTCCGCTGTTGAGCCCGGTATTCGCAAGGTCTGCCTGAGCAAATGAATTCGTCCCGAACAGACTGTAGGACTGCCCGAACAGCGCATTGACGAATCCGCCTTGATTGAATTGCGCCGTATATTGCACGCCGTAATTGGCGCGGCCGCCGCCCTCGACGCGATCCCAGCCGGAGAACTTGTCGACGCGGAACAGGTTGCTGTCGTCAAACACGAAGCTTTGCGCGTCCTCGGTTGGCCACTTGCCAACCTGCGGCTCGTTGGGCCGCGCGATAATCTGCGCGATCGGCTCCACCGTCTGCGTGCCCCAGGACATCACGTCAATGAACGGGAAGCGGTATTCCAGGCCGACGGTCGGCATGGCGCGCACGAGACTGGTATCGCCGGTGTTGATGAAGTTGGAAACGCCCGGTTGGGAATTGATTTGCATGGCGCCGGCGTCGGCGCGCAGCGAGGCAAACGGCGTGAACACTTCGCCGATCGGGTCAGTGATGCTGCGTTGCCATTTCGTTTCCACCGAGAAGCGGCTGTAGGTGCCGGGCACGCCGCGCAGCACGCAATTCGCCATCGTCTTGACCGCGGGATTGGCGGTCTGGCTACACGTGTCATTGTTGACCGCGCTTTGGGTGATTGGCTCGAAGTCCGCGGACTGGCGAGTGAGGTTGGTAAAATTGATGTCGTAACCGAGTTCGCCACCAAGTACCGGATGATTGAACGTATAGCTGTAGTCGAGGACTGGATAGATGACCGGAATCTGGCTCTGCGTATCCGCGGTCGAGAAGCCGAGATAGTAGATACTGCGAACGTCAAAATAGCTGCGGTTGCCTTTGCCGGTGAGGTAGAGCTGTGAGGTGCCTTCGCTGGTGGCGGTTAGCGGATCGTCTGACGTGTAGCGCGACAGATGCGGGTTGTAGTCCTGCAGGAATGTCTTGTCAGTCAGCGCAACGCCGTCCCATCCCCAAATCCATTTATCGGTGAGGGCGAACTTGCCTGAGCTTTCCACGCTACCGCGGAAGTCTCGATAGCCTGGGGCGGTCACGCCGCCGACGGGGGCGAAGTAGTTCTTGTCCAACTGGTCGATGCCGGCGGCGCGGATCGAGTAAGCGCCGTTGAGCAGGCGCTGACGAAATTCGCCTTGCAACAGCGGGCCCTGCTTGGTGGTGATCATCGGCGAGAAGGTCGCGTCGTAGTCCGGCGCTAGCGCCCAGTAGTAGGGGACCTCGAGCGCCTGGCCGTAAATCGAACTCGATGAGACCGAGGGAATGAGCACGCCGGTCTTGCGCTTGACCGTCGGATCGGGCGCCGAGAAATAGGGCATCCAGGCGATCGGATGGCCGTAAAATTCGAGGCGCGCGTCCTCGAAATACATCATCTTCTCACCCTGATCGTAGATGATGCGCGCCGCCTTGACCTGCCATAGCGGCGGCTTCTTCGGATCGTCCTTGCACGGCGCACAGGCGGTATAGACGCCGTTGTGAAAGACGGTGAAGTTGCCGCTGGTGCGTTCGGCGCGCGCCGCCGCCATTCGCGTCTGATCCGGCGTGTCGAGGCGCAGCAAATCCACGAACCCGTTCCGGTAGTCGTCGGACAGGTCCATGATGTTGCCGTAGGTGACCTTGCCGTCCTCTTCGGTCAGCCGCACATTGCCTTCTGCGTGCAGGCGCCGCGTCTTTTCGTCGTAGACGACCTTGTCCGCCTGCAGCGTGGAGCCGCCGTAATAGATCTGCACGTTGCCGACGGCGGCGACGCGATGATTGGCGTAGTCGTAGTCGATCTCGCGCGCCTGTACGAGCATCTGCTTCTGCCCGGACTTTTCCCGCTCGATGGCGATCTGCGATTTTTTCGGCGCCGGCCGCTGCGGGAAACTCAGGTTCTGCGCCAACGCCGGCGCGCCCGCAAACACGCCGGCGCCGGCCAGCAGCGCGAGGACGGCGACGACGCAGGCAGCGCCGCGGCCAAGGTCGGAACCAGGCCGTCGGCGCATGGGTGGACGAGTGCTACGCAGCCCCGTCATCACCCGTCCTCCTGGTACAACAACGCAATAAATCCGGTCAGCCCGCCGACGAACACCGGCAGCCATGCCGCCGCAACGGGGTGCAACAAGTCGGCCTTGCTTAAATCCTCGGTGACCTTGGACAAAACGTAAAGCAGAAACCCCGCGGCCACGCCACTTAAAACCATCTTTTGCACGCCGCCGAAACGGAAGAACCGTAGACTGACTGACGCGGCAAGGAAAACCATGGCGGCCAGCAAGAATGGCCGCGCCAGAAGCTTCTGGAACTGCAATCTATAGCCTGCCGCCACTAGTCCGGCGTGTTCGGCGATGGTGATATACGACGGCAGGTCCCAGAACGGCACGGTTTCGGGTGTGGCAAAGCTTTCGCGTGCTTGTTCCGGCGTCAGGTTGGTCTTGAGCAAATAAACCGGCTGGTCGACCGGCATGGTTGCAAGCGCGTAGACGCGCGCATCCAGCAGTTGCCAGACCCCCGGCTTAAGCACGGCGGCGCGCGCTTCGATGCGCTGGGCGAAGTGCCCGGCGGCATCGAAGGTGAAGACCGACACCCCGCTGAGTTCGGCGCCCTGATCGCGGCTCGACTGGGCGTTGATGATCGCCTGCCCGGAGTTGTCGCGCTGGCTTGCCCAGAACGTGCCGCCGCCTCGCGATCCGCCGCGGCTCTCGCCGAACAGTTCGGCTTCGAAGCGTTTGGAGCGCTCCTGCAAGACAGCCGAGATCGGATTGTAGAGCGTGGTGGCGACGACGCCGATGAAGAGGGCGACGATCAGCGCCGGCGCGATGAATTGCCAGGCCGACATGCCGGAGGCGCGCGCGATCACCAGTTCCAGCCGCCGCGACAGATTGAGATAACAGAACATGGCGCCAATCAGCACGCAGAACGGCAAGATGCGCTCGGTGACCTGCGGCACGCGGTAGAGCGACGTTTTCGCCACCAGCACCGCCGAGACGTGCGGGATGTCGGCGGCGCGCCGCATCAACTCGATATAGTCGAGCAACGCGATCAGCACGAAAATGCCGGCAAACACCATCAGCACCGCGCTGAGAAAGCGCAGGCCGAAATATCGCGCCAGTGTTCCGGTGAAAATCGGCATGGTCACATTACGAGGTTGCGAAACGACGGCTGATGCGCTCGCCGAGCGCGGCAAGCCAATTGGCGATGAAGGCGGGCGGCTCGACGATGAGGCCGCGGCGGATCACGGTGAGGCCGAGCGCGAAGGCGACCGCGAGCGCGACGAATTGCAGCCACACCATCCACGGAAAGGTCACGCCGAACACGGTGGAGACGAAGCCGGTCAGGCGCAGCAGCGCTACGCCGCCGATAGCGCCAAACAGCGACAACGTGCGGCTTTGTCGCGTAGTGCGCGGCGTGCCGAGATAGGCGAAAGCGATGACCAGGAAGGCGAGCGGATAGAGCGGCGCCATCAGGCGGTCGAACAGCTCGGCGCGGAACTGTCCCGGTTGCTCGACGTAGAGCTTATCCTTCGGGTCGGGAAACAGAAACTGCCACAGATAATACTCGCGGATCGAATACGTTACGGCTTGCGGCCCGCCGGCAAACTGCGACAAATCGAACGCGTAGCGGTCGAAGACCACCATCGCCGGGTCGCGCTCGCTCGGCTGTTTCCTTTGCACCATTCCCTTTTGCAGAACGAGGAACGTACCGTTGTCATTGTCGATCAGTTCGCCGGCCTCGGCCAGCACGGTGACGCGCTCGGCGGGGTCGCGCCGGTCGTCGAGGAAAATACCGAGCAGTTGTCCGTTATTGCGGCGCTCGCGGATGTGAATGGTGACGCCGCTCTCGATCGCGGTGAAGCGGCCCGGTTGCACGATCGTGGTCACCACGTTGGCGCGGACTTCGGTGAGCCAGTCGCGCAGCATGCGCAGGCCCTTGGGCGCGAAATAGGCGCTGATCGCGACGACGAAGATCGACACCACGATGGCGACCGGCAGGAAGGCGCGGAACAGGACCCACGGCGATATGCCGGCCGAATTCATGACGATGATTTCGGAATCGTTCGACAGCTTGTTGAGTACGTGCGCGACCGCGATCAGCAGGGCGATCGGCGCGATCACCAGAACCAGCAGCGGAATGATCAGCCCGGTGATGCCGACGAAGACCAGAATGGTCTGGCCCTGGTTGGTCATGATGTCGATGTCGCGCAAGGCTTGCGTGACCCAGATCACCGCCGTCAGGCTGACCAGCACGATGACGAACGCCGTGAATGTCGTGCTGAAAATATATCGGTTGATCGACCCCATCCGCGACGTCGTCCCCCAGCTCCCAAATGCGCAAGCCCCAACGCGCCCGATCCCCTCGACCGGACGGCTGATGGCCCGCAGCCTAATCCCAACCCCCTCAGGTTTACCTTGATCCGTCCACAAAGTGGCCGGTCAAAGGCAAAGCCATTGAACATGCACAATAAAAAGTTAAAGCCGGAGGGCCGGACGGCACCCCCAATCGGTGCAGGCCACCCCAATTCTCGCAAGGAAATAGCACTGCCGGGGCCTGCCTTTCGGGCTTAGGCCAGGCGATCTGTGCAGAGGCGGCAAAGGCGGCGATTTCAAGCTTTGCAGAAGGGGTTGCGGTGGGCCATATGGGCGCCATAGCCACGCCTGATGAAAACATGCCCGCAATGAGGACTGTCCACCATGGCCGATGCCCTGACGCTCGGATTTAGCGCCTTCGCCGATGCGCCCAAGGGCGTTCTCGTCGTGTTCTGCGATAACGGCCTCAAGTTCGGCCCAGCCACCCGCAGGGCGTTGGCGTCGACCGGCGACCTCGTGGCGCGGGCGGCGAAGGCCGAGCGTTTTACCGGCAAGAGCGGGTCGGCCATTGAACTCGTCATGCCGGAGGGGCTGAAACTGCCGCGCCTTGTGGTCATCGGCACCGGCAAGACAGCGGACCTGCAGCCCAAGGATTTTCTCAAATTGGGCGGCATCGCCATGGGCAAGTTGCCGGCAAGCGTCACCGAAGCAACCGTGTTCGCCGAGCTGTCCGGGGGCGCCATGAGCGCGGCGCGGGCGGCCGATCTGGCGCAGGGCATGCGCCTGCGCGCCTACGCCTTCGACCGCTACAAGACCAAGCGCAAGGACGACGAACGCCGCGCCGCGATCAAGGTGAGCGTCGCGGTGGCCGATGTGACGGCGACGCGCGCGGCCTTTGGCCCCCGCGAGGCGATCGCCGACGGCGTCGACATGGCGCGCGACCTGGTGAACGAGCCGGCGAACGTGCTCTACCCGGCGGAATTCGCGCGCCGCACCGGCAGTGCTGAGAAAGGTCGGCGTGGCCGTCGAAATCCTCGACGTTCGGGCGATGACGAAACTCGGCATGGGTGCGCTGCTCGGCGTCGGCCAGGGCTCGGCGCGCGACAGCCGCATGGTGGTGATGCGCTGGAACGGCGGCAAGAAGGGTGAGGCGCCGGTTGCGTTCGTCGGCAAGGGCGTCTGCTTCGACACCGGCGGCATCTCGATCAAGCCGGCCGCCGGCATGGAAGACATGAAGGGCGACATGGCGGGCGCGGCCTGTGTCGTCGGCCTGATGCACACCCTCGGCGCGCGCAAGGCCAAGGTGAACGCGGTCGGCGTCATCGGCATTGTCGAGAACATGCCGGACGGCAACGCGCAGCGGCCCGGCGACATCGTCAAATCGATGTCGGGACAGACCATCGAGATCATCAACACCGACGCCGAAGGCCGCCTCGTGCTGGCCGACGCGCTCTGGTACACGGCCAAGCGTTTTGCCCCGAAATTCATGGTGGATCTGGCAACCCTCACCGGCGCGATCATCGTCGCGCTCGGCCACGAAAATGCCGGGCTGTTTTCCAATGACGACAAGCTCGCCGAGCGGCTGACCAAGGCCGGCCAGGACACCGGCGAACTGGTCTGGCGGATGCCTCTGGCGCCTGAATACGACAAGCAGATCGATTCAAAATTCGCCGACGTGAAGAACACCGGCGCCGGCCGCTGGGGCGGCGCCATTACCGCGGCGCAGTTTCTGCAGCGCTTCGTCGCCGACAAGACGCCCTGGGCGCATCTCGACATCGCCGGCACCGGCTTCGATTCCCGCCAGAGCGACATCAACAAGAGCTGGGGATCGGGCTGGGGCGTGCGCCTACTCGATCGCCTGGTCGCGGATTATTACGAGAAGTAGCGTTCGATCATTCGCTTAGGATCCCATGACCGAAATCCTTTTCTATCACCTGCAAGGCCAGAAGCTCGAAGGCGTGCTGCCGGCGCTCTTGGAGAAATCGGTCGAGCGCGGCTGGAAGGTGGTCGTGCAGAGCGCCTCGGAGGAGCGCATCGAGGCGCTCGACGCGCATTTGTGGACCTATCGCGACGACGGCTTCATGCCGCATGGCACCTGGCGCGAGGCGGAAGCGGCGCAGCAGCCGGTGCTGCTTACGGTCAATGACGGCAATCCGAATGCGGCGAGCGTGCGGTTCCTCATCGACGGGGCGCCGGTGCCAGCGAACGCGGAAGCCTACGAGCGCATCGTGCTGGTGTTCGACGGCGATGACGAGGAGGCGGTCGCCGCCGCGCGGGAGCGCTGGAGCGAGGCCAAGGCCAAAGGCTTTGCGGCGACCTATTGGCAGCCGGACGCGGACGGCCGCTGGGTCGAAGCAGGCATGATGCTGAGCCATTGCCCTATCGGCCATTGGCCGAGGCTGCGGTTGGATGCGGCTTGTCGGCCGCCTTGCTGATGACGCAAAATACCGCTTAAGAGACAACACGATAGATCGACCGGGGGACTTCGTTTTGCCGCGCCATCGCGCCGTTTCGTATATCGCGCTCGTTTTTGCCGTCGGGCTTTGCGCCGTCCTCGGCGGCTGCAAGAATTCTGCGGGAGTTTTCGAGGACAAGAACGAAGGCGGCTGGTTCTCCAAGCCGATCGATGTTTTCGCCAAGCCGGATTGGGCCCGGCCCGTCAGTGCCAATGTCGGCCAATTTAGACAATCGCGGGCCGGTTGGCCCCGATGACCTGGTCGGGGCAGACGGGCGTTGCAGCCCGGTCGCGGCGCAGACACAAGCGGAGGCGCAAGCGCCGACGCCTGCGGCACCCGCTGCTGCCCCGCCGGCCGCGCCAGCCGCGACGCCGCCCGCTCCCGGCAATGGGGCCGCGCCGCCGCCCAATCAGCTCGTCCCCGCCGATGCAGGCGCGCCGCCAGTGCTGGGCGGCATCGCGCTTGGCATGACCGAATGCCAGGCGGTGCAGCGCGCCGGAATGCCGGGCAATGTCAGCATCAGCGCCGGCGAAAAGGGCGAGCGCCAAGTCGTGCTGACTTATCATTTCCGGTCCGTGGCCCGGCATCTATCATTTCAATGACGGACGGCTGAAAGAAATCGACCGCGCGCCGGCGCCGCTCGAACCGGTCAAGCCGCCGCCTAAAAAGAAGAAGACGACGAAGAAAAAACCGGCGGCCGCCAAGACGTCGCAGCGCTCGATCGAAGTCGTGCAGTAGGCGCGGGCCGCTCAGGCGGTTTCCAGCGCGGCGCTGGCGGCGATCCATTCCTCTTCCGCCTTGGCGATGGCCGCAACGACCTTGGCGCGCGTCTTCGACAGTTCGGCCGCTCGCGCCGGCTCGCGTGCGAACAGGTCGCCGTCGGCAAGTGTCGCGTCCAGCTTCTTGAGCTGGCGGTTCAACTGCGCGATGTCCGCTTCGGCTTTTGTCACGCGCTTGCGCAGCGGCGCGGTTTCGACGCGCTTGTCGGCGGCAGCGCGCCGGGCGTCAGCGGGGTCGGGGCGTGCCGCCGCCTTGCTCGCGGGGACTTCGCTCTCGTCGCCGAGCACGGCGCGCCGGTAATCGTCGAGATCGCCGTCGAACGGCGCAACCCTGCCGCCTTGCACCAGCCAGAGTCGGTCGGCGCAGGCTTCCAGCAGATAACGGTCGTGCGAGACTAGGATCACCGCGCCGGGGTAATCGTTGATCGCCTCGATCAGCGCGGCGCGGCTGTCGATATCGAGATGGTTGGTCGGCTCGTCGAGAATGATGAGCTGCGGGGCGGCGAAGGTCGCGAGCCCCAAAAGCAGCCGCGATTTCTCGCCGCCGGAGAGCGTCTTGACCGCGTTGTTGGCGGCGAGCCCGGAAAACCCGATCGCTCCGACGCGGGCACGGACCTTGGCCTCGGGCGCCTCCGGCATCAGCCGGCGCACGTGTTGGTAAGGGCTCGCATCGCCTTCAAGCTCGTCGAGCTGGTGCTGGGCGAAATAGCCGACCTTGAGCGTCGCCGCGCGCGTGACGGTGCCTTGCATCGGCGCGAGGCGGCCGGCGAGGAGCTTCACGAGCGTCGATTTGCCGTTGCCATTGGCGCCAAGCAAGGCGATGCGGTCGTCATTGTCGATGCGCAAGGTGAGGCCCGACAAAACCCTGCGTCCATCATAGCCGACCGCGACGTCCTCGGTGGCGATGATCGGCGGCGACAGCGCTTTCCCCGGCGCCGGAAAGTGGATCGGGTGCACCTCCTCGGTGACCAGCGCGGCGATCGGCTCCATCCTGGCGAGCATCTTCAGGCGCGACTGCGCCTGGCGCGCCTTGGTTGCCTTGGCGCGGAAGCGGTCGACAAAGGCCTGAATGTGCTTGCGCTGTGCCTCCTGCTTCTTGACCATCTTCTGATCGAGCAGCAATCGCTCGCGCCGCTGCCGCTCGAAGGCGGAATAGCCGCCGCGATAAAGCGTGAGCTTGCGCGCCTCCAGCGACAGAATATGCCCCACCGCATTGTCGAGCAGGTCGCGGTCGTGGCTGATGATGACCATGGTCTTGGGGTAGCGCGCCAGATGCTCCTGCAGCCACAGCGTGCCTTCGAGATCGAGATAGTTGGTCGGCTCGTCGAGCAGCAGCAGTTCGGGTTCGGCAAACAGCGTCGCTGCGAGCGCTACGCGCATACGCCAGCCGCCGGAGAATTCCGCGCACGGACGATGCTGGTCGGCGGTGGAAAAACCGAGCCCGGAGAGGATCGAAGCGGCACGCGCTGGCGCCGCGTGCGCACCGATATCGGCGAGCCGCGTCTGGATCTCGGCGATGCGGTGCGGGTCATGCGCCGTTTCCGCCTCGGCCAGCAGTGTCTCACGCTCGCGGTCGGCCTTGAGCACGATCTCGAGCAGGCTTTCCGAGCCGTTGGGGGCTTCCTGCGCCAGGCGTCCGATGCGCCAGCGCGGTGGCATCTCGACGTCGCCGTGTTCCGCCGAAATGTCTCCGGCGATCACGCCGAACAGCGTGGTCTTGCCGCTGCCGTTGCGGCCGACCAGGCCGACGCGCGCGCCGTTGGTAATGCGCGCGCTGGCGCCTTCAAGCAGCGGACGGCCGCCAATGCGGACGGTGAGATCGTCGATGACGAGCATGCGCGCCTTGTGGCCGAGGCGGCGGCGCGATGCAATCCCCCCGAAGTCATAGCCCTAGCGCGACAGGCGCAGTCCGCCTTGGCCGGTCTCGCGCTGGTAGATGATCAGGTCGAACGACGGTGTCGCCTTGTTGCCGAGGACGGCGGAGAGAAGGGCGTGCGCCTGTCCACGATGGTGCGTCTGGTGATTGAAGAAATGATCGAGCGCCGGCGCAAGATCTTGCTCGATATCGGCCGGGTTGACGAAGGTGCGATAGCGGATGGTGCCGGCGAAGTCCTGCTCGCTCAGGCTTTCGACGTAGTCGTTGATGCGTGCGTCTTCGGCCAGGCGCGCGGCGCGCAGATCGTGGAAATCCTCGTAGAGGATGGCGTCGAGGCTAGGCGGGACTTCGCCTTTGCCGGTGAATCGCTGCATCCAGATGCGATCGCCGACCATGAGATGGTTAAGCGTGCCGTGCACCGAACTGAAGAAGGCGCCACGCCGGGCGCGGTAATCCGTGTCGCTGAGCCTGGCCGCCGCGTCATAAAGCCGCCGATTGCACCACGCGTTGTAGCCGGCAAACATCGTATAACGCGATTTCATGGCCGCCTCCGGGAACCTGCGTCGGGCAAACATAGAGATTGCGCAATACGACGACCAGCCGCCGCGCTTGCCCGGCGAAAAAGCCCCCGCTATAAGCCGCGCCAACCTGTTGGCGCAAAAGGAAACATCCGATGGCGGTCGAGCGTACTTTTTCGATCCTCAAGCCCGACGCGACCGCGCGGAATCTCACCGGCGCCATCAATGCCATGATCGAGAAGGCCGGCCTGCGCATCGTCGCGCAGCGCCGCATCCGCATGAGCAAAGCGCAGGCTGAAAAATTCTACGAGATCCACAAAGCGCGCCCGTTCTATGGCGAGCTGGTCGAGTTCATGACTTCGGGGCCAGTGGTCGTTCAGGTGCTCGAAGGCGACAATGCCGTCGCCAAATACCGCGACGTGATGGGCGCGACCGACCCGGCCAAGGCCGCCGCCGGCACCATCCGCAAGGAGCATGCCAGATCGGTCGGAGAAAATTCGGTGCACGGCTCCGATTCCGCCGACAACGCGAAAATCGAGATCGCGCAGTTTTTTCCCGATAAAGACATCGTCGGCTGACGCGCCGCGTGCAGCGAATACGGCTATAACGTCCCGATTTTCGTGATTGGCGCGGCGCGCCCGCTTTTGCTCGCACAAGGAGACACGGCACGTTGCATTCGCTGGCGCAAGCTTTCGATCCGGCCGCCTGGTCCGCAATGCTCGGCGGCGGCTGGCTCGAGATGGGCACGCCGGAGTTCTGGGTCGCCGTCGCCAAGATCATCTGGATCAACGTTCTGCTCTCCGGCGACAACGCGGTCGTCATCGCGCTCGCCTGCCGCGGATTGCCTGGCATGCAGCGCGTCTGGGGCATGATCTTCGGCGCCGGCATTGCCGCGCTCCTGCGCATCGTCTTCACCGGCGTCGTCGCCTCGTTGATGCTGCTGCCGTATCTGAAAATCGCCGGCGGGCTGGCACTGCTCTATATCGCCGCCAAGCTCCTGGTGCCGGACGATCCCGACCACAGCGAAGGGGAGGCGGTACAGCACCTGTGGCGCGCGGTGCGCTTCATTGCGCTCGCCGATATCGTCATGAGCCTCGACAACGTCATCGCCATCGCCGCTGCGGTCGAGGGCGACATGGCGCTCCTTGTGCTCGGCCTCTGCGTCAGCATTCCGATGGTGGTCGCCGGCGCGGCGCTGTTCATGTCGCTGCTCGACCGCTTTCCGATCCTGGTCTGGGCGGGAGCGGCGCTGATCGGTTGGATTGCCGGCGAGGAGGTTGCCACCGATCCGGTGGTGACGGCGGCGATCGTCCACCAATTTGGCGTCCCCGCAGCGCATCGCGCCGCGGCCGCGGCCTCGATCCTGGGGGTTGTCGTGGTGCTGGTCGCCGGCGGTCTTTGGCGGCGGACAAGGCTAAAGTTCGGCAGCGACGTCTGAAAAGACTTGTTATACTGCCTCTATGAACCAGACCATCCGGTTGCCCAACGCCAAACGCGTCGGCTTTTCCGCCTGTCCGCACGATTGCCCGTCCACCTGCGCGCTTGAGGTCGAGCTGATCGACGAGCACACCATCGGCCGCGTGCACGGTGCCAAGGACAACGACTACACGGCGGGCGTGATCTGCGCCAAGGTCGCCCGCTACGCGGAGCGCCAGCATCACAAGGATCGCCTGCTGCATCCGCTGCGCCGCAAGGACGCCAAGGGTTCGGGCGAATTCGAGAGAATTTCCTGGGATGACGCGCTCGATCTCGTCGCCGAGAAATTTCTTGCCGCCGAAAAGAAATACGGCGCCGAAACCGTCTGGCCCTATTACTACGCCGGCACCATGGGCCTGGTGATGCGCGACGGCATAAACCGGCTGCGCAACGCGAAAAAATATTCCGGCTTCCATTCCACCATCTGCGTCAATCCAGGCTGGACTGGCTTTGCCGCCGGCGTCGGCAAAGTCGCCGGCGCCGACCCGCGCGAAATGGCGAAATCCGATCTCGTCGTGATCTGGGGCACCAATGCGGTGAATACGCAGGTCAACGTGATGACGCATGCCGTGCGCGCGCGAAAAGAGCGCGGCGCCAAGATCGTGGCGGTGGACATCTACATGAACGGCACCATGGAGCAGGCCGATCTGCCGGTGCTGGTGAAACCCGGCACCGACGGCGCGCTCGCCTGCGCGGTGATGCATTGCCTGTTCCGCGACGGCAAGGCGGACTGGGATTACCTCGAATAAATACACCGACGCGCCGCGCGAACTGGAAGCGCATCTGCGCACGCGCGATGCGCAATGGGCGTCCGCGGTTACCGGCACGCCGGTGGAGACGATCGAGGATTTCGCCCGCCTCGTCGGCGAGAACAAGCGCGCCTTCTTCCGCCTCGGCTACGGCTTCTCGCGCTCGCGCAACGGCGCAGCGAACATGCACGCAGCTTCCTGCATCGCGGCGGTGACTGGGGCGTGGCAGCTGGAGGGGGGCGGCGCCTTCCACATCAGCCAGGACATCTATGCCCTCAACAAGACCATGGTCGAGGGTCTCGACGTGCGCGACCCGTCCGTGCGCGTGCTCGATCAATCGAAGATCGGCGCGATCCTCACCGGCGACCGCGACTGCCTTGTTCGGCGGCCCGCCGGTTACCGCGCTACACATCCAGAACACCAATCCAATGTCGGTTGCGCCCGACCAGAATAAGGTGAAGCGGGGCTTTGCCCGCGAGGATCTTTTCACTTGCGTGCACGAGCAGTTCATGACCGAAACGGCGAAAATGGCCGACGTGGTGCTGCCGGCGACCACCTTCCTCGAGCACGATGACATCTATCGCGGCGGCGGCCACCAATACCTCGTTCTCGGACCCAAACTGGTCGAGCCGCCGGGCGAATGCCGCACCAATCACGAGGTGAACTCGGCGCTTGCCGTCCGCGTCGGCGCCAAACATCCGGGCTTTGCAATGAGTCCGCGCGAGCTGATCGATCAGATGTTGCGCGCGTCCAAACGCGGCACGCTCGCCGAACTCGAAGCCAACCGCTGGATCGATTGCCAGCCGCCGTTCCGCCAATCCCATTATCTAGATGGCTTTCGCTTGGCCCGACGGCAAGTTCCGCTTCAAGCCGAACTGGCCGAAGGTGCCGTTCCGAAGTCCCTATACGTGCGGCCCTGTCGCCGACATGCCGATGCTGCCGGATCATTGGGCCGTCATCGAGACGGCCGACGGCGAAGCATCCATTTCGCCTCGCCACGTCGCCGTCGCGCGGCTTCCTCAATTCGAGCTTCACCGAAACGCCGACCTCGCTGGCCCAGGAGAAGCGGCCAACGGTGATGATCCATCCCGACGATGCAACGCCGCTCGGCATCGGCGACGGCGATTATGTCGTGCTTGGTAATACGCGCGGGCAAGTGCGCCTGCACGCGAATTTGTTCGATGGCCTGCGCCGTGGCGTGCTGATTGCCGAGTCGATCTGGCCGAACGCGGCCTATGCCGACGGTTGCGGCATCAATACGTTGACCGGGGCGGATTCGATTGCGCCTTTCGGCGGCGCCGCCTTCCACGACAACAAGGTGTGGGTGCGGAAGCGCCTAGAGCTCCTTGCCGATCTTGGCGTCGAGCGAGTAGGGGCCGCCGCCGCACAGCGCGATGGCAAACATCACGATGCCGAGCAGCAGCACGTATTCGTAGCCGCCCTGGTTGACGGCAAAGCCCTTGCCGAAATGGACAACGAGGAACGCGATGCCCATTTCAACGGCAAGCGCCGATGCGAAGAAGCGCGTGAACAGGCCGATGATCACGCAGACGGCGCCGATGGTTTCCAGGAACATCGCCGAATAGGCAAAAAACGCGGCCGGCTCGAGGCCGAGCTTCCCCATGAAAGCAGCGATGCGCGCCTCGCCGCTCGATACCTTGCCCCAGCCGTGCACGAGCAGGATGCCGCCGATGATGATGCGCATCAGCGTGAAGCCGATGTCGCGCCAGGTCGCGTAAAATCCGGCAAGACCCGGAAACAGCAGTCTTGTGTTCCCACCTGCGCGCATGTTGCCTCTCTTATGTTTTTTTATTTCGCCCGGCAAGCCGATGGGCGCCCATCATCTCTAACACCATCCGGCGCGGAAACAGTTCAATCGTGCCGATGGTGCAGCGTGGGATGCCGATCAGGAAGTACTGGATCGGCAGCAATTGTGCTGTGTCCGGCACCGGCAGGCCGTCAATCAGGCAGCGGCCATCGACCACTTGCACGCGGCCTTCCGCCACCAGCCTGAGCGCTAGTGGATAAATGCGGTGCTCGACAGCGAGTACGCGGCGGCCGAGCGTTTCTTCGGTGTCGTTCGCGCGTACGGTGATGGCGCCCTGGACGATGATCGGCCCGGAATCCATTTCAGCCACGACGAAATGCACGGTCGCGCCGTGCATTTTCACGCCGGCGTCGAGCGCGCGCCTATGCGTGTCGAGGCCCTTGAACGCCGGCAGCAGAGCAGGGTGGATATTGAGTAGTCGTTGCGGCCACTGGTTGACGATCCACGGTGTGAGCAGCCGCATGAAGCCGGCGAGGCATACGATCTCAATGCGATGTTTCGTGAGCGTCGCTTGCAGCGCGTGCTCGAAAGCGGCGCGGTCTTTGCCAAACGTCGAGTGGTCGACAATTTCGGTGGCGATGCCGGCGGTGCGGGCGGTCGCAAGGCCACCGGCGTCCGGCCGGTTGGAGACGACCCGAACGATCTCGGCCGGATAGGATTTATCTTTCGCCGCCTCGATCAGCGCCGCCATGTTGGAGCCGCGGCCGGAGATGAGGACGGCGACGCGCTTGCGGGTCATTGTTCACCCAAATTTGGCTCACCCAAGATCGAGCTTGCCGTCGTAGGTGACGCGCGGCTCGCCTGCGGCGCGCACGACCTTGCCGATGGCGAACGCCTGATCGCCGGCGCGCGTGAAGGCCGCGGTCAACGCGGCGGCGTCTTTGTCGGCGGCGACGACGATCATCCCGATGCCGCAGTTGAATGTGCGCAGCATCTCCGCCTGCGCGATACCGCCTTCGGCGGCCAGCCACTTGAATACGGGTGGCACGGTTATTTTCGACAGATCGATGCGCGCGCCGAGGCCCTTGGGCAGCACGCGCGGAATGTTGTCGGGAAATCCACCGCCGGTGATATGGGCAAATCCCTTCACCGCTTTGGTCTCGCGCATGGCGGCGAGGCAGGACTTTACGTAGATGCGCGTCGGCGTCAGCATGGCGTCGCCGAGTGACGCGTCGTCGGCGAAAGGCGCGGGATCGCTCCACCCCAGTCCGCTTTTGCCGACGATGTTGCGCACCAGCGAAAAGCCGTTGGAATGCACGCCGGAGGAGGCAAGCCCGATGATCGCATCGCCTTCGGCAATGTCCTTGCGCGGCAGCAGATCGCCGCGCTCGGCGGCGCCGACGGCAAAGCCGGCGAGGTCGTAGTCGTCGTTCGCGATAGAGGCCGGGCATTTCCGCGGTCTCGCCGCCGATCAGCGCGCAGCCGGCCTCGCGGCATCCCAGTGAAATGCCGGCGACGACCGCCGCCGCCATCTCCGGCGCCAGCTTGCCGGTGGCGAAGTAGTCGAGAAAAAACAGCGGCTCGGCGCCTTGCACCACCAGGTCGTTCACGCTCATGGCGACAAGATCGATGCCGATCGTATCGTGGCGGCCTGTCTCGATGGCGATTTTCACCTTGGTGCCGACGCCGTCATTGGCGGCGACCAGCACCGGGTCCTTGAAGCCGAGTGGCTTGAGATCGAATAAGCCGCCGAAGCCGCCGATTTCGGCGTCGGCGCCGGGACGTGCGGTGGCGCGCACCAGCGGCTTGATCAGCTCGACCATCCTGTTGCCGGCGCCGATATCGACGCCCGCCTGCGCGTAAGTGAGCCCGCGCCGCGTTTCTGCCATGAAGGGCCTCGTTCGCGGCGGTCCTACGTCACAATCGCAAGTCGCGCAATGGTCCGCGCCCCGTTATACTCAGGCCGCCAATGGGCGTGTCGCTACCGACGCGCCGGCGAGCCGGGGCGCTAACATCTTTGAGTATCCCTAACCTCATCACCTTGGGGCGAATCCTGCTGGTGCCGATCGTGGTGTGGGCGATTTCGTCCGGCGCGATGTGGGTTGCCTTCGTGCTGTTCCTCGCCGCCGGGGTGAGCGACGGCGTCGACGGCTTCCTCGCCAAACGCTTCAACATGACTACCGAGCTCGGCGCCTATCTCGACCCGCTGGCCGACAAGGCGTTGATCGTGTCGATCTATCTCACGCTCGGAATTAACGGGGAAATCCCGCGCTGGCTGGTGATCCTGGTGGTGTCGCGCGATATCCTCATCGTCGGCGGGATCATGCTCGCCTGGGTGGTGGGCAAGCCGTTCAAGATCAAGCCGCTGGTGGTGTCCAAGCTCAACACCGTGGCGCAGATCGTGTTTGCCTGCGTGGTTCTCGGTTCGCTCGGATTCAAAAAAGAGGCGCATACGTTGACGGTGGTGCTCATGGGACTGGTTACGGCTTTGACGCTGCTGTCGGTGGCCGCCTATCTCGCCGAATGGGTACGCCATATGAATACCGCAGCGGCCAAACCGTGAGCCCGCGCGCCCGCAATACGCCGCGCCGCGATGTTGCCAAGTCCGGCGGCCCCATGCCGTTGCAGCGGCACATGCTGTTCTGGGTCGGCGCGCTTACTATCTTCGTGCTAGTGCTATGGCTTTTGAGCGGCATCCTGCTGCCCTTCGTGGCCGGCATGGCCATCGCCTATCTGCTCAATCCGCTGGTCGATCGCATCGAGCGTGCCGGCGTCAACCGGGCCGTTGCCGCCTTGTCGATTATCGCCGTCGCCGTTCTGGCTTTCGTGCTGGTGATCCTGACAGTCGCGCCGATTCTCGGCGGGCAATTGTCGTCGTTCATCGATAATATCCCCGGTTACGTCACCAAGGTTCAGTCGCTGCTCGGCAATCAGCCGTGGGCGCAGAAGCTCCTGGGTGCGGGCTTTGCCACCGACAAGGCGTATGGGCGATCTGGTGACGCAGGGCGTCGGCTGGCTGACGACGTTTCTCAAGTCGCTGTGGTCGGGCGGCCGCGCGCTGATCTCGTTGTTCTCGCTCATCGTGGTGACGCCTGTGGTTGCCTTTTATCTCATCTTCGATTGGCACCGGATGATCCGCAGCGTCGACGAATGGGTGCCGCTGCATCAACAGGAGACCGTGCGCGAACTGGGGCGCGAATGCGATGCGGCGATAGCCGGCTTCGTGCGCGGGCAGACCACGGTGTGCGTGGTGCTTGGCGTTTATTACGCGGTGGCGCTCACCGTCAGCGGCCTCAATTTCGGCCTGCTCATCGGCTTGGTATCCGGGATCATCACCTTCGTTCCCTATGTGGGATCGATGACGGGCCTGATCCTTGGGCTCGGCGTGGCGGTGGCCCAGTTCTGGCCGCATTGGTCGTCGATCCTGATCGTGCTCGGCATTTTCCTGGTCGGGCAGTTTTTCGAAGGCAATGTTTTATCGCCCAAGCTTGTCGGCAGGAGCGTGGGCCTGCATCCGGTCTGGGTGATCTTCGCGCTGCTCGCCTTCGGCTATCTGTTCGGCTTCGTCGGCCTGCTCGTGGCGGTGCCGCTTGCCGCCACCATCGGCGTGCTTGTGCGCTTTGCCCTGCAACGCTACCGCGCCAGCGTACTCTATACCGGCGAAAGCTCCGGTTAGGTCGCAATGGGTGCTTCTGTCAGTCCGCGTCAGCTCCTGCTTGCGCTCGATCACGCGGAAAGTTTCGCGCGCGATGATTTTCTGTCTGGTCCATCGAACGCGGCCGCGCTCGGCCTGATCGAACGCTGGCCGGACTGGCCGGCCCGCGTGATGGCGCTCATCGGTCCGGAAGGCTCGGGCAAAAGCCATCTCGCCTCGATCTGGGCGGCGGAATCCGGCGCGCGCACGATTTCCGCGCGCTCGCTCATCGCACATCGATTTGCCGGCGGCCTTCGCCACCGGCGCGCTGGTGGTCGAGGACCTGGACGCCGACGGGCTCGACGAGCGCGCCATGTTCCACCTCCTCAACCTCGCCCGCGAGGACGTCGCTTATGTGCTCATCACCGGCCGCGCGGCGCCCGGCGCGCTGGCGCTCGATATCCCCGATCTCGCCTCGCGCCTGCGCTCCGTGCCAGCGGTCGCGCTGGCGCCGCCCGACGATGCGCTGTTGCGCGCGTTGATCGTCAAGCTCGGCGCCGACCGGCAGATCGACATGGACGAGGCGCTGGTGAGTTATCTCGTCAACCGCATCGAGCGTTCCTTCGCTGTTGCCCGTGACGTGGTTATTCGGCTCGACGAGGAGGGTTTGCGGCAGCAGCGGCCGATAACCAAGTCGCTGGCCGCTGCGTTATTCCGGCCTTCTTCGGCTTGACGGGCGGCTTTGCCGGGAGCGGAATGTCACGTAGGCGCCACGTTAGGGGCTTAGCGAGATTCTTTTGGTATGACCCGGCCTGGCGGCTTGCAGGCGTAGATTCACATGGCTGATCGCGGACAAGCTATTGCTGAAATTGATGAAATTGCGGTTTCCGCGGCGGCGGAAGCCGCGCCTGAAACATTGCGCTCGCAGCCGCAACGTTTCATCAACCGTGAATTGTCGTGGTTGCACTTCAATCGCCGGGTGCTGGAAGAGGCCGCCAACGAGAGCCACCCGATGCTCGAACGGGTGCGCTTTCTCTCCATCTCGGCCAACAACCTCGACGAATTTTTCATGGTGCGCGTGGCCGGTCTCAAAGGCCAGGTGCGGCAGGGCGTCGCCGAGCAAAGTCCGGATGGGTTAACGCCGAACGAGCAGCTTGCGCGCATCGGCGAAGCCGTCTCGCAACTCGCAGGCGATCAGCAGCGGCAGTGGCTGGTGTTGCGGCCGGCGCTGGCTTCGGTCGGTGTGATTTTGATCGAGGCGGGCGAATCTGAAGAAGCCGGAGCGCGCCTGGCTCGAGGAGCGCTTCCTCACCCACGTCTTCCCGCTGCTCACGCCGCTCGCTATCGACCCGGCGCATCCGTTCCCGTTCATTCCCAATCTCGGCTTCTCCATGGCGATGCAACTCTCGCGCGCCAAGGACGGCAAGGCGATGAACGCGCTCATTCGCATGCCGCAGAAGATCGAACGCTTCATCCGCCTGCCGAGCGGGCCCGACCAGACTATTCGCCTGATCACGCTTGAAGAAGCGACGTCGCTATTTATCGGCCGGCTGTTCCCTGGCTACGTGGTAAAGGGGCAGGGTGCCTTCCGCCTGTTGCGCGATTCGGAAGTGGAAATCGAGGAAGAAGCCGAAGACCTCGTGCGCACCTTCGAGACCGCGCTCAAGCAGCGGCGCCGCGGCTCGGTGATCCGGCTCGAGCTTAACGCCACGATGCCTGTCGAGCTGCGTAGTTTCGTGCAACGCGTTCTCGCCGTGACCGACGACGAAGTTTTTCTGGTCGACGGCGTGCTGGCGCTCAACGATCTTGCCCAGCTCACCCGCCTCGACCGGCCCGATCTCGAATTCGTGCCCTACAACCCACGTTATCCGGAGCGCATCCGCGACCACGGCGGCGATTGCTTTGCCGCCATCCGGCAGAAGGACCTGATCGTCCACCATCCGTACGAGTCTTTCGACGTTGTCGTGCAGTTCCTGCAGCAGGCGGCGCGCGACCCCAATGTGGTGGCGATCAAGCAGACGCTCTACCGTACCTCGGCGGAATCGCCGATCGTCAAGACGTTGGTCGAGGCGGCCGAGGTCGGCAAATCGGTCACCGCGCTGATCGAACTCAAGGCGCGCTTCGACGAAGAGGCCAATATCCGCTGGGCGCGCGATCTGGAGCGCGCCGGCGTGCAGGTCGTGTTCGGCTTCATCGAATTGAAGACGCACGCCAAGCTGTCGCTGGTGGTGCGGCGCGAAGGCTCGGCGCTCGCGACCTACGTGCATTGCGGAACCGGCAACTACCATCCGGTCACCGCGCGCATCTACACCGACCTGTCCTTCTTCTCCGCCGATCCGGTGATCGCGCGCGACGTCGCGCGCATCTTCAACTACATCACCGGCTATGCAGAGCCGGCCGAGCTGGAGGAAATGGCGATCTCGCCGATCAACCTGCGTAAGCGCATCGCCGACCATATCGCCAAGGAAACCGCCAACGCCAAGGCCGGCAAGCCGGCGGCGATCTGGATGAAAATGAACGCGCTGGTCGATCCCGGCATTATCGATGCGCTTTATGACGCGTCCGCTGCAGGCGTTGCTATCGATCTTATTGTGCGTGGCATCTGCTGCCTGCGCCCCGGAGTTCCCGGCCTGTCCGAGAATATCCGCGTCAAATCCATCGTCGGCCGCTTTCTTGAGCACAGCCGCATCTACTGCTTCGGCGCCGGAAACACGCTGCCGCACCCCAAAGCCGCGGTCTATATCGGCTCCGCCGACATGATGCCGAGGAACCTCGACCGCCGGGTCGAGGTGCTGTGCCCGATTCTCAATCCGACCGTGCACGAGCAGGTGTTGGGCCAGATCATGGTCGCAAACTTCAAGGATAACGAGCAAAGTTGGACGCTCTTGCCGGACGGCTCATCGACGCGCATAAAGGCGGCGCCGGGCGAGGAACCGTTCAACGCCCATAAATACTTCATGACCAATCCGAGCCTGTCGGGTCGTGGCAAATCGCTCAAAGAGTCCTCGCCGCGTAGCCTTATACGCCGCCTCGTCGAAGGCGCGTAAGCGCTCGCGCGCCGTCAAGCATTCCGCAGCCAGCGCAAGTTCGTTCAAGGGCCGGCTCGATCATGGCCCGCCGATCGCCGTCATCGATATCGGCTCGAACTCGGTCCGCCTCGTCATCTACGAGGGGCTCACCCGCGCGCCGACGCCGATGTTCAACGAAAAGGTGCTGGCGGGCCTCGGCCGGCAGGTGCAGAGCACAGGACTGCTGGCGGCGGACGCCATCGACATCGCCTTCGACGCGCTCAGGCGCTTCCGCGCGCTGTGCGATACGGTGCACGTCCGCCGCATCTGGGCGATCGCAACGGCAGCCTGCCGCGACGCGCGCAACGGCCGCGCCTTCATCGCCGAAGCCGAGCGCATCTGCCGCACGCCGATTACCATTCTCTCCGGCAAACGCGAGGCGCAGCTCACCGCGCTCGGCATCGTCTCCGGCATCCATCATCCGGACGGGATCGTCGGCGACCTCGGCGGCGGCTCGCTGGAACTGGTCGATGTGCACGGCAGCCGCGTGAAATCCGGGATGACGCTGCCGCTCGGCGGCCTGGCGCTGCAGGACATCGCCGGCAAGTCGATGAAGAAAGCCGAGAAGATCGTCGAGGACGCCTTCGACGGTCTCGACATGCTCGAAGAAGGCGAGGGCCGCACTTTCTACGCCGTCGGCGGCACCTGGCGCGCGCTGGCGCGGCTGCACATGTGGCAGACCGGCTACCCGTTCCACGTTATGCACAATTACCGCATCTCCGCACGCGAGGCGCTGGAGTTTTCCCGGCTGGTGCATCGTGTCGACACCGAAACGCTGTCGAAAATCGAAGTCGTCAACGCCGCCCGCCGGCCGCTGCTCGCTTACGCCGCGCTGGTGATGGAAAACCTGGTGCGCGCGATCAAACCGAAGCAGGTGATCATCTCGGTGCTCGGCGTGCGCGAGGGCCTGCTCTACTCGCTGCTCAAGCCCAACGAGCGGCCGCGCGATCCGCTGATTGCCGCCGCCGCCGACCTCAACGTGCTGCGCTCGCGCTCGCCGCATCATGGCGAGGAACTGATCGACTGGACCGACGCCTTTATCGGTTCGTCAGGTTTGGAAGAGACTGCCGACGAGCGGCGCCTGCGTCATGCCGCCTGCCTGCTCGGCGATATCGGCTGGCGCGCGCATCCGGACTACCGGGGCGAACAGTCGATGAACATCATCGCCAATGGCGCCTTTGTCGCCGTCGACCATCTCGGCCGTGCCTATCTTGCGCTCTCGGTCTATTTCCGCCACGCGGGGTTGAGCGAGGATGATTTATCGCCGCGGCTGCGCGAGCTCGCCACTACCCGCATGCTCGACCGCGCCCGCGTGCTCGGCGCCGCCATGCGCGTTGCCTACATCATCACCGCCGGGCAGGGTGGCGTGCTGCCGAAGACGCCGATGCGGGTCAAGCGCGGCAAGCTAGTGCTGACGCTACCCGGCAGATTTTCGCAGCTCGCCAGCGACCGGCTCTACAACCGCCTGCGCCAGTGCGCGCGGCTGGTCGGGCGCGAGCCGGTGATCGAGACCTAGTCGCCAAGAGCGGTCATTTGCCTCTGACCGTGCCGACAAATGTGTCGACGTCGCTTGTCGTCGTTGCAAATGATGTCACCATGCGCACGAGAGTGGCGTCAGGGCCGACCGTGGTATTTTTCGGCAGGCTTTCCGATGTTCGTTCGTAAAAGCCGGCGCCGGCGGCCTTGAGGCGGCCGCAAATCGGTCTTGGCAGGATGGCGAACACTTCGTTCGCCTCGACCGGCCAGACCGCTGCAAATCCGGCGGCGGCAAGCCCGTCGCTCAGACGATCGGCCATGGCGTTGGCGTGGCGCGCGAGATTGAGCCAGAGATCGTCCTTCAGAAATGCGTCCATCTGCGCGGCAATGAAGCGATGCTTCGACAAAAGGTGACCGCCGCGTTTGCGCCGCCGCGCCATGTCGGCGCCGCGCGCCGGGTCGAAGAAGACGATCGCCTCCGCCGCCAGCGCGCCGCCTTTGGTTGCGCCGAAGGACAGGACATCGACGCCCGCCTTCCATGTCGCCTCATCCGGCGAGACATTCATGCGCGCGATGGCGTTGCCCAGCCGCGCGCCGTCGACATGCACCGCAAGTCCGCGGGCATGCGCAAAATCGGCGAGTTCGCGGATTTGCTGCGGCCGATAAATGGTGCCAGCTTCGGTCGCCTGCGACAGCGACAGGACGGATGGCGCCACGTGATGCGGGGCGCTCCATTGGCCTTCGTCTAGCGTCGACTTGAACGCCTCGAAGGTAACCTTGCCGGCCTCGCCGGCGATGCCGACGAGCTTGATGCCGTTGCCGAAAAATTCCGGCGCGCCGCATTCGTCGGTCGCGATATGCGATTCCGCATGGCAGAGAACGGCGCCCCATGGCGGCGTAAAATGCGCGAGCGCCAGCGCATTCGCCGCCGTTCCCGTCGGCACCAGAAACACCGCGACCTCGCGCTTGAAGATGTCCGCGAAGCGCTTTTCGACGCGCTTTGTCCAGGGGTCGTTGCCATACCCGAGGACATAACCCTCGTTTGCGCGCGCGAGTGCGGCCATGATCTGCGGCGCTACCATCGCCGTATTGTCGCTGGCAAAATTCATGCGCGCGGTCAGCTCTTTTCCACAGCCACCACGCGGCCTTTTTCGACGGCGAGCGCCAGCTTGCCGTGCTTCAAGGCCAGCGCCTTTTCTCCGAACAATTCGCGCCGCCAGCCCCTGAGCGCGGGGACATCGGCATCGTCGGAGGCAGCGATGCGGTCGAGCTCGTCGACCGTGGCGATGACCTTGGCGGCGACGCCGTGGCGCTCGGCGGTCATGCGCAGCAGCACCTTGAGCAACTCGACGGTGGCGGCGCCGTTCGGGGCGGGGCGAAAGCGGTCGAGCTGCGGCAGCGTTTTTGGATCGCGTTCGAGCCCGCGCTTGACCGCGTCGATGATGGCGTCGCCCCAGCGCGAGCGCTCAAACCCCCTCGGCAGCGAGCGCAAACTGCCGAGCCGATCGAGCGAGGTCGGGGCCTGCGTCGCGATATCGCCGACCACATCGTCCTTGAGCACGCGCGAGCGCGGGACGTCGCGCGTCTGCGCCTCGCGTTCGCGCCAGGCGGCGACTTCCATCAGCACCGCGAGGTCGCGCGGCTTGCGCACGCGGCTTTTCAGCCGCTCCCAGGCTCTTTCGGGCTCCATGCGGTAGGTCTCGGGCGACGTGAGCACGTCCATCTCCGCCTCGACCCAGCTGGTGCGTTCGCGTTTTTCCAGATCGGCGGCGAGTTTCACATAGACGTCGCGCAAATGCGTCACGTCGGACAGCGCGTAGGTGACCTGTGCGTCACTCAACGGCCGCCGCGTCCAGTCGGTGAAACGGTGCGATTTGTCGAGCTGGTCGCCGGTGATGCGCTGCACCAGCTGGTCGTAGGAAATGGAATCACCGTAGCCGAGCACCATGGCGGCGACCTGGGTATCGACGATGGGGTGGGGGATCTTCTTCGCCAGGTTCCAGACAATTTCGATGTCCTGGCGCGCCGCGTGAAACACCTTGACCACCTTTTCATTGGTCAGCAGGTCGAAGAACGGGCCAAGATCGATGCCGGCCGCAAGCGCGTCGATGACGACAGCTTCGTCTGGGCTCGCCATCTGCGCCACGCAGAGCAGCGGGTAATAGGTCGTCTCGCGCAGGAATTCGGTGTCGACGGTGACGAAAGGGTGCCGCGCCATGCGCGCGCAAACCTCGGCCAGTTCCGTGCTTGTGGTAATCAGGTCCATTGCTGCGGCAACCCTAGCCGATCCGGTGGTAGTCATGGCAAGCGTCTTTGCGCATGATCCCGAAAAGTGGGGACCGGTTACCCGCCTTCGCGAAGCCGGCTTCGGCGGGCGAAGCAAGGTCGGAAAAAGATCATGCGCCAGCCTTAAGTCCGCGCACGCGCGGCATGTGGATGAATTCCCATGGGGAGGGCAGCGGTCCGACCGGGACTTCGATCAGCGTCGGCTCCGGCCGGGCAAAAGCGAGCCGCAGCGCCGCGCCAAGCTCCTCCGCGTTGCGTGCGCGGCGCCCGGCGGCGCCAAAACTCTCCGCGTATTTGGCGAAGTCCGGATTGGCCAGATCCGAGGCGATCAGCCGGTTGCCGAAGCGCTCCTGCTGGATGCGCCGCACATTGCCGAAGGCGCCGTCGTTGAACACCACGGCGACCAGAGGAATGCGGTGGCGGATCGCTGTGGCAAGCTCGTTGCCGGTATAGAGGAAGCCGCCGTCGCCGCTGATCGAGAGCACCGGCGTGTCGGGCCGCGCGCATTGCGCACCGAGCGCGGTGGCATAGCCCCAGCCGAGATTGTCCTGATAGCCGGGCGAGAGAAACGTGCGCGGCCGATAAACCGGCATCGCAAGGCGTGCGACGAAGCCGATTTGCGTGACGTCGTCCACGTAAATGCCGTCCTCGGGCAATTCGCGGCGGATGGAATCGACGAAGGCGAGCTGCGGCGCAAGCTTTGTCAGCCGCTCGCGCAATTTGGCCTGCCGTTCCTTCATTTCTCCTTCGCGCGGGGTGCGCAGGCGGTTGGCGCGGGCGAGTTTGTCGATCAGCCGCTTGAGGATGGGAGCCGCATCGCCGATCAGCGCCACATTCGGCTTGCGGTAGCGCGCGGGTTCTTCCGGGTCGGAATCGACGCGCACCACGCCAAGCTTGTTATCGATGCCCCAGACGGTCATCGGATTGAGCTTGGTGCCGACGGCGAGCACCGCGTCGGCTTCCGCCCAGAGGTCGCGGCCGATCGGCAGCGTGACGCTGAACGGATTGCGGGCATCGAGCACGCCGCGCCCGCGACGGTACGCCATGACGGGCGCCTGCAGCATGTCGGAGAGGAACGTCACTTCGGGTGAGGCATCTTGCGCGCCGCCGCCGGCGACGATCAGCACGCGCTTGGCGTGGCCGAGCAGTTTGGCCGCGGCGCGCACCGCGTCGTCGTCGATGCGCGGCGCGCGCGGCAGTGACGGCGGCATGATCGGCGCCACGGCGCCGCGCTTGCCCCAGATATCGATGGCGCATTCGAGCGCCGCCGGGCCGTAGCGGCCGTCGCGCATCGAGCGGATGGCCTTCGCCGTTTTTGCCGACGCCTCGGCCGGGCCGTCGATGCGCGCGGAATGATCGACGAGGCGCGCGATGATGCCGGCCTGGTCGCGGATCTCGTGCAGGTAACCCAGCCCCTTGCCGATCTGCGCCGCCGGAATTTGCCCGATCAGCGCCAGCACCGGCGCATTCATGCCGTAGGCGGTGAGCAACGCGGCGCCGGAATTGAGCAGGCCCGGCCCGGGCACTACCGCGTAGGCCTGCGGCTTGCCGGTCGCCAGCGCCGCGCCGAGCGCCATGTAGGCCGCGCCCTGTTCGTGCCGCGTGTGGACGACGCGCAGCTTTTCGCCTGCCTGATGGAAGGCGTCGAACAAATGGTCGTTGTGCACGCCCGGCAGCGCATAGATCGTGTCGAAGCCGTGCGCGATCAGGGTCGCGACGGTTGCTTCGGCGGTGGTCATGAGCGTTGCCGCCGGTTTGGTCTTTTTCCGGCGCTTAGCTTTAGGCATCGAGGTCCGGCTCTCAAGAAACACGCCAGTGTGCAGGTCATGCATCGGTCTGTCGAGGTTGTTGCCTTGACAAAGCAGGCCCCCCATGCGCTTTTCGCCCGCCTCGCCCCAACCTCCTGAATCGCAGCCGGACCCGCTGGAATGCATCGCTATCGCTCACATAAATGCGGCGAGCTCCGCGAAGCCGATATCGGCAAGACCGTGCGGCTGTCCGGCTGGTGCCACCGTATCCGCGACCATGGCGGCGTGCTGTTCATCGACCTGCGCGACCATTATGGCCTCACGCAGATCGTCGCCGACCCCGACAGCCCTGCCTTCAGGCTCGCCGAAAAGCTGCGCTCGGAATGGGTGGTGCGCATCGACGGCATGGTGCGGCACCGCCCCGAGGGGACCGTCAACCCGGAACTGCCGACCGGCGCGGTCGAGGTCTATATCGACGAGATCGAAGTGCTCGGCCCCGCCGGCCCACTGCCGATGCCGGTCGCGGAAGTGCAGGAATACCCGGAGGAGACGCGGCTCAAATACCGATTTCTCGATCTACGCCGCGAGAAGCTGCACGGCAACATCATGCTGCGTGGACAAGTCATCGAACTCGATCCGCCGCCGCATGAAGGAGGCGGGCTTCTTCGAATTCCAGACGCCGATCCTCACCGCCTCGTCGCCGGAAGGCGCGCGCGATTATCTGGTGCCCTCGCGCATCCATCCGGGAAAATTCTACGCGCTGCCGCAGGCGCCGCAGCAGTTCAAGCAGCTCATCATGGTGGCGGGCTTCGACCGCTATTTCCAGATCGCGCCCTGCTTCCGCGACGAGGACGCGCGCGCCGATCGCTCGCCGGGTGAATTCTATCAACTCGATCTGGAGATGAGTTTCGTTACCCAGCAGGATGTGTTTGACGCGGTCGAGCCGGTGATCCGCGGCGTGTTCGAGGAATTCGCCAAGGGCAAGAGTGTGACGCCGAAGTTTCCGCTCATCCCTTACGCCGAGGCGCTCACCAAATACGGCACCGACAAACCGGACCTGCGTAATCCGATCGAGATGCAGGACGTGAGCGAGGCCTTCCGCGGCTCCGGCTTCAAGATTTTCGCGCGCATTTTGGGAACGCCGGGCAACGCGGTGTGGGCGATCCCCGCGCCGAAGGGCGGCAACCGCGCTTTCTGCGACCGCATGAACTCCTGGGCGCAAGGCGAGGGTCAGCCCGGTCTCGGCTACATTTTCTGGCGCGAGGGTGAGGAAGCTGGCGCTGGACCGCTGGCCAAGAACGTCGGCCCGGATCGCACCAAGCAGATCGCGACGCAACTCGGGGTCGGCGTCGGCGACGCCTGCTTCTTTGTTGCCGGCAAGCCGAAGGATTTTTTCAAGTTCGCAGGATTAGCGCGCGTAAAGGTTGGCGAAGAGCTTGGCCTCATCGCCAAGGATCGCTTCGACTTTTGCTGGATCGTCGATTTTCCCATGTACGAATGGAACGAGGAAGAGAAAAAAATCGACTTCTCGCACAACCCGTTCTCCATGCCGAACATGAGCGTGGAGGAGTTCCTCGCGCTCGATGCCAAGGACACTGATAAGCTCTTGTCCATCAAGGCCATCCAGTACGATATCGTCTGCAACGGCGTCGAGCTGTCCTCCGGCGCCATAAGAAATCATCGCCCCGAGGTAATGAAGAAGGCCTTCGCCATCGCCGGTTACGATGAAAGCGTGCTGGAAGCGAAATTCGGCGGCATGCTGCACGCCCTCTCGCTCGGCGCGCCGCCGCACGGCGGCATCGCCCCCGGCATCGACCGCATCGTCATGCTGCTCGCCGGCGAGGAAAACCTGCGCGAGGTGGTGCTGTTCCCGATGAACCAGCGCGCCGAGGACCTGATGATGGGCGCGCCGTCGGAAGCAACGCCCCGGCAGCTCAAGGAGCTGCATATCCGGCTGGATTTGCCGAAGAAATAGTTACGTCGCCTGCTGCGGCCGCATCGCCGTTCGCAGCCCGCCGGTGCTGTTGGCGGTCCAGCCGCCGTCGACCGGAATGATCGCGCCGGTGATAAAGGCTGCGCGCGGCGAAGCAAGAAATAGCGCGAGATCGGCGACGTCCTGTGTCGTGCCGAGCCTGCCGAGCGGCACCCCGCGCGCTACGTTGGCCATCGCTTCCGGCGTCGGCGCGAGCCGCGCCATGCCTTCGGTGCCGGCGATCGGACCGGGGACGATCGCGTTCACCCGAATGCCGTCGGCGCCCCATTCGAGCGCCAGCGCCTGGGTGAGCATGTCGACGCCGGCCTTGGCAGCGCAGACATGGGCCTGCAATGGCATCGCAATGGTGCCTTGCGGCGCCGAAATATTGATAATCGCGGCGCCAGGCTTGCGCAGGAATTCATGCGCGAGCCGCAGCACATTGAACGTGCCGAGCAGGTCGACGTCGACCACCGCCTTGAAGGCATTCGGCGACATGCCGAGCGCGGGCGCCGGAAAATTGCCGGCCGCGCCGGAGACGAGAACGTCGATCGCCCCCAACGCATCGTGCGCCGCTTTCAGCGCGGCCGCGACAGCTGGGGCATCGCGCACGTCGGCCGAATATCCGCGCACCTCGCCGCCGAACTTGCGCAGGCGCGTCTGGGCTTGATCCAGCCGCTCCGGCGAGCGCCCGAGCACCGCAAGGCGGGCGCCGGCATTGGCGAAGGCCTCGGCGATGCCGAGATTGATGCCGCTGGTGCCGCCGGCGATAAAGACGGTGCGGCCGGAATAGTCGAATGTCGGCGTGCTCATCGGGGCCCCGCTGCCTTCACTTTTGCGGCAGCGGAATGAACTCGATCTCATCCCCCGGCACCTTGCCGAAATGCCCGGCCTTCCATTCCGCTTTGGCCTGCTCGATGCGCTCCTTGCGCGAGGAGACGAAATTCCACCAGATATGGCGCGGGCCGTCCATCGGCGCACCGCCGACGATGACGAAATGCGCGTTCGTCACCGCGCTCACGGTGATCTTGTCGCCGGGCTTGAACACGAGAAGGCGCCCCGCCTCGAACTTGTCGCCGGCAATATCGACCGTGCCGTCGAGCACGTAGAGCGCGCGCTCCTCGTGATCGTTGTCGATCGGCAGGCTCGTGCCGGCTTTGAGAAACACATCGGCGAAAATCGTCTCATGCACCACCGGCACCGGCGACGTGGCGCCGTAAAGCGAGCCGACCACGACGCGCACGCTTTTGCCGTTCTCGCCAACCACGGGAAACTCGGCGACCTCATGATGGGCAAAGCCCGCGTCCATCTCTTCCTTGGCCGCGGGCAGCGCCACCCACATCTGCAGCCCGTGAATCGGGCCGCCGGCGGCGCGCTTTTCCGCGCCGGTGCGCTCGGAATGCACGATGCCGCGCCCTGCCGTCATCCAGTTGACCTCGCCGGGCTTGATCGCCACCGCGGTGCCGAGTGAGTCGCGGTGCATGATCTCCCCGTCGAACAAATAGCTGACGGTGGCGAGGCCGATATGCGGGTGCGGCCGCACGTCGAGCCCGTTGCCGGCGCGGAACTCGGCCGGGCCGAAATGGTCGAAAAAGATGAATGGCCCCACCATGCGCGTGCGCGCCGAGGGCAGCGCCCGGCGCACCGTGAAGCCGTCGCCGAGATCGACGGTGCGCGGAACGATGACGTTGGCGATGGCGTCGCAACTGAAGGCGTCGCCGGCCGCGGGGTCCTTGCCGGGAAAGAAACTCATCGCATGCTCCTTGAGGTCGCCGCGCAGCTTAATTCAACAGAGTGCACTTTGTTAACCGGCCGCTAACCATGTCGACGCGCTCGGCGCCATTCCGCCCGCTTATCCGCTTACCGGCGCTTAAGCTTAAGCCGACCTTTACGGCGGCATGGCTTGTTGAGGCGGGCAATTACGCAGGGTGGACCAGCCGGTTATCGCGATGGGCAGGGGTTTGCGCGCGCTTTCGCGCAAGGATGTGTTGGCAATGGCCGCTGGCGTGTTCCTCGCCGGCGCGCCGTTGCTTGCCTTCGATGTCTGGCTGGACGGCCTGATTGAACGGCAAGGCCAGGACGAGGTCGACACCTCCGCCAGACGCGCTATTTCGCTCGCCGAGGCGAGGGTGGGGCAAGTCGTTCGCTCGCTCGACAGCCTCGCGGCCGTCGGCGTGGACTCCTGCCGTCCCGACGATTTGACGCTGATGCGGCAGGCTGCCTTTGGCACCGTGCCGGTCAAGGAAGTGTCGCTGATTGGCGCTGATGGACAGCTCCTCTGTTCCGATCGCGGTCTCATTCTCGGCGAACGAAAAGTTCTGTCGGTCGAACCTTTGGTTGGCACCGACGGCTACAGTTTCGACCTCATGCTGGTCGGCAACGAACGTATGGTGCGGCTGCGCCGCAAAACCGCCGGCGGAACCCAGAGCCTCGCGGCGTTGATGCCGGTCGTGCTGTTCCTGCCGCAGGTGTCCACCAACGGCGAGCCATTCAGCGCCAAGGCCGCGATGACGACACGCCACGGACACGTGATCGGCGAGGCCGGCGAAGGCAGTCCGGTCACCGACGACGTGGTCGCCCGCCTTGCTTCGGACAAATACGGCTTCAAGGTCGAAGTATTCGTCCCACGCGCGCAAGTCATGGCCGAGCATGAGGACTTGCGGCGGCTCGGCGTGTTCGCCACCAGCGGCATCGCGCTCCTGCTGATCGGCTTTGGCATTCTGATGCCGCGCCGCCGCGCGACCGGCAATCCGGTGGCCGAGATCGAGCGGGCGCTGGAGGCGGGTGAATTCATTCCCTACTACCAGCCGATCGTCGATATCCGCTCCGGGCAATTGCGCGGCGCCGAGGTGCTGGTGCGCTGGCGCAAGCCGGACGGCACGCTGATCCTGCCCGGCGCCTTCATTCCGCTGGCGGAATCGAGCGGGCTGATCCTCGACATGACGCGCGACCTGATGCGGCGCGCCTGCGTCGAAGTCGGCACGGCAATCGGCCGCCGCCCGGGCCTGAAGATATCGTTCAACTTCGCCGGCAAGCTGTTCGCCGATGAGGGCATTGTCAAGGACGTGCGCCAGATCTTTTCCGGCTCGCCGATCCATCTCTCGCAGGTGGTGCTGGAAGTGACCGAGCGCGATCCGATCGAAAACTTGACCGAGACACGGCGCATCATTGCCGCCCTGCAAGGCATCGGCGTGCGCATCGCCATCGACGACGTCGGCACTGGCCACAGCGGACTCTCCTACATGCTCAAGCTCGGCGTCGACATCATCAAGATCGACAAGATGTTCGTCGACGCCATCGGCACCGACCGCAACTCCACCACCATTGTCGAGACGCTGGTCGATCTCGCCCACAACATGCGCATGGATGTCGTCGCCGAGGGCGTGGAGAATTTCGAGCAGGTAATGCATCTGCGCGAGCTCGGCATCCGCTCGGCGCAGGGCTATGTCTTCGCGCCGCCGCTGCCGGGCAGCGCCTTCCTGCAATTGCTCGAGGCGATCGACCCGTTGCCGGTCGCGGTTGTCGAGGAGAAGGTGGCGGGTGCCGCGCGCCGCTACATGTCGGCGCGCAAGAGTTTCGGTGCCGCTTGAGCCGCGAAAATGGGCGGTCATTGGCGACCGCCCAAGTCTAAACGCCACGCGGGAGGAACCTCGGGTGACGCGCAGGCGGCGAAAGCGCCGCCGGCTCGCAAATACAATGTCACCCGCCAATCCGTCATTGGCGCGGCGATTCGTCAATAACGGTCTATCGGTTTTGTGACAGAGGCGTGTCGCGCGTGGCCGCCGCGCAACAATGTGGTGCCCAATTACTCCCCGGCGAGTTCGGACTCGATGGCTGCGATCACCTTCGGGTCGGTCGGTTCCACGGCGGAAGTGAAGGCCGCCTTCAGGCGGCCGTCACGGCCGATCAGATATTTGTGGAAATTCCAGCGGGGCGCCTCCAATGGGCGCTCCTGCGCCGCCCATTTGTAGAACGGGTGGGCGTCGGGCCCCTTGACCGCGACCTTTTCCGTGAGCGGAAAGGTGACGTGGTATTGCCCTTGGGCTGTGGCATGGATCTCCGCGGCGCCGCCCGGCTCCTGGCGGCCGAAGTCGTTGGAGGGAGCGGCGATGATCATCAGCCCGCGCTCATGGTAGCGCGTCCACAACTCCTGCAGGCCGGCAAATTGCGGCGAGTAGCCGCAGAGCGAGGCGGTGTTGACCACCAGAATGGGATGCCCGGCATAGGCCGAGAGCAGGATTTCGCCGCCGTCCAAGCCTTTGAAAGTGAAGGCATAAGCGGTAGCGCGACTGCTCATCCCGGCGTTCATGGCGGTGGCGTTCGCATAGCGGCTATGAAGCGCGGGAAGGGCAACGCCGGCGCCGAAAAGCGCCAATATCTGTCGGCGATTTGTCATGCCAGCGACTATAGCGCGCGTCGCCTTGGTTTTGCTTCAGAAATTTGTGATGTGCCTGTGTGTCGGACGTTCGCTATAGCGCGCACGGGGCCGGACCGAGGATGAGAAATGCAGCTGCAACACCCTGATGCGCAGACCGGCACGCGCTCTGCGATGGCGAATGTGGCGCATTGGGCGCCCTATGTCCGCTCCATCGTGCGCATTGTCGTGGCATTGCTGTTCTTTTCGCACGGCCTGTCCAAGATGATCGGGTTTCCGCAGGGTCCGGCGCTTCCGGTGGATTTCAGCCTGCACTGGCTTTCCGGCGTGATCGAGTTCGCCGGCGGCGCGCTGCTCACTGTCGGCCTGTTCTCACGCGTTGCGGCCTTCGTCATGTCTGGCGAGATGGCTTTCGCTTATTTCCTGTCGCATGCGCCGCACGGCTTTTTCCCGCAGCTTAATCGCGGCGAGGGCGCTATTCTTTATTGCCTCATCTTCCTCTACTTGGCCTTCGCCGGGCCGGGGCCGTGGAGCCTCGACGCGCTGATCGCGCGCAGGCGAACATAGCGGCCATGCCGCCCGCCTGCCGGCATCGCAAGACCGTCCGCGAGGTGACCCCGAGCGCACTCGGCTGCGAGGAGTGCCTGAAGATCGGCAGCCCCTGGGTCCATCTGCGCTTGTGCCGCGCCTGCGGCCATGTCGGCTGCTGCGACGATTTACCCAACCGCCACGCGCGTGCGCATTTCAAAGCCACCGGCCATCCGATCATCGAGGGCTATGATCCGCCGGAAGGCTGGGGCTGGTGCTATATCGACGACGTCGCAGTCAAGCTCGACCGCAAGACGCCGCAGCGCGGGCCGATACCCAGGTTCGTCTAGGCGCGTTCAGGCCGCTTCGCGGAACCGCACCGTGGTCTCGAATTGATAGCCGCAGGAGTTGCATGTCCACAGGTGGCGCATGCGGCGCTCATCCACCAGTTCCGACCATTCCGGCACGAACAGCCGGTCGCCGCACTGCGCGCATTCGATGATCGGGCGGGGTGGAACCTTGTGGGAGCCGTGGTGTCGCAGATCCATCGCGCTATCCTCCGGTATTGTCTCGTTGCTCCCCTTGCCTCCACGGCCATGATGCGCGAGCGCCCTGGCGGTATGAAGCAGCAAGGCTGACGTAACGCGATAAAATTTGCGTGTGCGTCGGATAAATTCGACGCAAATCTGTCGCCAAATTTGTCGCAATGTGTCGCAGGACGCGATGCGCGGGATCGCCGGCTAGGCTCCGCGGCGCTGGGCCAAGGCAAATCAGAACTGGCATCCGCGCCGAATCCGCCCCATATAGCGGGCATGAGCAAATCTCCGCGCGTCACATTTAGGCCTGAGCGGATCGCCGAGGGCGACTGGCAAATCCAGGCGCACTATCCGGATGTCGACGTTCGCTACATCAAGGGTTTTGCCGACAAAGCCGCGATTGACGAATGGCTGGCGGGCGACGGCAAGATCAAATGGCTGCGCGCGCAAGGCTACGCGAAATAACCCTTAGAACGATCGGCGGTTTCTACGCCGAGCCGGCCCGCCCGTGATACTTGTCCGGGCCGTCCCCGTTTTGCGATGATGGGCGCGGCGCCCGCCTCGTCGCCGGGCGCGCGGAGCCTCGCGATGGCCGAGAAAGTCCTCACCAAGCCGCGCACCAAGGTCAAAACCAGGACCGAGCGGCCGAAGTTGTGGAAGGTGATCCTGCTCAACGACGACTTCACCCCGCGCGAATTCGTCGTGCAGGTGCTGAAAGCCGTGTTCCGCATGAACGAGAGCCAAGCCTACAAGGTCATGATGACGGCGCACCAGCGCGGCGCCTGCGTCATCGCCGTCTACACCCGGGACGTTGCCGACACCAAGGCCAAGGAGGCGACGGAACTGGGCAAGCAGAAGGGGTATCCGCTTGTATTTCACGACGGAACCTGAAGAGTAGGGCGATAATGCCGCAACGCGTCCTCATCACCGCCGGCGCCGCCGGCATCGGCCGCGAATTCGCGCGCGCCTTTGCCGCCAACGGCGCCAAAGTCTTCGTCTGCGACATCGACGACAAGGCTCTCGCCGCCATCGCAGAAAGAAATCCCCGGCCTCATCGCCAGGCGCTGCAACATGAGCAAGCGCGCCGAGATCGAGACGATGGTGCCGGAGGCGGTGCAGGCGCTCGGCGGCCTCGACGTGCTCATGAACAACGCCGGCATCGCCGGGATGACGCTTCCCGTCGAGCAATACCCGCCCGACGACTGGGACAAGGTGGTCGCCGTCAACCTCACCGCCATGTTCGACGTGACGCGGCTCGCCATCCCCGCGCTCAAGGCCGCGGGCGGCGGCTCGATCATCAACATGTCCTCGATCGCCGGCCGCTTCGGCTTTGCCAACCGCTCGCCTTACGCGGCGACCAAATGGGGCGTGATCGGCTTCACCAAGACGCTGGCGATGGAGCTCGGGCCCTTCGGCGTCCGCGCCAACGCCATCGCGCCCGGCGCGGTCGCAGGCGACCGCATCCAGCGCGTCTTCGCCGGCCGCGCCCAGCTTTCCGGGCGCAGCATGGAGGAGGTGAGGGCGGAGGCATTCTCGCAGCAGTCGATCGCCGACTTCATCGACCCGAAAGACATCGCGCAGCTCGCCGTGTTTCTCGCCTCGCCGGCGGCGAAATCGATCTCGCGGACAGGTGCTGCCGATCGACAATGATCGGCAACGCGCGTAAGCGCGCCCCGCCTATTTCTTCTGCATCATCACCGGCGCCGTCAGCGCCTGTTGCGGCGCCTTGGTCTGCGGATAGAACACGCCGGCGCCGATGAGCGCGAACAGCATCAGCATGACGACCAGCGCGTTCATGACCGAATCGCGGCTGTAGCCGAACGGCATCGCCGGGATGCTAATGCCCAGCGGGTTCGCCGGATCGGCCTTCGCCTTGCCCGACTCGATCGGGATCATGATCGCGCGGTTGCTTGCGTGCTTTTTCGCGTGCTTTGCTGCCATCTTGCCGGCTTTTTTGCCCGGCTTGGCCATGCGCTTCTTGTGAGCCTTGGCCGATTTCCTGACGGCCGTCTTGGCCGCCATCTTCATCGTCTTACGCGGCTTCTTCGCCGCCTTGCCGCGCTTCTTGCCTTTGCTCTTGGCCATGATGGTCAGCCCCTTTGCCGGTTCGAGCCCGTGAACGAATTCCGCCGCAAGGTCGGCGGAAATGGCTAATTTTTTGCAAACGAAGGGCGTGGGGCGACCCAGACATTGAAGGCGTGATCGACATACTTTCTCTGTCCCGAGAAAGCGGGGCAGAGCAAATTGGAAAGTACTGGCCCCCGTGGCGCATTGACCGGCTGGCTCGGTCAGTGGGGGAGCTGAATGCCCGGCTCGACCAAATTTATAAGAAGAGCGCCAGCTTCAGGAGTCTCACGGAAGCCTTTGATTTTGGGACGGTATCTGGAAAATTTGCACTCGGTATTCTTGGTCTCGTCACAGAGTTTGAACGCCAAATCATTGCGCAGCGCACGGCTGCCGGAATCGCCGCTCTTAAAGCGCGTAGAGGCAAAAGCCACAGATGGGGGCGGAAAGTGATAATGACGCCAGAAAAGATCAAAATCGCTGGCGACCATCTTAACGGTCGCAACGGCAAGCCAAGGCTAAGCGGGCCGAAAATTGCGGCCAAGCTTGGGGCCTCGACGGCCGCAATTTATCAACACTGGAAACAAGTCGGCTACCACAAGTTCGCTCGGAAGCGACGCAGGTCCCTCTAACAGAATAGGGGCCTAATTCGTCACGAACACCCCATCGTTGACCGCCCCACCGTCTGCTCTTACGAGCAGCCGGTGGTGCTCCCGCACGTATCGCACTTCATGCACGTGCCATTGCGCACCAGCGTGAAGTTGCCGCATTCGCCGCAGGCCTCGCCCTCGTAGCCCTTGGCGCGCGCCTCGGCGCGCTTCTCGGTGGCCGCGTGCCTGGCGTGCAGGCGGGCGTCCTGCGGATCGATGCGCTGCTCGAGCTGCTGCGCCGGGGAGAGCTTGGCCTCCGGCTCGGATTTGAGCGCGGTGGCGGCGCCGGAGAAGGCGGTAACGTTGCCGCCGCCGGAGGCGGCTTGCGTCGTCCCGCTCACCACCGACAGCCTGTCCGTGCGCGAGCGTGTCAGCCCCTTGGAGACGTAGTTGGTGGCGGGCGCGGGCTTGCCTTCCTCGACGCCCTTGCCGAGCGCGTCGAAGCCGCCGGCCTCGCTCGGATCGACATGGGCGAGATCGAAGCGCTCGAGATAGCTCACCGCGAGCTCGCGGAACACGTAGTCGAGGATCGAGGTCGCGTATTTGATCGAGTTGTTGCCCTGCACCGGGCCCTGCGGCTCGAAGCGGGTGAAGGTGAAGGCGTCCACATATTCCTCGAGCGGCACGCCGTATTGCAGGCCGAGCGAGATGGCGATGGCGAAGTTGTTGAGGAGAGAGCGCAAAGCCGCGCCTTCCTTGTGCATGTCGACGAAGATCTCGCCCAAGCGGCCGTCGTCGTATTCGCCGGTGCGCAGATAGACCTTGTGCCCGCCGACCACGGCCTTCTGCGTATAGCCCTTGCGGCGCGAGGGCAGCTTCTCGCGCTCGCGCAGCACGGTGATGCGCTCGACGATCTTTTCCACCACGCGCTCGGCGAGGCCGGTGGCGCGGGCGGCGGCGGGACGCTCGATGAATTGATCGACAGAATCGTCATCGTCGTCTTCGTCGGCGATGAGCTGCGAGTTGAGCGGCTGCGACAGCTTGGAGCCGTCGCGGTAAAGCGCGTTTGCCTTCAAGGCGAGCTTCCAGGAGAGCAGATAGGCGGCTTTGCAGTCCTCGACCGTCGCCTCGTTCGGCATGTTGATGGTCTTGGAGATGGCGCCGGAGATGAAGGGCTGCGCCGCCGCCATCATCTTGATGTGGCTCTCGACCGAGAGGAAGCGTTTTCCCGTGCGGCCGCACGGATTGGCGCAGTCGAACACCGGATAGTGCTCGGCTTTAAGATGCGGCGCGCCTTCCACCGTCATGGCGCCGCAGGCGTGGATGTTGGCCGCCTCGATCTCGCGCTTGGAGAAGCCGAGCGCTGCGAGCAGGTCGAACGTCGGCAGCGCCAGGTCTTCGGCGGAGATGCCGAGCTTGTCGCGGCAGAAGTCTTCGCCAATCGTCCACTTGTTGAAGACGAACTTGATGTCGAAGGCGGTCGGCAGTGCCTTCTCGACTTTGGCGATCGCCTCGTCGGTGAAGCCCTTGGCCTTGAGCGTCGTGTGGTTGATGGCCGGCGCCTGTCCAAGCCCGCCGTGGCCGACGGCGTAAGCCTCGATCTCGGCGATATCGGCTTCCGAGTAACCCAGCGTGCGCAGCGCTTCGGGCACGGCGCGGTTGATGATCTTGAAATAACCGCCGCCGGCGAGCTTCTTGAACTTCACCAGCGCGAAGTCGGGCTCGATGCCGGTGGTGTCGCAGTCCATCACCAGGCCGATGGTGCCGGTGGGCGCGATCACGGTCGCCTGCGCGTTGCGATAGCCGTGCTTCTCGCCGAGCTTGATCGCCTTGTTCCACGCGGTCTTGGCGTGCGCGGAGAGGTCAGTGAAGCCTTTGAGCGTCTTGTTGCCGGCGTCGGTGAGGCGGGCGTGGTCGAGCGGCACCGGCGCGATCGCTACCTGCTCATAGCCATCCTTTTCGCCGTAAGCGGCGCGGCAGTGGTTGCGCATCACGCGCAGCATCGCCTCGCGGTTCTTCGGGTAGCCGGGGAAGGGGCCGAGCTTCTCCGCCATTTCCGCGGAGGTCGCGTAGGAAATGCCGGTCATGATGGCCGAGAGCGCGCCGCCGATGGCTCGGCCGGCGTCGCTGTCATAGGGAATGCCGGCGGTCATCAGCAGGCCGCCGATGTTTGCGTAACCAAGTCCGAGCGTGCGGAATTCGTAGGAGCGCTCGGCGATCTCGCGCGAGGGGAACTGCGCCATCATCACCGAGATTTCCAGCACCACGGTCCACAGGCGGACGGCGTGCTCGTAACTTTCGGCGTCGAACATCATCCCGGTCATTCCGGGACGGCGCAAAGCGCCGGACCCGGAATCCAGATGCGAGTCCTTTCCTTGCGTCTGGATTCCGGATCGCCGCTGCGCGGCGTCCGGAATGACGGAATCTGGCTTGAGGAACGTCAGCAGGTTGAGCGATGCCAGATTGCACGCCGTGTCGTCGAGGAACATGTATTCCGAGCACGGATTTGAGGCGCGGATTTCGCCCGACTCCGGGCAGGTGTGCCAGTCGTTCACCGTGGTGTGGTATTGCAGGCCCGGATCGGCGGAGGCCCAGGCGGCGTAGCCGATCTTTTCCCACAGCGCGCGCGCATCGAGGGTCTTTGCCGTCTTGCCGTTCTTGCGGAAGGTTAAGTCCCATTTGCCGTCGGCCTCGACCGCGCGCAGGAAGCTGTCAGTGACGCGCACCGAGTTGTTCGAGTTCTGCCCGGAGACGGTGAGATAGGCTTCCGAATCCCAGTCGGTGTCGTAGATCGGGAAATCGATGTCCTTATAGCCCTGCTTGGCGAACTGGATCACGCGCTTGATGAAATTGTCCGGCACCATGGCGCGGCGCGCGAGCTTGATCTCGCGCTTGAGCGCCGGGTTCTTCTCCGGCGAGAAGCAGTCGTCGCCGGAGCCTTCGCAGTTGACGCAGGCCTTGAGCACGGCCTTGAGGTGCTTCTGGGAAATCTTCGAGCCGGTAACGAGAGCGGCGACCTTCTGCTCCTCCTTCACCTTCCAGTCGATATAGGTTTCGATATCCGGGTGATCGACGTCGACGATCACCATCTTCGCCGCGCGGCGCGTGGTGCCGCCCGACTTGATGGCGCCGGCGGCGCGGTCGCCGATTTTCAGGAACGACATCAGGCCGGAGGAGCGCCCGCCACCGGAGAGCTTTTCGCCTTCGCCGCGCAGCGCCGAGAAATTCGAGCCGGTGCCGGAGCCGTATTTGAACAGCCGCGCCTCGCGCACCCACAGATCCATGATGCCGCCTTCGTTCACCAGATCGTCGGACACCGACTGGATGAAACAGGCATGCGGCTGCGGATGCTCGTAGGATGAGGCCGACTTGGTCAGCTCACGGGTAAAGGGGTCGACGTAATAGTGGCCCTGGCTCGGGCCATCGATGCCATAGGCCCAGTGCAGGCCGGTGTTGAACCATTGCGGCGAATTCGGCGCGCACATTTGCGCGGCCAGCATGAAGCGCAGCTCGTCGAAGAAGGCGCGCGCGTCCTCGTCCGAATCGAAATAGCCGCCCTTCCAGCCCCAATAGGTCCACGTGCCGGCAAGGCGATCGAAAACCTGCTTGGAGGAGTGTTCGCCGATCAGGCGCTCCTTCTCCGGCAGTTCGGCGAGCGCCGCTTCATCGGCGACCGAGCGCCACAGGAACGAGGGGATGGAGTTCTCCTCGACCTTTTTGAGCCGCGCGGGCACGCCGGCCTTGCGGAAATATTTCTGCGCCAGCACGTCGGAGGCTACCTGCGACCAGAATTCCGGCACCTCGACATTGTCGAGCTTGAAGACGACGGAGCCGTCAGGATTCTTGATCTCAGACGTGGTCAGCCGGAACGTGATGTCCGCGTAGGCCGCATCCTGGGTGGTCTGTCCGTCCTTCGTGTAGCGCCGTTCGATCCGCATTCGTCTCTAGCCCCTTAAAATGCCGGGCGGCTGGCGGCCGCCGCGATTATCCCTGACGGACCCTGTCCCGTGTCCGCCTGTTTTGCTTTACGCACGCTGCTCGACCCAATTCCCGCTTTTACTAGGCTTTGGCGCCCTTTTCCCTGCTCGCCCTTATTGTTGCCCCCCGGCACAGCAAATCCCTGTCCCGAGAACGCCGTTTCCGGCGCGGGCGAGATACGACCTCTAAAGTCGTTTTGGAGGTCCGGAGGGAACCCAAACTCACACACACCGAACTCACTCAAGCTAGGTGGACTCGCTGCCGTCGTCAACAACAGATAGACATCAAATCTGAATCAAACACTAAATCTTGTGTTTTACCGGCAAACGCTGGGGACAAAGGCGGCGAAACCGCGGTCAGTATTGAGCTATCGGGCGATCCCGCAAAGCTCTTTTCTTGGCCCGCCGGGGTAGGGCTTTATTCCTCCGCCCATGACGGAAAAATGACGCAAAATGGGGACTGCCGATCATTCGCCGGAAAAACCGGGCGCGAATGCGAACGGGGATAGAGCGGGGAAAAGCCTGCGCGAGCGCGCCCGGGAGTCGCTGATTCTCAAAACGGTTTCAGCCGCTTACAGCATGGCCGTGGCGCCGCTGCGAGGGCGTTGGCGTTACCCCCGGCTGTGAATTCAACCAAGAGGCGCGATGCCCAAATTTTTCCGGGCCGCCGCGGCCAAAAAATAAAAAGGCGGACCCGATGGGCCCGCCTTTTACTCCGGCACTGTCAACACTTCTGTCAACCCGGCACCGCCAAAAGATGCGCCGACCGTTGACTAATTCATGGGCACCATACCGCCCGGCGGACGGAAAAATCAACGGGATTGCATGCTGCAATAGCGAACACGCGCTTTGCGCGCCGGCGCCCATCTCAATTCAGTGCAGGCCCGCCGTGAGCCGTTCCATTAAATTGCAAAGGGCGGACGGGTCGTAAGGCTTGTGCACGAAGACCGAGCGCGAAACCGGCTGCGCCAACGCCGAGGGCGAATAGCGGCCGGAACAATAGACGACTGGCATCTCCGGCCGTTGCTCGCGCGCGCGCTTTGCCAGCATTGAACCGTCGACCTCGCCGCCGAGGTCGATATCGGTGAACAGCACATCGACCCGATGCTCGCCTTCGAGATAGTCGAGCGCCTCTTGCGCGTCGGCGACCGCGTGCACCTCGAATCCGCGATCGGTCAGCGCCTCGGCGATGAGCTTGCTGATCAAAAGCTCATCCTCGACGACTAGGATATTGGCGCGTGCGCTCATGGCAATGGAACCCCGTCTGTTCGACCCGTTCGACCAACGCGGCACTGACCGATCCGTTCAATCTTTCGCCAAACTGCGTCCTTCAGCGTGAGCGGACGGTTAAAATCGGCCCTCCACACCCGTCCGCGCTGCGCCTACACTTGGCTACGCAACGGGTTCCGCCATGGCCAATCGCGAGACCGGGACGATCGAGATCACGCCGGAGGTGCTGCTCAAGGCCTATGCCTGCGGCATTTTTCCCATGGCCGAGAGCGCCGACGATCCGGCGCTCTATTGGATCGAGCCGGACATGCGCGGGATTATCCCGCTCACCGGGTTCCACGTGCCGGGGCGGCTTGCCCGCACCGTACGCACAACGCCGTTCACGGTCCTGGTCAACCGCGATTTCGACGCGGTGATCGACGGCTGCGCCGAGCCCAATCGCGGCCGCGCCCGCACCTGGATCAATGCGCGCATCCGCCGCATCTATCGTGGTCTCTACGATCGCGGGCATTGCCATACCGTCGAGGTCTATGACGGCGATAAATTGGTCGGCGGACTTTACGGCGTCTCGCTCGGCGCCGTGTTCTTCGGCGAGAGCATGTTTCACCGCGCGCGCGACGCCTCCAAGATCGCGCTGGTGCACCTGATCGCCCGCCTCATTGCTGGCGGCTACCGGCTGCTGGACACGCAATTTGTCACGGATCATCTCAAGAGCTTCGGCGCCGTCGAGGTGAGGAAGCAGCGTTATCACGCGCTGCTGGAACGGGCGATCGCCGCCGATGCCGACTTCGCCGTGCTCGCCACGAACCGTCCGGTCAATGGGCCTGAGGCGCTCGATATCATTCGCGAAACTTATTAGCGCAAAGGCGGCAAGAACCCGCGCGGCTGTTGCGGGCGCGTCGGGCGCCGCTGCGGCGTCGGCACCGGCTGTTTGGCGGCCGCGGGCTTTGCCTCGGCGGGCGCCTCGGCGACGGCCGGATTGTCCCCGCCTTTGCAGTCGGTCAACCACACGTCGTAGATCGGATGCTCGACGGCATGCAGGCCGGGGCTGGCGGCGAACATCCAGCCGGTGAAGATGCGCTTGATCTCGCCTTGCAGCGTCACCTCGTCGACTTCGACGAAGGCGTCGGTATTCGGCGTTTCGGTCGGCGGGCGCGAATAGCACACGCGCGGCGTCACCTGCAGCGCGCCGAACTGCACCGTCTCATTGATGGCGACATCGAACGAGGTGATGCGGCCGGTGATCTTGTCGAGGCCGGAGAACACCGCGGTCGGATTGGCGATGCGCTGCGGCGGCGGCGCAACCACCACTTCGTCGCCGGGCTGCGGCGCGGTATCGGCGGGTTGCGCCGGCGCGCCTCGCGGTTGACGCTGGCCCGGCGGCAGACCGGGCAGGGCCGGGATCGGGCCGCTTTGCTGCTGCTGCTGTTGTTGTTGCGGGACTTGCGGCCTTTCGTTTTTCGGCGGCTGCGGCGCGACCTGCGCACCGGGCGGCGGCGCCAGCGGCTGCGACTGGATCGAGCCGCCGCCCGGCCTGCTCGACGGCGGCAGGTTCATCGGCGCCGGCAATGGTTGCGCCGGCGGCAAATCGGGCGGGGCCGGCGGCTGGCTCGGCACATCGGCCGGCGGGCGCGGCGGCGCTCCGCGAAAGATCTGGTCGAACTGCGCCACGGCAGGCTGCGCCATGAGCGCGGCCGCCGTCATGAGACCGACGAGAAATGTGGCTCGCGCCATGAACACTCGGATTTTCAGCCTGGGCCCTGACCCGAACGGTTTCTGCCCAAAAGCGGTGCCCGGTTAACACGGCGAATACGGCGGGGAAAGGGCAGTCAGGGATCGGATATTATTGGCTCGCAATCAGAATTCAGCGCGAGCTTTCCGATGATCCACTATTGATTATTGTCCCCGGGCATCCATGCCTTGTAGTCGCCGGTGGCGCTCGGGCGGCGGCCTGTGGCAAGCGTGGATCCGCTCGGACGATAGCTGCCCGGCGTACCCGTCAGGTTCGGCAGGGGCGGCTTTTGCCACGGCCGCGGCGTGTAGCTTTCCGCGGTCGGCGGCGTGTCCACAGTATGATGCATCCAGCCGTGCCAGGACGGCGGAATGGTCGAGGCCTCGGTATAGCCGTTAAAGATGGTCCAGCGCCGCTCGAAGCCGAGCGTCGGATCGATCTTGCCGCTGCGGGTGCGATAGTAGCGGTTGCCGAATTCGTCCTCGCCGACGAACTCGCCGTACAACCACGTCCACCACTGGGTGCCGAAGGTCTGGCTGTTCCACCAGGTGAATATTTTGAGCAGGAAACTTTTCATCGCCGCCGCGCATTCAGGTGTGTTGAGCGCAGGGCGGTTTTGCCACCTCGCCGCCTTCGTGTCCAGCGCGCGAATTCGATGCCCGCTGATGTTTTCGTTGTGTGCCGATGGGTGTAACTAGGCTTGCATGGATTCGATCCGCGCCGTCCTGACGGCCATTGAACGCTGGCTCATCTGGCTGCCCGACCCGGTGGTCGGCGTGCTAATTTTGGCGCTGGCGGTCGGGGTTGCCTATTCGCTGCACCGGAGCGCGCGCCGGCTGGTGCGGCATTTGTTGGCCAGGCGCTTTCCATACCTGCTGTCGGTGTTCACGCAGATGCGCGGGCTGACGCAATTCGCTTTGTTCATTCTTGCCGTGACCATCGCACTGCCGGTGGCGCCGCTCGGCGACGAAACCGCCGGATGGATCGCCCGGCTGCTGCTGATCGGGATCATCGGCCTGATCGGCTGGACGGCGATCACCGCGCTCAACATCGCCGCCGATCTTTATCTGCGCCAGTTCCGCCTCGACGTGGACGACAACCTGATGGCGCGCAAGCATAATACGCAGGTGCGCGTCTTGATGCGCGCCGCCGACGTGCTGGTGGTCACCGTCACCTTCGGCGCGGCACTGATGACTTTCGAGCCGGTGCGGCAGTACGGCGTCAGCCTGTTCGCCTCCGCCGGCGTTGCCGGTATCGTCGCCGGCCTCGCGGCGCGCCCGGTGTTGAGCAATTTGTTCGCCGGCGTGCAGCTCGCCATGACGCAGCCCATCCGTATCGACGATGCGGTGGTGGTGGAAAACGAATGGGGCTCGATCGAGGAAATTACCTCGACTTACGTGGTGGTGCGCTTGTGGGACTGGCGGCGAATGATCGTGCCGCTGTCCTATTTCATCGAGAAGCCGTTCCAGAACTGGACGCGGGACTCGTCCGCCTTGATCGGGTCGGCATTGTTCTACCTCGATTACCGCGCGCCGGTCGGCCGCATCCGTGAAAAACTCAACGAGATCGTCAAGCAGTCGAACAGCTGGAATGGCCAGGTGGTGAGCCTTCAGGTCACCGACACCAAGCAGGGCACCATCGAGCTGCGCGCGCTGATGAGCGCCAATTCCGCGGGGCAGGCCTTCGATCTGCGCTGCGAAGTGCGCGAGAAGATGATTGCGTTTCTGCAAGACGAGCATCCGCACGCGCTGCCGGTGCAGCGCTCGATCACGGAGATCAGTTCGGGGCCGACCGAGATGGCGGAAGCCGCGCGCGACAGGCCGAAAGCGAAGGCGCGGAAAAGCGCCGGCCGCTAGCTTCAGTCGTCCATCCCGCCGCGCGCGAGAAACTGCTCGAGCCAGTGAATGTGGTAGTTGCCGTCGATCACGTCCTTCTCGCGCACCAGCGCGCGGAACAAGGGCAGCGTGGTCTCGATGCCGTCCACCACCACTTCATCGAGCGCGCGCTTGAGCCGCATCAGGCATTCGGGGCGCGTCTTGCCGTGCACGATCAGCTTGCCGACAAGCGAATCGTAATAGGGCGGGATCGTGTAGCCCTGATAGACCGCTGAATCGATACGCACGCCGAGCCCACCGGGCGGATGATAGTGCAGGATCTTGCCCGGCGAGGGGCGGAACGACACCGGATTTTCCGCATTGATGCGGCATTCGATGGCGTGGCCGCGGAATTCCACGTCGCTCTGCTTCAGCGTCAGTTGATTACCGGCGGCGGCGCGGACCTGCTCGAAGATCAGATCGATGTCGGTGATCATTTCGGTCACCGGATGCTCGACCTGGATGCGCGTGTTCATTTCGATGAAATAGAACTCGCCGTTCTCGTAGAGGAATTCGACGGTGCCGACGCCGAGATAGGCAATGTCGCGCATCGCCTTGGCGACGGTCTCGCCGATCTTGTTGCGCGCGGCCACGTTGAGGGCGGGCGAGGGGCTTTCCTCCATGATTTTCTGGTGGCGGCGCTGCAGCGAGCAGTCGCGCTCGCCGAGGTGGATGGCGTTGCCCTGGCCGTCGCCGAGCACCTGGATTTCGATATGGCGCGGCCTTTCCAGATATTTCTCGATATAGACGGCGGCGTCGCCGAAAGCGGCCTTGGCCTCGATGCGGGCGGTCGATAGCGCGCTCGACAATTCGTCCGCGCTTTTGGCGACCTTCATACCGCGCCCGCCGCCGCCGGCGGCCGCCTTGATCAGCACCGGATAGCCGATGCCGCCGGAGATTTTCGCCGCTTCCGCGTCGCTGGTGACGCCGCCGTCGGAACCCGGCACCACGGGAATGCCGAGCTTTTTCACCGTGCGCTTGGCCTCGATCTTGTCGCCCATGAGGCGGATATGTTCGGGCTTGGGGCCGATGAACTGCACGCCGTGGTCGCCGAGGATTTCGGCAAAACGGGCGTTCTCCGACAGAAATCCGTAGCCGGGGTGCACCGCATCGGCGCCGGTGATCTCGCAGGCCGAAAGGATGGCGGGGATATTGAGATAGCTGTCCTTGGCCGCGGGCGGGCCGATGCACACGCTCTCGTCGGCGAAGCGCACATGCATGGCGTCGGCGTCGGCGGTCGAATGCACCGCCACCGTCGGAATTCCGAGCTCCTTGCAGGCGCGCAGCACCCGCATGGCGATCTCGCCGCGATTGGCGATGAGGATTTTATCGAACATCGCGTCGGCCCGACCAACACGGTGTCATTCGATGATCACCAGCGGCTCGCCGAATTCCACCGGCTGGCCGTCCTCGAACAGAATTTGGATCACGGTGCCGGCGCGCGTCGCCGGGATCTGGTTCATCGTCTTCATCGCTTCGATGATGAGCAGCGTGTCGCCGCTTTTCACGCGGCTGCCGATCTCGATGAACGGCTTGGCGCCCGGCTCCGGCGACCCATAGGCGGTGCCGACCATGGGCGAGATGACGACGCCGGGATGTTTCGACGGATCGAGCGGCAGTTCGGGCGCGGCAGCGGCCGGTTGCGCAACAGGCGTAGGCGCGCGCAATGCGACCGGCGCCGGCGCCATGCCGCCGCGCGCGACGCGCACGCGCTGGCCGTCTTGTTCGATCTCGATTTCGGTGAGGCCCGTTTCCTCAAGCAGTCGCGTCAGTTCGAGGATCAGATCGCGATTGACGACGGGAGCTTTTGGAGTTTTTGCCACAACGTGCGCCCGTCAGGTTTTCGATTTGGCGCCGATCATGCCGGCGACGCCGGTAATCGCCATCGCGTAGCCGTCGACGCCGAAGCCGCAGATCACGCCCTTGGCAGCCTTGGAGACATAGGAATTGTGCCGGAAGCTTTCGCGCTGATGGATGTTGGTGATGTGGATTTCGATGACCGGCACCTGCAGGATCAGCAGCGCATCGAGAATGGAGATCGACGTGGTGGTGTACCCGGCCGGGTTGAGGATGAGGCCCGCGGCTTTCTTGGTGTGGGCTTCCTGAATCCAGGTGACCAGCTCGCCTTCGCTGTTCGACTGACGAAACACGACGTCGAGGCCGAAACGTTCGGCCGTGGCGCCGCAGAGCTTCTCCACGTCGGCAAGCGTTGAATGGCCGTACTTCGCCGGCTCGCGCGTGCCGAGCAGATTGAGGTTGGGTCCGTTGAGGATATAGATGGTCTGAGGCATGCCCCGTCGGGTCCGCCAATCCGGAGGAAACGTCCGCGCTTTATAGGTGGCCGAAGCGGCAAGGGGAAGCCCGCACGCCGGACGGCGTTAAGGGCCTGTTTGCCTTGATCGTTGCGTCTCGGCGGAGGCCGAGACGCCGAATTTATTCAGGCCAACACACCTTCAGCAGGACACCTTGCCGCAGCGCGCCGTATTGATCTTTTCCTGCAGGCCCTTCAGGCCGATGGCGCCGACCACCACGTCATCGCCGATCACGTAGCTCGGCGTGCCGTTCAAGCCAAGCGCTTCGGCAAGCTTGAAGTTTTCCTCCATCGTCGCCTTGACCTCGGGACTGGCCATGTCCTTTTCCAGCCGGCCCATGTCCATGCCGACGTCCTTGGCGACGGCGAGCGCGCGCTCCTTGTCGGCCTGGCCGCGGCCGCCAAGCAACTGCTTGTGGAATTCAAGATATTTCTGGCCGGTCTTGTCCTGCATGCGCACCGCGACCGCGACCTTGGCGGCTTCCACCGAACCCGGGCCGAGCACGGGGAATTCCTTGAGCACCACTTTAAGTTTCGGATCGTCTTTCATCAGCGTGAGCATGTCGCTCATGGCGTGCTTGCAGTAGCCGCAATTGTAGTCGAAGAACTCGACGAATGTGACGTTGCCTTTCGCGTTGCCGAGCACGACTTCGTGCGGCGACGAAAACAGGGCCTTCGCGTGTTGCTCGACCGCTGCTTTGTGCTTTTCCGCTTCCGCCGCTTGCTGCCGCTTATCGAGCTCGGCCATCGCCTCCTGCAGCACTTCCGGATGGCCGATCAGGTAATCGTGCACGATGCGCTCGATCTCGCCGCGTTGCGGCGTCGAGAACTCGTCGGCCTTGACCGCAAGCGGCAGCGAGACGAACAACAGCGCGGCGAAAGCGGCCACGATCAGGCGCGGGATCATTGTCATTGGCAGTATCCTTGTCATGTTCAATTCTTTTTCGCACTCGGCATCTTCACGCTGACGATGTCGTCGGCTTGCACCCAGGCGGGTGAACCGACGGGCAATCCGGTTTTCGCCCGCGCCGCCAGCTGGCGCGCCGTCATCATGTCCCCGCGGTTGAAGGCGGCTTGCGCGGAGGCAAGGTCGGCATTGGCCAAATCGCCTTTGCGGCCATAGGCCATGGCGAGCTGGGTGTAGGCGTCCGGCGTTTCCGGCTCGCGGGCGATTGCCGCGCGCAACAGGCCGATCGCTTCTTCGGAGTTCTTCACGTTTTTAGTCGCGATCAGCGCCTGGCCGAGCATGATCTCAATCAACGTCGGATGCGCGCAGAGTTGCACGGCGCGGCGCAGCGGCGCAATGGCTTCCGCCGGGTGCCCACCTTCGAGCAGCGCCTGGCCCTTGAGCTCATGGAAATACGGATTGTTTGGCTCGGCTTCGATCAGCCCGTCGATTTGCGCGAGCGCCTGGCGCAGGTCGCCGTAGCGGTAGGCCGAGATGGCGCGGGCATAACGCGCCGGCAGGCTGTGGTCGTTGAGCGGGTAGCGGTGCGCGACGGTGTCGGATCTTTCCAGGAAGCCGGACAACTTGGCGCGCATCAAGTCGTGGCGCAATTGCAGCTCGGGTGGATCCTTCACGTCCCAATAGGGGCTCGATTTGGCCAGCACTTCGAGCGCGGCGACGCGATCGGGAGGCAGCGGGTGCGATTGCAGATAGGGATCGGCTTTGCTCAAGCCGAACAGCATTTCGCTGGCGAGACGCTTGAATATTTCCAGCATGCCGCGGGCGGACTGATGCGTCAGCGTGAGGAATTTCACGCCGGCGTGGTCGGCCTGGTCTTCCTGGGTGCGCACATAGGCGAGCAGCGAGCGCTGCACCGTCATCTGCGGGGCAAGGATCGCGCCGGGGCCGATGTCGGCATTGCCGCCGGAGCGCGCGCCCGCCACCATGGCGCCGACGCCGAGCAGCAAGCCGATGATTGATTGCGTCTGCGCCTGCGCCAGCTTCTCGCGCAGCCGCAGCAGATGTCCGCCGGCGAGATGGCCGGTTTCATGGGCGAACACGCCGATGATTTCGTTCGGCGTCTTGGCTTCGAACAGCGCGCCGGCGTTGATGAAGATATGGCGGCCGTCCATGACGAAGGCATTGAAACTGCGGTCGTTGAGCACGATGACGCGGATGTTCTGCTTGGCGAGGCCGGCGGCGTGCAGGATCGGCGTCGCGTAATCGCGCAGCAACTGCTCGATCTCGGTGTCGCGAATGATCGGCAGGCCAGGCGTTACCCGCTCCTGCGCCCTCGCCGGTTCGAGCCTTGGCCCGCCACCGGCCGCCGCGAGGGCGACGGCGGCAAGGATCGCCAAACCCCGCACCGCCGGCTTTGCGCGCCGCGCTATTCTAGCTGTGCCGGTCTCGATCATGCCATTATGCCAGCCAACGGCGTGAACCTAGGGTCGCGCCCGACAGGGGTCAACGCGGGCTGCAATCACATGTGGGTTAGAGCAGGGCGCAAGGCCACCAAGCCCACGGAATGCGGCAACAGCGGGGCAAATCCCGAACCCAAGGGGCGGTAACCGTGCTGGAGAACGCAAAACGGCTGCTCAGCCCGTCGAAACGCAGCGATGTTCCGCCGTTCATCGTCATGGACGTGATGGCGGCGGCGGCGCGCCTCGAAGCGCAAGGCAAGCGAGTCGTCCATATGGAGGTGGGTCAGCCGGCGGCGTCAGCGCCGGCGACGGCGATCGCGGCAGCGCAAGCCGCGCTCCGCGCCGGACGCGTCGGCTATACCGAGACGCTGGGGATCGCCCCGCTGCGCTCGCGCATCGCCCGCCATTACGCCGAGACTTACGATCTTGCGCTCGATCCGGCGCGCGTCGCGGTCACCATCGGGTCCTCGGGCGGTTTTGTGCTCGCCTTCCTTGCGCTGTTCGAGGCTGGCGACCGCGTGGCGCTGGCCAACCCCGGCTATCCGCCCTACCGGCACATTTTGAGCGCGCTCGGCTGTGAGCCGGTCCTGATCGAGACGACGCCCGAGACGCGATGGGCGCTGTCGGCCAAGGCGCTGATCGGTGCGCACCGCGAACGCCCGCTCGCCGGCGTGGTGATCGCCAGCCCCGCCAATCCGACCGGCACCATGATGGAGGCGGACACGTTGTCGCGGCTGATTTCGGTTGCCGAAGCGGAAGGCATCCGCGTCATTTCCGATGAAATCTATCACGGTCTCGACTACGCCTTCGCCGCCGAGACCGCGGCGAAATTGTCCGAGCACGCGCTGGTGATCAATTCCTTCTCCAAATATTTCTGTATGACCGGCTGGCGCGTCGGCTGGATGGTGGTGCCGGAGAGCCTGATACGGGCGGTCGAGCGCCTGCAGGGCAATCTCGCCATCTCGGTGCCGTATCTCTCGCAGGTCGCGGCGCAAGCCGCCTTCGACGGTCACGCCGAAATGCAGACGGTCAAGCACGGCTACGAGGAGAATCGCCGCATTCTGGTCGAGGGCCTGCCGAAAGCCGGGCTCGATAAATTTCTTCCGGTCGACGGCGCCTTCTATCTCTACGCCGACATCTCGCGCTTCTCCGCCGACAGCCTGGATTTCGCCAAGCGCATGCTGGAACAGGCGGGCGTGGCGGCAACGCCGGGCATCGACTTCGACCCGGTCAACGGCCACAATTTTCTGCGCTTCTGCTACGCCGGTTCGGCGGCGGAAATGCACGAAGCGGTCGAAAAAATCGGCGCCTGGCTCAGGCGCTAGTCAAGGAGCGGCCATTGCGTGAACCCGAGGATGCCGCTGCGCGTCGCAAAAAGCCGCCGGTGATCGTCTATCCGACCGGCAGCCTGCCGCCGCCGAACATGGCGATGCTCGCGCGCGCCCGGCAAAACTTGGCCAAAATATCCGAGATCATCGTGCCGCCGCGCGAGGGCCGCGCGTTTGACGTGCCGGCGGGATGTTTCTTCCGCATCGTCAGCATCGATGGGCCGCAGGTAGGCGACCTCAATCTGTGGAACGCACATGACCTCACGGAGCGCTTTTTCAGCGGCAAGACGCGCGCGCTCAACGCTGCCCATGTCGGTAAGGGCGACCGGCTGTGGAGCACGCTGCCGTATCTGCGCCCCATGGCGACGATCACGGAGGACACGCTCGGCTGGTACGGCTTCGACGCCGACGGCGGCGGCATCCACGACGTCATCGGCACCCGCTGCGACCCATACACCAACCGCCTGCTCTCCGGTGGTGACTATCACCACTGCTGCCACTCAAATCTCACGCGGGCGCTGGCAGAAGCGCGCGGGCTGGACGTGCGCGAGGCCGAGATGCACGTGCACGACGTGCTCAACGTCTTCATGTGCACGGGCTTTACCCGCGACACGCACAAGTATTTCATGAAGGCGAGCCCGGTGCGGCCCGGAGACTTCATCGAATACTTCGCCGAGATCGACTTGCTGGCGGCGCTGTCGGCGTGTCCCGGTGGCGACTGCGGTGCGACGCATTCGAGCGACACGGCGAAATGCTATCCGCTCAAGGTCGAGGTGCTGCGGCCGGCCGAGGGCAGTCTCGCGGGCTGGAAGCCGCCGCAGCCGAGCCAATATCCGCGCACGCATGGCGTACAGCGCGCGCCCTAAAACTCAACGTCGAGCTCGACGACTTCGTCCGGCTCGGCTTTGGCGCCTTCCAGCCATTCCTGCATCGCCGGCAGCGCCATGATCGCCTTGCAATAGGCGGCGCAGTCGGAATCGAGCTTCACGTCGTAGGTCAAAAAGCGCGTCACCACCGGCGCGAACATGGCGTCCGCCATGCCCGGTTTATCGCCGAACAGGAACGGCCCTTTGCTCTTTGCCAGGCATTCGCGCCAGATCGAGATGATGCGGTCAATGTCGGCCTGCGCGCCGGCCCAGACCTTGAAACCGGGGTGGTGTGCCTTGAGATTCATCGGCAGCGCCGAGCGCATGTTGGAAAAGCCGGAGTGCATCTCGCCGCAAATCGAGCGGCAATGGGCGCGGTCGGCGCGGTCCTTCGGCAGCAGGCCGGCGTCGGGTAGCGTCTCATTGAGGTACTGGGCGATGGCCAGGGTGTCCCAGACCGCGATGCCTTCATGGGTAAGGGAGGGCACCAGGAACGAGGGCGACAGCAGCAACAATTCGGCGCGAGTTGACGCATCGTCGCTCGCGACCGTCACCTCCTCGAATGGGAGGCCGGCGAATTTGCACAAAAGCCAGCCGCGCAGCGACCAGGAGCCGTAATTTTTGCTGGCGATGGTGAGGGTGGTCTTGTTGCTGTCAGCCTTGGCCATGAGGCGAAATCGTCCTCTGTTCGTCACTGCCCGGCAAGGCCAGCTTAGACGAAAGCTATGCCCGATCAATAGCTTCCCGTGGCGCAAAAACGGCGTTCGTTGCTCTTGTCCCCAGCCCCAATTGCCCAGAATATTATCTCGCACTGCAACATGAAATGCACTAGGTTTTCCCCGGGGCAGTTGGGGTTGGAATGCTTTATCAGGCCTATCAGGCGCAAGCTGACATCATGGGGCCGGTCCGGGCGCTCGCCAAAATGGCCGCTACGAACGGCGCCGAACGCCTCAACGGCTCGATACGGCCTTCGCCGCTCAGCAATCTGACCGCCGCCTATGAACTGATCGCGCGCGCAGGGCTAACGCATTCGCGTCCGCCTTTCGGCATCGACAGCGTCACGGTCGGCAACCGCGAGGTGGCCATCACCGAGGAGGCTGCCGACGTCACGCCGTTTGCGACGCTGCTGCATTTCAAGAAGGACGTCGACCAGCCACAGCCGCGCGTGCTGCTGGTGGCGCCGCTGTCCGGGCACTTCGCGACGCTTCTGCGCGCCACCGTTCGCACCATGCTCGCCGAGCATGACGTCTATATTACCGACTGGCACAACGCGCGCGATATTTCGACCGCCGACGGCCGCTTCGGCTTCGACGAATATGTCGGCCACATGATCCGCTTCCTGGAGAAAATAGGTCCGGGCGCGCATATGCTGGCAGTCTGCCAGCCATGCGTCGCGGCGCTGGTGGCGGCGAGTGTCATGGCGCAAGACGACAATCCGGCGGCGCCGCACTCGATGACGCTGATGGCAGGACCCATCGATACCCGCGTCAATCCGACCAAGGTCAACGAGCTTGCCAAGGGCAAGCCGATCGAATGGTTCGAAAAGAACCTGATCGCGTCTGTGCCCAGCCGTTACGGCGGCGGCGGGCGCAAGGTCTATCCCGGGTTCGTCCAGCTCGCCGCTTTCATGAGCATGAACATGGAGCGGCACCTCAAGGCGCACCGCGAGCTCTACGAGAACCTGGCGAAAGGCGAGGACGTCAAGGCTGCGCAGACCAAGGCCTTCTACGACGAGTATTTCGCCGTGCTCGATCTCACCGCCGAATTTTATCTGGAAACCGTGAAGTTGGTGTTCCAGGACCACGCGCTGCCGCTCGGTCAGCTCACCTACGAAAATCAAAAAGTGGATCCGGCGGCGATCCGGCGCACCATGTTATTCACGGTGGAAGGTGAGAAGGACGACATCTGCGCCGTCGGGCAGACGCTGGCCGCGCACGATCTGTGCACTTCGCTGCGGCCCTACCGCAAACGCCACCACATGCAGGCCGGCGTCGGCCATTACGGAGTGTTCTCCGGCCGCACCTGGCAGCACCAGATCTATCCGATGGTGAAGAACGTCATTTTGCAGAGCGACTGAGGCGCCATTGGCGCTCGCCCGCTGGACTACTGCATCCTGTAGCAGGTGCGGACGCCGCCCCATTGCTTGCCGAAGACGCGGATGGGTGCGCCGATCTCCCACAACATGACGATCCGGTCGCCCATATTGCGCGGATAATTCTGAATGATGTAGGGCCGCACGACGCGTCCGGCCGAGAGCCCTGCGCGATCGTCGAATATCCGCCGGTTGCGGCAATTGGTCGTGTTCCAGAGCACGTCGCCGGGGCGTTGCGGCTTGGAATAGATGGTGTTGTGGACCGGCAGATATCCGTTGCGGTCCACCGAGGCGCAAAATACCATGCGCTTGTCATTTGCCAGCAGCGGTTCCTGAATAGCCGGCAAGACGGAGTCGGCAAATTCCAGAAACCGGGTGCGGTATTGCTGCGGCTCGGTGCCGGGAATTGGAACGTAGGTGTTGTCGAACAGATCGTCTTGCGAAATCCGGCCCTGTGTTATGGCGTCCTCGAACACCCGCGAGATCCGGTCGGCCGCCGCGATGGCCCGATTGATGAATTCGGTATTGTCGGAGCGGATTGTCGCGAGCTTCTTTTCGAGGACCGCCTGCGCGTCTCCGTCAAAGTGCACGAATTGCAGATGCAGGCCGAGATCGGAATGGTTGACCAGGCGAACCTGGCAACGGCCGATGCTGGCAACCCGCGCGCTGAGCAGGCTGCCGATGGGAATGGCGCGTGTTTCCGGCAGCCGCACCAGCATGCCGCCTTCCGAAATGTCCGCGGTCTGCCCGGTTACGACATTTCCCTTTGCATCGAGTTCGACCGCAAGCTCGCAGGGAAGCCGTTCGTGCTGGCGGCGATCACCCATTTCCGTCAGGCGCAGGAAAATGACGCAGCGCGTCTTGAGGCGCTCCGCCATGCTTGCCACGGCCTGGCCCGAGTGGTCGACGCTTTCACCGTGCGCCGTGGCGTCGATCGCGGCCCGATTGATCTCGCTAGCTCCGTTGGCGACGGCGCCGACGAAGCGGGAATTGTCGCTGGCGTTGCGTGAGAGCCCGTTGGTGGTTTCAACCTGATGCTCGACGGCACTTGCGATGCTCGAGAACACCGGGCGCACTGCTTTGGTCGCTGCGGCGATTTGATGGACGGCGGCGATCGAGAGCGTGGCGTCCTTTTGCAGCATGTCGATGCTGCGCTCGATCTCTCCGGTCGCCTTTTGCGTCTGCACCGAAAGCGCTTTGACCTCGGCCGCGACCACGGCAAAGCCGCGGCCGGCCTGGCCGGCGCGCGCGGCCTCGATCGTTGCATTCAATGCCAGAAGGTTGGTCTGCTGCGCGATGCTGGCGATGAAGTTGACGATCTTGCCGATTTCGGCAGATGACGATTTGAGACCGTCGACGCTTCGGATGGCCGCCGCCGCGGCTTCCGCCGCTTCGTCGGTCAGCCCGCCGGCGGCGCGAACCTGTCGCTCGATCTCGGATGATGATTGCGCAAGCTCCACGCTGGCGGTGGCGACTTGCTCGGTGTTGCGTTTGGCGTCCTGCGATTGGGTGGCGAGCGTCTCGGAGCGCGCGCGGATGGCGGCCAATGCGTCCGCCGAAGCGCTCGCGCCGCTGCGCACCGAAGCTGCCGCGCCCGCGACGTCGCGGATCATCGCGCTGAGATCGAGTTCGAGAAGATCGATCGTCTCGCGAATCGACGTGGCGGCGCGCGCAACCGCAGATTCGCTTTGGGCCAAGGGGTCGCGCGCAGGCTCCACCATAATAGGTGGTGACTACGTTGCTATGGTTAACCCGCCGTTAATAGGTACTGGGTCAGCCAAAGCCCCTTGGGTTTTTCTGCGTCTCCGCGTGCATGAGATCCCAAGGCTGCGCGCTATCAGTGAACAAATCCATGCCCGGCTTGTATTGCTTGGGGTCGTCGAGGGTCGCCGCCTGAAATCCGATGGCATCGGGAAACCGCTCAAGCTTGGCCGTCACCGGGCTGCCGCAGGTCGGGCAGAAGCCGCGGTCGACCCACTTGCCGGCCTCGCCGACGGTCCTGAAGTAGCGCGGCTCGCCGCGCAGTTTCACCGCGGCCGCGGGCACCACCATGACCGCGGCATACGCTGTGCCGACGGCGCGCTGGCAGTCGCGGCAATGGCAATTCACCATGACGATCGGATCGGCCTCGGTCTCGTAGCGGATGGCGCCGCAGGCGCAGCCACCGCTGAATTTTTGGCCCATGGCTCGGTACCTCCGGGTTCGATATTGCGATCGTCGCCATCGGCGGCGAATATTTCAAGTGCGGAACACATAAATTCCCGCCGCGACGATACCGAATACAGCCAGAGCCAGCAGCATGCCGGCGGGGCGGCGCGCGGCCGCGCCGCCGAAAACGAGCGCGCCGCCGGCCTTGAAGACATCGTTCGACGAGGCCGCGATCAGGATCGCGGCGCAGAGATCGGCGGCCGGCGCGCCGGCAACCCCGCCTTGTGCGATGTTGAGCACGAAGGGATCGATGTCGGTCAGGCCGACCACCGCCGCTAGCGCAAAAATCCCCGCTTCGCCGAATGTGTTGCGCATCCAGGCGGTGATGACCGATATCACAAGGATGAGTACGGCAAAGACGAGGGCGGTCGGGATTTGCAGCGGGTTCTTCGCCTCCATCGCAAGTCCGGATGCCGACGAGCGCGTCTTGTGGCGGCGCCATTCGTAGAGCGCAAGCGCTGCGCCGATCGCGCACAGCGCAACCAACGCCGGCGCGAGCTGCAGGGCGACGCGCTGGTTGAAAATGGCGACGACAACGCCGATGCGCAGATACATCACCGAGGTTGCGGCAATAATGCCGGCGGAAATGTCGGCCGGCGCGGTCTTGGCCTCGCGCAGACGCTTGGCCAGCACGATGGTCGTCGCCGTCGAGGAATAGGCACCGCCGAGAATGGCCGGGAGCAGGGCATTGCTGCGCGCCAGCGCGTATCGCTGTATCAGGTAGCTCGCATAGGACAGCGTGCAGATGGCGACAACAGCGAGCCAGATGCCGTAGGGCGTGAGCGGCGTCAGCGCGCTCACCTGCGTATGCGGAACCAGCGGCAGGATGATGCCGGTGAGGATCAAGAACTTTGCCGCCGTCGACAGTTCCTCGCGCGGGATGACGTGGATCAGCCGGTGCAGCCGCTCGCGCCAGCCCAGCAGCAGCACGGCGGTGACGGTGAGCGCGACCGCGACCCAGGGCGGCTCGATCAGCGCTACCGGGCCGAGCCCATACGCGAGCAGGTTCGAGGCCGGGATCATGAAGCTCGGCGCCTCGCGTCCCGACGGCTTCTCGCGGATAAAGCCGTAAAGCCAGGCGGCAAGGCCGAACAACCCGGCGGTGAAGGCCAGCGCATAGGCTGGCTCGATCAAATAAAGCGCCGCCCCGCACATCGCCAGCATCGGGAAGGTGCGCACCCCGCCGGGGTTCGAGCGCTCCGCTTTTTTATAGACCTCCTCGAAGGTGAGCCCCATGAACACGGCAAGGCCGACGGCCATGGCCAGCCGTCCGGCCAATTCCAACGGTGCCAATGCCAAAGGCGTCATGCCGTGTTCCCGCAACCCAAGGCCCGGTGCCGTGCGACATCGCATCTTAGCGCGGGCCGGGCGCACGGGCTCGCGTGGACATGCCAGCGGCTTGATGCAGATCAATGCGCCGCCGCGATTTTCCGCTTTGCTGGACATGCGCGTTGAAGAGATTCGTGCGGGAGGAGCTGCGGAATCTCTTTGCCGCGTTGATCGTAGGGCGCTCCTGGGCAGCGGTGGTCCGTAAGGCCATGTCAGGGGTGCCCATCGTTTTGCCCGATCGCAAGCCCCATGGCTGGGCATTGCACCCGGGCATCTTCCATTTTTGCCGCGCCATCCTACATCTGGGTCCGCACAAACATAACCCAGAGCGTTGCATGCTCGATTTTGCATCGTCTTTCGATGGTCGGGACGCTATCGAACTTGCCGGGGCGGAGGCAGTCGCGCCCGACACCGTTATCCTCGACGCCTATTCCAATGCCGTCATTTCCGTCGCCGACATCGTCGGACCGGCCGTGCTGCGCGTGGAAACGCGCGGGGCCAACGGCCAGCCGCGCGGCGTCGGTTCGGGTGTGACGATCGCGCCGGACGGCCTGGTGCTGACCAACAGCCACGTGGTCGACGGCGCCAAGGAGGTGCGGTTGATGGACGCCGAGGGCCGCGTCATGGAGGCGCGCAGCCTGGGCGAGGACCCCGACACCGACCTCGCGCTGCTGCGTGCAGGTTCCGCGCGCGACCTTGCCTTTGCCCCGCTTGGCAATTCCAAGAGCCTCAAGCGCGGTCAGCTCGTCGTCGCCATCGGCAATCCGCTCGGCTTTGAATCGACGGTCACCGCCGGCGTCATCTCGGCGCTGGGGCGATCGTTGCGCTCGCGCACCGGGCGGCTGATCGAGGACGTGATCCAGACCGACGCCGCGCTCAATCCCGGCAATTCCGGCGGGCCGCTGGTGTCCTCGCGCGGCGAGGTGATCGGCATCAATACCGCGGTGATCATGGGCGCACAGGGCATCTGCTTTGCGGTTGCCAGTAACACCGCGCAATTCGTGTTGAGCGAACTGATCCAGCACGGCCGCGTGCGCCGCGCCTTCATCGGCGTGGCGGCGGAAACGCGCCCGGTGCCGCGCCGGCACGCGCGCGCGGCGGAAATCGACAACGCCTCCGGCGCGACGGTCACCAGCCTCGACAGGCAAGGCCCGGCGGCGCTCGCCGGGCTGATGAGCCTCGACACCATCGTGCGCGCCGACGGCGAACCCGTCACCGGCGTCGATGACTTGATCCGCCTGCTCAACGCCGAGCGCATCGGCCGGGCAATCGCCATCGACGTGCTGCGCCGCGGGCAGCTCAAGACCTTCGACGTCCGGCCGCTGGAGCGGCCGGCCGTCACGGGGCGCTTGACCAAACCGTCGTAAGCGGCGGCAGTTGAGCCGGGCCCGGATTGCGCCTACATCACATCCGGCATCACCATGCACGGGAGGCCGCAATGTTGAAGTTTATGCTGCCTTTGCTCGCGGCGGCCGTCGGCTTCGCGATATTCCCTTCGCCCGCAAGCGCCGACCCGTTCAGCGCCAGTTTTTCCTGGGCCGGCATCAATGCCTGCGAGAAGATCTCGCCGGCCATTACGCTTACGGCTGTGCCGGGGGGCACCAAGCGGCTGCGCTTGTTTATGACGGACCTCGACGCGCCGATGTTCCACCACGGCGGTTCGGTGCTGCCTTACTACGGCGACGATGTCGTGAAGAAAGGTGCAATCAGCTATATCGGACCGTGTCCGCCCGGCGGACAGCACCACCGCTATACCTGGACCATCGAAGCCATCGACGCGGACGGCAACGTGGTCGGCACCGCGAACATGACGCAAACCTTCCCGCCCTGACGGATTTTAAGGCTTCTTGGTGTCGTCCGCGGGCTTTGCCGCCGTGGCGGCCGGCTTCATCGCCGGCCCGCGCTTGTCGTTGCGATTGGCCATGCAGTTTTTCAGGAACGCCGCACGCTTGGCGCCGGTCAGCTTCTGATCGTCGGCGCCGAACTTGCACGTCTCCATTTTCTGCTTTGTCGTGATCGCCGAGACTGGCGTCGCCAACAAAAGCAGCGGCAATACTCCGGCGAGGGCAAATCTTCGCAGCATGGTCGTTGCTCCCTGGGAGATGGTCATTTGTCGCCGAGCAGGCGCTTGGCCCACCAGCCGCGCTTCGGTGTCCCGGCATCCTCGCTTGCGGTGCTGGAGATGACCGGCGTCGGCGGCGGAATGGTTGCCGCCGGCGGCGGCGGGGTGCTGGCACCGATCGGCGCCGGCTCGCGAATGGTCGAGCGCCGCCGAGGCGGTTCGCCCTCGGGTGCCCGCGCCGCGGGCGCGGGCGCTGCTGACCGCTCGAATGGCGGTGCGGGTTGGTCGAAAGGACCGCGCGCGTCGGCAAACGGGGCCGGCGGACGATCGAGATCTTCCACGGCATGCCGCAGGCTCGGCTCCGGCGCCGTCGGCTCGTTGATGGCAATCTCATCGCCGGGAAAAGACGCTTCTACATTGCGTCCCTGCCGGTTACGGCGGCCACCGCGGCGGCCGCGCCGCCGCCGCCGGCGGCCTTCGCGATGCTCGGCGGTTTCGCCCGGCTGCGGCGTTGGCGCGCCCACCTCGTGCGGCTCGGCGGCAAAGCTAGCGTCGTCGGCGCCGCCGCCGTGATCCTCGTGCGCGATGGCGTGCTCGGGCACCGTATCATGCGTGAACGAGGCTGCTTCGCGCGGCTCGCCGCCACCCCCTCGCCCACGACCGCGTCCGCGCCGCCGCCGGCGACCACCGTCGCGCTCGGCGCCTGGACGATGGTGCCCGTTGCCGCCATGCGGCTGCTCGGGCTGCGCCTCGCTAGGTGCTGCTTCGAGATGTTCGGCTTCGTGGTCGGTTTCCGCCTCGGCTTCGACCGTCTCCTCGCTCGCTTCGTCCTCGACGATTTCGTCGTCCTCTTCCTCGATTGGCCCGGTCAGTTCCGGCTGCATCGCGGCGATCGCCTTGGCGGCTTCCGGCGTATGCACCTGCTCGCCGCGATCGATGACGAACGACTGCTGGCCGGTGACGGTCGGATCGGCCGACACCGTGATGGTGATGCGGAAGCGTTCTTCCAGCGAGCGCAAGTGCGCGCGCTTGTGATTGAGCACGTAAAGGGCCACTTCCGCGCGCGTGCGTATCAGGAGATTGTGCGTGGCGCCCTTGATCAGCATTTCCTCGATGCCGCGCAGCAATTGCAGCGCCACCGACGACACCGAACGCACATGCCCTGAGCCGCCGCAGAGCGGGCATTTTTCCGTCGAGCTTTCCAGCACCGACGTGCGGATGCGCTGGCGCGACATCTCCATGAGGCCGAAATGCGAGATACGGCCGACCTGGATGCGGGCGCGGTCGTGCCGCAGCGCCTCCTTCAGGCGCCGTTCCACCGTGCGGTTGTTGCGGCCCTCATCCATGTCGATGAAGTCGATGACAATGAGGCCGGCGAGATCGCGCAAGCGAAGCTGGCGGGCCACTTCGTCCGCCGCCTCGGTATTGGTCTTGAGCGCGGTGTCCTCGATGTGATGTTCGCGCGTGGCGCGGCCTGAGTTGACGTCGATTGCCACCAGCGCTTCCGCCTGGTTGATGACGATGTAACCGCCGGAGCGCAACTGCACCACCGGCGTAAACATGGCGTCGAGCTGGCTCTCGACGGCGTAGCGGGTGAAGATCGGCTGCGTGTCCTTGTAGAGCTTCACGTGCTTGGCATGGCTTGGCATGAGCATGCGCATGAAGTCTTTGGCCTCTTTGTATGCGGCCTCGCCGGCGACGACGATCTCGTCGATGTCCTTGTTGTAAAGATCGCGGATCGAACGCTTGGTGAGGGAGCCTTCCTCATAGACAAGCTTAGGCGCGGTCGATTGCAGCGTGAGATCGCGCACCGTCTCCCACATCCGCAGCAGATATTCGAAGTCGCGCTTGACCTCGGCCTTGGTGCGCGAGGCGCCGGCGGTGCGCAGGATGACGCCCATGCCTTCCGGCACTTCCAGCTCCTGGGCAATTTCTTTCAGGCGACTGCGATCCTCGCCGCTGGTGATCTTGCGGCTGATGCCGCCGCCGCGCGCAGTGTTCGGCATCAGCACCGAGTAGCGGCCGGCGAGCGAAAGATAGGTAGTGAGCGCCGCGCCCTTGGAGCCGCGCTCTTCCTTGACTACCTGCACCAGCATGACCTGGCGGCGCTTGATGACCTCTTGAATCTTATACTGGCGGCGGAAACGCGGGGCTCGTTCCTGCGCTTCCTCCAGCGCGTCGGCGCCGCCGACGGATTCCACGGCATCTTCTTCGGCCGCTTCCTCGCCATTGCCGCCGTTGGCAACCGGCGCGGCATCGCCGTTTTCACCGGCCGGAGTTTCATCATGATGCGTATCGGCCGCCTCGGCGGCGTGAGCCTCGCCGATATCGGCATGACCGTCCTGCTGCTCGCCGGCGTCGGCCTGTTCGGCACCGGTGTCGATGTCACCCACCGGGCTTTCGTAGGCCTCGCGCGCTTCTTCCTGCGCGTCGAGCTCGGCGGTCGCGGGCGCGGTGTCTGCCGCCGCAGCCTCGGCCGTCTGCTCAGGCAAGGGCCCAGCGTGCAAGGAGTCGTTCGCCGGAATTTCGGCCGGCTCGGCTGCCGCTCCTTCGCGAGGGAGTGCTTCGCCGGTCGTCAGCTCGCCGTCGATCGGCTCGCTGCGGCGCACGTCGCGATTGCGGTCGCGCGCCGCGGTGACGGTGCCGGCCCCGGCCGCGCCCGCCGCGGGCGCGATGGTCGGCGTCGGCGTCGGCGGCCTTCTGCGCGCGCTCTTCCTCGGCGATCAGCGCCTGCCGGTCGGCGACCGGGATTTGATAGTAGTCGGGATGGATTTCCGAGAAGGCGAGGAAGCCGTGGCGGTTGCCGCCGTAATCGACAAAGGCCGCCTGCAGCGACGGTTCGACGCGGGTAACCTTGGCGAGATAGATGTTACCGCGAAGCTGCTTGCGGTTGGCGCTCTCGAAGTCGAATTCCTCGACGCGGTTGCCGCGCAAAACCACGACCCGGGTCTCCTCCGGGTGGGTCGCGTCGATCAGCATTTTGTTGGGCATATTGAAATCTCACTATGGCAGGCGCAATCGCGCGCTCGCGCACCGTTGCAGGCGCAAGACGGCTGGCTGCCGGATTGTGGTTGAAAGGAAGGGGCGCGTGTTCACGCGTCGGCAAAACGTCTTCAAACAAGACGCGGCCCATAGCGGTAGCCGGTCACGATTGTTTCGCGACAGCGATGGACCCGAATTTGCCGTTGCTGCATTTGCAGCATGAATGTGCGACCCGTGGCGCTACGGCCGCGCCTATAGAAGCGCCGCCGAGGTTTCTCGTCGCTTCGGTCAGATTACGAGCGGCCAACGAAGCCGCGCGCTGATCCGGATGTCCTTCACAAGGGTTTCGGCTCGCTTCGCCGTCCGGTCGCAAACCTCCTCGAGGGGGCGATCCTAGACTGGCGGGCCGGGGGCCCGAACGCGGCACAACCGGAACTATGACCGTCAGCAAACTCTACATACGGCCGGAATCCGCAATAGCAAGGGAAGGGTGCCGAAGGGCCACACTGTTTCGGCAACGGCCTTAAATCGTCAAGTTCCGTTAACCCAAGCACCACTAATGGAGTAAAATCGCTCAGAAAGGGTACTGGATTCGTGACGACGCGCGCGCTCGCAATCGCCGGCATTCTGGCGGTGACCATGCTTGGCTGCCCGGCTGCCCATGCGGCCGAGCGCTTCCAGCCTGTGCCCGCAGCCAATGCGTTCCCCGTCGCGACCGACGTGCGCCTCGGCGGCGACGACAAGCAGACCCGCCTGGTGGTCGATTTCAGCCAGAAGGTCGATCTTGCCGCCTTCACGCTGGCCGATCCCTACCGCGTGGTGATCGACCTGCCGCAGGTCGTGTTCAAGCTGCCGCCCAAGGCCGGCGAGCAGGGGCGCGGGCTGGTGAAAGCGTTCCGCTACGGCCTGATCATGCAGGGCGGCTCGCGCATCGTGCTCGACACTAAGGGGCCGGTACGGGTGGACAAGGCCTTCACGCTTGCCGCCGCCGACGGCCAGCCGGCGCGACTGGTCATCGACTTAAGCGCAACCGACCGCGAGAGCTTCCTGCGCAATATTTCGCTGGACAACCGCGCCAAGCGCTCGACCGCCATCAAGCAGACCGAAGCGGCGCCGGCAGCGAGCGGCGATCCGCGCCCGCTCATCGTCATCGATCCCGGCCATGGCGGCATCGACAGCGGCACCAAATCCTATGATGCGGACATTGGACGAAAAGGACGTCGTGCTCGCCTTCGGCCTGATGCTGCGCGACAAACTGGAGAAAAGCGGCAAATACCGCGTGGCCATGACGCGTAGCGACGACACCTTCGTGCCGCTCAACGAGCGGGTGCGCTTCGCCCGCGCGCATAAGGCGTCCCTGTTCATTTCGATCCATGCCGATTCGATCCCGCGCAGCGAAGGCGTGGCGACCGGCGCCTCGGTCTATACGCTGTCCGATCATGCCTCCGACGCCGAGGCTGCTTCCCTTGCCGAAGCCGAAAACCGATCCGACGTGATCGCCGGCGTCGATCTTTCCACCGAGCCCGACGACGTCGCCAATATCCTCATCGATCTTGCCCAGCGCGAAACCAAGGTGTTCTCGGTGCAGTTCGCCCGCACGCTGATCGGCGAACTGAAGGCGGCCACACGCCTGCATGCGCATCCGCTCAAATCGGCGGGCTTCATCGTGCTCAAGGCGCCCGACGTGCCCTCGGTGCTGGTAGAACTCGGCTACATGTCGACCAAGGACGATCTGGCAAATTTGATGTCGCAAGCGTGGCGATCGCGCACGGCGGATTCGCTGGTGCAGACGGTGGACACGTATTTTGCGCCCAGACTGGCCGGCGCCGCGCGGGCGGCCGAACCATGATCGGCGACCGGCCTCAGTTTCAACATAAAACCGCGCAATTTCTGGGCTTTACCACTGCGGCGAATTACGCCACACGCGACGGCGGGAACGGTGGTTCGGCGGTGCAATACCTGCCAATTTTGCGGGGCATGGGACAGGCAAAGGTCCGTCGGCGGGCGGTCCCTGGGATGCGTCAGGTATGAAATTGATCTTGCGCTTCTTCGGCTTCCTGTTCGCGGCGGGCACGATCGTGTTCGTCGTCGGCGTCGCCGCGGCCGCGGGGCTGCTGTGGCATTTCTCCAAGGACCTGCCGGACTATTCCCAGTTGCAGGATTACGAGCCGCCGGTGATGACGCGCGTGCACGCCTCGGACGGCTCGCTGCTCGCCGAATATGCGCGCGAGCGAAGGTTGTACATCCCGATCCAGGCGGTGCCGAAACTCGTCATCAACGCCTTCCTCGCCGCCGAGGATAAGAACTTCTACGAGCATGGCGGCATCGATTTCACCGGCGTCGCCCGCGCCGCGTTCAACTACATCCAGAACTACGGCACCAGCCGCCGCCCGCAGGGCGCTTCAACCATTACGCAACAAGTCGCCAAGAACTTCTTGTTGACGAACGAGCTTTCCCTCACGCGCAAGATCAAGGAGGCGTTGCTGGCGCTGAAGATCGAGCGCACCTACTCGAAGGATAAGATCCTCGAGCTTTACCTGAACGAGATTTATCTGGGCCTCGGCGCCTACGGCATTGCCGCCGCCTCGCTCGTCTATTTCGACAAATCCGTCAATGAATTGACCGTCGCCGATGCGGCCTATCTCGCGGCGCTGCCGAAGGCGCCGAACAATTATCATCCGTTCCGCCAGCGCGAGCGCGCCATCGAGCGGCGTAACTGGGTGATCGACCAGATGGCGGCCGACGGTTTCGTCAAGGTGGCGGACGCCGAGAAGGCCAAGCGCGCGCCGCTGGCGGTAACGACAAAGGCCGCAGGCGAGCATACCTTCTCCGCCGAATATTTCGCCGAGGAAGTGCGCCGCGAAATCCTTGAGCGCTACGGCGAAAAGAAGCTCTACGAAGGCGGCCTGTCGGTGCGCACCACGCTCGACACCAAATTGCAGGTGCTGGCGCGCAAGGTGCTGACCGACGGCCTGGTGCAATACGACGAGGCGCACGGCTGGCGCGGGCCGGTGGCCAAGATCGATATTTCCGGGGATTGGGGCGTCAAGCTTGCCGACGTCAAGGCGCTCAGCCGATATCGAACCGTGGCGGCTTGCCGTGGTGCTGGAGGCGGACGATCGTTCCGCCCGCATCGGCTTGCAGCCCAAGCGCGACCCGGGCGGCAATATCAGCAAAGAACGCCCGGTCGGAATCATTCCCATCGACGGAGTGAAGTGGGCGCGCGTCAGCGGCAAGCCGACGACCAAAGTGAGCCAGGTGCTGAGCCCGGGCGACGTGGTCTATGTCGAGCCGGCCAAGTTCGAAGGCCAGTTCCGCCTGCATCAGGTACCGGAGGTGTCCGGTGCGATGGTGGTGGAGGACCCGTGGACCGGGCGCGTGCTCGCCATGGTCGGCGGCTTCTCCTACGACCAGAGCCAGTTCAACCGCGCCACGCAGGCGCTGCGCCAGCCCGGCTCGTCGTTCAAGCCGTTCGTCTATGCGGCGGCGCTCGACAACGGTTATACGCCGTCGTCCCTGATCCTCGACGGGCCGATCGAAATCGATCAAGGGCCGGGGCTTGGCGTGTGGAAGCCGGAAAACTACGAGCAGGATTTCTTCGGTCCCTCGACGCTACGCTTTGGCATCGAGCATTCGCGCAACGTGATGACGGTGCGCCTGGCGCAGGACATCGGCATGCCGTTGATTGCCGACTACGCCAAGCGCTTCGGCGTCTATGACGATCTGCCGCCTTATCTGTCGTTTGCACTCGGCGCCGGCGAGACGACCTTGCTGCGCATGACGACGGCCTACGCCATGTTCGACAATGGCGGCCGGCGCGTGAAGCCGACGCTGATCGACCGCATCCAGGACCGCTACGGCCACACCGTCTACAAGCACGACGAGCGCGAATGCATCGGCTGCGACGCTCAGAAATGGCAGGACCAGCCGGAGCCGTCGCTGATCGACCGCAGCGAACGCGTACTCGATCCGATGACCGCCTACCAGATTACTTCGATGATGGAAGGCGTGGTGCTGCGCGGCACCGCGGCAGGCGCCGGCTTCCAGAAAGAGGTCGGCAAGCCGGTCGCCGGCAAGACCGGCACCACCAACGAGTACAAGGATGCCTGGTTCATCGGCTTCACACCCGACATCGTGGCCGGCGTCTATATCGGCTTCGACAAGCCGCGCACTCTCGGGCGCGGGGAAACCGGAGGGCGCCTGGCGGCGCCGGTGGTCAAGGATTTCATGAAGGTCGCGCTCGCCGACAAGCCGGCCATGCCGTTCCGCGTGCCGCCCGGCATCAAGCTCGTGCGCGTGGACCTGAAGACCGGCGCGCGCGCTGGGCCTGGCAGCGAAAAGACCATCCTCGAAGCCTTCAAGCCGGGCACCGCGCCGCCCGACAACAGTTCGGTGATTGGTCTAGGCGGCGGCGGTGGCGGGCAAGCCTGGGGTGTCGGGGTAACGCCAGATGCCGACCGCGCCGTGCGCGCGGGCACCGGCGGGCTGTATTAAGCGGTCCCACGGTTGCGCCGATGCCGGCGCGACGTTAAATCCCCCATACAATTCATCAGCGGACCGGACACGATGCGCGCAGAAACACAAAAACTCGTTGAAGAGATCAAGCAGTCGATGTCGCTGCTGAGGAGGCATCTTTGACGTCGATGCCGCGCAACGCCGTCTCGCCGAGCTGAACAAAGAAGCCGAAGACCCCTCCCTCTGGAGCGATCAGGCGCGCGCCCAGCGCGTGATGCGCGAGCGCGACGCGCTCGAGGACCGGCTCAAGGCCATCAGCCGCATGGAGCGCGAGCTCGACGACCAGCTCACCATGACCGAGCTCGGTGAAGCGGAAAAAGACGAAAAGACCGTCGCCGACGCCGAAGCGGCGCTGAAGAAATTGCGAGCCGACGTAGCGCGGCGCGAACTCGAAGCCCTGCTCGCCGGCGAGGCCGATGCCAACGACGCCTTCCTGGAAGTGCACGCTGGCGCCGGCGGCACCGAAAGCCAGGATTGGGCGCAAATGCTGATGCGCATGTACGTGCGCTGGGCTGAAGCGCATGGCTACAAAGTCGACTGGCTGGAAGAAAGCGAAGGCGAGGGCGCCGGCATCAAGTCGGCGACGGTGCAGATCAAGGGCCACAACGCCTATGGCTGGCTCAAGAGCGAGAATGGCGTGCACAGGCTGGTGCGCATTTCGCCGTTCGACGCCAACGCGCGCCGCCACACCTCGTTTGCCAGCGTCGTCGTTTATCCGGTGGTGGACGACCGCATCAAGATCGACATCAACGAAAACGAGGTACGCACCGACGTGATGCGCTCGAGCGGCGCCGGCGGCCAGCACGTCAACAAAACCGAGTTGGCGGTGCGGCTGACGCACATCCCGACCAACATCGTGGTCAAGGTGCAGCAGGACCGTTCGCAGCACCGCAACCGGGCGATTGCCTGGGACATGTTGCGCGCGCGGTTGTTCGAGGCGGAGATGCGCAAGCGCGAGGAGAAGGCCGCCGCCGATCAGGCGGCCAAGACCGACATCGGCTGGGGCCACCAGATCCGCTCTTACGTCTTGCAGCCCTATCAGATGGTCAAGGACCTGCGCACCGGCGTCTCCACCTCCGACACCGCGGGCGTGCTCGACGGCGACCTCGATCCGTTCATGCAGGCAGCGCTGGCGCAGAACGCCTTCGGCGGCGGGCCGGACGAGGTGGAAGACGTCGAATAACGCGACCCGTCATGTGACGAGCGTCACAGCAGAAGCCAGCCGTGCAGGAATTCCAGACAATCCAATAACTTCGTTTGGCGGATCACATCCGCGTGCGTGTGATCGCCGGCACTGCGCCAGCCGCCAAGCGTTCCTATTTTGATGGCAACGGAAAAAGCGCCGCTCCAGGCAACTTAATCGGGCGCGACGCGTTGCATCATCAGGGTGTCGTCATGTTGAAATTAGCACAAGCCGTTTTGGCCGCTGCCACGATTGCGGCTGTCTTCACAATTCTCACCGCGACAAGCGAGCGGCTCGACGCTGGTCCGCTTCCGGCGGCGAAGGAAGCCGTATTGAAGGACTGCACGCAGCGGCCGTGGCCATATCTCAACTGCGTCGGCACGCCCGTCGGCAATCCACGCATCCGGCTGATTACGACCGACCGCCTTTAGCGGGCGCGGCGGCGAGCGCGCTGCCAAGCCTTATCCCGGCACGCAGGAACCTCTGCGGATCGACCGCCTCGCCATTGATGCGCGTCTCGTAGTGCAAATGCGGACCGGTCGAACGTCCGGTCGAGCCGATCAGCCCGACCGTTTCGCCGATGCGAACGAATTGGCCGGGCTTCACGAGAATTTTGGACAGATGTCCGTAACGGGTCGCAAGGCCGCCGCCGTGATCGATTTCCACCATGTTGCCGTAACCGCCGTCCCGGCCGGCGATCGTCACGCGGCCAGTGGCCGTCGCATGCACGGGTTCGCCGATTTCGCCGCGCAGGTCGATGCCGGTATGGATCGCCGGGCGGCCGAGAAACGGATCGACACGCATGCCGAAGGGTGAGCTCATGTCGACCGCGCCGGCGACCGGCTTGCGCACCGGTATAGCTGTAAGCGTGTGCGAGTACTGATCGAGCTCGGCGCGCGCGAGGTTCACGCGATAAAGTTGGCGTTCGAAGACGCCGGCGCCAGACTGCGGCGGTCGCGCCGGCACGAACGGCCCGCCCATCGCCGAATGGCGTGACAGTTTGGTCGGGTCGAGGCCGAGATCGTCGAGCACGCTGCGGATGCGGCGCGCTTTGCCGTCGTAGCTCTCTTCAAGGTTGGTCAGTGTCGCGGTCTGCTGCTGTTCGACCTTATCGAGCGAATGTGACACACGCGCGAGCATGCCATCGAGTCCCGCGCCGGTGCCGCTCGCGAGGCGGGTCGCGCTCGCCGGCAGCAAGCGCGATTCGAGCCGTGCCTCGCGATCCGGCGGCGCGATGAAGGTCACGGTGTCGCTGATCGGAGATGGCTTTAGCTGTTCCGCCGGCGCTTGCGCCGGCACCGTGCCGCGCATCGCGCGGATCGACCCAGTGGTTAGTCCGTCATTGCCGAGCGTCGTCGATCTCTGCTCCAGCACCGCCTGGCGCTGCAGCAGCACATTCAGCTTTTTCTCGAATTGCTCCTGGTCGAGCAATTGACGGCTGGTGATGCGATCGACCTGAGAGCGCAATTCGGCGATGCGGTCCTCGTAGGCGAATTGCATTTCCGCCTGACGGCCGACCAGCCGCGTGAGCACGTCATCGTGGAACGCAAAATAGGTTCCGGTGGCGATCGACCAGATGCCCATGATCACCAGCGTGCCGACCACGATCCAGAACACGACCGGGCCGATGCGCACTTGGCGCCCGCCATGGACCAGCATGTAGTCGCCGGTCGGTCGGCCATGCGCGTGATTGAGGTGCCGGGAGACGGCGGCGGCCGATTGCACGCGGGGCGGGGCGTAGCGGCCGGCTGCGCCGGCATATTGGACGTACGAATGGGACGAATGCGACATCGATACTCCCGCGGCCCGCTCGATATCGCTCGCTTATGGTTAAAAAAGCGGAAACTGGCGCCGCGGTCGCCGCCGGGCCGGAATATCGCGGGATTACAAGGCCTTTGCCGCCGCCAGCACCTCTTCGGCGTGGCCGGCGACGACGCACTTTCGGCCAGACGCGGGCGATGCGGCCGCTCGCATCGATGAGAAAAGTCTTGCGGATGACGCCCATGAATTTGCGTCCATACATCGATTTTTCGCCCCATGCCCCATAGGCTTCCAGCATCTGCTTCGTTTCGTCGGAGGCGAGCGCGACCGTCAGTCTGTGCTTGGCCTTGAACTTGTCCTGCGCTTTCACCGGATCGGCGGAAACGCCGAGGATGTCGGTTCCCGTCTTGGCAAAGGCGGAGCCGCAGCTGCGGAGAACGCGATCGCTTCCTTGGTGCAGCCCGGCGTATCGGCCTTCGGGTAGAAATAGACAACGAGGTTGTGGCCCTTGAAGTCCTTCAGCGATACGCTGGCGCCGCCATCGCGCGGCAACGTGAAAGCGGGCGCTTTGGCGCCCGCGGCAAGTTCTGCCGGCATATGCCTTCCTTTCGTCGTTTTCACCGGGTCAATGTCCCGATTGCCATGCGCGTCGGGCGAACGCAACGGGCTGCACGGGGACAGCCATTAGGGCATGACCGGCAAAGACACCAAACATATTCATCCGGATCATCACGCGGCGGCCAAACGGCACGCAACGCATCATCCGCCGCACACACCCCTCAGCATCAACACGCGACGCAACCAGCCGCACAGCTCGAGCCCGCGCCGGCGGCGCTGGGGCCGGGTGCAGCGCGAACTCGTCCGCTTCGTGCGCCGCCGGCGGGTGCGGCAAGTGTTCTGGGGCACGACGCTCGGCTTCGCCATCATCGTGGTCGGCACGCTCGTCCTGTGGTGGCGCCTGTCCAGCGGCCCGATCGAAATTCCCGTTTGCCACGCCGTGGCTCAAGGCGGCGATCGAAGACAATTTCGGCGGCAGCCGCACCGTGTCCGTCGGCGGCACGCAGATCGAGCGCGACGAGCAGGGGCGGCACCTCGCTGCGCCTGCGCGACATCGTGGTGCGCGACGCCGACGGCACGGTGGTGGCAAGCGCGCCGAAAGCGGAAGTCGGCATTTCCGGCGCGAGCCTGTTCAGCGGCAAGGTGCGCGCGCAAAGCCTCAACCTTGTCGGCGCCGAGATGCGGGTCCGCATCGAGACCGACGGCAAGGTCACGGTATTCGCCGGCGCCGACCAGCGGCCGATCGCCACCGCGGCGCCGGCCGCTACCGCGAGCGGCGGCCGAGCGAGACAGCAACGAGCCGGCGCCACTGCGCGCGGGCTTTGCCGATCTTGCCGGGGCGCTCGCCTGGATCGACGGCCTCGGCGCCACCGGGCTCGACGGCCACGATCTGCGTGAGCTGGGATTGAAGGACGGCAATCTCACCGTCGACGACAAACGCAATGGCAAGCATTGGACCTTCAGCCGCATCAATGTGACTTTGCGGCGGCCGCAACAGGGCGGCGTGATCTTTCGCGTCACCTCCGAGAATCCGGCGGAGCCGTGGGATTTGAGCGCGGCGATGCGGCCTTTGAGCGACGGCATGCGCGCGGTCGGTATCGAGGCGCGCAAGGTTTCGAGCCGCGACCTGCTGCTGGCGTTGCGCCTCGACCAGAGCGACGTCGAGGCAAATCTGCCGCTGTCGGCAAGCATCCGCGCGGAGATCGCGCCGGACGGCGTGCCGCAGACGGTGCAGGGCCAGGTGCTGGTCGGAGGGCGGAACGATCGTCGACCGAGCCAATCGCGATATCCACACGACGATCGAACGCGCAGAAGTCCGTTTCAGCTGGGACGCGCACGCGGCATGTCTTGATCGCCCCGTTCCAGGTGCAGGCTGACGGCAACCAGTTCACCATGCGCGCTACGCTGGAAGCGCCGCCGACTCAGGACGGGGTTTGGCTGCTCGGCGTGACGCGTGACGATCCGGTGATCGATCCGGTCATCCTGGCGGGTTCCGGCCAGGGCGATGACGAAGCTTTCGCGCTCAACCGCGCGGTGGCGCGCGTGCGCATCGACACGGTCCGCAAGCGCATCGATCTCGAGCAGGGCGACTTCGGCCGCGTCGATACGCGGCCGACGCACAATGTCGCCATCGCCGTCACCGGCAGCCTCGACTATTCCGGCGCCGAACCGCATTTGGCATTCGGCGTTGCCTGCACCCGCATGCCGATGTCGGTGATGAAACGCATCTGGCCGATATTCGTTGCCATCGACGTGCGCAAATGGGTCGAGGAGCACGTTTCCAGCGGTGTTGTCGAACGGGTGGTAGTCGCCGGCAATGCGCCGTTGGCCGACTTCAGAGCCAATGGGCCGCCGACCCCGCCGGACGGCCTGTCGGTCGAATTGGAAACCAGCGGCACCACGCTGCGGCCGATCCCGTCGCTGCCGGCGATCCGCGACGCCGATCTCGTCGTTCGCGTCACCGGCAGCACCGCCGATGTCAGTCTCGGGCGCGGCACGGTGGACGTCTCGGCCGGGCGCAAGCTCAGCGTCACCGGTGGCGTATTCCGGGTGGCGGATACGCATCCCAAGCCTCGCATTGTCGCAGACGACTTTCCATGTCGACGGCACGGTTTCGGCTGCGGCCGAATTGCTGGCGAGCGAGGCGTTGCGCGACAGCGCCGGCCTTGCGCTCGACCCGTCCACCAGCCGCGGCACCGTCTCCGCGCTGGTGACCGTCAGCATTCCGCTCGGCAAGACGGTGCCGAAAAATGCCGCGACTTATACCATCAGCGCCGATCTCACCAATTTCGCCGCCGACAAGCTGCTGATCGGCCAGAAGCTGGAGGCATCGCTGCTGCACGTCAATGCCAGCCGCGGCGGTTATGAGGTCAAAGGCGACGTCAAGATCAACGGCACCTCGGCCGGTCTCGACTTCCACAAACTGGCCGGTCAGCCGGAAGGCGACCTGCGGCTGCAGACGACGATTGACGAGGCGCGCGGGCGCGGCTCGGTCTCGACCTCGGCACCACTGTTATCGGCGCCATCCCCATGACGGTGATCGGCAAAGCCGGGGGCAAAGACAACGACGACAGCATGACTGTGGAAGCCGATCTGACGCCGGTAAAAATCGACAATCTACTGCCGGGCTGGGTGAAGGCAGCCGGCAAGCCCGCGCGCGTGACCTATACGCTTGTCAGCACCGCGAAGTCGACCCGATTCGACAATCTGACCATCGCCGGCTCCGGCGCCATGGTGAAGGGCTCGGTCGAGTTCGACGCCGCCAAGGAGATTACCGCGGCCGATTTCCCGGTGTTCGCCCTCTCAGAAGGCGACAAGGCGACGCTGAAGGCTGATCGCGGCAGCGACGGCGTGCTGCGCGTGATCATGCGCGGCGATATTTTCGACGGCAGCAACGCAGTGAAATCCTCGCTCGCCGGTGTCGAACCGGAAAAGACCAAACAGAAGCTCCCCGATCTCGAGCTCGACATCAGGCTCGGCACGGTCATCGGCCGCAACGGCGAAACCCTGCGCGGCCTCGATCTCAAGCTGGCGCGGCGCGGCGGGCGCATTCGCAATTTTGTGATGAACGCCAAGATCGGCAAGGATTCGCCGCTGATCGGCGATCTGCGGCTGCGCGCGCGCGACGGCCACCAGGTCATTTACCTAGAGACCGACGACGCCGGCGCGCTATTCCGCTTCACCGATATGTATCCGCGCATGTTCGGCGGGCAAATGTGGATGGCGATGGACCCACCTTCGCCGGATCACGCGCCGCAGCAGGGCACGCTCAACATCCGCAATTTCGTCGTGCGCGGCGAGCCGGGGCTCGATCGCGTTGCCGGCAGCGGGCCCGGGCAAGCACATGGCGGCGTGCAGTTCACCGAAATGAGCTGCGAATTCACCAAAATCCCCGGGCGGATGGCGATACGCGACGGCGTCGTGCGCGGGCCAATCGTCGGCGCCACAATCGAAGGGCAGATTGATTACGTGCGCGACGATCTGCATTTGCAGGGGACGTTCGTGCCGTTCTACGGCCTCAACAACATGTTCGGGCAGATCCCCATCCTCGGACCGTTCCTCGGCGGCAGCAAGGAAGGCTTGATCGGCGTCAACTACGACGCCGCGGGGCCGCCGAGCGCGCCGCGCATCACGGTCAATCCAGGCAGCGCGATTGCGCCCGGCCTGTTGCGCAAGTTCTTTCCCTCACCGGGGACGCTGGACCGCAATTTCATGCCGCTGTCGCGCTGATCCGCCTCATCCTTCGAGACGCGTCGCTAGCGCGACGCTCGTCACCATGAGGCCAAGAGGAGCTCACTCAGGCTTCAGCAATACGTTGTGCTTCTTGCCCAACGTGAGCTTGATGACGCCGTCTGCGGTAATGTCTTTCTCGCCGATCATATGTTTATCGCTTGTGATGCGCACATCGTTGATCGCGACTGCATTATTGGCGATGGCGCGGCGCACTTCGCTGTTCGATGCCGCAAGCCCGGCGGTTACAAATGCATTCAACACGCCGAGACCGGCGGCGACATCATTACGCGCAACCGAAACGCTGGGCAGCGCAAGCGAAGTCGCGCCTTCCTCGAAAGTCTTGCGCGCGGTTCCGGCGGCGGCGTCCGCCGCAGCATGGCCATGCACCAGCGCAGTCGTTTCAGTGGCGAGGATCTTCTTTGCCTCGTTGATATCCTGCCCTTTGAGCGCCGCGAGCTTGGCGATTTCGTCGAGTGGAAGAATGGTGAACAGCTTAAGGAAGCGGACGACGTCGCCATCCTCGGTATTGCGCCAGTACTGCCAGTAGTCATACGGCGAAACCAGATCGGCGTTGAGCCAGACCGCGCCGGCCGCGGTCTTGCCCATCTTGGCGCCCGACGACGTGGTGATCAGCGGCGAGGTAAGCGCGAACAATTGCGCGTTCAACATGCGGCGGCCGAGATCGATGCCGTTGACGATATTGCCCCACTGGTCCGAGCCGCCCATCTGCAGCACACATGTGTTGCGCTTGTAGAGCTCGACGAAGTCGTAGGCCTGCAGCACCATGTAATTGAATTCGAGGAACGACAGCTCCTGCTGGCGATCGAGCCGCATCTTCACCGAGTTCGAAGGAAAGCATGCGGTTGACGCTGAAATGGCGGCCGACATCGCGCAGGAAATCGATGTAGTTGAGCGTGTTCAGCCAGTCGGCATTGTTGGCCATCACGGCCGAGCCGCCCTCGCTCTCGAATTTGAGGAACTTCGAGAAGATAGCGCGGATGCCCTTGAGGTTCTCGGCGATCTGCGCGTCGGTGAGGATGCGCCGGCTTTCATCCTTGCCCGACGGGTCGCCAACGCGCGTGGTGCCGCCGCCCATCAGCGCGATCGGCTTGTGGCCGGTCTGCTGCATCCAGTAGAACATCATGATCGGCAGCAGCGAGCCGACATGCAGGGAGGCCGCGGTGCAATCGAAGCCGATATAGCCGGTGATGCCGCCGGCCTTCGCCAGCGCGTCGAGCGCGTCCGGCTCCGACACCTGGTGGATGAAGCCGCGCTCCGCGAGAATATTAAGGAAATCCGATTTATAGGCGCTCATTATCGTTCCGTTCCGTCATGGCCCGGCTTGTCCCGGCCATCCAGGTCTTGCTTTGCTGCCAACGCGTGGATGCCCGGCACAAGGCCGGGCATGACGATGTTAAAAGCTGCGGCGTCGGTGTAACAGGTCCGGCGTCGGATTCAACACGCCGTATAAGCGGGCGTCGGGGGTAGGGCGGTGAAGGCAATAGGTTTGATGAGCGGGACCTCGCTCGACGGCGTCGATGTGGCGCTGATCGAGACCGACGGCGAGCGCGTGGAAGCCTTCGGACCGACCGGCTATCGGACGTATACCGACGCCGAGCGTGCCTTGCTGGGCCAGGCGCTTGCCGAGGGCGCCGGATTGGACGACCGCACGTCGCGGCCCGGCGTTCTGGCGCAGGCCGAGGCTTTTGTCACCGACGTGCATGCGCAGACCGTCGAGAATTTCCTCAACGCGGAGAAGATCGACAAGCGCCATGTCGCCGTCGTCGGCTTTCATGGGCAGACCGTGCTGCACAAGCCGGCGGCAAAGCTCACGGTGCAGATCGGCGACGGCGCGGCGCTGGCGCGGCGGCTGGGTCTGCCGGTGGCTTACGATTTCCGTGCCGTCGATGTGGCGGCGGGCGGGCAGGGGGCGCCGCTGGTGCCGGTGTTTCATCAGGCGCTGGCGCGGGACCTCGCGCGGCCGCACCCGATCGCCGTGCTCAATCTCGGTGGCGTCGCCAACGTTACCTTTGTCGACGGTGGTGATCCGGTCGCCTGCGATACCGGGCCGGGCAATGCGTTGATCGACGACTTCATGCGCGCGCGCACCGGCGCGCGTTACGACGACCACGGCGACGTGGCGGCGACCGGCAAGCCTGACCGCAAGTTCATCGCCAACGTGCTCGGCAATCCGTTCTTCGAGCGCAAGCCGCCGAAGTCGCTCGACCGCAATGCCTTTGCCTTCGCCAATATCGGGTTGCCGGATTTCTCCGTGCCGGACGGCGCGGCGACGCTGTCGGCGCTGACGGTGGAGGCGGTCGGCCTCGTCCTGCCGCATCTGCCGGCGCTGCCGAATGCCTGGATCGTCGCCGGCGGCGGCGCGCGCAATCGGACGCTGATGAAGATGCTGGCCGCGCGCCTTGCGCCCGCGACGGTCGAGACGGCGGACGAAGCCGGCTGGTCTGCGGACGCGCTGGAGGCGCAGGCTTTCGCATATCCTCGCCGCGCGCGCGCTCAAGCGGCAACCGATCACCTTTCCAAAGACGACCGGCGTGATGAAGCCGCTGAGCGGCGGCGTGATTGCGCGGCCCTGACAACCAAACCCGGGAGAGCGTTGCGATGACAAGTTTCGATCTTGAAAAGGAAAGTCGCCTTTGTCACCGGCGGCAATGGCGGCATCGGCCTTGGCATGGCCAAGGGCCTGGCCGCGGCGGGCGCCACCGTGGTCATCGCCGGGCGCAACAAGGAGAAGGCGCAATCAGCGCTCGCGGCGCTGAAATCGCTCGGCGCCACGGCCGAGTTTGTCGAACTGGATGTTTTGCAGGAAACATCGTGCAAGCAAGCGGTTGCGGGCGCTGCGCGAAAAATTCGGCCGGCTCGACATCCTGGTCAACAATGCCGGCACCAGCGTGCGCAAGCAGCCGCAGGATTTGACTGCCGCAGACTGGCATCTGGTGATGGACACCAATCTCACCAGCGCGTTCTTCTGCTCGCAGGCGGCCTACCCGCACATGCTGCGCAGCGGAGGCGGCAAGATCATCAATATCGGCTCGATGATGTCGGTTTTCGCTTCGTCCTACGCGACGCCTTACGCTTCAAGCAAAGGCGGCATCGTGCAGATGGCGCGCTCGATGGCGGTCGCCTGGGCGAAAGACAACATCCAGGTCAATACGATCCTGCCCGGCTGGATCGACACCGATTTGACGCGCAAGGCGCGCGAGCAGGTGCCGGCCTGCATGAGACAGTGTCATGGCGCGCACGCCTGCCGCGCGCTGGGGCGACCCGGACGACTTCGCCGGCATCGCCGTGTTTCTCGCCTCAGCGGCGTCGAATTTCGTGACCGGCGCGGCCATTCCCGTTGACGGCGGCTATTCGGTGCTGGCCTAGCGCAACGTGCACCTCGGGACTGTGCGCCGCGCCGTTGCGCTTCGGCGTCGCGCTCGGTCTTCAGGAACGCTGCGCAAAGCGCCCGGTCGAACAGCCGGTAATTGTTGGTGATCTCCTCGCCTTCGGCGATGTCGCGCTTGGCGACGATGTGATCGACGCGCCAGCAGGTATTGGCATAGTCGGAGTGGTTCATGTGGTGGTCGTGATCGACCGTCGAGCAGGATTTCACCGTCCACCTGGTAGCCATAGCGCTCGATGTAATCCTGAGCGGGCTTCGGCAACTTGGCGAAATCGCGCCGCGAATAGACGCGGTCGAAACCATCGACGAAACGCCAGACCTTGGTGCCTTTGCGAATGAATTCGCTGGCGTAAACGCCAAGACCGTGGATGGCGCTTTTGTCGAGGTAGGTTTTGACGAGGAGCATGGTCTGTTTTGACGGGCGGATTGCCGCACGGCCCGAATCGATTGTTCAAGATTATCACAGCCGAACGGCCTGGGCAGGCTGCGGAGCGGCAGGACCGTGGATATCGGGGATTAGGCGCGGCGCTCCTCGTGCCGTTGCAACCACGCCCGTGCGGCGCGGCCGGCCGCCTTGCCGCGCTCGACCGGCGGCAGATGCGCATAAGTGCGGCACGGCGCTTCCAGACCGAGGCTCGCGTCGTCCGGCATGGCATCGAGGAACGCATCGAGCGCCAGTTCGCCTTCGCCGGGAAACAGGCGCCCCAGCCGCGCCTCGTCGCGCAGGCCGTCGGATGACGGGAGCTTGGCAGGCGCATCGCAGAGATGCACGTAGGAGACGATCGAGGAATCCAGTTTCTCGAGCTTGCTCAGGTCTTTTCCCGAGCGGCTCACATGCAGCGCATCGATCAGCAGGCGGACATTCGGCTGCGCCACCTGACGCATGAGCCGGAAGGCCTGTTCGAAGCTGCGCACTTGCGTAAACGGCATGAACTCGAAAGCGATCTCCAGACCATACGGCTTGGCGTCAAGCGCGAGGCGGAACAGATTGGCGGACAGCCGCGCTTCGTCCGGGTCGTTGCCGGCAACGAGCACAAGCCGGGCGCCAAGTTCGGCGCCGGTCGTCAGCGCCGGCTCGAGCGTTGCCGGATCGGTGTCGGGAGAAAGCCAGATGGATTCGATAAGGCCGATGGAGACGCCGGTTGACGCCATCAGCGCCTTCAAATCGCGCTGAAGCTGTGGCTGGCCGACCACCTTAACGATCTCGGCCGCCGCCGTCGGCTTCACGATGCGCAGGCCCACCTTTTCGAAGCCGCCGGCCGCCGCCGCCTGGACCAGTTCCAGCGGGGTTGCCTCGATGATTGTGAGATGATCGAGAGACAAAGGACGCATGACTTGTCAGTCTAACTCTCGCTGAAGCTTTGCCAAAGTGCTAGGAAGCGGCACATTTGGAATCGGACAGGAAACATATGTCGAAACAGGAAAGGCGCGAGGAGGCCGAACGGCTGGTGCGCGAAGCCATGGAACGCAAGGCGGTTGCGGTCAAGCAGGGTGATACGCGCATCGAGACGCAGATGCGGGAAATGCGGCGCGCCGAACCGCGTCGCGGCGCCGCCCGGACAGGCGCGGGTTGAGTTCACCTGCAAGGAATGCGGCCACAAGCAGAAGACGTTGTGAGCGTCCGCTACGCCGCGCGGTCGGCTTGCGCTCGGTTTTCAGCCGCTTGTCGAGATAGGCGCCGATATTGGTGAGCAGCGGCTCGACCTTGCCGTCGAAGAAGTGGTTGGCGCCGGGGATCACCTTCTGCTCGATGACGATGCCCTTCTGCGTCTTCAGCTTGTCCACCAAAGTGGTAACGTCCTTCGGCGGCACAACCGCGTCCTTGTCGCCGTGGATGATGAGGCCGGACGACGGGCAAGGGGCGAGGAACGAGAAGTCGTAGAGATTGGCCGGCGGGCAGATCGAGATGAAGCCCTCGATCTCCGGGCGCCGCATCAGCAACTGCATGCCGATCCAGGCGCCGAAGGAAAAGCCGGCGATCCAGCAGCTTTTCGCTTCCGGATTGATGGTCTGCGCCCAGTCGAGCGCGGACGCCGCGTCCGACAATTCGCCGGTGCCGTGGTCGAACGAGCCCTGGCTGCGGCCGACGCCGCGGAAATTGAAGCGCAGCGCCGAGAAGCCGCGGTGCACGAAGGCATAGTAAAGCTGGTAGATGATCGGGTGGTTCATCGTGCCGCCGAACTGCGGGTGCGGATGCAGGACGATGGCGATGGGCGCGTTCTTCTGCCGCGCCGGGTGGTAGCGGCCTTCGATGCGGCCGGCGGGCCCCGTGAAAATGACTTCAGGCATTGCGTATCCTCAAGTTCCAAACTGGCGGCAGAAGTGGCCGGTTTTGGCGGGCCAAAGGCCTAGTTTAGAATTATTCTAATTATTCGAATTTCCCTGTTCATCGACGCAACGCGAGCTATAACTGCCCCAACTCGGCGCGCTGAATCCCGTGAACGCGCGGCTTCTAACACGATCCGCAGGGCAAAAAGCAAGTATTTTGGTCCCGCGGCGAGACATCGCCTAAGCCTATGACAGAACGTATTTATTTCGACTGGAATGCGACCGCGCCGCTGCGCGCCGAGGCCCATGCCGCCATGACGGCGGCCCTGGAGCTGACGGGCAATGCCTCGTCGGTGCATGCCGAGGGCCGCGCCGCGCGCCATGTCATTGACGATGCACGGCAAAAAGTTGCGGTGCTGAGCGGGGCCGAGGCCAGGAACGTGACCTTCACCAGCGGCGCCACCGAAGCCAACATGCTGGCGCTGACGCCGGCGATTGAAATCGCGGGCGCAAAGCATTGGCGCGACAGGCTTTTTGTCTCGGCCATCGAGCACCCTTCGGTGCTTGCGGGCGGCCGTTTCGCGCCGGAAATAGTGGAAATTCTGCCGGTCGATTCCCATGGTTTGCTGGATTGTCATGCTCTGAGAAGCGCGCTTGCTCGGGCCGAGCACCCGCTTGTTTCGGTCATGCTCGCCAACAACGAAACCGGCGTCATCCAGCCCATCGCGGAGGTGGCGGAGATCGTCCACGACGCCAACGGTCTGATACATGTGGACGCAGTGCAGGCGCCGGGACGCATCGCCTGCCGCATCGACGACCTCGACGCCGACCTGCTCACGCTCTCTGCGCACAAGATCGGCGGGCCGCAAGGCGCTGGCGCGCTTGTCCGGCGCGGCGAGGTGCATATTTCGGAGCCGCTGATCAAGGGCGGCGGGCAGGAGCGCGGCATGCGCGCCGGCACCGAAAACGGCGCGGCCATTGCCGGCTTCGGCGCGGCCACGGTTGCTGCGCTCGCCGCAACGCAGGAGGACGCTTCGCGCATGGCGGCCTTGCGCGACCGGCTCGAGGCGGGCTTGAAAAAGGCGACGCCGGACGTGGTGATTTTCGGCGCTGATGCGCCGCGGCTGCCGAATACGACTCTGTTTGCTGTTCCCGGGGTGAAGGCGGAGACCGCCATTATCGCTTTCGACCTCAACGGCGTGGCGGTCTCGTCGGGTTCCGCCTGTTCCTCAGGCAAGGTGACCGCCTCGCACGTGCTCGCCGCCATGGGCGTTGAGCCCTCGCTTGCGCGCGGCGCGGTGCGTGTCTCGATCGGGCCGACGACGAGCGAAGCCGAGGTGGAACGGTTCCTTGGAACTTGGATTATGTTTGCCGGATCACTACTTAACGAGAGACGCGGGGATCGCCGCCTAGCGCGCAGCCGCGGAACCAATCACATGAGGGATGCCCCAGCGAATACTCGCGCAGCACCATAACCGACAATCCAACCCGCGGTCCTTGAAACCGTGAGCGGAGGAAAGAATGCCGGCCATACAAGAGACCGTCGAGCAGGTTAGACGCATCGACGTTGACCAATACAAATACGGGTTCGTCACCGATATCGAATCCGAGAAGGCTCCCAAGGGCCTGTCCGAGGACACCGTCCGCTTCATCTCGGCGAAGAAGAACGAGCCGGAGTGGATGCTTGCCTGGCGGCTGGAGGCCTTCAAGCGCTGGCTGACCATGACGGAGCCTGCCTGGGCGCGCGTCGATTATCCCAAGATCGACTACCAGAACGCCTATTATTATTCGGCGCCGAAAAAGAACGCGCTCGCCTCGCTCGACGAGGTCGATCCGGAAATCCTGCGCACTTACGAGAAGCTCGGCATTCCGCTGCGCGAGCAGGAAATCTTGGCCGGCGTGGTGCGCCCTAAAGGCGAGCGGCGCGTCGCGGTCGACGCCGTATTCGATTCCGTTTCTGTCGCCACCACCTTCAAGGAAGAGCTCAAGCGCGCCGGCGTCATCTTCATGCCGATCTCGGAAGCGCTGCAGGAACACCCCGATCTGGTGAAGAAATATATCGGCTCGGTCGTGCCGATCACCGACAACTTTTTCGCCACGCTGAATTCGGCGGTGTTTTCCGACGGCTCCTTCGTCTACGTGCCGCCGGGCGTGCGCTGCCCGATGGAACTGTCCACCTATTTCCGCATCAACGAGAAGAACACCGGCCAGTTCGAGCGCACGCTGATCATCGCCGACAAGGGCGCCTATGTCTCCTACCTCGAAGGCTGCACCGCGCCGATGCGCGACGAGAACCAGTTGCACGCCGCCGTGGTCGAACTCGTGACGCATGACGACGCCGAGATCAAATATTCGACGGTGCAGAACTGGTATCCGGGCGACGCCGACGGCAAAGGCGGCATCTTCAATTTCGTCACCAAGCGCGGCGACTGCCGTGGCGACCGCTCGAAGATTTCCTGGACGCAGGTGGAGACCGGTTCGGCCATCACCTGGAAATATCCGAGCTGCATTTTGCGCGGCGACAATTCGCGTGGCGAGTTCTATTCGATCGCCATTTCCAACGGCCGCCAGCAGGTCGACAGCGGCACCAAGATGCTGCATCTCGGCAAGAACACGACGAGCCGCATCATCTCCAAGGGCATCGCCGCCGGAAAATCCAACAACACCTATCGCGGGCGCGTGTTCGCGCATCACAAGGCGGCGAATGCGCGCAATTTCACCAATTGCGATTCGCTTTTGATCGGCGACCAGTGCGGCGCCCACACCGTGCCCTACATCGAGGCGAAGAACGCCTCGGCGGTGTTCGAGCACGAGGCGACCACCTCGAAGATTTCCGAGGACATGCTGTTCTACTGCCGGAGCCGCGGCATGTCTGCGGAGGAGGCGACCGCGCTCGTGGTCAACGGCTTCGTCAAGGACGTGCTGCAGCAATTGCCGATGGAATTCGCCGTCGAGGCGCAGAAACTGATTTCGATCTCGCTGGAAGGGAGCGTCGGCTGATGCCGGTCAAGCGCATCTGGCACGGATGGACGACGCCGGGAAACGCGCAGGCCTACCAGGACCTGCTGCAGACCTACGTCTTTCCGAGCATCGAGGCCAAGAAGGTCAAGGGCTACCGCTCGATCGAATTGCTGCGCAAGCCCGCCGGCGACGAGGTCGAATTCGTCACCATCATGACGTTCGACGACATCGACGCGGTGAAGACATTCGTCGGCGAGGATTATGAAACCGTCTATGTGCCGGAACGCGCCCGCGCGGTCCTCAAACGTTTCGATCTGAAGTCGAAACATTACGAACTTGTCGAAACAAGAAACTATTGAGCGGAAAAATGTCTTTGCTTGAAGTGAAAAACCTGCATGTCGAGGTCGAGGGCAAGAAGATCCTCAACGGCCTGACGCTGACCATCGAAAAGGGCCAGGTCGCCGCCATCATGGGCCCGAACGGCTCGGGCAAGTCGACGCTCGCTTACGTGCTCGCCGGCAAGGACAACTACGTCGTCACCGAAGGCACGGTAAAACTCGACGGCGAGGACGTTCTCGGCATGGCGCCGGACGCCCGCGCGGCCAGGGGCCTGTTCCTCGCCTTCCAGTATCCGGTGGAAGTGCCTGGCGTCGCCACCATGACCTTCCTGCGCACCGCGCTCAACGCGCAGCGGAAAGCTCGCGGCGAGGCGGAATTGTCCACTCCCGAATTCATCAAGCGGGTGCGCGACACCGCCGGCCAGCTTGGCATCGACCAGGAGATGCTGCGCCGAGCCGTCAATGTCGGTTTCTCCGGCGGCGAAAAGAAGCGCAACGAAATTTTGCAGATGGCGGTATTGCAGCCGCGTCTTGCCGTGCTCGACGAGACCGATTCCGGTCTCGACATCGACGCGCTGAAAATCGTCTCCGATGGCGTCAACCGGCTGCGTTCGCCCGAGCGCTCGATGGTCGTCATCACGCATTACCAGCGGCTGCTCAATTACATCGTGCCCGATGTCGTGCACGTGCTGGCCAAGGGCAAAGTGGTGAAGTCGGGCGGCAAGGAACTGGCGCTGGAGCTGGAAAAGAGCGGCTACGCGCAGTTTGCCGACGAGGCGGCGTGATGAAAACGAGTTCCACATTCGCGTCATTCCGGGCCGCCGCGAAGCGGCGAACCCGAGACGCGAGCACGGCGATTGCTTCTAAATTCCGGGTTCGTGCCTTCGGCGCCCCCCAGAATGACAGGAATTTGCCATGAACGCCGAAGTCCGCGCCATCAAGACCACGGCCGAACAGGCACTCGCCGACGCCTATCAGGCGGCGCGCGGGAAACTGCCCGGCAAGGGCGCGGTGGCGGCATTGCGCGAAAACGCTTTCAAGCAGTTCGATGCGTGCGGGCTGCCGCACCGGCGCGTCGAAGAGTGGAAATACACGGATTTGCGCGCGCTGATGCGCGATGCGCCGCCGCTGGCGTTGCCGCCGGATGCGGCGGCGAAAGCGCGCGTGAAAGACGCCGGCAAGCAATTGTCCGGCGTGGAAGCCCGCCGGGTGGTCTTTGTCGATGGCGCCTTTGCGCCGGAGCTTTCCGACCTCGCGCCGGAGCCCGGATTGAGCGTCGGGTCGTTGGCCGAGGCGCTGGCCATTGGCGATCATCTCGTCACCAGGCATTTCGGCAAGACTATCGAAACTGACGACATCGCGGTCGCGCTCAATACCGCGCTGATGGGCGACGGCGCGGTGATCCGCGTTGCCGCCGGGACCACGCTGAAGAAGCCGCTGCACCTCGTTTTTGCGAGCGGAAGCACAACGCCGAGTTCCGCCTTCATCCGCTCGCTGGTGGTGATCGAGAGAGGCGCTCATGCGACGCTGATCGAAAGCCACGAGGGTGGCGACAACCAGATCAGCGCCGCGCTGGAGCTTGTCGTCGGCGACGACGCGGAAGTCGAGCACGTCAAGCTGACGCAGGGCCGCGCCCTGCATGTCTCGACGCTGATGGCGTCGATCGGCGCGAACGTCACCTTCAACAGCTTCTCCTTCAATGCCAACGCTCATCTGGTGCGCAACCAGATGTTCGTGCGCTTTGACGGCGAGGGCACCCACGCCGCCATCCGTGGTGTGACGCTGGCCAGGGGCAAGGAGCATGTCGACACCACGCTGTTGATCGACCATGCCGCTGGTCGCTGCGAGAGCCGCGAGCAATTCAAGGCGGTACTTGACGGCGAAAGCCGCAGCGTATTCCAGGGCAAGATCGTGGTGCGGCCGCACGCACAAAAGACCGATGCCAAGATGATGACGCGGGCGCTGCTGCTGTCGGACGACGCCGAGGCCGACAACAAGCCGGAGCTGGAGATATTTGCCGACGACGTGGTCTGCGGTCACGGCGCCACCACGGCGGCGCCTGACGAGGGGCTCAAGTTTTATTTGATGTCGCGCGGCATTCCGGAAAAGGAAGCCGAGGCGCTGCTCATCCAGGCGTTCGTCGACGACGCGATCGAAGCCATCGCGCATGAGGGCATCCGCGAGGCGCTGAAGTTTGCCGCGCTCAAATGGCTGGGGACGCGAGGCTGATATGAACAAGCCGCTCGTCAATGGCACCTTCGACGTCGCCAAGATCCGCGCCGATTTCCCGGCGCTGGCGATGCAGGTCTATGGCAAGCCTCTGGTCTATCTCGACAACGCCGCCTCGGCGCAGAAGCCGAAGCAAGTGCTCGACCGGCTGCACAAGGCCTATACCGAACAATACGCCAATGTGCATCGCGGCCTGCATTATCTCGCCAACGAGGCGACCGAAGCCTACGAGGGCGCGCGCGAGACCGTGCGCGTGTTCCTCAACGCGGAGCGCAAGGAGGAAATCGTCTTTACCCGCAACGCCACCGAATCGATCAATTTGGTCGCCTACACCTTCGGCAAGGAGCGCATCAAGGCGGGTGACGAGATCGTGCTCTCGATCATGGAGCACCATTCCAACATCGTGCCCTGGCATTTCCTGCGCGAGCGCTACGGCGCGGTGATCAAATGGGCGCCGGTCGACGACGAGGGCAATTTCCTCATCGATGAATTCGAGAAGCTGCTCACGCCGCGCACCAAGATGGTGGCGATCACGCAGATGTCGAACGCGCTCGGCACCGTGGTGCCGGTCAAAGAGGTCATCAAGCTCGCGCACGCGCGCGGCATTCCGGTGCTGATCGACGGCGCGCAGGCGGCCGTGCACATGGACATCGACGTGCGCGACCTCGATTGCGACTTCTATGCCTTCACCGGCCACAAGCTCTACGGGCCGACCGGCATCGGCGTGCTCTACGGCAAATACAGGCACCTCGAAGCCATGCCGCCGTTCAACGGCGGCGGCGAGATGATCCGCGAGGTGTTCGAGGACCGCATCACCTATGGCGAGCCGCCGCACAAGTTCGAGGCCGGCACGCCGGCGATCGTGCAGGCGATCGGGCTCGGCGCGGCAATCGATTACGTCAATGCCATCGGCAAGGCGCGCATCCGCGCGCATGAAAAGGGGCTGGTCACTTACGCCCACGAGCGGCTGGGCGCGATCAATTCGCTGCGCATCATCGGCAAGGCGGCGGAAAAGGGGCCGATCGTGTCCTTTGAGCTCAAAGGCGCGCATCCGCACGACGTGGCGACCATTATCGACCGCTCGGGCGTTGCCGTGCGCGCCGGCACGCATTGCGCGATGCCGCTTCTGGCGCGGTTCGGCGTCACCGCCACGTGCCGGGCCTCGTTTGCCATGTATAATACCAAGGAGGAGGTGGACGTGTTGGCCGCTTCCCTGATCAAGGCGCAGGACTTTTTCACATGAGCGACGAAACCCCAGTGACCGAGAAACCGCCGGAGAATGCCGCCGTCAGCGGCTCGGCGGCGCTGCCGAAGGACGAACTCGAACGGCTGACCGACGAGATCATCGCCGGCCTGAAGACCGTCTACGATCCGGAAATTCCCGCCGACATCTACGAGTTGGGACTGATCTACAAAATCGATATCGGCGACGACCGCGCGGTGAAGATCGACATGTCGCTCACCTCGCCCAATTGCCCGTCGGCGCAGGAACTGCCGATCATGGTGGAGAACGCCGTCTCTAGCGTGCCGGGGGTGAAGGAAGCCAAGGTGGACGTGGTGTGGGATCCGCCCTGGGACCCCAGCCGCATGTCGGACGAGGCGCGTTTAGTGCTCAATATGTGGTGAGTGAAATTTAGGATTCGCTGGCCTATATAGGGACAAGATCGCGAGGATGACCATGGCGACGCCACGACCCCGACCCCAGGTGATGAAGCTGACCGACGCCGCCGCGCTGCGCATCAAGGATGTGATGGCGCGGGCGGAGCGCCCCGTCGCCGGCGTGCGCATCGGCGTCAAGAACGGCGGCTGCGCCGGCATGGAATACACCATGGAATATGCCGACGCCGTCGCGCCGACCGACGAGGTGGTCGAGGACAAGGGCGTCAAGATCCTGGTCGACCCGAAGGCGGTGCTGTTCCTGCTCGGCACCGAGATGGACTACAAGACCGAGAAATTGTCGGCGCAGTTCATCTTCAACAATCCGAACCAGACCGGCGCCTGCGGCTGCGGCGAATCGGTGCAGCTGACGCCGGCGAAGGACGCGGCGGAGTAAGCGGCTCACGCCACCTGCGCGGTGGGCGGTGGTCTGCACTTCCGGATCGGTTTCGCACATCACCCGGTTGCGGCCGTGGCGCTTGGCCGCATAGAGGCAGGCGTCGGTGCGCTCGATCAGGCTTTGCGCGGTCTCGTTCTTGTGCAGCGTGGCGACGCCGATCGAGATCGTCACCCGGCCGAGATGCTCGCCGGTCGAGCGCTTCATCAGTTCCTTGGTCATCACCGCGCGGCGGATATGGTCGGCGACCACGATCGCCGAGCGCAGCACCGTGTTCGGCAGCACGATGGCGAATTCCTCGCCGCCGTAGCGCGCGGCGGTGTCCTGGCCCTTGACGTTCTGCTTCACCGACATCGCCACCAGGCGCAGCACCTGGTCGCCGGTCAAGTGGCCGAAGCTGAATCGTTGAAATTCTTGAAGTGGTCGATGTCGGTCATCATCAGCGACAGCGGCTCGTTCTTGGCGGCGGCGTCGGCGATCGCCTGTTCCAGCGTGGTGTCGAAGAACTTGCGGTTGGCGAGCTGGGTGAGCGGATCGGTCAGGCTTTCGGTGCGCACCGTTTCGAGATTGACCTGCAGATCGTTGATTTCCTGCTTGGAGGCGTTGAGCCGCTCTTCCAGCTGCTGGTTGGAGACTTCCATCTCCTTGGCGGTCTGCACCAGGCTTTCGACGATGGCGCGCAGGCCCTCGCGGTCCTTGGAGTCACCGAGCTTCTCGGTCATGTCGGCAAGGCTTTCGGTGTAGTGGTTGGCGGACCCAGCGGCGGCGTCGATCATCGCCATGACCTGCTCGATCTCGCCCATCACCTTGCTGCCGACATTGTCGATGCGCTCGGACAGCCGCGTCGGCGACAGGTAAGTCTCGTAGATCTCCTCGAGCTCGGCGTCGGTAAGCTTGCCGCTATTGCCGAGCAGCTCATTGATTTTCTGATTGAGCGAGGGGTGATAGCCGGTGGCGTAGGCGTACCAGATTTCGTAATTGCGCGGCGTTGCCGGCTCGCGCAAGGCCTTGATCTGCCCAAGGGCAATCTCCGCGAACGCCATGGTGCGTTCGTGATCGTCGACATGCCCGGTCATCGCTTGACCCCCGTTCGCAGGCGTTCTGCCTGGACAACCCTAGAGTGCGCGGCCGGACGACCACGCTGCAGCCTGGGTGAAGGTATTATGGGGAGGTGAATCGGCGGTAAATTTGCAATCGCGTGCGGACGCAAGAAAATGCGCAAATATGGGGGATTCCGGCCCGATCCGGGGTCAGGCCAAGATCGGACTAAGGGTCAGGCCTTGACGGAGAACGGGCGCAACAGGAAGGCCGGCAGGTGGCTGCCGTCGTGGTCCTCGGCCGGTCCGCGCGCGGGCGGCTGCTTGCGCGGCTCGGGCACATGCGGCTGCGCGGCCCGTGGCGCCGGGGCATTGGCCGGCGGGCTCGTTCGGCTCGGCCGTGGCCGTGTTGCGGCTGGCGCGGCTGATGGCGTTCGCCTGACGGCTTGCCGTGCGAGCGGCCGCTACGGTGCGACCGCGTCGCCATGCGCGGGCGGCTCGTGCGTCGCCTGGCTTTCGGCCGGAGCGGGCGCACCCGCCCAGGGGATCGTCTGGCCGATCAGTTTCTCGATTGCCGAGACCGCCTTGCTGTCGATCGGCGCCACCAATGTGATGGCGGTTCCGCTCAAGCCGGCGCGGCCGGTGCGGCCGATGCGGTGGACGTAGTCATCGGGGTGGTGCGGCACGTCGAAATTGAAGATGTGACTGACGGCCGGAATATCGAGGCCGCGCGCGGCGACGTCGGAGGCAATCAGCAGCGTGACTTCGCCGCTGCGGAACGATTCCAGCGCGGCGGTGCGCGCCGATTGATCCATGTCGCCATGCAGCGCGGTGGCGTTGAACTTGTGTCGCAGCAGCGAGCGGTGCAATTGCGCCACCTCGCGCTTGCGGTTGCAGAAGACGATGGCGTTCTTGAAGCTTTCGGCCGAGCGGATCAGGTTGCGCAGCGTCTCGCGTTTTTCCGCCGGATCGTGGCCGGTGGCGACGAGAAGCTGGGTGATGTTGACGGCGGTGGTCGCCGGCTTCGACACTTCCACGCGCACCGGATTGTGCAGGAAGTTATCGGCGATGCGCTGGATTTCCGGCGGCATGGTGGCGGTGAAAAACAGCGTCTGCCGGGTGAACGGCACCAGCTTGCCGATGCGCTCGATATCGGGGATGAAACCCATGTCGAGCATGCGGTCGGCTTCGTCGATAATGAGCAGCTCGACGCCGGAGAGCAGCAGCTTGCCGCGCTCGGAATGGTCGAGCAGGCGGCCGGGCGTGGCGATCAGCACGTCGACGCCGCGCAGCAGCTTGGCATTCTGGTCGTCAAAGGAGACGCCGCCGATGATCAGCGCGACATTGAGCTTGTGGTTCTTGCCGTATTTCTCGAAATGCTCGACGACTTGCGCGGCGAGTTCGCGCGTCGGCTCGAGAATGAGCGTGCGCGGCATGCGCGCCCGCGCGCGGCCTTTTTCCAGCATGGTGAGCATCGGCAGCACGAAGGCGGCGGTCTTGCCGGTGCCGGTCTGCGCGATGCCGAGCACGTCGCGGCGGGCGAGAACGTGCGGGATGGCCTGCTCTTGAATGGGGGTCGGAGTTTTGTAGCCGGCCGCCTCGACGGCGGCGAGAACCTTGTCGGATAAGCCCAGATGGGAAAACGGCATGTAACCTCGGTAATGACAATCCCCAAGTCCGCGCGCTTTAAGTCCGCGCCGGACACGAAAAACTGTTGCGTTGCGCGGGGGACGGTCGAATCTTTGAATTCGGGACCAGTTGAGCGGAACATAGGGCCGGAGGCCTCAAAGTCAATGCTTCGGCAGTGCAATAAGTCATATTAATCTTTAGCCTTTTCGTCGCCGTGAGGTCGCAAAAGCGACGAACCACGCGGCGCCGCCGCGCGTTATTATGCCGCCATGACCGAGGCTCCCGATACCGCCGGCGTGATCGCCCCGCCGCCGCTGATGCTGGCGGCCGCGATCGTGCTCGGCTTGGTGCTCGACTGGTTGCTGCCGGCCTATGTGCTCACCGTGCTGCTCTCCTTCGGCGCGCGCATCGTCATTGGCGTTATTCTGATCGCCGCTGGCGCCTCGCTCGCCGTTCCCGGGATGCGCGGCTTCCGCGCGGCCAGCACACACGTCGAACCATGGAAACCTTCATCGAGCCTTGTTACGGAGGGCATCTTCGCGTGGCTGCGCAACCCGATGTATGTCGGCGCCACGCTGTTTCTGGTCGGGCTGTCCATCCTGCTCGCGTCGGACTGGATGCTGGTGATGGCCGTCGTTTTTGCCGTTGCCCTGCATTACGGCGTGGTCAAGCGCGAAGAGCGCTATCTCGAAGCAAAATTCGGCGACGCCTACCGGCGCTACAAGGATGTCGTGCCGCGCTACGGCATCCCGTTTTAGGATTGGCCAGCAAATCCGGCAAACGGCCATTTGCCCGGCGCGGCTTCGCCTACTATAGATTTATCGTCTTTCGCCGGGGAACATGAATGCGCACGCAGGTCGGGATCGTCGGCGCGGGGCCGGCCGGGCTGATGCTATCGCATCTGCTGCATCTTGCCGGCATCGACTCCATCGTCATCGAAGACCGCAGCCGCGAGTATTGCGAAAACCGCGTGCGCGCCGGCCTGATGGAAAACTGGGTCGCGCAGATGCTGATCGACACCGGCGCCGGCGCGCGGCTGCAGCGCGAGGCCATGGTGCACGACGGCATCTTCCTCGCCTTCAACCGTGAGGCGCACAAGCTCGACTTCAGCAAGCTCGTCGGCAAGCACGTCTATATCTACGACCAGAAGGAAGTCGTCACCGACCTTATCGCCAAGCGTCTTGCCGATAAGGGCCAGATTTTTTTCGAGGTGGCGGAATCAAGCGTGCATGATTTTGCCGACAGTCAGCCGAAGATCCGCTTCAAGCACGGGGGCAAGCGCCACGAGATCGAATGCGACTTCATCGCCGGCTGCGATGGTTTCCATGGCATCACCCGGCCTAGCCTGCCGAAGGGCTCGTGGAGCGGCTACGACCGGGTCTATCCGTTCGCCTGGCTCGGCATCCTCTCGGAATCGCCGCCGCCGGAGAAGGAACTGATCTACGCCTATCACGAGCGCGGCTTCGCGCTGTTCTCGATGCGCGGGCCGCATCTGTCACGGCTCTATCTGCAGGTCGCGCCTGATGAAGACATCGACAAATGGTCGGATGCGCGCATTTGGGAGGAACTTAACCTCCGCCTCGGCGGCGTGCGACCGCTGCAGGAAGGCAAGATTTTGCAGAAGGGCGTGACGCCGATGCGCAGCTATGTCGCCGAGCCGATGCGGCACGGCCGGTTGTTTCTCGCCGGCGATGCCGCGCACATCGTGCCGCCGACCGGCGCCAAGGGCATGAATCTCGCCATGGCGGATGTGCGCGTGCTCTCGCGCGCCTTCGAGCGCTTCTACCGCAAGGGCGGGAGCGACGCGATCGAGGCCTATTCCGCCACCGCCTTGCGCCGCGTCTGGAAGGGTCAGCGCTTTTCCTACTGGATGACGTCGATGCTGCACCGTTTCTCCGGCGAATACGCCGACTTCGACATGAAGCGGCAGCTGGCCGAACTCGATTACGTCACCAGTTCGCAGGCCGCGGCGATCTCGCTGGCCGAGAATTATGCGGGTCTGCCGATCGATTAGCTTTCCGGTTCGCACCGACTCGCGCAGGATCAGCCGCGTGCGGAGCAAGACCAGGGTGCGGATTGCGGCGGCGATTGTGTGCGCGGCGGTCTTTGCCGGCGCGGCCGCTGCGCGGACGTCATCGGTGGCGCGTGAGTACAGGCATTTCGGCCTGTTCGGTACCTGGGCACCGAATTGCGGACAAGGGGCTTCGCCGGACAATCCGCGCGTGACCGTCGGCCTGGAGGCGGGCGCTGTGCTTGAGAAGGACGAATTCGGCGACGGCTACGAGAGGAACCACTATCTGATCGTCGCGGCGCGGCACATCGACGCGCGCCGGCTGGCGATCGAAGCGTTGTTCGCGCAGGGCGACGCCGAGCCGCAGCGCCAGTTGATCGTCATGCGCGTCGAAAACCGCACGCGCCGGACTTTGTTTACCGGAGCGGCTAACGAGCCGCCGCTGGTGAAGGACGGCATCGCCATTGCGCTCGGCAAGCCGACGCCGACGCTCACCAAATGCGATTAGACGTCGAGCAACGCGTCGGCTGCGAACTCGGCGTTCTCCTGGATGAAATCGAAGCGCGCTTCCGCCTTGCTGCCCATCAGCCGCTCGACCGACTTGGCGGTCGGTTTGCGCTCCTTGTCCACCAGCACCACGCGCAACAATGTTCGTTTACCGGGGTCCATGGTGGTTTCTTTCAGCTGCGCCGCCATCATCTCGCCGAGGCCCTTGAAGCGGGACACCTCCACCTTGGCATTAGCGTGGAATTCTTTCTTGATCAGCGCGTCACGATGCTTGTCGTCGCGCGCGTAGACGATCTTGCCGCCGTTCGAGAGCCGATAGAGCGGCGGCACGGCGAGAAACAGTTTGCCGTCGTCGATCAGCTTCGGCATCTGCCGGTAGAAGAAGGTAATCAGCAGCGAAGCGATATGGGCGCCGTCGACGTCGGCGTCGGTCATGATGATGACCTTCTCGTAGCGCAAATCCTTGTCGTGATAATGCGCGCCGGTGCCGCAGCCGAGCGCCTGAATAAGATCGGCGAGCTGGGCGTTTTGCGCCAGCTTGTCCTTGCCGGCACTGGCGACGTTGAGAATTTTGCCGCGCAGGGGAAGGATTGCCTGGCTGCGCCGATCGCGCGCCTGCTTGGCGGAGCCGCCGGCGCTGTCGCCTTCGACGATGAAGATTTCCGAACCGTCGGCGGCGGAATTGGTGCAATCGGCGAGCTTGCCGGGCAGGCGAAGTTTGCGCACCGCGCTCTTGCGGGCGATATCCTTTTCCTGGCGGCGGCGGATGCGTTCGTCGGCGCGCTCGATGACGAATTCCAGGAGCTTGTTCGCCTGTAGCGGATTGCCCGACAGCCAGTGGTCGAAGGGGTCCTTGATCGCGTTCTCGACAATTCTCTGCGCCGCCGCAGTGGCCAGCCGATCCTTGGTTTGGCCCTGGAATTCCGGCTCGCGGATGAACACCGAGAGCATGCAGCCGGCGCCGGTCATCACGTCTTCGCTGGTGATGGCGGCCGCGCGTTTTTCCTGGCCGAGGCGCGCGGCGTGATCTTTCAGCCCGCGCACCAGCGCCCCGCGCAAGCCGGTTTCGTGCGTGCCGCCGTCGGGCGTTGGAATAGTGTTGCAGTAGGATTGCAGGAAGCCGTCGGCGTCCGCCGTCCAGGCCACCGCCCATTGCACCGCGCCGTGAGCGCCGATCTTGCCATGCGTGCCGGAAAAAATATCCGGATGCACCAGCGTCGCCTCGGCCAACGTCTCGGACAGGTAGTCCTTCAGCCCTTGCTCGAAATGGAACGTCGCCTTTTCCGGCACGTCGTCGACGCCCTTGAGCAGCGCCTTGTCGCAATGCCAGCGGATCTCGACGCCGCCGAACAGATAGGCCTTGGAGCGGGCCATCTTGAACACGCGCTCCGGCTTGAACGCGGCCTTGGGTCCGAAAATTTCCGGGTCGGGCCGAAAGCGGATTTTGGTGCCGCGGCGGTTGGGGGCGCGACCGACTTTTTCCAGTCTGCCCTTCGGCTTGCCGCGCTCGAAATTCATCCGGTAAAGCGTCTGCTCGCGCGCAACCTCTACTTCCATGCGCTCAGACAGCGCGTTGGCGACGGAGACGCCGACGCCGTGCAGCCCGCCCGAGGTCTCATAGACCTTGGAGTCGAATTTGCCGCCGGCGTGCAGCATGCACATGATGACTTCCAGCGCCGACTTGTTCTTGAACTTGGGATGCGGGTCGACCGGAATGCCGCGACCGTTGTCGGTGACGGAGACGAAACCGGAAGCCTCCATCTCCACCTCGATCCAGCTGGCGTGGCCGGCGAGCGCTTCATCCATCGAGTTGTCGATCACTTCGGCGAACAGATGATGCAGCGCCTTCTCGTCGGTGCCGCCGATATACATGCCGGGACGGCGGCGGACGGGCTCGAGCCCCTCCAGCACCTCGATATGTTTGGCGGTGTAGCCTGATTTCGGCGCTGCTGCTGCGACCCGACGACTTGGTCCGCGCCGACGGCTTTGCAGCCTTGCGCCCGGCGGCCTTGCGTGCCGCGGGTTTGCCCCGCGCGGCGGCATCGAACAAATCGGGCTGTTTCGGCGATTTCATTTTGGTAGCGATTTTAGCCATTGAAGTCCCCTAGATGGGGTTAAAGCGAATCATTTGCTACCGACTATGCCACGATTGGCGTTCTTGACCGCTGCCGCCGCGCGTCCTATATCGCGGGCCATGACGATGCTTTTCGCAGCGCGAGATCTCCGCCGCCGCCGTGTCTCCGCGGCACGGGCGCGCGTTCGCGTTTGATCGTCAGCCCCCGTGCCGCCGGACTTCGGCCGCGGCACGTTTTCCTTCCCTGAAATCGGCGCAGTTGGCCTTGGTCCTGTCCTCCTCTAAGACTCTGGAACAAGGATCATTTCGATGGCCACCAAAGCGAAAATCGGCGTGCTCGGCGCCTCCGGCTACACCGGGTCGGAGCTGGTGCGGATGCTGCTGCGGCACCCGCGCGCGGAGATTGTGCTGCTCACGGCGGAACGCAGCGCCGGCAAGGCCATGCGCGAGGTCTTTCCGCAGTTTTCGCCGTTCGAGCTGCCGACGCTCACCGCGCTCGACGGCATCGACTGGGCTAAAGCCGGCCTCGACGTTGTCTTCTGCGCTTTGCCGCATGCCACCACGCAGAAGGTGATCGCGAAACTGTTGGCGCAGGCGCCGGCGACCAAGGTCGTCGATCTCTCGGCGGACTTCCGCCTGCACGACACGGCGGCTTACGCGAAGTGGTACGGGCACGAGCACCACGCGCCGGAGCTGCAAAAGGAAGCCGTCTATGGCTTGAGCGAAATCTACCGGCGCGAGATCAAAAAGGCCCGCCTCGTCGCCAATCCCGGTTGCTACACGACCTGCGCCGAGTTGCCGCTGATCCCGCTGATCAAGGCCAAGGCGATCGAGCTCGACGAAATCGTCTGCGACGCCAAGTCGGGCATGACCGGGGCGGGCAGGGCGGCGCGGGAATCCATGCTGTTCTCGGAGGTGTCGGAAGGCTTCCACGCCTATGGCGTCGGTCACCACCGGCATATGGCCGAAATCGACCAGGAGCTGTCGCTCGCCGCCGGGCGCGAGTTGATCATCAGCTTCACGCCGCATCTGGTGCCGATGAACCGGGGCATCCTCTCGACCATTTATGTGCGGGGACGGCGCGGGCGAACGCCCGAGGAGCTTCATGCGATACTTTTAAAGTTCTACGCGAAGGAGCCTTTCGTGCACATGCTGCCGTTCGGCGAGACGCCACAGACCCGGCACGTGCGCGGTTCCAACATGACCTTCATCGGGGTTGCCAAAGACCGCATCCCCGGCCGCGCCATTATCATTTCGGCGCTGGACAATCTGGTGAAGGGCGCCTCCGGCCAGGCGATCCAGAACATGAATCTGGTCATGGGCTGGCCGGAGACCATGGGGCTGGAACAGGTGGCGTTGTTTCCCTAATCGGTCATTCCGGGGCGCGACCGCAGGTCGTGAACCCGAAATCCAGATACAATCGTCCGAGTCTGCCTCTGGATTCCGGGTCCTGCGCCATAGCGGGTCGAAGACGCGCGTAACCGCGCTTATGGCGCCGTCCCGGAATGACGAGGGGAGAGTTGGGACAATGTTCGACGTCAGCAACCAGCCGCCGCCGCTCGAGCCGTATAACCTGTTCGCCAGCGACATCGTTCTGCGCGAGGCAGTTGCGCGCGAGCAGGCGGGCTGGGCCGACGGCGGGCTGACGACGCTCGGCGCCACGCTGGGCAAGGCCGAAGTCATCAAGCTCGGCTTCGACGCCAACAAATACCCGCCGGTCCTGCGCACCCTCGACCGCTACGGCCACCGCCTCGACGAGGTGGAATTCCACCCGGCCTGGCATGAGTTGCTGGCCATCGCGCTGCGCGCTGGTCTGCATTCGAGCCCCTGGGCCGACCCCAAGCCCGGCGCGCATGTGGCGCGCGCCGCAGGCACCTTCATGCTCAATCAGGTGGAAAGCGGCGTCTATTGCCCGGTGGCGATGACCTATGGCTCGGTGCCGCCGCTGCGCCACGCGCCAGACATCGCAAAGCAATGGTTGCCGAAGATTTTCGGCCGCGATTACGACAAGCGCTTTGTCCCGATGAAGGACAAGACCGCGGTTTTGCTCGGCATGGGCATGACGGAGAACCAGGGCGGCTCCGATCTGCGCACGAATTCAACGCGTGCCGAGCCGACCGGCGACGGCTCATACCACCTGCACGGCCACAAATGGTTCATGTCGGCGCCGATGTGCGACGCCTTCCTGGTACTGGCGCAATCGGGCAAGGGCCTCTCCTGCTTCCTGATGCCGCGCTGGACACCGGACTGCGAGCGAAACGCCATCCATATCGTGCGGCTCAAGGACAAGCTCGGCAACCGCTCCAACGCTTCGAGCGAGGTCGAATTCGACGGTGCTTACGCGCAGCTCGTCGGCGAAGAGGGGCGCGGCATACCCACCATCATCGAAATGGCCGGCCACACGCGGCTCGATTGCTGCATCGGCTCCTCGGGCCTGATGCGGCAGGCGCTGGCGCAATCGCTGCACCACGCGCGCTATCGCGTCGCCTTCCAGAAGAAGCTGATCGACCAGCCGCTGATGACCAATGTGCTCGCCGATCTGGCGCTTGAATCGGAAGCTGCGACCGTGCTCACCATGCGGCTCGCTCGTGCGTATGACGAAAGCGGCGAGACGGCGCAGGTGTTTCGCCGCGTGGTCACGCCGGCGGCGAAATTCTGGATCTGCAAGCGCGCGCCATATCTCACCTACGAGGCGATGGAGGTGCTGGGCGGCTCCGGCTACATCGAGGAAAGCATCATGCCGCGGCTCTACCGCGAAGCGCCGGTCAATTCGATCTGGGAGGGCTCCGGCAACGTCATGTGCCTCGACGTGCTGCGCGCCATCGAGCGCACGCCGAATGCCACGGAGGTGCTGAAACAGGAGTTCGCCGATGCGGGCGACGCGCGCCTGAAAGCCTTCGCGGCAAAGCTGCAACAGCGTATGCAAGGCCCTGAGCGCAACGATGAAGGCCAGGCGCGCGCGCTCACGCGCGATCTGGTGCTGGCCTTGCAGGCGGCGCTGCTAATCAAGCACGCGCCGCCCGCTATCGCGCGATGCCTTCTGCGCCTCGCGGCTTGCCGAGGAGCGGGGCGGCGCCTTCGGCACGCTGCCGCGCGGCGCCGACACTCGCGCAATCGCCGAGCGCGCGGCGCCTGTTTCTTTTACCTCCCCCTAAAAGGGGGAGGTCGTCCGCCGCAACGAAGTGAAGGCGGACGGGTGGGGGTCAGCGTTGCGCCCGTGGCGACCCCCTCCCTAACCCTCCCCCTTTCAGGCGGAGGGAATAGAAGCGCTACATCGCCCCCAAAATCGCCAGCGCCAGCATCACCTGCGCGATGAAGCCGACGACAAAGGCAAGCGTGCGCAACACGGGAATGCCCAACGCATAAACGATGATGTAGGCGAGCCGCGCCCAGAAAAACAGCACGCAGGCGAGCACAGTGTTCGCCGTCGAAACGTGCAGCAAATTGAGGATCAGCACCAGAGGCGCAAACACCACGAGGTTCTCGACGGTGTTGGCATGCGCGGCTTGCAGCCGCTGCGCCCAAGGCGTCTGTGGCTTGAGCGCCGGCGAGGGGTTCGCCATCGAACCCATCAGCCCGCGCACCATGGCGCGGTCGAGAATGTAGGGCACCCACAGGATGCCGGTGAGGATCACGGTGTATGTCAGCCAAAGCAGTTCCTTGGTCATAGCGTCCCCCTTCCGTTTGCTGCGGGTCAATCCCGCATTTTGACGTAAGTTCCCGGCGCGTCTTCGATCGGCTTTAATTTGCCGCCGCCGATCTTGCGCGCCGGCACGATGTCGTCGTCGCGCGCTTTCAGCCAGTCGAGCCAGTCCGGCCACCAGGAGCCGGGATGCTCCTTGGCTTTCGCCAGCCAGGCGTCGAGATCGGCGCCGCCCGGCTTGCCGCCGGTCCAATACTGATACTTCTTCGTGGCGGGCGGATTGACCACGCCGGCGATATGGCCGGAGCCGGCGAGCACGTATTTCACCTCGCCGCCGAAATATTTCGAGCCAAGCAGCACCGATTTCGCCGGCGCGATGTGGTCCTCGCGGGTGGCGAGGTTATAGATCGGCACCGTCACCTTGTGCAGGTCGAGCGTGACGCCGCCGATCTCCATCTTGCCCTTGGTGAGGTTGTTGTCGAGATAGCAGTTGCGCAAATAGAACAAGATGGTTTGCCGCCGGCATGCGGGTGGCGTCGGAATTCCAGTAGAGAATGTCGAACGGGAAGGGCTTCTTGCCCTTGCAGGTAATTGTTGACCACGTAGGGCCAGATCAGATCGTTCGAGCGCAGCATGTTGAAGGCGTTGGCCATGCGCGAGGCTTCGAGATAGCCCTGCTCCTTCATGTGCTCTTCGAGTTGCGCGATGCGCTCCTTGTCGACGAACACCATCAGGTCGCCGGCGTAAGTGAAATCGACTTGCGCGGCGAACAACGTGGCCGAGAGCACGCGGTCTTTCTGCTTGGCTGGTTTTTTGGCGGCGAGATAGGCGAGCGTAATCGCGAGCAGCGTGCCGCCGACGCAATAGCCGATGGCGTTGACCTGGCTTTCGCCGGTCGCTTCCTCGACGGCGTCGAGCGCGGCGATGACGCCTTCCTCCATGTATTCCTCGAAGCTTTTCGCGGCGAGCGCGCGCGTCGGGATTGACCCAGGAGACGACGAAGACGCTGATGCCCTGATCGACGCACCATTTGATGAAGGATTTCTCCGGCGTCAGATCGAGAATGTAGAACTTGTTGATCCATGGCGGCACGATCAGCAGCGGAACCTTGAGCACATCCTTGGTCGTAGCCTCGTACTGGATGAGCTGGATGAGATCGTTCTGGAAAACCACCTTGCCCGGCGTCAGCGCGAGGTTGCGGCCGACCTCGAACACCGAGGAGTCGGACTGGCGGATCCGGAGATTGCCGTGGCCGGCCTGGATGTCCTCGGTGAGCATGTGCATGCCGCGCACCAGATTGTCGGCGTTCGACGACAGCGTTTCGCGCAGGAGCTCCGGATTGGTGAGCACGAAATTCGACGGCGAGATCGCGTTGGCGATCTGCTTGATGTAGAACTCGGCCTTCTGCCGCGTGTGCGCATCGACGCCGTCAGCGTCTTTCACCAAGTGGTTGGCCCATTGCGTGGTGAGCAGATAGGCCTGCTTGAGGAAATCGAAGAACTGGTTCTGCGACCATTCCGGATCGGCAAAGCGCTTGTCTTTGGGGTCGGGCGCGGCGACCGGCTTGGTCTCTTCGCCGGCCATGCGTTTGACTGCGCTCGCCCACAGGTCGAGATAGGCGCGGCCGAGGCTCGCCTGCAGTTCGACCGCGCGCTGCGGATCGGACAGCCAGTATTCCGTCACGTGGCCGATGGTCTTGACCACGTCGGCCACGTCTTCGGCCATCTCGCTTTTGATCGTGCCTTCCTCGCGCGGCTTCATGTAGGCGGCGAGCGCCTTGCCGCCTTCCTCGACCACGCGCGCGAGATTGTGCGCGAAGGCCTCGATGTCGACCGCGCTCAGCGTGGTCGGTTCGTTGGTCTGTTTTTGGGTGGGCTTGTCCATGCGTTTATCTGCCCGGACGCGGTCCGGTCGGCGTCCTCCCGCAAGGCGTTTGCGCTCGTTTAACCTTGTTGGTGCCATATTAACCCGATAACCGGCCCTTGGTACAATTCATTGAGTCTGCTTCGATTTTCTCGATCAGGCGAAAAGGCCCCGACGCCATGCGGCAAGCTCTTATGGGACGGATTTTAGCCGCCGCGACTGTCGGCATTGCGACAGCGCTTGGCTCCTGCTCGACCAATACCGTGATCGACAGTTTGCCGGCCGGCGTGGCCGAACCCGCCAACGCCCCGGTGCGGCCCGTATCCGACACCTACCAATATCCCGCGGTGCATGACATGCCGCCGCCGCGCCCGGACCAGCTGATGACCGACGAGCAAGAAGCCAAAATGGAACAGGACCTCGCGAACATTCGCGATCGCCAGGAAAAGCAGCTCGGCGTCAATTCTGGCAAAAAGGACGCAAAAATAGCAAAAAAGAAGCCGCCGGCAGCGGACGAGAGCCAAACCACTGGCGACAAGACCAACCCGTGATAAAAGCCTGCCGGGATTTACCGCCGACCCAGGGAGGGCCCGGCGACTTCTAAGGTCTGACCGATGGACGATTTCTACCGCATCCGCCGCTTGCCGCCCTACGTGTTCGAAGAGGTGAACCGGGCGAAGGCCCGCGCGCGCAATGGCGGCGCCGACATCATCGACCTCGGCATGGGCAACCCGGATCTGCCGGCGCCGGCGCATGTCATCGAGAAGCTGAAGGAGACGCTGGGCAAGCCGCGCACCGACCGCTATTCGGCCTCGCGCGGCATCCCCAAGCTGCGCCTGGCGCAGGCCAAGTATTACGAACGCCGCTTCGGCGTGAAGCTCAATCCCGACAGCGCAGGTCATCACCACGCTCGGCTCCAAGGAAGGCTTCGCCAACGTGGCGCAGGCGATCACCGCGCCGGGCGACGTCGTGCTGGTGCCCAATCCGAGCTATCCGATCCACGCCTTCGGCTTCCTGATGGCGGGCGGCGCGGTGCGCGTCGGTACCGTCGGAGCCGACGCCGAATTTCTTCCATGCGCTGGAGCGCGCGATCATCCACTCGATCCCGAAGCCGACCGCGGTCGTCGTCTGCTATCCGGCCAACCCGACCGCCTACGTCGCGAGCCTCGATTTCTACAGTGATCTTGTCGCCTTCGCGAAGAAGCACGAAATCCTGATCCTGTCCGATCTTGCCTATGCGGAAGTCTATTTCGAGAACAATCCGCCGCCCTCGCTCTTGCAGGTGCCGGGCGCGATCGATGTCGCGGTCGAGTTCACCTCGATGTCGAAGACGTATTCGATGCCGGGCTGGCGCATCGGCTTTGCCGTCGGCAACGAGCGCATCATCGCGGCGCTGGGACGCGTAAAGTCCTATCTCGACTACGGCGCCTTCACCCCGATCCAGGTCGCCGCCATTGCAGCCCTCAACGGCTCCGACGATTGCATCAAGGAGATGCGCGAAACCTACAAGCGCCGCCGCGACGTGCTGGTGGAAAGTTTTACCCGCGCCGGATTTCCGGTGCCGAGCCCGCGCGCTTCGATGTTTGCCTGGGCGCCGATTCCGGAACCGTTCAAGAGCCTGGGCAGCGTCGAGTTCTCGACCTTGCTGGTGGATAAGGCGGACCTTGCCGTGTCGCCCGGCATCGGCTTTGGCGAATATGGCGAGGGCTTCGTGCGCATCGCGCTGGTGGAGAACGAGCAGCGCATTCGCCAGGCCGCGCGCAACATCGGCCGCTTCCTCAAGACCGGCGTGGAAAAGCTGCACAACGTCGTTCCTCTCGCGACGCGGCGCTGATCCCATGAATCAAGCTCTGAAAGTCGGCGTCGCCGGTTTGGGCACGGTCGGCGCCGCCTTGGTCGCCCAGGTGGCGCGCCAGCGCGAGGCGCTTGTTGCGCGCTGCGGGCGGCGCATCGACATCGTTGCCGTCTGCGCGCGTCTCGCGCGGCAAAGACCGCGGCGTCGATCTGAAAAAAATGAAATGGTTTTCCGATCCCGTGGCGCTTGCGCGCGCGCCCGACATCGACGTCTTTGTCGAATTGATCGGCGGCGACAGCAATCCGGCGAAAGCCGCGGTCGAGGCGGCGCTTGCCTCCGGCAAGTCGGTGGTTACTGCCAACAAGGCGCTGCTTGCCAAACATGGCGTGCGACTTGCGGCGCTCGCCGAAAACCATCACGTCGCGCTCAATTTCGAGGCGGCGGTTGGCGGCGCTATCCCAATCGTCAAGACCTTGCGCGAGGGCATGGCGGGCAATTCGTTCGAGCGCATCTACGGCATCCTCAACGGCACCTGCAATTACATCCTCACTCGCATGGAGCAGGACAAATTGTCCTTCGCCGAATGTCTGAAGGACGCGCAGCGCCTCGGTTATGCCGAAGCCAATCCGACCTTCGACGTCGAAGGCCATGACACCGCGCAGAAGCTGGCGATCCTCGCCTCGCTTGCTTTCGGCACCAAAGTCGATCAGAGCGCGATCTACGTGGAGGGGATTTCCTCCATCGCGCCGGCCGATCTGACCGCTGCCGACGGGCTCGGCTACCGTGTCAAGCTCCTCGGCGTCGCGGTGAAGACGCCAAAGGGCATCGAGCAGCGCGTGCATCCGACCATGGTGCGCAAGGATTCGGCCATCGCCCAGGTGATGGGCGTGACCAACGCGGTCACCATCGACGCCGCCGGCATCAATCCGCTGACGCTGGTCGGACCCGGCGCCGGCGGCATGGCCACCGCCTCAGCGGTTCTCACCGACATCGGCGACATCGCCCGCGGCGTGCGCACGGCGCCCTTCGGCCGTCCGAGCGAAAAGCTGACCGCCGTGCGCAAGGCGCCGATGCAGCGACACGAAGGCGGCTACTACATCCGCCTGCAGGCGCGCGACAAGCCGGGCACCGCGGCCTCCATCGCCACCCGTTTGGCCGAGCAGGAGATTTCGCTGGAATCGATCGTGCAAAGGCACGACCAGAAAATTCCCGCCGGCGAGGCCAAAGGCGGTTCCGTCCCCGTTATCCTCATCACTTATGCGACAACCGAGGATGCCGTGCGCAAGGCCCTTGCCGCGGTGGGCCGCGATAGGGTGATCTCGGGCCGGCCGCAAGTCATCCGCATCGAGAAGAACTAGTTGCGCTGGACGATGACGGCGGCGCGGCGTAGAGCCTGCGTCCAGCGTTGGGATTCTGAGGGAAACCGCATCATGCCGACGGTCACGGTTCAATCCGATCTGCTCATCGAGCGCATTCTCACCCTCGAGATCGTGCGCGTGACCGAGCGCGCGGCGGTGTCGTCGGCGCGGCTGCGCGGGCGCGGCCAGGACAAGGCCTCCGATCAGGCCGCCGTCGACGCCATGCGGCGCGAACTCAATAAATTGCCGATCGATGGCACGGTTGTCATCGGCGAAGGCGAGATCGACGAGGCGCCGATGCTATTCATCGGCGAAAAAGTCGGCAACAAGAACGGCCCGAAAGTGGATATTGCCGTCGATCCGCTGGAAGGCACGACGCTGTGCGCCAAGAACATGCCGGGCGCCATCGCCACGATCGCCATGGCCGAAGCCGGCACGCTGCTGCACGCGCCCGACTGCTACATGGACAAGATCGCCATCGGCCCCGGTTACCCGAAGGGCACCATCGACCTCGACGCGTCGGCCGACGAAAACATCATCCGCCTGGCCAAGGCCAAGGGCGTCAAGCCTTCCGAGATCACCGCCATCCTGCTCGACCGGCCGCGCCACGCCGACAAGATCGCGGCGATCCGCAAGACCGGCGCGGCGATCAGCCTGATCAGCGACGGCGACGTCGCCGGCGTCATCCATTGCGCCGAGCCGAAGACCGGCATCGACATTTATCTCGGCAGCGGCGGCGCGCCGGAAGGCGTGCTGGCGGCGGCGGCGTTGCGCTGCATCGGCGGGCAGATGCAGACGCGCCTCATCATCGATACCGAGGCGCTGCGCGAGCGCACGCTGAAGATGGGCATCAAGGATCCGAAGAAGAAATACGAGATCGAGGACATGGTGAAGGGCGACTGCCTGTTCGCCGCCACCGGCGTGACCACCGGGCCGATGCTGCAAGGGGTGAAATTCGGAAAGTCAGTAATCGAGACCGAGACCGTGGTGATGCGCTCGGTCACCGGCACCGTGCGCAAGGTGCTCGCCGAGCACCGGCAATTCGAAAAGTTCCATCTCGGCTGACGGCCGCCGCTCGGGCGCGAGAGCCGGACAACGGAGGCTTTGCATGAAGCGAGTTCTTGGCAATCGCCGTGATCTGCGGCTGTCTGGCCGTTTCGGCACGCGCGCAGGATGCCGGTTCGCCCGAGGCGTTGCGCGCGGCGCAGGAGCTTACGGCCATCGTGACCAGCGACACGATGACGCAAATGGCCCATAGCATCACCGCACAGACGTGGCCGCGCATCGAAGCCGAATTCGGTGGCAAGGTCGATGCAGTGACGCTCGCCGAGCTGCGCACTGCGTTTGAATCGGCGTTGTCATCGTTTACCGGCACCGTCATGCAGAATGCGCCCGCCATCTACGCCAAATATTTCAACGCGGCGGAGCTGCGCGATCTGCTGGCGTTTTACAGGTCGCCCATCGGCGCCAAGGCGTTGAAGACGATGCCGCAGGTCACCGCCGATATCACGGCGCAAATGATGCCGCGCATGCAGCCGTTCCAGGACGACCTGGCGGCGCGGCTGGACGCGGTCATGCAGAAGCACGGCTACAAGAAATAGGTGGTGATCAGGCGATGGCGGCATTGCCCGCGGTTGCGGCGACAAATTCGAACCATTTCTTTCTCGGCGTCGAGCGCTCGGCGATGGGCCGCGCCTGGCGCGACCGGCTTGACGAGCGCGGCCAGGCGCGCGCGCTGGCGATTTCGCAACGATATGGCCTACCTGAACTTTTGGCGCGCGTGCTCGCTGGCCGTGGCGTCGAGCCAGACGAGGTCGAGGCCTATCTCGACCCCAGCGTGCGCCGGCTGATGCCGGACCCGCACGTGCTCACCGAAATGGAAGTCGCTTCCGCGCGCATCGCCGACGCGGTGACGCGCGAAGAGAGCATCGCCATTTTCGGCGACTACGACGTGGATGGCGCCACCGCCTCAGCGCTGCTCGCGCGCTATCTGCGCCAATGCGGGCTCGATCCGGTCGTGCATATTCCCGACCGCATCTTCGAAGGCTACGGGCCGAACGTCGAGGCGATCCGCTCCTTTGCCGAACGCGGCGTGCGCCTGCTGGTCACCGTCGACTGCGGCACCACCAGTCTCGAAGCACTCGGCGAGGCAAAAAAACTCGGGCTCGACGCCGTGGTGATCGATCACCACCAGGCCGATGCGGACTTGCCGCCGGCTTTGGCAATCGTCAATCCCAACCGCGCCGACGACCTCTCCGGCCTTGGTCACCTCGCCGCTGTCGGGCTGGTGTTTCTCACGCTGGTGGCGGTGAGCCGGCAATTGCGCAATCGCGATTTCTGGTCGTCAGCCCGGCCGGAGCCGGACTTGCTGTCGCTGCTGCATCTGGTCGCGCTCGGTACCGTCGCCGATGTGGTGCCGCTCACGGGGCTCAACCGCGCTTTCGTCGCCAAGGGTCTGATCGCGCTGCGCCGCCGCGATCATATCGGCGCCACGGCGCTGATGGACGTGGCGCGGTTGTCCGGGCCGCCCGAGCCCTGGCACCTCGGCTTTCTGCTCGGGCCGCGCATCAATGCGGGCGGCCGCATCGGCCGCGCCGATCTAGGCGTGCGGCTGTTGCTGGAGGAAGACCCGAGCGAAGCTGCCCGCATCGCCGCCGAGCTCGACCGGCTCAACACCGAGCGCCGGCAGATCGAAATTGTGACCGTTGCACAAGCCGAGGCCGAAGCCTTGGCCTCGCTCGGCCTCGAGGATAAGGGCGCGGTGGTGGTGACCGCGGGCGAGGGCTGGCACCCCGGCGTGGTCGGTCTGGTGGCGGCGCGGCTCAAGGAGCGCTATGGGCGCCCGGCCTTTGCCATCGCGCTGGAGCCCGGCGGGATCGGCACCGGCTCGGGGCGCTCGATCCCCGGCGTCGATTTTGGGCAGGCCGTGCGGCGCGCAGTGCGCGAAGGATTGCTCATCAAAGGCGGCGGCCACGCCATGGCGGCCGGCATCACTTTGCGCAAGGACGCGCTCGGCGCGTTTCGTGCCTTTCTCGAAGAGGCGCTGGCGCCGAGCGTGGAAGCGGCGCGGCGCGACCGCGCGCTGGCAATCGACGGCGCTGTCAGCGCCGGCGCTGTCAACGCGGCGCTGGTCGAGATGCTGGCGCGGGGAGGGCCCTTCGGCGCCGGCAATCCAGAGCCGGTGCTGGCGCTGCCGTCGCATACGCTCAGCTTTGCCGATCCGGTCGGCGAGAACCATATCCGCGCGCGGTTCAAATCCGGCGACGGCAAATTCGTCAACGCGATTGCATTTCGCGCCGCCGGGACGCCGCTCGGCCGCGCGCTGCTGGATAACCGCGGCCGCGCCATGCATGCGGCGGGCTCGCTTGCCCTCGACCGCTGGCAGGGCGAGGAGCGGGTGCAGATGCGGCTGATTGACGTGGCGGTCGGCTAGCGCGCGAGCAGCGCCGGCAAGCGCCGCGACGGCCATTGGGTCGCGGCGTCGTAGCCCTGCGCCAGTTGCAGCAGCGGCAATTCCGCGCGGTTGGGCGCGACGATCTGGATACCGGACGGCAGGCCCTGATCGTCGAATCCGGCGGGCGCCGCGAGCGCCGGACATCCGGACATGGTGATCGGCCCCATGCCGCTCATCCATTCGTGATAGGTGCGCGTCGGTCGCCCGGCGAATTGCTTCGGCCAATGCAGGTCGGCATCGAACGGCGCGATCTGCGTCGTCGGCGCGATGAAGAAATCGTATATCTCGAAAAACGTGCGCACCGCCTGATACCACGCCGTGCGCACCAGCGAGGCGGCGGTGATGTCGAAAGCCGAAAGCGTCATGGCGTTCTCGATTTCGTAGACGGCTTCCGGCTTCAACAACGCGCGCTTTTGCGGGTCCTTGTAATAGGGCAGCAGCGTTGCGCTCATCTGCCAGGAGCGAAGTTGCAGCCAGGCTTTCAGGACGGCATCGACCTGATAGTCCGGCAGCGCCTCTTCGACGACGCAGCCCAGTTGCTCGAAGGTCTTCAGCGCAGTCTTCGCGATGTCAAACACGCGCGGCTCGTAGCGGACATGGCCGCCGAAATCGCCGACCCAGGCAATCCGCTTGCCTTTGAGATCGACGTCGAGCGGGCCTTGCAGGTCTTGCGTGCCGGAAATCGACAGCGGCACCCGCGCGTCATAGCCCGATTGCACCCGCAGCAGCATGGCGAGATCGGCCACGTTGCGCGCCATCGGGCCGAGCACGCCCATCGAGGGAAACCAGGCATCGCGGCCGTCCGCCGGCACGCGGCCGATGCTGGTGCGGAAGCCGTAGACATTGTTCCAGGCGGCGGGGTTGCGCAGGCTGCCGCCGTAGTCGCTGCCGTCGGCAACGGGCAGCATGCGCAGCGCCAGCGCAACCGCCGCACCGCCGCTGCTGCCGCCGGCCGAACGCGACGGATCGTAGGCGTTGCGCGTGATGCCGTGGACCTGGTTGTAGGTGTGCGAGCCGAGCCCGAATTCCGGCGTGTTGGTCTTGCCAATGAAGATGGCGCCGGCCTGGCGCAGCCGCTCGACCATGACGCTGTCGGCGGCGGCGACGGTATCCTTAAAAATCGGCGAGCCGAACGTGTGCGGCAAACCTTTGACGGGCGTGAGGTCCTTCACCGCGAATGGGAATCCATGCAGCGGTCCGGCCGGTTCGCGGCGGTCAAGTTGCACGTCGCGCTCGCGCGCTTGCGCCAGCAAAGCGTCGCGGTCTTGCAGCGCGACGATCGCGTTCACCTGTGGATTGATACGCTCGATATGATCGAGATAGGCGGTCATCACCTCCAGGCAGGAGACTTGCCGCGACCGGATCGCGGCGTTAAGTGCCGCGCCGTCGAGCATGATGATGTTGGACGCGCGTGGCGTCGCGGCCGGAGGTTGAGAATGTGCGGTCAGTGTCACGGAAGCGGTCAGCGCCTGCGCGCTTTCCGGCAGAAAACATCATAAATGGCGCCAATGACCACACGCGCCTCGTCGCTGGCCAGACTGTAATAGATCGCCTTGCCGTCGCGCCGCGTCGCCACCAGCCCGTCGGCGCGCAGGCGCGCGAGTTGCTGCGACACTGTCGGCTGGCGCAATTCGAGAATGTCTTCGAGCTCGCCCACCGATTTTTCGCCTTCGGCGAGGATGCACAGCATCATCAGCCGGCTCTCGTGCGCCAAGGCTTTGAGGAAATCGCTCGCGCGTTTGGCGTGGTCCACCATGCGATCGAGTTCGTTCGAGCGGCTGTGCGATTCCAGACGATGCAATTCCATGTGGGTGCCAATGCTGAGGTCCCCGGCGCGGCGGAATATATCACGGTCGGTGAATATGTCGAATGTGCAAGGCCTCAGCCGTAGCGAAATGCCAACAGGTTGTCGAAAGAACGCAACTCGATTAGGATACGATGGAGAAGATCTGTATCGTGTTCGGCTATGGCCTGAGGAAAAAATTTCATGCTGGCTTTGGCGCCGTCGACGAGCCGGCGGAATTCCGGATTTTGGCGCACGTCGGCGTCCGCCATCGCGGCGCAACGATCGAGCACGCTACCGTAGGCCGCCACCTTGGCGACGATGCCGGACGCCGTGTCCAGCGTGCTCCAATCGAGACCGGGCTTGTTGTAAACCATCAGGGCGTCCATGGCGGTATTGGCGTCGCGAATGCAGTCGGCAAGCACCTGAATTCCGGCCGAGCGGCGCACGTCATAGAAGTCGGCGCGGACGGCATCGAGCGCCTGCCGCGCGATTTCGGGCCGCCCGGAATTGAGCATCATGTCCGCCGTCACCAGGCGCATGCTGACGTCGGTGAGCAGCAAGGCGTAGCCCGCGTTGCCGGCGAAAGCGTCGGGCCGCTTTCCGGCAAAGCGCTTCTGCATCGCGCCCCACGCGGCGCGCAGGCGGTCGAGCTCGATTGCGGCCAGATCGACATTGCCGCTGTGCAGGTAGCCGATCGCCACGCGGTTATGGCTTTCCACCTGTTCGGCCGCCGCGATGAAATCGGCAAGATCGTCGGCCAACGCGCCGCCGGCGTTGCCGGTCAGAACGATGGCGAGGAATGCGGCGCGCGCAAAGCTGACAAGCATGGCCAATCACCGGACCGGGAGGCAAATACATGCAGAAGATGTTATATGTCCCGCGCGGGCCGGGCACGGCAAGTCTGCCGCGATGGTTTCCAGACCGCTATCGAGGTCTTAACGCATGCCAATGACGCGCAGAAGCCTGTTGCTTGGCGCCGCCGCATCCGGTGCGTTTGCGGCTTTGCCGGCGCGCGCGGAGGGGCCGACTCTGACCGGCGACGGGCTTTACCGCGAGTCTTGGTTTTTGCAGAGCTTTCTCAATCTTGCCGTCGATCTGGACACCGCCCGCTCGGAAGGCAAGCGCTTCGCCATCATGTGGGAGCTCAAAGGCTGCCCCTATTGCAAGGAAACGCATTTCGTCAACTTTGCGCAGCCGAGGATTGCCGATTACATCAAGGCAAATTTCGAGATCACCCAGCTCAACATCATCGGCTCGCTCAAGGTCACCGATTTCGACGGCAGCGAATTGCGCGAAAAGGACCTGGCGGCGAAATACGGCGTGCGCTACACGCCGACCTTCCAGTTCTTCCGCGAAGGCGACGCGCCGCTGAAGACGCTGCCGCCCAAGGAACGCGAAGTCGCGCGCATTCCCGGTTATCTGCGGCCCGACGATTTCCTCGCCATGTTCCGCTACGTGCGCGAGAAGGCCTATGAGAAGGGCAGCCTGCGCGATTTTCTCAAGGCGCAGCAGCCGAGCTGAGCCGTTTGTCGTGCTTGCAGACAAGCGGGCTTTGCTAAACTTCGTCTTTCGCCTATGACTCTCGGCGAATTTGCCTCCGGGACCGTCATGGCCAAGCTCAATCTCTCCGTCGCCGTGCGCGACTACGACCGCACCCGGCCGCTGATGGACGTGCAGGTGGCGATCGACGGCGTCGATCCGGTGTTCATGGCGCTCGATCCTGAGGAAATCTTCTTCCGCGCCTTCCGCCACGCCGAATTCGACATCTGCGAATTGTCGCTGTCGAGTTTTACGGTGAAGACGGCGCAGGGGGATGGTCCCTATATCGGGGTGCCGGCTTTCGTCTCACGCGCCTTTCGCCACACCTCGATTTATGTGCGCACCGACCGCATCAAGAAGCCGGCCGATCTCAAAGGCAAAAAAGTCGGCGTGCCGGAATATCAGCTCACGGCAAACGTCTGGGCGCGCGCGCTGCTCGAGGACGATCATGGCGTCAAGCCCTCCGACCTCCACTGGATCCGCGGCGGGCTGGAGGAGGCGGGGCGAGCCGAGAAGATCGCCATTACGCTGCCGAAGGGCGTGAGGCTCGACAACGCGCCGGAAGGGCGCACGCTCTCGGCGATGTTGGAGGCGGGTGAGATCGATGCCTTCATCGGTCCGCGCGTGCCGTCGTGCTTTGCGCGCGGCGCGCCGAATATCGGCTGGCTGTTTGCCGATCCGGTGGCGGCGGCCAAGGATTATTTCAAGCGCACGCAGATTTTCCCGATCATGCATCTCATCGGCGTGCGGCGCGAAATTGTTGCGCAGCATCCTTGGCTGCCAGCTGCAGTGTTGAAAGCGTTCGAGCGCGCCAAGGGCATCGCGCTGGAAAAATTGTCCGATACGTCATCGACAAAAGTGACGCTGCCCTTCGTCGAGGAACGGCTGCTGGAAGCGCGCGCGCTGATGGGCCATGATTTCTGGTCGTATGGGGTGGCCGCCAACCGCAAGACGCTGGAAACCTTCCTGCGCCATCACCATGCGCAGGGATTGTCCTCGCGGCTCGTCAAGGTGGAGGAGCTATTTCACCCGGCAACCTTCGAGGCTTACAAGCTATGACCAGTCCGGCGCGCATCCGCGTGTTCAGCGGCGGCGCCCCGCAGGGCGCCTTCGCGATACTCACACCGAAATTCGAACAGCAAGCCCGCTCCAAAGTCGATTATGTTTTTGAAATGACCTCCGCGCTTGACGCCAGGCTTAAACGCGGCGAGACAGCGGACGTGCTGGTGTTGCCGGTGCCGGTGCTCGACGGCCACGCCAAGGCCGGCATGCTGCGCAACGATGGGCGCGCGACGTTTGGCTCCATTGCGGTGGTCGTGGTCGTCAAGGAGGGCGCGACGAAGCCGGATATTTCGACCAAGGAAATGTTTCGTAGCGCCATGCTTGCGGCCCGCTCCATCGTCCTCGCCACGCCGGGCAAGACGCCGAGTGGCACGCATCTGGGCAAGGTGATGCAGGACCTGGGCATCGCCCAGGCCATCGCCCAAAAGACTATCTACAAGCCGGCGCTCGACGGCGGCGTCGAGGTCGTTGCCAGCGGCGAAGCGGAGATCGGCATCTATCCGGCGAGCGAGGTCATTATGGTCAAAGGCCTGGCCATGGTCGGGCCGCTGCCGCCGGGCATCGACCTGACCATCGTCTATGGCGGCGCGGCCACCGTCGATAGCGCCGATGTGGCCGTCGATTTCGTGCGCTTCATGGCGGCGCCGGAGAGCCGCGGTGCCTGGAAAAGCGCTGGCTTCACGCCGGCTTGATGCGCCCTTGTGAACGACACGTCATCGACCGCGACGATCGGACCTTCCGCAGTCTCGTAACGCACGATAATGCTTTCGACAACGAGTATTGGGTCTTTGCCTTGCGCGGGCGACTCAGCCGGCATCGGCGCCTAATCGCTCTTGCGCGTCATGACCGCGGTCATGGCGGCGGCGTAGCCGGGTTCGACGCGCACATCGACCACGACGACCGCGCCGGCATCCACCGCGGCGATGGCTTTGGTGAAGGTGGGCGTCAAATCGGCGATCTCGGTCACCGGGCCGAAACCTTGCGCACCCTGGGCGCGGGCGATGGCCGCGATGTCGATGTCGGGCTCGGAAATGCGCTGGCCGACCCAGCGGTTCTCCACCGGGCGGTTGCGCATGCGGGCAACGCGCTCCTGATGCAATTCGTCGTTGAAGAACGAGCGGTTGTTGGCGACGACGAGCAGCAGCGGGATTTTGTAATGCGCTGCGGTCCACAATGCGTTCGCCGCCATCATGAAATCGCCGTCGCCGACGACGCCGACCGGCAGCCGGCCGGAGCCTTTCAGTGCCAGTGCCGCGCCGACGGAAATGCCGGGGCCGCCGCCTACACCGCCGCCGCCCCAGCTGCCGAGGTAATCGAGCGGATGGCGCAACGGCCAACTGGCGCCGTTCCATGACAGCGAGAGAGTGGTGAGGCTGACCGGCCGTTCGCCGACCGCGCGGCGAAGCGCGTCGGCCAAATGATCGACGGTGAGTTTGTCGCCGGCGGGCTTGAACGCCTCGGCCGCGCGTTTTTGCACCAAATGTGGCTTTGCGCTGCCGAGCGCATCGAGAAGCGGTGGTACCGCCACATCCGGTTCGCAGGCGATCATCACGTCGACCGGCGGGAGGCCCTGATAGTCAAAGCTCCAGCCATTGTGCAGGTGGTGGTCGATGGAGACCTGGATGATGCGGGCTTGGGTGCCACCCACATGCTTGAGCGTGCCGGCGACGTCGAGCCAATTGAGGCTGAGTATGACGTCGGCCTCACGGATGGCGTCGGCCGCTTCCGGCACCGGCCCAAGTATGCCCGGCGCTGCGACATGCAGCGGATGGTCAGTGGGAAAAGCGGCGGCCACTTTCAGGTCGGTGACGACGCGGGCGCCGAGGCGCTCGGCAAGGGCGATGCGCGCGGTCCAGGCGTCGAGATCGCGCGAGACGCGCCCGGCGAGGATCACGGGATGCTTGGCGGCGCGCAAAAGCTCGGCGGCCTTGGCGATCATCTCTGGTGGAGCTGCGCTCTGCACCTCCGGCATGAAACGCTTCGTATCGATGGGCGCCACCGGCTCTTCGAGTTTTGCTTCCTGCATGCCGGCGTCGAGATTGACGTAAGTGGGCCCGCAGGGCGCCGTGTTGGCGATCCAGCCGGCGCGCAGGATCGCTTCGCGGGCGGCGAGAGGAGACGCCGGCTGATCGTCCCATTTGCTGTAGCCGCGGATGAGCGCGCCCTGGTCGCTGGCGGTGTGGATCCAATCGATCCACGGCCGGCGCTTTGGCGCATCGATCGGCCCGGTGGCACCGAGAATGACCATGGGCATGCGGTCGCACCAGGCGTTGAAGATCGCCATGGTGGCGTGCATTAGCCCGACATTGGAATGCACCGCCACGGCCATCGCCTTGGCGGTGACTTTCGCCCAGCCGTGCGCGATGGCCGTCGCGCTTTCCTCATGCAGGCAGAGCAGCATCTGTGGCCGCTCGTTGCCGAGATAGTTGACGATGCTGTCGTGGAAGCCGCGATAGCTGGAGCCGGGGTTGAGCGCGATATAGGGAATGTCGAGCGCGCGCAGCGCGTCGGCGGCGACGTCGCTGCCGAATCCGGCTGCGTTGACGCCGGCGGGCTTCGGCCGGTCGATTTTCGCCAACGTGGCGTCGGCGACGAGTTGCGCTTTGGCGCTGTCGTGTTTGGATGTGGTCACGGATGCGGGCCCTGGCATGGCCACCTTAACCGGCGGTGACCGCATCCAACCGGATCAGGAGCCTTGGCGCAACCGGGCGAGAACCTTCAGGCCAGCATAGCCGTCGACCGGCGTCATGCCGGTCTTCTTCTGGAAGGCGATGATGGCCTTGACGGTGTCGCTACCCGTGCGGCCGTCGACGCCGTCGGTCTTGAAGCCGTGTTCAATGAGCCGTCGTTGGATTTCCTTGACCTCCTCCAGCGTCGGCGTGCGCTCGCCGCCGGGGAATTGCTGGTAGAAAGGCAGATCGCCGCGAATGAGGTCGCCGAGATGGCAGAGCGCCAGCGTGTAGCTGGTGGATGGGTTGTAGGAATAGACCGCGCGGAAGTTCTGCCCAATCAAAAAAACAGGCCCGCCGCGCACCGGCGCCCACAGCTTCACGCGGTCGCTCGGTCGCGCAAAGGGCGCGCCGTCCGCACGGCGGACGCCGAGCTTTTGCCATTCCCCATAGGTGTGCCAGCCGCCGGCCTCGCGGCCGCCGGCCTTGACCTCGCAGCCCCAGGCCTCGCCGCGCCGGTAGCCGCCGCGCTCGACCAGATAGCGCGAGGTGCCGGCGAGTGAATCGTCCGGATCGCCGAACGGCGTCGTCCGCCCGTCGTGGTTATAGTCGACCCCCATGTGCAGCCACACTTCCGGCATCCATTGGGTATGGCCCATGGCGCCGGCCCAGGAACCGATCATCTCGGACGGCTTTGCCCAGCCGCGATCGACAATGGTGAGCGCGTTGAGCAGTTCGGCTTCCCAGTAGGCGCGCCGGCGACGCTCGCCCCAGGCGAGCGCGGCGAGCGCCGGGATCACCGGCCGCATGTATTTCGGATTGACGATGACGTCGCCGAAGGACGACTCCATGCCCCAAAGGCCGAGCACGATGTAGCGGTCGACGCCGTAGTCTTTTTCCAGCCGCGTCAGCAGCGGCGCATTTTCCTTGGCGCGTTCCTTGCCGGTAATGACGCGCCAGTCGGAGCAGCGGCGGTTGATGTATTGCCACACCTGCTCGGTGAATTCCGGTTGCGAGCGGAATTGCTCGAACACGCTGGTGTCGGGCGTGAGCGCGCCCATCACCCGGTCATAGGTTGCTTCCGAGATGCCACGCTTGAGTGCGCGCGGACGGAACGCCGCGATCCAGCGGGCGAAAGCCGGCGATTGCGCGGCCCATGCGACCCCGCCGACGCCGGTGCTTGCTGCGGCGGCGAACGCGGTGGCGAGCACCGCGCGCCGGTCGAGCAGGCGATGAGCGGGAGTTTCCGGGAATTGCGACATGCGCGCCGACTGTAGCTGTCGCCGCTGCGCGGACAAAATCGCGTAATGCCGGATCAGTCTTCTTCCTTATGCTTGCGGTGGCGGACGCGGCGGTGACGCTCCGGAGGCTCGGCCGGTTTGACCGCGGGGTCCCTCGGTTTTGCCGGCGGTGTCGGAACCGCGTCGGAACTCGCGGCTGCATTCGTTACCGGATGCAGAATCACCGGCGGCTTGTCGGGGATCGGCGGCGCCGGCTCGCCTGGCAGGATTTCGCTGCCGCGCCCGCCGATTAGCCGTTCATAGGCGGCGACCAGCGTCATGTAGGGGTTGACCCAGACCCAACCGACCTTGGTGAACACCTGGATGTTGAAATGAATGTGGTAGGACGTGCCGTTTTCGTTATCGCCCCAATCGGCGACCTTGCCGATAATCTCGCCTTCGCTTGCCTGCCGGCCGTTGACCAGGCCGTCGGCGTCCATCATGTGCGGATTCATGTGCAGGTAGCGGAAGCGGACATGGTCATCGGCGTCGTTGACGACGATGTAGACGCCAAGGTCGCCGGGCATGCGGCGGATGATGCCGTCGTGCACGGCGGCGACGAGATGCTGGTAGGGCTCGCAGCGGTCGGCCTCGGCATTGAAGAGGACGCAGTTCGACGGCCGGATATCTTCGCCCTGGTGGCCGTAGCCGCCGGGGCACTGGCCGACGAGAAAGTCGCGCAGCTCGCAGAAATTGTCGCGCCACGGATAGGTGAAATTCTCCGCCGCCGATTCATCGAACACGAGATCCTTGTTGTTGATCTTGCAGTGGTAATGCGCGCCCTTCTTGCCAATGCGCCCGACATGTCCGGTGTGGTAGCAGTCGCCCCAGGGCAGAAAGGATTGCGATTTCACGTAAGCCGGCGCATAGGCGATGGGAAAACGCATGCGCGCATAGACGTGATAATCGGCGCGGCCGGGCATTTTGTGCCAGCCGGAATTCTCGATCAGGTCGCCGGGGCTGTAATAGGTAAAATCCGATTTGGCCGCAGGCCGGCTGAGATCGAATTTCGGCGGCGCGATTGTCGCCGGCGCGCCGCCGGCCACGTGCAGCTGGCGCAGAAATTGTTCGGCAATCGGGTCCGCCTGCTTGCAGGTGAGCCATTTCGACGAGGCGCGCTGATCGTAGCATTGGATCGACAGCACATAGGGAACGCCGAAACGGGTGAAGACGTAGCGCACATGCGCTTCGCGCAAGATGCGCTGCATGCCGGGAAACAGTGCGGCGATATCCTTGCCCGGCGGGAATACTTCCTGGTGATCGGGCCCGTCGAGGTCATAGACGAAGGCGGCGCCGGTAATTTCGACGACGATCGGCTTTTTGTAGCGCGTCTTCAGCGGCGCATCGTCCGGGTTGATCGTAAACGTGGCGTCGTAGCCGGCCGGGCCGGGCAAGAAGAATTTTGTCGGATGAAATCTGCCGAAATATTTGTCGGACGTTGCCGTGTCCGCCTTGCCGTCGGCGAGGTCCTTGTGGAAGGCGTCGAGATCGAACGGCAGCAGCACCGGCACGGCGCTCTTTTCGACGCCAGAAAAACGCTTCGCCGTGGCGGCGTTGAGTTTGGCGAAGGCCTGCGCCGGCGTGTCGGCGCCGCGGTCGGGCAGGCTCGCCGCCGCCGCATCCCAATCGACCGTACTCAGGATAATGGCCGGGCTTTCCATTTCGCCCGCGGCCGCAGCGCCGCAAACGAGCAAGGCAAGGCCGAAAACTGCGGCACGTATCAAGTGTTACCCCTCGCTCGTACCGCCAGTCCGGACGCACAGCGCGCTGGAGCGGGAGTAAAAAGCATCATCCGGCCGCAGACAAGGGCGGCGGAGTTCAGTCTTTGGCGCGCTCGACATAGGAGCCGTCGTCAGTGCTCACGACCACGCGGGTGCCGACGACGATGTGGGTCGGCACCATGGTGCGCACGCCGTTCGACAGCATCGCCGGCTTGAACGAGCCCGAAGCGGTCTGCCCCTTCATGGCCGGCTCGGTGTCGGTGATCTCCAGCGTCACCTTTTGCGGGATCTCGATCGAGACCGGGACGCCATCATGGGTGGCGAGGTTGACCACCATGCCTTCCTGCAAATATTTCTCGTAATCGCCGACGATATCGGCGGGAACCTGCGCCTGCTCGTAGTTCTCCTGGTTCATGAAGTGGAAGCCGTCGCCGTCCTTGTAGAGGTAGGAGAATTTTTGGTCCTCGACATGAGCGCGCTCGACCTGGTCGGTGGTCTTGTAGCGCATCTGGGTCTTCACGCCGTCGGAAATCCGGCGCATATCGATCTGCGTCGTCGGGGTGCCTTTGCCGGGATGAAAATTTTCGGCGTTGAGGACGACATAGAGCTTGCCGTCGAGATCGACGATATTGCCTTTACGGAGAGACGAAGCGATGACCTTCACGATGAGCGTCCTTGAGCTTGGGGCGGATTCGCGCCGCACCATACCGATCTTCACGCGCGATGCCAGTCCTTCCCGCAAAGCGCGCCGTCGAGGCCATGACGCCCGCTAGCCCACCGTTCTGGCGGCCCGGCGCCCATGCCGCCCGGCGGCCGTTGCTGCTGGCGCGCAGCCGCATCGCGGCCGCGGCGCGGGCGTGGTTTGCGCGCCACGATTTCGTCGAAGTGGAAACCTCCGCGCTGCAGGTTTCGCCCGGCAACGAGACGCATTTGCATGCATTTGCCACCGAACTGATCGGGCCGGGCGGGGAGCGGGTGCCATCTATACTTGCGTACCTCGCCGGAATTTGCCTGCAAGAAGCTCCTGGCGGCGGGCGAAACCCGCATTTTCGATTTTGCCCGCGTGTTCCGCAACTGCGAGCGTGGACTCGCTGCATCACCCGGAATTCACACTTCTCGAATGGTACCGGGCGAATGAGCCTTACGAGGCGCTGTGGGCCGATTGCGCTTCCCTGCTGGCGGCAGCGGCACGGACGACCGGCAGCAAGCGGTTTGAATTCCGCGGCCGCAGCGTCGATCCTGACGCAGAGCCTGAGAGGGTCACTGTGGCCGAGGCCTTCGCCCGCCACGCCGGCATCGACCTACTGGCGACCATCGAGGCAGGGCAAGGCGACCGTGCCGGACTAGCCAGGGCGGCGACAAAAGCCGGCATTGCATACGGTGCCGGCGATGACTGGGGCGACATTTTCAGCCGCGCGTTGGTCGAGCGCATCGAACCGCAGCTCGGCAACGGCCGCGCCACTATATTATATGAGTATCCGCTGCCGCAGGCCGCGCTGGCGCGCGTGAAACCGGGCAGCGACAAGGTCGCCGAGCGTTTCGAGCTTTATGCCTGCGGCGTCGAACTCGCCAACGGCTTCGGCGAACTGACCGAGGCGACCGAGCAACGCAGGCGCTTCGAGGCGGCGATGGCGGAGAAGCAGCGCATCCACGGCGAGCGCTACCCGCTGGACGAGGATTTTCTCGATGCGCTGGAACTCATGCCGCCCGCCTGCGGGGTCGCGCTCGGTTTCGACCGGCTGGTGATGCTGGCTACGGGCGCGCAAAACATCGAGCAGGTGATCTGGACACCGCTGACCGAGCCGTAACATTGAATTGAGATGTCATGGCCGGACTAGTTCCTGCCATCCACCTCTTGAGTTTTTTGCCCTTGGCAAAGGCGTGGATGCCCGGCACAAGGCCGGGCATGACGAATGGAGCTTCAGCCATGAACAAGACGCTTCGCAGCCCCGCGCAACTTTACGAGGCTGGTCTTGTCGCAGCCGACAATGTTCCCGCTCTTAAGCAGGTCGCCGCGCGCTACGCGGTGGCGCTACCGGGCACGCTTGCCGATCTGATCGATCGTAACGATCCGCACGACCCGATCGCGCGGCAATTCGTCCCCAGCGAAGCTGAACTCGATGCGAGCCCGGAGGAGCTTGCCGATCCAATCGGCGACGATGCCCATTCGCCGGTGCCGGGCATCGTGCATCGCTATCCTGACCGCGTGCTGCTCAAGCTCACACAGATTTGCGCGGTCTATTGCCGCTTCTGCTTCCGCCGCGAAATGGTCGGGCCGGGCAAGCCCGGCGCGCTCAATCGCGCGGCGCTTGCGGCGGCGCTCAATTATATCCGCGAGCATGCAGAAATCTGGGAGGTCATCCTCACCGGCGGCGATCCGCTGGTGCTGTCGGCGCGGCGGTTGCGCGAGGTGATGAAGGCGCTGGCCGCGATCGAGCACGTCAAAGTCATCCGCATCCATACCCGCCTGCCGGTCGCCGATCCGGCGCGGATTACCGCGGGGCTGGTGCGGGCGATGAAGGCCAAGGGCAAGGCTGTGTACGTTGCCGTGCATATCAATCATGCGCGCGAATTGACGGCGCCGGCGCGCGCCGCATGCGCCCGCATGGCGGATGCCGGAATTCCATTGCTCGGGCAGTCGGTGCTGCTCGCCGGCGTCAACGACACGCCGGAGGGTCTTGGCGCGCTGATGCGCGCCTTGGTCGAATGCCGGATCAAGCCGTATTACCTGCACCACGCCGATCTGGCGCCGGGGACCGCGCATCTGCGCACGTCAATCGCCACGGGACAGGCGCTGATGCGCGCGCTTCGCGGCCGCTATTCCGGACTATGCCAGCCGGCTTATGTGCTCGATATTCCGGGCGGCCATGGCAAGTCGCCGGTCGGGCCAAATTATCGGGAGCGCGCCGAGGCAGGCGGACATTTTCTGGTCGAGGATTTTAATGGGGATCGGCATCGCTACCCGCCGGCGGCGTAACGCGTGGGCGCGTCAGTGGCGGATCGCCAGCAGGTCGAACAGCGCCGCCGCCAGCGCGAGGCTGGCAAAACCGATGAACACCACAGCGATCGCCGCCTGCCAAACATAGCCTGCGTCGCGCCGCAGAGCCGCCACCACGTTTTTGCTTTTCATCATGGCCTGCCGCTCCCAAGGAGCCGATTGCGCCACCACGTGCATGGTAGGCGCTTGGGACTGATCCTGCGCATAATTTGTACGTTAAATATGTGGGAAAAATCGGAATTTCCGCGCATGGCAGCCATGACCGCGCGCGGCGCAATTGGCGCGCCCTACGGGAATCGAACCCGTGTTTCCGCCGTGAAAGGGCGGCGTCCTGGACCGCTAGACGAAGGGCGCTGATTTAGGGGGTGGGTATAGTAAGCTTCGCCGGAACCGGCAAGCTGACGGTTGATTGTTACCACTTGCCGGTGTTGGGCATCGACTTCCACGGTTCCTGGGGTTCCTTGGCCGCGCCCTTTTGCAGCAACTCGATCGAATGTTTGTCGGGGGAGCGGACGAAAGCCATGTTGCCGTCGCGCGGCGGACGATTGATGGTGACGCCGGCGTCCATCAGCTTCTTGCAGGTCGCGTAGATATCATCCACTTCAAAGGCGAGATGGCCGAAGTAGCGCGCCTCGCCATAGTCCTCGGTATCCCAGTTGAAGGTGAGTTCCACTTCCGGCGCAGGCCGGCCTTTCTTCTTGCTGTCCTCGACGAGGTCGACGTCATCTCCACCGGCGACGAAGACCAGGGTATAGCGGTTCTTCTCGTCGACCCGGCGGCGCGTCTCCTTGAGGCCGAGCTTGTTGCAATAAAAATCGAGCGTTGCTTCGAGATTGCGGACACGCAGCATGGTGTGCAGATATCGCATGATGAACCTCGCACTGGGATTTTCTTGGGATTGCATCGGACTATATAATGCGGCCGTTCCGGCCCGCCGCATATAATCATGATTGCCCCCGATCTTGAAACCGCAATCGCCCGACTGCGCGACCAGATCGCGGCGGCAAACTGCATCCTGCCTTTCACTGGGGCGGGAATTTCCACCGAAAGCGGGATCCCGGATTTCCGCTCGCCCGGCGGGTTGTGGGCCAGAAACCGGCCCATCGCGTTCGCTGACTTTGTCGCCAGCCAGGAGATGCGCCATGAAGCCTGGCGGCGGCGCTTCGCCATGCAGGACAATTTCGCCACGGCGAAACCGGGCCGCGGGCATCTGGCGCTGGCGAGTCTCTATCGTGCCGGCAAGGCGCCGGCGCTGGTGACGCAAAATATCGACAATCTGCATCAAGCGTCCGGGGTCGCGGCGGCGGACGTCGTCGAATTGCACGGCAATACCACCTACGCGCTGTGCCTCGACTGCGGCGACCGCTACGAACTTGACTGGGTGCGGCAGCGCTTCGACGCCAACGACGAGCGCGCGCCGGATTGCGGCTGCGGCGGCTTCATCAAGACGGCCACAATTTCGTTTGGACAGGCGATGCCCGTGGCAGCGATGGCGCGCGCCGAGCAACTCACGATGCGTTGCGATCTGTTTCTCGCCATTGGCTCTTCGCTCGTCGTGTGGCCGGCGGCGGGATTTCCGCTGATGGCGAAACGCAACGGCGCGGCTCTCGCCATCATCAATCGCGAGCCGACGGAATTCGACGAGCTTGCCGATCTTGTCGTGCGTCATGACATCGGCGACGTGCTCGGACCCTTCATCGCCCGCTGATTCGCATCCCGCTGCGCTGTGCACAGAGCTGTGTGCAAGCGAATTTTGCCCTTTTCGCCGCACTGGCCGGTGTTATCTTAAATCGACAGATTCGTTGAAGCGCCCTTTAAGAGGCGCCTGAAAGCGGCGGCGTGCGGCGTCATGGCGTCGGACGGGATTGAATCAAAAATGCCTGGCAGCAATCTCCGACCGGGAACGGTCAGAGAACTCATCGATGAAACAACAGCCAACCTCATCGAGTTGGCGGGCGTCATCAAGTGGTTCGACGTCTCCAAGGGATTTGGTTTCATCATACCCGACAATGGCATGCCGGACGTGCTCCTACACGTGACCTGCCTGCGCCGCGACGGCTTCCAGACCGCCTACGAAGGCGCGCGCGTTGTGTGCGAGGTGCTGCAGCGCCCCAAGGGGTTGCAGGTCTTCCGCATCCTGTCGATGGACGAGACGACCGCGGTGCATCCGGCGCAGATGCCGCCGCCACGGACCCATGTCACCGTCACGCCGACCAGCGGGCTCGAGCGCGCCCAGGTCAAATGGTTTAACCGCTTGCGCGGCTTCGGCTTCCTGACCCGCGGCGAGGGCACGCCGGACATCTTCGTGCACATGGAGACGCTGCGCCGCTACGGCATCGCCGAGTTGCGGCCGGGGCAGACCGTGCTGGTGCGCTTCGGGCCCGGGCCGAAAGGCCTGATGGCGGCCGAGGTTCGCCCCGATGGCGGGCCGCTGGGCCTAGCCTCGCACTGAGCTTCCCTTTTCTAGTTGCCGATTGGCCTTCGCCCGCGTAAAGGCGAAACCATGCGCGCATGGACCTGGGTTGTCTTTGTTTTCATTACTTTAGTTGCCGCCGGTCCGGTCCGGACGGCGCCTCAGCAGACGCTTGAAATCGCCAGCAAGACCGGCGTGCATGTGTTCGCGGTCGAAATTGCCGATACCGAAGCTGCGCGGGAGAAAGGCCTGATGTTCCGCAAGGAACTGCCGGAGGGTCGGGGCATGCTGTTCGACTTTCACCAGGACCAGGACGTCGCCTTCTGGATGAAGAACACCTACATCCCGCTCGATATGATCTTTATCCAGGGCGACGGCCGCATCCTGCGCATCGCCGAGAATACCGAACCGCTCTCGATCCGGACCATTCCCTCCGGTGGTCCGGTGCGGGCGGTTTTAGAAGTGATTGGTGGCACAGCTGAAAAGCTCGGCATTGCGCCCGGCGACCGGGTCGCATCGGCTATATTCCCCTGGCATTGACGTCCGACGCCTTTGCTGGGGCCTGCTTGCTGGCGCCGGTCTAAGCGTGTAACCCCTGCGCTTCAACGGGGCATAGCGCAGTCTGGTAGCGCGTCTGGTTTGGGACCAGAAGGTCGCAGGTTCAAATCCTGCTGCCCCGACCAACAAAATCAGCACTTTTCAAAAATTGCCGACCGGACGGAAGGCGGTGGGCTAACAACGGGCTAACAAGGGCCTCTCAATGCCCTTGGCGTGGCTCCTAGCGGGTTTTGAGCGGCGGGTGGTGGGGATTATGTTAGGGCCAGCGGGAAAACGCGCAGGGAGCGCCGGAAAGCCGCTGCTTCATCAAGCCCAAGGAGCGAGCGATGGATTGGAAGGCGCAGATTGAAGGGTGCTTCGGTTCAGCAGACGCGAAATTTGCGCGTCATCCAAACGATGAAGATCGAGCGTTCGCATTGCTGTCGCAGTTGAGGAACGAAAGAGTTGGCTGGTCAATAGTGAGACCGGCCTTTCTGGAACACCTCAAATCCGAAGGCTGCGGCAGAAAGCATATCGCGAACGAAATGGCTCGCGTCCGCGATCATTTCAAAGACTGGCTCGACGACTAGCGACAGCAATCAGCATGACAAAATTTATCTTAGTCCTGCTGATCGCGACACTGGCATGGTCGGCAAGTTTAGAGGCCGCTGCGACGCCGGAGAAAGCCTGGCCTGTGCGGCGTTAAAATGTCACGACGGAGATAAGACGGCCTGTGAAGTGTTTAACAAGAGATAAGCGGCAATCAGCGGCGACAGGAAATCAAAAGTGCCCGCTTGGGCACTTTTGAAAATCTAGCCGCGCCGCCAAGGTGCCGAAGGCGAACGCAAGACGACGAATTGCCCATGCGGGCAAATCGTCACCGGGCCGCGCCGCCACGGGTATCCCGCCGCAAAGTCGGTGACGGGAAAAGGTCAAGGAAAAAGCGGGCTGATCCCACGCTATTAGCACTGTGTGATTGTCTGTGGATTAGGTGCGCAACCGTAGGACGGATGAAGAAGGGAGCCGGGGTGGCAGTCACCCGCGGCTCCCGATCACTGAGACGTGCCAAGAGGCGCGCACGCTCGCGATCTTTGCCCGCCGCGACGCCGAAAGAACGTCCGCGAGCTGTGAGCTGTTGTTTCGACACACGGCACCTGCTCACTGGCCGTGCCGGCTCGCGCCGGGAACGAAACTTCATGCTGCGGCTTGCGCCGCGTTCTGCTTTGCGACGACGACGACGCTCAGCACGGCAGCGGGTGAAGCGGTCGGACGGCGCTCGATCGCCAGGCCGTCACCTGCCGCCGTGCTGATTAAAAATTCCTCTTGCCGTTCCAGCTCGAGCAGCGCCGCCGCCAGCTCGGCGGCGCGCTTCTCTTGTTCCTCTTTCGGCATGGCCGTTTGCGTTTCGGGCGGCAGCGCGTCGATCGCTTCCTCAAAGCGCGTCACCATGACGTCGGGATTGAGCCACGCCGCAAAAGCGGCAACGTCGAGAAAGTGCGCGAAGCTATCGGGGCGCCGCGGATCGACGAAAGCGACGTTAAGGCGTTCGCGATCAAACCAGACCTGCGGGCGTCCGCGCTCCGCGAGCTGCTGCACATACACGGCGGCAAGCGCCTTCGCGTCGGCGCGTGGCAGCGGCGCGGCCTTCACGGTGCGCAGGTGGTTTTTCGTGGCGGTGATTTCGTCGCGCAGCCTCGCGATGGCCTGCACTACCGTCTCGCCCTTGTGTGGCTTTGTGCCGACGGCGGCATAAGTTTCGAGCGCGACGCCAGGCGCAAGCCCGTTGAGCCACTGGCGCACGCTCGCCGTGAGCGCATGAAGATCGTCATGGCGTTGGCGGTGACGTTCGGCGGCTTGCTGCAGCTTCTCGACAATTCGCGGATCCGCGTCGCGCCCCATGCCGTTGATCCGCGCCCTTGCGGAACGCGCCGCGTCCTCGGCCTCAACACGCGCGGCGTCGAGACTTAACAATTTTTCTTTCGCTGCTTCGGGAAGTTCGCTCTCGGAAAACTTTGTCATGCTTGCGCCTCGCGCATGATTGCCTCCGTTGCGCCGATGCTCGCGCCTTCACGCGCCCACTTGCGGATCGCCGGCGAGTAGGCGGGTTTCGTTTTCCACGCGCTTTCGGCTTCGACTTGGCGGCGCTGATATTGCGCTTCAGAGTTGGATTGCTTGTCGTCGTCGTCATTGTCCGCGTCCGGCTCGTCGGGTTCATCAGGTTCCGGTTTTTTCCAGGCGTCGCACATGCGCCGTTCGAGATCAGCGAAAGCGGCGTTGCGGGCGTCAGCGGCGGGGCCGTTTTGTTGTCGTTGTAGGGCCGACCATGCCGGGCCATCGCCGTCGCGATCGCCACGCCGCTCCGCCTGTCTCGTGTCGAGTTCACTGGCGAGTCTGCGAGCTAAGGCCACCGCGCGACGGCTCCGCTATTTTCAAGAGCCATGCGAGGCGTTGCGCCGCCAATATTTCGTCCGGGGAGAAATCGTTCTGGCTCGCTGCGGGGGCGGCCGCGGCCATGCTTCGCCACGCGTTGCTCGCTCGCACAATTTCAGCCTGATACGCCTTGCTCCTGCGACCGGCGAAGTCCACGTCGGGATCCGGCTTGTAAGGACTGATGTCCGGCACTCGTCGCGGTGCCCATGCGGCGTCGGAAACGCGATAGCCTGGCCGATGCAGCGCAAGCGACGCGTCGGTGATGACACGCGGCGCGTCGTGCGTTTCCAAGTTTGGCGTCATGAACGAAGTCGGCAGCGCATATCCGGCAGCGTCACGCGCAGCCTGACGCCGTGCCGCCTGCTTTGCCATGCGCCGCTGCAGCCGCAAATCGTCCTTGGCGTCGAGCGTTAGGTGAGGAACAACGACGCCAAAACCGTCTTCGACCTTCCAATCATCGCTCCGCCACACAAGGCGGCCTGTTTTTGAATTGAGATATTGTTGCATATGTTTCCTCGTCATCTGTTGCGGTAAAAGCCGCCATATTGCTGCGGCGAAAAGTACGGGTGTTGCCAGAGCGATCGCTTGCCCGGCTCCTCGGTATCAGGCGGTGCGCCCACCCAAGCCAGTGACGAATTATATCCACCGACAGTCGTCGCCAGCACCAGCGCACCGGCGACGCAGTTAGCGATGTCGTCGTGCAGTCCCGGCGGATGGTCGATCGAATCCTTGCCTGATCGCGCAACGCGCCGCTCGAGCGAACAAAGCTGCGCGGCGAGCCGCGGCAAATCGAGCAGTTCGACTGCGCTGTTGAGCAGCGCGAGCGCGTCGCGGTAAATGTCACTCTTCGGCTTCTCGCTTAGTTCGTAGGTGTTGCCGTGCGAGCGGAACGGATCGCGCACAAACTCGCCGCCCCAGTGGTCGCCCGTCACCTTGTCAACGCGGTACGCTTGCAGCGTCTCTGCGAACTCAGCCACGACCGCCTCGGGGCTAAATGACGGGCGGCGCTCGCGCACCACGTCGAGGATGCCGCGCTCGTTTCCGTCGCGGTGCGCGATGGCGAGCGTCATGCTGTCGCTCGAACCGCCAGACGGATCGACGAAGGCGGTGTAGGAAACGTCCTTCAGCGGCGGCAGTTTGTGCCGATCGGGCGCGGTCGCAGCGTCGATCACCTCGCGGCTGACGAAGGACTCGATGTCGCTACGGAACAAAGCGCCGTATTCAGCCGCCGCGCTGGCGGCGTCGCGCTCGATAGCGCGGTCAACGACGCGCTGCGGCAAGCTCGGATTGAAGTCGCGCGACGCGCCTTGCGCCACCAGGATCAGCGGGTCGCCGTCAGGACCGAAATGCTTGCGGTGCGTCTCCCACAGCACGCCGCGTCGTGCGTACGGGACTTGATGCAATGATGAGCAGGCCGTTGGTGGTGCCAGGCCGGGCCGCACGGCGTTGAGGATTTCAACGTCGGCGTTGGCGGTGATCTCGTCCGAGTACCAGAACGCGGCCTCGTCGGCGATCACCGCGATGTAGGTCGGGCCGCGCAGACGGCGGAACAACTGCGGCTCTCACTTCGATAGTGATGCCGTTTGTTAGTTCGAGCGTGTCGGTCGTGCGGTTGGCGATGAGCTGCTTGAGGATCGGCGACTGTGCTCGAAGGCCGCTGCCGCGTAGTCGAGCACGATGCTTGCCTGACGCTGGTCGGGCGCGATGCGAACAAGGACGCCGCGCTCGCCGCGCACCAGCGGATGCTTGCAAAGACCGGCTACGTAAGTGGCGAGCGTCGCCATTGCGCGGCGATCTTGCCGCCTCTGCGGCCGACCACCGCAATCAATTCCTCGACGCGTTGCGCGGCTCGTGCTCGCGTCCGGTCAATTTGGAAAAGTCGCGCGCTCGTCGTCGGTCAAGCGTCTCGCCCATTGCTGGCGATCAGCAGCACGCGCCAGGCGCCCAGCTATCGCCCGTGAGCACACTGCCGAGCAGCGTCCTATCGGTGAGCGCCTTGCGGATGCTGATCGTCGGCTTCATGCGGCGCTCGCCTCTTCGTCGGCAGCGACGTGCGCGAGATAAGTCGTCGACGTTGGCGTTAAATCTTTACTGCGACGCTCAATGCCGAGCGATTTCAGTATCCGGCGGAGGTGGCCTGCAGCGCGGGTGTAGGCGTCAAGGTCAACGGCCTCACCCTTCGATAGCTTGCCTTCCAACTGCTCTAACTCAATTTCGATCGTCGCCACGCGGCGGCACAAGCTCGATTGCGCCTCGCTCAAAATATCGGTGCCACCTAAATCACTAACGTGCGCCGATACCAGATCACGCCAGCGGCGGGTCTAAGCTGCATTGCCGTCGCCATCAACGAATGCGCGTTTGCCGTTAGTCACGGCGCTTCGCTGACGCGGCGATTTAGCGACGGATGCGGTACGGGCAGCGGGCGTTTCCAAGGGCGTACTCTCGTTTAGGTTGCGCTGTTTGGCGGCAGCCGGAAACATGCCGGTTAAGCCGTCTCGTAGTAGCCGACGTTAGCCATCGTGTCTATGACCAATCTGCCTGGCCTGTGATAATCGCAGAAAAGCACTGTCCTGCACGATTCGATACGCGGCATGGCCGAGACTCTCTGATACAATACCAGATAGCGCTTTTTGGATTTGCAGGCTGGCGGTGATCTCGCGATGCCCCGAATACAACTTTGAGGTTGTACGAAGCAGAGCGGCGATGGGAATTATGTCCTGCCAGAAAAAACCAGCATATGGGTGCCAAAATGCGGCTCGAATTGTCGTCATGTAACGACAAAGGCGACGCCTGTCGCATGTCGCACTTCTGTCGCACTTGTCGCACTTGCGACGGGCGTACACTGTCGCGTCGCGTCGCGCAGGTCTTTAGACCTGCGACGCTGCGACAGGCACCTGTGACGGCGAGTCTGTCTCGGTCAGGTCAATGCTGCCGGTAGGCTCTATGGCCGTTCCGGCGTGATCGGGATGTGGCGATGGTACATCGCGGCCTACCGGGCTCGCCTCCTGATAGGACGCTATTGGGGTAACAGCGGGCAAACGGCGGCGCGGTGTCTCAACGGCTGGGGCGCGATTGACTCGAAGCGGACATTGCGGATGCACCAGCAGTTCAGTCAATGCTGCCGGGGGGCTCTATGCGGCGCTGGTGAAAGCGAAAGGCCAGCGTGCTGCCGTTTTTTCTTACGACATAAACTTCTCATAAAATATCAGTATTGTCCAAAAATAATCTCTAGCTGTGCGCCTCAATTGAGCGCAAAATACAAAGGTGGCGGTTGCGTGGAAGTGTACCGTGGGAGTGTACAATGTGTGACCACAACATCATTTTATCTCAATCATCTTTGCGTCAGCTTTGGCTGATGGGCGCAGCGAGTGCTAGCGCCGACACCTTCTATTTTTACACGGGTAACCTCTACACCGATGTAACAGGATCATACACAACAAGCATGAAGGTGACTGGGTTCATCGATCTTGTGACTCCGCTGGGTGATAATTTCGGCTCAGCCACCATCGTCCATTACACTTCTCTTTTTCAGATGGTCTTCAAACGTTTACGGACACGACAGCCGGCCTGACTTCTAATTTCGATGTCTTCGGAACAGACCCCACTGGGAAAATTAACAACTGGGATGCATCCTTTTCGATCCTTGCTGGGTTGGGTTGGGACGAAATGACCGTGACTTCAAGCGGAGACAATCCGCAGGATTTTTGGTCTTGTAGTACATCCACGGCGGCGTGTCTCTCGACTGCTTTTGTTAACACCGCTGGGAATTGGGCGGAGTGTGAAGTAGGAGCACTAGAGCCCAAGGATGGGGGCTTTACCCCCTCGACGCTTTTGCGGCATTAAGATCAATCATCGTATTGCTCGCCTACGCCACAGTTGGTTGCTTGCCAACGTCAACGCCAATTCCCGACACGCTCCCACTATTTGCCACGGGTCTCGGCATCCTCGGCTTGTTCCTACTCGGAGGGAGCAGGGTGATCAAGAGAGTTACAGCGACCAGAGCCGCCTGATCAAACCACCGATCGGGTTTCGGAGAGACCGGTGCGAGGCCGGTCTTTCTGTTTGTGCCCTTGGTCGCGGTTGGTGCAAGGCACAACACCCCTACGAGCCTAGCCACAGAAGGGCATCCCGTTCGGCTACTAGGTGGCGGGCCTGGAGGTTTGCCTTGATCCTGCGGAAATCTTCGCGTGGATTTGCGGCGTCCTTATCGAGTACCCCACGGGCGAATAGTTCGTCGCGCCAATCGGTGACATTGACCACCCGAATGCCGCTGGTAGCCCGAACGCGGCGGGCGCGGGCTGGCCCTTGTCTGCAATCAGGTCAGTGAGATTTTCCGGGCCAGCTTGTAGCGTGCTGGCAATTTGCGGCTTGGCGCTTCCTTTGGCGGTTCACCGTCAAACGGGACCACGACGGGTGCGGTGGTTTCCGGTCCGATAGTGACGCTATCCAATGTGAACGCAATCCGCTCGCCTTCCTCTGAATTGTTCGCTTTGATCACGGTCGCCGTCCTAAGCCCGCTGGTAAGTTTTTCGACGTTGATGGTTGTATCCAGTGCACCGAGCAATGCGCCATGGCCTCTGAGCGTCTCCGGCGTCAATCGGCACATGATGCACCCATGCGACATGAGCGCCCGTCGCTTCCTGTAATCGCGTCGTAGTGGCGACAATTGCGCCCATATCCTTTGATGAGTTTTCGTCGCCGCCGTTCAAGGCGCGGCTGATGGTGTCAATGATGATCAACACCGTTTTCTGTTCGGTCACGTCCTCGATCTGTCGAATTATGCTCGCGACAGTCGCCGCTGTAGCCGGGACGCGAAAGTCATAAACTCCGCCAAGGATTGCGAATGGCAAATAGAGATGTCGTTCCGCTTGCGGAACGCAATGGCGCGACGCTCGACCAACATTCGGCGTTCGAGTGCAACGTAGAGACGGTCCCTTGTATTACGTCCCGATCATGCCACGGCAGACCACCGGCGATGTGCAGTCCCATGTCCTCGACTAAGGCCGATTTGCCGGAACCGGGTGCGCCATAGAATGCGGATGCCTCGGCATGACCTAAAAGATTTTTGACCAGCCAAATTTTTGTGCTGATAGTTTCAAGATCGCGGTAAAGCGTGAAGTGTTTGCTTCGGTCTAGCTTGATAATCTTTCTGTCGAGCGCATCGTTTTCCGCTGTGCTTGTCATGCCGCGTCCTCCGCACACCCATGAACGCGTCGGCTAAAACTTGTTGAACTTGATCGGGACCGTGCCTGTCGACCAACCCCGAAAATTCGGCGGCACTCCACATGAAGTCGATTCCGTCGAGGAAGGGGATCTCGCCAGTATTGACGCGATCAGCCATCGTGCAGCATCGCTCGTAGAGCAAATCGAGCGGATGAATTACTTGAGTCGGACGGCGGTCATGGCTCGCTCTCGTCGATCAATCCGAGCGGTAGTAGTAGGCTTGCCAACATAGCCGCGTCGTTCGCGCGTTCTGCAATCGCGGAACTCGGTTTTTCCGCGTCAATGAAAATTTCTGCGAGCGGAATTGTCCGGAAGCAACCTTCTCCCGTCGCCGCGTAGCTGACGCCAGCCGTGTAGAAACGAGAAAGGCGATGTTGCGGTGCATGTAGCCCTCCTTGTTGCCGCTTGATCTAGCGGCTCTAGTTAGGCTAACATCATGCAGTGTGCACCGCGCAGATAAACCGCTGATAAGGTGTGGGCGACCGAACTTGAACCGAATAGTGCCGTTGGTTTGTTGGACCGAGCGCCGCAACCTGCCGCCCCGTGAAAATCGAACGCCGCCGAACAGGGCGGCGTTTAGCGTTGAAGCGGCAGTGACCTCGCGCTGAAATTGAGCGGGAAGCGAGCCAGTGATCAGATATCGACTCTTCGGCCATCGCCGGGTATTCGCTGCCGAAGAAGGCGACCGAGCGGAAAGCCGATCCGCGGATTACGCTGCCATGCCAGGTGACGTCGGCCAATTTTTTACAATGCCAGGCCTGCTGCAGGTCCCGGAGAGCTGAGCCAGATATAGAGACCCACTTCGTCGCGTGTCATCACTGCTACCCCATGTCTCTAATTGACATGAGTGCGTTTAAGCCGACGCGAGCAGCCGCCATAATGGACAGGGTGGAAAAAGGTGTCTCTGAATTATCTGCGTAGGGCCCACCGACGCCCTGCTTCCAGCGAGTGAGCGATGTTGCTCAGTTTGTCAGCTTGCAACGCTGAATGCGCTTTCAGGGCCGACTGATGCCGTGTATGCGAGCGATGCTTAGCCACGGCAGCGTCGCGGCGACCTGCCTATTGAGTCGTTGTCCTGCTTCTTCTGAGTGCTTCGCACTCTGCGATCTGGACCAGAATTGTCATCCTCTCTGCTTTCCGAACCTGGCGGTTTTGCGCTTGAAGGGAGAGGCCCAGCTTGAGCCGGATGGCGGCGAGGGCCTTGGGAGGGAGCCAAGATATTTTCAGGAGCGCCTCGCAGAAGGCCGTGCGCTCGTCTTCGCTGGCGTCTCCTATCATGAAGACGGTCCGTTTTACTTTGAATGTTATCGGGTCGGCAAAGACAAGTGCCGTCCAATACTCGTCTTTGCTTTTGCCACTCACGACTTCGCCGCCCGGCGACGCAGTCTGCCGCACGTTGTCGGCCGGCGGGTTGAGGATGATCTCGATCAACGCCGCCAGCTTGGCCAGCGCGTCCGCCTTTTCCTCGAAATAGGCGTGGCGGTCGTAGACGCCTTCGACACCGCTAATCACATGACCCAAAACCCGCTCGGCGATGTCGGGCCTGATGCCCGCACGAGACATGAGGCTGCGAGCGGTTCGGCGTAGATCGTGCAGCGTCCAGTTTTTTACGCCGCAGCTTTTATCGAAAGCGCGCTTAGCCCTGCTAAAACCGTTCGCGGTTCGTCGCCTACTGTTGCGGCAAACACATGCGGGTTGCCGCTGAGCCTCGGCTGCGCCTTGATGATCGCTGAATGCCTGTACGGGACAGCTTCAGCGCACCGGCATGGCCTTTCTCGCGTTCCACTCTGGATTTCCACACGCCATCGGCTGAATCAGCTTCCAGCGCATCCCCAGGACCGCGCCGCGTCGCTGCCCGGTCAGCAGCAGCATCTTGATCAATGCGCCGAAGGTGCCGCCGCCCCCGGCCTGCTTCCAGACCGCCCGCAATTCGCTATCGTCGAGGACACGCGACCGCGCACCGACCTTGTGGCGGCGCATACCGCGCCGCGAACGGCGACGTGAAGGTATCGTCCCGGCTGGCAAACCAATTACCGATACCGCGGATAATTCCCAGCACGAGATCGGCTTGGCGAGGGCCATTTTCGTCCTCGATCACGTCGAGCAGACTGGCGACATCGCTGCGCTTGATGCTGACGAAATCGCGGTCCTCCCAGTGGGGATAGACGTATTTCGTAAGACAGCGTTCAATCTCGGGCTGCGTTCGCAGCTTCCCCTTTGCGACGTGGCGCTTAAGCCAATCCTCAGCAACACTTTTGAACGCGTCCGGCTTGACGCGGAGGGGTTCGACCGCCGGTAGACCGGCCTTGATGCGCGCGATCGCCGCACGCGCCTTGTCGCGGGCTTCCTCGATCCCCATCACGTCGGCGCTGCCGACCGTGTGCCAAACCTGCTTTTTGTAAAGATCGCGGGCGACGACGGCGTAGACGTTTGGGCCGGCCGGTGGGACACGCACGTACATGCCGCGCTGCTCAGGATCACTGACGATGTAGCGCCGCCGCTTTTTGGGCAGGGCTAACACCATCTTGTGGGTCATGCTCTTGCGCCGCTGACGGCGCTTCGGCTCGGTGTCCTCCGGGCTAACAGGGCTAACGGTCTCGCGCTTGCTCCTCTGATTATGCGGCAGGGGAGCGGTTCGGTGTGTCGTCCGTTGATTTTCCATCGTTATTTCCCATCCCGGTCATTTTTGCTCGGGCTAACACTGGGCTAACAAGACGTGTCTTGTCATGCCAGCTAACGCCGACTAAGATCGGCTCAAAATCAGCCTGTATTTATAGGTGTTTCTGCGCCATTGCAAGCATCGGCTTGAGCGCAGCTAAGTCGGGTTTAGCGTCCGCTGCCTGCTTTGGCCAGAAGGTCGCAGGTTCAAATCCTGCTGCCCCGACCAACTAACGCATTGATTTTGCATGGTTCGATTCTGACGCGCGCCGAATACAGGCGGTGCCGACGTTTACAGGCAGCCTCCTTCCGATTATGACGGCAGCCGAAGACCAACGGGTGTTTCCCTCATGACAGCACGCATCTACAAGCCGGTTAAGACCGCCATGCAGTCTGGCCAGGCCAGGACCAAGGACTGGGTGCTTGATTTCGAGCCGGAAGAACCGCGCACCGTCGAGCCGTTGATGGGCTGGACCTCATCGACCGACATGCGTCAGCAGGTGCGCCTGAGCTTTGCCAGCAAGGAAGAGGCGGTCGCCTATTGCGAGCGACATGGCATTGCCTACCAGGTCTTCGAGGCGAAACCCGCGTCGCGGCGGACCATATCCTATTCCGACAATTTTGCCTTCACCCGCCGCGGCGCCTGGACGCACTGACGGGCAAGCCGAGGCGAGGCTTGATCAGGCCGGCTCCTTGGCCGCACTCGCCGGCAAATTGTGGCCCTGCGTTCCAATGCGTTGCCGCAACAGCGAGACGAAGCGCTCCTCCGGCATCGGCTGGCCGAGCAGAAAGCCTTGGCCGTAGTCGCAGCCCATGCTCACCAGCGCCATCACGTCGGCGGCTTTTTCGATGCCCATGGCGACGGCGACGCGGCCGAAATTGTGCGCCAGATCGATCGCGGTCTTGCACAGAGGCGCGTTGACCTTGTCGGTGCCGCAGTCGGCGACGAAGGCGCGGTCGAGCTTGATTTCGGCAAACGGCAGCTCGCCGAATTGCGCCAGCGGCGCCTGGCCGCGGCCGAAGCCGTCGACGGCGATGCGCACATTGAGCGGCTCCAGCTGCTTGGCCAGTTCGCCGGCGCCGGCAAGGTCGGCGATGATCTGGTCCTCCGGCACGTCGACGAGCAGACCCGGCCATTTGTCCGTTTGCGGGCGATGCGCCTTGACGAGATCCTGCATCGGCAATTTGCCCAGCGCCACGATCGGCATGTTGATCGAGAGCGCGAGATTGACGCCGAGCTTGGAAAAATTCGCGGCCGTCCTGAGCGCGCTGGTGACCGCGATCTCCGACAATTTGAGCACGCTCGCCTCCGCCGCACTCGGCAGGAACGCGCCCGGCAGCACGATGCCGTTCTGCGGATGGCGGGCGCGGGCATAGGCCTCGGCGCCGACAAGCCGTTTCTTGCGCAGATCGATTTTCGGCTGATACCAGAACTCGATCCATTTCTTGTCGAGCGCTTCCTGCAAGTCGAGGCGCGTGGCCATGGCCGGCGGCAGGCCGAGCTTGAGCTCGTGCAGGATTTTCACGATCGCGTCGGTCTCGAAAGGCTTTTTCAGCACCGGCAGCATGTTGAGCTTGTGCTGCAATCCGACGGCCTTGACGTGATCGAGCACCGCGCCCCCACGATTGCTCATCAATTGCACGGCGCCGTTAAAGCTCCGCTTGCCGAGCGCCAGCATCGACTCGATCGTGTCGTGCAATTCAAGCGAAATGTCGTGGAAGACGAGATCGGGCAGGCGGGTCTCGATCGCCGTTCGCAAAGCCGCGCCGTCGGCGCATTCGACGGCGTCGACGCCGGCGCCGTGCAGCACCAGCGACAGGAAATGACGGATGCTCGGTTCCTCGTCGACGACGTAACACAGCGGCACGCCCGCCGGCGCAAGCGGCGGCGCCTCGACGGCAGCGGCGGCCTTGGCATCGGTCGGCTGCGGCGGCGGTTCACTTTTTTTGGTCATAGCATTCCAACGCGTGGGATCGGAGGGCGACTTTTATTTGATCTTGCCTATTGGTGTTCCAGAACTGTTAACGATGAGTTTGCGCGCCAGCCGGCCACCCGTTCTGGCGGCCGCTAAATCGATCGAAAGATTGGGCCATTTTACGGCCTTGCGAAGGCCGGCTTTGGCGAAGCCGCCACAGCGACAAAAAATAGTGTGGGTAAACATGTGATGAACGGGAGTAGCGGCCAACGAGAAGCCAGGATTTTTTGCGTCTGTCCCGCGCGCAATCCGGGACTCTCGGTAAGCCTTTTTGTGCCAAATCCTAATCCCGATGGCACGTCATGGACGCCGTTCACGTCAGCACCTTTTTTGGGCTCGGATTCTGTACAAGCCACATGCACCGACAACGTTCCTGGCAGCGGTGGCGGTAGTTGCGGTTTGGTTGAAGTAACCGAAGGTGGCATTGAAGGGACACTTACCCAAATTACTCCTCTTCCCGCTGTATTCCCCCTCTTCTCCACTGGCCTCGGCTAGTAGATTTGCTCTTGCGACGCAGGAAACGGGAAGCTGCTTTAGCTGTCGTAGCCACCTTCTATGCCAATCACGCGTTGCTTGAAACCTGACAGCATAAAGGGGCAGGATAACCGCGTGAATTCTAATACTGAAACAGAAGTTCGCGAACTGCTGGCGCTGCGACGAGGACCGGCGGAGAGCTCATCGAACCGTATTTCAATAGCCCTTTCAATCGACGACGCTTATCACGTGCAGGCCAAAGTGTTGCGTCTGCTAAACGAAAGCGTCGGCGGTTGGAAAGTCGCGATTGGCCCGGAGGGGAGGGCCATTGCAGCTCCGTTGTTGGCGTCGACGATTATGCCGTCAGGCTCCACGCTATCGTTTACGCCCGATATGAAGATTGAGACGGAATTGGCTTTCAAGTTGAAACGCGATTTGCCGACGCGGCAGTCGCCTTACGCACGGCAGGACGTTTTGGACGCGATTTCGACCGTTCAATGCGCGTTTGAGATCGTCCAGCCGCGGAGGGGCGGGGACAACATCGCATTTGCAAATTTCCTGGCCGACAACCTTGCGAATGGCTGTACCGTGCTTTCAGCAATAGAGGCGCATCCGGGCGATGCCCTCGCCGACAGTGAGGCGGTAATCGCTCGAGACAATACTAAGATTGCCACCGGGCGGCACCAATTCGGCGATCCCATCCTTCCGATCCTGCAATATGCCAACGCGCCGGGCGACCACCTGGGCGGGCTTCGCAGCGGCCAAACCGTGATTACGGGGTCTTTTACCGGAGCAATCCCAGTCGATGCCCCCGCGGAATATTTTGGCTCGATCGGGACCTTCGCTCCAGTCGTTGTACGGTTCCGGTGAGACGAATGGTGACACCGTACGGACGCTTTTAGGCGGCACATCGTCACGCAGCGTTTTGTAAAGAAGTAAAAGTTCGAGTGGGAGAAGTAATGATGACGCCCCGTCTTTATATCGGGACCTGCGGCTTTTCGCTTTGGTACAGCGAGGATTTTGGCGAGACGCTAGTGCGCCTCCTAAGCGACAGCGGCCTTTATAGCGAAACGCGGATCTTCTCGCTTTGCACGCATCCGGCTGTCCCCGATGAATTGCTCGCGGGCACCGATTCCGGCATTCATCGCCTTAACCTGAAGACGCGAAAGTGGACCTCCTTGGCGCCGTTGATGGGCCCCGACACGAATGTATGGTCCGTAGCGCAAGCACCGAACAATCCGGACGCCATTCTTGCCGGCACGCGCCCGGCGGCGGTGTTTCGCTCCACTGATCGTGGACGGAGCTGGAAAGTTGCGGACGCGGACTTGCCAAAAACCTGTCCCGCGGTACTGCTGCCGCGCGTCACCAAAATCCAGTTCGATCCCGCCGATTCTCATATGGTTTGGGCAGGCCTTGAGATTGGCGGGGTCTGGCACAGCAAAGATGGTGGCCAACGTTTTCAGAATATCTCGAAAGGAATTGGGTTAGACGATATTCACGATATCAATATCGTTCGTAATGGTTCCACAGGACTTTACGCGGCGACGAATAAGGGATTATTTGTCAGCCATGGTCCTTCGGAAACGTGGAGTGAGGTTGCGTTTCCGTCATCTTGGAAGTACACGCGCAATATCACTCCTCGCGCCGACGGCAACGGGGTCGTATTTTTGTGTAATGGCGACGGGCCGCCGGGATCGACCGGAAAACTCCTGCGCAGCCGCGATTATGGGGAGCATTGGGAAGATGCCAAGTTGCCGCCCGATATTCGAAGTTGCCTCTGGTGTTTGGCAACGCATCACTCCGACCCGAATTTGATTTTTGCATCCACAGCCCTCGGCCAATATTTGCGCAGCAAGGATGGCGGCGAAAACTGGACAATGCTTCCGCGTCAGCTCGGCGAAACGCGTGCCCTCGCCTGGATGCCGGGATAGGACGAGCAGCGCTCGCAATAAGGGAGTACTTCCATGGATTTGGGCATCGCCGGCAGGCGCGCGATCGTCTGCGCGTCGAGTAAAGGATTAGGCCGCGGGTGCGCCGAGGCTCTGGCACGCGAGGGTGTCCATGTCGTCGTCAATGGACGGCATAAGGAAGAGGTCGAGGCCACCGCTACCGCCATTCGGACCTATGCGAAAGGGTCGGTATCGGCGGTTACCGCCGATGTCTCGACGAACGAAGGTCGTGCCGAGCTTCTCGCCGCTTGTCCGGAGCCCGATATTCTTATCAATAACGCCGGCGGACCGCCGCCCGGCGATTTCCGCGATCTCGATGAGGAAGATTGGCTCAAGGGCATGGTCCCGAATATGATCACGCCGATCATGTTGATCAAGGCGACGGTGGATGGCATGGCGAAGCGCGGATTCGGTCGCATCGTCAACATTACGTCGCGCTCAGTTAAAACCCCACTATTTCATCTTCCGTTATCGAACGGCGCGCGCGCCGGATTGACCGGCATCGTCGCGGGACTGTCGCGCCAGGTCGCCAAATACAATGTCATCATCAACAATCTGCTGCCTGGACCGTTCGAAACCGAACGACAGATGGCGCCGATGAGGAAACGCGCCGCGGATGCTGGCCAATCCTACGACGACTTTGTCCACGATCTAAAGGCCCAGGTTCCCGTCGGCCGTTTCGGCAACACTACGGAATTCGGTATGGTGTGCGCCTTTCTTTGCAGCGAACATGCCGGCTTTATTGTCGGGCAAAACATTCTTCTCGACGGTGGTGGGTTCATGTCGACAGTATGAGTGGTGTCGTCACGGTCGAACCGTTAGCCCGGCGTTCGGTCAGTCTTAAGGCGCGTGTATTCATGGCAATACCGGCCAACATCGGGATGTTGGACGAATTCCGACTCGGTCAAATGCCGGATTGGCGTTTCGAGGCTGCCGGGCGTGCAAGTCTCGATCATTGCGATCCATTCGGGTGGAGCCTGGATGTCCGTCCGGTCCTTGCTTTCCGCGGTTTTCACAGCCGACGCCTCTGCATCAGTCGTAACCAGATGCGCGCCCGTAACCATCGGCAGTTGGGCAATCTTTTGTATCAAGTCGCTTAGCGCGGGCTGGGCCGTTTGCTTTCGCCCAGACGCTATGCCGAAGCGGATCGTCGCAAGCACGCCGGCGGGTCCAGGACCGACGCTTGTCAACACTTGTCCAAGCCCGCGCGAGGTGTTGCGAAATTCAGCCGTTGCCTTTTTGGTCCAAGGGGTTGGCGCGTTGAGCCGGCCCAGGTAATCCCGGCCGGTCGTGACCGAAAACGTTTCGAGTTCGTACAATGTGAAAAATTCAGGGTGCGTCTGCGGATCGATTGCGCGATATCGCCGCCCGCGCAGAAACCCAGGGATCCCGATCCGCTCCGGCATATGTTCTGTCACGTGCCACGCATAAAACTCCGCACGCCCCGCGTCTGTAATATCATTCCAAATCGCGACGACGGCCTGACCGCAAAGCATTAGTTCAATTCCTCACGGTCGCACCGGGTTCGAACATCGCATGTGTGAGCGTATTGCCGATTCCCTACCCCTCCGACCTTGATCGCCACGGCGTCCGCGAGATCAAAACGGTTTATTTGCGCTTCGCAGCCAGAGGGGTAACGGTTCGTCGGTTCAGGAGCTTTTTTTCGGCAGAAACTCGTTGGTGTAGAAGTCCGAGGCATTCTTAGTGGTTTCGAGTCCCATATACTTCTTCATCAGGTCGAGCGTGTCCTGCCAGTCTTTCTGGGCAAATGCTCCGAGCGGCAATTTTTCCGTCGCTTCGGTTTTCATCAGGCCAAAACCAACCTTGAGCTGGGCCAGCGACAGATCCGTTTCCATGTCAGGTTTAACCTTTTGGCCGGCCTTGATCGAGGCCTCTGGGTCTTTTATCGCGGCCTCGAAGCTGCGCACTGTCGCCTTGACGAAGCGCCTCACCAGATCGGGATTGTCCTTGATCAGGTCGTCATTGGTGAGGATGGTGAGGCCGACGGTGTTGGTACCGTACTTCGAATAAGCGAAATCGATCAGCGGCACGCCTTGCTTGGGCAAAGTGAGCGATTGGTTGTCGAGCCCCGCCATCAGGCCTTCCGCGCGCTTCTCGGCGACGGCGACCATCTTGCCAGCACCTTCAACACGCAGGATCTTCACTTTGTTGATGTCGACGCCGTTGCGTGCGAACAGCCCAGGTAGCAATTGCAGGCCAGCTTCGCCCGGCGCGCTGGCGACCGTCTTGCCTTCGAGGTCCTTCAAGGTCTTGATGCCAGAATCCGCGCGCACCGCGAGCGAATAAGGTGACGAGTTGGTGATCGCCATAACGGCTTTTACAGGCGCGCCTTTTGAGACGCCCGCGATAAGGCTGCCGCCGTCGGCCAAGCCAAACATGTCGCCTTTAGCACCCACGGTCTGTACCGCGCGCACTGAGCCCTGACCTTCGCCGATGGTGAGATCGATGCCCTCGTCTTTGTAATAGCCGCGTTCGAGGCCGAGGTAGAACGGTGTGTGGAACCCATAGAGGAGCCAATTGAGGCGGAACGTGACCTTGTCCATCGCCTGAGCGGCGTTGACTGCTAGTAAGCTGGCCAGCAGTCCGAAAATCAATCCTTTTGATCGCATTTGTCTCCTCCTGGGTTTTGTATGTTTGCTGCGTTTCAAGTGGCGGTTGCCATGCCGGTGTCGATGCGTTGCGAAACGTGCCAGGGAATCGAAACCCGTTCCAGAATCTCAACGCTAGTGTAGAGCAATAAGCCCATAATGCTGAGCACCAGAATAGCCGCGAAAACACCGGGCGTATCGAAGCGGTTCGTATAGTCAACCAAGAGATATCCAAGACCGCGGTCCGACGATACGAACTCAGCGACGACGGCAGCGGTTGCCGCAAGCGCGGCCGCCACCTTGAACCCGGTAAAGAGTGTCGGCAGTGCGTGCGGAATTTGGACTTTCCAGAACATGCGCATCGGGCTCGCGCCAGTAATGCGGGAAAGATCAATGATGTCGGGGTCGATCGAGCGAAAGGCCTGTACGGCGGATACGACTACGGGAAAGAATGACAGCAGGAAAACGATTAGTACCTTCGACGTCAGCCCGTAGCCGAACCAGATCATGAACAACGGGGCGATGGCGATTTTGGGAATGATCTGTAAAAACACGATTTGCGGATAGACAATGGATTCGACGAATCTGGAAATAGCAAACATCAATGCAAGGGCGACGCCAATCGCCACGGCAAAACCGTAGCCGATCAGCATTGGCTGCGCGGTTTGCCAGGAAGCCGCGCCGATGGTGGCCCATTTGGTCCATAGGGTGCTGAGGACGTAGGAGGGCGGCGGCAGGATATAGAGCTTGATGCCAAGCAACCGCACGAGCGCCTCCCAGGTCAGGAGCAACAATGTAAAGCTGATGATGGTGCGCCCATGCGTTCCAACGCTGGCTGCGATCTTCGCACGAACCGTCGTACCTGCTTGACGCGCCGATGGCATTCGTCGTCCACGCAAACGGCGCGACCGGCCGGGCCTCGCCTCAACCACGTTGACGAGCGCGAAATCGCCCGCCAATGTGCGGTCTTTCGTTAATGGAACACTGTACCACCATATGCGGGTCGTCAAGTCGCAGCTTTCCCGTTGTCTCGATCTCTTTTCGGTGATGGCCTCGAACGCACAAGGCATGCGCCTGACCGATCTCGCTCTCGATCTTGGCATGCCGAAGAGCTCGGCCCAGCGCCTCCTTGAGCATCTGGCTGACGAGGGTTGGATTGAGCAAGATGAGGCGACTAGCTATTACCGTCTGACAACGCGGCTTGCGGTGCTTGGGCATCGCTATCTGGAATCGGCCGGCATTGCGAATATCTCGCAGGGCCTGCTGAATCGTTTGGCAAAGCAGACGGGCGAACTCGCGCGTCTTACGGCGCTGGACGGCAAGCGTCTCGTGTGGGTGGGCTCAGCTCAGGGCGCGCCGCCCGGACTTCGTTACGAGCCATCGATGGGAACGACGATCATCTCCTACGCAACGGCGAACGGTAAAGCGTGGCTCGCAACGCTCACGGATGATCAAGCCGTCGCAATTGCTGCCGCGGATGGTCTTGGCAAGAGCAACTCGCACAGCATGCCTGGCCCGAATGCACACCGGACGGCGGCGGCGCTGATTGCCGACCTCGGCGTGACGCGTAAGCGGGGTTTTGCTATCGCCGACGGGGAAGGAGAGCGCGGAGTTGCTGCGTTAGCAGTCGTCGTTCGTGAGCCTCACGGCGGCGCCGTGCTCGGCACGACAAGCGTCGCTGGCCCTGTGGTGCGTGTCACGCGCGAGCGATATGAGGCGATCGTGCAATCCCTTCAATCGGCGGCGACCGATCTCGCGCTCGGCTGGCCTGGAACGCGCGGGGCCATGCTCAACGGCAAAAACAAAAAATTGAACGCCGGGTGAGGGAGCGCATGGTCAGCGGAGGTATTGACATTCGCGGCATCCGCAAGGTGTTCGGCACCGAGCCCGGTGCTGTTGTGGCGCTGGACAATATCGATCTCGACATCAAGCCGGGAGAGTTCGTTTCGGTGGTAGGCCCGTCCGGCTGCGGAAAATCGACGCTGTTGCGCATAATCGGCGGATTAACACCAGCGACCTCAGGGTCAGTTGCAGTCTTCGGCAATGCGGTTTTCAAGCCGGTCACAGAATGCGGAATTGTCTTTCAGCAGCCGATTTTGCTTGAGTGGCGCACGGTCGTGGAAAATGTTCTGTTCAACATCGACATGCGAGGCCTCGATGTGACGGCATATCGCCCGCGCGCGTTGGAACTTCTCGCCGCGGTTGGTCTCGCCGATTTTGTGAACAATCGACCCTATGAATTGTCGGGCGGCATGAAACAGCGCGCCGCAATCGCTCGCGCGCTTGTGCATGAACCGCCTTTGCTGATGATGGACGAGCCATTTGGTGCACTCGATGCGTTAACCCGCGAGCAGATGCGGCTCGATCTGGAACGAATTTGGCTCGATACCAAGAAGACAGTTTTTTTCATCACGCATTCGATCGACGAAGCCGTTCTGCTGTCTGACCGCGTCGTCGTCATGTCGCCGCGGCCGGGCCGCATCGAAACAATTCTGGATATCGATCTCCCGCGGCCACGCGGTTTCGCCGCACGTGAAAGCGTGGGTTTTACCGAGGCGGCAAAAACCGTGACGAATATCTTTCTCGCGCGCGGCGTTCTTAATCAGAGGCCGGCATGAATACGGCAGAGGGCCTTGCGGCCATTTTCGACGAGATGCGTGGTGTGTTTGCCCGCATGCCAGCCGATGCGCCCGCTCAACTCGCTAGTGAAATTGCAAAGGCACGGCGCATTCTCGTATATGGGGTCGGACGCAACGGGCTTGTACTACAATCTTTCACGATGCGCCTGATGCATCTCGGCCTCGACGGACATTTCGTTGGGCAGTTGTCCACGCCGCCTATCGGGCCGGGTGATCTATTGTTCACGGCTTTCGCGCTCGGCCGGCTTCCGACCGGCGAGGCCATCGTCAATTCTGCAAAAGCGGCCGGGGCGCGGGTCGTAGTGATTTCCGCCAGGCCGGACGCCGTATTCGCCGACCTTGTCATTCCGCTGCCGGCACAAACGATGGCCGATCCGATGACAAGCATTCTGCCGCTTGGTAGCCCATTCGAGCTTGCTTTATCGCTGTTTTGCGAATTGACCGTCGTCGAACTGATGTACCTGCTGGGGCGCAACAATTCCTTTCTTGCGGCGCGGCACACTAATCTGCTTTAGGCCTTTACGCGGTGTGGCTTTTGGCCTTGCGGTAAAAGTCGACCGTTGCGGCGATGCCTTTCGCCAACGTGGTATGAGGAAGCTGTCCGAGGACGCTTGAAAGCAGCCGGTCGGGGGCGATCTCGGCGCTCGTTGGTAGCTTGGGGCCGGCGGCGGAGATTTTTGCCGTAAGCACCTCACGTCTAATTTCCTCGACTACCTGCTCGGTCGTCGCGGTTTCCCCAATCAGGTTGAAGACGTGGGCGCCGCTCCAAGGCATGGTCAAGGCCGCTACGAATGCGGCCGCTAGGTCATCGACAAAAAGCAGATCGGAGCCGCCTGTGAAAGGAATGGTGTAGGCGATACCCTGCGCAGCGGCGCGGCAGGCAAGGCTTGGACCGGCAGTCAGCCCGGTTTCGCGCCCGGGTCCATACACCACGAATGGCCTGAAGCCGACACTCGATATCTTTTCATAATCCCAGTAAGCCCGTGCGCATCCCTCGATCGCAAGCTTGAAAGCCCCGTAGTGAGTTATCGGGCGAGGCGTCATGCCATCCTCGGGGCCGAACACCCCGGCCGAACTGGCATAAACGATGCGTTGAAGGCGATGCAGCTTGGCGGCTTCGAAAATGCGTAGCGTTCCGATCAGATTAATTTCCGCGCCAAGAACCGGGTCATCCTGGCAATCGGTGGTGAGAATGGCGGCTAGGTGAGCCACCGCATCGCAATCCTTCATAGCGCCATTGACGGATTTGGGATCTCGGATATCACCAATCAAACATTCAATTGCAGCTGCCGAAGGTCCGACGATATCAATCGCGGTTTCCGGAAGTGGTTTGAAATCGAGGATGCGGACAGCATGACCCGCCGCCACCAGTCGGCGGATGATCCAGGCCGCAATAAAGCCGCTGCCGCCCGTTACAAGGATCTTCAAGTCATCCCCTAGGAGTTTCCGGTCACCATGTCGCCCGTCCGCCGGACATGTCGAAGACCGCGCCTGTGGTGAACGAGCACTCGTCGCTAGCAATCCAAGCAACGATGGCGGCGACTTCCGCCGCCGTGCCGAAACGTTGCATCGGAATTTTCGCGAGCAATTGGGCTTTCCGCTCCGGCGAAATTTGCGAGATCATGCCAGCATCGATCACGGTGGGCGCGATGCAATTCACAGTCACGCCGGTGGTCGCGAGCTCCTTGGCGAGGCTTTTGGCAAGGGCGATCTGCGCCGCCTTGGATGCGGCATAAGGTCCGGCTTCCGCAGTTCCCTCTTTCCCTTGGACCGAGGACATATTGATAATGCGGCCCCACTTTGCCGCCACCATAGTTGGAACCACGGCTTTGCAGCAAAGGAACGTGCCAGTGAGATTGACGTCGAGCACGTTTTTCCATTCTGCGGGCGAAATCGCGATCACTGGCGCAACCGGGCCCTGCAATCCGGCGTTGTTAACGAGGATGTCAACGCGGCCGAATGCAGCAATAACGTCCCGAACAGATTGATTGACACTTTTCTCGTCGGCGACGTTGCATTGGCAGAAAAGGTTAGCCCTTTCGGTCGAATTCGGAGTTTTGTGGTCGAGGTTGGCAACGCGGACGCCATCCCGATTGAGTCGTGCCACAATGGCCTGCCCGAGCCCGCCAGATCCGCCGGTCACGATGGCGCATCTACCCCGTTGAAATCCCCGCCCGTAGGAGTTGCGCTTCCGTTCGCTCATCAAATCCTCCAGTACCGTCTCAAGTCTCGAAATTTTGGTTTGATGTTACCCCGGCTGTTACCCCGACGCGGTTTTGGCGCAAAATGGTGCTTGAAGAACGCGCGCTATCGTATTGAGAATATGTGGCGACCCCGGCTGGATTCGAACCAGCGACCCCCAGCTTAGAAGGCTGGTGCTCTATCCGGCTGAGCTACGGGGTCCGCTCATCGCCGGTTTACCCGGAGTGGGCCTCTATGGAAAGGTGCGCGGTCAGTCCGTCAACCGCCGTAAAGTCCCATGACAATCATCGCAGATTTGTCCGCAGCCGAGCTGACCGACGCCTACCGTCGCGGCAGGCTGTCGCCGGTCGAGGTGGCGCGCGACGTTCTTGCTCGCGTCGAGGCGAACGCCAAATTCAACGCGTTCCGCCCCTTCGACGCGAAGGCCGCGCTGGCGGCGGCATCCGATTCGGAAAAGCGCTGGCGGGCCGGCGCGCCGCTGGGCGCGGCCGACGGGGTGCCGGCAACGATCAAGGACAATATCTGGCTCAAGGGTCACCCCACGGGCCGCGGCTCGAAGACCGGCGATCACTCCCCCGCGCAAGCCGACGCGCCGGCTTGCGCGCGCTTGCGCGAGCAGGGCGCGGTGTTCGTCGGCAAAACCACGCTGCCCGAATATGGCTGGATCGGCGTCTGCCATTCACCGCTCACCGGTATCACCCGCAACCCATGGAATGCCGAGCATACGCCCGGCGGTTCGACCGGCGGCGGCGCGGTCGCGGCTCTGCTTAATCTCGGCGTTCTCCATCTCGGCACCGACGGTGCCGGCAGTTTGCGCATTCCAGCGGCGTTTGCCGGCGTGTTCGGCTTCAAACCGAGCTTCGGCCGGGTGCCGGCCTATCCGGCGTCGCCCTTCAGCGTGCTCGCGCACCAGGGGCCGATCGCGCGGCGCGTTGCCGATGCGGCGCTGATGCTATCGGTCATTTCCGGCCCCGACGCACGTGATATGAGCGCGTGGAATACGCCGGCTGAAGATTTCACCACCGGCCTCGATGCTGGCGTGCGCGGCTTGCGCGTGGCGTTTTCCGCGCGGCCGGGGCCGGCGGCGGTGCCCGCGCCGGAGATTGAGGCGGCGGCGCGCAAGGCCGCCAATGTGCTGGAAGAGCAGGGGGCGTCGGTCGAGGAGGCCGATCCGCCGCTCGATCGTGCGCTGGAGATCATCCGCGGGATGTGGTGGCCGGTGGTAGCGGCGATTGTCGATGCCGTGCCGGCGACGCAGCGCGGCGACATGGACGCCGGCCTTGGCCGCAATGCCGATCGCGGCCGCCCCGCCTCGCTGAAGGATTATCTTGCCGCCTCTTCCGCGCGCGCCGAGCTTTACAATGCCATGCGCCACTTCCACGAGCGTTACGACTTGCTGGTGACGCCGACCATGCCGGTGACCGCGCTGAAGGTGGGAAAGGAAATGCCGGAGACGGGCGACTTCGGCGACGACTGGCTCAATTGGTCGCCCTACACCTACCCCTTCAACTTGACCCAGCAGCCGGCCGCCTCGCTGCCGAGCGGCCTTGCCGCCAACGGCCTGCCGATGGGCGTGCAGATCGTCGGCCCGCCGCGCGCCGATCAACTGGTGCTGCGCGCGGCTCGGGCGATTGAGCAGGCGATGCCGATGCCAGGCCGCCAAAGGCCTAATCAATGAAATGAATATGATAGATATTACAATGTATTAAGAAGATATACTAAAGTAATTCATGTAATAGATGAAGTGTTTTTTGGACCCCAACCCGCCAATCTCGGTCGGCGTGCCTTGTCGGACTTCAGCCATCTGCTCGACACGTTCGAGCGCTGAACTGATAGTTATCGACGCCACTTAAAGATTGAGAAGCGGCGGCCTATCGGGAGGTTTCCCCTCATGCTCTCGTCCGTCCGCGCCGGGATCACCGCCGCGCTCCTCAGCCTTGCCGTGCTCCCGGCCTTGGCCGCAGACAAGTCTTTCCAGAGCAAGGACCTCGACGCGGCGGCGATCAAGCTCGAGGCGCAGATCAAGGCCGACGCCGGGACGGTGACGAAACCCGCGGGCGCGCTGCGGCGCGACGCCGATGCCGCCTTCGAGAAGAAAGACTTCCGCACCGGCATGCTGGTGCTGAGCCAGATCGTAACCACCGCGCCGAACGACGCGACCAGCTGGCTGCGGCTGGCCCGCGCCGTGCTGCTGATCAGGCCGCGCGACGACAAAGACCGCGCGATGCTGCTCGATCGCGCCTCGACCGCCGCCTATATCGCCTATCAGCGCACGCAAAGCCGCAACGAGGAAGCCGACAGTCTCACCGTTCTTGGCCGCACGCTGGCCGACCGCAAGCAGTGGCGTCCGGCGCTCGACGCCATGCGCTCAGCCCTCGACATCCGCGAAACCGCCGACCTGCGCGGGCAATACGAGAAGCTGCGCGGCGAATACGGCTTCCGTCTGCTCGATTATTCCGTCGATTCCGACACCATTTCGCCGCGCGCCTGCTTCCAGTTCTCGGAAGAACTGCCCGGCGGCCGCACCGATTTTTCGCCCTTCGTCGCGGTCGCAGGCGAGGACAAGCCGGCGATCTCTACCGCCGAAAAACAGCTTTGCGTCGAAGGGCTAAAGCACGGCGAGCGCTACGCCGTCACGCTACGCGCCGGGCTGCCCTCGACGGCGAAGGAAACGCTGGCGAAATCGGCCGACTTCACGATTTTCGTGCGCGACCGCAAGCCGTTCGTGCGCTTCACCGGCAAGGCCTACGTGCTGCCGAGCAGCGGCCAGCGCGGCATTCCGCTGCTCAGCGTCAATACCGATGCGGTGGCCATCGATGTCTACCGCGTCGGCGACCGCAACCTCATCGACACGGTGCTCGGCTATCAGTTTCAGCGCAATATTTCCCGTTATGAGGCGAACGAGCTGGCCAAAAGCCGCGGCGTCAAGGTGTGGAGCGGCGAACTCACCGTCGAGCAGAAGCTCAACACCGAAGTGACCACCGCATTCCCCGTCGGCCAAGCGATCGGCGCGCTGGCGCCCGGCGTCTATGCCATGACGGCGGCGCCGAAGAGTGCGCTGAGCGAGGACTACGACCAGCTGGCGACGCAATGGTTCGTCGTCTCCGACCTCGGCCTCGCCGCCTATTCGACCCACGACGGCATCGACGTCTTCGTGCATTCGCTCAGCACCGCCAAGCCGCGCGCGCAGACCGATATCCGCCTGATGGCGCGCAGCAACGAGGTGCTGGCGACCAAGCTCACAGATCAATATGGCTACGTGCATTTCGATGCCGGTCTGACGCGCGGCGAGGGCGGGCTGGAGCCGGCGGCGATCGTCGCCACCGAAGCCGGCGACTACGCCTTCCTCAATTTGAAGGGCGCGGCCTTCGATCTTTCCGATCGCGGCGTTGCCGGACGGCCGGTGCCGTCTGGGCTTGACGCTTTCGTCTATACCGAGCGCGGCGTCTATCGTTCCGGCGAAACCGTCGAAGTGACGGCGCTGCTGCGCGACGTGCTCGGGCAGGCGGAGGTTGCTTCGCCGCTGACACTGGTGATCGAGCGGCCGGACGGCGTCGAATATCGCCGCGACTTGATCACCGATCAGGGCCTCGGCGGCCGCAGCTGGGCGGTGCCGCTGGTTGCCTCCGCCATGAGCGGCACCTGGCGCGTGCGCGCCTTCACCGATCCCAAGCGTCCAGCGGTCGGTGAGGTAACCTTTCTGGTCGAGGACTATGTCGCCGACCGGCTGGAATTCGACCTGACATCGGATGCCGCGGCGATGCCGCGCAGCGGGCCGACGCTGCTCAGCGTCGATGGACATTTTCTCTACGGCGCGCCGGCCTCCGCTCTCGAATTGTCCGGCGACGTCACCATCGCCGCCGCCAAGGAGCGCGCTGGTTTTCCCGGCTACGCCTTCGGTCTCTCTGACGATGACGTGACGGCGATCCGCCAGCAGCTCGGCGACCTGCCGGACACCGACGCGCAAGGCAAGGCAAGCTTGATGGTCGCGCTCGACAAGCTGCCGGTGACCACGCGGCCGCTGGAAGCAACCGTCACCGTGAACATGGCGGAGTCGGGCGGCCGCGCCGTCGAGCGCCATTTGACGCTGCCGGTTGCGGCGGACAGCGCGATGATCGGCGTCAAGCTTGCCTTTTCGGGCCGCTCGCTCGCCGACGGCGCCAATGCCGATTTCGACGTGGTGCTGGTCGCGCCCGACGGCAAGCTGATGGCGAAGCCGAGCTTGAAATATTCGCTGCTCAAGGTCGAGACGAGCTATCAATGGTACCGGCAGAGCGGCCAATGGGACTTCGAGCCGATCAAGCGCACCGAGAAGGTCGCCGACGGCACGCTTGAGACAACCGCCGACAAGCCGGCGCATCTGTCGCTGCCGGTGAAATGGGGCCGCTACCGCCTCGAAGTCTCCGCGCCCGAGGCAAACGGCCCGCTCACATCATTATCGTTCGATGCCGGCTTCTACGCGGAGTCGTCAGCGCGACACGCCGGACCTGCTCGAAATAGCGCTCAACAAGCCGGACTTCCGGTCTGGCGAAGCCATGAATGTCGCGGTGACGGCGCGGGCGGCGGGCCGTCTGCCGTCAATGTATTCACCGATCGGCTGGTGTTCAGCACGGCGCAGGACGTCAAGGAAGGTGCCATCAATGTGCCTGTGGTCGTCGGCAACGACTGGGGCAGCGGCGCCTATCTCGTCGCTACGCTACGCCGGCCGCTTGACGAAACGGCAAAGCGCATGCCGGGACGCGCCATCGGCGTGCAGTGGTTTTCTATTGACCGCTCGGCGCGCACGCTTCCCGTCACCATGCAATTGCCGGCGACATTGCGGCCCAATTCGACCCTGAGCGTGCCGGTGCATGTGGCAGGGCTTGCGGCGGGCGAGGAGGCGCGCGTCGTGGTCGCCGCCGTCGATGTCGGCATTCTCAATCTCACCAATTACAAGCCGCCGGCGCCGGACGACTATTATCTCGGCCAGCGCCAGCTCACCGCCGAGATCCGCGACATCTACGGCCAGTTGATCGACGGCATGCAGGGCGCGGCGGGAAAAATCCGCTCCGGCGGTGATATCGGCGCGATCGAACTGTCCGGCTCGCCGCCGAGTGCAGGCGCCGCTCGCGCTTTACTCCGGCATCGTTACCGTCGGCCGCGACGGCGTGGCGCAGGTGCATTTCGACATCCCCGCCTTCGCCGGCACCGTGCGCGTGATGGCGGTCGCCTGGAGCAAGGACAAAGTCGGCAAGGCTACGGGCGACGTGGTGGTGCGCGATCCGGTGGTACTGACGGCGACGTTGCCGCGCTTCCTGCGCACGGGCGACAAGGGCGCGGTGCAGTTCGAGCTCGACAATGTCGCGGGCGCGGCCGGCGATTACCATGTCGCGGTCGGCGCCGAGGGCGCGGTCAAGCTCGGCAGTCCGACAAGCCACTCGTCGTCAAGCTCGCCGTCAAACAGCGCGATCGCGTGTCCGTGCCGGTCACCGCGAGCGGCGCCGGCACGAGCAAACTGAACGTGAGCGTGAGCGGGCCGAACGGCTTTGCGCTGTCGCGCAGTTACGCGCTCGACGTGCGGCCGGCGACGCAAATCCTGACGCGGCGCACCGTGCGCGCGCTGGCCAAGGGTGAAACGCTAACGCTGTCGAAGGACATGTTCGCCGATTTCGTGCCCGGCACCGGGCGCGTCGCGCTCTCGGTCGCGGTCTCCACCTCGCTCGATGCCGCGGCGCTGCTCAACGCGCTCGACCGCTATCCGTTCGGCTGCTCGGAGCAGATCACCAGCCGCGCCATGGCCATGCTCTACGTCAACGAGCTGGCAGGTGCAGGCGCATCTGGCGCTCGACGGCGACATCGACCAGCGCATCCGCGACGCGATTGCACGCCTGCTGGCGCGGCAGGATGCCAACGGCTCCATTCGGCCTGTGGTCGGTCGGCGGCGACGACGCCTGGCTCGACGCCTACGTCACCGACTTTCTCACCCGCGCGCGCGAACTGAAATTCGATGTCCCGGCGGCGGCGTTTTCGCTCGCCATCGACCGCCTGCGCAATTTCGTGGCGCGGGCGCCGGACCCGTCCAAGGACGGCGGCCGCGAGCTCGCTTACGCTCTTTATGTGCTGGCGAGAAACGGCGCGGCGCCGGTCGGCGACCTGCGCTATTACGCCGATGTGAAGCTCGCCGATTTCGCGACCCCGATCGCCAAGGCACAAGTCGCCGCCGCGCTGGCCATGCTCGGCGACAAGGCGCGCGCCGACAAGGTCTATCTTGCCGCGCTCGATGCCATCGCGCCGCAGCCCAAGCTCGACCTCGGCCGCGCCGATTTCGGCTCTGCGCTGCGCGATTCAGCAGCGCTGGTGACGCTCGCGTCCGAAGGTCACGCCCCGCAGAAGACGATCGACGACGCGGTGCTTCGCGTCGATGCCGCCCGCGCGCTCACCAGTTCGACCTCGACGCAGGAGGACGCCTGGCTGGTGCTCGCGGCGAGCGCGCTGGCCAAGCAGCCCAACGCCATCTCGCTCAGCGTCAACGGCGAGACGCGGCAGGGCGCCTTGTACCGCGGCCTGCGCACCGATGAACTGGACAAGCCGTTCGCGGTGAAGAACAACGGCGACGGTAATGTGCAGGCGGTGGTGTCGGTCTCCGGCGCGCCGCTGACGCCTGAGCCCGCCGCCGAGCGCGGCTTCAAGATCGAGCGCTCATACTTCACGCTCGACGGCAAGCCCGCCGATCCGAGCCATGCGAGGCAGAACCAGCGTTTCGTCGTGGTGCTGAAGATGACCGAGCCGCAGCCGCAATTCGGCCGCGTAATGGTCGCCGATTATCTGCCGGCCGGCTTCGAGATCGACAATCCGCAGCTTGTCTCTTCGGGCGACGCCAGTAAGCTCGCCTGGATCGCCGACGCCGCCGACCCGGTGAATTCGGAATTTCGTGACGACCGCTTCACCGCCGCCTTCGACCGCAACGAGGAGTCCCCGCCGGTATTCGCCGTCGCCTATGTGGTGCGGGCGGTGTCGCCGGGAACTTACGTTCTGCCCCAGGCGTTGGTGGAAGATATGTACCGGCCGGATCGTTTCGGCCGCACCGCGACCGGCTCGGTCGAGATCACGGCGGCCAAATGAAACGGGGGAGCATCGGTCTGGCAATTCTCGGCGGCGCGGCCGCGATAGTCGCGCTCGCCATTGGCGGCTTTGCCTGGTCGCTGGGGCCGGCGCCGCTCGGTAACGACCTCGAATATTCCCATACTGTGCTCGACCGTAACGGCAAGCTGCTGCGCGCCTACGCTACGAAAGAAGGCCGCTGGCGCCTGCCTGAGACCGAGAAGGGCGTCGATCCCCGCTTCCTCAAATTGCTATTCGCCTATGAGGACAAACGCTTCCTGACTCATCACGGCGTCGATCTGGAAGCGTTGGCCCGCGCCGCCTGGCAATTTGCTAGCAGCGGACACATCGTTTCCGGCGGCTCGACGCTGACCATGCAGGTGGCCCGGCTGTTGGAGCCGCGCGTGCACCGCACCATGACCGCCAAGTTGCGGCAGATCGTGCGCGCGTTCGAGCTCGAACACGAATTGAGCAAGCCGCATATACTCGCGCTCTATCTGTCCATCGCGCCCTATGGCGGCAATCTCGAAGGCATCCGTGCCGCCTCGCTTGCCTATTTCGGCAAGGAGCCGCGCAAGCTGACGCTCGGCGAGGCGGCGCTCTTAGTGGCGCTGCCGCAGTCGCCGGAACTGCGACGGCCGGATCGCTTCGCCGATCGCGCGCAGGCGGCGCGCAACCGTGTCCTTGAGCGGGCCGCGGCGGCCGGCGCCATCCCGCGCGACGAGATCGCCCGCGCCGAAGCTAAACCTGTGCCGCACGAGCGCAAGCCGTTGCCGGTGCTGGCGCCGCATGCGGCGGACCACATCGCCACGGCCGAGCCCGACGTGCGCGTGCACCGGCTGACCATCGATGCCGATTTGCAGCGGACGCTTGAAGATCTGGCGCGTGAGCGCGCCCGCGCGCTGGGCCCGAAGATTTCCGTCGCCATCCTCGCCGTCGACAACGCGAGCGGCGAGGTGAGGGCGCATGTCGGGTCCGCCGATTATTTCGACGCGCGCCGCGCCGGGCAGGTGGACATGACGCAGGCGCTGCGTTCGCCGGGCTCGACGCTCAAGCCGTTCATCTATGGCATGGCGTTCGAGGACGGCTTCCTGCATCCGGAGACGCTGATCGACGACAAGGCCGCGCGCTACGGCAGCTATACGCCGGAAAATTTCGACCAGACATTCCAGGGCACGGTCAGCGTGCGCCGGGCGCTGCAATTTTCCCTCAACGTTCCCGCCATCGCCGTGCTCGGCAGGGTCGGTGTCAATCGGTTAAGCGCGCGGCTTGCCCAAACCGGTGCCGCGCTGGTGCTGCCGAAAGGCGAGGCGCCGGGTCTTGCCATGGGTCTTGGCGGCGTCGGCGTGAGGCTTGCCGATCTGGTGATGCTCTATGCCGGGCTCGCGCGCGAAGGCGCGGCCGCGCCATTGATCGAGCGCGCCGACGCGCCGCCCGCTGCCTCACGCCGTCTGCTCGATCCGGTCGCCGCCTGGTACGTTGGCAACATTCTGATCGGAGCGCCGCCGCCGGACAATGCGGCGCCCGGACGCATCGCCTTCAAGACCGGCACGTCGTACGGCTACCGCGACGCCTGGGCCATCGGCTTCGACGGTCGCATGACAATTGGCGTGTGGGTCGGGCGGCCGGACGGCGCGCCGGTACCGGGAATCTACGGCCGCGCGACTGCGGCCCCGGTTTTGTTCGATGCCTTTGCGCGCTCCGGCCATCCGCCGGCGCCGCTCGCGCATGCGCCCAAGGGCGCGGTCTTCGCCAGCAACAACAGGTTGCCGCCGCCGCTGCAACGTTTCCAGGCGGAGGGCGCGGTGCGCATGGTGAGCGAGCCGCCGCGCATCATGTTCCCGCCCGATGGCGCCCGGCTTGAACTCGCCGCCAACGGCAAGACGGATTCGGTGCCGCTGAAGATTACCGGCGGGCTTGCCCCGCTCACCGTCATGGTCAATGGCGTGCCGTTGCCGGCGCCGGCCGGCCGCCGCACCTTGTTCTTTGCGCCGGACGGGCCGGGCTTCGTGCGGCTGACGGTGATGGACGCGCGCGGCGCCACCGATAGCGTCATGGTGCGCCTGCAATAGCCCTCAGTGCCGGATCGCCGCCGTGTTAATGTGCGGCGGAGCCCGTGGAATCATCCGATCAATGAGCATGACCGCCAATGACGCGCGGCAATCGATCGTCCCGGCGCGGGGCCTCTCCGCCGTGATCGATGTCGCCTGCGCTTCGCACGGTCGCGCGGCAGCATTGCTCATTGTCTTTTGCCTGATCGCCTTCCTGCCCGGCTTCTTCCGCATTCCGCCGGTCGACCGCGACGAGGCGCGCTTTGCGCAGGCCACCAAGCAGATGGTGGAGAGCGGCGATTATGTCGACATCCGATTCCAGAACGAGGTGCGCTACAAAAAGCCAGTCGGCATCTACTGGCTGCAGGCCGCCGCGGTGAAAGCGGGCGGCGCGCTCGGCGTGCCGCGCGCGCACACCACCATTTGGCTTTACCGCCTGCCCTCGCTCTTCGGCGCGGTGTCCGGCGTGCTGCTGACCTATTGGGCGGCGCTGGCCTTTGTCGGCCGCCGCGCCGCGCTCATCGCTGCCTTGATGATGGCAAGCTCGATCGTCCTCGGAGTCGAGGCGCGTTTGGCCAAGACCGATGCCGTGCTGCTCGCCTGTTCGGTCGCCGCCATGGGCGCGATGGCGCGGGTCTATCTTGCGCAGCGCCAGACGCCGGAAACGCCGGCCGACTGGCGACAGCCCGGGATCATGTGGACGGCGATGGCTGCCGGCGTGCTGATCAAGGGGCCGCTGATCCTGATGTTCGTCGGCCTCGCCGCCATCACGCTATCGGTCCTCGACCGTTCGGCGCGCTGGATTTTGGCGCTGCGCCCGCTTAGCGGCGTCATCTGGATGCTGCTGCTGGTGCTGCCGTGGTTCATCACGATCGTCCTGCGCTCGGGTGACAGTTTTTTCGAGCAATCGATCGGTCACGACATGCTGGCCAAGGTCGCCGGCGGGCAGGAGGCGCATGGCGCGCCGCCCGGCTATTACCTGCTGTTGTTCTGGGTGACGTTCTGGCCCGGCGCCGTGCTCGCCGGGCTTGCCGCGCCGTCGGTGTGGAAGCGCTGGCGCGAGCCGGGCGTAAAGTTCCTGCTCGCCTGGCCGATCCCATCGTGGATCGTGTTTGAGGCTGTCATTACCAAGCTGCCGCATTATGTGCTGCCGCTTTATCCGGCGATCGCGATTCTGATCGCCGGCGTGCTCGAGCGCGGCGACGAGGTGCAGGCGCGCTGGCTGGTGCGCGGCACTGTCGGCTGGTTTCTGTTCCCCGCCGTCATCGCCATCGCGGTGCCGGTCATAATCGTCGTCGTTGACCGCGACCCCGGCATCGTCGCCTGGCCGTTCGCGGCCGCGGCGGTGGTCTGCGGGCTGTTTGCCTGGTGGCTTTATGAAGCGGACGGGCCCGAACGCGCGCTGTTGCGCGGCATGGCGGCGTCGGTGTTCATCGCCATCACCGTCTATGGCGTGACATTTCCGTTGCTGCCCGCGCTGTTCCCCAGCGCCTTGATCGCCGACGAGGTCGGCGCCAGCGATTGCAAGGATCCGCAAGTCGCCACCACCAGCTATTATCAAGAACCGAGCCTGGTGTTCCTACTCGGCACCGACACGCGCCTCACCGACGGCGCCGGCGCCGCCGAGTTCCTGCATCTCGGCGCCTGTCATTTCGCGCTCATCGACGCGCACAGCGCGCGCGCCTTCGTGCAGCGCGCCGATGCGGTCGGACTGCGCTACGTGCTGGCCCAGCGCATTGACGGCTACAATATCAGCATCGGGAGGCCGGTGGTGCTGTCGATGTTCCGCTCGGTGGACGTGCCATGACTTCCGCCGGCGGTGGCAAGGGCGGCGTGGAGATCGGCGTGCAAAGCGTCGCGCGGCGTTGCGCCAACAATATCGAGACTGCATTCGCGATGCTGGCGCGCCCGGTGCGCGGATACGTGCGGGAGGCTTGGCCCATCGACTGGCGGCAGCTCGCCGTCGCCGCCGCGGTGGCATTGGTCATTTTTCTATTCGGAATGTTCGTGATCGACGCCGCGATGATTCGCGCCGTCGGTCATCTGCCGCGCTGGATCGTCTGGTGCTTTGAGCAAATTACCGATTTTGGCAAGTCCGGCTGGTTCCTCTGGCCGCTCGGACTTCTGTTCGTAGCCATCTGCGCGTTGCCGGTGGCGCTGCCGCGCATCCCGCAACTGGTGCTGGCGGCGATCGCCGTGCGTGTCGGCTTTCTTTTCGTCGCCATCGGCGCGCCCAGCCTGTTCGACACGATCATCAAGCGCATGATCGGCCGCGCCCGCCCGCTTGTTACTGGCGTGCTCGACCCGACGCTGTTTAGTCCGTTCATCTGGCGATCCGACTATGCGAGCTTGCCGTCGGGCCACGCCACCACCGCCTTTGCCGTGCTGGCGGCGTTCGGAACGTTGTGGCCGCGTGCGCGCGCCATCGCCTGGATTTACGCGCTGGCGATTGTGGCAAGCCGCGTGGTGGTGACGGCGCATTATCCGACCGATGTTTTGGCGGGGGCCGTTGTCGGCACGGTGGGCGCGCTCATGGTGCGGCGCTGGTTCGCGCTGCGGCATCTCGGCTTTTCGCTTGCGCCTGACGGGACGGTGCGGCAATGGCCGGGCCCGTCGCCGCGGCGGATCAAGGCCGTTGCGCGGGGGCTCCTCTCTTAATATGAAGCGGGCGCGATTGCGCGCGGCGGGACCGAGGACATGAACGCAAACGAACCGGCGGTAAGCGTCGTGGTGCCGGTGCGCAACGAGGGGGGTAATGTCGCGCCACTGGTCGGCGAGATCGCCGCGGCGCTCGACGGCGAACGCTTCGAGGTCGTCTACGTCAATGACGGCTCCACCGACGCCACCGACGCCGAACTCAGGCGGCTGATGGCGGATCGCCAGTGGCTGCGCCGCCTGCGTCATGCGCAATCGTGTGGGCAATCGGCGGCGGTGCGCACCGGCGTTGCCGCGGCGCGTGGCGCCCTCATCGTCACGCTCGACGGCGACGGGCAGAACGATCCGCGTTTCATTCCGGCGCTGCTCGCAGCACTACGCGCCGGCGCGCCGCGCGTTGGCCTGATTGCAGGGCAGCGGATCAAGCGCAAGGCGAGCGGCTTCAAGCAGGTGCAATCGCGCATCGCCAATGCCGTGCGCGGCGCGGTGCTGCGCGACGGCACGCGCGACACCGGCTGCGGGCTGAAAGCATTCCGGCGCGACGTGTTCCTCAGCCTGCCATATTTCGATGGCTTGCATCGCTTCCTGCCGGCGCTGGTGAAGCGGGACGGCTTCGACATCGGCTATGTGGATGTCATCGACCGGCCGCGCGGGCAGGGCGTCTCCAACTACGGCCTATGGGACCGGCTGTGGATCGGCATTCTCGATCTCGCCGGCGTGTGGTGGCTGATCCGCCGCAGGAAACGCATTCCGGAAATCTCGGAGGAGTAATTATAAATGCTGGTCGATCTTTCGCAGGCCGTCGGTGGCTACCTGCACGACGTATTCGTCGGCAACATGGATTGGGGAATCCTCATCGGCTACGTGGCGCAGGCGATGTTCGCCATGCGCTTCGTGGTGCAATGGATCGCCTCCGAGCGCGCGGGAAAAAGCGTCGTGCCCACCGCGTTCTGGGTGTTCTCGATCGGGGGCGGCTTGATGCTGCTCGGCTATGCCATCTACCGCAAAGACCCGGTGTTCATCATCGGCCAGGCCTTCGGCGTCTTCGTTTATTTGCGCAACCTGCAATTCGTCATCCGCAGCGGCGGGCAGGGCGCCCCGGCGTAGATCATTTCGTTGTCTTCATCGCCGCGAAGCCGCGCTCGAGATCGGCGATGAGATCGTCGACGTCTTCCAGCCCGATGTGAAAGCGCAGCGTCGGCCCGCCCGGCGCCCATGTGGTCGCGCTGCGGTATTCGCTGCAATCGAAAATGATCACCAGGCTCTCGAAGCCGCCCCAGGAAAATCCCATGCCGAACAGCGTGAGCGCGTTCATGAAGGCATAGACCGCCTGCTGGCTCGCCGGCTTGAGCACGATGCTGAACAGTCCGCAGGCGCCGGTGAAGTCGCGTTTCCAGATGGCGTGGCCGGGGTCATTCGGCAGCGCCGGGTGCAAGACGCGCAAAACTTCCGGCCGCTTCTCCAGCCACTGCGCAACGCGCAACGCCGACTGCTGATGCCGCGCGAGGCGCACGCTCAACGTGCGCAAGCCGCGCAGCGCGAGAAACATGTCATCCGGCCCGACGCAGAGGCCGAGCGAATTCATCGTCGTCTTCAGCGCCGGCAGCCGCGCGGCGTTCGCCGACACGCAGCCGAACATGAGGTCGGAATGGCCGCCGATATATTTGGTGCCGGCCTGCACCGACAGATCGACGCCCTTCTCGAGTGCCCGAAAATAGAGCGGCGTTGCCCAAGTATTGTCCATGAGCACGACGGCGCCCCTGGGATGAGCGACCTCGGCGATCGCCGGGATGTCCTGCATCTCGAAACTCTGCGAGCCGGGCGCTTCAACGAACACCGCTTTGGTGTTCGGCTGCATCAATTTCTCGATGCCGGCGCCGATCAGCGGGTCGTAATAAGTGGTGGCGACACCGAGTTTCTTGAACAATCCGTCGCAGAACACGCGCGTCGGCCGGTAGACGCTATCGGTGACCAGGATGTGGTCGCCGCTGCCGGCAACCGACAGCAACGCGGTCGAAATCGCCGCCAGCCCGGAGGGGACCAGCGCGACGCCGGCGCATTTTTCGCCCTCCAGTTCGGCGATCGCGCCTTCCAGCGCCTCCGAGGTCGGGGTGCCGCGCCGGCCATATTGATAGCGGGCGCGATGCGCGACCTGATCTTCAGCCGTCGGATAGAGGACGGTGGACGCATGATAGACTGCGGGGTTGACGAAACCATGCTGGCCTTGCGTGTCGCGGCCCGCGGTCACCAGGCGCGTATCGGGTTTGATCGGGGTGTTCGGTTTTTTCGCCATGGCCGTCGCCAGCTCCCGCAAAACGCGCCTGTGGCGGGGGACCGCAGGCGGCGGACGGCATATCGGCCGCAACCGGGGGAAGCGTCAACCCCTTGACCTGACGGTTGGTTCGTTCTGTGATGCAAGCGACCGAGGGGTTTGGAGAATTAGGCCCCGGGCCGTGGTTTTCTTCCGCGGGGCAATGGCGCGCCGGCGGAAAACTTTTGACCCGATCGGCAAGGGGTGACGTAACCGAGTTGCGCCAAGAGGGGCTCAGACATGAAACGTTTAGTTAGTATTCTAGTTCTCGCGCTTGCCGGCGTGTTCGTCGCGCAAGGTGCGTCCGCTCAGATACTGAAGACGGTGAAAGACCGCGGCATGCTCAATTGCGGCGCCAATGGCAGTCTAGCGGGCTTCGGTCTGCCGGACGCGCAGGGCAAATGGACCGGTCTTGACGTCGACGTCTGCCGTGCCATCGCCGCGGCGGTCCTCGGCGACGGCAACAAAGTGAAGTTTACGGCGTTGACCGCCAAGGATCGCTTCACCGCGTTGCAATCGGGCGAAGTCGACGTGCTTGTTCGCAATACGACCTGGACCAGCTCGCGTGAGGCCGCCTTGGGCTTGGAGTTTACCGGGGTCGACTATTACGACGGCCAGGGCTTCATGGTGCGCAAGTCGCTCAAGGTGAATTCCGCGCTCGAACTCAACGGCGCTTCGGTCTGCGTCCAGCAGGGCACCACCACCGAACTCAACCTCGCGGACTTTTTCCGCGCGCATAACATGACGCTGAAGTCAGTGACGTTCGCCGACGCCAACGAAACCGTCAAGGCCTATGACGCCGGCCGCTGTGACGCATTCACCACGGACGCGTCGGGACTTGCCGCGGAGCGCTTGCGGCTTGCCAGCCCGGACGACCACATCATTCTGCCGGAGATCATCTCCAAGGAGCCCCTTGGTCCGGTCGTGCGCAAAGGTGACGATCAGTGGCTCGATGTGGTGAAATGGACTTTGTTTGCGATGCTCAATGCCGAGGAATACGGCGTCACGCAAAAAAACATCGGCGAGATGATGAGCTCGACGAATCCCAACATCAAGCGGTTGGTCGGCACCGAGGGCAATTATGGCGAGCAGCTTGGCCTGTCCAAGGATTGGGCGGTGAATGTCATCAAGGCCGTCGGCAATTACGGCGAGGCCTATGAGCGCAACGTGGGGACGGGCTCTCCGCTGAAAATCCCGCGCGGCCTCAATAAGCTGTGGAGCAACGGCGGCATCCAGTACGCGCCGCCGATCCGCTAATCGTCGTCTTGAGGGGCTGAACCGCCGCCGCGATCTTGCGGCGGCGGTCCCGGCGGCGCCGCGCGGGGGACGCCGGAAAAGGCAAAGAGGGGACAATGACAGTTGACGCCCAGGCGGGATCGGCGCCCGCGCGCGTTGCATTTTATAATAATCCGAAAGTGCGCTCCGTCGCCTATCAGATCGCGCTGTGCGTAATCATTGGTTTTTTGGTCTACGCGGCGACCAGTAACGCCATCGACAATTTGAAAAAGGCGCACATCGCCTCCGGCTTCGGATTTTGGGAGCACACGGCAGGCTTCGACATCAGCCAGACGTTGATCTCGTACTCCTCCACCGCCTCGACCTACGGCCGCGCGTTCTGGGTCGGACTGCTCAATACTCTGCTGGTTGCCGGCATCGGCATTATCCTGGCGACGATCCTTGGTTTCATCATCGGCATCGGACGGCTGTCGTCGAACTGGCTGGTGGCGCGGGTCTGCACCGGCTACGTCGAAACCATCCGCAATATCCCGCTGCTGCTGCAACTGCTGTTCTGGTACAACGCCGTGCTCAAGGCGCTGCCGGAAACGCGCGAAAGCTATCTGCTTCCCTTCCACACCTTCCTCAACAATCGCGGCTTCGTGCTGCCCAAACCCGTGGGGCACAGCGGCGAGGGCGTGATGTGGATTTTGATCCTCGCCGGGTTTATCGGCGCGATTATTTTCCGCTTCTGGGCCAAACGCCGGCAGGAGGCGACGGGCCAGCAGGCGCCGGTGTTCCTCGTTGGCGCAGCCATGGTGATCGTGCCGGCGGCGCTTTACATTCTCATATTCGGATTTCCCTACACCTTCGACTTGCCGCAGCGCGGCCGCTTCAATCTCACCGGCGGCCTCGAAGTGGCGCCGGAATTCGTCGCGCTGCTGTTCGGGCTGTCGATCTATACCGCCTCGTTCATCGCCGAAGTGGTGCGCGCCGGCATTCTCGCCGTCTCGCGCGGCCAGAGCGAGGCCGCCTTTGCGCTTGGTTTGAAGCCCGGCATCGCGTTGCGGCTCATCGTGTTGCCGCAGGCGATGCGGGTGATCCTGCCGCCGCTCACTAGCCAATATTTGAATCTCACCAAGAATTCCTCGCTCGCCGTGGCCATCGGCTACCCCGATCTGGTGCAGATTTTCACCGGCACGGTGTTGAACCAGACCGGGCAGGCGGTCGAGGTCGTCGCCATCACCATGGCGGTTTATCTTTCGATCAGCCTGACCACGTCGCTGGCGATGAATATCTACAACAGCCGCATCGCCCTGGTGGAAAGGTGAGGGCGCCGCCATGAGCCAGTCCGAAGGCGAACTCGCGGTTGCCGAACTTCATTTCATAGCGCCCGAGTTGATCAAGGGGCGGGAGCCGCCCGTGGCGTTGACCGGCGCCACCGCGTGGCTGCGGCAAAACCTGATGAATACGCCGTTCAACATCGCGCTGACGATCGTGATCGTCCTGCTGCTGGCCTGGATGATTCCGGAAATCGTCAAGTTTCTCTTCATCGATGCGGTGTGGACCGGCGCCGACCGCGACGCTTGCCGCGAGGTCGTGCTGCATCGCACGATCGGCGCCTGCTGGCCCTTCGTCTACGACCGCTTTGCTTATTTCATTTACGGCTCCTATCCGATCCCGGACCGGTGGCGCGTCGATATCTTCTTCGCCATGCTCGCCGTCGGCGTGGTCTGGCTTCTCTGGCTCGAGTCGCCAGCCCACCAATATTCGCCGATTTATTTCTTTATCGTGCTGCCGATCACCTCATTCATCCTACTGCACGGTTTTGCGGCCATCGGCCTCGAGGTGGTGGACACCGCGCTGTGGGGCGGCGTCCTGGTGACCATCGTCGTCGCCACCGTCGGCATCGTCTTCTCGCTGCCGCTCGGCGTGCTGCTGGCGCTCGGCCGGCGTTCCGACATGCCGACCATCAAGCTGTTCTCGGTGATCTTCATCGAATTCGTGCGCGGCGTGCCGTTGATCACCGTGCTGTTCATGGCCAGCGTGATGCTGCCACTGTTCGTGCCCGAGCAATACTCGCCCGACAAATTGCTGCGCGCGCTCATCGGTATCGCCCTGTTTGCATCGGCCTACATGGCCGAGGTGGTGCGCGCCGGCCTGCAGGCGATCCCCAAGGGCCAGTTCGAAGGCGCCATGGGCGTCGGCCTCGGCTACTGGCAGATGATGGGGCTTATTATTTTGCCGCAAGCGTTGAAAATCACCATTCCGAATATCGTCAACACCTATATCGGCCTGTTCAAGGACACGACGTTGGTGTTCATCGTCGGCCTGTTCGATTTTCTGCACACGGTCGAAATCTCCCGTATCGATCCGAAATGGGCGACGCCGGTGACCTCGTCGACCGGCTACGCGGTCGCGGCAATCTTCTATCTGTTCTTCTGCTATTCGATGTCACGCTATGCCCGCATGACGGAAGCGCGTCTTGCCAAGGGCGACAAACGTTAGTGTTGAAAAAGGTGCAGTCATGAACGCCACCACCACCGCCGCGCTCAACATCAAGCCGACCAAGCTCACCAACGCGGTGGCGATTGAAATCGACAAGATGAACAAGTGGTACGGCGAGTTCCACGTGTTGCGCGACATCAACCTGCGCGTCACCGGCGGCGAGCGCATCGTCGTCTGTGGGCCGTCCGGATCGGGCAAATCGACCATGATCCGCTGCATCAACCGGCTCGAGGAGCATCAGCAGGGGCGCATCGTCGTCGACGGCGTGGAACTGACCAACGACGTCAAGAAGATCGACGAAATCCGCCGCGATGTCGGCATGGTGTTCCAGCATTTCAACCTGTTTCCGCACCTGACCGTGCTGGAGAACTGCACGCTGGCGCCGATCTGGGTGCGCAAGATGCCGAAGAAGGAGGCCGAGGAGATCGCGCAGCATTATCTTGCGCGGGTGAAGATCCCCGAGCAGGCGAACAAATATCCCGGTCAATTATCGGGCGGCCAGCAGCAGCGCGTGGCCATCGCCCGCTCGCTATGCATGAACCCGAAGATCATGCTGTTCGACGAGCCGACGTCGGCGCTCGATCCGGAAATGGTCAAGGAAGTGCTCGACACCATGGTCGGTCTCGCCGAGGAAGGCATGACCATGATTTGCGTCACCCACGAAATGGGCTTTGCGCGTCAGGTCGCCAACCGCGTCGTCTTCATGGACGCCGGACAGATCGTGGAAGTGAACGAGCCGAAGGAATTCTTCGCGCATCCCAAGCACGAGCGCACCAAGCTGTTCCTCAGCCAGATCCTGCACAACTAGAGCGGCTTGCGGGCTGCGTCAGTCGGCTTTCACGAACTCGAACTCGACGCCAGTTGTCTGTCCGGTCACCGGCCGATCTAAAGGTCAGCCTGTCGCCCTGCGCGAGCAGAAAGAACAGGCGCTCGGTTCCGTTGAGGGACTCGTTTGCGGCGGCATCGACGTGGACCGTCAGCTTGATTTCGCCGGGCGTTGGTCCGGCGGCGACGTTGTAGGTGCCGGTGTAAGCCGCGCTTGACGTCATCAACGCCTGCGCCTCCATTTCGGTCGGGGCAGGGCCCGCTGGCGGCTTGCGCGCGGTGTCGACGATCATCGCCCAGAGCCGGGTCGGCGTGAATCCAATAAAGGCGCCGGGCTTTGCTCCAAGCGGATATCCGGTCTTGCCCTCGGCTTTTGCCTCGAAGGAAACGAGCCGCCAAGTGCCAATGAGTTCGTTACGGGTTTTCGGCATTCAGTTTCATCGCGTGGTCGCGCCGCCCGCCTTCCTCCAGGCATCGAGGCCGCCTTCGATGTGGACCGCGGCGAGGAGGCCTGCGTCCTGCGCCGCCTGCACCGCCATCGCCGAACGCTCGCCGAAGGCGCAATAGAAGACGATGCGTTTGTCGGTTGCGCGGGCGAGCTCGCGCAGAATTCCGCCCGGCCCGATATTGTCCTGCAGCTCGCCATAGGGCGCGTGCAGCGCGCCAGGAATGCTGCCGTGCTTTTGCCGCTCGCTGGCTTCGCGCAAATCGACGAGAGCGACATCCGGCCGCCCGGCGAGGGCGATAGCGCTGGCCGCATCGAGTGCCCAGCCGCGCCGGGCGATGTCCTGCTGCGCCAGGCCGATCTTCATGTTGGACGGCACGGCGACGTCCATCATCTTCGGGTTGGGCAGATGCAGGCTCGCCATCAGCGCCACATATTCGTCCATCGACTTGACCTGCAGGCGCGGATTGCTGCGCTTTTCCTCGCCGATGGTAGAAACCGTGTCGCCCTTGTAGTCGTGTGCCGGGAACACCAGCGTCTCCTCGGGCAGGCGCAATAATTTTCCGAACAGTGATTCATATTGCGCGCGCGCGTCGCCGTTCTGGAAATCGGTGCGGCCGGTGCCGCGGATCAGCAAGGTGTCGCCGGTGAACACGCGGTCGCCCATCAAAAAACTGTAAGAGTCATCGGTGTGGCCCGGCGTGTAGAGCACGTCCATGCTCACGCCTTCGATCGAAAGCTTGTCGCCTTCGGCCAGCCTCATGGAGACCACGTCGGCCTTGGTGTTCTCGCCCATCACGGTGATGCAATGCGTGCGGTCGCGCAGCGCGCCGAGGCCGGTGATGTGATCGGCGTGCAGATGCGTGTCCACCGCCTTGACCAGTCTGACCTCAAGTTCGCGGATCAATTGCAGATAGCGATCGACCTTCTCCAGCACCGGATCGATGATCAGCGCCTCAGCCCCGCTGCGGCTGGCAAGCAGGTACGAATAGGTGCCGGATACGCTGTCGAAAAGCTGGCGGAAGATCATCGCGGCCTCGCGCCCACCGAGTCACATGCCCCTTTTAATATATAAGCCACGGTGGCGGCGACGCTAGTCCTTCTCCACCGGCAAGTCTGGCCGCGCGCCCCATTCCGACCAGGAACCGTCATAGATGCGCGGCAACCGTTTGCCGAGCGCGTCGAGGCCGACCGCGAGCACCACGGCGGTGACGCCGGACCCGCAGGTGGTGATGATCGGCTTGTCGGTATCGACGCCGGCTTTTTTGAACGCCTGCGCGATTTTTTCCGGCGCGGCGAGGCGGCCGTTCTCGAGGATATCGCCGAAGGGAACGCTGAACGCGCCGGGCATGTGCCCGGAGCGCAATCCGGCGCGTGGCTCGGCCTCCTTGCCGGAAAAACGTCCGGCCGAACGCGCGTCGACCACCTGCACGGCGTCCTCATTGAGCGCCATCTGCACGTCATCGACATTGGCCACGGCGTCCGTGTTCATCTCGGCCTTAAAGTTTTTCGCTGGCCGTTTCACCTCGCCCGCTTCGACCGGGCGGCCTTCCGCCGTCCACGCGGGAAAACCGCCGTCGAGGATGAAGACGTTCTTGGCGCCGAAGATGCGGAACGTCCACCACACGCGCGGCGCCGAATAGAGTCCCGTGCCGTCGTAGACGGCGATGGTGTCGGTCTCGGCAATGCCAAGTTTGCCGGCCGCTTCCGCGAACTGGCTTGGCCCCGGCAGCATGTGCGGCAGGTCGGTCGATGAATCGGCGATGGCATTGATGTCGAAGAAAACCGCGCCGGGAATATGACTGCTGAGGTATTCGGCCTTGGCATCGCGCTTCTGGGTCGAAAGATAATAGGAAGCGTCCACGACGACGACGTTGGGCTTGCCGATCTGGCCCGCGAGCCATTCGGTGGATTTGAGCCAGCGGCTGGCGGGTGTCGGGTTCGGCATTTGCAAAGTTCCAGAGGAGGGCGAAACGTGGATGATACGGAACAGATGTGCAACGGCCGCGCGTATTGCAAGCACACGACCGCATTGACCCAAATGTCAGGTCATCATACAAGTTGCCGAACGAGGTGCCTCCATGAAAACCACGCCCATTACGCCCGCCGATCTTGCCGCGTCGGTCCTGTCGGTCCCGCCGCTCGCCCGGCGCAAGGATTTCACCATCGATCCGGCCGAGAATGCCAAATTGCTCGACCATCTGCGCTCCGGCGGGGTGCGCAGCTTCATGTATGGCGGCAATGCCAACCTCTATAACATGGGCGTCAGCGATCTGCGCACGCTTGCCGAATTGCTGATTAAGCTTTCGCGCGACGGCGACTGGATGATCCCCTCGGTCGGCAGCGATTACGGCAAGGCGCGCGACCAGCTCACGATGCTGCGCGACTACCCGTTCCCGACCGCGATGGTGCTGCCGCACAAGGCGCAATCGACGCCGGCCGGCGTCGCCATCGGCATCCGCAAGCTTGCCGACGCCTATGGCAAGCCGGTGATCGCTTATGTGAAGGACGAGGGCTATGTCGAGGCCGCCGACATGGGCCGCCTCGCCAAGGACGGAGCGATCTGCGCCGTCAAATACGCCATCGTGCGTGACGACCCTGTGAACGACCCATTCCTGCGTGAACTCGTCGGCGCCGTCGATTCGGCCATGATCATCAGCGGCATCGGCGAACGCCCGGCGATCGATCATCTCACCAAGTTCGGCCTGCAGGCCTTTACGTCCGGCAGCGTCTGCGTGGGCCCCGGCCTGTCGATGGCGCTGCTGCGCGCCATCAAGCGCGGCGATCTCGCCGAGGCAAAGCGTGTGCGCGAATTGTTCATCCCGCTCGAAGACGAGCGCGACCGCCATTCGCCGATCCGCGTGTTGCACGAAGCGGTTCGCCTTGCCGGCATCTGCGACACCGGCCCGATGCAACCCTATTTCACGGGCATCTCGGAGCCGAAGATTTTGACCGGCATCGAGAAGGCGGCGCGAGCTTTGCTAACGGCGGAACGCAACGCGACGGCGCGCGCCGCTTAAGCGATAAATTTTTCAGTCAGGCGAAGGCGAGCCGGACGCGGCGGTTCTGCTTGCCCTTCTTTTCGATCTGCGTCACGCGCACCGCGCCGATTTCGGCGGTCGAGCGCACGTGGGTGCCGCCGCAGGGCTGCAGATCGACGCCGGCAATCGAGATCAGCCGCACGCGGCCATTGCCGCTGGGCGGCGCCACCGCCTTGGTCTTGACCAGGCCGGGATGCGCTTCGAGTTCGGCGTCGCTGATCCAATGCACCGTCACCGGCGCGTCGGCGGCGATCATCTCGCCGAGCTTTTCGGTGATGGCATCCTTGTCGAGCCCGCTGTCGGGGATGTCGAAATCGAGGCGGCCGTCGCCGTCGCCGACCGAGCCGCCGGTGACCGGATGCGGCAGCACCGCGGACAACAGATGCAGCGCGGTGTGCATGCGCATGCGGGCGTGGCGCTTGTCCCAATCGATTTTGGCGATGACCGCGTCGCCGACCGTGACGGCCGGCGCGCCCGGCGCGGGCACATGCGCGATCTCGCTCTTGCTGGCGTCGGTAAAGACCGCGGTGGCGATCGGGATCAACGCGCCGTCGGCATTGATGAGCATGCCGCTATCGCCCGGCTGGCCGCCCGAGGTGGCGTAGAATACCGTGCGGTCGAGAACGATGCCGCCGTCGCCGGTTAATGCCACCGCGCGCGCCTCGCAGCTCTGCAAATAAGAATCGTCGTGAAACAGGCACTGTGTCGGCATTGCGTTCTCAAGCTTTTGCGAACGGAATCGTAATCGCCGATTTTCGTTCGAGCCACTCGGGAACCGGCAAATTCTTCGAGCGCAAGAACGCCGGGTCGAAAAGTTTTGATTGATAACGCGTCCCGTAGTCACAAAGCACGGTAACGATAGTTTTGCCCGGCCCGAGCTCTTTGGCAAGGCGGATGGCGCCGGCAATGTTGATGCCGGACGAGCCGCCGACGCAAAGGCCCTCGTGTTCGAGCAGGTCGAAGATCAGCGACACGGCTTCTTCATCGGGGATCAAGTAGGGCTTATCCACCTTGATATCTTGGATAATAGGCGTCACTCGGCCAAGCCCGATGCCTTCGGTGATCGAGTTGCCGTCGCTCGCCTTTGCCTCGCCATGCGCGAACAGGTTGTACATTGCTGCACCGCGGGGGTCGGCGACGCCGATGACAATGTCCTTTTTCATTTTGCGGAAATACGTCGACACGCCTGCGATGGTGCCGCCGGTGCCGATCGAGCAGATGAAGCCGTCGACCTTGCCGCCGGTCTGTTGCCAGATTTCCGGGCCGGTGGAGACGTAGTGCGCCTTGCGGTTGTCGAGATTATTCCATTGATCGGCGAAGATGACGCCGTTCTTCTCCGTCTTCTTGAGCTGTTCGGCCAAGCGCCGGCCGACGTGCTGGTAATTGTCCGGATTGCTATAGGGCAGCGCCGGCACCTCGATCAATTCGGCGCCGAACAGGCGCAGTACGTCCTTTTTTTCCTGGCTCTGCGTGTCGGGCATGACGATCAAGGTGCGGTAGCCGCGCGCATTGGCGACCAGAGCGAGGCCAATGCCGGTATTGCCGGCGGTCGCTTCGACGACCAAGCCGCCGGGGCGCAATTCGCCGCGCGCTTCCGCCTCGAGGATCATCTGCCGGCCGGCGCGATCCTTCACCGAGCCGCCCGGATTCATGAATTCGGCCTTGCCCAGAATGGTACAGCCGGTCATTTCCGAGGCGCGCTCGAGCTTGATGAGCGGCGTACGGCCGATTGCCTCGATAATGCCGTCGCGTATCTGCATCTGGGGTCCCGGCTGCTGAAAGGACTTTTGACGCCAGTTTAGACCTGCGATGTGCGGCCCGGACAGGCGGTATTTCAAGAACTCCGCTCTTTGGCAACGACCTCGAAACCATAACGGCGCATTGCCGGACGGTAACGGGCCCCATTCACCACTTGTTTCCTGCCTGTCTTTAACCCTGAGGAAGGGGACACAGCAAAAATGCGCCCCGGTGGGGTGAGGCCAGTACCGCCGTGATGAATCTCGACGTCAATACGCTGTTCATGGTGACGATCTACGTCGAGGCGATCCTCGGCCTGCTGCTGCTCTTTGCCTGGGTGCAGAATACCTCGATCCGTGCGGTCGCCTGGTGGGGCTTTGCGCACCTGTTGCGCGCAGCCTCCGTGGTGCTGTTCGGCATGTACGGCAGCGTGCCGGATCTCATTTCCATCGATCTCGCCAACGCCTTGCTGTTCACCTCCTTCGCGGTCACCTGGACCGGCGCGCGCGTGTTCGGTGGCCGTCCGGCGGAGCCCGTCTACATGGTCACCGGCGCCGTGCTTTGGCTGCTAGTGTGCCGTTTGCCGGTGCTGGCCGAGGCAGTGGACGCGCGCGTGCTGATCGCCTCCGGCATCATCACCTCCTACACTTGGCTCACCGCGTTCGAATTCTGGCGCGGCCGCGACGAACAGCTGGTGTCGCGCTGGCCGGCGATCTTCATGCTGTTCGCGCACGGCGCGTTGTTCCTGCTGCGCACGCCGCTGATCGCGGTGCTGCCCTGGTCGATCGCCAATCATGTTTATGGCAGCGTCTGGCTGACCGTGCTCAGCTTCGAGGCGCTGCTGTTCACCATCTCCATCGCCTTCATCCTGCTGGCGATGGCGAAGGAGCGCACCGAATTGCGTCATCGTACCGCCGCCATGGTCGATCCGCTGACTGGCATCGCCAACCGCCGCTCGTTCCTGCAGGAGGCGGCGCTGATCGCCAAGCGCCACACCTCCGATCCGCGGCCAACCGCGGTGCTGGTCATCGATCTCGATCATTTCAAGTCGATCAACGATCGCTTCGGCCACGCGCTCGGCGACCGGGTGCTGGAGATTTTTACCGAGACCGCGCGCCAATCGATCCGCACGACTGACCTGATCGGCCGCCTCGGCGGCGAGGAATTTGCGGCCGTGCTCTACGATACCAACCCTGAAAAGGCGGTGATGGTCGCCGAACGAATTCGCGAAGGCTTTGCCCAGGCTGCGCTCGAGGTCGAGAGCCGTCCAGTCTGCGCCACCGTGAGTATCGGCCTGGTGCATTGCGAGGACGCGGTGCTCGACATGCCGCAGCTTCTGGCGCAGGCCGACCAGGCGTTGTATTTCGCCAAGGAACGCGGCCGCAACCGCGTCGAAGTCGCTTCCCTCGATCTGGTGTTGCACAACAAGGACGGCCAGCCGGCCGCGGTTCCCGTGTCGGCCAAGAGCGCGGCAAAAAGCGCGGCCTGAGTTCATCCGACAATGCGAGAGGCATTGGCCGCGCAAATTTCGCGCGCATGAATGCGCGCGCCGGCAGTTGACCCAACCCCGGCATTTAGTCCAGTTTAGAACCAGTGGGCAGAAAAAAAGCAGCCCGCGCGCAAGTGGGATTGCAAATCAATTCAACGATATTAGGGAGGCCTCGATGAAATTCATGCGTTGGCTGGGCGTTGCCGCTGCGGCGGCAATCGTGGGCGGAATGGCTCAGGCTCAAACAGTCAAGATCGGCGTGGTGCTGCCGTTCAGCGGGCCAAATGCCGACCTCGGCCATCAGATTGACAAGGCGTTCGATCTCTACATCAAGCTGCACGCAAAAGACATCGCGCCCTACAAGGTCGAGATCGTCAAACGCGACGAAGGTCCGCCGACCGGCGCAGTCGCCAAGGTCGCCACCACCGAACTCATTACCAACGACAAGGTGCAGTTGGTTACCGGCTTCGTATTCTCGCCGTCGGCGATCGCGCTGGCGCCGGTGATTACCCAATCCAAGGTGCCGATGATCATCGCCAATGCCGGCACTGCCTGGATCACCAATCTGTCGCCCTATATCGTGCGGCTGTCGTTCAGCATGTGGCATCCGGCCTATCCGATGGGCGCCTACGCTCATGACAAGGTCGACTGCAAGACCGCGGCGGTTGCCTATACCGACTTTCCGCCCGGCAAGGATTCGGTCGAAGCGTTCAAGACAGGTTTCGAAAAGGTCGGCGGCAAGGTGACGCTGTCGATCCCGATGGGCTCGCCGGTGCAGGTGCCCGACTTCACGCCGTTCATGCAGCGCGTCAAGGACGCGCACCCCGACTGTCTCTACGCCTTTATTCCATCCGGCGCACACGCGACCGGCATCATGAAGGCTTATGGCGAAGTAGGTCTGCGCAAGGCGGGCATCAAGCTGATCGGTCCGATGGACTTGATCCCCGACAATAAACTTCAGGACATGGGTGACGCAGCAATCGGCACCATTGTCATGGGTCACTACGCGGACGATCTCGACAATGCCGCAAATAAGGCGTTCAAGGAAGAATGGCACAATGCCTATGGCCCGGATTCCTATCCCGACTTCATGTCGGCGGCCGGCTGGGACACCATGCATGCAATCTTCGATACCATCAAGAAGGTCAAGGGTGACGCCAGCGATGGCGCCAAGTTCGTCGAAGCCATGACAGGCTGGTCGGCCGATGGCCCGCGCGGCCACGTCATGATCGACCCCAAGCACCCGCGACATCGTCGAGGACGAGCACGCGCTCGAAGTCTACCGCAAGGCCGACGGCAAGCTCGGCGAGAAGGTGCTCGGCACCACCAAGGCGGTCAAGGACGAATGCAAGGAGCTCAAGGTCGGGCGCTGCGGCAGCTGATCGCTTCGCTTGATTGACACCCGACAGCGCCGCCGCGCATAAAGACGCGGCGGCGTTTTTTTCGCGTCAACGGGGTGGGGCTCGTGCCGCAATACGCCAATATTGCCGTCAGCATACTGTTCGACGGGCTGGCTTACGCCATGTTCCTGTTCATCGTCTCCGTCGGTCTGTCGGTGACGATGGGATTGATGGGCTTCGTCAACCTGGCACACGGCGCCTTCGCCATGGCTGGCGGCTATGTGGTGGTCACGCTCACAAAGAGCCTCGGCGTTGGTTTCATTCCATCGCTGCGTCATCGCCGCCCTCGCCATTGGCGCGGTCAGCGTGGTGTTCGAGCGCGGCCTCTATCGCCGGCTCTACAAGGCGACTGATCTCGACCAAGTCATGTTGACAATCGGCCTTGCTTTCATGGCGATCGCCACGGCCACTTATTTCTACGGGCCGATCCCGAAATCGGTGCCGCTGCCGCACTGGCTCGAAGGCGACCTCAATCTCGGCATGCGCAGCTTCCCTAGCTATCGCGCCTTTCTCATTGCTGTCGGCGCCGCGCTTATTGTCGTGCTCTGGTACGGCTTCGAACGCACCAATATCGGCGCCAAGATCCGCGCCGCGGTGGACAACCGGCGCATGGCGGAGTCGGTCGGCATCAATGTCGATCTACTGTTCACGCTCACCTTCGCCGTCGGCTCGGGGCTCGCCGCGCTCGGCGGCGGGCTCGCCATCCAGCTGTTCGGGCTCTCGCCCAGCTTCGCCGTGCTCTATCTGGTGCTGTTCCTGATCGTGGTCGCGGTCGGCGGGCTCGGCAGCCTCAAGGGCACTCTGCTCGCTGCGCTGGTGCTCGGCATTTTCGACACTGCGGGAAAATACCTGTTTGCCGATGCCGGCGGCTTTTTCATTTACGCCGTCACCGTCGCCGTGCTGCTGGTCAGGCCTGCGGGGTTCTATGGCCGCGAGTGAGACACAGGATGCTGCGCGCATCGCCGTGCGCGACCGCGCCGCGGAATTTCTGCTGCGCCGCCATCGTTTCCGTCCGAGCGAGGCGCTGCCGTGGCTGATCGCGATTGCCTGTTTCTTTGCCTTTCCCGAGCGCATGACCTTCAGCAGCCAGGTGCTGATCATGGCGCTGTTCGCGCTGTCGCTCGATTTGATCCTCGGTTACGCCGGCATCGTCACGCTCGGCCACGCCGCCTTCTTCGGCATCGGCGCCTATACGGTGGGGCTCGCCGCCGCTCGTTTCGGCTGGAGCGAGCCGATCTCGGGCCTCATTGCGGCGGCCCTGCTGGCGGCGCTCGTCGGCTTCGTCTCCGGATGGTTCTTGCTGCGCTATCGCGGGCTGACGCTGCTGATGTTGACGCTCGCCACCGCCATCATGCTGCAGGAAACCGGCAACCTGCGCTCCGACATTTCCGGCGGCTATGACGGCTTGCCGGGGCTTGCCTTCTCGCCGCTGTTCGGCATGTTCGATTACGACCTCTATGGCCACACCAATTATCTTTACGTGCTCGGCGTGCTGGCGATCGTGTTCTATTTCGTGCGCCGCATCGTCTATTCGCCGTTCGGCCAGGCGCTCACCGGCATTCGTGAAAATGTGCGGCGCATGCACGCGATCGGCTCGCCGGTGCATCGCCGGCTGGTGACTGTCTACACCATCGCCGCCGGCATTGCCGGCGTCGCCGGCGCGCTGTTCACGCAGACCAATGCCTACGTCACGTTGACGGTGTTCGACTTCGACAATTCTGCCAAGGTTATGATGATGCTGATCCTCGGCGGCACCGGGCGGCTCTACGGCGCCTTCGTCGGCGCCGTGGTCTACATGGTGCTGGAGGACAAGCTGTCGAAATTCAGCCCGACGTTCTGGCAATTCGGCATCGGCCTGATGCTGGTGCTGGCGGTGTTGTTTGCGCGCCGTGGCCTGCTCGGGCCGCTGGAGAATCTCGGGCGCTATCTGTCGCGGAGGTGGAAGTGATGACCGCCGCGCTGCAAGTGGACGGGCTCAACCGCAGCTTCGGCGCGCTGGCGGTAACGCGCGACGTCAATCTGACGCTGGAGCGCGGGGCGCGGCGGGCGCTGATCGGACCGAACGGCGCCGGCAAGACCACGCTGGTCAATCTGATTACCGGCGTGCTCAAGCCGTCGTCGGGCCGCGTGCTGCTCGACGGCGAGGACATCACCGACATGTCGCAGGCCGAGCGGGCGCGGCGCGGGTTGGCGCGCACCTTCCAGATCAATCAATTGTTCCGCGGGCTCTCGGTGCTGGAAAATGTCGCGATGGCGATCAGCGAGCGCGACGGCTACTGCCAACAATATGTGGCGCGCCGATCGGCACCAAGCGCGATGATCCTCGACGAGACCCTCGATCATCTTGATTCGCTGCGCATGGTCGACGACGCGCTCAAGCTGGTGCGCGAGCTCCCCTATGGCCGCCAGCGGCTGGTGGAGATTGCGATTGCGCTGGCGCAGCGGCCGCGCGTGCTGCTGCTCGACGAGCCGGCGGCGGGCGTGCCGTCTTCGGAAAGCCATCTCATCCTCGACGTCGTCGCCAGCCTCGATCCCGATATCGCCATCCTCATCATCGAGCACGACATGGACGTAGTGATGCGCTTCGCCAAGGAGATCACCGTGATGGTGCAGGGTGCTGTGCTCACGCAGGGCACGCCTGAGGCGATCATGGCCGACGAGCAGGTGAGGGCCGTCTATCTCGGGCAGGAAGGGCATAAGGTGCGCCATGGGTGAGCGCGCGCTCGAGCTCGACAAGGTGTCCGCCGGCTATGGCGAGACGGTGGTGCTGGAAGACGTCGCGCTGTCGCTTGCCGTCGGCGAGACGCTGTCGATCATCGGCCGCAACGGCGTCGGCAAGACCACGCTGTTGTCCACCATCATGGGTCACACGACGCTGCATGGCGGAACGATCCGGCTGCACGGCAACGAAATCTCGCACATGGTGACTTACCGGCGGGTTGCCGCCGGGCTCGGGCTGGTGCCGCAGGAACGGGAAATCTTTCCCTCGCTCACCGTACTGGAAAACATGCAAGTTGCGGCGCGGCCGGGCGCCTGGACGGTTGAAACCGTGTGCGAGCTGTTTCCGCGGCTCGCCGAGCGCGCCGGCAACCGCGGCAATCAGCTCTCCGGCGGCGAACAGCAGATGCTGGCAATCGGCCGCGCGCTCATCGGCAATCCGACCGTGCTGCTGATGGACGAGCCGTCGGAAGGCCTTGCGCCGGTGATCGTCGAGGAGCTTTCCCGCGCGGTGAAGCGGCTGACGCAAGCCGGCGGGCTGTCCACGGTGCTGGTCGAGCAGAACACGCGCCTCGCGCTCGACATCGCGCCTCGCGCGGTAGTGATGGATCGCGGCCGCATCGTCTATGACGGGGCAAGCGAGGCGCTACGCAACGATCCGGCGCGACTCGAACAGCTGATCGGCGTCGCCAAGGCGTAGTAAAGCGCGCACCCCATGAAACGCAGCACCGACCGCATTCTCACCACGCACGTGGGCAGCCTCATTCGCCCGCCCGCCTTGCAGGAATTTTTGCGCGCGAGGCAAGCGGGCAAGCCGTTTGACGAAAGCGCCTACCAAAAATGCCTGACCAACTCCGTCGCCGCTGTCGTGCGCGAGGAGGCGAACGTCGGCGTCGACGTGGTGAGCGACGGCGAATTCGGTAAGTCGTATTCTTGGTCGATGTACGCGCTGGCGCGGCTGTCGGGCTTTGAACGGCGGCCGATCAAAAGCGAAGCGGCCAATCCGTTCACGCGCGGCGCCGACCGCACGCGCTTTGCCGAGTTCTACGCCGAGCTCGATGCCCGCGAAGGCGTCGGCGGCACCACGGTCGACGCCATCTGCGTCGGGTCCGATTCAATACACCGGGCAGGTGGAGCTTGCCCGCGACATCGACAACTTCAAGGCCGCGCTGAAAAGCGTGACGGTGGAGGAAGCCTTCCTGCCGGTCGCCGCGCCCGCGAGCGTGATCCCCGACCGCAAGAACGAGTATTACAAGAACGAGGACGACCTGCAGGCGGCGATCGCGGAAGCGATGCGCGCCGAGTACAAGATGATCGTCGATGCCGGCTTTCTGCTGCAGCTCGACGACGCCCGCAACGCCGTCACCTATGACCGCATGGTGCCGCCCGCGAGCTTCGAGCATTACCGTCGCTGGCTGGCGAAGCAGGTCGATCTCATCAACTACGCCATCGCCGGCCTGCCGGCCGACCGCATCCGCTATCACGTCTGCTGGGGCTCATGGCCCGGCCCGCACGTCAGCGACGTGCCGCTCAAGGACATCGTCGATCTCATCCTCAAGGTGAAGGTCGGCGCCTATGTGATCGAAGGCGCCAATCCCCGCCACGAGCACGAGTGGAAAGTGTGGCAGGACGCGAGGCTCGCGCCGGGGCAGGTGCTCATCCCCGGCGTCATCAGCCATGCCACCAATGTGGTGGAACATCCCGAACTGGTGGCTGAGCGCATTGTTCGCCTGGCGAAAATCGTCGGCCGCGAAAGCATCATCGCCGGCACCGACTGCGGCTTCGCGCAAGGGCCGTTCCACCGCCGCGTGCACCCTACGATCATGTGGGCGAAGCTGGAATCGCTTGTCCAAGGCGCCCGGCTTGCGAGCAGGGAATTGTGGCAATAGGCTATCCGAAATCAGCCGGAGTCATTCCTATGAACGTCAACGCGCAGAAGCCCAGCGGTCTCGCCATCCCCTTCGACCACACCCGGCTCGACCGGCTGATGGAGGAGGACGGCATCGACGTGGTCATCGCCACCTCCAAGCATAATGTGCAGTATCTGCTCGGCGGTCACCGCGCCATTTTCTTCGACTACATGGATGCCACCGGCGTCACCCGCTATCTGCCGGTGCTGGTCTACGCGAAAGGCGCGCCGGAAAAGGCCGCCTATATCGGCCACCGCCTGGAGAAGTTCCAGCGCGAGGTCGCGCCGATGTGGACGCCGGAGACGCAGACCAACACCTGGGGCTCGGTCGACGCCATGCAGAAGGCGGTCGATCACATCAAGAAGATGGGGCTCAAGCCAAAGCGCATCGCCGCCGAGTTCGGCTTCCTGCCCTACGACGCCTCGATCGTGCTGCGCAACGCGTTCCCCAACGCCGAATGGGTCGATGCGCTGTTCGTGCTCGAGCGCCAGCGGCTGAGAAAATCAGCCGACGAGCTGGCAAAACTGAAATACGCCTCTGAAGCCGTGCTCGCCTCGATGCAAGCCGTCGTCGCCGCAGTCAAGCCCGGCGTCACCAAAGCCGAAATGGTGGAAAATCTGCGCCGCGAGGAAACCAATCGCGGGCTTACCTTCGAATATTGTCTGATCACCGCCGGCACCGGCATGAACCGCGCGCCCTCCGAACAGAAATGGGAGCAGGGCGACATCATGTCGCTCGATAGCGGCGGCAACTACAAAGGCTATATCGGTGACATCTGCCGCATGGCGATCCACGGCGAACCCGACGCCGAGCTCGTCGATCTGCTCGGCGAGATCGAAGGCATCCAGCGCGCGGCGTTCAAGGCGATCAAGCCAGGAACCATCGGCAAGGAGATCTACGCCGCCGCGAAGGTGCCGCTGAGATAAGTCGAAGCACCACAATCACATCGAGTTCCTCGCCCACGGCATGGGGCTGGTCAGCCACGAGCGGCCCCGCCTCACCAATCGCGGCCCGGTGCCTTATCCCTCGCCCGATTCCGAGCTGCCGCTCGAAGCCGGCGAGGTGGTCTCGGTCGAGACGACGCTGATGCATCCGACGCGCGGCTTCATCAAGCTCGAGGACACCGTGGTCGTCACCGACAAGGGGCACGAGATTTACGGCGAGGGCGCCCGCGGCTGGAACAGAGCGGGGATACGCGCCTGATTAGCGCCGCTTGGTGGTGCGGTCGGCCTCGGCGGCGAGGGTCGCCAGCGCTTCGGAGATTTTCACCGGGTAGGGCCCGACCTGCTCCAGCCGCCGCAACGGCTCCGGCAGGCTGGCAAGATCGCGCGCGGCGCGCTCGCGGATGACGGCGAGCGTCTCCGCGGGGCCAAGCCGCTTGCCGCCGCGCATCACCGGCACGATAAGCTGCTCGCCCGGCTGCCGGTCGCCTTCCAGCGACAGGATGTCGTTGCGCATGCGGCGGTCGGCGTCATAGCTGCGCCACACGTGCTTGCGGCCGGGCCAGGTCGCCTTGCCCTCGGACAATTTGCGCTTCGGCTTGCCGGCATATTCCTGCAGCTTGTAGGCGCAGTCGAAGGCGGGCACGTCGACCGAGGCGGCGAGGTTGACGCCGATGCCGAAACCGTCGATCGGCGCAAGTTTCACCATCATGTTCTTCAGCACGTCCTCATTGATGCCGCCGCTGACGAGAATAATGACATCCCGCAAACCACCCGCGTCGAGGATCTCGCGGACTTTGCGCGCCATGGCGATGAGGTCGCCGGAATCGATACGCACGCCGCGGATCGAGATGCCGTCGGCTTTCAGTCTTGGCGCGAGCGCGACGACTTTGCGCGCGCCGGCCTCGGTGTCGTAGGTGTCGATCAGCAGGATCACGCCCTCAGGCCGCGCGCGGGCGAAATCCTCGAACGCTCCCGCTTCGTCGTCATGGACCTGCACGAAAGAATGCGCCATGGTGCCGACCATCGGCACGCCGTAGGTCTCGCCGGCGAGCACGTTGGCGGCGCCGGCAAAGCCGGCGATATAGCTTGCGCGCGCCGAGTACAATCCGGCCTCGGCGCCGTGCGCGGTGCGCAGGCCGAAGTCGGAGAGAATTTTTCCCGGCGCGGCGAGCACCATGCGTGCCGCCTTCGACGCGATCAGCGTCTGGTAATGCAGGATGTTGATGAGCCGCGTTTCGACGAGCTGCGCCTGCGGCAGCGGCGCCGTGATGCGGATGAGCGGCTCGTTGGCGAAGCAGACGGTGCCTTCCGGAATCGCATGCACGTCGCCGGTGAAACGGAAGCCAGCAAGATAATCGAGCAGGTTCTGGCGGAAGCGCCCGGTGCTTTTGAGCCAGGCGATGTCGGCGTCGGAGAACGCAAGCATCTCCAGATAAGTGAGCGCGTCGTCGAGGCCGGCGGCGAGCATGAAACCGCGCCGCGCCGGCAGCCGCCGCACGAAGAATTCGAACACCGCCTCCTGGTCCTCGCGCGCGATCCAGATAGGCCTGGATCATGTTGAGTTCGTAGAGGTCGGTGAGGAGCGGGCTGGTCGGGGGCGTCATGAGGCAACTCGCGAGCCGCGGGCGGGGAAAAGCCGCGCAACGTATGATCCGCGGTTGCCGCGCCGCGACGGAAGATTGGCTCCTCGGGCTGGGATCGAACCAGCGACATTTCGATTAACAGTCGAACGCTCTACCGCTGAGCTACCGAGGAACAGGCCGGTTTATCGGCATCGCGCCTATAACAAAGCCAAAACGCTTTGCAAAGCGTGAAGGGCGGGCCGAAATCAGGAGCTTGGCCCGCTTCGCCAAGATGGCTTCGGCGGCCTACCTTCGCGGGCTAGAGTGGCTTGCCAACCGAAGCCCGTCTCCGCGCTGTTTCGTAAGCGGGCTTGCCCGCCCGAGCCCGCCGCTTCGGCGGGCGAAGGCGGGTGGAGGCCACGGCCGGAATCGAACCGGCGTGCAAGGATTTGCAGTCCTCTGCGTAACCACTCCGCCACGTGGCCCTGGCTTGCCGGTTGGTCAGACGGCCGGCGCCCAAAGCCTATATAGGAGGAAGGTCGCAGCGACAACGTATCCGCCCGGCTTGCCTTTTGCCCGCCCTTGCCGCACAAAAGCCGCGCATTTTCCGAGTTCCCTCGAGGATCGCGATGACCGACTTTGCCGCCGCGCGCCGCATGATGGTGGACGGCCAGGTCCGCACCGCCGACGTCACCGACCTGCGCGTCATTTCCGCCATGCAGGAAGTCCCGCGCGAGCGCTTCGTGCCGCCGGGCTCCGCCGCGCTCGCCTATCTCGATATCGACTTGCCGCTCGGCGGCGCGCGCCGCCTGCTCAAGCCGATGGTGCTCGCCAAACTCATGCAGGCCGCCGAAATCGACCCGGAAGATCACGTGCTCGACGTCGGCTGCGCCACCGGTTATGGCGCCGCGGTGCTGGCGCGGGTCGCCGGCAACGTGGTGGCGCTGGAAGAGGACAAGAAACTCGCGGCGGCGGCGAGCGCCGCGCTTGCCGGCATCGCCAACGTGACGCTGGCGACCGGCGCGCTGGCGGCAGGCTGGCCGCAGGCCGCGCCCTATGACGCAATTGTGCTGGAAGGCGCGACCGAGGTGGTCCGCCGCATGCGCTGTGCGCTCAACTCAAGGACGGCGGCCGGCTGGTCTGCGTGCTCGGCTCCGGTCCCGGCGCCAAGGCCATGCTCTATCGCCGCAGCGGCGAGGATGTCGGCGGCCGGCCGCTTTTCGATGCCGCCGCGCCGCTGCTGCCGGGCTTTGCCAAACCGCCCGTTTTCGCCTTCTAAATACCGCCGTAAGCCCCTCATGCGTGGCAAGAAATCCCCATACACTCTGACCAATCTGTGCGCGGACGCTCGGGAAGGGGTTTTAAGCCCCCGGCTGCGCCGCCTATGGTTGCTGGTTCGGCGGGTTGAGTCGGCCGGTTTCGAGGCTGTCGCGTTTCGGTTTGGGTTGTGGAATGTTGCATTTGCGTCGTCGCAAGGGATTGGGGTGGTGTTGCGGCCGGTGCGCTGGCATTGGCGGCCGCGCTGCCGTTTGTCGGCAGCCGCGCCGGCGCGGGCGGATACGCTGGAGATCCGCGCTGGTGCAGGCCTATCAGAACAACCCGACGCTGAATTCGCAGCGCGCCGCCGTGCGCGCCACCGACGAGGGCGTGCCGATTGCGCTGTCAGGCTATCGGCCCAAAGTTACAATCACCGCCTCCGGCGGCGAGCAGTCGTTGTCGACGATCTCGACAGACCCCGTTGCGCACGGGCAATACGCCGGCGACCTATTTCACCCAGAGCGGCTACAACGCGCCCTAGCGCCGGCGCCACGATCACGCAGACGCTGTTCAACGGCTTCCAGACCGCCAACAAGACGCGTCAGGCGGAAAGCGCGGTGTTCGCCGCGCGCGAGACTTTGCGCACCACCGAAGCAGCAGGTGCTGCTCGCGGCCGTCACAGCTTACATGAACCTGCTGCGCGACACCGCGATCCTCGACCTGCAGCGGCGCAACGTCGAAGTGCTGCAGGAACAATTGCGGCAGACTCGCGATCGTTTCAATGTCGGCGAGGTCACCCGCACCGACGTTGCGCAGGCGGAATCGAGCCTCGCCGCCGGCCGCTCGCAGGTGCTCAGCGCCGAGGCCAATTACACCGCTTCGCTCGCGACCTACCGCCAGGTCATCGGCGTCAATCCGGGCAAGCTCGCGCCCGGCACGCCGGTCGACCGTTTTTCGCCGCCGGATCTTCCCGACGCGATCAGCATCGGCAGCGCCGACCATCCGACCGTGACCACCGCGCAATACAATGTCGACGCGGCCCTGCAGCAGGTAAAGGTTGCCGAAGGCGCGCTATATCCGACCGTATCGGTGCAAGGCAACTCCACCAAGAACTGTATGACCATCGCAGAGCCTCCAACACTATCGAGAGCTATACCGCCTCGGTGCTCGGCCAGCTCAGCGTGCCGATCTATCAGGGCGGCGCCGAATACGCGACCATCCGCCAGGCCAAGGAGACGCTCGGGCAGATGCGCATCGATCTCGATACCGCGCGCGATCAGGTGCGGCAGACCGTCGTGCAGTCCTGGGGCCAGCTGCAGGCCGGCAAAGCCAATATCGAAGCGACGCAAGCCCAGGTGCAGGCATCCGAGATCGCGCTCAACGGCGTGCGCGAGGAGGCGCGCGTCGGCCAACGCACCACGCTCGACGTGCTCAACGCGCAGCAGGTGCTGGTGAATGCGCGGGTGGCGCTGGTCACCGCGCAGCATGACCGGGTGGTGGCGTCCTATACGCTTCTGGCGGCGGTCGGTCGGCTGTCGCCGCAGGTGCTCGGCCTGCACGTGCCGGTCTATGACGCCAAGGTGCATTATCAACAGGTGCGCGACAGCTGGGCCGGCGTGCGCACGCCGGACGGCAAGTGATTCGCGCCCGGCAGAGTGGCGGCAAGAGCGCCCAATTGCCGCGTTGTGTGTCCACAGCTCGTTAAGGTTCCTGCGCTACCACTGCCACACCGGTATCCCTCTGGCGTATAACGGGTTGGCATGACGATTCGCGCGTCGCGAAGGCGTGGCAATCGCGGCGCTGAAGGGATGTGCTTTTAGGCGAATGGGCGCGGGAATTCGGCAATGACCCAATCGGCGAAGGCCCAAGAGCCCTCCATGGAGGAGATTTTGGCCTCCATCCGGCGCATCATTGCCGATGACGACGCCGGCAAGGCGGCAAAGCCCGCCGAGCCCGCCCCGCCGCCGAAGCCCGCTGGCCGCGCCACCGCCGGTTGCTGCTGCGCCTAAGCCGGCGCCGGCACCACCGCCGCCGCGCCCGGCGCCGCCGGCGGCGCGCATGACGCCGCCGCCGGCCGCCAACAGTCAAAACGACATCGACGCCATGCTCGCCGAGCTGGCGCCGGCTAAAGCCGCGCCGCCGCCGAAGCCCGCCGGCGCCGAAGCCGGCGCCGTCCGCCGCCGACGTGCTCGATCTGACCGAGGCGATGGCCGCGCCGACACCGCCGCCGGGCCCTGCGCCGAGCTTCCGCACCATCGATGGAGCCTCCGACGTGGTGTTTCACCGACCGGCCGTCCGAACCGGAACCGCCAGCCGTGCGCGCGCTCGAGGAGACGCGACGGCAGTTCGCGCAGCCCACGCCATCCGAGCGTTCGCTGCTGTCGAACACGGCGACCGCGGCGGTCGACAGCGCCTTCAATACGCTGGCGCACACCATGCTGCTCAACAACGCGCGCACGCTCGAGGATCTGGTGAAGGAAATGCTGCGCCCGATGCTGAAGACCTGGCTCGACGACAATCTGCCGGGCCTCGTCGAGCGCATCGTGCGCGCCGAGATCGAGCGCGTCTCGCGCGGCCGAGCCTTAAGTTTTCTCAGATTATTCGACGGCGCGGCGCTCCAGCCGCCGCACGATCCACAGCGCCAAAATCGGCCACAGCACCGCCGCCACGACGAAGACGAAGGGCGCGCCGGCGCGGTCGACGATCGGCGCGGCAAGCGCGACGCCGGCGCTTTGCCCGAGAAACAGCGCCGAGGAAAAACCGGCAACGGCGGTGCCGCGCGCTTCCGGCAGCATCTGCGTGGCGTTGGTCTGCAGCGTGTTGTGCAGCATGTAATAGCCGAAGCCGAGCGCGGCGGCGGCAAGCGGCGCGCTTTCCCAGAACGGCGCGCCGGCGAGCAGCGAGATAGCCGAGCATCACGACGATGCCGCCGCCGATCACCAGCCCGTTCTCGCGCAGCAGCACCACCAGCACGCGCACGGTTGCCGCATAGAGCAGGCTGCCGGCGCCGAAACCGGCGACGACGAGGCCGATAAGGGAAAAACTCAGGTCGAAACGCGCGTGCAGATCGGCGGCGACGTAAGTGAAGGCGCCGAAGAAGATCAGCCCTTCGAAAAACACCGCAATGACGATAAAGCGCGCCCACGAACTGGCGGCGAGCTTGCGGTAGTCGGCGATCAAGCCCGGGCCTGTGCTCGGCGCCGTGCGCCGCAGCGGCTTGACCCACGGATTGCGGCCGAACTGGCTGGCGAGCGCCGCGCCTGGCGCCGGCGAAGACGAAGGCCAGCACGTAAAACACCGTGCGCCAGCCGAAATGGTCGCCGATGACGCCGCCGGCGATCTGTCCGGCGATCATGCCCATCATCTGCCCGGCAAGGAAGCGCGCCAGCACCGGCTGCCGCCGCTCGTAGGGCACGACGTCGCCGACATAGGCCATGCCGAGCGGCACGATGGTGGCGGCGGCCGGCGCGCAGATGAAGCGCGCGGCGGTGAGCTGCGGCAGCGATTGCGAGAAGGCGCAGAGCAGCACCAGCAGGCAGGAGAAGGCGCAGGTCGCCGCCACCGCCTGGCATTTGCCGAAGCGGTCGCCGAGCAGGCCGGCGAAGGCCTGCGTCAGCCCGTAGGGCACCGCGTAAGCCGCGACGATGGCGGAGGCGGCGCCGACGCTGGCGGCGAAATCGAGCGCGATCTGCGGCAGCAGCGGGTCGGAAATGCGCAGCGAAAAGCCGCTGGCGAAGGCGGCAAACGCCATCAGGGCGATGGCGCGCGTCAGGGCGCGGTCGGGCTCGGCGTTTTTCGGATGGCAAAGTTGACTCCGGCAGGTCGGCTGAGGCTTTGTATCGCGCAATTCTTCGCCAGCGAAACCGTCAATGATCGACAAGACCTATCAGCCCGCGGACGTCGAGGGCCGCATCTACCGGACTTGGGAACAGGCGGGCGCCTTTCGCGCCGGCCGGCCCGAACGCGCCGGCGCGGAGCCTTATTGTATCGTCATCCCGCCGCCCAACGTCACCGGCTCATTGCATATGGGCCATGCGCTCAACAACACGCTGCAGGACATTCTCTGCCGCTTCGAGCGCATGCGCGGCAAGGACGTGCTGTGGCAGCCGGGCACCGACCATGCCGGCATCGCCACGCAGATGGTGGTCGAGCGGCAGTTGATGGAGCGCCAGGAGCCCGGCCGCCGCGCCATGGGGCGCGAGGCATTCCTCAAGCGCGTGTGGGAGTGGAAGGAAGAATCCGGCGGCACCATCATCAATCAGTTGAAGCGCCTCGGCGCCTCGTGCGACTGGTCGCGCGAGCGCTTCACCATGGACCCCGGTCTGTCCAAGGCGGTCATCAAAGTTTTCGTCCAGCTTTACAATGAAAAGCTGATCTACAAGGACAAGCGGCTGGTCAACTGGGACCCCAAGCTGCTCACCGCGATTTCCGATCTCGAAGTGGTGCAGGTCGAGACCAAGGGGCACCTCTGGCATCTGCGCTATCCGCTCGAAGGCAAGACCTTCGATCCGAACGATCCCTCGACTTACATCGTCGTCGCCACCACGCGGCCGGAGACGATGCTCGGCGACACCGCCGTCGCCGTGCATCCGGACGACGAGCGCTATAAAAAACTCGTCGGCAAGAACGTCATCCTGCCGCTGGTCGGCCGAAAAATTCCGATCATCGCCGACGAATATTCCGATCCGGAGAAGGGCTCAGGCGCGGTGAAGATCACGCCGGCGCACGACTTCAACGATTTCGAGGTCGGCAAGCGGCACGGCTTGCCGCAGATCAATATCTTCACGCATCGAAGGCAAAATTGCGTTCACTCGACAGCGCCAATTTCGATTGGCCGGGGCAACATCGTCGACGCTGTCATTCCGCAAGTTCAGACAGACAATCACAGATCTAGAACGGGGTGGATCGTTTTGTCGCGCGCAAGCGATCGTTGCGCGGCTGGAAGAAAGGGTCTGGTCGAAAAAATCGAACCGCACACCTATGCGGTGCCGCACGGCGACCGCTCGAACGTCGTCATCGAGCCGTATCTGACCGAGCAATGGTATGTGAACGCTAAGGAAATGGCGAAGCCCGCCATCGCCGCGGTGCGTGATGGCAAGACCAAATTCGTCCCGCAGAACTGGGAGAAGACCTATTTCAACTGGATGGAAAACATCCAGCCCTGGTGCATCTCGCGCCAGCTCTGGTGGGGTCACCAGATTCCGGCTTGGTATGGGCCAGGCATCGACTGAAAGTGGCTGCCTGCAAAATGACGGCGGCCAGGCGTCCTGATCTCGTTTCAGTTGAGAAGTATTTCGTCGCCAAATCCGAGGATGAGGCCGTTCGGCAAGCTAGAAGGGCATACGGTCCATGCAATCGAGGTCGTGCCGCGAGAGAAATTGCAGCGCGAAATGTTCGACGCACTTTTTGACGGTCCAAAGAAACCAATACCCATCACGCGCGACGAGGACGTGCTCGACACCTGGTTCTCTTCCGCGCTGTGGCCGTTCTCGACGCTCGGCTGGCCGGACAAGACGGAGGAGCTGGCGCGCTTTTATCCGACCTCGATGCTGGTCACCGGCTTCGACATCATCTTCTTCTGGGTCGCGCGCATGATGATGATGGGGCTGCATTTCATGAAAGAAGTCGCCGTTCGCCGATGTCTACATCCATCGCCTGGTGCGCGACGCCTCCGGCGCCAAAATGTCGAAGTCAAAAGGCAACGTGGTCGATCCGCTCGGCGTCATCGATCAATACGGCGCCGACGCGCTGCGCTTCACGCTTGATGCGCAATGTCGCGCCCGGGCACGACATCAGGCTCGGCCCGCAGGACGTCGAGAACAACCGCAACTTCGCGACCAAGCTGTGGAACGCCGCGCGCTTTGTCGAATTCAACGGCGCCGCGCGGGTCGAGGGTTTCGATCCGAAGTCCGCCGAAGGAAACGCTCAACCGCTGGATCGCCCACGAGACGGCGAAAGCCGCCGCTGAAATCACCGCGGCGATCGAAACCTATAAGTTCAGCGAAGCGGCCGGCGCCGCCTATCGCTTCGTCTGGAACGTCTATTGCGACTGGTATGTCGAACTCTCGAAGCCGCTGCTCACCGGTCCCGACGGCGCGGCGAAGGACGAAACGCGGGCGATGGCGGCCTGGGCGCTCGATGAAATTCTCAAGCTGCTGCATCCGTTCATGCCGTTCATTACCGAGGAGTTGTGGGCGGTGACGGCGGAGCAGGGCCCCAAGCGCGACGCGATGCTCGCGCTCAGCGAATGGTCCGCGCTTGACGGACTTGCCGACGACAAGGCCGAAGCCGAGATCGGCTGGGTGATCGATCTGGTCAACGCCATCCGTTCGGTGCGCGCCGAAATGAACATGAATGCGGTGATCCCGCTCGTGCTCGCCGGCGCGTCGAAAGAAACGCAAGGCCGCGCCGAGCGCTGGGCCGAATTCATCAAGCGCCTCGCGCGCATCTCCGACATTTCCTCCGCGCCTGCTGCGCCGCAAGGTTCGGTGCAGCTTCTGGTGCGCGGCGAAGTCGCGGCGCTGCCGCTCAAGGGCGTCATCGATCTCGCCGCCGAGCGCGCGCGCCTCGCCAAGGAAATGCAGAAGGCAGACGCCGACATCAAGCGCGTCGATGCCAAGCTCGCCAACGAGAAATTCGTCGCCAACGCGCCGGAAGACATCGTCGAGGAAGAAAAAGAAAGGCGCGAGGAGGCGGTGGCGCGCAAGGCCAAGCTCGCCGAGGCGGTGGAGCGGTTGAAGGACGCGGTATGATTTCGTTATCCCTCCCCCGCTTGCTGGGAGGGATAAGAAAGCGCGGCGCGAGTTACCCAAACGGCCTGCTCAAAAACTTCGAGCCCTTCAATCCAAACCGCCACGGCCGCTGAACAGCCTTGGTGATGCCAATCCGCGGGCCGATGACAATCTCCGGCGTCGCCGCCCGCGCGCGCAACTCAAACGGCGCGCGGTCGAGCGCTAGGCCGTTATGCTTGGGCGTGACGCCGAGCGCCTCGCATAATTTGCCCGGCCCCGAGCAGAGCCCGCGCTCGTCGTTCACGCCGCGTCGCCGCCGCATCGCGGCGAGCCCCTGCGTCGGCTCCAGCGCGCGGATGAGCACCGCGCTCGCCGATCCTTCCTCCTCGCAGACGAAATTCAGGCACCAGTGGATGCCGTATGAGCGATAGACATAGGCAAAGCCCGGCGGACCGAACATCACCGCGTTGCGCGCCGTCATCCCGCCATAACTGTGCGCGGCCGGGTCGGTGTGGTGATAGGCCTCGACCTCGACGATGACGCCGCCGGCGCCGTCGACCGTGAGAGTCGCCCCGATCAGCTCGGGCGCGACCTTGAGTACGGGACGGTCGAAGAAGGCGCGGCGGAGGCGAGAAGGCTGCGGCATGCACGGGCATGTCTAGCATCGCCTGACATGCCGGGAGATAGGATAATATTCCACGATGCCTGGCTCGCCACACATGGCTCCATCTTCGAAGCGTCCCGCGAAGACGCCCTCGGCCGCCGTGAGGCGCGTCCATTCTTTGTCGTTCACGTCCGAGGACGGGAAGACGGCTCAGCCGGGGCCGACCACAGAATACGGGCGCTTTCGCACGTCCGCTAACCGGCGGCGGCATTTCCTGTGGCGTATCGGCAACACGTTTGGAACAATTTAAGGCGCGATGGACTATCGTCCACGCCGCGCCGCGATTTGGCCATACCCTTTGAGCACATCGGGGGCGTAGCCGGGCGGGCCAAGCCGTTGCACGACTTCAAGCTTTTTGTACCGGATGATGCGCGCCCCGGACACTGCCAGCCGGGTCAAATCGGCGGCGAAACTGGGGTCGGGGGGCCCGAAAGACGCTATGGACGCCAAGGTCGACGCCAAGACCATTTCCAAGGCCAAGCTGCCCAGTCGGCATGTGACCGAGGGGCCGGAGCGCGCGCCGCATCGCTCGTATTACTACGCGATGGGGCTGACCGCCGAGCAGATCCACCAGCCTTTCGTCGGCGTCGCCACCTGCTGGAACGAAGCCGCCCCCTGCAACATCTCGTTGATGCGCCAGGCGCAGGCCGTGAAGAAAGGCGTCGCCGCCGCCGCCGGCACGCCGCGCGAATTCTGCACCATCACCGTCACCGACGGCATCGCCATGGGCCACGCCGGCATGAAGGCCTCGCTGCCCTCGCGCGAGGTGATCGCCGACTCGGTTGAACTGACTATGCGCGGCCACGGCTATGACGGCCTCGTCGGCATGGCCGGCTGTGACAAGTCGTTGCCCGGCATGATGATGGCGATGTGCCGGCTCAACGTGCCGGCGATCTTCATCTACGGCGGTTCCATTTTGCCCGGCACCTTCAAGGGCAAGCCGGTCACCGTGCAGGACGTGTTCGAGGCGGTCGGCCGCCATTCGGTCGGCGCCATGTCGGATGCGGACCTTGAGGAACTCGAACAGGTTGCCTGCCCGTCGGCCGGTGCTTGCGGCGCGCAGTTCACCGCCAACACCATGGCGACCGTCTCCGAGGCGATCGGCCTGGCGCTGCCCTATTCGGCCGGGGCGCCGGCGCCTTACGAGATGCGCGACCAGTTCTGCATGACGGCGGGCGAGCAGGTCATGGACCTCATCGCCAAGAACATCCGCCCGCGCGACATCGTCACCCGCAAGGCGCTGGAAAATGCCGCCGCGGTGGTCGCCGCCTCCGGCGGTTCCACCAATGCCGCGCTGCATCTGCCGGCGATCGCGCATGAATGCGGCATCGAATTCAATCTGTTCGACGTCGCCGAAATCTTCAAAAAGACACCGTATATCGCAGATTTGAAACCGGGCGGCCGTTATGTCGCCAAGGATTTGTTCGAGGCTGGCGGCATTCCGCTGCTGATGAAGACGCTGCTCGATCACGGCTTCATGCACGGCGATTGCATGACCGTGACCGGCCGCACCATGGCCGAGAACCTGAAGAACGTGAAATGGAACGCGGAGCAGGACGTCGTGCATCCGGCGAATAAGCCGATGACAAAGACCGGCGGCGTCGTCGGCCTCAAGGGCAACCTTGCCCCGGATGGCGCGATCGTGAAGGTCGCCGGCATGAGCACGCTGAAATTCTCGGGGCCGGCGCGCTGCTTTGACGGCGAGGAAGCCTGCTTTGCGGCGGTGAAGAACAAGAAATACAAGGAAGGCGATGTCTTCGTCATCCGTTACGAGGGCCCGCGCGGCGGCCCCGGCATGCGCGAAATGCTGGCGACGACGGCCGCGCTTTACGGGCAGGGCACCGGGGGCAAGGTGGCGCTGATCACCGACGGGCGTTTCTCGGGCGCGACGCGCGGCTTCTGCGTCGGCCATGTCGGCCCCGAGGCGGCGGTCGGCGGCCCGATCGGGCTGTTGCGCGACGGCGACATCATCGAGCTCGATGCCGAGAAAGGCACGATCAACGTCAAGCTTTCGGACGCCGAGCTTGCCGAGCGCAAGAAAAGCTGGAAGCCGCGCGAGAGCGAATACGGCTCCGGCTACATCTGGAAATACGCCCAGCAGGTGGGACCCGCGGTCAACGGCGCCGTCACCCATCCCGGTGCGGCGGCCGAGAAGGTTTCCTATGCGGATAGCTGAGACCCTGTTGCGCGTCACGGTGATCGGCGCCGGCCTCATGGCCGTGGCGCCGGCGCTGGCGTTCGACGGCAGCAAGTCTGACAACGCGCTCGCCGCGCCGGTCGCCGTGCCGATCGCGCCGGCGCCGCTGACGCCGGGCGAAGCCTTCCGTTCCGGCACGCGCTGGCTCAAGAGCGGCGAAAAGGTGAAGGCGATTCATTCCCTCGAATACGCGGCCGAGAAGGGCCACGCGCTGGCGCAATGGAAACTCGCGCGCATGTACGCCGAAGGCGACGGCGTGGCGCAGGACGACCTCAAAGCGTTCAATTATTTCCGCAGCATCGCCGACAGCCACGCCGACGACAATCCTGACACGCCGCAGGCGCGCTTTGTCGCCAACGCTTTCGTCGCGCTCGGCAACTATTATCTCAGCGGCATACCGAAGACGGAGATCAAGCCGGATGCGGACCGCGCGCGCGAGATGTTCTCCTATGCGGCCTCCTATTTCCGCGATCCGGACGCGCAGTATTATCTGGCGCGGCTTTATCTCGACGGCACCGGCGCCCCGCGCGATCCGCGCCAGGCGGCGCGCTGGTTCGGTCTCTCGGCGCAGAAGGGCCAGTGCCAGGCGCAGGCCATGTTGGGCGCCATGCTGTTTGCCGGCGATCACGTGCCGCGGCAGGCGGCGCGCGGCTTGATGTGGCTGGCGCTCGCCAAGGACAGCGCCAATGCGGACCAGCAGGTCTGGATCAACAACCTCTACGAGAGCGCCATGCGCCAAGCGACCGAAGACGAGCGCGCGCTTGCCGGCGTCTATCTGCGGCACTGGCTGGAGACGCGGCACGAGTAGCTGCTGGCGTCAGCGCCCCGCGATCTCCAGATCGATCCACACCGGTACGTGGTCGGACGGCTTGTCCCACGAGCGCACATGGCGATCGATGCCGGAATTGACGAGACGGTCGGCGGCCTGCGGCGACAGCAGCATGTGGTCGATGCGGATGCCGTTGTCCTTGGCCCAGGCGCCGGCCTGATAGTCCCAGAACGTGTAGAGGCCTTCGGCGTCGCTCGCCGCCCGCACCGCGTCGGTAAGACCGAGATTGGCGAGCGCGCGAAACCTTTCCCGGGTCTGCGGCAGGAACAGCGCATCGCCAGCCCAGGCGGCCGGATTGCGGGCGTCCGCGGGCGTCGGGATGACGTTGTAGTCGCCGGCCAGAACGAACGGCTCTTCCACGTGTCAGCCGTTCACGTGAAAAAGCAATAAGCCGATCCATCCATTTGAGTTTATAGGTATATTTATCGCTATCCGGTGGATTGCCATTGGGCAGATAGAGGCTGACGACGCGCAAGACGCCGGCCTTGGTCGAAACCAGGGCTTCAAGAAAGCGCGCCTGCACGTCGCCGTCATCTCCGATCAGCCCGGGCGCCACTTCGTCGAATGGCCACTTGGAGAGCAGGGCAACGCCGTTGAAAGTCTTTCTGCCCATGCACGGCTACGTTGTAGCCAAGCGCCTCAAATGCCTCGCGCGGGAAGGCCTCGTCCACGCATTTGATTTCCTGCAGGCAGACGATGTCGGGGGAACGCTCGGCGAGCCAGGCCTGCATGTTTTCCATCCTCTGGCGGATCGAATTGACGTTCCAGGTGGCGATGCGCATGGACGAGGTTCCCAGCCGTCTGCAGCGAATTTTCGGGGTTTTTACGTGTTTACCAGTGGGCGCAGGGATATGCACCCGTTGGCGTTTATATGTTAGAAGGCCGTATGCGCGGCCTTTAAGGGGCGAGACGGCCAAGTTAAGGGGCAAACTAACGGCCAAATCAGGCCGCGGAATAGGGAGCGCCCGGACAGGGCCGTTTAGGGCCTAGGCCGAGAAAAAATTGCTCATGAACAAACGAAAATGGCTATTTGGGGTGGTGGCGCTCGCCCTGATCGGCATCGTCGTGTTTGTCCACATGTCGGGGCCCAGCGACGGCGCCGCGGTGCGCGCGCAGAACCAGGCCAACCGGGTCGTCCCGGTCGACGTCGCCAAGGCCGAGCGCAAGAAGGTTCCGGTGCGCGTCGACGCCCTCGGCACGGTCACGCCGATCGCCAGCGTCGCCATCAAGGCGCGCGTCGATACGAATATCGTCGGTGTCCATTTCCGCGACGGCCAGGAGGTGAAGAAGGGCGATCTCCTGTTCACGCTCGATGGCCGTGCCATGGAAGCGCAGATCGCGCAGACTGAAGGCTCTATCGCACGCGATCAGGCGCAACTCGACGGTGCCATGCGCGACGTTCGCCGCTACACCGATCTGGTCGCCAAGAGTGCTACGCCACAGACCAACCTCGACAATGCGCAGACCCAGGCCGACGTCTATCGCGCCGCGATCAAGTCCGATCAAGGCCTGCTGGACAATCTAAAAGTCCAGCTTAGCTATTGCGCCATCACCGCGCCGATCAGCGGGCGCATCAGCATGGCCAACGTGAAGGTCGGCAATTTCGTCCGCCAGGCCGATACCGCGCCGATGGCGACCATCAATCAGATGGCGCCGGTCTACGTGTCGTTTACGGTGCCGCAGAAACGTCTGGCCAGCATTCGCGAGGCGCTCGCCAACGAGACCGCCACCATCGACGCCATCGTGCCGGGCACCAACAAGCGCACCGGTGGCCAGGTGACCATGATCGAGAACACGGTCGACCCGGCGACCGGCATGGCGACGATCCGCGCCACCATGCCGAACAAGAACGAGATCTTGTGGCCGGGCACGCTGGTCACGACCGAACTGACGTTGCGCGAAGAGGAGGCCGTGGTCGTTCCCACCGCCGCGGTGCAGGTCAGTCAGACCGGAAATTTCGTGTTCGTCGTCAAGGACGGCGTCGCCAAGGTCCAGCCGGTCAAGACTGAATCGCCCCTCGACAACGATACCGTCGTTACCTCGGGTCTGTCGGGCGGCGAGACTGTCGTTATCGACGGCCAATTGCTGTTGTCGAACGGAACGCGTGTCAGCGTGCGCGTCGCAAAGCGCGCCGGTAGCTGACCCATGAATATCTCGGAAACCTGTATCCGCCGCCCGGTGCTGACGACGCTGATGACGGCCTCGTTGATCGTATTTGGCGCTTTCGCCTACCGGCTGCTGCCGGTCGCCGCGTTGCCGGCGGTCGATTTTCCGACCATCCAGATCACCGCACAATTGCCGGGGGCGAGCCCGGAGACCATGGCTGCCTCGGTCGCGGCACCGATCGAGCGTCAGCTCTCCACAGTCGCTGGCATTTCGACGATGAATTCTTCCTCATCGCTCGGGCAGACGCAGATCACCATTCAGTTTGACCTCAACCGTAATATCGACGGCGCCGCGCTCGACGTGCAGACCGCGCTCGCAACCGCCGCCCGAAAATTGCCGGTCGAAATGACCACGCCGCCATTCTTCCGCAAGGTCAATCCTGGCGATTTCCCGGTGCTTTATGTGAGCATGCGTTCCGATACGCTGCCGTTGTCGCAGATCGACGATTACGCCGAAACCGTGCTGGCGCCGCAGATCTCGCAATTAACCGGCGTTGCCCAGGTGCTGGTCTATGGCGCGCAAAAATTCGCCGTGCGTGTGCAGGTCAATCCGGTTGAAGCCGCGGCGCGCAACATTGCGCTCTCCGACGTCGGCAACGTCGTCGCCAAAGTCAATTCGTCGACGCCGGTTGGCACGCTGACTGGCAAGAACCGCAACGTGACGCTGCTCGCCACCGGCGCGATAGAGCACGCCGTGGATTACCGCGATGTGGTTGTGGCTTACCGCAACGGCGCGCCGATCAAGCTCAATCAGATCGCGCGCGTCATCGATAGCGTCGAGAATGATCAGATCGCGACCTGGTACAACGATGCGCGCGCTATCGTGCTGGCGATTCAGCGCCAGCCTGACGCCAACACCGTCGCGGTCGTCGATCTGGTGCGCAGTAAGTTACCGGAGATGCGCGCGCAGGTACCGCCTTCGATCCAGATGACGCCGCTGTTCGACCGCTCGATCTCGATCCGCGACGCGGTCAGCAACGTCCAGGAAACGCTGGCGATCGCCATCTGTCTCGTCATCATGGTGATCTTTCTCTTTCTGCGGAAGGTTTCGGCCACCATAATCCCGGCGCTTGCCGTGCCTGTATCACTGATCGGCACCTGCGCGGCGATGTATGCCTTCGGATTCTCCATCAACAACATGACGCTGCTCGCCTTGACGCTGTCGGTTGGCTTCGTGGTCGACGACGCCATCGTCATGCTGGAGAACATCGTGCGCCACATCGAGGGCGGCATGCGGCCCTTCGAGGCGGCGCTGAAGGGCTCGCGCGAGATCGGCTTCACCATCGTATCGATCACCTTCTCGCTGATCGCGGTGTTCATCCCGGTGCTGCTGATGGGCGGCATGGTCGGCCGCGTGTTCCGCGAATTTGCCGTGTCGGTGTCGATGGCGATCGTACTTTCCGGTTTCGTGTCGCTTACGCTGACGCCCATGCTTTGCGCGCGCGTGCTCAAAGGCCATCAAGGCGAGGAAAAGCAAAATTTAATCTTGCGCATGTTTGAGCGCGGCTTCGAGCTTTCGCTCATTAGCTATGAGCGGACGCTCGGTTGGGTGCTGCGGGCGAAATCGATCATGCTCGTGGTCACGTTGTGCACGATTGCCGGTTCGATCTGGCTCTACATCATCGTGCCCAAGGGATTTTTCCCCACTGAAGACACCGGTTATGTGCTGGCGATCACTGAGGGCAATACCGATATCGGCTTCCCGGCAATGGTTGAGCGCCAGCGCAAGGTGGCGGACATCGTGCGCGCCGACAAGGCGGTCGACTACGTGAACTCGACCGTCGGCGCCGGCGGTCCCAACTCGTTGCCAAACAGCGGGCGCATGCTGGTCGCGCTCAAGCCGCAGAGCGAACGCGGCAATCTTCGCGCGATCTTGGTACGGTTGCGGCGCGAAGCGAATGTCGTCACTGGGATGGAGACTTTCTTCCAGCCGATCCAGAACATCAATCTGGGCGGCAAGCTGTCGAAAAGCGAATACCAATACACATTGCAATCGAACGATACCGACACGCTTTACAAGCTTGCGCCACAGTTGCGCGACCGCATGGCCAAGCTTCCTGAGCTGCGCGATGTCACTACCGACCTTTACATCAAGAATCCGCAGGTCAAGATCGATATCGACCGCGAAAAGGCGGCGGTCTATGGCGTCAGTGTCGATCAGGTGCGCCAGGAGCTCTACAACGCCTTCGGCACGCGCCAGGTCGCCACCATCTATACGCCGGCGAACGACTACGAGGTCATTCTGGAGACCTTGCCGGAATACCACAGCCAGCCGAGCGACCTGAACAACATCTATCTCAAGACCACCAACGGCACCGTGGTGCCGCTCTCGGCGGTCACGCATTTCGTGCCTTCGGTCGGGCCGTTGCAGGTCAATCACCAGGGCCAGCAGCCGGCGGTGACGATCTCGTTCAACTTGGGTCCCGGCTATTCGCTCGGGCAGGCGACCGACGCCATCACCAGTCTCGAACGCGAGGAGCGCCTACCGGCCTCGATCACCACCGGCTTCCAGGGCACCGCGCAGGTGTTCCAGGATTCACTGCGCGGGCAAGGCATTTTGATTCTGGCGGCGATCTTTGCCGCTTATGTCGTGCTCGGCATTTTGTACGAGAGTTTCATCCATCCGATCACCATCATCTCCGGCCTGCCATCGGCCGGCATCGGCGCCATCCTCACGCTGATGTTGTTCAAGATGGATCTGTCGGTCATCGCCATGATCGGCATCGTCATGCTGGTCGGCATCGTCAAGAAGAACGCCATCATGATGATCGACTTCGCCATCGAGCGCCGCCGCGTCGGCCTCTCGGCGGAAGCGGCGATCCGCGAGGCGGCGACGCTGCGCTTCCGCCCGATCATGATGACGACCTGTGCGGCGATCTTCGGCACGCTGCCGATCGCGCTCGGCACCGGCGCCGGCGCCGAATTGCGCCAGCCGCTCGGCGTCGCCGTGGTCGGCGGCCTGCTGGTGTCGCAGCTGCTCACGCTCTACATCACGCCGGTGATCTATCTCTACCTCGACCGCGTCGACCGGATGATCAAGCGACGCATCGATCCGACGCTGCAGGAGGTGGCTGTTGCCGTGCCGCCGGCGGTGGCGGCGGAATAGCTGGCGGAAAACCTACAGCGCGAAGCTGGTGCCGCAGCCGCAGGAGGCGGTCGCCTTCGGGTTCTTCACCTTGAAAGAGGCGCCGATCAGGTCCTCGACGAAATCGATCTCCGAGCCGGCCATGTAGTTGATCGAGACGGGATCGATCAGCACGATGGCGCCGTCGCGGGCGATCACCAGGTCGTCGTCGGCGCGCGCGCGCTCCATGTCGAACTTGTACTGAAAACCGGAGCAGCCGCCGCCTTCCACGGAGACGCGCAGCATGGTGCCCTCAGGCTCGGACTTGAGAATTTCGCCGATCCGCCGGGCCGCCCGTTCGCTGACTGTGACGCTTGCGTCCATCGTCTACCTTTGCGACGCCTGCTATAGGCAAAGCGCCTTAGCGATAGTTAAGTGCGCCGGGCAGCGAGGTCAATGTGGGCGAAAGAGGCTGAATTGGCGATCAAAACGGGCAGCGAAAGATCCGTTTACGCCGCCGACCCGGGGCAGAGCCGGGGGCGGCGCTACGCCGAAGCGCCAGCTGCGACCCGCAACGATTTCCGCCGCGACTGCGACCGCATCATTCACTCGACCGCCTTCCGCCGGCTCGCGCACAAGACACAGGTGTTCGTCTATCACGAGGGCGATCATTACCGCACGCGGCTCACTCACACGCTCGAAGTCGCCCAGATCGCCCGCTCGCTCGCCCGCGCACTCGGCCTCGACGAGGATCTCGCCGAGGCGCTGGCGCTGGCGCACGACCTCGGCCATCCGCCGTTCGGTCATGCCGGCGAACGCGCGCTGGACGATTGCCTCAACGCATACGGTGGCTTCGACCATAATGCGCAAGCGCTGCGCATCGTCACTGATTTGGAGCGGCGCTATCCGGACTTCGACGGGCTCAATCTGACCTGGGAGACGATCGAAGGGTTGGTCAAGCACAACGGCCCGCTCACCGACCGCGACAGCCGCGCCATCGGCCGCTACGCCGAACGCGGCGTGCCGCAACCGATCCTTGCCTACAATGCGATCCAAGACCTCGAATTGTGGAGCTTCGCCAGCGCCGAGGCGCAGGTCGCGGCGATTTCCGACGACATCGCCTATGACGCGCACGACATCGACGACGGCTTGCGCGCCGATCTGTTTTCGCTTGCCGACATTGCCGCGGTCGGCGTGATCGGCGACATCGTCGGCGCCGTCGAGGCTGCGCATCCTCGGCTCGATGCGGCGCGCCGTGCACATGAGATCGTCCGCTATCTCATAACCCGGATGATCGAGGACGTGATCGGCGAAACCACGCGCCGCGCCGCGGTGCTCAAGGCTTGCTCCGCCGCCGAGGTGCGCCATGCGGCGCAACCGCTGGTCGGCTTTTCGCCGGCGATGCAGAAAGCTGACGCCGACATCAAGGGCTTTCTCTATCCGCGCATGTACCGGCACGCCCGCGTGATGCGCGTCATGGCGGACGCCCAGGGCGTGCTGCAAGATCTCTACGCGCACTACGCCCACAAGCCGACCGATCTGCCGGTCGAATGGGCGGATGGCATCGATCCGCGCGATGCGGGCGCGCTGTCGCGCCGTATCGGCGACTACATCGCCGGCATGACCGACCGCTATGCGCTCATCGAGCATGCGAAATATTTCAACACCACCCCGGAACTGCGGTAGACAAGTCAAGCTCGTCAAGCATCCGGGGGATCACGTCATGGCGCGTCTGGCAAACAAGGTCGCCTTCATCACCGGCGGCGGCACCGGCATTGGCCGGGCCACGGCGGAGCGATTTGCCGAGGAGGGCGCCCGTGTCGTCATCGCCGAGATTGACATAGCGAGCGGCCCGATTGCCGCCGAAGCCGCGCGTGCTCGCGGCAAGAATAGCGGCGGCGACTGCGTCTTCATCCATTGCGATATCCGCGAGCGCAGCGACGTCGAGACGGCGCTAGCCGAAACCGTGCGCCGCTTCGGCGCGCTGCACATCCTGCACAACAATGCCGGCGGCTCGACGCCACAGGACGCAGCCGTCACCGAGGCGCCGGAGGAGGAATTCTGGCGCGTGATCAAGCTCGATCTTTACGGCACATTCCTCTGCTCCAAGCTCGGCATCCCGCATATCGCGAAATCCGGCGGCGGCTCGATCATCAACATGTCGTCGATCGTGGCGCTGCGCGCGCTGCCCGGGCGCGATTGCTACACCGCCGCGAAGGGTGCCATCGCCGCGCTGACGCGGTCGATGGCGGTGGAATACGCGCCGCAAAAAATCCGCGTGAATGCCATCGCCCCCGGCGTCGTGCTCACCGAGCGTGTCAAGAAGCTGATGCAGAACGCCAAGGATATCGAGAAGCTCGCCGCGACGCATTTGGTCGGTCTCGGGCAGCCGATCCACATGGCTGACATGGCGGTCTATCTGGCCTCCGACGAAGCGGCGATCACCACGGGGCAGGTGCTGTCCGTCGATAGCGGCACGACGATCAGGTAGGGGACGCGCATTGGCCGGTGCCGGGATCGCGATGAACGAAGCCCCCGCCGAACGGGAAGTCGATCTGTTGATCGCCGGTGCCGGTCCGGCCGGGCTGACGGCGGCGCTGGTCGCCTCGCTTGAGGGCCTCGACGTTCTCCTATGCGAAAAATCCGATCAGGTCGGCGGCACCGGCGCGACGTCGGCGGGAACGTTGTGGATCCCCGGCAACACGCAAAGCAGGAGCGCGGTTTTTTCCGACAGCGCCGAAGCGGCTGACACGTATCTCACCGCGCTGGTCGGCGAGGCAACGAACCGCGAATTACGCAACGCCTTTTTGCAAACCGGGCCGACGGCGATCGATTATCTGGCCGCGCGCAGCGACGTTAAGTTTCTCGCCTGCGGAACGCACCCGGATTACCGCAGCAACATGCCGGGGGCGGCGATTGCCGGCCGCGCCATCGTCGCTGCGCCATTCGACGGGCGCCTGCTCGGCGCCGACTTCGCCCGCATCCGCGCGCCCATTCCGGAATTCATGGTGCTCGGCGGCATGATGGTGGGCAAGGCGGACATTCCGCGGCTGCTCGGCCGCTTCCAATCGATCGGCAATTTCATCTACTCGGCAAAACTGTTCGTGCGCTACCTCATGGACCGGCTGCGCTACAAGCGCGGCACGCGCACCATGCTGGGCAACGCGCTCATTGGTCGGCTGTTCTTGAGCCTGCGTAAGCGCAAGGTGCCGATCCTGTTCAATGCCTCGATCGTCAACGTCAACGGCGACCGCAACGGCGTCACCGGCGCGCGGATCACCGTCGGCGGCAAGGACATGCTGGTGAAAGCTCGCAGGGGCGTGGTGCTGGCGACCGGCGGCTATGCGCGCAACACGCAGTTCCGCAAGATGTTCATGCCGCAGCCGGTCCCGGTGCATTCGCTGAGCTACGAAGGCAATCATGGTGACGGCGTCGCCATCGGGGCGAGCCTTGGCGCGGCGCTCACGCCGGAGCGCGCATCAAGCGGCCTGTGGGCGCCGGTGTCGGTCACCACGCGGCCGGATGGCAGCAAGGGCCTGTTTCCGCATCTGGTGCTCGACCGCGCCAAGCCCGGCCTGATCGCGGTGAATGCCGCGGGGCGGCGCTTCGTCAACGAGGCTGCCTCCTATCACGACTTCGTCGAGGCGATGTTCGAGGCAAACAGACAGGCGCCGTCGATCCCGGCCTGGCTGATTTGCGACGCCGCCTTCATGAAAAAATACGGCCTCGGCGTCATCTATCCCGGCCACCGTCATGTCGATAGCTTCGTCGAAAGCGGTTACCTCGTCAGCGCGCCGACGCTTGTCGAGCTCGCGCAAAAGATCGCCTCCGACCCTGTGCAACTGCGCAGCACGGTCGCGCGCTACAACCACTTTGCCGAAACCGGCGTCGATATCGATTTCGCCAAGGGCGAGACCGAGCTCAACCGTTTCAACGGCGATGCCGGCCACACGCCGAACCCTTGCATCGGTCCCATCGCGGTCGCGCCGTTTTATGCGCTTGCCGTGTGGCCCGCCGACATTGCCGTGAGCACGGGGCTTGCAACCGATAAAGACGCGCGCGTGCTCGCGACCGACGGCAAGCCCATTCCGGGTCTCTATGCCTGCGGCAACGATCAGGCCTCGGTCATGGCGGGCAGCTATCCGGGCCCTGGCACGACGCTCGGGCCGGCGATGGTGTTTGCCTTTCGCGCCGTAATGCACGCGCGGGGCAAACCGCCAAATTTGCCAACAACGCTTTGACTTACCACCCGAATTCCATTACCCGCACGCGATAATGCCGAGCGCGCCGAACAATCTCTTCGCCGACATCCTCGACCGCGTGCGCGCGGCGACGGCGCCGCTGGTCGGCGCTGCCGATCTTTCCCGCATCGTCGTCGAGCCGCCGCGCGATCCGACCCATGGCGACATGGCGACCAATGCGGCGATGGTGCTGGCGAAGGACGCGCGCCAGAAGCCGCGCGATCTCGCCGAGGCCATCGCCGAAAAATTGCGCGGCGATGCAGCCGTCGCCAAGGTCGACGTCGCCGGTCCCGGCTTCATCAACTTGACACTTCACAATAAGGTCTGGATCGAGGAGCTGCGCCGCGTACTCGCCGTCGGCAACAATTATGGCCGCAGCGAGATGGGGCAGGGCGAGAAGGTCAACGTCGAATATGTCTCGGCCAATCCCACCGGGCCGCTGCATGTCGGCCACGGCCGCGGCGCGGTTTTCGGCGACGCGCTCGCTAATTTGCTTGCTTTCGCCGGTTACGACGTCACGCGCGAATATTACATCAACGATGCGGGCGCGCAGGTCGACGTCCTGGCGCGCTCGGCTTACTTGCGCTACCGCGAGGCGTTGGGCGAAAGCGTCACCATCCCCGACGGTCTCTATCCCGGCGATTATCTGCGGCCCGTGGGCGGCGAATTGGCCGCTGAGCACGGCGCCAAACTTACGACAATGAAAGAAGCAGAATGGCTGCCTATCGCGCGAGCGCAAGCCATCGCCACGATGCTGGACCTGATCCGCCACGATCTCGGCGCGCTCAACGTGCGGTTCGATGTTTATTTTTCCGAGCGCTCTTTGATCGAAGGCGGCAAGGATCAGGTCGCGGCGACCATCGAGGCGCTGCGCAAGAGCGGCGAGGTCTATGAAGGTCGGCTGCCGCCGCCGAAAGGCGGCAATTTCGAGGACTGGGAAGACCGTGAGCAGACTTTGTTCCGCTCCACCGATTTCGGCGACGATGTCGACCGCCCGCTCATGAAAGCGGACGGCAGCTACACCTATTTCGCCTCCGACATTGCCTATCACAAATCGAAATTCGACCGCGGCTTTCGCAACCTGATCGACGTATGGGGCGCCGATCACGGCGGCTACATCAAGCGCATGCAGGTGGCGGTGAAGGCGGTGAGCGGCGGCACAGCCTTCCTCGACGTGAAGATCGTGCAGCTGGTGCGGCTGCTGCGCGCCGGCGAGCCGGTGAAAATGTCGAAGCGCGCCGGCGAATTCGTCACCTTGCGCGAGGTGGTCGACGAGGTCGGCCGCGACGCCGTGCGCTTCATGATGCTCTACCGCAAGAACGACGCGGTGCTCGATTTCGACCTCGCCAAGGTGATCGAGAAGACGCGCGACAACCCGGTGTTCTACGTCCAATACGGCCACGCGCGGGCCGCGTCCGTATTCCGCAACGCGCGTGCCGAATTACCTGGCCTGCCGGCCGATGCCGCCGGCCGGGCGCCGGTCGCTCGCAAAGGCCGCGATCGAGCGGCTCGACGATGCCGGGGAACTCGCGCTGATGCGCCGCCTGGGACTTTACCCGCGGCTCGTCGAGGCGGCCGCGGCGGCGCATGAGCCGCATCGGGTCGCCTTCTATCTCTATGACCTTGCAAGCGAATTTCACGCGCTGTGGACGCGGGGCAACGACTTGCCTCATTTACGCTTCATTATCCAGAATGATCCAGACATGACGGCGGCGCGGCTCGCGCTTGTGCAGGGAGTTGCCACCGTGCTGGCCTCGGGCTTGCATTGCTCGGGGTCGCTGCGCCGGAAGAAATGCGCTAAATTTGTGCGGCCGGCTGTGGCGCGATAGCCCAGATAATTGCGGGCGAGGGGACAAACCGGGGACCGAATGGCTGACGACAATAATCAGCGACCGTACCGACCGAATGACGCCCGTTCCGCGCCGCAGGGCACTTCCGCCGCCGCCAACGATCCGCTTGCCGAACTCGCCCGGCTGATCGGGCAAAGCGATCCCTTTGCCGAATTCGGCCGCGACGCCGCCCGCCGCGCGGCGCCACCGCGCCCGGCCGATGCGCCGGCGGATTGGCCGGCGCCGCCCGCCAATCCTGCTCACGCCCAGGCACCGGCCGCGCCCGCCCCCTCAACGCAGCCGGACATGCCGCAGGCGCAACCCTACGGCGCGCCGAATTACGAGCCGCAGCGCTACAACACGGCGCCTTACGCCGGCGGCGCCGGTCTTTATCGTACCGAGGTCGATGCAGCCTATGCCGGTGCGGCCGCCCCGAGCGGTGGCTACGCCAGCGATCCTATTATCCGGACCAGCAGCATGAGGCTGAGGACGAGGATATCTACGATGACGCCCCGCCGCCGCGCCGGCGCATGGGGGTCATCGCCATCGCCGCGGTCTTTGCGCTGGCCGTAGTCGGCACCGCCGGCGCCATCGGCTATCGCTCGCTGTTCGGGTCGTCCGGCTCGCATCTGCCGCCGCCGGTGATCAAGGCCGACACCACACCGAGCAAGATCGTCCCCTCCAGCACCGGCAAGGACGCGCAGTCGAACAAGCTGATCACCGATCGCGTGGGCGACAACAGCCGCAACGAGAAACTGGTGTCGCGCGAGGAGCAGCCGGTCGAAATGAAGGATCAGCCGTCCGGCGTGGCGATGGCGCCGAGCCAGAACGTGCAGCCGTCGGCGCCGCTGATGCCGGCGAGCGGCAGCGGCATCGTGGCGGCCGAGCCGAAGAAGATCCACACCATCACCATTCGCCCCGACCAGGTCGGCATGGCCGATACTGCGCCGCTGCAAGTGCAGCCGCCGCCACCGGCGCGGGTGGAAGCGCCGGTTGCCGCGCCGACGCCGATAAAACCGGCCGCGCCTCGTGTTGCGAGCGCGCCGCCACCGGCGCCAAAATCCGAGCCCGCAGCCGCGCCGGCGGTTCCCGAGCCGCGTTCGGCGGTCGCCAGGACTGCGGCAGCCGTACCCGTCGCATCGCACGGCGGCGAGTAATGCCCCGCTTTCGCTTAATCCCGGCGATGAGCCGCCGGCGCCTGCTGCCGTGCCGACACGGCCGGCGGCGGTCGCGGCACCGACACGGATCGCGCCGCAGACGTCGAGCGGAGGCGGCTACGCGGTGCAGGTATCGTCGCAACGCAGCGAGGCTGAAGCACAGGCCGCCTTCAAGAGCATGCAGGCGAAATACCCGAGCCAGCTCGGCGGCCGCTCACCGATGATCCACCGCGTCGACCTCGGCGCCAAGGGCATCTATTTCCGGGCCATGGTCGGGCCGTTTCGCCAGCAGCGCCGAGGCGGGCACGCTGTGCAGCAGCCTCAAGTCGGCCGGCGGCCAGTGCATCGTCCAGAAGATTTAGGCTTCCGAAGCTTGACCCTTGCGATGGGCGCGGGCTAATCCGCGCCGATGGCGGCACGCGCTTGCATCACCGGGGTGGCGGGACCGCAATTGACCGCCGCCGAGCGCGCCTTTCTCCGCGAGGCCACGCCCTGGGGCCTCATCATCTTCAAGCGAAACGTGAGCACGCCTGAGCAAGTGCAGGACCTTGTTCTCGAATTTCGCGACTGCCTCGGCTGGAAGGCGCCCGTGCTGGTGGATCAGGAGGGCGGCCGGGTGCAAAGGCTGGGTCCGCCGCATTGGGCCGCCTATCCGGCCGGCGCCCGCTACGGCGAACTCTATGACCGTGACCCCGCTCTTGGCCTCGAGGCGGCGCAACTCGGCGCCCGGCTGATCGCCGACGACCTCGGCGCCCGCGGCATCGATGTCGATTGCCTGCCGATTGCCGACGTGCCGGTGCCGGGCGGCGACCCAGTCATTGGGGACCGGGCCTATGGCACGGAACCCGGTAAAGTGGCGGCGATTGCCGCGGCAATCGCCCGCGGCTTGCATAGCGGCGGGGTCTTGCCGGTGCTCAAGCATCTGCCGGGCCATGGCCGGGCGACCGCCGACAGCCACCACCGCCTGCCGGTGGTCGATACCGACCGCGCCATGCTGGAAAAGACCGATTTTGCCGCGTTTCGGCCGCTTGCCGGCCTGCCACTGGGCATGACCGCCCATGTCGTTTTTTCCGCCATCGATCCCTCTGCGCCGGCCACGACTTCGGCCACAATGGTGCGCGAGGTGATTCGCGGCTTTATCGGGTTCCAGGGATTGTTGATGAGCGATGACGTTTCCATGAACGCGCTGCAGGGGACGCTTGCCCAGCGCAGCCGCGCAGCGCTTGGCGCCGGATGCGATGTAGTGCTTCACTGCAACGGCGACCTCAAGGAGATGGAAGAGGTCGCGGGCGAAACGCCGATGCTCTCTGGTGCTTCGCAGAAACGCGCCGATGCCGCGCTCGCCGCGCGTGGCAAGCCGCAGGAGTTCGATGTCGAAGCGGCGCGAAAGAATTTTACCAGAATGCTTGCCGGCGACCTGACGGCGGCGCAACGAAAGACGGTTTCATGAGCGCCGAAGACTTCGAGACAACGCTGGGTGAAGAGCGCGCGAGCGAGCGAACCGGCGATGATGGTCGATGTCGAGGGCTTCGAAGGTCCGCTCGATCTTCTGCTCGCGCTTGCCCGCCAGCAAAAAGTCGATCTGGCGAAGATTTCCATTCTGGCGCTGGCCGACCAGTATCTGACCTTCATCGAGGCGGCGCGGCAATTGCGGCTGGAGCTTGCCGCCGATTATCTGGTCATGGCGGCCTGGCTCGCTTACCTGAAATCGCGGCTGCTGCTGCCGGAACCGGCGCCCGAAGGCGGCCCGAGCGCCGAAGACATGGCGCTGGCCCTGGCCTACCGGCTGCGGCGGCTGGAAGCCTTCCGCGAGGTCGCCGGCAAGCTGATGGGCCGGCCGCAGCTCAATCGCGATATTTTCGCGCGCGGACTGCCCGAGCCGATCGCGGAAATCAAGCAATCGGAATTTTCCGCGACGCTCTACGATCTTCTCTCCGCTTACGCGCAGCAGCGCAGCCAATCGGTCTTGTCGCGCGTGCGCTTCAAGAAGCGCACGGTGTGGTCGCTCGCCGAAGCGCGCGACGCGCTCGAACGGCTGATCGGCCAATCCTCGGACTGGTCGCGCATCGACGAATTCCTCATCGCCTATGTGGTGGAACCCGGCGTTGGCGGCGACGGTATTTGCCTCCTCGTTCGCCACCGCGCTCGAACTGGTGCGCGAGGGCGTGGCGGAAATTCATCAGAAGGAATCGTTTGCGCCGCTCTACATGCGCAAGCGCGTCGGCGTAAACGGTGGTGTTGCGGCGTATGACTCGCAAGAAAACTCCTAAGGAGACGGCAACAATGCCCAGCGCGGCCAAAAAACTCGTGATCGTCCACAACGAGGAGCCGGCGCCGCCTCAGCAAGCGCGCGCCGAAGAATTGCGCCTGCTCGAGGCGCTGTTGTTTGCCGCCGGCGCCCCGCTCGACGAGGCGACGCTGAAGAAGCGTCTTCCCGACGGCGTCGACTTGCGCGACGCGCTGGCGCGGCTGAAAGCCGAATACGCCACGCGCGGCGTCAATCTGGTGCGCATCGGCAAGAAATGGACATTCCGCACCGCCGACGATCTGTCCTGGCTGCTGACCAAGCAGACCGTCGAGATGCGCAAGCTTTCGCGCGCCGCGATCGAGACGCTGGCGATCATCGCCTATCACCAGCCGGTGACGCGCGCAGAGATCGAGGAAATCCGCGGCGTGGCAACCGCCGTCGGCACGCTCGACGTGCTGCTGCGCACCGCATGGATCCGCCCGCGCGGGCGCCGCAAGGCGCCGGGACGGCCGATCACCTACGGCACTACGGAACAGTTCCTGTCCCATTTTGGGCTTGAGGAAGTTGGCGATCTGCCGGGGCTCGATGAGCTGAAAGGTGCAGGCCTGCTCGAAGGCAACATGCCGCAAGGCTTTGCCGTACCGATGCCGAGCGACGATTCCACCTTGCGCGACGACGAGGACCCGCTGGAGCCCGGCGACCTCGATCTAGGGCTGGCGCCGCCGCCCTCACGCGGCGACAAGTAGGCGCGCCGACTAAGCCTCGGTAATCGCGTTAATTTCTGAGCACGAACGGCTGAATTGTTAGGGCGGAAGTCCTTGTTTTTGCCGCCTTGTGGGGCCTAGTTTCAGGTTCAAACACAGGCGGGACGAGCGCGCGAAAGCCCGTCGCTGCGGAGGATTTGCCGATGGGTTCCTTAAGTATCTGGCACTGGATGATCGTGATCGTCGTCGTGATGCTGCTGTTCGGCGGCCGCGGCAAGCTATCCGGCCTGATGGGCGATTTCGCCCAGGGCATCAAGGCGTTCAAGAAGGGCATGTCGGAAGACGACAAGGCCGCCGAAGCCAAAGCCGAGCCGGCCAAGATCGAGGCCGCCGGCGCAACGCCGAAGTCCGACACCGAGCGGCGCGCCGAAAGCGTGCGCTCGTAAGAAGGGGCGGCTGGCCGGCGCGAGCGGCGGGTCGCCGGTGGCGTCTACGCCCCTGGAGTTGATCATTCCATGTTCAATTTTGGTTGGGGCGAGCTCGTCGTCATCGGCATCGTCGCGCTGATCGCGATCGGCCCCAAGGAACTCCCGACTGTCCTGCGCACCATCGGCCAGTGGACCGGCAAGATCCGGCGCATGGCCAACGAGTTCCAGGGCCAGTTCCAGGAAGCCTTGCGCGAGGCCGAGCTCGGCGACCTGCAGAAGCACGCCGAGGACTTGATCGGCGAGGTCGCCAGCATCGCCAATATCGATCCGCTGGCCGAGGAGCAGAGACAGATCGAGCGCATCGGCGAGGGCGCCGGCAATCTGCCGAGCGATGCGGTGATGACGGGACCCACCGCGACTACTGCGGAGCCGGCCGCCGCGCTGCCCGACATTTCCGTGCCACCGCCGCAATTGCCGCCGCCGCCGAGCGAGAAGGATTTCGCCGCCGCCGAGCCGGCGCCGACGAAGCGCGCGCCCAAGAAATTGGCGGTCAAGACGGCGTCAAGCAGCCCCAAGGCAAGCCGAAAAGCCGGCCCGGGGGCGGCGCATGAGCGACGAGGACGAAATCGAGGCCTCCAAAGCGCCGTTGATGGATCACCTGATCGAGCTGCGCTCGCGGCTGATCAAGGCGGTCATCGCCTTCACCATCATGTTCATGCTCTGCTTCGTTTTCGCCAAGCACATCTACAACGTGCTGGTGTGGCCCTTCGTCTGGGTGGCGGGGCCGGAAAATTCCAAGTTCATCTACACCGCGCTGCTCGAATATTTCGTCACGCAGTTGAAGCTCGCCATGTTCGGCGCCGCGTTCCTGTCGTTTCCGATAGTGGCGACGCAGCTTTACATGTTCGTCGCGCCCGGCCTTTACCGCAACGAGCGCAAGGCGTTCCTGCCGTATCTGATCGCCACGCCGATCTTCTTCACGCTCGGCGCGACTGGTCGTCTATTTCCTCGTCTTCCCGATGCTGGTCCGCTTCTCGCTGCACATGCAGCAGCCGGGCGACGCCACCAACGCCGCGATCGTGCTGCTGCCCAAGGTCGGCGAATATCTGTCGCTGATGATGTCGCTGGTGCTCGCCTTCGGCGTGGCGTTCCAGCTGCCGGTGATCCTGACGCTGCTCGGCCGCGTCGGCCTCATCACCTCCGACCAGCTCAAGCGAAGCGGCGCTATTTCATCGTCGGCGCCTTCATCCTTGCCGCGGTGCTCACGCCGCCCGACGTGATCAGCCAGATGTCGCTCGCCGTGCCGCTGCTGCTGCTCTACGAGGGCTCGGTCTGGTCGGTGAAGATGGTGGAGAAGCGCGCCGCCGCGGATGCCGCCGCCAAGGCCGCCGCTGCGGCCGGAACGGCCGACGCCAAGCCCGCGGAGTAGGGTGCTTGCCTTCCCTCTGCCCGCGCTGCGGAGAGAGGGTGACTTCCGAGCGGAGCTAGGAAGTGGGGTGAGGGGCCGTGCATAGCCCCCCATCCGGCTCGGACCTGCCGGTCCTAGCCACCTCTCTCCGTAAAACGGGAGAGGGGAAGCGCGCCGCCGCCCTGCTATAACTTCTCGCCGATTCCGACTAAGAACCTGCCATGTACGACATCAAATGGATTCGCGAGCATCCGGACGACTTCGACCGCGGCCTGAAACGGCGCGGGCTGGAGCCGCTGTCCGGCAAGCTTATCGCGCTCGACGAAACGCGCCGCGCGGCGATCACGAAATTCGAGCAAGCGCAGGCGCGGCGCAATGCGGCGTCGAAGGAGATCGGCGAGGCCAAGGCGAAGGAAGGACGAGGCCGCGGCGCAGAAGCTGATGGCCGAGGTTGGCCGAATTGAAGACGACACGCCAGCACTGCGATGGAGGCAGAAAAGACTGCCGCCGTCGAGCTCTGACGAGGAACTGGCGCAAATCCCCAACATGCCGGCTCGACGACGTGCCGGACGGCAAGGACGAACACGGCAATGTCGAGCATCACGTCTGGGGCAAGAAGCGCGACTATGCCTTCAAGCCGAAGCAGCATTTCGAACTGGGCGAAGCGCTTGGGCAGATGGATTTCGAACTGGCGGCGAAATTATCCGGCGCGCGCTTTGTCGTGTTGCAGAAAGGCCTGGCGCGCCTCGAACGCGCGCTCGGGCAGTTTTTTCTCGATATGCATACGAGCGAGAAGCACGGTTACACGGAGGTCAATCCGCCGCTGCTGGTGCGCGACGATGTAATGTTCGGCACGGCGCAGATTGCCGAAGTTTGCAGAAGATCAGTTTTTATCATTGAACAAACGAAGCTGTCGCTCGCGACTTGAGCTGAGGTTTCGAAGCGCGCCGAACGCGGAGGAGATTGAGTTCGAAAACCGCTTCCACGATCAGGCGAAGACAGAGCGGACGTTTACGAGGACTACTCGAGTTTGTCGCAATATCAGCATACTGGCTCATCCCCACCGCCGAAGTGCCGCTCACCAATCTCGTGCGCGAATCCATCGTCGACGAATCCGAGTTGCCGATGCGGCTGACCGCCTGCACGCCGTGCTTCCGCGCCGAGGCCGGCGCCGCCGGCAAGGACACGCGCGGCATGATCCGCCAGCACCAGTTCACCAAGGTCGAACTGGTCTCCATCACCACGCCGGAGCAAATCCAAGCGACGAGCACGAGCGCATGCTCGCTTGCGCCGAGGAAGTGCTGAAGAAGCTCGACCTGCATTACCGCGTGGTCACGCTGTGCACCGGCGACATGGGTTTTGCCGCGCAGAAGACCTACGACATCGAGGTCTGGCTGCCGGGGCAGGGCGCCTATCGCGAGATTTCCTCCTGCTCCAACTGCGGCGAGTTCCAGGCGCGGCGCATGAACGCGCGCTACAAGGGCAAGGACGGCAAGGTGAAGGGCCACGTGCACACGCTCAACGGCTCCGGCGTCGCCGTCGGCCGCGCGCTGATCGCGGTGATGGAAAACTACCAGCAGGAGGACGGCTCGATCGTCGTGCCGGACGCGCTCAAGCCCTATATGGGCGGCATGACGAAGATCGAGCAGGCGGGATGATCGCGGCCACGAATTCTTCCCCCCCTCCCCGCAGCGGGGAGGTAAAGCGATGCGCATCCTCATCACCAATGACGACGGCATCCACGCGCCGGGCCTCGAAGTCTGCGAGAAAATCGCCCGCGCGCTGTCGGACGAAGTGTGGATCGTGGCGCCGGAAACCGACCAGTCGGGCGTCTCCCATTCGCTCTCGCTCAACGATCCGCTGCGCCTGCGCGAAGTCGGCGCGCAAGCATTTCGCGGTCAAGGGCACGCCGACCGACTGCGTCATCATGGGCGCGCGCCACATCATGAAGGAGATGCCCGATCTGGTGCTGTCCGGCGTCAATCGCGGGCGCAACTGCGCCGAGGACGTGACTTATTCCGGCACCGTCGCCGGCGCCATGGAAGGCACCGTGCTCGGCATTCCCTCGTTCGCGCTGTCGCAGGCCTATGCCTTCACCACCAAGCACTCGCCGTACTGGGAAACGGCGATCAAGTTCGCGCCCGATCTCATCCGCCGCGTGCTCAAGGCCGGCATGCCGCGCGACGTGCTGGTCAACATCAATTTCCCCGATTGCACGCCCGACGAAGTCGCCGGCGTTGCCGTCGCCACGCAAGGCAAGCGCGACCAGGAACTGCTGCGCATCGACGCGCGCCACGACGGCCGCGGCAATCCGTATTACTGGATCGCCTTCGGCCGCGGCGGCATTGCCGGCGCCGCGCTTGGCAGCGATCTCGCCGCGCTCAACGAGAAGCGCATCTCGGTGACGCCGTTGCGCATGGACCTGACCGACGAGCCGTTCATGACCAAGCTCGCGGATTGTTCGGTTCGGCTTAGGCCGGCGCCAGCAGCGCGGCGAGCGTCGTTTGAACTGCTCGGCCTGGAACGGCTTCTGCAGCGCCGGCCGGTCGCGATAGGGCTCCGCCAGGCTGCGCTCGCCATAGCCGGTGACGAAGACGAAGGGCAGGCCGCGCTTGGCGAGAATGTCGGCGACTGGGTAGATCGCCTCGCCGTCGAGATTGACGTCGAGAATGGCGAGGTCGAATTCGCCGGTTTCGGCAAACGCGCTCGCCTCGGCGATGGTGCCGACCGCGGCGGCGACGACATAGCCGAGGTCGGCCAGCATATCCTCCAGCAGCATGCGGATGAGATATTCGTCCTCGACCACGAGGATGCGCGCGTCCGAGGATGTCGCTCATGCTCTCTCCTGCTGGCTTTTCAATTCGCGTCGCCGGCTTCCGGTTCCATCGTGGCCGGGCGGGCGACCATACATGATTGCCGGGCAAACGTGCTAGGAATGCGGCGAAAGAGAGGGAGAAACGTGCCCAAACCATCGCAGGACGACCGCGACGTCGGCCGCATGGAGTTCCTGCTGACGCTGCGCCGGCGCGGCATCGCCGACCAGGCGGTGCTGCGGGCGATGGACGAGGTGCCGCGCGAGCAATTCGTCGAGACGGGCTTTGCCGAAAGCGCCTATGCCGACCAGGCGCTGCCGATCGCCTGCGGGCAGACCATCAGCCAGCCTTACGTCGTCGCCTACATGACCGAGCAGCTCGGCGTGAAGCCGGCGCACCGCGTGCTCGAAGTCGGCACCGGCTCCGGCTATCAGGCGGCGGTGCTGTCGCGGCTGGCGCGCGAGGTGGTGAGCGTCGAGCGTTACCGCACGCTGGCCGGGACCGCGCGCGAGCGGCTGGCCGCGCTCGGCTATGACAATGTCGAGGTCGTGGTCGGCGACGGCTTCGCCGGCGTGCCGGCGAGAGCGCCCTACGACCGCATCATCGTCACCGCCGCCGCTGAAATCATCCCGCAGACACTGCTCGACCAGCTCGCCGACGGCGGCGTGATGCTGCTGCCGCTGGGGCCGCACGACGGATCGCAACACATTATCAAGCTTACCAAGTCGGAAACGGGCGTGAAGCGCGAGAACCTGATACCGGTGCGCTTCGTGCCGCTGCTGCCGGGGCAGGCGCGCGAGCTGTAGCGCGCGGCATCTGTGACATTTTTGCCGGACTCACGCGCTGTCCGGCGCTATCCGCCAATTCTTAAAACCTTATTTACTCGTCGCTGCTTTAGTTCGAATTCTACGTTTGTATTCTGTGAGTGAGTAACCACATGTCGCGCCCTGACGTGCCGTTTCGTTCGTGTGGCTTTCCCAGCATTGCGGCGCTTGGGCTGATCGCCATCACCGCCGCCGGTTGTTCGGATTCTGGGCGCTTCACCTCCGATCGCCAGGCGCCTCCGCAAGACGTCACCGGATCGATTGCCCCGCGCTCCAGCAGCCGCGTCGTGGCGCAGCCGCTGCCGGCTCCGAACCGGCCAGCGACGACAAATGGTGTTGCCTATGGCGCGCAGGGTCTCGGCGCTTATCATCCCGCACGCTCATCCGACGTCACTGGCTCGGTCGTGGAACGGCCGGCGACTCCGGCTGGGCACTGGACCTGGGACGGCGGCTCGGCGATCACCGTCAAGCCAGGGTGACACCATTGAAACGGTCGCGCGCAAATATGGCGTACCGGTCACCGCGATCCTTGCGGCCAACGGTTTCCGCGAGGGCGCAGTCATCCGCGCCGGCCAGCGCCTGGTCATTCCACGATACGTTTCGGCGAGCGTTGCCGCGCCGGCCCCTGTTGCGGCCGCTGCGCCACGCGCCGACGAGGTCATTCATACCGTCGCGCCGGGCGAAAGCCTGATCGGTATCGCGCGGCATTACGGCGTCTCGCTCACCACGCTGGCGCACGCCAACAAGATCGATCCCTATGCCAAGGTCGGCATCGGCACGCGGCTGACTATCCCCGGGGGCCATCATACGGCCGCGCTGCACGAGCCGGCGCCGCAAGTTGCCGCGCCGCACACGACAGCGGTGGCCAGCAATCCGCCAGCTCACGTGCAAAATGCACGCGTTGCCACGTCCGAGCCGGTTGCGACCGAGAGCGTGCCGAAGACCGCGGAAGCGGTGGGCGGCCTGCCGTCGTTTCGCTGGCCGGTGAAGGGCCGCGTCATCGCCGCCTTCGGCGCCAAGACCAACGGGGCGCAGAACGACGGCATCAATCTTGCCGTGCCGGAAGGCACGCCGATCAAAGCGGCCGACGACGGCGTCGTCGCCTATGCCGGCAACGAGCTAAAAGGCTACGGCAATCTCGTGCTGGTGCGCCACACCAACGGCTATGTTTCGGCCTACGCCAATGCCAGCGAGTTGCTGGTCAAGCGTGGCGACACGGTCAAGCGCGGGCAGGTGATCGCGCACGCGGGGCAGACCGGCAACGTCTCCTCGCCGCAGCTGCATTTCGAGATCCGCAAGGGCTCGACCCCGGTCGATCCGATGCAGTTCCTCGACAAGGGGCAGGGCTAGTCCTTCAGCGCGACGCCGAGGCGGCCCGCCAGATCCTGCACGAACTGCCAGGCAACGCGCCCCGAGCGTGAGCCGCGCGTCGTCGCCCATTCCAGCGCCTCGCGTTGCAGTGCTTCGCCGCGCGCAGGGATCTTGTAATGCGCGACGTAACTCTCGACCATGGCGAGATATTCGTCCTGGCTGCAGCGGTGGAAGCCGAGCCACAGGCCGAAACGGTCTGACAGCGAGACTTTCTCCTCCACCGTCTCGCCTGGATTGATCGCGGTTGAGCGTTCGTTTTCCATCATGTCGCGTGACATCAAATGCCGCCGGTTCGAGGTGGCGTAAAAAATCACGTTGTCGGGCCGCCCTTCGATGCCGCCTTCGAGCAGCGCCTTGAGCGACTTGTAGGTGGTATCCTCGGCGTCGAACGACAAATCGTCGCAAAACACGATGAAGCGATAGGTCGTGTTGCGGATCAGCGTCATCAGATCGGGCAGGCTGTCGATGTCTTCGCGGTGGATTTCGATCAGCTTGAGCGCGCCGTTCTTGTTCTGCCGGGCATGCGCGGCGTTGACGGCGGCATGCGAGGCTTTCACCAGCGACGACTTGCCCATGCCGCGCGCGCCCCACAACAGGGCGTTGTTGGCCGGCAGGCCCTTGGCGAATCGCTCGGTGTTTTCCATCAGCACGTCGCGCACGCGGTCGATGCCCTTGAGCAGCGTCATCTCGACGCGGTTGACGCGAGCGACCGGCGCCAGTTGCCGCCCGTCAGGATGCCAGACATAGGCGTGGGCGGCGGCGAAATCGGGAACGCGGGCGCGTTGCGGCGCCAGCCGCTCGAGCGCGGCGGCGATGCGGTCGAGCACATCGGGCGCGCCGGCTTTTGCTTTGCCCGTGGATTTGCGCGCAGGTTTCGATTTCGATTTGGCCATGGCGGTGCTTTCGACAATGGCTGCTCTTAGCGGGGAGGCCTGCGCCTAGCAAGGCGGGCGTGGCGGAAAGTGCTCAAAATGGCCGGTTTTTGGGGCTCGCACGGCGTTGCAATTGGGGGCATGGCCGCTATAGTCCGCGCGAAATTGCGTCGCCGTCGCCCAAGCCGGGCTCGCCGGCGTACCCCGAAATCGACACAAGGACGCTTCGATGTTCACCTCGGCTGCGTTTGCGCAAGGGCTGTTCGGCGGCGGCAGCGGTGGCGACAGCATGATATTCCAGCTGCTTCCGTTCGCGCTGATTTTCGTAATCATGTACTTCCTGATCCTGCGCCCGCAGCAGAAGAAGGCGAAGACGCATCAGGACATGGTCAAGAACGTGCGGCGGGGCGACACCGTCGTCACCAATGGCGGCCTCATCGGCAAGGTCACCAAGGTGATCGACGAAGACCAGATCGAAATCGAGATCGCGGACGACGTGCGCATCCGTCAAATTCGGCAGATGGTCACCGATGTGCGCGCCAAAGGTGAACCGGTAAAGGACGAGGCCGCGTCGGGCTAATCAAGCGCCGGCGACTTTGTGACCGGGTCGGGACATCATGCTTTATTTCACGCGGACGAAGGCGTTGGCGATTGTGCTTACGGCGTTCTTCATCTGCCTGTGCGCCGTGCCGAATTTCATTCCCGCCCATATCGTCAACAGCTGGCCGGCATGGGCGCAGCGCCACGTCGTCCTCGGCCTCGACCTGCAGGGCGGCTCGCATTTGCTGCTCGAGGTCGACAGCAAGGCCGTCAAGAAGGACATGCTGGAATCGCTGCGCGACGACGTGCGCCGCGTGCTGCGCGACGCCAAGGTCGGCTATACCGGCCTCGCGGTACGCGGCTGACAGCGTCGAGGTGCGCATCCGCGAGAGCTCCAATTTTGACGAGGCGCTGACCAAGCTGCGCGAACTGTCGGTGCCGCTCGGCGGCCTTCTCGGTGGCAGCGGGCAGCGCAGTCTTGAGGTGACGAGCGAACCCGGCAACCTGGTCCGTCTGGCGTTGACCGAGCCGGCAATTGTCGAGCGCGTGCGCCAGTCGGTCGATCAGTCGATCCAGATCATCGAGCGCCGCGTCAACGAACTGGGCACGGTCGAACCATTGATTCAGCGCGAGGGCGCCGATCGCATTCTCGTCCAGGTGCCCGGTCTGCAGGACCCGACCCGGCTCAAGCAGCTGCTCGGCAAGACCGCCAAGCTCGATTTCCGCATGGTCGACAGCAATGTGTCGCCTGAACAGGCGCAGCAAGGGAGCTTGCCGGCGGAAGACGAAATCCTGCAAAGCGCCAGCACGCCGAAGACGCCTTACGTCGTGGAGAAACGCGTGCTGGTCTCCGGCGCCGAGTTGACCGACGCGCAGCCGGGCTTCGACCAGCGCACCAGCGAGCCGATCGTCTCGTTCCGCTTCAACACCGCCGGCGCGCGCAAGTTCGCCCAGGCGACGCAGGAGAACGTCGGCAAGCCCTTCGCCATCGTGCTCGACAATGAGGTGATTTCGGCGCCGGTGATCCGCGAGCCGATCCTCGGCGGCTCCGGACAGATTTCCGGCAGCTTCACCGTGCAGAGCGCCAACGATCTCGCCATCCTGCTGCGCGCCGGCGCGCTGCCGGCGCCGCTCACCATCATCGAGGAGCGCACCGTCGGCCCTGGCCTCGGCGCCGACTCGATCGCCAAGGGCAAGATTTCGTCCTACGTCGGCGCGGCGATGGTGATCATCTTCATGCTGGCGACCTACGGCCTGTTCGGGCTGTTCGCCAATATCGCCGTGGCGATCAACGTCGCCATGATCTTCGGCGTGCTGTCGCTGCTCAACGCCACGCTGACGCTGCCGGGCATCGCCGGCGTCGTGCTCACCGTTGGCATCGCGGTCGACTCCAACGTGCTGATCTACGAACGCATCCGCGAGGAGGTGCGCGCCGGCCGCACGCCGATCAACGCCATCGATGCTGGCTTTACCCGCGCGCTGGCGACGATTCTCGATTCCAACATCACCACCTTCATCGCCGCCGCGGTGCTGTTCTATATCGGCACCGGCCCGGTGCGCGGCTTCGCCGTCACGCTCGGCATCGGCATCATCACCACGGTTTTCACCGCCTTCACCCTGACGCGGCTGATCGTCGCCACCTGGGTGCGCTGGCGGCGGCCGCAGCGCGTGCCGATTTAGGAAAGCGCATGATCTTGAAAAGTGGAGACCGGTTTTCGGACAAGATCATGCGCCAGGAACGATAAGCATGCGGTTACTTCGCATCGTCCCCGACGACACCAAATTCGATTTCATGCGCTTCCGGCGCATCAGCTTCCCGGTGTCGGCGCTGATGTCGATTTTGGCGATCACGCTCTATTTCACGCACGGGTTGAATTTCGGCATCGACTTCAAGGGCGGTACGCTGATCGAAATTCAGACCAAGTCGGGACAACCGGCCGATCTTGCCAAGATGCGCTCCTCGCTCAATTCGCTTGGTCTCGGCGACGTGCAGCTGCAGCAATTCGGCGCGCCCGACGACGTGCTCATCCGTATCGCCGAGCAGCCCGGCGGCGACGCCGCGCAACAGGTGGCGGTTGCCAAGGCGCGCGGCGCGCTCGGCAGCGATGTCGATTATCGCCGCGTCGAAGTGGTCGGCCCGCGCGTATCGGGCGAACTGCTGTCCTACGGCGTCGTCGGCTTGATGCTGGCGATCTTTTGCATCCTGATCTATCTGTGGTTCCGTTTCGAGTGGCAGTTCGCGCTCGGCGCCATGATCGCCAACGTGCACGATCTGGTGCTGACCATTGGCTTCATGTCGCTCACCGGCATCGATTTCGACCTCACCAGCATCGCCGCGCTGCTCACCATTCTCGGCTATTCGCTCAACGACACGGTGGTGATCTACGACCGAATCCGCGAGATGCTGCGCCGCTTCCGCAAATTGCCGATGCCGGATCTGCTCAATGCCTCGGTCAACCAGACGCTGTCGCGCTCGGTGATCACCCACGTCACCGTCAGCCTGGCGCTGCTGGCGCTGCTTGCTGTTCGGCGGGCAGGCGATCCATTCCTTCACCGCCACCATGATGTTCGGCGTGGTGCTGGTCGGCACCTACACTTCGGTGTTCATCGCTTCGCCGATCTTGATTTATCTCGGCGTCGGCACCGGGCGGGATTCGCTGTCTTCCGGGCCGGACAAGCCGAAGGGCGGCTAGCGATGGCTGGCGGGCTCGCAACGGACGCGCCGCATCTGCCTCGCCCGGCGCCGATCGATGCTTACGGCAACGGCGGTTTTCGCTTCGCCTGCATGTCGCACCGCGGCTCGATCCTCTGTCTGCCCGACGGCATCTGGGCCTGGCCGGTCGGGAGCATCGCGGCGTTGAACGAGGCGGCTCTGGCGCCGATTTTCGCGCGCGCCGGCGCGCTCGATATCTTTCTCGTCGGCGCCGGCCGTGATCCGGCGGCGTTGCCGGACAATTTGCGCGGAGCGTGTTTCGCGACGCCGGCATTTCGGTCGACTGTCTTGCCACCGGGCCGGCGGCGCAGACCTACAATATTCTGCTGGACGAAGACCGCCGCGTCGGCGCCGGCTTGATCGCGGTGCCATGAGCGAACTCGGCCCAGCGCCGGACATCGTCGAGCGAGGCCTATCGCCATTGCTACCCAGCTTGTCCGCGCGCAGGACAAGGACCGCTTTCTCGCCAGCCTTTACGCGCCAGCCGAACGGCGTCCCTATCTGTTCGCGCTTTACGCCTTCGCGCTCGAGATTGCGCGCGTGAAGGCGCTGGTCAAGGAGCCGCTGGCGGGAACCATCCGCCTGCAATGGTGGCTGGAGGCGATCGGCGGCTTGCGCGCGGAGGAAGCGGCGGCAAGCCCGGTGATGATCGCGCTCAACGACGCGTCGCGGCAAACCGGCGTCGCGCTGGCGCCGCTCGCCGCCGCCGTCGAAGCGCGCCAGGACGAGCCTGCCGGCAAGCCCGCGGTCGCCGCCGTATCGGCCATCCTCATTATGGCGGCGCGTTTGCTCGACGCCGATGGCGATGCGATTGCGGCCGCTGCTGAGCACGCGGCGCAAGCGGTGACGTTCATCGCCGACGACCCGCAACAGGCGCGACGCTGGCTACGTCGCGTTTCGCGCGCAAATCAAGACTTGCCGGAGCGGGCGTTGCCGGCGTTTCTGCCCGTGGCGCTGGTGCCGCTGTTGCTGCGACGGCCCGACGCGCCGCAATGGCGGCGGCAGATCGCGCTAGCTGCGCGCGGCCTGGTTCGGCTTTCCGAAGTTCTTGATTATTCCGCGGCGACCGCCGTGTCGCCTGCGAGCCAGCGCTCGAGATCGGCGAGCGCGCGGGCGCTCAGCGCCGCCTTGCGCGCCAGAGTTCTTTGCCGAGCCGCGGCCGAATTTGCGGCCCTCGCGGTCGAAGGTGGCAGGCTCCGACAGCGGCGGGAACAGGCCGAAATTCACGTTCATCGGCTGGAACGAGGACGGCCCGGCATCGATGGTGTCGATAGTGCCCGCCGGTGATGTGCGCGAGCAGAGCGCCATGCGCCGTGGTCGGCGGCGGCGCAACTGAGCGCCTCGCCGCGCCGCTCGGCGGCGGCAAAGCGGCCGGCCAGCAGCCCGATCGCCGCGGATTCCACATAGCCCTCGCAGCCGGTGATCTGGCCGGCAAAGCGCCAGCGCAGATTGGCCTTGAGCCGCAACGTCTCGTCCAGAAGCTTCGGCGAATTGAGGAAGGTGTTGCGATGCAAGCCGCCGAGCCGGGCGAATTCGGCGTTCTGCAGACCGGGAATGCGGCGGAAGATGCGCACCTGCTCGCCGTGCTTCAGCTTGGTCTGGAAGCCGACCATGTTGAACAGCGTGCCGAGCTTGTTGTCCTGGCGCAGCTGCACGACCGCGTAGGGCTTCGTCGTCCGGCGCGTGCGGGTTGGTCAGGCCGAACGGTTTCATCGGCCCGTGCCGCAGCGTTTCGCGCCCGCGCTCGGCCATCACCTCGATCGGCAGGCAGCCGTCGAAATAGGGCGTCGAGGCTTCCCACTCGTGGAACGTTGTCTTCTCGCCGGCGAGCAGCGCGTCGACGAAGCCGTCATATTGTTCGCGCGTCATCGGGCAATTGATGTAGTCGGCGCCGGAGCCGCCGGGGCCCGCTTTGTCATAACGCGACTGGAACCAGGCGCATGTCCATGTCGATCGAGTCGCGATGCACGATCGGGCGCGATGGCGTCGAAGAAGGCGAGCGCGTCCTCGCCGGTCAAGCGCGCGGATCGAAGCGGCGAGGTCGGGCGAGGTGAGCGGGCCGGTGGCGATGATGACGCTGTCCCATTCCGCGGGCGGCGGCGCGATTTCGCCGCGCGCGAGCGTGATCAGCGGATGGGCTGGCAAGCGCCGCCGACACGGCGGCGGAAAATCCGTCGCGGTCGACCGCCAGCGCGCCGCCGGCCGGCACCTGATTGGCGTCAGCCGCGCGCATGATGAGCGAGCCGAGTCGGCGCATTTCCGCGTGCAGCAGGCCGACGGCATTATGCTCGCGGTCGTCGGAGCGGAACGAGTTGGAACAGACGAGTTCCGCATAGCCGTCGGTCTTGTGCGCGGCGGTCATGCGCAGGGGCCGCATCTCGTGCAGCGTCACCGGGACGCCGGCCTGCGCCAGCTGCCAGGCGGCTTCCGAGCCGGCGAGACCGCCGCCAACGACATGCACGGTTTTGTCCGTCATGCGGCGAAACTAGGCGTCCGCCGCGGATGCGGCAACCCGTAGAATACGAAAACGCCCGCGACGGGCGCGGGCGCTTTTCGAATTTATAGCGGATCAACGCTTAGCCGTGGTGCGCAGCACTCCAGGCCACCCGCTCGATGTCGGAGCGGCTGATGCCGATATCGGCGAGATCGCGGTCGCCCAGAGCGGGACAACTCGCGCACGCTGTTGTTGTAACGCTTCCAGTCGCGGATGAAGCGGACGATGCTTGCAAACATTGTAGTGCCTCTTGCTTGTAACCTTCTCGGCCGGCCCCTTGGCTGGCCACCGGTGAGACACGAAACATAGACATCGTTCGCGCATTGAAAAGCAATAATATTGCGCTGCAGTTATGCAGAAGTGCATGGCTTAAGTAACTGATAATTAATACGAAAGAGCGTTTTGCATGCCTTTTTTCGGTCAACAATCTTACCGGCAGGCGTTCCCGGCAGATGCCGGGAGGGGCCGGGGTCGAGGGACTCAGATGAGGTAGATTGGCGGTCCCGCCGCCGACCTAAAGGACCGCCTGTTTTGCCAATTACGAAAGACGCGGGGCTGCCGCCGCACCGTGCGGTCGTCATCACCGCGCTGGGCATCGGGCAAATTCTTGCCTGGGGAACGTCGTTCTATTTCCCGGCGGTGTTTGCCGGGCCAATCGTCGCCGACACCGGCTGGTCGCTCGGCATTGTCGTCGGCGGAACGTCGATCGGGCTGCTGGTGGCCGGGCTGATTTCGCCGCAAGTCGGCCGCCTGATCGACGGGCACGGCGGGCGGCCGGTGCTGCTGGCAAGCTCGCTGTTCTATGCCGCCGGCCTCGTTGGCATTGGGCTTGCGCCCGCGCTGCCAATTTATCTTCTGTCCTGGGTGGTGCTCGGGCTCGGCATGGGCACCGGCCTTTACGATGCGGTGTTCGCCGCACTCGGCCGGCTCTACGGCCATGAGGCGCGCGGGCCGATCACCAATCTTACGCTGTTCGGCGGATTTTCCAGCACCATCTGCTGGCCGCTCAGCGCCTTCATGATCGAACATATCGGCTGGCGCGATGCATGCCTTGTCTATGCGGCACTGCATCTCGTCGTCGCGCTGCCGCTGCAGATGGCGGTGATCGGCCGCGCATCAAAGGCCGCCGCATCATCGACTGAATCTATCGACGCAGCGCAACCGCAGCAACCGGCGCGCATCGCCAACGAGACAATGATCTTTGCGCTGCTCGCGTTGGTTCTGTCGATCGCGGCCGGCGTCGGCTCGATTGTCGTGGTGCATTTGCTGATTTTCCTGCAGGCGAGGGGCGTCGATTACACGAGCGCGGTGGCCTTGGGGACATTGTTCGGGCCGGCGCAAGTTGCAGCGCGCGTGGCCGAGCGGTTGTCCGGCGCGCATTATCACCCGATCTGGACCATGATTGCCGCCTGCGCGTTGATGGCGACCGGCCTCATGATGCTGCTCGGCCATTTTCCGGTGCTGGCGCTGGTAATCCTGGTTTACGCCGCGGGCTACGGCGTATCCTGGATCGGTCGCGGCACGCTGCCGCTCGCTTTATTCGGACCGCTGCGCTTTCCGCGGCTGATGGGCAAGCTCGCATTCCCCAGCCTGATCGTGCAGGCTCTGGCGCCGTCGGCTGGCGCGCTGCTGATCGAGTGGAGCGGGACGGATATGACCATTGTCGCATTGACGGTGTTGGCGCTGATCAATGTCGTGCTGGTCGGCATATTGTGGGCGGCGTGCCGGCCGCGGACTTCACCGGGCGTATAACCATGCTCGAATTGCGCATGCTATTTTTCGAGGACCTCTCGGTGGGCATGACCGAGACGCTGAGCAAGACCATCGACTCCTCGGACGTCGTCGGTTTTGCCGCGGTCACCGGCGACCGCAATCCGATTCATCTGTCGGAACATTTCGCCGCCAAGACGCCGTTCGGCACGCGCATCGCGCACGGGCTTTATACCGCGAGTCTTATCTCGGCGGTGCTCGGTACCCGGCTGCCGGGACCGGGCGCCATCTATATCTCGCAGACCTTGAATTTCCACGCGCCGGTCAAGATCGGCGACACGGTTGAGGTGAGCGTCGCGGTTGCCGAATTGATGCCGGAAAAAACCCGCGCCCGGCTCACTTGCACCTGCGTGGTCGACGGCGAAACCGTGCTCGACGGCGAGGCGTGGGTCAAAGTGCCGTCAAAGAAGACCGGCGGCCGGCCGCCGCCGCGCGTGTGAACGTTCAAAAGGTTGGGGCAAGCATCAACGCGGCGCTCGCTGCGTTCTAGGCAAGGCATGGAAATTGCATTTTTAGGTGGCAACACTCCGAGGGGGCGTGTCATGCCGTTGCCGTTTGGGAATTCTCTTAGCAAAACGCGATCCGGTGGCTTGGATGCAGCAAGTACGACAGTTGATTGGATAGGCATCTGGGCGCTTTTTTTGGGCACAATCGCCGTACTTCTTGCATCGTTCGTCTATTTCGCCGATGGCGAGCCAATCGCTGCGTCGGCCGTCCTGATTGCCGTTGCCTCGATCATAGGCGTCGTGCTGCGCGAAAATGCGCCGATGGTAGATCCCGACTGATACGCGGCGCTCAGCTTCCCGGCGGCGGCGCGAAGAAGCAGCGCGGCGTTCCGTCCGGCCGCTTGCAGCGCCAATAGGCGCCGTCCGGCGAGGGCAGCGACTGGCTGTAGGGAACGGTCTCGTTGACGTTTTCCTGATGCGTCGGCCCGTCGAGGGCGTTGCCGGTGACGGCCTCGCCATAGGTGACCGGGCCGCGCAGCGAGTAGCCACCGCTGCCCGCTTTCACCGCGCCGGGCGCGACCACGCCGCAGTCCTCTGCGCCGCAGCACCATTCGCCGGCGGGATTCTTGTAGCTGCCGCGGCTGATCCAGACATCGTGGGCGGTCGCGGCCGAACATCCCACGGAGACGGTGAGCACAAGCAGTGAGCGTACCAAAGTTCGCGACATCGTTGGCCTCCTCGTATTGGCCCGGCGCGGCGCCACATTGGTTTCTTCTACGCTCCTCCTTCTCCCATCTTGGCTGGCCGTTGGTCGTTGCCCGGCGGCGGCAGCCTGTTGCGCCCGGCCTTGCGATGGCCGCAGCAAATCGATGCAACATGAAAATGCTATCACGGAAGGCCATAACGGGCGGGTAAAATTGTGCGCTGCGGTATAACTATGCCATCAGTGCACAGCTCGAAATAGCGTCGAAGTGACAATGGGTTGATTGGAAATCTGGCTATGGCTCATGGATGCCATTCCAATGGCGCAACCCCTTATCCGGCTGCCTGAGGCGTGGTAGGCGCGGGTCGCGAAAATAGGGGCGTTATGAAACGGCCTTGGCAGATCTGGCTCGACCGCCGCGGGCAATTGTCGCTGCTGCGCGTAGGCACGCTTGCATTGCTCCTGTCTCCCGTCGCCAAGGCCGTGGTCGAGGCGAGCCAGATCGCCCACGGCGCGCGGCCGATCAACGATCTCATTCACCGCGCCGGCTTCTGGGCGCTGATGTTCCTCGGCGTGACGCTGGCGGTGACGCCGTTCCGCCGCGTCCTGCGCTACGGTCAACTGGTCGACGTGCGGCGCATGCTCGGTGTTGGCGCATTTTGCTACATCGCCGCGCACCTTTCGCTTTTTATCGCCGATCAGATGTTCGACCTCGGCAAGGTCGTGCACGAGATCAGCCATCGTTGGTATCTCATCGTCGGCGCCACGGCGTGGACCGGTCTTGCCGTGTTGGCGGCGACCTCGACCGACGGCATGGTGCGCCGGCTCGGCGGATTGCGTTGGCGGCGGCTGCATCAGATCGTCTATGCGATAGCGCTGCTCGCGCTCATCCATTATTTCCAGCAGACCAAGGCCGACGTCACGGTGCCGGTTTTCGCCGCCAGCCTGTTCCTGTGGCTGATGGCTTATCGCGTGGTGTCCTGGTGGCAGGGCGGCGGCGAACTGTCGACACTGACATTGCTGGCGATGACCGTCGCCGTGTCGGTGCTCACCTTCGCCGGCGAAGCGATCGGCATCGGCATCGCCTTTCATGTTTCGCCGATGCGCGTGCTTTCGGTTGCTTTCGATTTCGACGCCGGCATCAGGCCCGGCTGGGAAGTGCTCGGCGCCGGCCTCGCGGTTGTCGCCGTCGATTTCGTGCGCGCGCGCTGGGGCAAACGGGCGCCGCAGGCTCGCGCCGTAGCGGCGGAATAAGCGCATCGATCGCTGCCATGCGCAAAACGTTGCGCCAAGTCAAAATCGAACAAGCGGCCATCCGTTAGCCTCGGTGCCAATGAGGACACCATGACAAAAATCGCCATCGTCGTCGGCCATCCGCAACGCGACAGCTATTGCGAAGCGTTGGGCGAGGCCTATTTCAACGGCGCACGGGAGGGCGGGCATGAGGCCAGCCTGTTTCTGCTGGGGCGGATGAATTTCGATCCGATCCTGCGCGAGGGCTATCGCCGCTTGCAGCCGCTGGAGCCGGACCTCGCCACCGCGCGCGAGGCATTCCTCGCCTGCGGGCACGTGGTGTTCATCTTTCCGCTCTACTGCGGCGACATGCCGGCGTTGATGAAGGGCTTCATCGAGCGGCTGCTGCAGCCCGACTTGCTGGCGATCAACGCGGCGGGCGGCAAGGCGGATTGGAAAGTATTCAAGGGAAAATCGGCGCGCGTCATCATGACCATGGGCATGCCGGGCTGGTTTTATCGGCTGTATTACGGAGCGCACGCGCTGAAACTGCTCCGGCGCAACATCCTGCACTTCACCGGCATCAGCCCGGTCTATTCGAAAATCTACGGCATGATGGCGGCGGTGAGCGACGACACGCGTAAGGCCTGGCTGCGCGAGGTCGAGGCCTTGGGTCACCAGGCCGGTTAGTTTGACGTCTTGCGTTCGGCAACGATCGGCGCGCGCTTGGGCCACAGCGGCTTGAGACGCCGGGCCGCGTTGATGAGCGGCGCCACCAATTCGCCCTTGACCGTGTGCGCGTCGGGATGATCGGCAAAGCCAAAGGTGAGCGCCTCGCGCTCCTTCGCCGGCACATAAAGCGTGCCGAACATCCAGTCCCACAAAGCGAGGCAACTGCCGAAGTTCTTGTTGAAGTGCTTCTGGTTGCCGGAGTGATGCACCTGATGATGCGCGGGAGAAACGAACACGCGCCCGAGCGCGCCGCGGAAGGAAATCCACATGTGCGAGTGCTGCAGGTGCACGTAGGTGTGGATGAATAGCACCAGGATGATGTTGGTGTCGCTGAGCGCGTATTGATAGGCGCTGTCGCCAAACATGTAGTTGCCGAGGCCGTTGGCGATCGCCGCGGAGAGCGCGAGGATGTTGGCGAAGATCCAGGTGTAGACCGGGTGCACGCGGAAATTGGTCAGCGGCGTGAGCACCTCGGCCGTGTGGTGCACTTTGTGGAATTCCCACAGCAGCGGCACCTTGTGCGAGAGCCAGTGGTTGAACCAGTAGCCGAGCTCGTAGGCGAGGAACAGCATCACGGTGATGACCGAGCGCGTCGCCCACGTGGGCCACGCCGACGACGCGACATGACCGAATGTCGCGTTGAGTGAAGCGATGATGCCGTTCGAGATGAATTGATATGAAAGAACCGCCCAGCCGAACACCACGCCGAAGACGAAGACGTTGAAGAACAGATAGCCGATGTCGGCCTGGTTGGAGCGGTGGGCGAGGATGCGGCGCGGAAAGAGCGCGCGCAGAATCGTGCGCAGCCGCACGCGGCGGCCGCGTTTCGCGCGCAGCCACACAAACCACGCGGCGGAAAAGACTAGCGCGGCGCCGAGCGAGGTGAGCGAGAAATGCGAGCCGAGCGAGAACAACAGCTTCTCGCACTGGCCGAAGAAGAATGAAATGCCGGCCCAGATATTCACGGCGGCTCCTCAAGCGGGAAGCGCCCAATGTGTTGGCGAAGGGTAAAGATTGCGTTAGGCGCAAAACACTCAGCCTCCCGGCTGTCATTGCCGGGCTTGTCCCGGCAATCCATGAGGCGGCGCAGCAGGCAGTGCGTACGGTTTCCCGTGCGGCGCGTCATCATGGATGCCCGGGACAAGCCCGGGCATGACGAGGGTTGTGGGCGGGGAGAGGAGGCGTGAGAATGTCGCGCGGCCCGCACGCGACTTACTTCACCACATCCCCATATTCCGGATGCTTGCCGAGCCAGGCCTTCACGAAGGGGCAGACCGGCACGACCTTCAGCCCTTGCGCCCGCGCCAGCTCGAGCTCGCCGCGCACCAGCGCCGAGCCGATGCCGCGGCCGTTGAGCGCTTCCGGCACCTCGGTGTGCAGAATGGTAAGCACGTTGCCGTCGCGCCGGTAGTTGGAGAAGGCGACGGGTCCGTCGGCCTGGCCGTCGAGCGCGAGCTCGAAGCGGTGGCGTTGCGGGTTGTCGCGGACGGCATTGTGCATGGCAGCGCACATAATGCGTGCACATTGTGCTGGCAAGACTGCGCCCTGATACTGCCACGGACGAATCAACCGGGAGAGAATCGCCATGAAAAAACGAGCATGCTGCTGGCGCTGGCCGCGACGCTGAGCGCCGGCGCCATAGGCACGGCGCAGGCCGCGCCGGCAATGCCCGGCGCCGGCAGCGCCGCCGAGCAACTCAATGTCGTCGAGCAAGCGCAATATTACGTGTTTGGCCGCCGCCACTATTGCTTCTATCTCGACGGCTGGCACGGGCCCGGCTGGTACTGGTGCGGCTATGCGCAGCGCCGCGGCTTCGGCTGGGGTGGCGGCGAAGGCTGGCACGGCTGGGACCGCCGCGGCCCGCCGCGACACGATACCCGCCACCGGCATCACTGAGGCAAACTCGGTCGCGCAATAACGCGCGCGCGCCGGCGCCGGCCGCGCCGCATGGCGCATTTGCTAAAGCGGCGGCAGCGCTAAATGGCAGGGTGCAATCAGTGATTTTCGGACACGAGCTGTCTTTTCGGGATTATTCTGCCGCCTCAACCCGCTTCTTGCGCTTGTTCTCGCGCCGCGAGAGCACGGGGCCCAGAAACGCGCCGGTGTAAGACCGCTTCACCTTCACAATATCCTCCGGCGTGCCCTGCGCGACGATCTCGCCGCCGCCGTCGCCGCCTTCGGGGCCGAGGTCGATGATCCAGTCCGCCGTCTTGATCACCTCCAGATTGTGCTCGATCACCACCACGGAATTGCCGGTCTCCACCAGCTCGTGCAGCACGTCGAGCAGCTTGGCCACGTCGTGGAAATGCAGGCCGGTGGTCGGCTCGTCGAGAATATAGAGCGTGCGGCCGGTGGCGCGCTTGGACAGCTCCTTGGCGAGCTTGACGCGCTGCGCCTCGCCGCCGGACAGCGTCGTCGCCTGCTGGCCGACATGGATGTAGTCGAGGCCGACGCGGTGCAGCAGCGCCAGCACGTCGCGCACGCGCGGCACCGCCTTGAAGAATTCCAGCGCCTCTTCCACGGTCATGTCGAGCACGTCGGCGATCGACTTGCCCTTGAACAGCACCTCCAGCGTCTCGCGATTGTAGCGCTTGCCCTTGCAGACGTCGCAGGTGACGTAGACGTCGGGCAGGAAGTGCATCTCAATCTTGATGACGCCGTCGCCCTGGCAGGCCTCGCAGCGGCCGCCCTTGACGTTGAAGGAGAAGCGGCCGGGCTCGTAGCCGCGCGCCTTCGACTCGGGGAGGGCGGCGAACCACTCTCTGATGGGTGTGAAAGCCCCCGTGTAGGTCGCCGGGTTCGAGCGCGGCGTGCGGCCGATCGGCGATTGATCGATATCGATGATCTTGTCGATGTGCTCGAGGCCCTCGATGCGGTCGTGCGGCGCGGGGGCGAGGGAAGCGCCGTTCAACTTGCGCGCCACGGCGTTGTAGAGCGTGTCGATGAGCAGCGTCGATTTGCCGCCGCCGGAGACGCCGGTGACGCAGGTGAACAGGCCGAGCGGGATTTCGGCGGTGATGTTTTTCAGGTTGTTGCCGCGGGCGTTGACGATTTTCAGCGCGCGGCGGTTGCGGACTTTGCGCTCCGGGATGGGGACGGCGAGCTCGCCGGAGAGATATTTGCCGGTCCATGAGCGCGGCGCGGCGATGAGGTCGTCGACCTGGCCTTCCGCCACGATGTGGCCGCCGTGGATGCCGGCGCCGGGGCCGATGTCGAGCACATGGTCGGCGGCGCGGATGGCGTCCTCGTCGTGCTCGACGACGATGACGGTGTTGCCGAGGTCGCGCAGGCGCTTGAGGGTTTCGAGCAGGCGCGCGTTGTCGCGCTGGTGCAGGCCGATCGAGGGCTCGTCGAGCACGTAGAGCACGCCGGTCAGCCCCGAGCCGATCTGCGAGGCGAGGCGAATGCGCTGGCTCTCGCCGCCGGAGAGCGTGCCGGAGGCGCGGGCGAGGGTGAGGTAATCGAGACCGACGTCAACGAGGAACTTCAGCCGCTCGCGGATTTCCTTGAGCACGCGCACGCCGATCTCGTTCTGCTGGGCGTTCAACTGCTTGGGGATTTCGGTGAACCATTCGCCGGCGCGGCGCACGCTGAGTTCCGCCACTTCCGAAATGTTCTTGCCACCGATTTTCACGCACAGCGCCTCGGGTTTCAGCCGCGCGCCGTGGCAGACGTGACAGGGCACGTTGGTGAAATATTTCAGCAGGTCCTCGCGCGCCCAGTCGCTCTCCGTTTCCTTGAAGCGGCGCTCCAGGTTCGTGATGACGCCCTCGAACGGCTTTTTCGTCGTGTAGCCGCGCAACCCGTCATCATAGACGAACTTGATGTCGTCCTCGCCGCTGCCATAGAGGATCGCGTCCTGCGTCTTCTTCGGCAGGTCCTTCCATTTCGCGTCGAGGGTGAAACGGTAATGCTTGGCCAGCGCGTCGAGCGTCTGGATGTAATAGGGCGACGACGACTTCGCCCAGGGCGCGATGGCGCCTTTCCGCAAGGTCGCGTCGCGGTCGGGGATGACAAGGTCGGCATCAATATGTTGCTCGACGCCCAAGCCGCCGCATTCGGGACACGCGCCGAACGGATTGTTGAAGGAGAACAGCCGCGGCTCGATTTCCGGAATGGTGAAGCCGGAGACGGGGCAGGCGAATTTCTCCGAGAAGATCAGCCGCTCGGCATTGGCGTTGCGGCCGCGGTTGGCGGTTGAGCCGCTGGCTTTCGTATCGGCGAGTTCGACCACCGCAAGGCCATCCGCCAGCTTCAAACATTGCTCCAGCGAATCCGCCAGCCGCGTGCCGATGTCGCTCTTCACGACGAGACGATCCACCACCACGTCGATGTCGTGGGTGAATTTCTTGTCCAGCGGCTTGACCTCGCCGATCTCGTAAAACGCGCCGTCGATCTTGACGCGCTGGTAGCCCTTGCGCAGGAACTCGGCCAGTTCCTTGCGGTATTCGCCCTTGCGGCCGCGCACGACGGGGGCCAGCACATAGATGCGCGTGCCGTCGGGCAGCGCCAGCACGCGGTCGACCATCTGCGACACGGTCTGGCTTTCGATCGGCAGCCCGGTCGCCGGCGAGTAGGGCACGCCGACGCGCGCCCACAACAGGCGCATGTAGTCGTAGATCTCGGTGACGGTGCCGACGGTCGAGCGCGGATTCTTCGACGTCGTCTTCTGCTCGATGGAAATGGCCGGCGACAGCCCGTCGATCTGGTCGACGTCCGGCTTCTGCATCATCTCGAGGAATTGCCGCGCGTAGGCGGAGAGCGACTCCACGTAGCGCCGCTGGCCCTCGGCATAGATGGTATCGAATGCCAGTGACGATTTTCCGGAGCCCGATAGCCCGGTGAACACGACAAGCTGGTCGCGCGGAATGGCGACGTCGACGTTTTTCAGATTGTGCTCGCGGGCGCCGCGGATGGTGATATTGCGGGCGTCGCGCTGGCTGGTTCGGGATCGGTCGTTCATGCAAACTTTCGCGGCACAGCGCCGCACCCGCTGCTCTCGATGCTTCGGATTGCCGGACGCCAATCGATTTGCAAAGGAACGTAGGAAGAACGAAGCCGTTGTGCCAGTGCGAACTTGCAACATTCGCCAACGGCTTGGGGACAACGGCGCGCCGCCGCGCCCGTGCGCCGCCGGCAAAACGGAAGCGTTCTCCGCTCATCACGTCCTTTCTTAGAATTATTATAAGATATTGAAACTAAAGGTGTTTTCTTTTGACTCGCCTTGACCAAGCGCAAAACCTGCGCCACATCAAGTGCTAGTCAATCGCATGCGCGCCAGGCCTGCGTCGGGAGGCAATGTGATGTCCGCCAAGGCTGAACCGGGAGATGCAATGCCGTCGTGCCTCGGCCACGCGCCGCGAGGGTTTCGCGGCTGCATTCATGCCATTGCCGTCGGCGACGCGGCATCCCATCTGCCGGCCGGCGAGCTCGAGCGGCGCCTGATCGAACTCGGCTTTACCGAGGGGGCGACGATCGAGATCCTGCATGAAGGCGCTTTCGGCCGCGACCCCATCGCCGTGCGCATCAACGACGCCACGGTGGCGCTGCGGCGGCGCGAAGCGATGGCGATCCTCGTGCTCTGAGCGGATGCCGCGATGAATGTGATGGCCGAAGCGGGCGCGCGGCGTTTCGCCCTGATCGGGACGCCGAACAGCGGCAAGACGGCGCTGTTCAATGCGCTCACCGGCAGCCGGCAAAAGGTCGCGAATTATCCGGGCGTCACCGTCGAGCGCAAGACCGGCGCCTTGCTGACGCCGTCGGGGCGCCGCGTCACCCTCATCGACTTGCCCGGCACCTACTCGCTGCGCGCGCGCAGCCCGGATGAAGAAGTCACTCGCGATGTCGTGCTCGGCCGCTTCACCGGCGAAATGCTTCCCGACCTTCTGGTCTGCGTTGCCGATGCCACCAATCTAAGACTGGCTTTGCGCCTGGTGATCGAACTCAAGTCGGTCGGCCGGCCGCTGCTGCTGGTGCTCAACATGATCGATATCGCGCGCCGGCGCGGCGTCGATCTCGATCTCGAACGGCTGTCGGCCGAGCTTGGCGTGCCGGTCATCACGGCGGCGGCGGTGCGCCGCGGCGGCACCGACGATCTGCTGCGTCGTCTCGACGACATGGCGGCGGACGAGCTGTCGACGAGCGGGGCGACCGGCTGGCAGTCGCCGAGCATCGGCGAATTGCGCGCCGCCCAGCGCGAGGCCGACCGCATTATCAAACTCACGGTGCGCATGCCGGAAAAGCCGGATTCGCTGACCACGCGGATGGACGCGGTGCTGCTGCACCCGGTCATCGGCCTCGTTGTCCTGCTGGCTTTGCTTTTCGTGATGTTCCAGGCGGTGTTTTCATGGGCGCAGCCGCTGATGGACCTCATTTCGTCCGCCTTCGACGCGCTCGGCGCTCTTGTCCATGACGCATTGCCCGCCGGCCTGCTGCAGAGCTTCCTGCAAGACGGCGTCATCTCCGGCGTCGGCAGCGTCATCGTCTTTCTGCCGCAGATCCTGATCTTGTTTTTGTTCATCCTGCTCCTGGAAGATCTCGGCTACATGGCGCGCGCCGCCTTCCTCATGGACCGCATCATGGGCGGCGCCGGGCTGCACGGCCGCGCCTTCATTCCGCTGCTGTCGAGCTTTGCCTGCGCCATTCCCGGCATCATGGCGACGCGCGTGATCGATAATCCGCGCGACCGGCTGACGACGATTCTGGTGGCGCCGCTGATGACGTGTTCGGCGCGCATTCCGGTCTATACGCTGATCATTTCGGCCTTCATCCCGGCCAAGCAGGTGTTCGGCTTCGCCAACCTGCAAGGGCTGGTCATGTTCGGTCTCTACACCGCCGGCATCGTCAGCGCGCTCGGGGTGTCGTTTCTCGCCAAGTTCTTTTTCTGGCGCGACGACCCGACGCCGCCCTTCATGCTGGAATTGCCCGACTACAAGCTGCCGCGGCCGCGCAGCATCGTCCTCGGCGTGCTCATGCGCGCCAAGATGTTCCTGCAGCGGGCGGGGACGACGATCTTCTCCATGATGGTGCTGATCTGGTTTCTCGCCTCGTTCCCGCGCCCGCCCGCGGGTGCCGCGGGACCCGACATCAATTACAGCCTCGCCGCCATGATCGGGCACGCACTGGAGCCGGTGCTGGCGCCAGTCGGTTTCAACTGGCAGATCAACGTCGCCCTGATCCCCGGCATGGCGGCACGGGAAGTGGCCGTTGCCGCGCTGGGAACGGTCTACGCCATTCAGGGCGGCAAGGAAGCGGCCGAACAGATCGGCCATATGCTTGCCAGCAAATGGAGCCTGGCGACGGCGCTGTCGATCCTGGTCTGGTATATCTTCGCGCCGCAATGCGCCTCGACGCTTGCCGTGATCAAGCGCGAGACCGGAAGCTGGCGCTGGATGGCGGTCACCTTCGGCTACATGCTGGGCCTTGCCTACGTCGCCTCACTGATCACTTACAATGTCGCAGTCGCGCTGGGCGCTGGATAAGCCTTGCGCGAAAAAGCGAAGGGCCGGCGCCGAGGCCGGCCCTCAATCTTGTCAGCGCACGCCGCTTCAGAAGAAGCGGTAATTGACGCCGAGGCGGACGACGCTGGCCTTGAACGAGACGTCGGTGCTGACCACGCAGGCCGCGCCGCAGGTCGCCTTGCCGAGATCGACATAGAGATATTCGAGTTTGGCCGACCATGGTCCGGCGAAGGACCATTCGACGCCGCCGCCGGCGGTCCAGCCGACTTTGGTCTTGGATTCTTCCAAGCCGGTGTTCGGCGTCATCTTGATGTTGCCGAAGGCCGCACCGCCGGTGAGATACGGCAGCCAGCGATCCCAGGCATAGCCGACGCGCAGCCGTGCGGTGCCGAGCCAGGTGTCCTTGGTGGTGCAGCCGATGCCGGCGCAGACGCCGGTGCCCGAGCCGGTATTCTTCATCCAACTGCCGTCGAAGTCGCCCTCGACGCTGGCCGGCGTCACGCTCGGCTACAATCTGCAGACCGGCGTCTGGGTATGGGGTCGCCCTTCGGCTTGGCGCTGCCGGCGGTCGCGGCGCTGGTCCAATCCGACGTGCCAAAGCCGTAACCACCGTTGATGCCGGCGTAGAAGCGGGACCAGTTGAACGGCGCGATCCACATCGGCGCCTTGTAGGCCGGCCGGTAGGCGGACCTGTATCCGGGCCGCACCAGATAGGCGGCAAAGGACGGTGCGGCCATCGTCAAGGCCATCAGGCCGGCGCAGGCCGCGAGCAAAACACGCTTCATAGCGTTGATCTCCCTGTGAATTCGGTCAACGCAACGCCCGAAGGTGAGGGAGCTATATATCTTGTGGATGAATTCGCTCTGTGCCCTTTACGCAACAGAAAAAGCAAAATTCCGCTTGCGAATCAGTTGGCCCGGCGTGAGCCGCTACCTCCCCTTGGCAACCGTCCGGCGCCTGTGCTCGGCTCGCCGTCCGTTCAGGGAGGAAGCGCAATGCGTCTCGATAAAAAAATCGCCATCGTCGTCGGCGCCGGCCAAGGGCCCGGCACCGGCATGGGCAACGGCCGTGCGACCGTCATCCGCTACGCGCAGGAAGGCGCGACCGTGCTCGCGGTCGATCGCGATCTCGCCTCGGCGCAGGAGACCTGCGCACTTGCCGCGAAAGACTCAAAAGGAAAATGCGACGCCTTCGACGCCGACGTGACGCGCGAAGCCTCGTTGCAGGCGATGATCGCGCACGCGCAGAAGACCTACGGCCGCATCGACGTGCTGCATTACAACGTCGGCGTCAGCCTCGCCGGCGGCGACGCCCCGCCGACCGAAATTACCGAGGAGGCGTTCGACCGCGTCATCACCATCAACCTGCGCGGCATGGTGATGGCCTGCAAGCACGTGCTGCCGGTGATGCGCGCGCAGAAACTCGGCGTCATCATCGGCATCTCCTCGCTCGCGGCCTACGAGAACTATCCCTACACCGCCTACAAGGCGAGCAAGGCGGCGATGATCACTTACTGTCAGCAGCTGGCGATCCAGAACGCGGAATACGGCATCCGCGTCAACGTCATCCTGCCCGGCCTGATGGACACACCGATGGCGGTGGACACCCGCGCACGGCACACCGGCAGGAGTCGCGCCGAGGTGGCGGCGATGCGCGACGCGCGCGTGCCGCTGCGCAAGAAGATGGGCACCGCCTGGGACGTCGCCAACGCGGCGCTGTTTCTCGCCTCGGATGAAGCCAATTTCATCAGCGGCGTGGCGCTGCCGGTGGACGGCGCGGCGCTGGTCAAGATCGGGTGAAAGATCGGGAAATATGGCCGAAAGGCCTTGCGGAGAGCTTTCAGATCGGTCAGAACATAACGAGAACACATTCCAGCCGCATATTTGCGGGGACAAGTGCGGGCGCGGCGCGCAACAGCCGCGAACCCCGGCTGATCCCGGGGTAGGTTGATCCGGAAAGCAGTGGAGACAAGCGATGGCAGGCAGCGTCAACAAAGTGATTTTGATCGGCAATCTTGGTAAGGATCCGGAAATTCGCCGCACGCAGGACGGCCGCCCGATCGTCAATCTCAGCGTCGCCACGTCGGAGTCCTGGCGCGATAAGGCGACCGGCGAGCGCAAGGAAAAAACCGAGTGGCACCGCGTCGTCATCTTTAACGAGGGCCTGTGCAAGATCGTCGAGCAATACCTCAAGAAGGGCTCGAAGGTTTACCTGGAAGGTGCTCTGCAAACTCGCAAATGGACGGACAAGGAAGGCCACGATAAATACTCGACCGAAGTCGTGCTGCAAGGCTTCAACTCGCAGCTGACCATGCTCGACACGCGCGGCGGAGGCGGTGTCGGCGCGTCCGACAACGGCGGCGACTTCGGCTCGGCCGGGCCAAGTGGCGGATCGAGCGTTGCGCGCGAGCGCAAGCCGGCGATGGCCGCCGCCGGCGGCAAGCGCGACGACATGGACGACGAGATTCCGTTCTGATCTGACCGGGAAAAAATGGGAGGGCGACCATGACCCGGGTTCTCGCTGCCATTTTGGCGGCGCTTGTTGCTGCGGTTTCTTCGCCAGCTTTCGCGCAAAGCCTCATCGTCAAAAAGCAAACCTTCGAACTGCCGAGCTACACGACGGTGGGCGGCGCCACCATCAAGACCGTCAAGATCGGCTGGGAAGCGGCGGGCACGCTCAACGCCGACAAGTCAAACGCCATCCTGATCACGCACTACTTTACCGGCACCAGCCATGCCTTCGGCAAATACGCCGAGAGCGACAAGACGGCGGGCTATTGGGATTACCTGATCGGGCCCGGCAAGGTCATCGACACCGACAAATATTACGTTTTGTCCTCCGACACGCTGGTCAACCTCAACGTCAAGCTGCCGACCGTCGTCACCACGGGGCCGGCCAGCATCAATCCCGACACCGGCAAGCCTTACGGCATGAGCTTTCCGGTGGTGACGATGCTGGACTTCGTCAACGTGCAGAAGGCGCTGGTGGAAAGCTTCGGCATCAAAAAATTGAAAGCCGTGGTCGGCGCCTCGATGGGCTCGCTGCAGGCCTATCAGTGGGCGGCGAGCTATCCCGGCAGCGTCGAGCGCATCGTCGCCATTGTCGGCGCGCCGCGCGGCGACGCCTTTCTCATCGGCTGGCTCGACGTCTGGACGCAGCCGATCAAGCTCGATCCGAAATGGAACGGCGGCGACTACTACGGCAAGGACCCGCCGGTCGAGGGCTTGAAGCTCGCGCTCAAGCTCATCACCTTGCAGGCCGCGCAGTCGGAATGGGCGGCGAAGACCTTCGGCACCCAGCCCGCCGATCCGGCAAAGCCGCCAGCGGCGGCCATGGACAACCAGTTCAAGATCGAAGCGGCGCTGGAGGCAATCGCCGCCTCGCGCGCCTCGGTGGGCGATGCCAATTCGCTGCTGTATCTGGCCAAGGCCAACCAGCTCATGAACGTCGATCCGGCCGCGATCAAAGTGCCGGTGCTGCTGCTCTATGTGCCGACCGATCTGATTTTCTACGCGCCGCGCGTCGAGGCGGAGGCCAAGGAAATGGGCGCGGAAACCGCGCAACTGCCGGGGCCGATCGGTCACCTCAACGGCGTGATCGGCGTCGCCCAGCAGGGCGAAAAGATCAAGACGTTTCTGGCGAAGTAGCGGCCGCCGCGAGCTGGGCAAGCGCCGGCTGCGCGGCGACGTAGCTCATGCAGTGGCTGACGTGGGCAAAGCCGACGCGCTCATAGAATTCGCGCGCCTTGTTGTCCTTGTCGACGGTAAGCTCGATGAAGGCGGCGCCCTCGGCTTGCGCCGCGCCGGCAAGATGCGCCATCAGCGCCCGCGCGCAGCCGCGCCCGCGATAGGCGTCCTGGACGTAGAGGTCGTGCATAAACAACGCGATGCCGTTCCAGCCGGGGAAATTGCGCTTCTCGTAGGTCGCCATGCCGATGACGGCGCCGCCGCATTCGGCCACCAGCGTGGTGAATTTCGCCTGCGGGCCGAAACCGTCGCGCAGCCAGTCGTCCTCGCTCGCGATGCCGATATGGAGCGAGTTTTCCGCTGCCAGCAGTTTCAGTTTCAGCAGGCACAGCGCCGGAACATCGGCTGGCGTCGCTGGGCGGACGGTAATGGCGGTTGCCGGCATCAGGCCCTTGTCAGGCGGTCACATCGACCGTGTTGCTGTTCGAAAGCGTCAGCGCCGCCGACAGCGTGGTGGGATCGGACGGCGTCGACGACGTCGTTTGCGCCTGGCCGCCGCCGTGATGATGGTGGTGATGGCCGTGATGCGCAGCCTGGCTTTGCTGCAGCGAGTTCAAGGTCTGCTGCGCGGCATCGATATTGCCGGATTGCAGATCCTGGCCGATCTGATTGAGCGCCTGGCCGATGGGGCTGTTCGGATCGATCTGACCGGCGGAGCTTTGCGCGAACGAGGAGTAGGCGCTCTGCGCCGCCGAAAGGTTGCCCGATTGCAAAGCCGAAACGAGCTGCGAGAAGGATTGCCGCGCGGAATTCTGATCGGACAGATAGGGGTTGCTGGACGCCGACGAAATCGCCGAAATGGTCATTGGATGGCTCCGGCGGGACAGGTGGTCCCGGTCACTTCGCGCCCCGGCTATCCACGTGCCCGAAGATGGTTAGCAAGGCCTAAACGCCCGCACGATTTTACCTGCAATTAATGCCGGGGTTCAGCCGGCCAGCGCCGCGCGCACGCCGTCGACGACGTATTGCACGGCAAGAGCCGCCAGCAGCACGCCGAGCAGGCGCGAGAGCACGACATTGCCGGTGGTGCCGACGCGCTTGGCAATGGCCGCGGCCATGAGGAAGACCACGAAACAAAGGACGATGATGACGGCGATGACGGCGAGCAGGATGCCGAGGCGCAGATAATCGCCGCCGGCGCGGTCGGCGAGCAGCACGGTCGCGGTGATGGCGCCGGGTCCGGCCATCAGCGGCACCGCGAGAGGGAAGGCGGCGATGTTGCGCACGCGCTCTTCGATGGCTTCCTCGGCCTGGCGCGACTGGCGCGGGATGCGCAGGCCGAACACCATTTCCGAGGCGATGGAGAACAAGAGCAACCCGCCGGCGATGCGGAAGGCGGGCAGCGAAATCGCCAGCGCGTGCAGCAGCCAGGCGCCGGCGAATGCCGTGCCGGCAAGGACGCCTGCGGCAATGAGGCAGGCGCGCAGCGCCACGTCGCGGCGCGATTTGTCCGGCAGGCCTTCGGTGATGGCGATGTAGCTCGGCACCAGCGCGATCGGATCGACCACGACGGCGAGTGTGACCAGCGCGGAGATGAGGAATTCGACCGGCATGGACCTCGCCTAGCGGCCGGGCGGAACCGGGTCAAATGAGACGCGAAAACCGCCGCGAAATGAGTCGCCACGAGGCTCGCGATTCCGGACGGGAATTGCCACATAAATCTTTGAAAACACGGCATAAAATAGCCTGTATCGTGCGCGTTTTCGGTTGGCTTCGGGGCTGCGAATCCGCTAGAAAAATCGCGCGCTGAAAACCCAAAGAGACACACCCTTTGTCCGATACCGATACGCCAAAATCGGGGGACGGAAACCCCTCTGACGTTCGCATCATCTCGATTACCGAGGAGATGAAGCGCAGCTATCTCGATTACGCCATGAGCGTGATCGTGTCGCGCGCGCTGCCCGACGTGCGCGACGGCCTGAAGCCAGTGCACCGGCGCATCCTCTACACCATGTACGAAAACGGCTTCACGCCGGACAAGCCGTACAAGAAATCGGCGCGCGTAGTCGGCGACGTGATGGGCAAATATCACCCGCACGGCAACCAGGCGATCTACGACGCGCTGGTGCGGCTGGCGCAGGATTTCTCCATGCGCCTGCCGCTGATCGACGGGCAGGGCAATTTCGGCTCGGTCGACGGCGATCCGGCCGCGGCCGAACGCTACACCGAGGCGCGGCTGGCGAAGCCGGCAATGGCCCTGCTCGAGGACATCGATCTCGACACCGTCGATTTCACGCTCAACTATTCCGGCGAATTCCGCGAGCCGGCGGTGCTGCCGGCGCGTTTCCCTAATCTGCTGGTCAACGGCGCCGGCGGCATCGCCGTCGGCATGGCGACCAACATCCCGCCGCACAATCTCGGCGAGGTGATCGACGCCGCGATCGCGCTGATCAACGATCCGGCCTTGAGCATCGACGACCTGATCAAGATCGTGCCCGGTCCGGATTTCCCCACCGGCGGCATCATTCTCGGCAAGGCCGGCATCCACGGCGCCTACCATCACGGGCGCGGCTCCATCGTCATGCGCGGCAAGGTCGCCTTCGAGACGATCCGCAAGGAGCGCGAGGCGATCATCGTCTCGGAAATTCCCTATCAGGTGAACAAGGCGACCATGGTCGAGCGCATCGCCGAACTGGTGCACGACAAGAAGATCGAAGGCATCGGCGACCTGCGCGACGAGAGCGACCGCGACGGCTATCGCGTGGTGATCGAATTGAAGCGCGACGCCGAGCGCGACGTGGTGCTCAACCAACTCTACCGCTTCACGCCACTGCAATCCTCATTCGGCGCCAACATGGTGGCGCTCGACGGCGGCCGGCCGCTGGTGATGACGCTGAAGGACATGCTCGTTGCCTTCATCGCCTTCCGCGAAGACGTGGTGTCGCGGCGCACCAAACATCTGCTCGGTAAGGCGCGCGACCGCGCGCATGTGTTGGTGGGCCTGGCCATCGCCGTCACCAATATCGACGAAGTGATCAAGATGATCCGCGCCGCCAAGGATCCCAACGAGGCGCGCGAGGCTCTGATGGGCCGCGAATGGCCGGCGACCACGGCGGCGACGCTGATCGAACTGATCGACGATCCGCGGCATAAAGTCAGCACCAAAGGCACCGCGCGGCTCTCCGCCGAGCAGGCCAAGGCCATTCTCGATCTGCGCCTGCAGCGGCTTACCGCATTAGGCCGCGACGAGATCAAGGCCGAGCTAGACAAGCTCGCCGCCGAGATCGCCGATTACCTCGACATTCTGCGCTCGCGGTCGCGCATCCAGGCGATCATCAAGCAGGAATTGACCGCGATCAAAGACGAATTCGCCACGCCACGCCGCACCGTCATTGCGGACGAGCAAGGCGAAGTCGACGACGAGGATCTGATCCAGCGCGAGGAGATGGTCGTCACCGTCTCGCACCTCGGCTACATCAAGCGCGTGCCGCTTTCGACCTACCGCTCGCAGAAGCGCGGTGGCAAGGGCCGCGGCGGCATGCAGGTGCGCGAGGAAGATTTCGTCTCGCGGCTGTTCGTCGCCTCGACGCATACGCCGGTGCTGTTCTTCTCCTCGGCCGGCAAGGTCTACAAAGAGAAAGTGTGGCGGCTGCCGCTGGCCGCGCCGCAGGCGCGCGGCAAGGCGCTGATCAATATTTTGCCGCTCGTCGAAGGCGAGAGCATCACCACCATCATGCCGTTGCCCGAGGACGAGAAAACCTGGGGCGAGCTCCAGCTGATGTTTGCGACGGTCAAGGGCATCGTGCGCAAGATCGCGCTTGAGCACTATGCTGAGGTGCGGCCGTCCGGTCTCAAAGCGATCAAGCTGGAGACCGGCGATTCCATTGCCGCGGTCGACCTTTGCAAGGACGCAGACGACGTCTTGCTGACGACCCGCGAAGGCCAGTGCCTGCGCTTCCCGGCGTCAAAGACCTCGCTGAAAAAGGGCCGCGACACCATCGGCGACATCGGCATCAAGCTCGCCGACACCGACGAAGTCATTTCCATGACGATGCTGCGCCACGTCGACGCGTCGCCGGAAGAGCGTGCCGCCTATCTCAAGCGCGCAAATGCCGTACGCCGCGGCGGTGACGAGGACGTGGCCGAAGTCGGAGAAGAGGCCGATGCCGAGGAGGCAACCGGCGCAATCGAACTCGGCGAAAAACGCTATGTCGAGATGTCGGCGGCCGAGCAATTCGTGCTGACGATTTCGGAGAAGGGCTACGGCAAGCGCTCCTCGTCCTACGAGTACCGCATCACCGGGCGTGGCGGCAAAGGCATCGTCGCCATGAATATCTGGGAAGGAAAGAAGGGCGCGGAGAAAATCAGGGACAAGACCGGGCGGCTGGCCGCCTCGTTCTCGGTCGACGAAAGCGACCAGATCATGCTGGTCACCGACCAGGGCAAGCTCATCCGCACGCCGGTCGCCGGCATCCGGATCGCCGGGCGCTCGACGCAAGGCGTCATCGTGCTCGACACCGCAGACGACGAGCGCGTGGTCTCGGTCGAGCGCGTGAGCGAGGAAGAGGGGGAGTAGGCCCGCCGCCATGAACTGGCATCTTTTCTCCGCCTTCCTTGTCATCACCGTCGTGCTGTTCCTCACGCCGGGGCCGATTGTCACGCTGGTGGTGACGACCGCTGCGCGGCGCGGCGTGCGAGCTGGCTTGATGACGGTTGCCGGCGCCACCACGGGCAACGGCGTGTTGCTGGCCACTATCGCTTTCGGCCTGTCGTGGATTCTGAAATCGTCGGCCGAGATTTTCGATTATCTGCGCTGGATCGGCGCCGCCTATCTCGTCTGGCTCGGCATTCAGGCCTGGCGGCACGCCGGCACGGCGGCAGAGGAAATTCAGCCCGGCGATCATGTGCACGCCTCGCGCGGTTTCCTCGTCGCCATCACCAACCCGAAATCGATCGCCTTCTTCACGGCCTTCCTGCCGCAGTTCATCGATCAGACGTTGCCCGTCGGCTTCCAACTTGTCGTGATGTGTGTCGTCACCCTTATCATCGGAGGCATCCTCGATTCCGGCTGGGCGGTCGCCGCCGGACTCGGCCGCGCCTGGTTCCTCAAGCCGCAGCACAACCGTCTGCTTGGACGCGTTTCCGGCGCGGTGCTGGCGGGCGGCGGCATCTGGCTGTCGCTGATCCGCCGGCCGGGATAGCGCCGTCGGCGCAATTTCGTGAAGGCGGCCTTGCGGCCTGAGGGAACCCGCGATAGACCGCAGCCTATGCAACGAACCGCCCTCTACGCCGGCTCGTTCGACCCGGTCACCAATGGCCATATCGACGTCGTTCGCCAGGCCGCGCGCCTGGCCGACAAGCTCGTGCTGGCGATCGGCGTGCATCCCGGCAAAAAGCCGCTGTTTTCCGCCGACGAGCGCCTCGCCATGCTGGAACAAACCTGCGGGCCGGTGGCGCGGCGGGAAAAGTGCCGGCTGGTCTGCATTACCTTCGACACTCTCGTCGTGGCGGTCGCGCGCCAGCAGGGCGCGACGCTGCTGATCCGCGGCCTGCGCGATGCGACCGATTTCGACTACGAGATGCAGATGGCGGGCATGAACGCCACCATGGCGCCGAGGGTGCAGACCGTGTTCCTGCCGGCTTCGCCCGAGGTGCGCCCGATCACCGCCACATTGGTGCGGCAGATCGCCGGCATGGGCGGCGACGTGTCCAGCTTCGTGCCGGCGAGCGTCGCGGCGCGGCTGAAGAAGAAATTCAAGAAATAATCGGAGTTCAAATGGTCCGCATTCTCGCCATCGTGTTCGCGCTGGTTTGTGCTGTGCCCGCTCTGGCGCAAGTCAAACTGCCGGTCGGGCTCGATCCGCAAAACACCATCCTGCTCGATACGCGGCACGGCCGCGTCATCATCAAGTTGCGCAACGACATCGCGCCCAATCATGCCGCGCGCATCAAGCAGCTCACGCGCGAGGGCTTCTACACCGACTGCCCATTTCACCGCGTCATCGCCGGCTTCATGGCGCAGACCGGCGACGGCTCCAAGGGCGACGGCACCGGCGGCTCGAAATATCCCAACCTCAAAGCTGAATTTTCCGCGGTGCCGTTCAAGCGCGGCATCGTCGGCATGGCGCGGGCGTCCGATCCGAACTCGGCGAATTCGCAATTCTTCATCATGTATGCCGACGCCGCCGGGCTCAACGGGCAATACACCGTGATCGGGCAGGTGGTGTCGGGCATGGAAGTGGTCGACAAGATCAAGAAGGGGTCGGAAGCAAACAACGGCTCGGTGACTGATCCCGACCGCATCGTGCGGATGCAGGTCGCCGCCGACGCGAAATAGCGCCGTGCGGTCGGCCGCAGCCGTAGCCGGTCTGGCGCTGCTCGTCGCCGGCGCGGTTCACGCGCAGGAGACAAAACCGCTCAACACGATCTGGGACATGCAGAATGCGCTGCGCAAATGCTGGGTCTGGCCGTCGCTTGCCGACTCCAGCGACAATATGGATCTCACCATCATGCTGAGCTTTCGCGCCGACGGCAAATTGTTCGGCGGCCGCATCACGCACATGAACCGCGAGGTCTCGGATAACGAACGTTCGCTCTATGTGATCGCGCTCGAGACCATGATCCGGCGCTGCTCGCATTTGCCGCTGTCCCATTCGCTCGGCGAGGCGATCGCCGGACGCCCGTTCATCTTCCGCATCGTCGACACCCGCAGAGAGAAAAGGGCCTGAACCAATGGCAAAACCCGAAGACACCCTCACGCTGGAAACGACCAAGGGCAAGGTGGTGATCGCCATGCGGCCGGATCTCGCGCCCGGCCACGTCGCCCGCATCAAGGAACTGGTGAAGCAGGGCTTCTATGACGGCATTGTCTTTCACCGCGTCATCGACGGCTTCATGGCGCAGACCGGCTGCCCGAAAGGCACCGGCACCGGCGGCTCCGGCAAGATGCTCAAAGCCGAATTCAACAAGGAACCGCATGTGCGCGGCACCGTGTCGATGGCGCGGGCTGCGAACCCGGATTCGGGCGACAGCCAGTTCTTCATCTGCTTCGACGACGCCCGCTTCCTCGACAACCAGTACACCGCCTGGGGCAACGTCATCGAGGGCATGGACAACGTCGACAAAATCAAGCGTGGCGAGCCGGTCGCCAACCCCGACAAGATCGTCAAGGCGACGATGGGGGCGTGATTATCCCTCCCCTGAAAGGGGAGGGTCGACCGCCGCAGGCGATCGGGGTGGGGTAGGCTTTTCAAAGCTGCTGCAGCGACCCCCACCCGGCGCTTCGCGCCGACCTCCCCCTTGCAGGGGGAGGTATAAGGAGCCATGCGAACCGACCTTTTCGACTTCGACCTGCCGGCCGACCGCATTGCCCTGCGGCCGGCGAACCCGCGCGGCAGCGCGCGGCTGCTGGTGGTGCGGCCGGCCCAATCTCCGCTCACCCCCGCGCAAGCGGGGGTCCAGGGCAACGAGCAGGGCGGAGCGGGTGACTCCTGGGTCCCCGCTTTCTCGGGGCCGAGCGGAGTTATTCTTGAAGACCGCACCATCCGCGATTTGCCGGACCTGTTGCGGCCGGGCGACGCGCTTGTGGTCAATGACAGCAAGGTGATCGCGGCGCGGCTCAAGGGCCGCCGCATCGGGCGGGGCGCCGAGGCCGCAATCGAAGCCACGCTGCACAAACGGCTGGACGGCTCGCGCTGGCGCGCCTTCATCCTCGGCGCCAGGAAGATCACAGTCGGCGATACGCTGCGTTTTGGCGGGGAGGGCAAGGTCTGTTTTCTTGGGCAACTCGATGCTCAAGTTTCACAAAAAGATGAGGGTGGGGAGGTAACCCTTTCATTTTCCTTCCATGGTCCGGTGCTTGACCAGGCCATTGCCGAGCGCGGCGACATGCCGCTGCCGCCCTATATCGCCTCGCGCCGCGAACCCGACGAGCAGGACCGCGCCGATTACCAGACCATGTTCGCTCAGCCGGAGGGTTCGGTGGCGGCGCCGACGGCGGGGCTGCATTTCACCGATGCGCTGCTCGACCGCCTGAAACAGCATGGCGTCGCCTTGCACAAAGTGACCCTGCATATCGGCGCCGGCACCTTCCTGCCGGTGAAGGCCGACGACACCGAAGGTCACACCATGCACGCCGAATTCGGCACGGTCAGCGCTGAGGTGGCCGACGCGCTCAATGCGGTGCGCGCCAAGGGCGGGCGGATCGTGGCCGTCGGCTCGACCGCCCTGCGGCTTTTAGAATCTGCAGCCGGCGCAGACGGCAAACTCGCCGCTTTCTACGGCGAAACGGCGATTTTCATCACCCCCGGCTACCGCTTCCGCGCTGTCGACCTGATGCTGACCAATTTCCATCTGCCGCGCTCGACTTTGTTCATGCTGGTCGCCGCCTTCAGCGGGCTGGAGACGATGAAACGCGCCTATGCGCATGCCATTTCCGGCGGCTACCGTTTCTATTCCTATGGCGACGCGTGTCTGCTTTATCCTGGGACATCATGAACGCGTTTTCCTTCGCCGTGAGCAAGACCGACGGCGCCGCCCGTCGCGGCGAAATCGTCACGCCGCACGGCAGAGTGCAGACGCCGGCCTTCATGCCGGTGGGCACGCAAGGCACGGTGAGGGGGCTGACGCCCGAAGCGGTGCGCGCCACCGGCGCCGAGATCCTGCTCGGCAACACCTATCACCTGATGCTGCGGCCCGGCGCCGAGCGCATCGCCACGCTCGGCGGCTTGCACACCTTCATGCAATGGCCGCTGCCGATCCTCACCGATTCAGGCGGTTTCCAGGTGATGTCGCTAACCGCCCTGCGCAAGCTCGAGGAACACGGCGTCACTTTCCGTTCGCATCTCGACGGCGCCATGGTGGAATTGACGCCGGAGCGCGCCATCGAGATCCAGGCGCTGCTCGGTTCCGACATTTCCATGCAGCTCGACGAATGCCTCGGCCTGCCGGCCAAGCGCGAAGAGATCGAGCGCGCCATGCAACTGTCGCTGCGCTGGGGCGAGCGCTCGAAACGCGCCTTTGCGGCGAGGGCGCGCAAAGGCTTCGCGCTGTTCGGCATCGTCCAAGGCGGCGACGATGTTGGCTTGCGGCAGCAGAGCGCTAAGGCGCTCGTGGCTACCGGCTTTGACGGCTATGCCATCGGCGGGCTTGCCGTCGGCGAGCCGCAGGACGTCATGCTCAGGATCGTCGAGGAGACCGTTGCGGTGCTGCCGGCGGCGAGCCCGCGCTATCTAATGGGCGTCGGCAAGCCGGACGACCTCATGCAGGCGGTGGCGCGCGGCATCGACATGTTCGACTGCGTTTTGCCGACGCGCAACGGTCGGCATGGAACGGCCTTCACGCGCCACGGCGCCATCAATCTCGCCAATGCACGCCACGCCAACGACAACCGCCCGCTCGACGAACAAAGCGCACACCCCGCGGCGCGCAGCTATTCGCGCGCCTATCTGCATCATCTGACCAAAGCCAACGAGATGCTCGGGCAAGTTTTATTGTCGACAATCAATCTTGCCTATTACCAGGAGCTGATGGCCGGCATGCGCGCGGCGATCGCTGCCGGGCGGTTCGCTGATTTCCGCGCTGCGATGGTGGCGCAGTGGGACAAAGGCGATCTGGCGCCGATTGGCGCATAAAAGCGGTTGCAAATTCGGCAGCAGGCTCGATGATGGACCTGAGGTGCAGCCGCCGCATCTCGCAAGGGGGGAATTCATGAAGAAGATTGCATTGCTGCTCGTTGCCGCGGCGTTTGCCGCCACGCCAGCCGTGGCCGCCAAGAAGAAAGAACCGAAAATGACGCCGGAAGAGGCGCAGCGCGACGCGAGCTGGCGCCTGGTCAAGAACGGGCTGCCGCTGATCCTGCCGACCTGGGCGATGCCATTCTATTTTCACATGAAAGACGACGAAGCAAAGAAAGAGAAAAAAGAAAAAAAGATGTAGACCGCTTCGGCGCCGCGGCCGGGCGTCATGCGTCCACGCCAAAGCGCGGGATGGAATGCGATGTCACGTTAGAGGCAGCATGCGCCTGGCGCGTTGTTTCAATTATCACGACTTCCGGGAACTGGCGCGGCGGCGTCTGCCGCGCCCGATCTTCAACTATATCGACGGCGCCGCCGAGGACGAGACGACTTACCGACGGAACACGGCTGCCTTCGAGGACTGCGACTTGGTGCCGAATATCCTGAACGGCGTCGAGCACCTCGACCTGTCGGTCACCGTCATGGGGCAGAAGCTGGCGGTGCCGTTCTACTGCTCGCCGACGGCATTGCAGCGGCTGTTCCATCATCAGGGCGAACGCGCGGTGGCGGCGGCGGTGGAAAAAATCGGCACCATGTTCGGCATGTCGTCGCTGGGCACCGTCGGATTAGACGAGATCGCGGCGAAGCATTCGTTTCCGCAGTGCTACCAGTTCTATTTTCACAGGGACCGCGGCCTCAACAAGGCGATGCTGGAGAAGGCAAAGAGCGCCGGCGTGCCGATCCTGATGCTGACGGTCGATTCCATCACCGGGGGAAACCGCGAGCGCGATCTTCGCACCGGCTTCTCCATTCCGCTGCGGCTCACGCTCGCAGGCATGATCCAGTTCGCCATCAAGCCGAAATGGGCGATCGAGCATTTCATCCATGAAAAATTTCGTCTGCCGCAACTCGACGAGCATGTCGATATGAGCGGCGGGGCAACCTCGATCGGCGACTACTTCACCAAGATGCTCGATCCGTCGCTGAGCTGGCGTGACGTGGCCGACATGGTCAAGCATTGGAACGGACAGTTCTGCCTGAAAGGTGTGATGAGCGTGGAGGACGCCAAGCGGGCCGTCGATATCGGTTGCACGGGCATCGTGGTCTCCAACCACGGCGGACGCCAACTCGACGGCTCACGCAGCGCCTTCGATCAGCTGGCGGACATCGCCGATGCCGTCGGCGACAAAATCGACGTGCTCATGGATGGCGGCGTGCATCGCGGCACGCACGTACTCAAGGCGCTCTCGCTCGGCGCCAAGGCCGTTGGCGTCGGCCGCTATTATCTGTTCCCGCTCGCCGCGGCGGGGCAGGCAGGTGTCGAGCGGGCGCTTGCGATCCTGCGCGCGGAAATCGAACGCGACATGCGGCTGATGGGATGCACTTCCATTAGCCAGCTGTCGCGGCGCAACCTCAAATTCCGCAACGCCTAAGGTCCGCCGTAGAGCCAGGCGATGCCGTCATAGGCCTGTTCGGTGGTGCGCCCGCCGACCGCCATGTCGCGCAATTCGGCAGTGACGCCGCGTGCGTGATAGAATTCGCCGTAGACCCGCGCCATGATCTGCGTGCGCGCGGTGCGCAGATAGCGCACCTCGGTATAGGCCTTGAACGCTGCCGGCAGATCGTCCGGCTGTGCCGCCACTTTCTCCGCCAGCACTACCGCGTCCTCGGTCGCCATGCAGGCGCCTTGCGCCAGATATTGCAACATCGGATGCGCGGCATCGCCGAGCAGCACGACGCGGCCCTCCGACCAGTTTTTCACCGGCTCGCGGTCGCACAACACCCACATGCGCCAGGTGTTGATGCGCTCGAGCATGCGGGTGACCTGCGGCACCTGCATCTTGAAGTGCTGCCACATCACGTCTTTGGCGCCTTCCGCGTTCCAGCCTTCCTCGTAGCGGTCGGAGTGGAACACGGCGACGAGGTTATAAAGCTCGCCGCGGCGCAGCGGGTAATGCACGAAATGCGTGCGCGGTCCGGCCCAGAGCACGACGTCTGGCCGCCAAAGGTCTTTCGGCACCTCATCGCGCTTCAAGACGGCACGATAGGCGATGTGGCCGGAGACGCGGGGGGCACCGTCGCCGACGAGGCGCTCGCGGATTTTCGACCACATGCCGTCGCAGGCGATCAGCGCGCGGCCCTCGGCGCGTTCGCCGTTTTCCAGCGTGACGGTGACAGCGTCGCCGTGGTCCTCGTAAGACTCGACTTTGCGGCTGTTCTCCAGGGTGACGAGATTGCTGCTCTGGCAGGCTTTCAGGAAAGTGCCGTGGATATCGGCGCGGTGGGTGACGGCGTAAGGTTGGCCGAAGCGCTGTGAAAATTCCGGCCCCAGCGGGATATTGGTGATGAGCTTGCCGCTGAGCGCGTCGCGCATTTCCTGCGCCGGCGGGCGGTGCGCGTTGGCGAGGATCGCGTCCTTGAGGCCCACCTTTTCCAGCATGCGGAAAACATTGGGGCCGAGCTGGATGCCGGCGCCGACCTCGCGAAATTCAGCCGACTGCTCGAACAGGCGCACGGGAAAGCCCTGCCGCGCCAGCGCATAAGCCGCGATCAACCCGCCGATGCCGCCGCCGGAAATGAGAAACGGCGCGGCACCATTCGATTTGCCGTTCGCTTTGGTCATGGGATGTTTCCTCGCCGCACGTCTTTTGCGCCGACGATAAGGCGTCGCGGCGGCGGATGCAAAAACGATGAAAAAAGCCCGCCGGATTGCGCCGGCGGGCTTCTTCGTCGTCTCAAACGGTTTATTTCGTGAGCTGGCCGCGGATTTCGCCGCCCTTGTTGGCAGCGGTGTGGACGTTGACATACATGTCGCCATCCATCAACGCCTTGGCCTGCGCGTCATTGAGCGTGGCCTCACCCGCGAGCGGGCTGGTATTGCGGCGTAATCGGGATCATCACGCCGGCGTTCTTGCCGGCGGGCGCCGGCCCGTGGAAATGCGCCGCGGTGGCTGGACCGGTGAGGCCGCTATAGGTGCCGTTCCAGGTCAGCTTCTTGGTGGCGTCGTCATAGGTCGCGGTGACTTCACCCTTGCCGGCGCTTGAGTTAGGCGGCACCTCGCTGGCGGCTGCCAGGTTGGCCTTGAAGGTCATCATGGCCGCCATGGACGGCGTGGCGAGCGCGAGCGTCGCGGCGCAGGCGAGGGCGGTGAGGCTTACCCGCAGAATAGGCGTTGTCATGTTTGCTCCTCCGTTGACAGGCTGTGCACAGCCCTTGAAGGTCAACACCATAACACATCACCTATTCCGCCGGTTCGGGTCTTTCCCGGCGGCAGTCCAGAAGGTGGTACTGGAGGAGCCCTGGCAATTGTCGCATTGCCAATGGTGGCGGATTTCCCCGCCGACCACGAATTCCGACATTTCCGGAGCGATCATGGGGTCGCCGCAATGCGGGCAGCGCATCGGCGCGGCGAAGGCGCGTATACCGGCGAGTTTTGGCGAGTCGCACTGGAGCTGCATGGCCACGGTCTCCTGGTTCGGGGTCCCCGAATAGGCGAACTGCGTAGAGGCGCATCGTGGCGGCGGAGAGACGCTTTGGTGAAACTGTGATGGCCGTCACGCAAAATTTTTGCGACGGCGAGGTGCGCCCTGCTGCAACGCAAACTGAGCCTTTGGCCGGTGCGCTTGGGGAAATCGTCACTTGCAGGCGCGCGGCAAATGAGACAAAGCTTGCCTGTCTTTGCCCGAATCCGTTCCAACTTGCCGGCCGCATGCGAAATAGCGGCATCATTGAGGGAGGACTTACCCGTGTCGATCAAATTTGCCGTTCGCGCCGCTGTCGCGGCCGCCGCGCTTGGGCTCGTCGCCATGCCGACGCAAGCCAACGTGGCTGTCGGTCAGCTCATGTGCTCGAGCCCCGGCAACGCAAGCTTCGTCATCATGTCGATGCGCAGTTACGACTGCACCTTCATGCCGAGCGCCGGCGGGCCGGCGCAGCACTACAAGGCCGATATCAGCCGCGTCGGCGCGCAGATCGGAATGTCGAGCGACGTGACCATGGGCTGGACGGTGTTCTCGGTGACCACGCATGTCGCCCCCGGCGAGCTCGCCGGCGGTTACGGCGGCGTGTCGGCGGGCGCAACCGTCGGCGTCGGCGGCTCCGCCAACGTGCTGCTCGGCGGCGTCAACAATTCCTTCGCCCTGCAGCCGGTCAGCCTGCAGGGACAGAAAGGCCTCGACGTCGTCGCCACCATCACCGGGATGACGCTGAGCGCGGCCAAGCCGATGCGCCATCACCACAAGATGAAGATGAAGCACTGATCGTTTTCGCCGGAAATGAAAGCGCGCCGCGGACCACCGCGGCGCGTTTTTTAATTCGCGCGCCGCGCCGCCGCCAGCTGGTCGAGCGCGGCTTGCGGCAACGGGCCCTTTTCGACCGCGGCGAGCGCATCCTCGAACTGTTGCGGCGTTGCCATGCCGACCAGGATGGTGCCCACCGCTGGGTGTGAGATTGCAAACCGCGTTGCGGCTTCGGTTAGCGTCGCTGCAAAGCCATCGCTGACGAGGGGCATAAGCCGGCGGGCATTGTCGATGTCGGCGTTGTAGGAGCTTGCCGACCCGATCGGCTCCGGCGGCGGGCTGGCGATGGGATGACGCTCGGCCGATCCGCTGAGCGCGCCGCCCGCGAGCACGCGGATGGCGATCACGCCGGTGCCGGCCGCTGTGGTGTGATCGAACATGCGGCCGTAGTCCTGGCCCGGGTATTTCGCCGGCATTGGTTCGGCGGTGGACGGATTGAGCATGTTATAGACGACTTGGGCGCTGTCGAAGGCGCGCGAGTTGATCGCCTGATGCAGCACCGCGGTGTCGCCGACTGCGGTGAGGCCGAGAAATCGCGTCTTGCCCTGCCGGCGCAGCGTTTCGAACGCCGGCACAACTTCGTTCAACACTTGCCGGACGCTGAGCGCCGGACCGCCGCCAGTCTCGGTGATGGAATTGTGCAGGTGGAAAATATCGACATGGTCGAGGCGCAACCGCTTCAGGCTCGCCTCGAGCGATGTCGTCACCGCTTCGGCAATGCGAGTTTCGTCGGCGTTCTGCAGCCGGACCTTGGTGCCGACGACCACATTGGGCGGCTTGAGGCTTTGCAGGACGCGGCCGAGATTTGTTTCCGAATCGCCGTCGCCGTATTGCACCGCCGTGTCGAAATAATTCACGCCGGCGGCAAGCGCCCGCGCCACGGTCCGCTCCTGATCGGCGGGATCGCCGCGCACCATGAGACCGCCGACGGCGCCGCAGCCAAAGCCAAGCAGGGAAAGCCGCATCCCGGTGCGTCCGAAGACCCGCATCTGCATGGCTGCTCCTCCACCCGTCCGCCGCGTTGATATGGAAGCAAATGTGATGTGGTGAGCGCGATGGGATTCGAACCCATGACCTCGCGATTAAAAGTCGTGTGCTCTACCAGCTGAGCTACGCGCTCGTCACCAAGCGCCTGGTCTTTTCCGAAAGCCGCTCGAAATGCTTCGGGAACATGCGCCGCGCGCTGTGTAGGGGCGCAATGCTGCCCGGTCAATAGGCGGTTTTTGCGACTTTCTTGACCTCGCGCAGCGCCAGCACAATTTGCTACACTGTTGCCTGCACAAGGAGTGCCCTCATGCCCATCGTCAACCGTGTCGCCGATCTCGCCGGCGAAATCGCCGAATGGCGGCGCGACCTGCACGCTCACCCCGAACTGATGTACGACGTGCAGCGCACGGCGGCATCGGTCGCGGCGAAGCTCAAGGAATTTGGCTGCGACGAGGTGGTGCCGGGCATCGGCCGCACCGGCGTGGTCGGCGTCATCAAGGGCCGCAAGGGCGCATCGAACAAGGCGATTGGGCTGCGCGCCGACATGGACGCGCTGCCGATCGAGGAGGCCAACGACCTGCCGTACAAATCGACGGTGCCGGGCAAGATGCACGCCTGCGGCCATGACGGCCACACGGCAATGCTGCTCGGCGCCGCGCGCTATCTCGCCGAGACGCGCAACTTCGCCGGCAACGCCGTGGTCATCTTCCAGCCCGCCGAGGAGGGCGGCGCCGGCGGCAAGGCCATGCTCGATGACGGCATGATGGCGCGCTTCGGCATCGGCGAGGTCTACGGCATGCACAATTATCCCGGCATGCCGGTCGGCGCCTTCGGCATCCGCCCCGGCCCGGTGATGGCGTCGGCCGATTACATCACTATCGATATCGAAGGCCTCGGCGCGCACGCGGCGCGTCCGCACAAGGGCATCGACACTGTGCTGGTCGGCGCGCAGATCATCAACGCGGTGCAGTCGGTGGTGTCGCGCAATGTCGATCCGCTGAAATCGGCGGTGGTGACCATCCCGATGTTCCGCGCCGGCAATGCCGACAATGTCATTCCGCAGACGGTGCAGCTCAAAGGCACGGTGCGCACGCTCGAAGCCGAGGTGCGCGACGATGTCGAGAAGCGGCTGCATGAGATCGTCGAGCACACGGCGGCGGCTTACGGCGCCAAGGCCACGCTCGCCTACAAGCGCAATTATCCGGTGCTGGTGAATCACGAGGAGCAGACGGATTTTGCAGCATCCGTCGCCGGCCAGATCGTCGGCGGCAAACACGTGGACACCGATCTGCCTCCGATGATGGGCGCGGAGGACTTTTCCTTCATGCTCAACGAGCGGCCCGGCGCCTTCATCTTCATCGGCAACGGCGACAGCGCCGGCCTGCATCACCCCCAATATAATTTCAACGACGAGGTGATCCCCGTCGGCACGTCGTATTGGGTGAAGCTCGTCGAGACGGCGCTGGGAACGTAGCTACTCCTTCATGCGCGGGCTTGGCCCGCGCATCCACGCCTTAGCTGCCTATTATCAAGAAAGACGTGGATGGCCGGGACAAGCCCGGCCATGACCCCGAAAGTTTGCCGCGTTACGGAACGAGCTCGGCCTGCTTTGGCGCCGGCGCGGCAGATTGCTGCGCGGAGGTTACCGGAACGGCGACCGCCGCGGGGACAGCCACATTGGCGATCGGCGCCGGGCGGCCGATGAGTTCGAGCATGCGGCCTTCAAGCGCGCGCCATGTGGCGTAATCGTTGAGCGGGGTGCGCTCGATCGTGGCGAGCAGCACGGCGGCGATGAACGGTACGCTCTGCACGACGAGCACGGCGGCGAAGATGTAGATCTCGCGGATGTCTTTGGTGTTGGTCACACAGAGCGTGATGGCGCCGGCGATCAGCAGCACGGCGAGCACCGCTTCCCAGAAGGCGTGGAAGTCGACGCTGCGGCGCAGGCCGCCTTTCGAGGTGCGCACGAAGGGCAGGTGATCCTTGATGACACCGAGGCTGACCGAGCGCGCCACCGTCCATTGCACCGACATGGCGGCGCACACGGCGCCGAGCAGTTGGCCTTTGCTCACGCGCACGCGCAGCCTGTAGAGCGTGAGGAAATGCGCGACCGAGACGACGAAGCTCGCCAGGATCGGCATGGTGAGAATGCGGTCGGGCACCGCGATATCGAGGAAGGCGACGACCGGCACCCAGATAATGTTGAGGATGGCGACGAGGACGCCGAGGCTTTCGGCGCCGAGCCAGTTGAGCCAGCCGAGGGCGAACTCGCGCTTCTGGTCGCGGTTGAGGCGGCTTTCGCCGGGCAGGAAGCGGCGCCAGTGCTTCTTCAAAATCTGGAAACCGCCATAGGCCCAGCGGTGGCGCTGCTTCTTGTACGCTTCGAAACTGTCAGGCAGCAGGCCGTGGCCATAGCGGCGGTTGGTGTAGTGCGCCTGCCAGCCGAGTTCGAGCAGCGTCAGCCCCAAATCGGTATCCTCGCAGATCGTGTCGCTCGACCAGCCGCCGGCCGCGTCGAGTGCCGCGCGGCGGATCAGGCACATGGTGCCGTGCACGATAATGGCGTTGTATTCGTTCCGCTGCACCATGCCGATGTCGAAGAAGCCGGCATATTCACCGTTCATGGCGGAATGCATGAGGCTGCGCTCGCCGTCGCGGTGATCCTGCGGCGCCTGGATGAGGCCGACACGGGCATCGCCGAACACCGGCACCAGGTCCTTGAGCCAGTCGGGTTGCACGACGTAGTCGGCATCGATGACGCCGATGATCTCGGCATCGGGCGCGGTGTGCGCGAGCGCAAGGCGCAGCGCACCGGCCTTGAAGCCTTGCAGGTTTTCGGCGTTGAGGAATTTGAAGCGCTCACCCAGCGCCTTGCAGTGATCCTCGATCGGCCGCCACAGCGCCGGGTCCGGCGTGTTGTTGATGATCACAACGCATTCGAAATTTGGGTAGGCAAGCCGCGCAATCGCGTCGAGCGTCTGCTTGAGCATCTCCGGCGGCTCGTTATAGGCCGGAACATGGATCGACACTTTCGGCGCCGCCGCTTCGGGCGCGAGCGGCGGCGAGGCGATCAGGCGGCCCGGCTTGCGGCCGAAGGCGATCATCGCGAGTTCGTCGATGCGCGCGAGCGCAATCACGACCAGCGGCACCAGCAGGACCGTGCCGAGGCCGAGCGCGAAGGCCGAGCCCGGCACAAAATAATGTCCGTTCCAGAAGGCGAACAGCGTCGCGCCCCAGGCGCCGACGATGTTGGCGGCGCCGGCGAGCAGCACCACCTGCGGCAAGCTCACCGATGCAGCGGCGAGGATCGGCAGCGACAGCAGCACGCTGATCAGCAGGGCGATGCCGGCGAGCTTCCAGTGATCCGGGTTGGTGATCGGCCCGGTCCACGAGAACTTCGAATGGCGCGAGGCGTCGTAGAGGCCCCAATAGGGGCCGACGCCGCCTTCAAAAATCTTCCAAGGCTGGTCGATCGCTTCAACGATGTTGTAGTCGATGCCATAGGCTTCCGCCTTGGAGACGAAGGTGCGCAACACCACGGCCTGCTCGGTGCGGCCGGGATCGGCGTCCTTGAGATTGTAGCCGGCGCTCGGCCAGCCGAACTCGGCGATGACCACGCGCTTGCCCGGATAGGCCTGGCGCAATTTGTCGTAGATCAGGATTGCCTGGTCGACCGCCTGCTTGTCGGAGAAGCCTTCCCAATAGGGCAGGATGTGCGCGGCAATGAAATCGACCGCCGACACGAGCTCCGGGTGCTCCATCCACACGTTCCAGATTTCGCCGGTGGTGACGGGCACGTTGACCGAACGTTTGACGCGTTGAATCTTGGCAATGAGGTCGGGCACCATCTCTTCGCCGCGGTAGATCGTTTCGTTGCCGACGAAGATGCCGTTGACGTTGCTGTGCCGGTGCGAGAGGTCGATCACCGAACGGATTTCCCGCTCGTTGCGCGCCTTGTCCTTGTCGATCCAGGCGCCGACGGTGACGCGAAGCCCGAATTCCGCGGCGATGTCGGGCACCAGTTCGACGCCGCCGGTGGCGGAATAGGTGCGGACCGCTCGCGTCAGCGGCGCCAGCAGTTTCAAGTCGGCGCGGATCTGTTCGGCTTGCGCTTGCGAGCCGGCGTCCGGGTTGGCGTTGCCCTGGAACGGCGCGTAGGAAACGCTTGCAAGCAGTCCTTCGTAGCCCGGCGCGTCGAGATTATCGCGCGTCAAAGCCCACAACCCGACATGCACGCACGCCACGAGGGCGATCACGGCAGCGACGGTGCGCATAACCTTCTAACCAAATGGGGCAGGAATTCAGTCCTGTAAGCCCGTCCCCTGGGCTCAGCCGATGTGTTCTGCGGCAGCGCAGCATAGATCGGTATCAGGTGCGCTTTCAAGTAATTACCGGACATGGCAATTCCTTGTCGGACGCATAGCGGCGAAAAGTATCTTCGCTAAGGTGAACGCGGTCAGCGCTGCGGGGTTCCGCCCGAGGTGGCCGCCGTTGCCGGCTGGGTGGCAACCGCCGCAGTGGGGGGCAATGCGGGATTGAGCCAGCAGGCATGGACGCGGCCGTTGAGACTTTCCGGCACTTTGGGGTCGATATTGCCTTGTCGCACCAAGCACCTGAACGCAGCCTGAATGTGTGCGCTCGGGCAGCCGAAGCGGTCGTATAGGTCGAGGTGGCGGAAGGCGGTATCGAGATCGTCGCGCCAGAGCAGGCTGACTACGCGCCGGCCAAGCCAGACGCACTCCGGGTTGCCGGCGGGTCCGGCGAGGACGCGGGAGGCTTCGGCGATCTCGTCGATCTTCTTTTGCCCTTCCGCGGCCGCCTTGGCGCCGTCGGCGGGCGGTTTGGCTTCCGGGGCTTTGGCCGGGCCACCGCTTTGCGCCAGAGCCACGCCGGCTGCAAAAATGAAGCTCGCCGCGCAGAGCAAGGCGCAAAACGCACGCAACCACTGAAGCTTTAACATCGTCCCGCCGGTTTTGTTGAAGGGCCGCCACGCCTTTGCCGGCCTCTGGTGAGGCCGGATTGGGTCACTATTGCGGCGTCCTTCGCCGGGCGCCCCGGCCTGTTGACCTAGAAAACGTTACTCCCGCCAATTTCCTGCGGCCGCCCCGGTTAAGGGGGATTCCAGCGCAAAAGTCTGGCGGCGAAACTTGGCGCGGGTTCGCCGTTTTGTCCAGAGTTTCAAGGCCGTCCGCGCCGAAAAGGACAATCTTGGCAGGGCTTCCTGCGCGCGATAAGCCGGATGGCGGCGATCCCGCCGAATTTGGATTTGCCGATGCGCCTTGGCTTTGCCTGTCTTGCCGTGTCGGCGCTGCTGGTTGCCGCGTTCTGGTTCTGGCTCGGGTTGCCCATCGCCATGCCGCAGACGCCGCTGCAGCCGGGCGAAAGGCTCTATTGCCTGTCCTATGCGCCGTTCCGCGGGGCGCAATCGCCATTCGATCCGGCAATGCACATCCCGCCGGAGCAGATCGACGATGACATGGCGCGGCTCGCCAGGATCACCGACTGCGTGCGCACCTATTCGGTCGAGCTCGGCCAGGACCAGGTGCCGGCGATCGCCAAGCGGCATGGGCTGAAAGTCATTCAGGGCATCTGGCTCGGCACCAATGCGGAAAAGAACCGGGCGGAAATCGAGACCGCGGTCAGGCTCGCCAACGAATTCCCCGATGTCATCCGCGCGCTGGTGGTCGGCAACGAGGTGCTGCTGCGCGGCGACCTGTCGGCCGACGATCTCGCAGCCAGCATCCGCGCGGTGAAGGCGCGGGTGAGGGTGCCGGCGACCTATGCCGACGTGTGGGAATATTGGCTGCGCAACGCGCAAGTGGCGAGCGCGGTCGATTTCGTCACTATTCACATCCTGCCGTATTGGGAGGATTTCCCGATTGCCGCGGCGAACGCCGCCGCGCATGTCGATGCGATCCGCAAGCGCGTCGCCGCCGCGATGGCCGGCAAGGACGTGATCATCGGCGAGGTCGGCTGGCCGAGCGAAGGCCGCATGCGCGAAGGCGCGCTGCCGTCGCCGGCGAACCAGGCGCGCGTCATCCAGGATGTGCTGGCGCTCGCAAGCCGCGAAAATTTCCGCGTCAACGTGATCGAAGCCTTCGACCAGCCGTGGAAGCGCGCGCTGGAAGGCACCGTCGGCGGCTATTGGGGGCTGCTCGACGCCGGCACGCGCGACTACAAGTTCGCCTGGGGGCAGGCGGTCTCCAATCATCCGCAGTGGAAGCCGCAGGCCGCGGGCGGTGTCGCTTTTGTCATTGTGATTTTCGCCTCGGCATTTCTTGTGCGCCGTCGCGAGATGTCGGCCGCAATCTGGCTGGCGGTGACGGCGAATGCGCTTGCCGGCGGCGCGATGATCGGCTGGTGCATCGCCGACGTGCCGATGCAAAGTTTCGACGCGGGTGGCTGGCTGCGCAACGTGGCGCTGGCCGCCGTGGCGTTTCTCACGCCGCCGGTTTTGAGCGCGGCAACGATACGCGGCACATCCACGCCGCCGTTCTGGCGCGTGATCGGACCGTTAGCGGAGCGCGCGCGCGATCCGCTCGTGCTTGCCGCGGGATTGTTGCTGATTGCGGTGATGCTGCTGGCGCTCCAGTCGGCGCTCGGGCTCGTCTTCGATCCGCGCTACCGCGATTTTCCCTTCGCACCGCTCACCGCCGCGGCGGTGCCGTTTTTGACACAGCATCTGATGTCGAAGCGTGAGGGCGGCGGACGCAGTGCAGCCGAGTTTGCCGGCGCCACGCTCTTGGCGCTGTCGGTGCCCTACATTGTCATCAACGAGACATTCGCCAACTGGCAATCGCTATGGCTCTGCGCGTGCTTTGCCGCGCTGGCGTTCATTCTGGCGCGGGCGCGCGACGGGCGAAGCTGAGGATCAGCAATCCCGCGGCAAGCGAGGCCAGCGCCACATTGTAAAGCACGATACCCAAGCACGTGAGCGCGAGCGCCACCCCGAACAGGACCAGCGACGGGCGCAGCAAATTGATGACCGCGACCGCAAGCGCGGCACAGCCGAACACCGAATGCTTGAACAGAATTGCGATTACCGCGCGCGAGGAGCAGAGCCAGGTGTCGATCCCGCCGGCGCAAGCGAGGCCCACGCTCGACTGCTCGATCGCCATGTAGCGGATGTAGAGCGCGTAGCCGAGCGAGCAGAAACCGACGATCAGCAGCACGTTGGTCGCGCGCGCGCTCGGAAGGAACAATTTCATGCCGGCGATTATGCCGCGGCGATCACCGCTGCGCTACGTCCTCGCCGGTGAATTTGGCGGTGCGGCAGACAACGCGCGCGGCGTTGAATTTGGCGCAGAGCCGCGCCGCGGCGGCAGCGGTCGGGAACGGGCCGGCGAGGAGGCGATAGTCGCGTTGGCGCGGCGAGGCGAGCGGGCGCAAGCCGGTCAGCAGCGGTCCGTAATTGGCCTTCACCTTGACCCACTCGCCGCGGATGGCCTCGACGCTGACCGCGGCGCCAAGATCGACGCCGTATTCGAGCTTGGCAGGCACCGGCGGCTCCGCGCTCGGCTCGGCTGCCGGCGCGCTGGCGACGCGCACCGGAGGCAGCGGCACGTTTTCCTGCGGCAGTTGTTCGCTTGCTTGGGGCGGCGCAGGTGGCGTGGGTTCAGGCGCGATGGCGGCGGCCGGCGGCGATGGCTCAATAACCGGCGGCGCGCTCACCGTCGGCGGCAAAGGTGTGAGGGCCGCGGGCCTTTCCGTTGTCGGCATTTTGGCCTGATCCTTGGCCGCTTCCTTTGCCAATTCCTTTGGTTGCTCCGTGACGCTTTGCACCGCGGCACTGGCCTGCAGCACGGTTTTGATCGAGCCGGTCATGTCATTGAAATTGCGCTCGAGGCTGGCGAGGCGGGCGTTGAGCCGGTCGCGGTCGGCGGTGAGCGCGCGCACGGCTTCGGCAAGGCGCTTGGTTGCCGCTTCGTCGACGACCGCGCGCGGCGGCAGCGCGGCAACGGCTTGCGGCTGCTCGGGCTGCGTTTGCGTAAGGGCAAGGTGCAGCCGCTCGGCGCCGATCTGCGTCTGGCTGACCAGCACCACGGCGGCGGCCGCGGCGGCTGCCGCGCCGCCCCAGGCGATGAGGCGCAACAAACCGCGCCAGCGGTCACGGCGCGTCAGCAGGTCGAAAGCGGCGGGAGTTTCGATTTCTGGCAGGGCCGGCTTGGGCGCCATGCGTATCCTCCGGGCGGCGAATCAGCGCATTGAAAACATTAGCAGAATCCTGCCACTCTCGCCCGGCACGGCTGGCTCGGTTATGAGGGGCGCGCCGATTTGCGGCGACATTGAAGCTGACGGAGCCCGACGGAATCGATGAGCCGGACACCATGCCTCGCGATCGTGTTGGCGGCCGGCGAGGGCACGCGCATGCGCACGCCGAGGCCGAAGGCGCTGCACGAGATCGGTCACCGCAGTCTGCTCGCGCATGTGCTCGATGCAGCGATGCGCGCCGGTGCGAGCGACATCGCCGTGGTTGTGGGACCAAGGCAGGAGCCGGTTGCCAAGGAAGCGCTGCGCCTCGCGCCAAAGGCGCAGATCTTCGAGCAGGCCGAGCGGCGCGGCACCGCGCATGCGGTGCTGGCGGCACGCCAGGCGATTGCGCGCGGCGGCCACGACATCCTGGTGATGTTTGCCGACACGCCGCTGCTGCGGCCGCAGAATTTGATCGGGCTTCACGCGGCGATTTCGCAAGGCGCGAGCGTCGCCGTGCTCGGCTTCCGGCCCGCAGACCCGACCGGTTATGGACGACTGGTGATGCAAGGCGGCGAACTCATCGCCATCCGCGAGGAGCGCGATGCGAGCATTGCCGAGCGCAAAATCGGCTTCTGCAACGGCGGCATGATGGCGTTGGCCGGGACCATGGCGCTGGCGATGCTCGAGCGGATCGGCAATGCCAATGCCAAGGGCGAATACTATTTGACCGATGCGGTTGCCATCGCCCGCGAGATGGGCTTGAAGGCGGTGGCCATCGAGGCCGAGGAGGACGACGTGCGCGGCATCAATACCAAAGCGCAGTTGGCGGAAGCCGAAGCCGTGTTGCAGCAGCGGCTGCGCGCGGCGGCGCTCGACGCCGGCGTGACCATGCTGGCGCCGGAAACGGTGTTTCTCGCCGCCGACACCAAATTCGGCAAGGATGTGACCATCGAGCCCAACGTGGTGTTCGGTCCCGGCGTCACCGTCGAGGACGGCGCGACGATCCGCGCCTTCTCGCATCTGGAAGGCGCCCATGTCGGCAAAGGCGCCCGCGTTGGACCCTTCGCGCGGCTGCGGCCCGGCGCGGATCTCGGGACCGACGTGCATATCGGCAATTTCGTCGAGGTGAAGCAGGCCTCGATCGAGGCCGGCGCCAAGGCCAATCATCTTGCCTATATCGGGGACGCGCGGGTCGGCGCTGGCGCCAATATCGGCGCCGGCACCATTACCTGCAATTACGACGGCATCGCCAAGCACCACACCGACATCGGCAAGCGCGCCTTCATCGGCTCCAATTCGGCGCTGGTGGCGCCGGTCAAGATCGGCGACGACGCCTATATCGGCTCCGGCTCGGTGGTGACCAAGGATGTGCCGGCGGGCGCGCTGGCAGTCGGGCGCGCCAAACAGGCCGTCAAGGAAGGCTGGGCAAAAAGGTTGCAGCAATTAAAGGGCTTGGGCAAAACCGCAGCGACCAAGACGCCGGGCAAAAACGCGAGTAAAGGCAAGAAAAGGGCGAAATAGCAGGGTTTTTATCTTTCGGGCGATTTCGCCGCTGTCATAGGGCGAAATACGTTTTGATTTCCAAAAGTTTACCGACGCCAGTTAAAGCAGACGCATAGGACAGGGGGCTACCCACCCGGATGTGCGGGATCGTTGGAATTATTGGGGCCGAGCCGGTCGCCGGCCATCTGGTCGATGCGCTCAAGCGCCTCGAATATCGCGGCTATGATTCCGCCGGCATCGCCACGCTCGACCACGGCCGCCTCGGCCGCCGGCGCGCCGAGGGCAAGCTGGCGGCACTCGTCATGCGGCTCGAAAAGGAACCGCTCAAAGGCAATATCGGAATCGGCCATACCCGCTGGGCGACGCATGGCCGGCCGACCGAGATGAACGCGCATCCGCACGCCACCGAAACGGTGGCGGTGGTGCACAACGGCATCATCGAGAATTTCCGCGAGCTGCGCGAAAAGCTCGGCAAGAACGGCTCGACATTTTCCAGCGAGACCGACACCGAAGTGGTCGCGCATCTGGTCAGCGACGAGATGAAGAAGGGCAAGACGCCCGCCGACGCGGTCGCCGCCACGCTCAAGCAATTGCGCGGCGCCTTCGCGCTCGCCTTCCTGTTCTCCGGCGAAGAAGACCTGATGATCGGCGCGCGAAAGGGCTCACCGCTCGCCATCGGCTATGGCGACGGCGAAATGTATCTCGGCTCCGACGCCATTGCGCTCGCCCCGTTCACCGAAAACATCAGCTATCTCGAGGACGGCGACTGGGCGGTGCTGACGCACAAGGGCGCCGTGGTGCACGACGAGCAGGACCGCGTGGTGACACGCGCCGTGCTCAAGTCCACCGCTTCGGCGCAGATCGTGGACAAGGGCAACCACAAGCACTTCATGGCCAAGGAAATCCACGAGCAGCCGGAAGTCGTGGGCCACACGCTCGCCCATTACATCGACATGGTGGCGGAAAAGGTCGTGTTGCCGGTCGAGCTCCCCTTCGACTGGAGCAAGATTAAACGGCTGTCGATTTCGGCTTGCGGCACCGCCTATTACGCCGGGCTGGTGGCGAAATACTGGTTCGAGCGTTTCGCGAAGCTGCCGGTGGAAATCGATATTGCCTCGGAATTCCGCTATCGCGGTGCGCCGCTCGAGCCGCACGATCTCGCCATTTTCATTTCCCAGTCGGGGGAGACCGCCGACACGCTGGCGACGCTGCGCTATGCGCGCGAGAACAAGCAGCACATTTTATCCGTCGTCAACGTGCCGGAATCGACCATCGCGCGGGAAAGCGACGTGGTGATGCCGACGCTGGCCGGCCCGGAGATCGGCGTCGCCTCGACGAAGGCGTTCACCTGCCAGTTGGCGACGCTTTCGTGTCTCGCGCTCGCCGCCGGCCGCGCCCGCGGCCACATGTCGGAGGCCGACGAGAAGAACGTGGTGCGCGCGCTGATCCAGACGCCGCGGCTGATGGCGGCCGCGCTCACGCTCGAGCCGCAGATCGAGGTGCTGGCGAGCGAACTCGCCAAATGCCGCGACGTGCTCTATCTCGGCCGCGGCACCAGCTTTCCCATCGCGCTGGAAGGCGCCCTGAAGCTGAAGGAAATCTCCTATATCCACGCCGAGGGCTATGCCGCCGGCGAACTCAAGCACGGCCCGATCGCGCTGATCGATGAGACCATGCACGTCATTGTGATCGCCCCATTCGACCGGGTGTTCGAGAAAACCGTGTCGAACATGCAGGAAGTGGCCGCGCGCGGCGGCAAGATCATCCTGGTGACCGACCCAAAAGGCGCCCAGGAGGCGACCATCGAGTCGACGGAGACGCTGACCATGCCGGAAATGGCTTCATCCGTGACGCCTTTGGTCTATGCCATCCCGGTGCAGCTCATCGCCTATCATACCGCCGTCGCCATCGGCACCGACGTGGACCAGCCGCGCAACCTCGCGAAATCCGTCACAGTGGAATAGAATAAGCTGATGACCATCATCGATCCCGGGCCGCCGAGCGCTAACGCGCAAGCCGCGCCGGCGCAGACCGGCGCCGCCGGGCGCATCCGCAATTATTTTCTCACCGGGCTGGTGGTGGCCGGGCCGGTCCTGGTCACGGCCTATCTCACCTGGTCGTTCATCACCTGGGTGGACAATCTGGTGCGGCCGTTCATTCCGCCGGTGTACCGGCCGGAAACGTACTTGCCCTGGCCGATCCCCGGCACCGGCCTGCTGATCGGCTTTTTCTTCCTCACACTGCTCGGCTTTCTCACCGCTAACCTGGTCGGGCGCTCGCTGGTCGAACTGGGCGAGGGGCTGCTCAATCGCATGCCGATCGTGCGGCCGATCTACAAGACCATGAAGCAGATTTTCGAGACGCTGTTCTCCAAGACCGGATCGAGCTTTCGCAAAGTGGCGCTGGTGGAATTTCCCGCGCCCGGAATGTGGTCGCTGGTGTTCCTGTCGCAGCCGCCGAGCGCCGATGTCACGGCAAAGCTGCCGCAAGGCGACCATGTCTCCGCCTTCATGCCTTGCACGCCAAACCCGACCACCGGATTTTTCTTCTACGTGCTGCGCAAGGATCTCATCGAACTCGACATCTCGGTGGAGAACGCGATGACGCTGTTGATTTCCGCGGGCATGGTGCAGCCGGACAACGACAGCCAGAAGAAACTCGCCGCGCTCGCCGCCAATGTGCGCGCGGCACAGCACACACAGGCGGCGGCGAAGGCGGCGGAGAAGGTGGGGTAGCGCCGGTCTTGCGCGCCCGGGACGAAAACATGAATTTCGTCGCAGCGGTCCAGACGGGTTTTTCTCGTTACGCCAGCGCAACAGGACGCGCGAGCCGATCCGAATATTGGTATTGGACACTGTTCAGCCTGATGGTGGGCTTGGTGGCCTCAGGTTTCGACCTTGCGCTGTTCTCACAAAACCAATGGGGTCCGGTCAACACGCTGTGCAGTCTCGTGCTGTTTCTGCCGAGTTTGGCGGTCTCGCTCCGCCGCCTTCACGACATCAATCGCAGCGGCTATTGGCTGCTGATCGTGTTCACCGGGATTGGAATGTTCCTGGTGCTCTATTGGGCCTGCGTCAGGGGAACCGAAGGAGATAACGACTACGGCTCCGATCCTCTGGCAAAATTGGCCGCTTAGTCCTAGCCCGCGCGGATGAGCCGGATCGCCTCGTCCTTCTCGAACAGATAGAGCAGGTGCCGCAGCGCCTCGCCGCGCGGCGTTTCCAGATTGGCATCGCGCGAAAGAATGAGCGCGGCGTCGTCGCGGGCGGCGCCAAGATATTTTCCGTGAAACTCGAGCCGCGCTATATGGAAGCCGGGTACACCGCTCTGCCGCGTGCCGAGCACGTCGCCTTCGCCGCGCAGGCGTAGGTCTTCCTCGGCGATGCGAAAGCCGTCTTCCGTCTCGCGCAGGATGTTGAGCCGCGCCTTGGCAGTTTCGCCGAGCGGCGCCTTGTAAAGCAAAAGGCATGTCGAGTGCCCCGTCCCGCGGCCGATGCGTCCGCGCAACTGATGCAATTGCGCAAGACCAAAGCGTTCGGCGTGTTCGACGACCATGATGGTCGCCTCCGGCACGTCGACACCGACTTCGATCACCGTGGTGGCGACGAGAAGTTGCGTCTCGCCAGCGGCAAAGCGCGCCATGGCGGCGTCTTTCTCCGCGCCTTTCATGCGGCCGTGCACTAGGTCGACTCTGCCGCCGAATTTTTCGCGCAACTCCTTGAAGCGGGCTTCGGCCGCCGCGAGATCGATCTTTTCCGATTCATCGACCAGCGGGCAGACCCAATAGACGCGCTTGCCGTCGTCGAGGGCGCGGCCGACGGCGTCCTCGACCTCGGCGATGCGCGCCATCGGGACGACGCGGGTGTCGATGGGCTGGCGGCCGGCCGGCTTCTCGCGCAGTTCCGACACGTCCATATCGCCAAAGAAAGTGAGCACCAGCGTGCGCGGGATCGGCGTCGCGGTGAGCACCAGCACGTCGACCGCGTTGCCCTTCTGCGCCAGCGCCAGGCGCTGATGCACGCCGAAGCGGTGCTGCTCGTCGACGATGGCGAGCGCGAGATCGTGGAAGGCGACCTCGTCCTGGAATAGCGCGTGGGTGCCGAGCAGGAGATCGATGTCGCCAAGTGCAAGTCGGTCGAGAATTTCTTTTCGCTCGGCCCCGCGCTCGCGGCCGGTGAGAATGGCGACGTGCAACCCGGCGGCCTCGGCCAGTGGCGCGATGGTTTTCAAATGTTGGCGCGCAAGGATTTCCGTCGGCGCCATGAAAGCAGCCTGGCGTCCGGCTTCAATCACGGTCGCTGCGGCAAGCAGCGCCACCACGGTCTTGCCGGAGCCGACGTCGCCTTGCAGCAGCCGCAACATGCGCTGCGGCAGCGCCAGATCGTTGACGATGTCGTTGAGCGCCTGCTGCTGCGAATGGGTGAGGGCGTAAGGCAGGCTTTTGAGGATGCGCGCGCGCAGGCGACCTTCGCCGGAATGGCCACGGCCGGCCTGTCGGCGCATGTGCGCGCGAACCAAAGCAAGCGCGAGCTGGCCGGCGAGCAATTCGTCATAGGCGAGCCGCGTCCATGCCAGACTTTCCGGCAGGACATCGTGCGGCTCGGCCGGCCGGTGCAGATGACGCATGGCCTCGGCGAAGGCGGGCAAGCGCTCGCGCGACACCCAGGCCTCGTCTTGCCATTCGGGCAAGGCAGGCAGGCGCGAGAGCGCAAAATCCATCGCGCGGCGCACATTGCCGAGCGCCAGCCCTTCGGTCAGCGGATAGACGGGCTCGACCAGCGGCAGATTGGCAAAGCCCTTTTCGTCGACGACGCGGTCAGGATGCACCATCTGCAGCATGCCGTCGTAGAATTCGGCGGCGCCGGAGACGTAGCGGAGTTCGCCGACCGGCAGCAGTTTTTCCAGATAGTCGCGCCGGGCGTTGAAATAGGTCAGCGTGATGGTGCCGGTGTCGTCGCTGGCGAGGATGCGGTAGGGCGCGCGCGAACGGTGCGGCGGCGGGGCGCGGTGTTCCTCGACGGTCACGGCCACGGTCACGACCTGGCCCGCCTGCACCTCGTTGAGGTTGGGCCGCGCGCGGCGGTCGATGGTGCCGGACGGCAAATGAAACAGCAGATCGGCGACGCGCGGCGCCTCGCGGTCGAGCAGGCGTTCGTAGAGCTTTGCGAGCTTCGGGCCGACGCCGGACAGGCTGGTGAGGGACGCGAAGAGGGGGTTGAGAACCGGCGGGCGCATGGGAGGCATGCTGGCGTTTGTGCCATTCATGCGCAATCCGAGCCTGTGCAAATTGCCGGTCATTCCGGGGCGCGCCAAAGGCGCGAACCCGGAATCCAGACCCAAACAAAGTGCCGATATCTGGATTCCGGGTTCGCTCGCTCCGCGAGCGCCCCCGAATGACGGCGATGGATTGGCGAGGGCTGACAACGTAACGCGGGCCCTCTATATAAAACCCGCACCCGGCCCCCGCCGGGCTTTTGGCGTTGGAGAATTGGCTTGGACGAGCTTTCAAGCGATGGGCTGGACGCGCGGCGGCGGCGCGTGCTGTTCCGCTCGCGCCACCGCGGCATGCACGAGATGGACCTGGTGCTCGGGCCCTTTGCCGATGCGGAGCTTGCCCAGTTGAGCGAGGGCGAGCTCGGCGAATACGAGCGCTGGCTCGACATTCCCGACCAGCAGATGTTCGCCTGGGTCAACGGTTCGGAAGCGGCTCCGGCCGAGCTCGATACCGCGCTGTTCCGGAAACTGGTCGCTTTCCATCGCGACAAGGCGAAATGATCGCGATGGCGAAATCTCCGGCGCAATTGCTGCAACCGGGCAAGGTGCTGACGCTGGCGCAGGTCGCAGACGGCGCCGAAGGCCTGGTGCTCGCCGATCTTGCGCGCGCCGTTGCCGCGCGCGCTGACGCGCCGGCCATTTCCCTTGCTGTTATCTGTCGCGACGGCCAGCGCATGGCGGCCCTGTCGCGCGCGCTTTCCTTCTTTGGGCCGGACATCGAAATTCTCGAATTCCCGGCCTGGGATTGTCTGCCCTATGACCGCGTGTCGCCGCAGGCCGGCGTGGTGGCGCAGCGCATGACCGCGCTGTCGCGCCTTGCGCGAGTGACCGGCCGCGACAAGCCATCGGTGCTGCTGACGACCGTTAACGCGGCATTACAGCGCGTGCCGTCGCGCGAATTCGTGTCAACGCATGCGCTGTCGGTCGCGCCGGGCAACATGCTCGGCATGGCCGGCGTCACTGAATGGCTCGAGCTCAACGGCTTCAACCGTTCATCCACCGTGCGCGAGCCGGGCGAATACGCGGTGCGCGGCGGCATTCTCGATCTCTATCCGCCCGGCATGGACATGCCGGTGCGGCTCGATTTCTTCGGCGATGCGCTGGAGACGATCCGCACCTTCGACGCGCAGACGCAGCGCAGCGAGATGCCGTTGCGCGGGCTCGATCTGGTGCCGGTGGCGGAGTTTCAACTCATCACCGAAACGATCCGCCGCTTCCGCACCGGCTATGTCGCCGAGTTCGGCGCCGCCACGCCTGGCGATCTGCTCTACGAAGCGGTGAGCGAAGGCCGCCGCTATCCCGGCATGGAACATTGGCTGCCGCTGTTCCACGACAAGTTGGAAACTTTGTTCGATTATCTGCCGGGCACGCCGCTCGCCACCGAGCCGCTGGCCGAAGATGCTGCGCGCGAACGGCTGACGACGATTGCGGATTATTATCAGGCGCGGCGCGATGCGCTGAAGGACACCGCGTCGCCGCCCTACAAGCCGCTGCCGGCGAACCGGCTCTACCTCGCCGACAGTGAATGGCATGAACGCCTGGAAACCGGCGCGCTGGCGCGGCTCACCCCCTTTGCCGTGCCCGATGCTGCAAACGTGATCGACATCGGCACGCGGCAAGGCCGCAACTTCGCCGCCGAGCGCGCCGAGCCCAACGCCAATGTGTTCGAGGCGGTGAGTCGCCACGTCGCCGCGCTGCAGGCCTCCGGCAAGCGCGTCGCCGTCGCGCTGTGGAGCGAGGGCGCGCGCGAACGCATGAGCCACGTGCTCGCCGATCACAAGCTCGTCCACCTCACGCCGGTCGAGTCGTGGCCGCAGGCACTGGCGCTGTCGAAAACATCGGTGGCGCTCGCCGTGCTCGGCATCGAGAGCGGCTTTGCCACCGAGGACGCTGCCGTCATCAGCGAGCAGGACATTCTCGGCGACCGCCTGGTGCGGCCGCGCCGGGCTTCGCGCCGGGCGGAAACTTTCATTGCCGAAGTCACCAGCCTCGCGCCCGGCGACCTCGTCGTGCATGTCGATCACGGCATCGGCCGCTTCGTTGGCCTGCAGGCGATCGAGGCGGCCGGCGCCCCGCATGATTGTCTGGAAATTCATTACGCGGAAGCAGCGAAACTCTACCTGCCGGTCGAGAACATCGACCTGTTGTCGCGTTACGGCGCCGAGCAGGCCAACGTCGAGCTCGACCGGCTTGGCGGCGGCAACTGGCAGGCGCGCAAGGCGCGGCTCAAGAGCCGCATCCGCGAAATCGCCGGCGAGCTGATCAAGGTCGCCGCCGAGCGGCAGTTGCACGAGGCGCCGAAGCTTATCGCCGCGCCCGGCGCCTATGACGAATTCTCCGCCGGCTTTCCCTACGAGGAAACCGACGACCAACTTGCCGCCATCGAGGCGACCAACAAGGATCTCGCTTCCGGCCGGCCGATGGACCGGCTGATCTGCGGCGACGTCGGCTTCGGCAAGACCGAAGTGGCGCTGCGCGCGGCCTTCCTCGCGGCCATCAACGGCAAGCAGGTTGCCGTCATCGTGCCGACGACGCTGCTGGCGCGCCAGCATTTCAAGACCTTCTCCGAGCGCTTCCGCGGCTTTCCGGTGAACGTGGCGCAAGCCTCGCGGCTGGTCGTCGCGCCGCAGCTTGCCGCGGTAAAGGCGGGGCTCGCCTCCGGCAACATCGACATCGTCATCGGCACCCACGCGCTGCTCGGCAAGGGCGTCACGTTCAAGGACCTCGGCCTCTTGGTGGTGGATGAGGAGCAGCATTTCGGCGTCGTGCACAAGGAAAAGCTCAAAGCGCTGCGTGCCGACGTACACGTGCTCACACTGACGGCGACGCCGATCCCGCGCACGCTTCAATTGGCTCTTACCGGCGTGCGCGATCTCTCCATCATCGCCTCGCCGCCGGTCGACCGCCTCGCGGTGCGCACCTTCATGTCGCCGTTCGATGCGCTGGTGGTGCGCGAGGCGCTGCTGCGGGAAAAGTACCGAGGTGGGCAGGCTTTCTATGTATGCCTGCGTATAGAGGATCTGCCGGCAGCCAAGGATTTTCTCGATAAAAATGTGCCCGAGGTGCGCGTCGCCGTGGCGCACGGGCAGATGCCGGCGGGCGTGCTCGACGACATCATGACCGCCTTCTACGACGGCAAATACGACGTACTGCTTTCGACGACGATCATCGAGAGCGGCCTCGACATCCCGACCGCCAATACGCTGATCGTGCACCGCGCCGACCGCTTCGGCCTGGCACAACTTTATCAGCTGCGCGGTCGCGTGGGGCGCGCGAAGCTCCGCGCCTACGCACTGCTGACGCTGCCGGTGCAGGCGAAAATCACGCCGCAGGCCGAGCGGCGCCTGAAAGTCTTGCAGGCGCTCGACACGCTCGGCGCCGGCTTCCAGCTTGCCTCGCACGATCTCGATATCCGCGGCGCCGGCAATCTCCTGGGTGAGGAACAGTCCGGCCACATCAAGGAGGTCGGCTTCGAGCTGTATCAGCAGATGCTGGAAGAAGCCGTGCTCAGCCTCAAGGCCGGCATCGCCGCGCCCGCTGCCGACCGCTGGTCGCCGCAGATCACCATCGGTACGGCGCTGCTCATTCCCGACGACTACGTCGCCGATCTGTCGGTGCGGCTTGCGCTCTACCGGCGACTGGCCGAGATCGAGGATCAGCGCGACATCGAATCCTTCGCCGCCGAGCTGGTCGATCGCTTCGGCGCGCTGCCCCGGGAGGTCGAGCACCTGTTGCAGGTCGTCGCCATCAAGGGCCTGTGCCGCCGCGCCAATGTGGAAAAGATCGAGGCCGGACCGAAAGGCGTCGTGCTGTCGTTCCGCGACAATATTTTCGCCAATCCGGACGGACTCATCGCGTTTATCCGCGAGCAGGGCTCCGGCGTGCGCATGCGCAGCGATCCGAAAGACGCGAAAAGCCAGCAGCTTGTCTTCTTCGACGATTGGGAAAATCCGGAGGAGCGGCTCAAGGGCACGGCAGCGATCTTGCAGCGGCTCGCAGGGATCGCGGAGCAGGCGAAGGCGGCGTAACTATTCCGCCGCTTCCTTGTTCGCTTGCGCCGCGCGTTCGATCGCCTCGGCGAGATATTCCGGCGCCTGGGCGCCGGAGACCGCAAACTTGCCGCCGAAGATGAACATCGGCACGCCCTGGATGCCGGCCTCCTTGGCCGCCTCCACCTCGCGCGTAATTTGCTCAACGTCCTGGTCGCCGGCGAGCGCCTCGCGCACCTGCTCGGGGTCGAGGCCGACATCGGCCGCGGCCTGCGTCAGCACGGCGGGGTCGGTGAGGTCGGCGCCGTCGGTGAAATAAAGGTCCATCAGCTTCTGCTTCATCTCCGCCGCCTTGCCGATGCCTTCGGCCCAGCGGATCAGCCGGTGCGCGTCGGTCGTGTTGGGCTGCCGCTTCACCTTGTCCGCGGCGTAGGTGAGGCCTTCATCCGCCGCCGCGGCGATGACGCGGTCGGCGACTCCCTTATAGCGATCGACCGAGCCGAATTTGGTGGTGAGGTACTGTTCGCGGGAAATGCCTTCGCGCGGAATCCAGTCGTTGAGGAAATAGGGCCGCCAGTGTACCTCGACCGGGATGCCGGGTTTCAGCGCCAGCGCCTTCTCCAGCCGGCGCTTGCCGATGAAGCACCACGGGCAGACCACGTCGGACACGACATCGATGCGGACGGGAGGCTGATCGGGCATGGCTTGCTCCTTTACGGGCAAACCTAATCATCCAATCACTCCGCGGCAACCGCATGGCCGCCCAGCACCCGCATCATCAGCGTATCGAGCGTATCGCCGGACTTGAGCGTCGCCAGCGTGACATTGACAGCAACGGATGCGCCGCGCTGCGCCATGACGAGATTTTTCAGCACGCCGGCGATACGGCGGGCGACGACATGGGCGCTGGAGAGGTCGGTCTGGGTGAAGGCGACGAAGAGCGCGCCGTCGTCCTCGCGCATGGCGAAATCGATGACACGGGTGAGCCGCGCCGCCATGCGGGCGCCGTCGAAACTGGCGCTCTCGCCGATAGGCGCGTCGAATGAAATGCGGGCGAGCGAGAGCGACTGCCCGCGCTCGCCGGCGTCGGCGATTGCCCGCGCCAGATCCTGGGCGAAAGCCTCGCGCGTGAGCAGGCCGCTGCGCGGATCGAACATGCCGTCGGCGTCGAGCGACTTCAACATTCGCTTCAGCCGCGCCTCGAAGGCGTGCAGGCGCACCAGCGGCACCATGCGCGCGACCAGCCGCGCCGGATCGCTGTCGACGTGATCGATGTTGGGCAGGTTGTCGTAGAAATCGGCCGGCACGTAGCCGTTCATCTGGCCGATCACCGCCACCGGGATGTCGCGCAGGCGCGTGTCCTGCGCCAACACGGTGAGAAAGGCTTCCACCATGCGCGAGGAAAAGCCGTCGCCGACGACAACGCCGTCGATGTCGTGCGAGTCGAGATATTTAGCGGCGGCTTCGACGCTAAGCGCTCCGACCATGCCGACGCGCTCGCCCATGGCGACGCTCAGCGCCGGATAGAGAGGACCACGGCCCGCGATCAGCACGGTCGCGTCCTCCAGCGCGTCGCCGAGCGGAAGCTGCGGCAGCTTGCCGTCATGCGCGGCAAACAGTTCGATGCGGCGCAGCACCGTCGCGTGCAGCGCGCGCACGCGCATCGCCGATTGCAGCCGCGCGGTCAGCCGCTCGATCGGCAGCGAAGCATCGTTGGGCAGCGCGATCGGCACCGCGGCGTCGTCGCTGCCGTGCACGCGGGCGATCACCGGCACGATCGGGCCGCTGGCGGTCGCGACCTGCAGGCAAAGCATGCGCGCGGCGGATTCGCTCGGCGGCTGGCCCGGTTCGGCGATGATGACGGCTGCGGGCTTGACCGAGATGAAGGCGGTCGGCGCGTCGGCCCAACTGGTCTCGACGATGGGAAAAGCGCCAGCATAGCTGAGCGCGTCGGTCAATTCGGGCGCCGGAGCTTCGGCGACGACGATCAGCGGGCCTTGCAGCGACATGGACACACAACGCAACCGTTACAACTGCGCGGACCCTAACCGCCGCCGATTAACGTCCCGTCAATGATGTTGCGAAAATCACGCCGCCTGCTGGCGGAAGGCCCCGACAATCAGCGGGTTGACGCCGCGGCGGCGCAGCTCGCCGACGACCTCGCTGCGGTCGAGCGCATGACCGGCGAGGCGTTCGCCGGTCAGCTCATGCGGCAGCGCGGCGAGCGTTGCGTCGGCCACGAGGTGGTTGGCGAGCGTATCGAGTTCACGCGTGACGAAGCGGTAGCCGCCTACGGCGGCGATGCCGGGGAGAGCACCGGTCACGGTCAGCGACCGTGCGTCAGGAGCAAGGCGGCAGGGCCAGCCGGTGTCGACGAAGTCGCCGGGCGCAAGCGGCATTTTTGCGCCGAGCGGAAAGGCCTGCGTTGCCACCATCGGCCCCCGCAGCAGCAGCGTGCCGGCGGCGCTGCGTGCCGTCTCGATCGCGTCCGCGATTTCGCCGTGGACAAGTGGCGCCGGCATGCCGTCGGCAGGGCGGCGCGCGGCGATCAGTCCGATGTCTCCGAAGCTTGCAACGTCGATGAGCGCAGGCGGGCTTTGCCAGTGTGGCGCTGCGCTCAAGCGTTCGGGCGCGCGCCAGAGCGCCAGCACAGCTTTTGCCGTGTCGAGCGCGCCGGCTAGCGGTGCGAGCGCCGCGCCGGGTAGCACGACGGCGTCAAGATGTTCCCGCGCTTGTGCCACGAATGAAATCGCATCGAAGCCATGATGCAGCGTCAGCGTGCCGCCGCTCATGAGCCAGGGCGCCAGCGTCAGAGCCAGACCGGCAAACGAACTCGGCGGCAGAGTCGAGAGAATGATTGCGTCCTCCCCGAAGCCGGCCGCGGCAGACGCGGCGACGCCGCCGGCGATGATCTGGCGATGATTGCGCGCCATCGGCACGATGCCGGCGGCGGTGACGTCGAAGGTGACGGCGGCGACATGCGCGGCGGGATCGGCGAGGCGGGGAGTGGCGCCGGCGGTTTCGGTCTCCGCCGCGAATACGTCATCGAGCGGGGCTACGCCGTCCGGCAAGGCCGCGCCGAAGGCGCAGACATGGCGGACGGAAAACAAATCGACGGTCACCTGCACGGCGATCTCCGCCTGCGCCGTCGTGCCCACGCGCGCGCAGGTGAGGATCGCCTTGGCGCCGATGCCGCGCAGCGCCGCCGCGGCGTCGTGCCGGTGCCAGAGTAGCGGCAACGGCGCCGCGATCATGCCGGCGCGGATGATGCCGAGCAGCGCCAGCACGCTCTCAACCGTGTTGGGCAATTGCAGCGCGACCACCGCGTCGGTCGGCAGGCGCAAGCTGCGCAGCCGCACCGCGATCGCCGAAATCACCCGGTCGGCTTGCGCGTAAGTGAGCTTGCGCGGCGGGCCGTCGGTGAAATGTTCGCGGTTTGGCGGATCAATCAACGCCACCGCATGCGGCCGCCGCACGCCGGCGCGGCGGAACAGGTCGTCGAGCGTCGGGCTTGGCGTGGCGCTCTGGTGTGAGGGGTCGAGGATCATGCGTTTGCCCACCAGGTTTCCGGCAGGTAGCCGAACAGCGAGGTGTGCTGCGGATGGGCGACGCGCGTCCAGCGCGCCACCCATTGCGCCGGCGGATAGTAGAGCGGCACGACGTAAAACCCCGACAGAAGGACGCGGTCGAGCGCGCGCGTGGCGGCGACGAAGTCCTCGCGCGTGGTCGCCGCCAGCGACGCTGCAATCATGGCGTCAATCGCCGCGGATTTCACGCCCATGTAATTGCGGCTGCCTTGCTCGCCAGCCGCCTTCGAGCCCCAGTAGAAATATTGCTCGTTGCCGGGCGACAGCGATTGTTCCCAGCGATACTCCATCATGTCGAAATCGAAGGCGATACGCCGCGCCTCGAACTGCGTGGCGTCTACATTGCGCACGCGCGCATCGATGCCGGCGAGCTTGAGCGTGCGGGCATAGGCGAGCGCCACGCGCTCTTGATCGCGGGTATTGGTGAGAATTTCGAACGCGAACGGGCGGCCGCTGGCAAGATGCGTGAGCTTGGTGCCCTCGAGCGCGTAGCCCGCCTGTTCGAACAGCGCCAACGTGTGATGCAGCATCTTGCGGTCGCGGCCCGAGCCGTCGCTCTTCGGCAGTTCCCAGGCGCCGTCCATGATGTCGGCGCGCACGGCGTTGGGGAAGGGGCCGAGCAGTTCGCGCTCGCGGGCATTGGCCGCAACGCCATGGGCGGACAGATCGCAGCCGTCGAAATAGCTGGCGGTGCGCTTGTAGAGATCGAAAAAATAATTGTGATTGAGCCACTCGAAGTCGAAGAGAAAATTGAGCGCCTCGCGCACGCGGATGTCGGCGAAGGCAGGCCGCCTTGTGTTCATCACCAGGCCTTGCATGCCCTTGGGCAGGCCGTAGGGGAATGCCTCCTTGACGACGCGGCGGTCGCGCGTGGCGGGAAAATCGTAAGCCGTTTGCCAGCGGCTGGGGTCGAGCTCGAGCCGGGCGTCGTACAGTCCTTTCTTGAAAGCCTCGAAATGCGTGTTGCCGTCGCGGTAATAATCGAAGCGGATCTCGCCGAAATTCCATAAGCCACGATTGATCGGCAGATCGTGGCCCCAGTATTGCGCGTTGCGCGTGAAGGTAACGCTTTGGCCCGGCTTCACCGCGGTCACCGTGTAAGGGCCGGAGCCGAGCGGCGCCTCGAATGTCGTGTTCTCGAATGTGTCGAGCCTGACCGCGTGCCGCGCCAGGACCGGCATCAGGCCGAGGATCAGCGGCAGTTCGCGGTCGTCGGCGCCGGAGAGATCGAAACGCACGCCGCGTTCGCCGAACACTTCGGCGCTTTTCACCTTGATGTAGTACGTGCGGTAAAGCGGTCGACCGTGATCGCGCAACAAGCCCCACGAAAAGATCACGTCGTCCGGAGTGACCGGCGCGCCGTCGGAAAAGCGTGCGGCCGGATCGATCTCGAAACTCACCCAGCTGCGCGCCTCGTCGGTTTCCACCGAGCGCGCCAGCAGCGCATAGAGCGTGAACGGTTCGTCGTAACCGCGCGCGAGCAAGCTCTCATAGACATAGCTGCGCAAATTGACCGCCGGCAGTCCCTGCACGATGAAGGGATTGAGACTGTCGAATGTTCCCAGCACGCCTTGGGTGAAGCGCCCGCCCTTGGGCGCCTCCGGGTTGGCATAAGTCGGGTGCGTAAAGCCCGGCCCCCAGGCCGGGTCGCCATGCATGGCGATGGCATGCGGGGCGGCGGAGCCGCGCGCCGGGAACGTGCCGAGTGCACCGCAGGCGAGCGCGCCGACCACGACCGCGCGCCGGGTCGGCGCAAATCGTGTCGCGGCGAGACCGCGGGCAGGGAGCAAGAGCGGGGTTTGAATGCGATTCGGCTCCGATTTTGCGCGAACTTATCACAGCCGCCCGCACCGCCTCATGGCGAGGCTTTAGGGAGCGCCGGCGCCACATTTAGGCGGCATTCTTCGATCAATCTTGGCTTTATTGCAGTCGCGAATTCGGCTATCAGGCAGCGGCGTGACGTCACGCAACTGCCGCATTTCGCCTCGAAGGAACCGGCATAACGCCGTCGCTAGGGCGACCGTTCGGCGCGGCCACGTCAGGTCGTTTACGGCGGCGGGCCGCGAGCGGGGACAACAAAGGATCAATTGCATGAATCATCGGATCGCACCGGCGCGGCCATTCGGGCTGGCGTTGAGCGCCATCGTGGCGGCAGTGAGCGTGGCGGCGGCAGCGGCCGTCTTCGTCGCGCCATCGGCGCTGGCACAACCCAAGCCCGCCGAAAAGAAGGCCCCGGCCAAGCCCGCGGCGCCGGCTCCGGCGCCCGCTCCCCAACAGCAAGCGGCAACGCCTGAACAGCCGCAGCTCATGTATTCGCCGTGGATGAAGGTGTGCGGTAAGGGCACCGAGGCGGGCGCCAAGGAAGTCTGCGTCATCACCAAGGACGGCCGGCTGGAAAACGGCATGCCGGTCGCGGTCGTGCAATTGTTCGAGCCGCAGGGCGAGGCGCGCAAGCTGCTGCGCGTCACCGTGCCGCTCGGCATGCAGCTGCAGCACGGCACGCGGCTGATCATCGACCAGAACACGCCGGCGACGGCGCCCTACTCGATCTGCTTCCCGGTCGGCTGCATGTCCGACTACGAGGTCACCGCCGACACGGTGGCGCAGATGAAGAAGGGCCACATGCTGACGGTGCAGGCGATCAACATGCAGGGCACAGCGATCAGCCTGCCGCTGCCGCTCATCGATTTTGCCAAGGCCTATGACGGCCCGGCGACCGATCCGAAGGTGTTCGAGGAACAGCAGCACAAATTGCAGGACGAGCTGCAGAAAAAGGCGGAAGAGGCGCGCAAGAAGCTGGAAGGTCAGGGCCAGAGCATGGCCCAGCCGGCACCTATGGCTCCGGCTCCGGCGCCTAAAAAATAGCGCGCGCTCCGGATTGCCGGGAAAACAAAAGAGGCGCGGCTTTTGGCCGCGCCTTTTTCATTGCCGGCGGCTGCGCCCGGCGATCAATTCATCTGTTGATTGCGCGGGCGATAGGTGCCGGCCTCGTCACGCACGAAAACCTCGGCGACTTGCGGGTGGCGGATCGGCGTGTCGGAAGTGTCCGGGAGTAGGTTCTGCTCGGAGACGTAGGCGACATATTCGGTCTCCGCGTTCTCCGCGAACAGATGATAGAACGGCTGGTCCTTGCGCGGGCGCGCATCGGCCGGAATCGACTGCCACCATTCCTCGGTATTGTTGAATTCCGGATCGATGTCGAACACCACGCCGCGAAACGAATAGAGGCGGTGCTTGACCACCTGGCCGATCTGGAATTTGGCTATTCTTATATTCTTATTATTCAAGCACTTAGCTCCATATTCTCGCCTGCCGTCTTGTGCAAAAAATAAGTCTGGCAACGTTTCTGGCAACAAATGACAAAATTCCGAAAGGGGCCAAAAATCACCGTCTAGCCGCTATTTAGGTCATCCGCTTGAATTGTCCATGGCTGTCGCGAGCTGCCTGCTGTCATTAGGGTCGCCCGACCCACAAAACGCGGCACGGGCCTTCCCAGGGCGAATACGCAGGGGGTTAACCGATGTGGAATTGCGGACGAAAGGATACTGGCCTGTTTTGACCCCTAGTGGCCGTTTTGAAATTTGCAGTGGCCTGATTTTGATATGTACTGCCCTGAACGCACGGACCGGTAAGCCGAGACGTGGCCTATTTCGCATATGCGAATGAGCCTAAAGTGCCCATATGCCCCGACCGAACCTGTATCCGACCGTATTCTAATTCGGTAGTCGGCCATCGCAATTTTGGCGGTCGCCGCTTTTCATTATGGGGACGGCTTAGTCGTGGTGTTCAATTCGCGCCACTGACCTGTTTTACGATCTTGAAGAGTGGCAATATTTCGGCCAGTACCCGCGGTGATGGGTACTGGCCTGCATTTTGACCCTTAGTGGCCGGTTTTGAATGTTAATAGGTGGCACCAGATCGGAGTAGCGCCCGTTTTGCGCGAATTGCGGAGTTTCAGATGTGGCTTGCTGCGTAATTTTACATTCAGCTGCGGAAGGGGCCGGCCGAGCACGAACGTATGAATGCCCCCTTTGTGATACTTCTGTCGAAGAAATCACAAAAGCCATTAGGCCGCCTCAGTTGGAGGCCTCTTGAGGCTTTTGGCAACCATAGCGGCCTTACCGTCCTATTGCGCTGTGGTCCTCCAACGTAGCGCGCTTCCTGAGAGAGCCCCGACCATCCGTCGCCCCCGGTCGGGGCTCTTTTGCGCCTCAGTTGCGGCCTCTTTCGTTAGTGGATTCGATCTCTGGCGGATCAGGCGGAGCGATCCTCAGTCTGGTACTGGCCCCTTTCCACGCTTGCGCTATTCGGCAGATACCGGACGATAGTGTGCAGCGGAGCCAATTCCACTTTGAAGCATGCAGTTTCGCCCATGACCCTCGGCAACATGCGCGCCAACGGTCGACAACTTAGTCGAAAAGGCTCCATGCCTCGCGACGGCGCAATCATCTTCAGCGACCTGGTCGGTAAACTCGACGCGCTCGAGGTCGCCTGCGACAAGTGCGACCGCAAAGGCCGCTATCCGGTGGCGCGGCTGATCGAGCAGCGCGGGACCGACGGCAAAGTCGTCGACCTTCTCACCGAGCTAAAGGCCGACTGCCCGAAGCAGCGCGCCGGTAACGTGAACGACATGTGCGCCGCTCGCTGTCCTGACCTGCCGCGGGTGATGTGATCCAAGTGCATTTCGAGTTCGTTCGGATTCCTCGCGCTTGGGTGGCCATCGTGCTTCGGCTCGAACTTGTGGCGCCGCGCTCAGTACCCTTTATACGCGTTACGTAACCGATAGGCTTCGTCTAGATGCTGCTGCCAGTAGGAACATCCCTTTTCTTTTGCGTATGCTAAACCGTCGTCATGCGCCTTTTCCATTTCTTTCTCAAGAGTAGCTAACTGCTGTCCCGCGCGAGGCGCTCTGGCCACAAAAGCCGGCCAGAGTTCGCCTCCCATTCTTTGAAGAACGACCCCTTCATATTGAATAACCTTGCAGCCGACGGCGAACATTAGTACCCGATAAGTCTCCAAAAAATTGGCCCAATCGCGCTGAAATTCCTCAAGCTGCATCTGGCGCATGCCTGCGGCATACGGGTCTGCCTGCTGCGCGGACGGGCCCACTGACGGTGTTGGTTGTCCTGACGCAGGTGGGGCGGTCAGTTTTTGTTGGGGCTGGACAACGTTGACCGGTGCACCCAGCGACTGAAATTTCTGAATTGCCGCGAGCTGCTGTTCTTTTATGCACGTCGCGTCAGACCCACACGCTCGTCGCGCTTGCAAGAGCGGAAGGTCGACTGATTTTGAATATTGGGCGCCGTAGACGCGGCGGACATATTGGTATCCGGCATTGGCGACATTATCGAGCTGCGATAGCTCAGCGTTGGAGCAGATAGCACGTTCATCAGGATACGTTGCCGTATTACAATTGAAACTGGGAGTTTCCGCAAACGCGCCCGCTACAGCCCGTTAGTAGCGTGAGCGACAAATATAAATGTATGGTCTTTGTGGACATTGATAATGCCATGAAGATTGCCAAAAAAAAGTATATTCCTACGTGGCTGCGCAATTGAAACGGATCAATACACGCAGACAGGTTGGCCTTCTCCAGCCCCCCAGACTCCCTAACCACGATGTAATATCATCAGCACCTGCATGAGAGCGAAGGTCACAGACCATGAAGCTCAAGCTCATCTACCTCACGGCGCTACTGCCCCTGCTCGGTTCGCAAATCGCTCTGGCGGCGGACCCGGTGCCTAAATTCGATGCTGCGCCGAGCTGTCGGTCTGCCGGTGTGGACGCGGTCATCGGTAATCGCAACATGGCCGCCTGCGAGAAGGATGAGAGACAGACGCCCGCGCTAAGCTCGAAAAGGAATGGAGCCAGTTCACGCCGTCGGATAAGGCGCGTTGCGCGCGAATGGGTAACGGTAGGAGGCAGCCCGAGCTATGTCGAGCTGCTCACGTGCCTGGAGATGGCGAAGGGAGCGAACGAGCTTCCGCAGCCGACGAAATGGACAGCGGCGGGCCGGTTAAAAAATCACGCCGCAGCAAATGAACTCCCCATGACGATTGGAGCACTTGCAATGCCGCTGCAGCAAGGCGAGGTCCAGGGCTACGACTTCAATCGTTCGGTCGTTGAGTTCACAATGCTCAATCAAGGCAATGTAATTCAATGCGCGATCAGCACCGCAGCGATGGACGATCTTGAAGGCAGGCGTGACGTAAAGCCAGATCAGCGCGTAGATCAATTTATGCGGTTGCGCGAAGTAATTGAAGAGCGAGCATCACGCAAATTCTTCGAAGAGCAGCCCCGAGCCGATCGCCCCGTGCTTTTGCGAGCGAACGATTTTGTTATTAAGGCCCCATGACCCATGAAACCACTTCCACGACCAAAACCACCGCCACCGCCACGCCCACCAAAACCGCCGCCGCCACCGCCCTAGCCGTCGCGGGTCAACGTGCCGGGGAGTCGCTATATTCATGCTGACGGCCGCGTACTGGACGGCGAGCAGCACATCGGCCGCAGCATGCGGACAGCCGGTTAAGGCTCACCGCTGGTTCTGGACGATCACCGCGCACTGCCCTCAACCGCCGACAAGCCGGGGCTATGCAGCAAGCCCCAAGCCTGCCGGGCGACTGCTCCTCCTACGGAGCATCGCGGCCCGCGTGACTAATTCGTAGTCGTCGGGTAGCAGGATTGAGCGGTGAGTGAGAAGGAGGGCGTCGAGAAAACATAGCTTATCACATTAAACGTATAGCTCACGCTAACCTGATCGCCGGGAACGCCGGCAGAACATGTCCAGTTATCCGCGGAAGCTGTTTTGACAGTAAAGATTGAGGCGGGTGGATTGATGCCGAAGGAATTCTTTGCCGCGTAAGATTTGATGTCGCCGGGGTATATGACGGCGCCTGGTGCCTTACCGAAGCACAAACTGGTCGTTGTCGATGCCCCTCCGTTGATGGCTTAAATCGCGGCATCATTGACGCTCGCGCAACGCGCAGCCATTTCGACGCCATGTCGCAACCCGATTTCGATCCACATCGCCAATGAGCCTAGGACGATACCAAACACCAACAAAATTGAGAGCGGAAACGTGATCGCAGCTTCGAAGAGAACCGAACCTTGGGTATCATTGCGTATTAGTTTTAGTTTCATTGAATGCGCACCCAAGCTGTCGCAGTAAGAGTATAAGAGCTATTCGAGAGGAGCCCATAGGGCGCGAACGTATTGTATGTGGTCTGTGCCGAGACCTCCGCATATTGTCCCGCAACCAGACCACCAACACCGCAAGGAGAACCTTGGACGACCGGCCCCGTTAAATACGGCGATGATGATGATGGACAGTAGTAATTAGTGGCGCAACTGATCGTAAAGTTGTTGATCTGCGTAAACGCGGGACAAGACCCATTCACCATAACGTATTGACCGCCCGCCTGCGCGGCATTCTGTACCGCCATCCATTGAGAGAAATAAAGGCCAAAATCCATTGCGTAGATGGCCATCACGAGGAGTATCGACGCGAACACGGTAAATTCAACCAGGGCAGCGCCATCCGTTTCGACAGTGCACCTGCGGATAGCTTGCCATATCGCAGAGGTCGTTCTCTTTGAAAGATGAATTTGTCTGGACATTGCTGCTCACTCGACCAGGGTGACTACTGGGGTGCCGCCAATCGTCTTCGTGCCACTGCCGGAACAGTTGCTCGAGAAAGTCGCAGATCCATTGAAATTGACCGTATTGGCAATGAGCTGCTCACAAGGGCTGTTGCTACCTGACCCCCCTTGGTAGGTCACGGCAGCAAGCGGCAGGTCGACCGCGCCATACAAATAGACAGTGGCGCCGCCCTGGAACACAAAATTAGTGCCGACGGTCATGGTGCCCCCCAACATCACTATGCCCGCGTACGTAGCATTGTCTGGGCGGTCGTTGGCGCCGTCAAATTGACGTTACCGCTCGCTTGCAACGCATTGTTGTTGAGGGTGCCGGTGAACACCAGCGTCACGTCGGTGCCGGTCAGAGTGGCACTGCTGCCACCCAGTTGGAGTTGTCCCGAGTTGGTATTGCCGCCGCACAAACTGGACGTGCAGTTCGTAATTATGTAGGTCCCGGGCATCAACGTAATAGTTTTGCTGCCGCCGATGTTTGTGCTGCCGCACAATACGTAAACCCCCGTCGGACTGGCCGGACCAATCGTCTGCGAACTACTTGGGTTGAAGTTAATTTTATCGCAGCTAGAGTATGACGGCACTGAAGCGCTATAGGGATTGGTTACCGCTGCGTTGCCGGTGGTAATGTTGTTTGCGGTCGGCGTCGTAGTGATGGAGCCAACCGGTGCATTGATACCCGCGCACGGTGGGGCGCAGGATTTTCTTCGTCGGGGCTGACCCCACCACGCCGACCGCGAGTGCGGAAATCTTGAGCACCTCCGCTAAGATAGATAGAATTGCTTTGGTTGGAATTGCTAAAGAGACCGCATCCGTTCGCAGTAATATGGGCCGATCCCGAGGCCTGTATGGCTTTCTGGGCGGTCAGATTGGTCGTCAGCACGCAGTCCCCACCGATTTTGTTGATGGTCGCAACAGCGCTGGTCACGTCGGGTTGTGTGTTCGAAAACCAATAGCTTGAAAAGAACCGAGTTTGCGGCTGGCTGACGTCGACTTCGATTGCATTCGAATATGGTACGGTCACACAAACAGACGGCGGTGTGAAGGATGATGGGTTGCAGGTGGGTGACGGTACTACCCGTGTATTGGCCAACGATTGCTTCCGCCTCCGTTGTATACTGCGCTGAAGTTTCATTTCTGATGTAGGCTGCTACCGCCGCGCTATAGGCCGCCGCGTCGGCCGCGCCCTGTAAATTCTGGTGTTGGTAGAGCCGCAGACCGCCCTCCGTGCCAAGGGCGGCGACACCGATCAGGACCGGCGTTATTAGCGTCATATATATGAGATACATGCCCGCTTCGTCGCGCAGAAGCCGCGCCAATAGTCCAGGGCTGCTTGCAAGCGGGTGCTTGCCGAGCCGAGACAGCAGAGAAAAAAGCCCGTACTTCTTTTTCATGTGGCCTCTTCTCAATTGTGCCAGTTAATATAATAGGTTAACATTATCATTTAACGGCGACAATGGGCCATTGCACCAAGGTGCCTTAAAATCAATTAACAATCAATATGTTAGCGCATGTGGGTACAGACATGAGTGAAATTCGGGTCGAGAAATCGCTACGTCGAAAACTTGCCGAAGCGTTTTCGTTTTTATGGGGCGCAATAGGCTTGGGCCTTTCCGTTGTTATTGCCAACGTGATTTTCCGGTCTGATTTCCACGTTACAGAGACAAATCGTGTTCGGAATGATCGTGTACATACTAATTTGGATCGGAGGGGTGCTCTTTTTCGGTTTTTTTACATTATTCGCGCCCATCAAGATCGTACTAGTGTCCGAACAAGATCGTACGCCCGGAGCTAGTTAAGCAGGTCGTGCGGCATCAGCAAACATTCTCCGTGAGGCTTTCAGCTTTCACTGGAGCTGCTTAGGGCCTACCGGCAGCAATCGCTGCCGGTCAGCAGTAAGGCCAAAGCGCGAAAGAGCCAAGCATGTCAGGTGATGCCAACCAGATTATGACGCCGTCGTGGTTCCACCGACGGTGGCGTTGACGCGGATCGACCAGCACGGGATGACGAGGCCAGCCGGGCATTAGGGCCGATAAGTTGTGCTGCCATCCCCGTTGACCAGGACCACGTCACCGCTCGCTCCGACGGGAAGATTCCCCGCGCGGCCTCCTCGGCTGTAGTTGACTGAGTCACTCGGCGTGATAGCGAAGGATAGTTGGCCGGTGCCCGGGCTCTCAGAGATTTGTTGATCTGCCATAGTAACAAGCACCTCCATTGCGCGTTTCTGTCATCAAGCTTGCCGCCGCATGCCACGCTCGCGCTGCCGCAGCCAAATATCCGCCTGCACCGCAACCAGCGCCCAAAGCAGATCGGCCTCAACCGCGCCACGCTCGCGCTCGATGGCGGCGAAGGCAGGGGCAAGGCTGTCGATCATGCGGTCGGCGTCGGCCTCATCGAGACCAGCACGCGCCAACGTACGGCGCAGACCGGCAGCGGCATTGTCCCAAGCATCACGCACGCCGCGGCATCACGATCACGATGGAATTGATTCCCACCTGGCGGCCGACATTAAAATTGGTCGAGCTAAGGCGGACCACCGCGTCCGATTCGGACAACCCGACGTCGCAATCGATCACGGCGTCGCCGTCGGCGTCGCAAAGCCGCGCCCAAGTTGCAGTGCCGTCTTCCTTGGCCACAGCGCCCGTGATGATGCGGCTGGCGGTCACACCGTCCTGCGCCTTGTGGAATGCGGGCAGCGAGCACTGGAATTCACACAGGAGGCGGCCTGTCGGTTCGTCCTCAGGGCTGACAGGCATTGGTCCAGAAAAGATTCTTGACGAAACCCGGCTTGCCCTTGCTGTCAATGGCTTTGCCGATTTCGTCGACGACGGCGTTGTGCACTTCCTTGTCCAGCAAATACATAGTTATTGCTCCTTGTGCTCGACTGCTTCAATTAAGTGCCCGCCACCGGCGAGGACGCACCGATGGCGGGCTTGGGGTGCGCCCCAGGAAGCACGAACCGGGGGTTTCCCATTTGCCCGCGCCGACCCGAAGATAAGGCCCCGCGAGCTGCCCGGTGTTGTTTCATGTCCGCAGCACCGCCGGGCTGGCCGCGGCCTCGCGGAAGCCTTGACCGCGAGGAGGACGGTGGCGCGCGCATGGTGCTCGCAACGCCACCGGGGAAGATCAAGCGGGCAAAGATGCATTGGCGTCCTCGTGCAGTGCGCGCTGCGCCTCGCGCCATGCATCGCAGCGGAGCGTGTTTTTGTGGTCGAGCTCGGCCTGCAAAAATGGCCGGCCCAAAACATCGCTGACAGCGCGCCGATCCGGTTCGGCGAGGAGCTTCGATAGGCTCCACAGCTCGATCCGTTTTTCACAGACCTCGACCTGCATTTTCTGTAGCTCACCGAGCAGCTGCATGGCTGCCGGTGCCAGCACGCCCTGCACAGCGGCGTCGGTATGCTCGTCGGCCTGGCGAGCACTGTCGTCAGCTTCAGCGGCGGCAGCGTCACAGCTAGCGACTGCCTGGCGTGATGCGGCGATGATTGTCCTCGGCGTCGGCGAGCGCGAGGCGTGCGGCGCGGATCGTTTGATCGGGAACTAATGGCGCGCCCGTTTTCGCCGCATCGACGATGCGGGCAGTCTGCTCGTCGCGCGCCCGCGTGGCTTCTGCCGTGGCCGTCTCGACCTGGGCTGCAGCACGCGCAACCATGTCGCTGGCGCGGTGCGCGGCATCGTGCGCGGCCTCGGCCGCACGCTTTGCTGCTGCCGCAGCGGCGATTGCCTCAGCGAGCGCGTCGCGCTCGGGCGGACATGGCGGCGGCTGTCTCAAAACTTGAACGGTTGCCATCGAATTTTCTCCTGGTTTGGGTCAGCTCAAACGCCGCGCCTCGGGAAAGCGCCGAAGAAATTCTGGGTTCGCGCGCGTGGCTGTTGGTGCTGCATCAGTCACCCGGTCAAAGGTCGTCGGCGCCAAAATTATGTTGTTCGGGAACCGGCGAGCAAAACTGTCCGCGCCATCGTGGGCATAGGCACGCGGCCTTGCGCCCAGGCGCCCCGCGTAGTCGTTTTTTCCCTCATGCGGCCTTGCATCGAAGCGCTCGGCTTCTGGGAAACGTGCGAGCAAAGGCGGCCGTTGCCTTCGCATCGGTTGCCGTGCCGCGGCCGGCGCCCGCGCGCAGGTGTCTTAAGAATTCTCAGTGAGCTGTTCCGGCTCGAGCGTGCGCAGCGCCTCCTCATCAGTCTCGTCGCGCGCGCCCGTCTTTGGTGCGCCTGCAAATGTCGGCGGTTCGTCGCCGTTTGTTTGTCGCGAAACGCCGGCATTTGTAATTATGAGCTCGAGCTGCGCTTGCAGGTCTGGCGTGAGCTCTCGCACGGCCCATTTGGTAAGCGCGTTGATCAGCTCGCTGTGGGGATCCTCCGGCAGTGCCGCGTCCATTGCCATCGGGTAGCGCCGTGTGATGGCGGCGTAATTGATTTCGAGCGGTTCTTCGTAGCAAAGGCGACCAGGCATGGTTTGATTTTCCTTCTCAAATTCCCCACCGGCGGTCGATGGCCACCAACGGTGGACGGCTGGAATAGTCGGGCTCGCGGGCCATTGCGATTGCTTCGTCTGTGATGTGCATGGGCGGCCGGCGAATGCCGCCTTGCACGGCGCCAAGCGCGGCCATGCCGAGCGCAACAACGCAGTCGATTTTGTGCGAGGTCTTTTCCTTCGTGATCTTCCAGCCACGTGGCATTTCAACAGCGACGGCGCGCTGCACCGCAAGACGAAATGCCTTGTCCGGATAGGTAGTCAGGTTTTGTCCGCGAATTAATTCGTACAAGTTCGTCGACGCTTCAGTGATGTTTGGAACAGACTGCGGAAATTCAACCATCTTCACACCGGCCTTGAGCAAGCGCTGCGCGGTGCTCTGCATCGCGTAAGGATCGTAGCGAACTTCCTTGATACGAAAGCGCCGTTTCAATTCGAGCAGCGTCTTCTCGATGGTTGCTTCGAAGTCGAGCGGCTCGGCGGCCGATGGTTGGAATACTTTGTGCCAAACCATCTGCACTTTCTTGAGTTCGGCATCCCAAGTGCAGGCGACGATGGCGGTGCTATCGCGCTTCACGCTGGCATCAACGCCCACCCAGATTGACAAAGCCATGTCGGCGAGCAGCGGTGTTGCCTGCTTGTCGACGCAGGCGTCCCAAAGGTCCATTTCGACGAAAGTGCTGTCGGAGCTCACCCAGCGATTTTCGATCAGCCGCAGATAGGCGTTGGGCCGCAATTGTTCGCGCATCTGCGCGCGCCACTCTTCAGTCTGCCAGGGCGCCGTAAACTTGTGCGTCCAGAACATCAAGAGGCCGTCCGCCTGGTACAGATCAGTCTCGACTTCCTTGCCTTTCAGGCCCCGTTTGTGCAGGCCTTCCAGCAATGTGCTCTCGCCCTCGAAACCCGCATATGTCACCGTCAGCCGGCAAGCCAATGTACGCGTCGGCGGCGGCACCATTTCGTCCCAAAGCCGGTGGCTGCGCTCGCTGACGTAGCCCCACAATTCGTCAAAGCAGACGATGGTCGGGTTGCTGCCCGCGGCGCCGACATAGTCAGACGCGATGGCGATGATGGTTGAGCCGGTCGACGCGAACGTGATCTTGTCCGCGTTGATCGTCGCGTCACAGGCGAGCATTGGTGATGCCTCGACGATCCGGCTGATCGCTTGAAACACGCGGCCTTGCGATTGTTCGAAATCGTTAGCGCAGCAAATTCCTTCGGCAAACCTGGCACCTCGCACGCAGACGACGTAAAGGACGATCATCGCGGCGAGGCCGGTCTTCCCCGACTTTTTCGGCGCGCTGAAGATCAATTCCGGATGTTTCAGCCGGCCATCGGGCGTCAGTCGAAAGGCTCGATCGAGGAAACGCCGCTGCGCCCGGTTGAGCACAAACGGCGCGCCGGTCTCCGGATCGATCAGCATCGTCTGGATGAAGGTGACGGCGTCGACGGCGCGATCAATCTTCATGGTGGGTGCTCTCCGGCTCGTGGCCGGCGTCGGCCGACCGAGCGTCCAACGCGACGGTGTCGTCCGTTGGGGCGACCTCATCGTCATCGTGCGGCGCCGCCGGATGCTCACGTGCCAGGCGGGCGAGATGCTCTGCAAGCGTGGGCACGGTCTTCGCGACGCGCTTGAGACCAATAGTTGAAAAAACGCGGCGCTGGCTATTGATGGCGCTCAAGTAGTCGCCCAGGGCAACTTCGTGGCCAGCGAGCCAGCTAGCCTCGCAGCTCTCGACGTAGGTGCCTAACACCGCCGCGCGCTGGACGAGTTGCCGCTCGCCTTCGCTGAGGCGGTCGGCTCCGCCGAGGTCCGCCTCGATAGCCTCGACCAACTGGCGGGCGCGCCTACACGCGATTGTTCGCCCGTCCAGGCGGTCCAGCGATAACAACCGCACCTTACCGGTGGATTTCTGCGCCGGATGGGCGGGGCTTCTGGCCTCTAGTTGCGCGGCATCGGCGGGCATTTATTTTGCGTTCCTGTTGCCAGTACGTTGCCAAATTATAGGCTAGACCAGGCCACGACGCAAGTGACGCGCTAACGATGCGTCTTTTGGAGCATCGGCTAGGTGGTAGTAAGCCGCTTGGCTGGCGAAAGAAGAGCGGGCGCGCGCCGCAATTTTTATTGGGTTGCGAGCGGTTGCGTGAGCGCGGGAAAGGCGGCAAAGCCGCGCTCACAGCGGTTGGACCACCCAAGAAATCGTAGCAACCGTAGCAGCGTAGCAGGCTGCCTTTGCGAATTACAAATTGTCGCAATCGTAGCAAATGTAGCAACATGCCAATTAAAAACCCTTGGAGACCTTTTTTCTGCCCATGGTTCGTTGCGTTTTTATCTAAGAGCCTTGCTACGGTGCTACAGTTGCTACGCTTCACACGGCTCGAACCACTGCAATTCGGTAGGGTCGCTTCGAAAGCACTCGCACCCAACCATGCGATTCCAGGATCGCCAGCGCCTCGTCCGCTGCTGCCTTGCTGCGGCAGTCCGCCGGTCCGAATTGCATGATTTCGCGCACGGGCATTTCGAGCCCGCGTTCCTGCAGCCAATCAAGCAAGCGCTGCGCGCGCAGAAGTCGCGGGTCAGTCCGCGCGGCACGTTGCAGCCGCAGGGCTTCATTGAGATACCAATCGGCCAGCACAATCGCGTTGCCCATAGCGCCAGCGTCAATTTCGCTCGCTGCCGGATTATGAAAAATGCTCAAGACGCCCGCGATGCGCGCGGCGTGCTCGGCCACTTTGGCAGCGAAGTCGCCGATGGCGGCCAACTCGCCATCCAGGCGCGAGCGTTGCTCAACGCAATCGTAAAAATCGACCCACGGCTTTGTCGCGTCGGGACGCGATCTTGAGTTGCGGTGGGGCGAGTTCGTTTAGCGTCCGTTCCGCGAGTGGCCAGGGCTTCTCGAGAATTTCAAGGATGCGCGCACCGAAGGCGCGAATAGCTGCATCATCGTCGGCGTCTGTTTCTCGGTAGAGCCTTGTGCCAGCGATGCTGTCCGGCGCCGCGACAAGAACGCGTGACAGCAATCCCTGGCCGCGTAAGATCGGATCGCTGAAGAAAGCCGCTGACGCTTCCGGTTGCACCAGCATGTGCATCGACAATCTGCGACCGCGCAGGATGGTCACACCATCAGTTGCGCGGATGCGCTTGATTGTTTTTGCTTCCCACATCTCGGAGAGGGCGGCGGCCGTTTTCAGCCGGTGATCCTGACTCATGCCGTAGCCGCCGATAAACTGGCCACCTTCGGCGCTGAAGAGGCCCAACGATGCTGGCGCCGTGACCCATGCTTTCACGAGCCCCTCAATCGTCGGATCAGGCGCGGTCAAAAAGGGATGTAGCGGAACAGCCGGTGCCGGCCCCAGCTGCTCCAAGAGTGCCCTGCGCTTTTCATAGTCAATTTTCCGATCGCCTTCGATTTTCTTTTTTTCAGCCGCCCAAGCGGCGTTGTCGACAACCCATCGGGCGTGTTGCTCGCAAAAAATTTCGCTAAGCGCGGCTTCGCGCTTGCGGATCGGCCAAGTTGCCTCATTGTCCGCTGTCGTTTTCCGATCGCCGGAAATCGCCACGGTTACGAAAAACAGCGACAGCGGTCGCGACTGCCCATAGGGCAGCCAGACGTCGGCGACCGCCTGAGCCGCGAGGGCAGCTGCGGCCAGCACCGATTGCGCTGCAATGGCCTCCGGGACCTGCACCTTTCGAGCTATTGCGAAGGCGGCCTTTGCGAGCGCACCGGCGAGAGCTTGCGTCGGATACGGCGCCGCCGGTGGAAGCGGCGGGAACAGCGGCGTCGAGTCAATTTCCCGCTCACTAATTCTGCCAAGCCCGTTTGATCTGTCGTTCATCGGAACGCCGCGCCCATTCTCCGGCCTTGTCTGCATCAGCGAGAATTGCCGCGCACGCTTCGCCATATGTCATGCCGTTAGCGTGGCAATTCTGCATAAAGCGAAATCCGAAACCGCTGCCGCTTGGATCGAGGCCCGCCTGTTCGCCAGTTTCGTGCCCATTGCCAAACATTTTGAGATAGCGCGGGCCGACATCCTTGACGAACCATTCGACATCGGTGAATGGCACCAGCCGGAGATTATCCAGGCCGCCGTTTAAGGCCTGATCGGTCACCGTGTAGAAGCGAGCGGTGTCCACCGCAACTTCGCGATGTGCGCCCACCGAAAACGTCTCGCGCGTTAGCTGCTTACCGTTTTTGTCAAAACCGAGCAGCGCACGCAGATGGTAGCTAGAGATCCGCGGTCATGAGGAAAAACAACTTCACGCCATCGCCGGACGGCGAAATTTCGGTATAGGTTTCAAAAGCGTGCGACCACATCATCGGCGATGGCGCGCGAGGCGCCGCTGAGACAACTATCGAGATCAATGCCGACTAGCCGCAGACCATCAGGTAAAGGACCGAGCACGATGCCGATGCCGCCTCTGGCCGCAGGCTTTTGAACCCTTTGCCAGCATTGCTCGGCTGCGTCGCGCGTCCCGTAGGTTGCCGGATCGGTCGGCACTTTGGCGTTATTGTCGGTAGCCGGATTTTTCGGGATTTTGGTCGGCTTGCCTGTTTCGGAAATTTCTTCGCGCCACGCCACCCAAAGTCTTTCGCCGGTTAGATCGGCGAGAAAATTGACCGCGCCATTTACGGCCGGCGGGTCAACCTTGTCGCCAGCCTGCCCACGCGCCTTGGCCTGCGCCGCGGGCTCGTTCCATGGCTTTGCTGGTGAGTTCATGATCGCCCTCCGCGCTCTTGGCGGCGGGCCGCGATCACCAATCCGTCCATCCAAAGATCAGCGGTCGCCTTCACCAGCGACATCATCATTAGCCCTCGCTCGCTGGCATCGCCTTCGTGGCGATTTTGAATACGCCGCAGCGTGGAAATCAGCCGCGAAATGTCGGCGCCGTTCTCGCGTTCGTGTTCGCTGTTGCCGCGGCGATCAGGTAAAAAATATTCAATTGCGTGACGGCGACCGCTGCGAAACGCGGCGCGCCATTTCACGATTGCGGCTTCGAATTCATCGTCCGTTAACGCGCCCAACCGACGCATTTGGGCAGCGTCGCGTTTGCTGAAGCCAGCCTCGCGCCATGTCATCGCCGTATCGGCGTGGGTTCCGTCCTTGCGCGGTCGTCCGCCGCGATTCAACCCTGGCAAAACCGGGTCCGGCCCATACCCGGTATTTTCAGATGGCAGGTTGGCGGTCATGAGCGCGCTCGCTTTCGCTCGTTTTTGAAGAGCAACGTCTTGCCTTCAAAAAAATCTCGAAGCGCTTTTCGATAAGCGGCGCGCGCAGATTTCTCATAACGCATTGAGCCGAGCTCGAGCCAAGCTTGTCTAACCCAGTCGATCCATTCGTGGGGGTTGGCGCGTCGGATTTCGCCGTTTGGAAGTTTTTCCCAAATGGGCTGATAGGCGCGATTGAAAAGAATTTCGCGACCATCGCGGGCGATGTAGCGCCCGTAGGGCAACGCTTCGAGCGCGCGTTCGATATCCGCCAGTGTTATCCGGCGCGGCTCGACGGGAATGAACCGGCGTAAGCGCCGCCATGCGGCCGCGGCGCTTACGGGCGCAGGGCGATCAAAGCAGCGCGCGCGAACGTGGGCGGCTTGCGGCAATGCCGCGGGGGGCGTATGTTGGGGATTAATCAGCTTACCTGCCTGATTGTTATCCCGAAGCCTCGACCCGGTCGCCACCGGGCGGGGCTTCAACTTTATGGTCATGCAGCGACCGTATCGCGCGCACCTGCAGCGGCTACGCGATCCGCAATGTACTTGTCGATCTGATCTTCGGCCCAACAGTTCTCGACGCCGAGGCCTTTAACCGGCGCCGGAAAACGGCCCGCTCGAACGAGCCGCCAAATGTGGGGCCGCGTATAGTTGACGCCCTTTTCTTTGAGGTCGTCGTGTCGCAAGAAACGCATGGTGATTGCTCCTCGCTTGTCAAAGCTAAACTATGCGAGGAGTGGTAAGCCAATGCGGAACGAAAATAGACTGCTGATTATTATTATTTAACGCCGCCGATTTTGGCGCAAAATATTATTTAATTAATGTCGCCGATTTTTCGGGAGCCTCAGCTGAGCGGAAATCTCGTCCTTCGTGACATAGCCAAATGAAGGCCCGTAAACTTTGTTATGCCGCGCGGCTGCTCTCCTGCACGCTTCATCACGCAAATTATAGATCGAACCATTTTGCAGCGTGATCGTGTGCTTGCGGCCATACTTTTTTCGCCATGCAGCTCGATAACATTCGGCAATAGTCACGGCCAAAGACATACGACTAAGCAAGCGCATCGAGTTAGGCCGGCCAGCGGGTCGCTTTATTTTGCCTTCAATGAAATCCGCCAAATAGTCGCGATCCGCCTGTGCGATCTGATTGTGAGAACGCAGATAGTTGGCCAGCACCGCAGGAACTCTTGATGCCGACAAGCGTCGCTGCCGAGCGTAGGGGGGCGGCCAACGCGGCGCGCTTTTTGATTCCGACGATTGTCGCCATCACACCCTCCCAGTCAGCTTGACCACATTGTCAGCCGGCGGCGAAACAATGCCGCGCACCCTGGCGGCCCACAATTCCAACGCCTCACGTTTTTCGTCGAGCAGATCGTATCGATCGTAAACGCCAGCGATGCCGGGCTTGGCATGGGCGAGCACGGCTTCCTTGACGTCGTGGTCGATCCGCAGCCGCGAAAGGCCGGTGCGCACCGTTCGCCGCAGATCGTGATTCACCCACGGCTCAAGCTTCGTCTTGGCAGGGTCTTCGCCGCGCATGCGCGCCCGTGCGCGCAATGAGCGCAACATCCTCGCATCGATCTTGATTTTGATTTTGTCGTCGACTGCCGCCGGCCTGACGCCAAGACTGAGGCTAAAGAGGTAGTCGCCGCGTTTGAAGCGAGGCAAAGATTTCAGAATTGCCAACATCTCGTCCGTCAACGGCACGGCATGGGGCCGTGCCTTCTCGTCGGTGCCCTTCATTCGTTCTTTCGGAATCGTCCAAAGTTTTTCCTTAAGATCAAATTCAGGCCACGACGCATTGACGACCTCATTCAGGCGTAGACCGGTCAACAGTAGCAGCCGGTAGACCGTGCCGAACGGGTAGCGCAGCCGCCGTATGGCCCGCCAAAGGGCTGCGACCTCAAGGTCGGTCAGGTCCCGGTCACGCGACATTTTCGCGCCGACCAGCGTCCTGGCCCGGATGTCGCGGGCAGGGGACAATTCGATTCCGTACTCGTTCTGCTCGATTGCCCAAGCGAACAGCGTCTTCAGGTTGCCGAGCAGATTACGTGCCTGGCCGGGCGCGGCCTTGCGTTCCGTCCGACCGCGCTTGCCGTCCTTGATGCCGTGCGCGGCTAGCATGCCGCGCGCGCCGTAGTCGCGGATGCCTTTGATGGCGGTCTGCACATTCTCGCGCGTGATCTCAGCCACCGGCTTGCCGCCCCACAGCGGTACGAAAAACTGCCGAAGCTCGCGTGCGACCTTGGCACCGCGGCGCTGCTTCGGATTCTCGGGGTCGGGCCCGATCACGGCAAGGTTGATGAAGTCCTCGACCACGCTGACGAACGTATTGGCGCGCTTGCGCTGTTCGGCGAGCCGCTGGCGGTCCTCTTCCTCGCGCGGGTCGACGCCCTTGCGGATCAGCTCGATCCAATCACGTGCCTTGTCGCGGGCCTTTTCGAGCGTCAGGGCACCATACAATCCGAGCGCGCGGCGGGTTGGATGCGGGCTGCCAGGGAAGCGGGCGACCAGAACGAACGTTTTGCGGCCGGTCTCAGAGACGCGCACGCCGAAGCCAGGCACGATGCCATCCATCTGGTCGTAGGTCGTGCCTTTGGGTGCCGGCTTGAGGGCCCGCAGGCCGCGGTCGCTGATGGTTTTCTTCGGCCGCTTCGCCTTCTCGGGTTTGGCCGCTTTCGCTGGCTCGGGCGGTGTCTTTTCCAACATGTGCCTTGGCTCCGTCTGGCAACACCCTGGCAACAGACCGGGTGCAATTGGGTGCAACGCGATGTTGCCAGACGTAAGGCCTTGCAAAGCGAAATGCAAGTAAATTAGGCTGTTATGTAGGTTTGTGAGGTGGTATGCGGGGCAATGCTAGGCGGTGCAATGGCGTTAGCCGCGGTGCTTGACCACCTGGCCGATCTGGAATTTGGCGTTGCGGGTCTTGATCATGGTTTCGTGCACATAGTCTATGAATGCGGCGGATGCCAGTGTGGCCCAGTCTATAGCCCGTACCGGGCGCCCATCGCCCGGTCCTTGGCGGCGACCAGTTTGGCAAGATCGAGAAGCACCTTGGCCTGTTTCCATGTGGCGTCGTCCTGCATCTTGCCGTCGATCATCACCGCGCCGGCACCGTCCGGCATGGCGGCCACGATCTTCTTGGCAAAGGCGACTTCCACCGGGTCGGGCGAGAACACTGTCTTGGCGATCTCAATCTGCGAAGGATGCAGCGACCAGGCGCCGAGACAGCCCATGAGGAAAGCGTTGCGGAACTGCACCTCGCAAGCCGCGGCGTCGGCGAAATCGCCGAACGGCCCGTAGAACGGCTTGATGCCGGCGGCGGCGCAGGCGTCGACCATTTTTGCAATCGTGTAATGCCAAAGGTCTTGCTGACAAACGGCGCGCGGGCCGTCACCCTGCGCATCCGCCAGCACTTTATATTCAGGGTGGCCGCCGCCGACGCGCGTGGTCTTCATAGCGCGCGAGGCGGCGAGATCGGCGGGGCCGAGGCTCATGCCGTGCATGCGCGGGGAGGCGAGCGCGATTGCTTCGACGTTATTGACGCCCTGCGCCGTCTCCAGGATGGCGTGGATCAGGATCTGCTTTTTCACCTTGTGGCGGGCCTCAAGCTGCGCCAGCAACTGGTCGAGATAGTTGATGTCCCAAGGACCGTCGACCTTGGGCAGCATGATGACGTCGAGCTTGTCGCCGATCGCGGCGACGATCTCGGTCACGTCGTCGAGCGCCCAGGGCGAGTTGAGCGCATTGATGCGCGTCCACAGCCCGGTCGCTCCGAAATCGACGGCTTTACCCATGGCGATGAAGCCCGCGCGCGCAGCTTGCTTGGCGTCCACAGGAATGGCGTCTTCCAGATTGCCCAGCACCACGTCCACCTGACGGACGAGATCGGGCACCTTGGCGCGCACCTTTTCGTTGTGCGGCGGGACGAAATGGATCATGCGCTCGAGCCGCACCGGCAGATCGCGCATCGGGGAGGGCGCGCCGATGGACAAAGGCTGAAAAAACTGACGCGGCGGCTTCACGGGCTTTTACGTCCTTCCAAAAGGTCAAACTGCCGTTTAGAGGAATGCAAAGGCCGCGCCAAGTCCGAGACGGTGCCGGCGGCGAAATAAGGCAGGCCGGGCAAACGGATGATCGACGTTCTTAATCTTGCGCTTCCGTTTTTCGGGCTGATTTTCATTGGTTTTGCCTGCGGGCGGATCAAACAGATTCCCGACACCGCGCTCGCCTGGATGAATTTCTTCATTCTTTACCTGGCGCTGCCGGCGCTGTTCTACCGCATCCTGGCGCAGACCCCGCTCGACCAGCTGGCGCAGGTTGATTTCATTTTTGCGACGACGCTGGCGACGTTCTGGGCCTTCGCCGTATCCTTCGGCATCGGCATGGCGATCCGCCGCGGCAACATTTCCGAATCGACGATCGCCGGCCTCGCCGGCGGCTACGGCAATATCGGTTATATGGGGCCGGGCCTGGCGCTGGCGACGCTCGGGCAAAGCGCCGCGGTGCCGGTGGCGCTGATCTTCTGCTTCGACAACATCATCCTCTTCACCATGGTGCCGCTGCTGATGGCGCTGGCGCAGCCGCAGCCGATGAGCATCCCGGCCATCGCCGTCGAGGTGGTCAAGCGCGTGGCGCGGCACCCGCTGATCGTGGCCAGCGCCGTCGGCGTGCTGTCGGCGGCGCTCCATTACCAGCCGCCGGTCGCGCTCGACCGGCTGATGCAATTCCTGCAGAACGCCGCCGCGCCCTGCGCGCTGTTCGCGCTCGGCGTCACTGTGGCGCTGCGGCCGTTAAAAAAGATGCCGTGGGAGGTGCCGCCGCTTACGGCGGTGAAGCTGGTGCTGCACCCGGTGCTGGTGTTTCTCTTGCTCTCCGCATTCGGCCCGTTCGACCAGACCTGGGTCTATACGGCAGTGCTGATGGCGGCGCTGCCGCCGGCGCTCAACGTCTTCGTGTTCGCGCGCCAATACGACACCTGGGTGGAGCAGGCCTCGAGCGCGGTGCTGGTCGGCACGCTCGTCTCCGTGGTAACGCTGACCAGCGTGATGTGGATGGTGAAAACCGGCGCGCTGCCGCCGCTCTTATTTCGGTGACATCTTGCAACCGCTTTCAGGACTTCTCGTTCTCGATTTCTCGACGCTGCTGCCGGGGCCGCTGGCTGGCTTGATGCTGGCGGAAGCCGGCGCCGAGGTGATCAAGATCGAGCGGCCGGGCGGCGAGGACGCGCGGCGTTTCCAGCCAATTGTCGACGGCGAGAGCGCCACCTTCGCCATGCTCAACCGCGGCAAGACGAGCATGAGCTTCGATCTCAAGGACAAGGCCGAGTACGAGCGGCTGATGCCGCTCATTCGGCGCGCTGATATCCTCATCGAACAGTTCCGCCCCAGCGTGATGGAGCGGCTGGGTCTCGGCTATGAGGCGCTGCGCGCGATCAATCGGAAACTGATCTATTGCTCGATCAGCGGCTACGGCCAGAGCGGGCCGCGCGCCGGCGAGGCCGGGCACGACATCAACTACATCGGCAACACGGGCTTGCTCGATCAGCAGCCGGGGCCGGTCGCGCATCCGGTGGTGCCGCCGATGCTTGTTGCCGACATCGCCGGGGGAAGCTTTCCGGCGGTGATCAATATTTTGCTGGCGCTGCGTGCGCGCGACCACAGCGGGCAGGGCTCGCACATCGATATCGCCATGACCGACGCCATGTTCACCTTCGACTGGCATGCGCTGGCGCAAGGCGTGGCCACCGGGACATTTCCAAAGCCGGGCGAAGGCTGGCTCACCGGCGGTTCGCCGCGCTACCAGATTTACGCTACGAAAGACGGGCAGCTCGTTGCCTGCGGCGCCATCGAGCAGAAATTCTGGGTGTCGTTCACGCAGGCGATCGATCTGCCGGCGGAATTCTTTGACGACAGGCGCGCGCCGATGGCGACGCGCGATGCGGTTGCAAAGATCATTGCCCGCAAGACCGCCGACGAATGGAAGCCGATCTTCGCCAAAGCCGATTGCTGCGTCAGCGTGCTGGTGCCGCTCGCGCAGGCGCTGCGCGATCCGCATTTCGTCGGCCGCGGCCTGTTCGCGCACAAGGTGGCAACCGCGTCAGGCAAAACGCTGCCGGCGCTGCCGCTGCCCATTTCGCCGGAATTTCGCGAGCCGCCGGCGGTGAAGAAGGCGCCCAAGCTCGAACGCTAGAGCGCCTCGCCGCGCATCAGCCGCGGCAAGGCGGCGGCGGGCGACAAGCCCTCGCGCATGACGGCGCGGCGCAAGGGTCCAATCTTGTCGAGCAGGTAAAGCCCCACGCCGCGCGCACTTTGAACGGGGAGAAAATCGGCAAGCAGCGTGCGGTTGAGAAGGTCGATGGCCAGCGTGCGCCCGGCGACATCGCTGCGGCGCATCTTGTCGTAGGCGGCAAGCACCGCGTCGCCGCCGATGTCCTCGCCGCCGCGATGCGCCGTGATCGCCAGTTCGCCTATGGCGGCGGCGTCACGCAATCCGAGGTTCAAACCTTGCGCGCCGATCGGCGGGATCACATGCGCAGCTTCGCCGATCAGCGCGATGCGGCGCGCGGCGAAACGCTGCGCCGTTGCAATGGATAGCGGGAATATTCCGCGACCGGGCTCGACCGTGATCTTGCCAAGAATGGAATGCGAGCGCCGCTCGATCTCCGCCGACAGCGCGGCGTCGTCGAGCGCGGCAATATGGTCGGCCTCGGCCGGATCGAGCACCCAGACGAGGCTCGAGCGCACGCCCGGCAGCGGCACCAGCGTGAACGGGCCGCTTGTCGTGTGGAATTCGGTGGAGACACCATGATGCGGCCGCGAATGCGCGAGGCAGACGGTCAGCGCGACTTGCTTATATGTGTGCTCGTCAATGCCGATGCCCGCCGCCTGGCGGCAGAGCGAGCGCCGCCCGTCGGCGCCGATCGCCAGAGCGCCCTGCAGCACGTCGCCGCTCTTGAGCGTGACGTCAATGCCGGCATCGCTCGGCGCGATCGCAGCAACTTCGTCCTCGATCAGGCGCAGCGCCGGTAACATGCGCGCCTTCTGTTCGAGGGCGGCAACGAGGTGCCGGTTCTCGATATTGGCGCCGAAGGCTTCGAGCGCGATCTCTTCGGCGGTGAATTTGACCTCCGGCGCCCGCCACAGCCGGCCGGTGTCGTCGACCAGCCGCATCGTCCGCAGCGGCGCAGCGTTTTCCGCGCACAGTTCCCAGACGCCGAGCGTGGCCAGCGCCGTCACCGAACCGCCGAGCAGGGCGGTGGTGCGGTTGTCGGCATGCGGGGGACGTTTTCCCGCGAGCACGGTCGCAATGCCGGCGCCGGCGAGCGCGATGGCGGCGGTCAGGCCCGCCGGTCCGCCGCCGACCACGATTACCCTGTCGTTGCCCGATTTGTTCGGCATCAAAGCGCTCGTTTCTGCTTGTCCTTAAACGGATTAGCACCACCCGGCACGATGCGCTATCCATGGCCTGAATGACCGATCATACCGACCAGGGCTTTGCCTATTTGCCGCCGGCTGCCGCCGGACTCGGCCATGTCTTCGCGCGGCCGAAGTGGATCGCGGCGGCCTGCGTCGTGGCGCTGACGGCGCTCGGCTGGTTCGCGCTCGGCGTGATGGCGGCGGACAACTACGGCCTTGCCGGCGCGCTTCATGCCATTTGCTCGGCGTCGTTCGGCGGCAGTCCATTCAGTGCCGGTAACGCCGCGCTCGTTGCCGCAATGTGGGCGGCGATGGTGCTGGCGATGATGCTGCCGACCGCCGCGCCGATGATCCTTACCTACGCCGAGATCGCCGATACCGCGGCGCGCAAAGGCGAGCGCGTGGTGTCGCCGCTGATGCTTGCCGCCGGCTACACGATCGTCTGGCTGGGCTTTGCGGCCATCGCCGCGCTGGCGCAATTGGCTCTCGCACGCGCCGCGTTGCAAAACAGCGGCCTGGCAGCGGCGAGCGGTCTGTTCGCTGGTGCGATCTTCATTGGCGCAGGCGCCTACCAATTCTCCGCGCTCAAGCACGCCTGCCTCACCCAATGCCAGCGGCCGTTTCCGTTCTTTTTCACCAATTGGGCGACGACGCCGCGCGGCGTCTTCCGCCTCGGCGTCAAGCAGGGATTTTATTGCGTTGGCTGCTGCTGGGCGATGATGCTGGTGATGTTCGCGGTCGGCGCGATGAACGTGGTCTGGATGGCGGGGCTCGGCATCGTCATGACGATCGAGAAGATCGGCACCGGTCCATGGTTCACCCGTGCCGTCGGCGTGGCGTTGATCGTTGCCGGCATGGCATTCGTGTTCTCAGGCTTCGCCGCCCGTTGGCCGAGCCACGCGATTTGAGTTAGGAACAAGAAAAGAACCGGGAGCGAAACGTTGAGTGAAGAATGGAAATTGAAAGGCGAGATGGCGCTGTCGTGCAGCTGCGCGGTGTTCTGCCCCTGCGTGCTCTCGCTCGGCGAACATCCGCCAACCGAAAGCCGCTGCCAAACCTGGGCCGGCATCCGCATCGACGAAGGACACTTCGAGGACACCGATCTCGCGGGCATCAAGGCGGGTCTGATGATGGATCTGCCGGGCATTATGTCGCGCGGCAACTGGGTCGCAGCGCTGTTCGTGGACGACGCAGCCTCCGCCATGGCGGTGAAATGTTTGACCCGCATCTTCACCGGCCGCGTGCGCGGCACGACGCATCTGTTGTCGATTCTCGTCGGCCAGTTTCTCGGCGTGCGGCAGACGCACATCCGCTACGAGACGCAGGGCGACACCCGCATCGTGCACATCAAGGATTATGTCGACGGCGCCATCACGCCGATACGCGGCAAGGAGAAGGGGCAGAACGTGGTGATCCGCAACAGCGAATACTGGGTCGGGCCGGACATCATCGTTTCCCGCGCCGACAAATCGCGCTTCCGCGGCTACGGCCGCAACTGGAATCTGGCGGGGCGTTCGGCCGAAATCGTCAAGCTCGATTGGGGCAACTACTAGCGCAGCATGCGCCAGCCAAGATCATGACGACGTTCGAGCACGTCCGCGCCTTCGCCGTTCACGTCTTCACCGCATGCGGCGCGGCGCTGGCGCTGCTCGCGCTCATCCTGGCGACCGGCGAGCATTGGGCGGCGATGTTTTTCTGCCTCGGCCTCGCGCTCGTCGTCGATGGCATCGACGGACCGCTGGCGCGCGCCTTTGACGTCGAACGCGTCCTGCCGCGCTGGTCGGGCGTGACGCTCGACCTTGTCGCCGATTTCGTCACCTATGTGTTCGTTCCCGCCTATGCCATCGCGGCAAGCGGCTTGCTGCCGGAAGCCTTGGCAATTGTCGCCGGCGTCGTGGTGACCATCAGCGGCGCCTTGTATTTCGCCGATCGCGAGATGAAGACGCACGACAATTATTTCAAGGGCTTTCCGGCGCTGTGGAACATGGCGGCATTCTATCTTTACGTTTTCCGGCCGAACGAATGGATTGCCGCCGCCGCGGTCGCGGCACTTGCCGCACTCTCGTTCGCGCCGATCCGTTTCATCCATCCGCTGCGGGTCAGGCGCCTGCGTCCGCTCAACATCGCGCTGCTCGCCCTGTGGGGCGCGCTGGCGCTGGTGACACTCGGCAAAAATCTTGAGCCGGGGCCTTATGTCACGCTGCCGCTGGGAGCGATCGCCGTCTATTTCCTGATCGCCGGCGTCTTGCGCAAGGCTTGAACGACATGCTCGCACTGTTGACCGATGCCAATGCCTGGGCCGCGCTGTTGACGCTGACCGCGCTGGAAATCGTGCTTGGCATCGACAATCTAGTGTTCATCGCGCTGCTGACGGCGCGGCTCGACAAGAAACGGTCGCAGCGGGCGCGCGCCATCGGCCTGTCGCTGGCCTTCATCTTCCGCGTGCTGCTGCTCGCCTCGCTGAGTTCGATCATGGCTATGACCCGGCCGGTTTTTTCACTTGGCGAATTCGCATTTTCCTTTCGCGACATCATCCTGCTGGCGGGTGGCTTGTTCCTCATCGTCAAGGCGACACGTGAGATCCACGTGGAAGTCGAAGGCGAGTTTGAAGCCCCGGACGCGCCGCACAAACGCGCATTGTGGGCGGTGATCGTCCAACTCGCGGTCATTGACCTGGTGTTCTCCATCGATTCCATCGTTACCGCCATCGGCCTCGCCGATCAGCTCGAGGTCATGATCGCCGCCGTGGTCATCGCCATGGTCGTGATGTTTGCCGCCGCCGGCGCCGTCGGCGGTTTTATTGAAGCGCATCCGACGGTCAAGATGCTGGCGCTCGCTTTTCTCTTGCTGATCGGCGCTGCGCTGCTCGCCGACGGCTTCCACTTCCACATCCCGCGCGGCTATATTTACTCCGCCATGGCCTTCGCGGCCGCGGTGGAAACCTTCAACGTCCTCGCCCGCCGCAACCGGCAAAAACGCCGCTAGACCCCGGAGATCATCATGCCGCGTCCAGTCCTTCTCGTCGCCGGCGGCAGCCGCGGCATCGGTGCCTCCACTGCCACGCTTGCCGGCCAGCGCGGCTACGACGTCGCCGTCAATTACCACACCAACAGCAATGCCGCGACCAAGATCGTGCAAGCGGTCAAATCCGGCGGCGGCAAGGCGGTGGCGCTGCAAGGCGACATGGGGATCGAGGCCGACATCGAGCGCGTGTTCGAGGAAACCGCAAAGAAGCTCGGGCCGATCACGCACTTCGTACACTCATCCGGCATCATCGGCGACGCATCGCGGCTCGATGCCGTCACCGCCGATACGATGCGCAGGGTTCTCGACGTCGACACGCTCGGCGCGCTGCTATGCCTGCGCGCCTGCATCCGCCGCATGTCGACGAAGAACGGCGGCAAGGGCGGCGTCGTGGTGATGATTTCGTCGATGGCCGCGACCATCGGCGGGGGCGGCGAGTGCGTGTGGTACGCGGCGGCCAAGGGCGCCGTCGACAGCATGGTCATCGGCGCCTCGCGTGAAGTCGCCAAGGAGGGCATCCGTATCAACGCCATCTCGCCCGGGCTGATCGACACCGACATCCAGCCGCCGGGCCGGGTCGAGCGGCTGTTGCCGGCGCTGCCGATGGGCAGGGCGGGCAGCGCCGACGAAGTGGGCGAGGCGATCCTGTTCCTGCTCTCGGACGCCGCGTCCTATATCAACGGCGCCAACTTGCGCGTGTCGGGCGCGCGCTAGCAGCTCATGGGCGGGCGCCTTGCGCTCGGCGCACGGCTGCCTATGATCGCTGCCGATCCACCAACAAACAAACAATTATTATCAAGGAGTGAAACATGGTTGCGGCAGTGCGCGTCCACAAACACGGCGGCCCGGAAGCTCTCACGCTCGACGATGTGCAAATTCCGGCGCCGGGGCAGGGCCAGATCAAGATCAAGCAGCACGCCATCGGCGTGAATTTCATCGACGCCTATTTCCGCATGGGCATGTATCCCTCGCCGGTCGGTATGCCGTTCATCGCCGGCAACGAAAGCGCAGGCGAAGTCATCGCCGTCGGCCCCGGCGTCACCGATCTCAAGGTCGGCGATCGTGTCGCCTATGTTGGCCCGTTCGGCGGCTACGCGGCGGAACGCGTGTTCGCGGCGGACCGGGCGGTGAAGCTGCCCAGCAACATCACCTACGAGCAGGCCGCCGGCATGATGCTTAAAGGCATGACGGCGCAATATCTGCTCAACCGCACCTACAAGGTTGGCAAGGGCACGACCGTTCTGATGCACGCGGCGGCCGGCGGTGTCGGATTGATCCTCTGCCAATGGGCGAACCACCTCGGCGCCACCGTGATCGGCACCGTCGGTTCGAAGGAGAAGGCCGCGATCGCAAAGCAGAACGGCGCGCACCACACCATCCTCTATCGCGACGAAGACTTCGCGGCGAAGGTAAAGGAGATCACCGGCGGCAAGCTGTGCGACGTGGTCTATGACGGCATCGGCAAAGCGACGTTTCCGGCTTCGCTCGATTGCCTGCGGCCGCTCGGCTATTTCGTCAGCTTCGGCAGCGCCTCCGGACAGATCGAAGCCTTCAACATCAACATTCTGCAGGCCAAGGGCTCGCTGTTTGCGACGCGGCCGACGCTGAACAATTACGTTGCCAAGCGCGACGATCTGGTGGCCACAGCCGCCGATCTGTTCAAAGTCGTCGGCTCCGGCGCGGTGAAAATCCCCATCAATCACAAATACGCGCTCAAGGACGCCGGCAAGGCGCACAAGGAGATGGAAGGGCGCGAAACCACGGGTTCAATCATCCTGACGCCCTGAACGCGCGGCAAAGATGCGGCGGGACAAGCCCGGCGAGAGTTACTAAACTCGCGTCATGGCGCGCCTGACAACTCACGTCCTCGATACTGCGTCGGGAAAACCTGCGGCGGGCTTGCGCGTGGTCTTACGCCGCGCCGAGGCGGCGGTAGTGCTCGCCGACGTTGCAACCAATGCCGACTGCGGCGTCAGCCCATTGCCTGAAGGCGAGGCGTTCAAGCGCGGAAGCTACGAGGTGGCGTTTCATGTCGGCGATTATTTTCGCAAGGGCGGCGCCGCGCTCGCCGACCCGGCGTTTCTCGACGTGGTGCCGGTGCGCTTTTCTCTTGACGGCGCCGGCGACGCGCACGTGCCGTTGCTGATTTCGCCCTACGGCTATTCGATCCATCGCGGGAGTTGAGGCGTGAGCGACGTAACAACCGGTATCCTGCCTTGGGGCCGTTGGGCGACATTCGGCCTCGGGCTCGCCGCCTTGCTGGCCGGTCAACTGGCCGCGCTCGCGGCGCTGACCTTATGGTACGGGGTCGGCGTCGCGGGACTACCGGATTTTGCGGGTGACGGCCCCGCCATCACCGTGGTCATCCTGGCGTCGGCGCCGGTCCAAGTGCTGCTGCTGGCGGTGTTCGCCTGGATCAGGGGCGCCAGCGCGCAGGATTATCTCGGCCTGACCTGGCCGCGCCGTAGCGATTTGATTTTCGGCATCGTCGCGGTCGTCGGTCTGATCGTTGCCGGCGACGCGCTGAGCTTCGCACTTGAGCGGGATATTGTTACCCCGTTCCAGAACGATATCTATCGCACGGCGGCCGATGCCTCCTCGCTGCCGTTGCTGTGGTTTGCCGTCGTGGCGATGACGCCGGCCAGTGAAGAGTTGTTGTTCCGCGGCTTTCTGTTTCGCGGCTGGCTGCATTCGCCGCGCGACGTCTGGCCGGTGATTGTGGTCACGGCGCTGCTCTGGGCGCTCATTCACCTGCAATACGACTGGTACGTTGTCGGCCAGGTGTTCGCGTCCGGACTTTTGCTCGGCTGGCTGCGCTGGGTGAGCGGCTCGACCATTCTGACCATTCTGTTGCATGCCTTGATCAATTTCGAAGGCATGGTCGAGTCCGTTATGGCGTTTCATGGCTGATATCGACGCCGCGGGCCTCGGCGAACGCGCCGAAAGCATGGTCCATATTTTGGGTTCGATCTCCGCCGAACCAAAACGGCTGGTGCGGCAGTTTCTCAGCCCCGAGCACCGACGCGCCGCTGACATCGTGGCGAGCTGGATGAGCGAGGCGGGGCTCATGGTGAGCGAGGACGCGTTGGGCACGGAGCGCGGGCATTGGCCGGCGCCGGCAAAAAGCGCCTGCTGATCGGGTCGCACATCGACACCGTGATCGACGCCGGCATGTTCGACGGGCCGTTCGGCGGCATCGCCGGCATTCTTGCCGCCGGACATTTCGCCAAGGCCGGGCGCAAACTGCCCTTCGGCATCGACGTGCTGGCCTTCGGCGACGAGGAGGGGTCACGCTTTCCGGCGACGCTTGCGTCGTCGACCGCCTGCGCCGGGATCTTCAATTTCGCCTCGCTCGATTTTGCCGACCGCGACGGCATCACGCTCGCCGACGCGATCATGCGCTACGGAAAGAGTGTCGCCGATATTCCCGCTGCGGCCTTCGCGCGCGACGAAGCCTCCGTCTTTGTCGAACTGCATATCGAGCAGGGGCCGGTGCTGGAGCATCTCGGCCAGCCGCTCGGCGTGGTGACGTCGATTGGCCGGGCAGACTTATCTCAACGCCGAACTGTTCGGCGAGGCGGGCATGCCGGCACGGTGCCTTTGACGTTGCGCCGCGACGCGATGACCGGCGCCACCGAAGTGACACTGCTCGCCGAGCGCATGGCGCGCGAGGCCAAGGGCGAGGTGCTGACAACCGTCGGCCATCTCGATATCAGCGCCAAAGCCTCCAACGTGGTCGCCGGCCACGTCGTCTTGATCGTCGATATCCGCTCCGGCTCAGAGCCCGCGCGCGCAATTCGTCGAGCGCTTCAAGGCGGAGATGCGCGCGATCGCCGAACGGCGCCACCTCGGACTGCTGGTGACGACCACGCGCGAAGTTCCCACCACGCCCTGCGATCTAAGATCGTAGGACCGTTTTGCCGCGGCGGTGACAGCGGTCGGCGGCGAGCCGGTGCGGCTGGCCTCCGGCGCCGGCCATGACGGGACGGCGATGGCCAAGCTCTGCCCCATCGGCATGCTGTTTTTGCGCTGCCGCGGCGGCATCAGCCACAATCCGGCGGAATATGCGAGCCCCGCAGACATGGGCCTCGCGGTCGCCGCGCTGATCCGCTTCATCGAGAATTTCTAATCATAACAGTGCAGCGATGCGCGCGAAGGCCGGATGATTGACAATGCCGGCGGGAAGCCGCGGCAGGCCGGTCACGGCAACGCCACCGGAAAAGCGCTCGATTGACGCGACGGTGTCGGCGAGTTCCACCGGATTGCGCTCGCTCTCGACCACGACGATCGCCGCCATGCGAAGCCGATGCTGGGTGAGCACGTCGATTGCAGTCAGTGTGTGGCTGATGGTGCCAAGATAGCCTCCGACCACCAGCAGAATCGGGATGCGCAACGCCGCCATCCAGTCGAGCACCGTGCGGCGATCGTCGAGTGGGACCATGATGCCGCCGACGCCCTCGATGAACAGCGTGCCGGAGGCGCTATCTACGGCGCGGCGGCTGAAGGCGATCAACTGGTTAAAGTCGATCGTGCGCTTCTCGCGCGCGGCGGCAAGATCGGGCGACAGCGGCGCACGGAAGCGCCAGGGCGCGACCCGTTCGATTTCCTGCGCGCTCACCGGCTTGCCCAGCGCCTTGAGCAGCACCGCCGGGTCACTGGTTTCGACGGTCGAGGAATCGTACCCGCTCACCACCGGCTTGAGCGCGTCGACCGTGGCGCCGGCGCCGCGCAAATGCCGGATCAGCCCGGCGGTGACGAAGGTCTTGCCGATATCGGTGCCGGTGGAGGTGACGAAATAGGAAGTCACCGGCGCACGATAGCGCCTTTACGCCGGGAAAGCGCCAAGCCCAACGCGCGCCCGAAAAACCTGCGTTTTGCGGGGGCGTTTTTGAGGCAATCAGCGATAGACGTACACGACTTGGCGCGTCGACGGCTCGACCAGGACCGGCACGCGGTTCACATAGGCATATTCGTAATCGGAACCAGGGACCGGGGCGAGCGCAACGGTGTCAGGCAATTCGGCGCCTGTCACCACCTCGCCGTTGAGATAGACCGGCGCGACCGGATGGCTGGCCACGTAGCTCTGCACGTCCGGCGGCGGCGGCGCGATGACCAGCGGCTGTCCGGGCTGGGGCGGGACCAGCGTGTCGGTCACCACCGGTTCCGGCACCGCGCTGCCGACAACCTCGGGCGGCGCCTGATAGACAACAGGTGGCATATTGCGCATGTCGGCGACCGCCAGCGAGCGACCGGACAAAGTCGCGGTCATGTATCGGGCGTAGATCCAGCCTTGCCTGTCGTTGTAGCTCGCCGAGCACCACAGGCTACCCTGGATGCAGCCGGTGATGATCGCTTTGCCGTTCGTGGGGATCGCGCCGATGACGGCGTATTGCGGTCCGGGGCCGGAACGGATGTTGAGCGGCGTCGTCGCCGCGGCAATCGTCGCAGCCGACGCCGGCAGCGGTAGAGCCGCCGCCGTTGTCATAGCGGCGATGAAGATCGCGCGTGCGTGTTGCATGATCTTTCTCCTCGTTTTGTATGTCTTGCGTAACGGCCTGCGCGGCGAGCCGTTCCGCCGCAACGGCAAAATGTCATGGGAACCGGAACCGTAGTTCCAATGGAACACTAAAGAGAAAATTAAAATCCGACCGCGGTGCCGTGCAGATCGTATTCGTCGGCGCGCTCGATCTTTACCGTGGCAATCTCGCCGACACGCAGCGGCCGCCGGCTCGCCACATAAGTCGTGCCGTCGATTTCCGGCGCGTCGGCCATCGAGCGGCCTTCGGCAACGGTTGGCCCGACGCTGTCGATGATGACCTTCTGCCGCGCGCCGACTTTTTTCTTCAGCCGCTGCGCGGAAATTGTCTGCTGCGCCTGCATGAAGCGGTGCCAGCGCTGTTCCTTGACCTCAGCCGGAACAGGCGCGGCGAGGTCATTGGCGACCGCGCCGCGCACCGGCTCATAACGGAAGCAGCCGACGCGATCGAGCGAGGCTTCCTCCAGCCACTGCAGCAAATATTCGAAGTCGGCATCGGTCTCGCCGGGGAAGCCGACGATGAAGGTCGAGCGCAGCGTGATGTCCGGGCATATAGCGCGCCACGCGGCGATGCGCTCCAGCGTCTTCGCTTGCGCCGCCGGGCGCTTCATGCGCTTGAGCACGTCGGGCGCGGCATGCTGGAACGGGATGTCGAGATAGGGAAGGATCTTGCCCTCGGCCATCAGCGGGATGACATCGTCGACGTGCGGGTAGGGGTAGACGTAATGCAGCCGCACCCAGACGCCCAATTCGCCGAGCGCGCGGGCAAGATCGATGAATTTCGCCGGCACGCTTTGTCCGCGCCATTGGCTCGCTGCGTATTTGATGTCGAGCCCATACGCCGAAGTGTCCTGCGAGATGACCAACAATTCCTTCACGCCGGCCTTTACCAGCCGTTCCGCCTCGCGCAGCACGTCGGCGGCGCCGCGTGACACCAGATCGCCGCGCAGACGCGGGATGATGCAAAACGTGCAGCGGTTGTTGCAGCCTTCGGAAATTTTCAAATACGCATAATGCCGGGGCGTGAGCTTGATGCCTTCTGGCGGCACCAGATCGAGAAACGGATCGTGCCGCGGCGGCACCGCGCGATGCACAGCCTCGACCACGCTTTCGTATTGTTGCGGCCCGGTGACCGCCAGCACGTTCGGATAGGCGGCGGTGATGCTCTCGGGCTCGGCGCCCATGCAGCCGGTAACGATGACCTTGCCGTTGTCCTTAAGCGCGCCGCCAATGGCGGCAAGCGACTCCGCCTTGGCGCTGTCGAGGAAGCCGCAGGTATTGACGATGACCACGTCGGCGCCGGCGTGCTCGCGCGCGAGCTCATATCCCTCCGCGCGCAGACGCGTGACGATGCGCTCTGAGTCGACCAGCGCCTTGGGACAGCCGAGCGAGACGAAGCTCACTTTAGGTGCTGGCCGGTCAGTAGTTTTCGTCAGATCGTCCATGCTCGCAGGGAGCTAGCTGCGATCCGCCTTCGGCGCAAGGCTAGGGGCGCGTTACTTATTCCGCTACGCCTCCGCCTCGGCGTAAAAGCGCTTTTCCCAGGCCAGTTGCCTTTCTGTGCCCTCACGGATGAAGGGCGTGAATACGGCGAGATGCAGCAGCAGCCAGTTGAGGACGTTGGCCGGAAAGCGCAGCGGTTTGACGAAATCGACGAACAGCACCACGCGCGTCTGCGCCGTGCGGTTCCATGCCTCGTGCTCGTAGGCGTCGTCGAAAATGACCGCTTCGCCTTCCTTCCAGCGGTAGACATCATTCTCCACGCGAATGCCGAGTTGCTCGCGTGGTTCCGGCACGATCAATCCGAGATGCAACCGCAGCACGCCGTTGTATGGCCCGCGGTGCGGCGGCAGGTGCTTGCCGGGCTCGAGGATGGAGAACATCACCGTGATCAGGCCGGGGATGTTCTGACATGCGGCCCAAGTGTTGGGACACAATTTGATGTTGGGTCCCGACTTGAAGCCGTAGCCGGAGAGGAAAAACGTTTTCCAGCCGCGGTCCTGGCTGATGCTCGCAACATCGGTGGCGATCTCGTGGAAACCCGGGAGATCCTGTTGGCGCGTGAGCACCTGGTCGAGCTCGGCGCGGATGGCGCGCCATTCACGCTCGATGCTCTTGGTCCAGGGGAACACCGCGTTGTCGTAAATCGGCGGATTGCCGACCTTGCTGCACGACAGGTTGAGCCGTTCGACGAAAGCGACGACGGCCATGAAGACACGCGTCGTAAGACTCGGCCGGCTCAGCGGCTTGATGCCTTCAGTGCCGAAATTCTGTACCGGCTCCTGGGTTCGGGCTTGGTCTGCGGCGGTCACGACTGACGTCCTCTAGCAAAAAAACACACGTCTGATACACGTCATTGTCATATTCCGGAGGCGGGCGTCAACGCGGGGTCGCGCAAATCATCCACCGCTGCGATTGCGCACAGACGCCCTGACGCTATGCTTTCGGCGTTGAAAGGCTTTTCGATGAATCGCGCGCTGCTACCGGTCGCCCTGCTGCTTGGCGGTCTTGTGCTGTCCACCGGCGATTGTTGTCCGGCGCGCGCAGCCGAAAGCGCGGCGCCGACCTATTTCGGCCGCGCTCCAGCGCTGCCGTTCCCGCGCCGGGAGCGGGCGCAATCGGTCTGGGCCTCCGGCGCCTGCTGGAGCGACTGCGGCGCGCATTGCGCCTGGGGGCTGGCGGCGTGCCTTGCCCGCGACGCGCAGGGACATTGCCTCAAACTTGGCGATGCCTGCGACCGCTATTGCCAGCGCCAATGCCGGGCGAGTGGAGGCCCGCTGGTCTCCGATATTTTCGACGCCTGGGAGTAGGGGCGGTTTGCCGGCCCGACGTCGCTGGAACCACGCAAAAAGATCCGGGGTGGTTCTGCGATGTAAGTGGCGCGCCTAACTGCTCCGCGGCATGTTAACCGCTTCACCGCCGGATCATTGAAGCATTGACCCAAAACGTCTTTAATTGGCACGAATCGCCATATTTGAACCGTCTGTTTGATGGCCTTTTTCTCGGGTGCGGGATACGCCGGATTCGGCTGACAAAAGCCACCCATACCGCTGACCAACGGCCCGCGCCGCCAGTTCATCACGCAGCCAAGCCGGCACCGGCCAACACCAACGCAGAGCCGCAATGAACGGGACTACTTCACAATCCACTTGATCTGCGGGCGCGCGTTGTTGAGGCGTTTTTTATTGTCATTGCGAAAGGTCGATCAAATTGAGGTTGGCGCCATGATGCGGATCGCCGGCGTCTTCTGAAGAAAATGTCCGGCGATGCTGTGGACCGATTATCCGTGGGCGCGTAAGTGTCATGAATGTGGGCCCTGGCATAGCTTTTCGAATAACCTTTTGCGGTGGGTCGGACGCGAATGGCACCTCTGCGTTTGCTGCGTCGCAATATTCAGGCCGCTCTTGGAGCAACAGCAGGCGTTGGGTAAGCGCGTCACCGCGCCTTAAAATCCGCGCATAGCCGGGTCTATGGTCGATTGTCCAAGCTGGCTCCGATTAAAGGATAAGCGTCGCAGGCCGCCATTATTCGAACTTGACACCGGCCATATTTCCACGCCGCCAAACCAGCTCACAACTTTTGGATTGAGTGCCGTGCTGGGAAAAGGCGAGGCGAAACTGTTTTGGCAGGGGAACGGACTCCTCCAGCACGAGTGTCACGCCATCCGTCGAAATATTTGTGACGCGGCACATGCGTCGACCAGCGTCAGTTAAAATCCACGCCTCGTGCCTTCGCGTCCGTCTCGGTTCAAGACGCTTGTTAATTTTTTTTGCCATTTTCGGTTCCGCCGTGTTTTGCACAAAGAAAATCAGTATCAACAGGGTGTTTTTGGTGATTGTCAGCCCTTGTGGTAGCTGACGAGGCGATCTTTCTGCATGCGGTCAAATCACCGTTTTTTAACCAGGGCGGTTGCACCGTATCTTCTCACGAAAACGGTAGCCAAAACACCATATACACCATCGCAACTGCCGCTGCGGCAGTCGGCCGGAATAAGAACGCGATCCTGCGCGCGATCAATGCCGGAAAGATTTCAGTTGCTGAGGACGAGAAGGGCGAATCGCAGATCGACCCCGCCGAACTGCACCGCGTCTATCCTCCATTACGAAGCGCATCCATGCAAGGCAACGATATGCAAACGCAACTCTATCAGTCGCCGTTGTTAACGCCAGTTTGAGGATCACGGCTCGTGCACCCACGCCGTCTTAAAATCCGCGGTAGCGTTCTCGCAGCTTGCGGCGCAGCCAGATCGCCGCCGTCATCACATTGACTCAATCTCATGCTCTGAATGACAAATCAGTTCCGCGTATCATCAATCAAAAATTAGGGAGGCGTTCATGAGCATTGAGAAGCCCGCATATTTTGATCTCAAAACCGTTTCCCTCATGAGGGAAACGCTTGACGATGCGTGGTTCTGCCTTCGGCCAAGGGAGCGCGAGACAACGAGCCGCACCATATTGGCCGAAGCGATCCTCGCGTCAGCGGCACAAGGCGAGCGCAATCCGGACTGCTTGATCGACGCCGCGCTGACAGCGGCCGGCAATAGACGCAAGGCAGACGCTGCCGCGTAGCCTTGTCGAGGCGTCTTGAGCTTCCGCTCACGTCCGATCTTCTGCCGCCTCGGACAACACCGTAGCCAGGGCCTTGTCGGAGACGAGCCCCCGTGTGCTCTGACGTTCTGTACCCTGAGCCTGTTCAACGTAGCGCTGCGCCAGCGCCTCAAGCGTCGCGACACGGGGGCATCGACTAAGATCAGCTAACGCCTGACATCGCTCCGCGCGCTCAGGAGACTTTTGGTATCGAGCATCACACGCACTCACGCTGGGGTGCTGCGCCGGTTTTTTTGAGATGTGCGTCTCATCCCGCTTCGCAACTTCTCGTTTCGCGAATTTCTCCTTGTGGCATTGAAGGTTTCCGCGAGTTGTTGTTGGCCAGTCGCGATCAGAGAGGCCCCTGTCGTGCTTCCAATTTTGTACGTCTATTTGAACGCTTTATCGAAGAAATGGTACTAAGTAATTGAATCACTTAGATAACTGGCGGAAGGGGTGGGATTTGAACCCACGAGAGGCTTTCACCTCTGCCGGTTTTCAAGACCGGTGCCTTAAACCACTCGGCCACCCTTCCTACGCCGGCGATCCTAGGCGCGCCGGCTGAATCAAAGCCTACCTCGCGTTTTCGCGCGCAGGATCCCGAAGCTCGGCCCGTGCACGATCAAGCCTAGTCCAATGACCAATGCCACGTGGACTTGCAAGAGAGCGCCGCCTTGGCTAGCCAGTCCGGGTCTCGGCGGCGGGTCGGGAATGGAACCAATTGTTCACCACGTCCAAGCGCCCGCCATTCCGCAACAGGCCGAGGCGCGGTATTATGGCCGCTTCATAACGGGGACCAGGCCGCCGCATGGGGTTTCGGGGGGATGCTGGGTTGCTGACGCGTCTCTTTGCGCTTGGCCTCGGGAGTCTGGCGCTGGCCAATTGCTCGGGCGGCCTCTCCGGCAAGCTCGACCCGCGCTATGGCGTCCAGGCGAGCGCCCGTGTGGTGGAACCCGGCGCGCCGGTGCCGAAAGGCGGCGGCGTCTATCGCCTCGGCGGGCCCTATACGGTCGCCGGCCGTACCTATGTGCCGGAAGAGAACACCAATTACACCGCCGTCGGCATGGCGTCGTGGTACGGCGACGATTTCCACGGCCGCTATACGGCGAACGGCGAAATCTTCGACATGAATTCGATTTCGGCCGCGCATCCGACGCTACCGCTGCCGTGTTATGCGCGCGTCACCGATCTGGCCAATCACCGTTCCATCATCGTGCGCGTCAACGATCGCGGCCCTTACGTCGGCGACCGCGTCATCGATTTGTCGGTCAAGGCCGCGAAGCTCCTCGGCTTCTACGGCGAAGGCCTCGCCAAAGTGAAGGTTGAGTATGTCGGCCGCGCGCCGCTTGTCGGTTCCGACGACCGCAAGCTGGAGGCGACCTTGCGCGAAGGCACGCCGGCCGGCGTCCGCGTTGCCTCGAACAAGCCGTTCGTGCCGGAATTGTTCGACACGCGGCCGCTCAGCCGCGTCGCCGGACCCGTCCCGGCGCCGCCCGACCGGCCTTATCGCCTCGGCGAGGGACCGCGCGAGGTTGCCGCAGCCCAGCAACCGGCTCCGACCCTGGAGCTTGCCGCCGCGGCCCGCTCGCAACCTGTTCACAGCGCCGATGAGCCGGCGGTCTCGCCGGTTTCCGCCTATGCCCCCGTGCGCTATGATGGCGGCGCGGTCATGCGCGGGCGTGGCCTTTACTGAGCCGCAATTCGCCGCCAAACCGCCGACTTGCAACAAACGAGCGCGTGGCAGCGTGACTCCGCGCGCTCGGGATGAGCAGGATGATGGTTCGCCGGCATAATCCCTTCATTTCGGCTCTTCTCGCCGCGGCCTTGACAGCTGCCTTCGCCGGCGGCGTGTTCGCCGCGCCGAAAAAGGAGAAGGAGCCGCCTCCGAAAAAGGTCACGGCGACCGCCCCGGTCAAGCGGGACAAAGACGATCCGCCGATTACCGCAACGCACGCCATCCTCATCGACGCCGAGAACGGCAGCGTGCTGTTCGAGCGCAATGCCGATCAGCTCATCTACCCGGCAAGCCTCGCCAAGCTGATGACGGTCGAGTACGTGCTGCACTTGATCAAGGAGGGCAAGCTCAAGCTCACTGACGAATTTCCCGTGAGTGAGAACGCCTGGCGCAAGGGCGGCGCGCCGTCGCACACCTCCACCATGTTCGCGGCGCTCAACAGCAGCGTTGACGTCGACTCGCTGCTGCACGCCGTCGTTATACAGTCCGCGAACGATGCCTGCATAATTCTCGCAGAGGGTATCGCAGGCACCGAGGCCGAGTTTGCCGCCAAGCTGACGCAACGCGCGCGCGAGATCGGTCTCGCCAAATCCACGTTCACCAATTCCAACGGCTTGCCCGATCCGGGCACGCAAGTGACGCCGCACGAACTGGCGATGCTGGCGCGCCAGATCATTATCAACTACCCCGATTTTTATCCGATCTTCGGCCAGCCCGAATTCACCTGGAACAAGATCAAGCAGCCGAACCGCAATCCGCTTTTGCCAATGGGCATCGGAGCCGACGGGCTGAAAACCGGTTTCACCAACGAGGCAGGCTACGGCTTGGTCGGCTCGGCCGTGCAGAACGGCTTGCGGCTGATCGCAGTGGTCAACGGGCTCAAGACCGCAAAAGAACGCGGGGAAGAGGGCAGGAAGCTGCTCGAATGGGGCTTCCATAATTTCGAGATGCGTATGCTGTTTGCAAAAGGGCAGACCATCGGCGCCGCGAGGGTCTACGGCGGCGCGACCGGACACGTGCCGCTGGTGGCGTCGGGCCCGGTGCGCATCATGGTGCCGAAAGCCGGCGGCGAAAAATTGGTAGCGCGCATCGTCTATTCCGGCCCGGTTCCGGCGCCGGTGAAAGAGGGCACGCCGGTCGGAAATCTCAGGGTGTGGCGCAACGACGCGCTGGTGCTGGAGACGCCGCTCAAGAGCGCGGCGAGCGTCGGCAAAGGCAATATTTCGCAGCGCGCCGTCGACGCCGTCACCGAATTGATGATCGGCCTGTTCCGCGCCGGGGCCGAGCGGCTATGATCGGCCTTCCGCCATGGCGCGGACCGGATCGAGCCTAGATGCGTGGACATTTCGTCACTTTCGAAGGCGGCGAAGGCAGCGGCAAATCGACGCACGCGCGGCTTTTGGCTGAACGGCTCAAGACGCTCGGCCTCGACGCCGTGCTCACGCGCGAGCCGGGCGGCTCGCCCGGCGCCGAGATCATCCGCCACATCTTGCTCTCGGGCCTGGCCAAGCCGCTTGGGCCGGAAACCGAGGCGATTTTGTTCGCGGCAGCGCGCGACGATCATGTGCGCACCATGATCCTGCCGGCGATTGCCGCGGGCAAATGGGTGATCTGCGACCGTTTCATCGATTCCACCCGCGTCTATCAGGGCGCCGTCGGCCAGGTCGACCCGCGCCTGATCCGCAGCCTCGAGCGCGTCACCGTCGGCCGCGCCGTGCCTGATCTCACCTTCATCCTCGACGTGCCGGCGACCGTCGGTCTGGCGCGCGCCAAGACCAGGCGCGGCGCCGGCCAGGCCGATCGTTACGAAGCGGAGGCGGTCGAGTTTCACGAGCAGTTGCGCAACGCTTATCGCGCATTGGCCGAGCGCGAGCCGATCCGCTGCGTCGTCATCGATGGCCGCGCGCCGAAAGATGTCGTGACGCGGCGCATTTGGGACGTCGTCGAGCAACGATTGCATCCCGGCCTCACGCAACTTGCGGAGACGGCCGCGCCATGAACGACGATGCCGATCAACGCGACAGCCTGCATCCGCGCGAAACCGGCGTGCTGTTCGGGCATGCCGACGCCGAACATATTCTGCTCGAAAGTTACCAGAGCCGCCGCATGCCGCACGCCTGGCTGATCGGCGGCGAGCGCGGCATCGGCAAGGCGACGCTCGCCTATCGACTGGCGCGCTTTGTGCTCGCCCATCCCGATCCGTCGGCGCCGGCGGTGCAGACGGCGCAATCGCTCGCGGTCGATCCGGAAAACTCGGTCGCCCGCCGCGTCGCTGCGCAGGCGCAAGGCGATCTCCTGGTGCTCGAGCGCGTCATCAATGAGAAGACGGGCAAGCTGTTCACCGTGATCCGCGCCGAGGACGTGCGCCGCACGGTGTCGTTCTTCGGCTCGACCGCGGGCAAGGGCGGCTGGCGCGTCTGCATCGTCGACAACGCCGACGAGCTGCAATACCCGCAAGCCGCGAACGCACTCTTAAAAATCCTCGAAGAGCCGCCGCCGCGCGCGCTGCTGCTTGTGGTGAGCGACGCGCCGGCACGGCTGTTGCCAACGATCCGCTCGCGCTGCCGGCGGCTGATGCTGCGCCCGCTCGAAGCCGCGGACGTCGCCCTTGCGGTCGCTGCCGCGACCGGTCGCGGCGCCGATGAGACCGAACTGCGCGAGGCGGCGACCGCCGCCGACGGCAGCGTGGCGCGGGCGATGGCCTTGCTCGACGACAAGGCGCTGGCGCTGCGCCAGCGCGTGCTCGACCTGTTCGCGCAGCTGCCCGATCCCGATCCACGCGCGCTACACGCGCTCGGCGACAGCCTCGGCGGCAGCGAGCCGGCGACGCTCGCCGCCTTCGTCGACATGGTGAATGCGTGGCTTAACGCGCGGCTGCACGGCGGCAGACAGGAAACGCCGCGGCTCGCGCGCCTCGCCGAGGTGTCCTCCAGGATCAACCGCGCCGCGCGCGACGTCGACACCTATAATCTCGAGCGCAAGCCGCTGGTGTTTGCGGTGTTCGGCTTGCTCGCGGAGGCCGCGCGCGGCTAAGGCGCCACCGAGCCCATTTCCAGGCGCGCCTGCCACAGCGCGGTCGTCATCCACCCGGTGGAGACGCCGACAAAACCGCCGGCGATGACGTCGCTGAGAAAATGGTAATTGGCGCCGACGAGGCCGACGGTCACGGCAAGAATGACGAGCGCGTAAAGCGCGCGCCATCGCGGATAGGCAATCCACAGCACCGAGACGACGGCTGCGGTGACCGATAGATGCCCGGAGGGAAACGACGCGTAGGCGTCGCCGCTGTGAAAAAAATGAAAGCCATAGACGCCGTCGTGGATGAACGATGGATTGTCGCGCACCCAGGTTTCCGGCCAGGTACGGCCAAAGACAAATTTGAGGATGCTTTTGGTGACTTCGGCGATCATCGCACTCATCGCGCACAACAGCATGGTCGCATAGAGCTTCGGCAAGACCCGTCCGGACATGACGATGAGCCCGGCGGCGACAAAAATCACGATCGCCAACGGCAATAGCGGATCGGGAATATGCGTGAGCCCGCCGAGAACCTCAGGTTGCGCGGCGCCGCGGTGTGCGAATAAAGCAATGGCGCGGTCGAGCCAGACATAGGCGATCACCACCGCCACGGCGGTTGCCGCCAGACCGATCAGCCACTTCAGTATTGCCGTCATGTGCCTGCACCCGCTTTGCCCGCGCAGAGCCCAGGGGCCTCTTTGGCGAAAAGCACTGCCCGCCGCAATGGGGAGTCGTTGCAGCGCGTGATTGCGCAGGATTGCCGCTTGCGGCTAGCGCAGCGTCGGGTCTGCCGAGGCTTTCGCCGCCTGCGATTCGAATTGGTCGGCCTCGATCTTCAAAGTGCCGATCAGCGTCGGCATGACCACGCGCACCGGTGCGATGATGCCAGTGCCGGCAATCGGGGCGAACCACAATTCCATGTCGCGCTTGCCGGCGACGTATTTGACCAGCAGGCTGTCGGCGACGTAGCCGGCAATCGGCTCGAGCACGACGCCGCACACCAGCGCCGGCCCCGAATAGCCGTGAGCGGCGGTGAATTTTTCCATGCGATTGTAGGACAGCGCCAGATTGTAGCGCCGCCGCCCGTCGTAGATCGGCAGCAGGCGGTTGCAGGCGGCGGGCGCGAGCGCATCAGCATCGGGCTTGCCCGCCAGCAGCACCGCGGTGAGCGGATCGGCCGTGCCGCGGCGGTCGGCCTCGCTGACCGGCAGGCGGCCGGGCCGCGAAGGCGGCTCGGGACTGATCGTTTCCGTCACCGTGCCGTTGGCAAAGGTCATGCGCAGTGAAATCGCGCCGTCGTCGTCGGTGATGTTGGACGTGTAATACGATGGGTTGAGGCGTCCGCCGGCGACAATGCCGTGCGTCGCCACGACGCCTTCGCCGTTGACCAGCATGCTGAGCACGCCGCTCGCCTTGCCGTTTGCCGAGGCGACGTAAGCCCTGTCGCCGATGTCCACCAGCCAGACGATGTGCCCGATGGTGATGCCGGTCATCGTGATGGTGTAATGCGCCTTGAGCCACCCTTGCGCCGGCGCTGCCGTGGGCGCGGCAACAAACGCCAACGCAGCCAAAAGGCTCGCTGCTGCGCGGCGCTGCGGCGACAAAAATCCGGCCATGCAACTCATAAATGGGATAGAATTGCCCAGCTCACTATAGCAAACGGAGGCCCGCCATGCGCCGCCTGATCGTGTCCATTTTGGCCGCCGCCCTGCTGGCTGTATCGGCGCATGCCGCCGAGCCGATGAAGGCGAGCGCGCCCGACAAGATGATGCCGGCGGGCGAGGCGGAGAAGATGCGCGCGTGCGACAAGAAGGCGATGGACGCCAATATCAAGATGGACGACCGCGCCGCCTTCGTGAAGAAATGCATGGGAATGAAGTAGCCGGCCGAAACTTTGGCCGGCCAAGCTCAGCCCTCGATCATGGTGCTGTCGAAATCGTCCTTCAGTCGCACCCCCGATAGCCGCCGCGCCCGCATGGCGCGCAAGAGATCCACGATCTTGGCGGCTGCGGCGGCGTAATTGATGCCATCGGGCCGGATATTGGAAATGCAATTGCGGTCGGCATCCGTGGTCTCGGGCCTGGGCTCCCAGGTGAGATAGGCGCCCATGCTGTCGGGCGCGGTCAGGCCCGGCCGCTCGCCGATCAGCACCACCACGCAGGTGGCGCCGAGTACGGCGGCAACCTCGTCGCCGACGCCGACGCGGCCGTTGCGCACGACGATCACTGGCGCGACGCGCCAGCCTTCCTTGCGCAGCGCCTCGCGCACCGCGAGCATCACCGACGCCGCATGCCGCTGCACCGCGCGTGCCGACAATCCGCCGCTGACGACAAAGACCAGGTCAAAGTCGTTGGCGCGCTGGTCGAGCACGCCAACCGCCTCGGGCGCGAGGCGCCGGCCGAGGTCGGGCCGCATCAGAAAGCGCTGGCGGTCGGCGGCGGTGCTGTCGACCACAAGCACCGCAAGACCGAGCCCGGCCAGATCGGCGCCGAGACGCTCCTCGTCGAGCGCTTCCCACACCGCGTCGCGGGCGCGCGCATGCGCCAGCCGGACATCGAGCACGGGCGCGGTCGCCATCGAAGCGCCGCTACGCGGTAGCCCAATGCGCGCCGCCGTCAGCCGGCGCAGCCGCGCCCACAGGCCTTCGTCCCTGGCGTTTTGTGGCGGGGCCGAGGTGCGGCGCGGCGGCTTGGCTGTCATTTGAGCTGGGCCTGCAGCAGCGCGCGGAATTTCTTTGGCAGTTCGGCGGGACGCACGCGCTTGTCGCCGTCGAGAAGCCCTTGCTTGGCCAGCCACGCCTCGAATTCCGGCGCCGGTTTCAGGCCCAGCAATTCACGCATGGCGAGCGCGTCGTGGAACGAGGTGCACTGATAGCCGAGCATGATGTCGTCGGCGCCCGGCACGCCCATGACGAAATTGACGCCCGCCTGCGCCAGCAATGCCAGCAGCGCGTCGGCGTCGTCTTGGTCGGCCTGCGCGTGATTGGTGTAGCAGACGTCGACGCCCATCGGCAGGCCCATCAGCTTGCCGCAGAAATGATCCTCCAGCCCGGCGCGGGTGATCTGCTTGCCGTCGTAGAGATATTCCGGGCCGATGAAGCCGACGACACTGTTGACCAGCAGCGGCTTGAAGGCGCGGGCAACCGCATAGGCGCGCGCTTCCAGCGTCTGCTGGTCGACGCCGCGATGCGCGTTGGCGGAGAGCGCCGAGCCCTGGCCGGTCTCGAAATACATCACGTTGTCGCCGACGCGTGCCGCGCTCGAGCGAAAGCGCCGCCTCGCGCGCCTCGGCGAGCAGTTTAAGATCGATGCCGAAACTTTTATTGGCGGCCTGCGTGCCGGCAATCGATTGAAACACCAGATCGACCGGGGCAGCCTTAGCCATCAATCCGAGCGTGGTCGTGACATGCGCCAGCACGCAGGTCTGCGTCGGGATGTCGAGCTTCTGCCGGATGGTGTCGAGCACCATGAGCAGCGCATGCGCGCGCTGCACGCTGTCGGTTGCCGGATTGATGCCGATGACGGCGTCGCCGGAGCCGAGCAGCAGCCCGTCGAGAATGCTGGCCGCGATGCCGCGCGCATCGTCGGTCGGGTGGTTGGGTTGCAGCCGCGTCGACAGGCGCCCGGGCAGGCCGATGGTGCTGCGGAATTTGGTCACCGCCGAGCATTTCGCCGCCATGACCATCAGATCCTGCAACCGGCTGATCTTGGCGACCGCCGCCGCCATTTCCGGGGTGACGCCGGGGGCAAGCGCCGCGAGCGCCTCCGTAGTCGGATCGTCCGACAGCAGCCAGTCGCGCAGCCCGCCGACGGTCAAATGCGAGACGGTGGCAAAGGCGTCCTTGTCGTGGCTGTCGACGATAAGGCGCGTCACCTCGTCGTCCTCGTAAGGAACGACAGCCTGACCGAGAAATGTCTTGAGCGGCACGTCGGCGAGTGCGAACTGCGCCGCCACGCGCTCTTCGCCGCTTTCCGCCGCAAGCCCGGCGAGCGCGTCGCCGCTGCGCAGCGGGGTTGCTTTGGCCATCAGCATCCTGAGATCGGCGAAGGCGTAGCGGCGGCTGCCGAGCGTGGCGATGAACATGAGGGCCCCGGGTCACTCGGCGGCAGTATATCGGAATGCGGGCAGGGAAGGGGAAACGGCGGAACCGGATTTGACGCCGCGCCCATTTCACGTACGGTTCTGGCCCCAATACTTGCCAAGAGAACTTGATGACCGAACAGCAGGCAAGCTCGCCCAACGCACGCGAAATCCAGTACTGGAACAGCGAGGCTGCGCGGGCGTGGTCCGAGCGCTACGAACCGATCGACAGGCTTATGGCCGGTGTGACCCAGTTCGTGCTCGCTGCCGCCGCGCCGCGGCCGGGCGAACGGGTGATCGACATCGGCTGCGGCAGCGGCACGATGGTGCTTGAGCTCGCGGCCCGTGTCGGCCCCAAGGGGCACGTGGTCGGCGCCGACATCGCTGAACGATCGGTGGCGCAGGCAAACGCTCGCATCGCCGCCGCCGGTCTGCGCCAGGCCGAAGCTGTGGTCGCCGATGTCTCGACGCATGAATTTGCCGCGAACAGTTTCGACCTGGCCTTCTCGCGCTTCGGCGTGATGTTCTTTGCCGATCCGGCGGCGACTTTTGCCAACCTGCACAAAGGCGTGAAGCGGAGCGGGCGCCTTGCCGTGGCGGTCTTCCGCACGCCGAAGGAAAATCCCTGGGCGACCGCGCCGCTGGCGGCGGTTCGCCACTTGATCCCCCCGCAGCCGACGCCGGGGCCGGAAGACCCCGGCCAGTTTTCCTGGGCGGATCCCGCGCGCGCGCATCGCATTCTGCAAACGGCGGGCTTCCGCGATGTCGCGCTGACGCCGCACGACTTGGGCATGCGGCTCGCCGGAACGGGCGGGGCGGCAGAAGCCGCGGAGTTTGTCATGATGGTCGGCCCGGTGCTGCGCGCGACGATGAACGCGCCGGCGGAACTGCGTGAGGCCGTGCACTCGGAGCTTCTGTCATTTTTCAAAAAACACGAAAGCGCCGACGGCGTGGTGATGCCCGGCGCTATCTGGATCGTGCAGGCGCGGACGTGATTGGCCTCGCCGTTATTTCGCGCAGACGACGACCAGCGGCCCGGCGGTCGTGTCCGGGTTGATGCCACAGGATACCGTTTGATCGGTGAGGAACGTCGCCGGCGCGCGCTTCATGCCGCAATAGGCGGTCACGGCGAGTTCGTCGGGACGGCAGCTCACCTCGCAATCCGTCCCGCTCTTGCAGGGCGCCTGCACCAGCCGGAACTGCGATGACGCGCCGGCGGGTCCTGCGGGACCCTGAGGACCGGCCGGCCCCGCAGGCCCTTGCGGCCCCGGCGCGCCGGCATCGCCTTTCGGTCCTGCGGGTCCGGCAGGACCTTGCGGTCCGGGCTCCGGCTTGCCGCAACTCGCAAGTGTGACTGCCATCGCGACTGCTACGACGAGGCTGGTGGCGCGCATCGAAGACCTCCCTGTGGATATTCGGGGCTCGTGATTATGCTGCGGAATTCATTCACTCCACAAGCAAAAGTACCATAACGATCGCCGCCGCGTTGCTTGCCGACACCGCGAGGGGTTGATACCTAACCCCTGACTCGTCATGGCCGGCATCATCTCGCCCTGTGTCCCGGCCGATTTTCGATAAAGCGGACAATGCAGGACAAGCAGCCCTACTACATCACCACGGCGATCTCGTACCCGAACGGGCCGCCACACATCGGGCATGCCTATGAGGCGATCGCCACCGACGCCATTGCCCGTTTCATGCGGCTCGACGGCTACGACGTCTATTTTCTAACGGGCACCGACGAGCACGGGATGAAGATGCAGCAGACTGCGGCCAAGGAGGGCCTGACCGCGCGGCAGCTGCGCAACCGCAACGTGCCGCTGTTCGAGAAGATGGTGCAGCGGCTCGAATGCTCCAACGACGACTTCATCCATACGACCGAAGAGCGCCATCACCGCGCCTCGAAGGCGATCTGGGAGGCGATGGAGAAGAAGGGCGACGTCTATCTCGACAAATACGCCGGCTGGTATTCGGTGCGCGACGAGGCCTATTACGCCGAGGATGAAACGCATCTCAACGAGCAGAAGGTGCGCGTGTCGTCGAAGACCGGCACGCCGGTCGAGTGGGTCGAGGAGGAGAGTTATTTCTTCAAGCTTTCCGCCTATCAGGACAAGCTCTTGAAGCTCTACGAGCGGCCGAATTATGTGCTGCCGAAGGAGCGGCTCAACGAAGTGGCGAGCTTCGTGCGCGGCGGCCTGCAGGACCTTTCGATTTCGCGCACCACCTTCGACTGGGGGGTCAAGGTGCCCGGCAACGACAAGCACATCATGTATGTGTGGGTCGATGCGCTGACCAACTACATCACCGGCGTCGGTTATCCGGACACGGCGAGCGAGAAATTCAGGCGTTATTGGCCGGCGGCGCTGCACGTGATCGGCAAGGATATCGTGCGCTTCCACGCGGTCTATTGGCCCGCGTTCCTCATGTCGGCCGGCATCGACGTGCCGCAGCGCATCTTCTCGCACGGCTTTTTGTTCAACCGCGGCGAGAAAATGTCGAAGTCGGTCGGGAACGTGATTGACCCGTTCGCGCTGGCTGACGCCTATGGCGTCGATCCGCTGCGCTATTTCTTCCTGCGCGAGGTGCCGTTCGGGCAGGACGGCAATTACAGCCACGAGGCGATCGTCAACCGCATCAATGCCGATCTGGCGAACGATCTGGGCAATCTGGCGCAACGCTCATTGTCGATGATTGGCAAGCAGCTCGGGGGAATCGTGCCGCAGCCCAGTGCGTTCTCCGACAATGACAACCAAATTCTGCGGGAGACAGACGGCCTAAAAGAGTTTTGCACGGGAGTAATGAAAACCCAGCAGGTCAATAAATATTTGGATGCCGTTTGGAAAGTTGTCGCCGATGCCAATCGCTATTTTACGAGTGAGGCGCCATGGGCGCTGGCCAAGACTGATCCGGCAAGACAGGCGACGGTGCTTTACATCACGGCGGAGGTGCTCAGGCAGGTCGCGATCTTGGCGCAGCCGGTCATGCCGACGTCGGCGGGAAAATTACTCGATCTACTGGCGATCCCGCAAAATGAGCGCAGCTTTGACTCGCTGGGGGGAACATACCGGGTCGCTGGACTCCATCGCCTTGCGCCCGGCACCAAATTGCCAGCACCAACGGGCGTATTTCCACGTTACGTCGAGCCGAAGGCGGCAAAGGCCTGAGGACCATGCTTATCGATAGCCACTGCCATCTGGATTTTCCCGATTTTGCCTCCGAGCTCCACGCGGTGGTGGCCCGCGCGCGCGCAGCCGGCATCGGCCGCATCCTCACCATCTCGACTCGGGTGCACCAGTTCTCACAAGTTCTGGCCGTTGCCGAGCGTTTTCCCGACGTGTTCTGCTCCGTCGGCACCCATCCGCATCACTCGTCGGAGGAGCCGGAGGTTGACGCCAAGACGCTGATTGAAATGTCGAAACACCCGAAAATCGTCGCCATCGGCGAGGCCGGCCTCGACTACCACTACGACACCGGCCCGCGCGACGCCCAGGCCGCAAGCTTCCGCCAACACATTGCCGCGGCCCGCGAAACCGGGCTGCCGCTGGTCATCCATTCGCGCGACTGCGACGCCGACATGGCAAAAGTTCTGGAAGAGGAAATGGGGAAGGGCGCCTTCCCCGCCGTGCTGCATTGCTTCACCGGAGGCCGCGACTTGGCGTTCAAGGGCATCGAGCTGGGCCTGCACGTCTCCTTCACCGGCATCCTTACCTTCAAGCGTTCCGACGATCTGCGCGCCATCGCCAGGGATTTGCCGGCCGACCGCATTCTGGTCGAGACTGACGCGCCGTATCTGGCGCCGCTGCCATATCGCGGCAAGCGTTGCGAGCCGGCCTATACGGTGGAAACCGCCAAGGTGCTGGCGCAAACGCGCGGCGTGTCGCTGGACGAGATTGCACGGCAGACCACGGAGAACTTCTTCCGCCTGTTCAGCAAGGTGCCGCGCACGCTGGCGAATGCCGCATGAGCCTCACCTTCACCATTCTCGGCTGCGGCTCGTCCATGGGCGTGCCGCGGGTGGCGCTCGGCTGGGGCGCCTGCGATCCGAACAACCCGAAAAACCGCCGCCGCCGCTGCAGCCTGCTGGTCGAGCGCAAAGGCGCCGAGGGGGTCACGCGCGCGCTCGTCGATTGCACGCCGGACCTGCGCGAGCAATTGCTCGACGCGCGGATCGACTGGCTCGACGGCGTGCTGTTCACCCACGAGCACGCCGACCACACCCACGGCATCGACGACCTGCGCCCGCTGTTCGTGAAAAAGCGCCGCCGCGTCGACGTCTATCTCGATGCGCCGACTTCGGAAATCATGCGGGCGCGCTTCAGCTACTGTTTCGCCAGCCCGCCCGGCAGCGACTATCCGCCTATCGTCAGCGAGCACCGCCTGGTTCCCGGCAAGCCCGTCGCCATCGCCGGGCAGGGCGGTCCGATCGAGGCGCTGCCGGTGCTGCAGGAGCACGGCGATATCGCCTCGCTCGGCTTCCGCTTCGGCAACGTCGCCTATTCCGCCGACATCAACGCGCTGCCGCCGCAGAGCCTGCCGCTGCTGGCCGGGCTCGATGTCTGGATTGTCGACGCGCTGCGCTTTGCCCCGCATCCGAGCCACATGAACCTCGACGAGGCGCTGGATTGGATCGGCCGCGTGAAGCCGAAGCGGGCGATCCTCACCAACCTACACGCCGACCTCGACTACGAGGTGCTGCGGGCAAAGTTGCCGGCGAATGTTGAGCCGGCCTATGACGGGATGCGGTTTGAAGCCCGTTAAAGTGATGAGTTCGAAAGCCGCCAGAAGGCTTTGATTTGGTGTGACGCCTTTGTCATAGATGGATCAAATAATAGTGTGAAATCAATATTATCAGATTCGATCTTAATGTACGCGCGATTGGGTGCCTCAAGTGAAACATCGCCCTATAATATTCCATAATATGTCTTATGCGAATCTGATATTGGCGTTCGTCCAAAGCCAGGCCCTTTGCTACGGTCGCCTTCGACCCCGCACGAGCGTCCCTTGAAGCCTTCCCGCGACATTGCCCGGCTGATCGAGATCATGGCAGCCCTGCGCACGCCGGGTTCGGGCTGCTCGTGGGACCTGGAACAGACTTTCGCAACGATTGCTCCCTATACCCTGGAGGAAGCCTACGAAGTCGCCGACGCCATCGCCCGCGGCGACCTCGCCGGCCTAAAGGACGAGTTGGGTGATCTGCTGCTCCAGGTCGTCTTCCACGCCCGGCTGGCCCAAGAGCTGCCAGAAGACCAAGGCGCCTTCGAATTCGGCGACGTGGTGGACGGCATCACGGCGAAGCTGATCCGCCGCCATCCGCACGTTTTTGCCGACGAACAGGGCCACACGGCCGAGGCGGTGAAGGGCCTATGGGAGCGCATCAAGGCGGAGGAGAAGGCTGAGCGCGGCGCGACGGCCGAGGCAGGCGTCTTGGCCGGCGTGCCGGTCGCCCTGCCCGCGTTAACCCGCGCGCTGAAGCTGCAGACCAAGGCCGGCACCGTCGGTTTCGACTGGAACGACCCGCGCGCCGTTTTGGCGAAAATTCGCGAGGAAGCCGACGAGATCGAAGCCGAGCTGAATGGCCCGAACAAGGTCGACGCCGCAGCCGAAGTCGGCGACCTGCTGTTCGCCGTGGTCAATCTCGCCCGCCATTTGCGCGCCGACCCGGAAGGCCTGCTGCGCGTGGCCAACGCCAAATTCGAGCGCCGCTTTGCCGCCATCGAGAAGGCCCTCGCCGCGCGCGGTAAATCGCCCCGGGACGCGACGCTCGAAGAAATGGACGCACTCTGGGACGAAGCCAAGGCGGCCGAAAAAGCCGCAAAAGGTTAACTGGCCTGCGGATATTTGTGCCGGACCATGTCGGCATTCGTGGCGTCAGCGCGCACGTCGACCGCCATCTGCCCGTCCTCGCGCATCTCGCGCGACAGCACTTCGGCATGGCGGTAGAGCCAGCTCAAGCCAGCGCCGTCTGCCGGATCGAGCAGCAGGTGCAGCGTCTGCCGGCTTTCGCCGAGCCGGGCTTCGATTGCCGCGCTCAAGGTATCGATCGCCTCTCCGCTCAGCGCCGACACCAGGACCGGACGCCGTCCGGCCTCCTGCCGTTCGGCGAGATTGACCAGCCGCGCACGACCTTCCGTGTCGAGCCGGTCGATCTTGTTCCAGATTTCGATCAGCCGATGGTCGGTGGCCGCGATGCCCAGCTCCTCCAGCACCTTTGCCACGTCATGGGATTGCGCCGTGGTGTCCGCGTGCGACATGTCGCGCACATGCAGGATGACATCGGCCTCGATCACTTCTTCAAGCGTGGCGCGGAAGGCCGCCACCAGCATGGTCGGCAGATCGGAAATGAAGCCCACGGTATCGGACAAAATGACGCGGTTGCCGAGCGGCAGTTCGACCGCGCGCAGCGTCGGATCGAGCGTCGCAAACAGCATGTCGGCCGACAGAACGGTCGCCCGCGTCATGCGGTTGAACAGCGTCGACTTGCCGGCATTTGTGTAGCCGACCAGCGCCACGATCGGATACGGCACGCGCTTGCGGCTGTTGCGATGCAGCTTGCGGGTGCGTTTGACGCCTTCAAGCTCGGCCTCGATGCGCTTGATACGGTCCTCGATCACGCGCCGGTCGGCCTCCAACTGCGTTTCGCCCGGCCCGCCGAGAAAGCCGAAGCCGCCGCGCTGGCGCTCGAGATGCGTCCACGAGCGCACCAGCCGGCTCTTCTGGTAATTCAAATGCGCGTGCTCGACCTGCAGCGCTCCCTCGCGCGTGCGCGCGCGGCGGCCGAAGATTTCCAGGATCAGACCGGTGCGGTCGATGACCTTCGCATTCCAGGCTTTTTCCAGATTGCGTTGCTGCACCGGAGAAACCGGGCAATCCATGACCACGACCGACGCTTCGAGGCTCTTGGCGAGACCGGCGATCTCATCGACCTTGCCCTTGCCGACGTAAGTCGCCGGGCGCACGGCATTGAGCGTGACCAGCCCCGCTTCGACGACGTTGAGATCGATAGCACGCGCAAGACCCGTCGCCTCTTCCAGCCGCGCTTCCGGCGTGCGCGATTGCGAAAGCTCGCGCGCGGCGCCGCGCGAGGTCGCGCGTTTGAGCCACGGCTCGATGACAATGGCGCGCCCGGTCTCCGAGCGCGACGCGCTCAGCCGATCGGCGCTGTCGTCGCGACGGCGCGGTTCCAACTACGCCTTTTCCGGCGGCGCGTCTTCGCCGCCCTCGAACAGTTGGATCGGATGACCCGGCATGATGGTCGAAATCGCGTGCTTGTAGACGAGCTGGGAGTGCCCGTCCCGCCGCAGCAGCACGCAGAAATTATCGAACCAGGTGACGACGCCTTGCAATTTCACCCCGTTGACCAGAAAAATGGTGAGCGGGACTTTGCTTTTGCGGACGTGATTGAGAAAAGTGTCTTGTAGATTTTGTGCTCGTTCGGCTGCCATGGCCGTGTTCCATTTTTTGCCCGCGTCTGCGCGCGAGACCTTCGTTGCCCGGGACCTCAAACATACGCAGTCAGCCGTATGCGCCGCTTCTCCCCTGCGCGAAGCGCGCCAGTCCCGAGAGGGACCATTAGATGGCAGGTGCGGCCCGGGTGCAAGCGCAAGTTGGGGGCTACGCCCGCAAACAACTGAAATATCGTGTGTTTTCGATGCCGGATGGCGTCACGAGAATTCGGCATGACGGTGATAATCGCGGCGCAATGCGGTCGCGATCAGCCCGGGCGCGCCATTGCCGACCGGCCGGCCGTCGATGCGCACGACCGGCTGCACGATCTGGGTTGCCGAGGTGATGAACGCTTCGCGCGCGGCATAAGCCTCCTCGACGGTGAAGGCGCGCTCCTCGAAAGCCAAACCTTGCGCCTTGATCACGTCGATCACCACCGAGCGAGTGATGCCGGGCAGAATATCGCGGCCGAGCGGATGCGTAATGAGTTTGCCGTCACGGTCGACGATCCATGCGGAGGACGATGCGCCTTCCGTGACGCAGCCGGTGCCGTCGACCAGCCAGGCTTCGCGCGCGCCGGCATCGCGAGCGGCCTGCTTGGCCAGCACATTGGGCAACAGCGCTACCGATTTCACGTCCACACGCTGCCAGCGGATGTCGGGCACGGTGATGACGGCGATGCCCTCGGCGGCAAGTTGCTCGAGTCGCGCGAGATTGCTGTTGCGCGCCGTTACCACCAATGACGCGCGCGTACCCGCCGGAGGAAAGGGAAAGTCGCGCGGCGCCGCGCCACGCGTGATCTGCAGATAGACGATGCCGTCGCGCACGCGGTTGCGCCGCACCGTCTCGCGCATCACCACGCCAAGGGCGGCGGGCGACATGGGGCGCGGCAGGCGCAATTCGTTGAGCGAACGGTCGAGCCGCGCCATGTGGCGGCGTTCGTCCACCAGTCTGCCTCCCCTCACCTCACAGACTTCGTAGACGCCGTCAGCGAACTGGTAGCCGCGGTCCTCGATCGAGACCTTGGCCTGCGCCTGCGGCAGATAGCGGCCGTTGACGTACGCGATCCGCGACATGGCTTAATTCCGTTCGTCCCCGCGAAAGCGGGAACCCAGAGCTGCAGGCCACGGAATTATTCGCCAATGAGTTCCCGCTTGCGCGGGAATGAACGGAGAATGCGTCAGTGTCATTTAACCAATCCCCAGCGCCTTTAATTTCCGATGCAGTGCCGAGCGCTCCATGCCGACAAATTCGGCGGTGCGCGAAATATTACCGCCGAAGCGGGAAATCTGCGCCACTAGATATTCGCGCTCGAACACTTCGCGGGCGTCGCGCAGCGGCAGGCCCATTAGTTGCTCGCCGCCGTTGCCGTTGGGCATGCCCGGCACCATGGAACCGACGTCGGGCGGCAGCATGCTCGCAGTGATCACCGCGTCCGGATCGCCGCCGGCCAAGATCATCAGCCGCTCGATATTGTTGCGCAGCTGCCGGACATTGCCCGGCCAGTCGTGCGATTGCAGGACCGCCATGGCGTCCTCGCCGATGCGCCGCTTGGGCAGGCCGGTGGCCAGCGAAATCTGCTCCATGAAATAATTGACCAGATCGGGGATGTCGTCGCGCCGCTCGGCAAGCGGCGGCACGCGGATCGGCACCACCGAGAGCCGGTGATAGAGGTCCTCGCGGAATTTTCCTTCGGCAATCAGCGCTTCCAGATTGCGCGCGGTGGAGGACACGATGCGCACGTCGACGGCAACCTTGGCGCTACCACCGACGCGCTGGAAGGTCTGGTCCACGAGCACGCGCAGGATCTTGTTTTGCGTTTCGCGCGGCAGGTCGGCGATGTCGTCGAAAAACAGCGTGCCGCCGTGCGCTTCTTCCAGCGCGCCGGGTTTGCGCCCGTCCGAGCCGTTGGACTGATCGACGCCGAACAGCTCGATTTCCATTCGCTCTGGCGTGATCGCCGCGGCATTGACGACGATGAATGGCCCGCTGGCGCGGCTCGACAGCTGATGGATGGTGCGGGCGGCGAGCTCCTTGCCGGAGCCGGACGGACCGACGATGAGGATGCGGCTGTTGGTCGGCGCCACCTTGTCGATGACCTGGCGCAATTGACCGATGGCCGCGGATCGCCCGATCAGCGTCGTCGGCAATGGCGCCAGTTGCTTGAGTTGCTTGACCTCCCGCTTGAGACGCGAGGTCTCCAGCGCCCGGTCGGCGACCAGCACCAGCCGGTCGGCCTTGAACGGCTTCTCGATGAAATCATAAGCGCCGCGCTTGATCGCGGAAACCGCGGTTTCGATGTTGCCGTGGCCGGAGATCATTACGATCGGCACCTCGGGATACTCCCGCTTGACGGCGTCGAGCAATTGCAAGCCGTCGAGCTTTGAGCCTTGCAGCCAGATATCTAGGAACACGAGATTGGGCCGCTGCGACACGATGGCCGCCATCGCCTCGTCGCTGTTGCGCGCGGTGCGCGCGGCGTAGCCCTCGTCTTGCAAGATGCCCGCGACCAGTTCGCGGATATCGGTTTCATCGTCGACGATCAGAATATCGGCAGGCATGACTTTACTTGCTCATCGCTGTCTGTTGTTCGTCGGATGGCGTGTGTCCCGCGGCGGCGAAGCGCACGCGGACCCAGGCGCCGCGCTGGCCCGCGATCTTGTCGGCGGCGTCGCGCATTTCGATGATGCCGCCATGGTCCTCGACGATGCGTCCGACGATGGCGAGCCCCAGGCCTGTCCCCTTCTCGCGTGTGGTGACGTAGGGTTCGAGCAGCCGGTTGCGGTTTTCCTTCGGCAGGCCGATGCCGTTGTCGATCACGTCGATGACGATGTCGTCGCCGTCGCGCCCGGCGGAAACGCTGATGACGCCCTTGCCAAGCTCGGCCGCTGGCACCGCGGCAATCGCCTCGCCGGCATTTTTGATGATGTTGGTGAGCGCCTGTGAAATCAACCGCCTGTCGAAATGCGCCGGCATCGGGTCCTCGGCGAGGTCCGCCTCGATATCGATTTCGGCGAGGCCGACGCGCATGAGGAATACGGTTTGCCGCACGGTGTCGGCAACGTCTTCGGCGGCCATCACCGGTTTCGGCATGCGGGCAAAACGGGAGAATTCATCGACCATGCGCTTGATGTCGTCGACCTGACGCACGATCGTGTCGGTGCATTGGTCGAAAACGGCGCGGTCCTCGCCGATCATGCCGCCGTATTTGCGCCGCAGCCGTTCAGCCGAAAGCTGGATCGGGGTGAGCGGATTCTTGATCTCGTGGGCGATGCGGCGCGCAACATCGGCCCACGCGGAAGTGCGCTGGGCCGATACCAGATCGGTAATGTCGTCAAGAGTGACGACATAGTCGTGCTCGGATTGTCCCGATTGTTCGCTGGTCACGCGGATCGAGAGATTGCGCTCGCGGCCATTGCGGCTGATGGTCACCTGGTCCTGCGCTAGACGCTGTGCGCCCGACTGCACCGTCGCCGTAATATCGGCGAGCTCGGGCATGATCTCCACCAGCGGACGGCCGAGCGCCTCTGCTTCGCTGCGGCCGATCAGCTTTTCCGCCGAGCGGTTGAGGATGCTCACGCAACCTTTGCCGTCGACGCCGATCACGCCGGCGCTGGCGCCGGCAAGCACCGCTTCGGTGAAGCGGCGACGACTGTCGATGACATCGCGGGCGCGCACGATGTCGTCGCGCTGCGTGCGCAGCTCGGCCGTCATGCGGTTGAAGGTCTCGCCGAGCTGCGCGAGGTCGCCCTCCGACTGGCGCACCGGCACGCGCACAAACAAGTTGCCGGTGGACACCAAATTGGCAGCGCCGATGAGACGGCGGATCGGTGCCACCAGTCGGTTGGCGAAGTTGAGCCCGATCCAGACCGCCGACAACAGGACGGTCAGCGCTATCACCGTGTACATCAACGCGAAGGCGACCTGAACGCCGACGCGCCGCTGCTCGATTGCGGCGTATTCCCGCACGCGCGCGCGCGTCGCCTGCACTTGCGGCGCCACGCGAGGATCGAGCAACCGTGTTACGTAAAGGAAATGGTCGTTGGATTGAGGAAGCCGCATGATCGCCGCCACGTAATTGGTGTCGGGCAGCAGCACGATCTGCGGGTCCTTGTCGTTGATCTGCGGCAATGCATCGTGCGGTGGCAAGGCAAATGTTTCGCTGGTGGGCACGTCGGCGCGCGCAATGACGTCGAGGTTTTGGTCGAGCACGATCGCCGCGGCGAGGCCCCGTACCGCGGCCTGGAACGTCAGGTACTGCGGCAGCTTGGCGCGATCCTCATCGAACGTCGATTTGTTGCGCGCAATGTCATAGGCCATGACCATGATATCGGAGCGCACGATCTGCGCGTGATCGCGCAGATACGCTTCCGCGATGATGAGCGAATTCTCGATGGCCGAGCGCGTGTCGGCGGAGAACAGGCGATCTAGGCCGCGGTCGAGTGTCACCGTCGCTACGATGGCGACCAGAATCGCCGGCGTCGCGGCGACGAGCGAGAACAGGCCGACGATGCGCACGTGTAGTCGCGCCGCGGCGCGGCCCGTGCGGCGAGCCTGCACCACCTGCCAGACCTCGCGGGTGATGATGCCGATCAGCAGCAGCACGGTCGCCGCGTTGGCGAGCAGCAGCGTGACCACGACATTGTGGTTGGGCGAAATCGGCGTGAGATCGGCGAGAACGACGAAAGTGACCAGTGCCGAGAGCAGGGCCAGGCCGACAGCGACCGGACCGAGAATGCGGACTTCCCCGCGCTTGGCCGGCGGCTCGGACGGCGCGGCATCGGCGATGGCAGCCTGTTCGACGCTCATGAGCCCCTGTCGGCCAAAGGTGGGGCGCATGCCCCGATTGGTTGTAGAAAGGGCAGGACTGAACAGCCCTCCCCGGCACTGATGCTTTTATACAACAATGTTGCCGAATTGCGACAAATCCGCGGCGCAAAAGCCAAAGAATAAATCGGCTTGCCGGTCAATTGCCGCCGCGGAAGACCTGTATGTCGAGGTCGCGAATTTTCTTGCGCAGGGTGTTGCGGTTGACCCCGAGCAGGTCGGCGGCGCGGATCTGGTTGCCGCGGGTGGCGGCGAGCGCGGCCGACAGCAGCGGATATTCGATTTCACGCAGCACTCGGTGATAAAGACCGGCTGGCGGTATGCCATCCTCGAAACCGGCGAAATACGCGGAAAGATGGCGCTCGACCGCGGCGCCTAACGAATTCATCGGCGCGGGGCTCGTCGCCACCAGCCTGAAGCACTGGCTGGGCAAGCTCGCTTTCGATGACCGCCGCGGTGATGGTCTCGTGCGGATAAAGCGCCGCGAGCCGCCGCGCCAGATTTTCCAGCTCGCGCACATTGCCCGGCCAGCGATGGCGCTTGAGCCGGTCGAGCCCGGCCGGGTCGATCTGCTTGCCGGGCAAGCCTTCGCGTTGCGCCTGGGCGAAGAAGTGGCGGATGAGGTCGGGCACATCCTCGGTGCGTTCGCGCAACGGAGGAAGGCGCAGCGGCACCACGTTGAGGCGGAAGAACAGATCCTCGCGGAACAGCCCCCCTTGAATCAGTTGTCGCAGGTCCTTGTTGGTCGCGGCGATGATACGCACGTCGCTCTTGATCGGCGTGCGTCCGCCGACGGTCGTGTATTCACCCTGTTGGAGCACGCGCAGCAGGCGGGTTTGCGCCTCCATCGGCATGTCGCCGATTTCATCAAGGAACAGCGTGCCGCCTTCCGCCTGCTCGAAGCGTCCTGATGAGCGGGCATTGGCGCCGGTGAAGGCGCCCTTCTCGTGGCCAAACAACTCGGATTCGATCAAATCACGCGGAATCGCCGCCATGTTGATGGCGACGAAGGCGCCGGTGCGCCGTTTGCCGTAATCGTGCAGCGCCTTGGCCACCAATTCCTTGCCGGTGCCGGATTCGCCGGAAATCATCACCGTCAGATCGGTCTGCATCAGCCGTGCCAGCACGCGGTAGATTTCCTGCATCGCCGGCGAGCGGCCGACCAGCGGGATGTTCTCAAATTCATCCGGTTTTGGCGCCGCCGGTTTTTTCTCCTTCGGTTCCGACAGCGCCCGGCCGACGATCGATATAAGTTCCTTCAGGTCGAACGGCTTGGGCAGATATTCGTAGGCGCCGCGTTCGGACGCGCGAATCGCGGTCATGAACGTGTTCTGCGCGCTCATGATGATGACCGGCAAATCGGGCCGCGCCTTGCGGATACGCGGAATAAGATCGAAGGCGTTTTCGTCGGGCATCACCACGTCGGTGATGACCAGGTCGCCGTCGCCCTGGCTGACCCAACGCCACAGCGTGGCGGCGTTGCCGGTCAGGCGCACTTCGTAGCCGGCGCGCGACAAAGCCTGATTGAGGACGGTGCGGATCGCGGCATCGTCGTCGGCAACCAATATGCTTCCACTCGGCATCGCCCTACTCGCTCTGCACCGGCGGCGCGTCCTCAGCGACGGCGCCGTCGCCGCTGTAGATGGGCATCAGCACGCGGAAGATCGTCCGCCGCGGCTGCGATTCACATTCGATGATGCCGCCATGGTCGCCGACGATTTTCGCCACCAGCGCTAGGCCGAGCCCGCTGCCGGTCGGCTTGGTGGTGACGAACGGGTCGAATAGATGCGGCATCAAATCGTCGGGAACGCCCGGCCCATTGTCCTTGACGCAGAATTCGAGCGGCAGCGACACGCGCGCCCTGCCGCCGGGCACCGACAGGCGCACGCCCGGGCGGAACGCCGTGGTGAGTTGGATTTCGCCGTCGATCGAGCCTTCGCCGATCGCCTCGGCGGCGTTTTTCACCAGGTTGAGGAACACCTGCACCAGCTGGTCGCGATTGGCGAGCACCGGAGGTAATGACGGGTCATACTCCTCGGCGAATTTGATGTGGCGGCCGAAACCCGATTGAGCCAGCCGTTTCACGTGATCGAACACAGCGTGAATGTTGACCGGCTCGCGGTCGACCGGACGCTTGTCGGCAAACACCTCCATGCGATCGACCAGTTTCACGATACGGTCGGTTTCGTCGCAGATCAGTTTCGTCAGCGGGCGGTCGTCATCGCCTGCCGATTGCTCGAGCAGCTGCGCGGCGCCGCGAATGCCGGACAGCGGGTTCTTGATCTCATGAGCCAGCATGGCGGCAAGCGCGATCACCGAGCGCGCGGCGCCGCGATGCGTCAATTGCCGGTCCATCTTGTCGGCGATGGTCCGTTCCTGCAGCATGACGACGACGTGGTCCGGGTATTCCGCCACCGGCCCAACATAGAGATCGACCAGCCGCTCGCCGGGATTGCGCGGCGTGGCGAGATCGACCTTGTATTCGTTGACCGCGGAGCCATTCCGGCGCACCTGCTCGATCAGCGTGAGCACGGGCGAACCGAACGGCACCAGGTCGCGCAACATGTGCCGGCGGAGCATCGGGATTGACGCTTCGAAAAATTGCTCGGCCGCGACATTGGCATCGGCGATCCTGCCGTCGGCCGACACCATGATCACTGGATACGGCAACGCGTTGATGACGGCATCGGCCGCCGACAAGGTCACAGCGCTGATAGCGTGGGCGCGGCTCATGCGGCGGCCCTCCAGGCGAAGGCATCGTAAGCGTCGGCGAGATGACGGCGTGCCTCACTTGGCTCCTCAGCGGTGAGCACGCGCGCGCGGTGATCCTTTAGAAGCGCGACCGGTGCGCCCACAGTCGCGGCGGCGGTGTCGAGGGCCCAGCCGAGATGCTTGCGGGCATGGCGGCGGCCGATCGCTAAGCCATGATGGCCGATCATGTCATCGTAGAGCGCGTCGATCATCGTCCATTGTTGCGCGAGCGGCGGCGGACCTTGCCGTTCGCCAGTAGCGAGATAGCGCGCGACCTGGCCGGGGAACCACGGTCTGCCTTGTGCGGCACGGCCGATCATGACGGCGTCGGCGCCGGAGAGTTTTAAGGCGCGATCGGCGTCGTCAAATGAGAGGATGTCGCCGTTGACGACGACCGGAAGGCGCACGCTTTGCTTGACGGCGCGGATGGCCGCCCAATCGGCCGAACCGTCGTAAAATTGGCAACGGGTGCGGCCGTGCACGGTGATCGCTTGGACGCCGGCCGCTTCCGCCCGGCGCGCAAGCTCCGGCGCATTAATCGCTGAGTGATCCCAGCCGAGCCGCATCTTCAGTATCACCGGCACAGCGACAGCAGCGACGGTCGCTTCGATGAGGCCCAATGCGTGATCGAGGTCGCGCATCAGTGCCGATCCGGACGCGCCGTTAGTGACCTGCTTGGACGGGCAACCCATGTTGATGTCGATGACGTGGGCGCCTTGCGCCTCGGCGACGCGGGCGCCTTCCGCCATCCAATGCGCCTCGCAGCCAGCGAGCTGCACCACATGGATGCCGACGCCGCGCCCCTCACTGCGCACCCGCGCCTCGCGCTGGCCCTCGACGAGCGCGGCGCACGCGGTCATTTCCGAGACCACGAGCCCGACGCCGAGCTGTTCGGCCGATCGGCGAAACGGCGCGTCAGTGATCCCCGACATCGGCGCCAAAATCACTCGGTTCGGCACAATTATGCCGCCGATTGACCAGGCACTTCCCCGAAATGAGGTGAATTCGGCCATCAAATTGCCCTTGCCTATGTTTTAGGCTAAATTCGCCACTGCCCAGAGGTTAGCCATTTTGATAGCGGACGCAAGTGCTGCACTGCAAAAAGATGTTCATCGTTAAACCGCCGCCCTGCTCCGCTAAACCTTTCCCGCCGCGACTAGAACGCGGTAAAGCGCCGAGCACATAGAGGAGCGCGCAACTCGCATGGCTGGCATCGCAGCGGTCATTGTCGCGGCCGGCCGCGGGACGCGGGCGGGCGCCGATGTGGCAAAGCAATTCCGCCCGATCGGCGGCGAGCCGATGATCCGCCGCAGTCTCAGTGCACTTGCTGAGCATCCGCGCATCGACTGGGTGCAGGCAGTCATTCACCCGGACGACGTTTCGCTTTTTGCCGCTTCGGCGCGCGGATTGAACCTGCTTCCGGCGGTCTTCGGCGGTGCCACGCGGCAGATGTCGGTACGCGCCGGGCTGGAAGCGCTGTCGCTGCATGCGCCCGACATCGTGCTGGTGCATGACGCGGCGCGGCCGTTCGTGACCGCCGAGCTTGCGTCGCGCGCTATCGAAGCGGCACGGCAAAGCGGCGCCGCCATTCCGGCGTTGCCGGTGACCGATACCGTGAAATCGGTGGATGCGACCGGGCGCGTCACCGGCACCGTCGATCGTACTCCCTTGCGGCTAGTGCAGACACCGCAGGCCTTCACCTATTCCGCCCTGCTCGACGCGCATCGCAACGCCGCCGCCGCCGGCCGCAGCGATTTCACCGACGACGCGGCGCTCGCCGAATGGGCTGGCCTCACCGTCACCGCTTTTGCCGGCGAGCCCGGCAACATCAAGATCACAACATCTGAGGATTTCGCCCGCGCGCACGCCGCGTCCTTCGCCGCGCTCGGTGACATACGCGCCGGCTCCGGCATCGACGTGCACGCCTTCGGTCCCGGCGATCATGTCACACTCGGCGGCGTGCGCATCCCGCACACGCAAGCCCTGATCGGTCACTCCGACGCCGATGTGGCCCTGCATGCGCTGACCGACGCTATCCTCGGCGCGTTGGCCGATGGCGATATCGGCGCGCATTTTCCGCCCAGCAATCCGCAATGGCGCGGCGCGACGTCCGACCGCTTTCTGCGCTTTGCGATCGAGCGCGTAGCCAGACGCGGCGGCTGCATCGCCCATCTTGACCTCAACATCGTTTGCGAGGCGCCGCGCATCGGCCCGCATCGCGACGCCATGCGCGCGAATATCGCGCGGCTTGCCGGCACTGCGGTTGAACGCGTCGGCGTGAAGGCGACGACCAGCGAGCGGCTCGGCTTCACCGGCCGCGGCGAAGGCATCGCTGCCTATGCGACGGCGACCGTGCGATTGCCCTGGAGCGACGCTTGACCGACGAGATGCACGCCGCTGCGATTGCCGTGCTCGATACCTGCCGGGCACGCGGCTTGACGCTGGCGACGGCGGAATCCTGCACCGGCGGGCTGGTCGCCGGCGCGCTCACCGACATTGCCGGCTCATCCGACGTCGTCGACCGCGGCTTCGTCACCTATTCCAACGACGCCAAGCGCGAGATGCTCGGCGTGCCGGCCGAGACGCTGAAGAAATACGGTGCGGTGAGCGGCGAAACGGCCGAAGCCATGGCGCGCGGCGCGCTTGCGCATGCCGACGTTGATCTTTCCGTCGCCATCACCGGCATCGCCGGCCCCGGCGGGGGCAGCAAGGACAAGCCGGTGGGCCTCGTTCATTTCGCCTGCGCCACGCGCGACGGAAGGTTGACGCACAAGGAAATGCGCTACGGCGCCATCGGCCGCCTCGAGGTGCGGGCGAAGTCTGTGCTGCAGGCGCTGGCGATGTTGAAAGAAATGGCGGCAAGCGCTTAAGCCGTTTTGCGGCCGTACACCTGGTCGGCGCGCTTTTCGAATGCGGCGGCGAATTTACGGAACGCGGTATCGAACATGGCGCCCATGAGCATCGCCAAGGTGCGGCTCCTGAACTCGTAGTCGATAAAGAATTCGACGTCGCACGCGTTGTCGCCGATCGGGTGAAACACCCAGCGATTCTGCAGCCGGCTGAACGGACCGTCGAGATATTCCACCAGGATTTTCAGGTCTGTCCGGTCGAGCGTGTCGCGGGTGACGAAGGTTTGCCGGATCATCTTGTAGGCAACCGTCATCTCCGCGATGACGACGGCGACGCCCTCGCCCTTGTCGCTGCGGCTGCGCACCTTCAACCCGGTGCAGAGCGGCACGAAGGCCGGATATTCCCCCATGTCCGCCACCAGATCGAACATGTTCGCCGCAGAATGGCGGACGCGGCGCTTCGTGGAGAATTGCGGCATGTCTTACGGTTGGTTGGCCCGCGCGGCTTTCAACCGCGCGAAGTCTTCGCCGGCGTGATGCGAGGAGCGCGTCAGCGGCGAGGCCGACACCATGAGGAATCCTTTGCTGTAGGCGATCGTCTCCAGCGCCTTGAACTCGTCCGGCGGCACGAAGCGCATCACCTCATGGTGCTTGCGCGTCGGTTGCAGGTATTGCCCGATGGTGAGGAAATCGACATTGGCCGAGCGCAAATCGTCCATGACCTGCAAGACTTCGTTTCGTTCCTCGCCCAGGCCCACCATGATGCCCGACTTCGTGAACATCGCAGGATCGAGCTCCTTCACCCGCTGCAGCAGCCGCAGCGAATGGAAATAACGCGCGCCCGGCCGCACCGTAAGATAAAGCGACGGCACGGTTTCGAGATTGTGGTTGAACACGTCTGGCCTGGCGTCGACGACGATTTCGAGCGCGCCATCCTTGCGCAGGAAGTCAGGCGTGAGCACCTCGATTGTCGTGCCCGGCGCGTGCGCGCGAATGGCGCGAATGGTGTCGGCGAAGTGTTGCGCGCCGCCGTCGGCAAGATCGTCGCGGTCAACCGAGGTGACAACGATATGCGCGAGGCCCAATTTTGCAGTCGCCTCGCCGACATGCGCGGGTTCGTTGGCATCGAGCGCGCCGGGCAGTCCGGTCTTGACGTTGCAGAAGGCGCAGGCGCGCGTGCAGGTGTCGCCCATGATCATGAAGGTGGCGTGCTTCTTCTCCCAGCACTCGCCGATATTCGGGCAGCCGGCCTCCTCGCACACGGTGTGCAGGCCGTTCTCGCGCATGATTCTATGCGTTGCGAAATAGCCCGGCGACACCGGCGCCTTGACGCGGATCCAGTCAGGTTTTTTGGCGAGGCGGCGAATCCGGCCGATGCGCCTTTTCCGGATGGCGCGGACGCGGACTATTGAGATCGAGGACGACGGCCATGGCTCTTACTTACGGCTGCAACCGCTGCGCCGCAAGACGAGTTCAGGCCTGCCGGATTGCGCGCCAGATGGCCAAGAAAACGATGGCGCCAACCGTGGCGGTGATCAGGCTCCCGAGGAAGCCCTACTCAACCGCAATATTCAGCTTGGAAAAGAGAAAACCGCCGACAATGGCGCCGACCAGGCCGATGGCCAGATTGTGCAAAATGCCGCCTGGCCCGCCGAGCACTTGTTTGGCGAGCCAGCCGGCGATCAAGCCGATGACGATTCAGGCCAGAACGCCAATCGGATCCTCACACCGCTTTCGGCGGCATTTGAATTAGGCCGCCTTTGGCGGCATACGATGGTTTGGCGTCGAATTGGAAATCTTCAATTCATCGTCGTTCATGTCGACGCCGACATCGGCAAACAGCGGCGTGGAAAGATAGCGCTCGCCGGTGTCGGGCAGCATGGCGAGAATGGTCGAGCCGGGCGCTGCGGTCTTAGCCACTTCCAGCGCGCCGGCCAAAGTCGCGCCGGCGGTGATGCCGACGAAGATGCCTTCCTGCTGCGCCAGCGCCTTTGAGCACTTCATTGCGTCGGCGCCGGCAATCGTGATGATGCGGCTGATGACATTCATGTCGACCGCCTCGCCGGTGATCTTCGGAATGAAGTCCGGGCTCCAGCCTTGCATCGGGTGCGGCTTGAAGGCGGCATTGGCTTTTGCCGGCGAGCCGTCCGGGTTGCGTTCCTGTGGCGACTTCGTCGACAGCATCGGCGCGTCGGTCGGCTCGCAGACCACGATCTTGGTGTCGGGCCGTTCCTTGGCAAGCACGCGGGCGACGCCTTTGAGCGTGCCGCCGGTGCCGAAGCCGGTGACCCAATAGTCGAGCTTCTCGCCCTTGAAGTCGTCGACGATCTCGCGCGCGGTGGTGCGCGAGTGCATGTCGGGGTTGGCCTCGTTCTCGAATTGCCGCGTGAGGAACCAGCCATGCGTCTTGGCAAGCTCCTGCGCCTTTTCGACCATGCCCATGCCACGTCCGGTGGCGGGGGTGAGCACCACCTTGGCTCCGAGAAAGCGCATGAGCTTGCGCCGTTCGACGCTGAAGGTTTCCGCCATGGTGACGACCAGCGGATAGCCCTTGGCAGCGCAAACCATGGCGAGGCCGATGCCGGTATTGCCGGAGGTTGCCTCGATTACCGTCTGCCCCGGCTTGAGCTCGCCGGATTTTTCCGCCGCCTCGATGACGCCAAGCGCGAGGCGATCCTTGACCGAGCCGAGCGGATTGAAAGCTTCGATCTTGACGTAGAGGTTGATGCCTTTAGGACCGAGCTTGTTGATCTTGACCACCGGCGTTTTGCCGACCGTTTCGAGGATGTTGGCGAATTTGGCCATGGCACGCTCCCTATATATTCAACGCACGCGCGTACGCATCGAGCACCGCCTCCCCCATCATCTCTGACAGCGTCGGATGCGGGAAGACGGTGTGTATCAATTCTTCTTCCGTCGTCTCCAGATTCATTGCCACGACGTAGCCCTGGATCAGCTCGGTGACCTCGGCGCCAACCATGTGCGCGCCGAGGAGCTTGCCGGTCTTCTTGTCGAAGATCACTTTGACCAGGCCCTGATCTTCGCCCAGTGCGATCGCCTTGCCGTTGCCGACGAAGGGAAAGCGACCGACGCGAATGTCGAGGCTTTTGGCTTTGGCGGCCTGTTCGGTGAGGCCGACGGAGGCGACCTGCGGCGTGCAATAGGTGCAGCCGGGGATCATCAGCTTGTCGAGCGGATGCGGGTTGAGGCCCTTGATCGCCTCGACGCAGATTTCGCCCTCGTGCTCGGCCTTGTGCGCCAGCATCGGCGGGCCGGAGACGTCGCCGATGGCGTAGATGCCGGGGACATTGGTCTTGCTGAGCGGATCCACGGCGATGAGGCCGCGCTCGGTTTTGACACCGAGCTTTTCCAAGCCGAGGTTTTCGATATTGCCGACGACGCCTACAGCGGAAATGACGCGCTCGACGATGATCTGTTGCGACTTGCCGTCGGCTTCTATTGTTGCGGTGACACTGTCGGCCTTCTTGTCGAGTTTGGTGACCTTGGCATTGGTCAAAATCTTGATGCCTTGTTTCTCGAAGCTCTTGCGCGCAAACGTCTGGATCTCATGGTCCTCGACGGGAAGGATCTGCGGCAGCACCTCGACCACGGTCACTTCCGATCCCAGCGTGCGGAAGAACGAGGCGAACTCGATGCCAATGGCGCCACTGCCGATCACCAGCAATGACTTCGGGATCGACGGCGGCACCATGGCCTCGAAATAGGTCCACACCAGTTTCTTGTCCGGTTCGATGCCGGGCAGCACGCGCGGCCGCGCGCCGGTGGCAATGATGATGTGTTTGGCCTGATAGGCGCCCGGCCCGAGCACGCCCTTCGGTGCTTCGCCCTTCGAGGCCTTCACTGTGACCTTGCCGGACGCATCGATGAGCGCCTCGCCCCAGATCACGGACACTTTATTTTTCTTCATCAGGAAGCCGACGCCGTCGTTGAGGCGCTTGGACACGCCGCGCGAACGTTTCACCACCGCCGCCGCGTCGTAACCGACATTGTCGGCTTTCAGCCCATAATCCTTGGCGTGCTGCATGTAGTGATAAATCTCGGCCGAGCGCAGCAGCGCCTTGGTCGGGATACAGCCCCAATTGAGGCAAATACCGCCAAGATAGTCGCGCTCGACGATGGCCGTCTTGAAGCCGAGCTGCGCCGCGCGGATGGCGGAGATATAGCCGCCCGGTCCGGAGCCGATGATGAGAATGTCGAAGGCGGTGTCTGCCATCACACCACCATCATCACCGGGTTTTCGATCAGCGTCTTGAACGCCGTGATCAGCTGGGCACCGAGCGCGCCGTCGATAGCGCGGTGGTCGCAGGACAGCGTCACGCTCATGATGGTGGCGACCGCAAGCTGACCGTTGCGCACCACGGCGCGCTCCTCGCCGGTGCCGACCGCGAGGATCGACGACTGCGGCGGGTTGATCACGGCGGTGAAATCCTTGATGCCGTACATGCCGAGGTTCGACACCGAGGACGTGCCGCCCTGGTACTCGTTTGGCTTGAGCTTTTTCGCCTTGGCGCGAGCGGCGAGATCCTTCATCTCGTTGGAAATCGTCGATAGCGATTTGCTCTCGGCGTTGCGGACGATCGGGGTGATCAGACCCAAGGGCAGCGCGACGGCGACGCCGATGTCGGAATGCTTGTGCTTGAGCATGGCGGCTTCGGTCCAGCTCACGTTCGCCTCGGGGATGCGCTGCAAGGCGAGCGCCAGCGCCTTGATCACAAAGTCGTTGACGCTGAGCTTGTAGGCGGGCTTGCCGTCTTTGTCCTTGGGCGCGGCCGCGTTGATCTCCTCGCGCGCGGCGGTGAGCTTACCGATGTCGCAATCGATGGTGAGGTAGAAGGTCGGCATCGATTGCGTCGCGGCGGTGAGCCTCTGTGCAATGGTGCGGCGCATGCCGTCATGCGGCACGCTTTCGTAGGAACCGGGCTCATAGAGCGCGAGGATTTGCTGGTCGCTCATTGCTGGAGCGGACGGCGCTCCTGCCGCTGCTGCGGGCGCGGCACCCGGTGTCCGCAGGCCCTTGCCGGTTTTCACCGCGTCGATATCGCGGGCGATGACGCGGCCATGCGGGCCGGAGCCCCGCACGCGCGCAAGGTCGATGCCTGCGTCCTTTGCAAGTCGGCGCGCGAGCGGCGAGGAGAAAATTCGGTTGCCAGCGCTCGCCGCCGTGGCTTGCGGCGTGGATTGCGCGGCAGGTTTCGGCGGTGGCGCGGCTTGCGGAGCGGGCGCAGCGGTCTTTTGTGGCGCTGCCTCTGGCTTCGGCGCCTCAGCCGGTTTCGCCGCCGGCGCGGCCTTTGCACCAGCAGCCGCAGCCTTCACGTCCTCACCATCGCCGGCGAGCACTGCGATCACGGCGTTGACCGCCACGTCCTGGGTGCCCTCGGGGACGACGATCTTGGCCAGCGTGCCTTCATCCACCGCCTCGTATTCCATCGTCGCCTTGTCGGTCTCGATCTCGGCCAGCACATCGCCCGATTTGACCTTGTCGCCTTCCTTCTTGAGCCACTTGGCGAGGTTGCCCTTCTCCATCGTGGGCGACAGTGCCGGCATGAGGATATTGGTGGGCATTGCGCGCGGCCTACCGGTAGCAAACGGCTTTGGCCGCCTCGATCACCTCGGCGACCGACGGCAGCGCCAACTTTTCCAGATTGGCGGCGTAAGGCATCGGCACGTCCTTGCCGGTGACGCGCATCACCGGCGCGTCGAGATAATCGAAGGCCCTCTCCATAAGCCGCGCGGCGATCTCCGCGCCGACGCCGGACTGCGCCCAGCCTTCTTCCACGGTGACGGCGCGTCCCGTTTTCTGCACCGAGGCGACGATCGTGTCGGTGTCCATCGGCCGCAGCGTGCGCAGGTCAATGACTTCGGCGTCGATACCGTCCTTGGCCAGTTCCTCGGCGGCGTGCAGCGCGTAAGACATGCCCATCGACCAGGCGATGATAGTCACGTCGTTGCCGGCGCGCACGATGCGCGCTTTGCCGATCGGTAGGACGAAGTCGTCGAGCTTTGGCACCGGCGATGAATGCCCGTAGAGGATTTCGTTTTCGAGAAAGATCACCGGATTTGGATCGCGGGTCGCCGCCTTCAAGAGGCCCTTGGCGTCGGCGGCGTTCGACGGCGCGATCACCTTGAGACCCGGAACGTGCGAGTACCAGGAGGAATAATCCTGGCTGTGCTGGGCGGCGACGCGGGCTGCGGCGCCGTTCGGCCCGCGGAAGACGATCGAGCAGCCCATCTGTCCGCCGGACATATAGAGCGTCTTCGCCGCCGAATTGATCAGATGATCCATCGCCTGCATGGCGAAGTTGAAGGTCATGAACTCGACGATGGGCTTGAGGCCCGCAAGCGCCGCGCCGACACCGAGGCCGGCAAAGCCGTGCTCGGTGATCGGCGTATCGATCACGCGCTTGGGGCCGAACTCCTGCAGCAGGCCTTGCGTCACCTTGTAGGCGCCCTGATATTCGGCCACCTCCTCGCCTATCACGAACACATCTTTGTCGCGGCGCATCTCCTCGGCCATGGCGTCGCGCAACGCTTCGCGCATGGTCATGGTGACCATCTCGGTGCCGGCGGGAATGTCGGGATCGGCGGCGGCTTTGGTTTCCGGCGCGGCGGGCGCCTTCGCTGGCACTTTCGCCGCAGGCGCCTCTCGCGATTTTGCTTCAGCTTGAATCGGCGCAGGCGTTGCCGGCTTTGGCGCCGCGGCGGATTTTGTTTCCTTGATCGTCGACCTATCCTCGCCGTCGCCGAGAATGACCGCGATCGGCGTATTCACCGCGACGTCATTGGTGCCTTCGGGGACGAGAATTTTTCCCAGCGTGCCCTCGTCCGCCGCCTCGACTTCCATCGTCGCCTTGTCGGTCTCGATCTCGGCAATGATGTCGCCGGATTTGACGCTGTCGCCCTCTTTCTTGAGCCACTTGGCGAGGTTGCCCTTCTCCATGGTCGGAGAGAGCGCGGGCATGAGCACTTCGATCGGCATGGGCGTGAACTGTTTCCTACTCGACCCTAATCACATCGTTTCTTCTTAGCGGTACACGTCGGTCCAGAGCTCGGCGGCATCGGGCTCGGGATCGTGCGTGGCGAATTCGGACGCCTGATTGATCAGGTCGCGCACCTCGCCGTCGATCTTCTTCAGCGCGTCTTCGTTGGCGATCTTTTTTTCGAGGATGCGGTGGCGCGCCATGTCGATCGGATCGTGATGCGTGCGCACCTCATCGACCTCCTCGCGCGTGCGGTACTTCGCCGGATCGGACATTGAATGTCCACGGTAGCGGTAGGTGAGCATCTCCAGGATATAGGGACCCTTGCCGGCGCGGCACCAGGCGGCCGCCTTGTCGCCCGCGCCCTTCACCGCGCGCACGTCCATGCCGTCCACCTGCTCGCCCGGAATGTTGAATGAGAGGCCGCGGCGCGACAGGTTTACCTCCGCCGACGAGCGCGTGATCGAGGTACCCATGGCGTAGCGGTTGTTCTCGATGACATAGACGACCGGCAGCTTCCACAGCTCGGCCATATTGAAGCTCTCATAGACCTGGCCTTGATTGGCGGCGCCGTCTCCGAAATAGGTCAGGCTGATGTTGTCGTTGCCGCGATAGTGATTAGCGAAAGCGAGACCCGTACCAAGCGGCACCTGGGCGCCGACGATGCCGTGGCCGCCGTAAAATCCGCTCTCCTTGGAAAACATGTGCATCGAGCCGCCCTTGCCCCTGGAATAACCGTGGCTGCGCCCGGTCAATTCCGCCATTACGCCCTTGGGCTCCATGCCGCAGGCGATCATGTGGCCGTGGTCGCGATAGCCGGTGATCACCTCGTCACCGGCTTTGAGCGCCATCTGCATGCCGACCACCACGGCTTCTTGCCCGATATAAAGGTGGCAGAAACCGCCGATCAGCCCCATGCCGTACATCTGCCCCGCCTTCTCCTCGAAGCGGCGGATGGTCAGCATGGTACGGTAGGCAAAAAGCTCCTGCTCTTTGCCAAATTCGGCAACGGGCGTCGCCGGCGTCGGCCCGTTCTGCCTGGCGCTGCGGGTATTTTCGGCGAGGGCCATAAGGTTCCTTGAGTCATTCCTTGTGACAGGGTCCGGGCAGTAATCAAGACCGGACGATAAAAGCCTTGGAACCCCATAGCGTAAATCGCCGGGCGGCGGAAGCGCGAGCCCCATGCGCGGCCCGCACGCCAAGGATTTGACGGCAAAAGCAAATTGCGCTTGGGGACAACGCGCGCCGGCGTCGCCGGTTCAATGTGGCGGCAACAGCCGCGTCAGATCGCGCGGGTCGACATAGCCGACGAGCGCGCGCGACCGCTCGTCAAGCATGTCCGGGTCGAGCCGGTCCGAGCGCAACAGCGCCACCCGGCGCTGCCAATGCGTGCGCTCGGCCTTGAGCCGCGTGAGCTCGCCCTGCATGACGGTCAGCTGCTGATCGAGATCCTGCTGGGCGCGCAGGCCGTGATTGCCGGTGAAGGCGTTGACGGCGAAATAACCGATGAACAGCGCGGCGAAGAGATAAAGTGCAAGCGCGGTGAGAATTGCGTGGCGGCGGCGGTGACTGACCATGGCGGCCAAGATGCGCCATTCGCGTTAAAGCAGCTTTAATGCAAACCTGTCCGCTCGCTTGGTGGGGCGACCGGCTAAACCCACTGCCGAACTTCGTTGGTGACGAAGTTTCCCAGCCGCTTGCCGCGGTTGCGTAGGATGCGCAGCGGGCCGCTGTCGACAAAATACGTGAGCAGTATCGAATCCCGCGTCGTCACCTCAGGGTCCACCGGGTCGGCCGAATGCCAGGTGTCGTCGCTGGCCGCGAAGGCATAGCCGGTATTCGGCGCAAAGCGCATCTGCTTGTGTTTCGGCAGCGAGCCATCGGCGAGTTGTTTGTGGAAGATGGTGCCGATGTTGGCGTGCACATCGTCGCGCGGCAGATAGAGCTGCATGGTGATGCCCTTCCAGCGCGTATCGGTGTGCGGCGTGATCAGGTAGCCAGGAATGTCGCGGGTGAGAATTGGGATCGGGTACATTCCGGTTTTCGCGTAGCCACGCCCGAAGCGCCGCGACAGTCCGGGCGCGAGGCGGCTGATGAAGGCTTGCTTGACTTGCTCCGAGCACAGCGCGCGGCCGACGACGTCCCAGAGCGCGCGCTTTTGCGGCGGCAGATTGCGGATATATTCCGGGAACAGATCGATCTTCACGCGCGTCGGCGTGCCTTCGACCTTGCTGCGGCCGTGCATCGGCCGGTAGTCGGCGGCCTCCGGCATGAGTGCCAGCATCTGCTCATAGACGTCATCGGGAAACACGCGGGCGAATTCGAGATGATAGAACGGATCGGCCACCGCAGGCGCAACTTCGACCGATTGCGCGATGAATTCGGCGAGCTGCGCGGCCGAGCGCTGCAGGTCGTGGCGGGCGAGTGTGGTTGTCTGATCCATCGGCAACACAAGTTTATTGTGTTTCGGTAATTTGCGGCGATCTTACCGTCAAGGCAAGCCGCCGTCACGTCCCGCTCGTTGCATGCCGCGTCAGCGCGCTGGGCATCGCGGTCAATCCAACCACCGTGAGATCGGTGTCGTGGGCAAGACCGTGCCTGGTCGCGATCCACGCGGGGCCGTTGTAGCTGAGTTTGACGGTTCCGTCGGCGTCTTGCCACACCACCGCTTTCAACGGCAAATCGATCCCGGCGGTTTGTTTTGCTTGCATCAGCGCGGTCCTGGCGGCGGGATTGCCGAAGACCACGAGCGTCGTCGGCCGCAACGGCCGGTTCACGCTGGCGGCGCCGGCGGCGTGATCGACCTGCATGAAAATGTGCACGTCCCGTTCTTCAAGCGCGGTAACGAAGCGCGCAAGCGTAGTGGCGAAGTCATGCACGCTCTGCAAGGTAATCAGTCCGTTGTCGGGCATCGAGTCATCTCGTCTTGGCAGGCGCCTAAGCGCATCTTCATGCCGCCGCGATGATACACCGTCGTGCCCCGTCAGCGGCGGTAATTCAGGGCGCCGCGGCCGGCATATTTCGCCTGCGGTCCCAATTCCTTCTCGATGCGCAGCAGCTGATTGTATTTTGCGGTGCGATCCGAGCGCGCGAGCGAGCCGGTCTTGATTTGCCCGCAATTGGTGGCAACGGCGAGATCGGCGATGGTTGAATCTTCGGTTTCCCCGGAGCGGTGCGACATCACCGCGGTGTAGCCGGCCTTGTGCGCCGTCTCGACGGCGGCCAGCGTCTCGGTGAGCGTGCCGATTTGGTTGACCTTGACGAGGATCGAATTGGCGATGCCATCCTTGATGCCGGAGGCCAGGCGCGTGACGTTGGTGACGAAAATATCGTCGCCGACCAGTTGGCACTTTTTTCCGATCAAATCGGTGACCTGCTTCCAGCCGTCGAAATCGTCTTCCGCCATGCCGTCTTCGATAGAGACGATCGGATATTTGCCGATGAGCTCGGCAAGATACTGCACCTGCTCCTTGATCGAGCGTGTCTTGCCTTCGCCGGCGTAGACATATTTCCCGTTCTTGAAGAACTCGCTGGCCGCTGGATCGAGCGCCAGCGCGACATCCTCGCCCGGTCTGTAGCCGGCCTTTTCGATCGAACGCAGCACGAAGCCGATTGCTTCGTCCGCCGACTTCAGATTCGGCGCAAAGCCGCCTTCGTCGCCGACATTGGTGTTTTGGCCCGCTTCGCTCAGCGCCTTCTTCAGCGTCTGAAACACCTCGACGCCCATGCGCAAGGCTTCGGCGAAAGTCGGCGCCCCCAGTGGCACGATCATGAATTCCTGGAAGTCGATTGGGTTATCGGCATGCACGCCGCCGTTGATGACGTTCATCATCGGCACCGGCAGCAGGCGCGCGGCGGTGCCGCCGACATAACGGTAGAGCGGCTCGCGCTTTGAGATTGCCGCGGCCTTGGCCGCAGCGAGCGAGACGCCAAGGATGGCGTTGGCGCCGAGGCGGGATTTGTTCGGCGTGCCGTCAAGCGAAATCAGCGTCTCGTCGATTTTGGCTTGCGCCTCGGCGTCCATGCCGCCGAGCGCGTCGAAGATCTCACCGTTGACCACGTCGACCGCCTTGAGCACCCCCTTGCCGAAATAGCGCGTCTTGTCGCCGTCGCGCAATTCGACCGCCTCATGCGTGCCCGTGGACGCTCCGGACGGCACCGCGGCGCGGCCTTTCGAGCCGTCTTCCAGTACGACGTCGACTTCGACGGTCGGATTGCCGCGGCTGTCGAGAATTTCGCGGCCAATAATGTCGGTGATGGCGGTCATGAAAGAATCCCGGCGTTTTCGGGGGCTTTCTACAGGCAGCGACGGGTCTTGTCATGGGCTAAGAAAGCGGGCCAATACTCCGTTTATGGCAAAGAAAAAGCTGCAACTCGGACGCCCCACGCGCATCCCGGCCTCGCCCAAGGAGGCCGTGCTCGACCGCGTGGCCAATCCGCATCGCGACACGGATTATGTGGTGCGGTTCACCGCGCCCGAGTTCACCACGCTCTGCCCGATCACCGGCCAACCGGATTTCGCGCATCTGGTGATCGACTATGTGCCGGGACGCTTTCTCGTCGAGTCGAAATCGCTGAAGCTTTATCTCATCAGCTTCCGCAACCATGGCAATTTCCACGAGGGCTGCACCGTCGCCATCGGCAAGCGGCTGTTCGATCTGCTCCGCCCAAAATGGCTGCGCATCGGCGGCTACTGGTATCCGCGCGGCGGCATGCCGATCGACGTATTCTGGCAGAAGGGCAAATTGCCGGCCAGCGTCTGGGTGCCGGACCAGGGCGTCGCACCTTATCGCGGGCGCGGCTAAACGTTTATTTCCGGCCGCCGCAGCTTCTGCCCGCAGACAAGCCCGGTACCGAACAGCACCGCGGCGCCGACATAAATCACCGGGTTAAGGCCGATGCTGTTGAGGCCCATGCCGTAGATGACCGGCCCCACGGCCTGCCCAAGAAAAAAGAAAAACGAATGCAGCGCCATGGCCGAGCCGCGCGCCGCCGGCGCGAGTTCGCTGGCGTAAATCTGGATGACAGCGTGCAGCATGTAAAAACCGAAGCCAAGGCAAACGAAATCGACAATTTGCCCCGGCCACGGCACCCGCAAAGCAATGACCACGAGGCAAAGGCTCATCACGGTTCCGCCGGCGCGCATCATCCAGGTTTCACCGAGATATCTGAGCAGTCGCGACACCGACAAAGCATAGAGCGCGCCACCAACGCCGAAGCCACCGATCACCAGGCCAGCAATGGAGGCGCGCGTCACGCCCGCCTCGTGCAGCATGGTGGCGATGTAGGGGAAAACTCCATACATGAACACGGCCTCGAGGAACACGGTGCCGAAACAGAACTTTGCCTGCGGATTGCGGAAGATCGTGCGGTAATTCGGCACGAGGTTGGAAAGGTCGAAGCCGCCGGCGGACTTATGCGTCTCGCCGCGGAATCCCGGCAACGCCACCGCCAACACGATGCAGCCAAGAACGCCGGTGACAATAAATACCCCGCGCCAGCCGACCAGATCGCCGACCACGCCGGCGCAGGTCGCGCCCAATAGATTTCCGGTCATGATGGCAAACAGCAGGCGGCCCATCGCCACCTGCCGCCCTCGCACCGGAACGAGATCGCCGACGAGTGCAAAGGAGATCGGCACCACGCCACCAGCGGCGAGGCCCGCGATCACACGGCCGATGAAGAGAAATTCAAAGCTCGGCGCAAAGGCGCAGGCAACTGTCGCCACCGTGACGACGGTGAGACAGAGCAGCATCAGCCGCGCCTTGCTGAACATGTCGGCGAGCGCGCCTAGCAACGGCTGCACCAGCGCATAAGGCAGCGTGAAGGCCGACGACAACAGCGCGGCGGTCGCCGGCTCGACGCCGAGGCCGGTGGCGATCTGCGGCACCACCGGATCGGTTGAGCGAATGAACAGCGCGCTGACGAAGGTGACAAACGCCAGAAGATTGAGCGTGCGGTTCATGAAAACTGTTCAGCGCAAAATGGGTCAGCGCTTGGCGAGCCTGTCGAATTCGACGAGCTGCTTGAGCAAAGCCTCTAACTCTTTCAGCGGCAGCATGTTGGGTCCGTCGGACGGCGCCTTGTCGGGGTCCTGATGCGTCTCGATGAAAACGCCGGCGACGCCAACTGCGACCGCGGCGCGCGCGAGAACGGCAACGAATTCGCGCTCGCCGCCGGATTTGTCGCCCTGCCCGCCCGGCTGCTGCACCGAATGCGTAGCGTCGAAGATGACCGGCGCGCCCAGCCGCTTGAGGATCGGCAGCGCGCGCATGTCCGATACCAGCGTGTTGTAGCCGAAGGACACACCGCGCTCGGTCACCAGCACGTTGGTATTTCCAGCGCCGGTGATTTTTTCGACGACATTCTTCATGTCCCACGGCGCCAGGAACTGGCCTTTCTTCACATTGACGACCTTGCCGGTTTTCGCCGCGGCGACCAGCAGATCGGTTTGCCGCGAAAGAAACGCCGGGATCTGCAACACATCGACAGCTTGCGCCACGCGCGCGCATTGCGCGGTGTCGTGCACGTCCGTGAGCACTGAGATTTTCAGTTTGTCACGAATCTCGGCGAAGATCGGCAGCGCCGCGTCGAGCCCGATACCGCGCGCGCTCTTTGCCGAGGTTCGGTTGGCCTTGTCGAACGACGTCTTGTACACAAGGCCGACGCCGGCTTTAGCCGCGATCTCCTTCAGCGCCGCCGCCATTTCCAGCGCGTGCTCCTTGCTCTCCAGCGCGCAAGGGCCGGCGATCAGCGCCAACGGCAACGCGTTGCCGAAGCGCACATTACCGACCGCGACGACAGCGTTGGGTGTCTGGTCTTTATTCAAAATGCTCATTCCCTCGCGGCCGCGACCATGAAACGGCGGCGCGGCGCGGTCAACTTATACATGGCGCATGATCTTATCCGAAAACCGGTTTCCACTTTTCGGGATCACGCGCGGGCCGACTCGAACACCAGCACCGCGCCCATCGCGTCCTCCGCTCCGATCACGGCGGGATTCCCGGCATAAAGGCCGGCGATGCCGGCAAGCTCCGGCGCCGATTGCAGGAGGCTCGCGTCCGCCGCAATAAACCGGATAGCGGCAAGCCGCGCGCCCGATTTCGCGTCCGGCGCGGCAACGCCATAGCGGCGGGTGAGGGCGTGCGGCGTGACGAGATCAATGGCGCCCCGCGAGGTCGTGACCCGCAACCCGTCGGCCGTTGATGTGGCAGACGCGTCCGCGAAGCTTTCGATGAATTTGCGATGCCCCGCCGGCGCAGCCGTTACGATGACGACGCCGGCAACACCGACGACGCTGTTGGCATGTTTCTGGAACGCCGGATTCCAGAAGTTTTCCGGATAGTGTTGCTGGCAGGTGAAAAAGCCGACCTGCGGCGCGGCGGGATCGCGCGCGAAGGCGAGCGTGAATGCAACCTTGATCGTGGTGTTGTCCGGCCGCCTTGCCTCGCGTTCGAAGCCGAACGGCTTGCCGTCGGCGATGCCCGCTTTCTCAAATTCCGCGACATCTGCCGCGCCCTGCCCCTCGAGCACCAGCATCGACAGGCCTTGGGTTTGCGCGAGGAAATCTCGGTTGAATGCGCCGAAAGAAAAATGCCCAGCTGCATGTTCGGGCACAAGTTCTGGTTCGGCGACCGTCAACAGTTCGATGAAGCTGCCGGGAAACTGTACGATATAATTATGCGTGCCCCAAGGATGCTTGTTGCGCGCGCCGACGGTGAAACCCATGCCGCGATAAAGTGCGGACGCCGCGTCGAGATCGCGCACGGCGTGGACGATGTGATCGATGCCGCGCGCCATCGTCCTGCGTCACTTCACGGCGGAGAACGAGGTCGGCTGCAAAATCTGGCTGCTCAATGTCGCAATGATCGGCCCGTCTTTTTCGGAGTCGGTACGTTTGCCGATCCATTCCGGATCGCTCATGAATGCGCTCCACTTCTGCTCGCGTTCGGCGAGCAACTCCCAGGCCAGCATATAAGTCAGTTCCTGGTTCGATTTGCCGATCAGCGTCGTCCAGAAGCCGGCCTGACGGATGCCGTGCTTCTTCCACAGCGCCAGCGTGAAGGTGTCGAAGCGCTTGAGCAGCGCCGGCAGCCGCCCCGGCACGCAGTGATAGATGCGCAGTTCATAGATCATAAGCGCTCCCCGGATTGTTGGATTGTCAGTATAGCCGGCGACCGGCCCGCCGCTACACCAGCCGGCTCTGATCGACCGCCGCGCCGATGAACGACGAGAACAGCGGGTGCGGCTCGAATGGGCGCGATTTCAGTTCGGGGTGGAATTGCACGCCGATGAACCAGGGATGGTCCTCGTATTCGATGATCTCCGGCAAAATCCCGTCCGGCGACATGCCGGAAAAGCGCATCCCGCGCTGCTCGAGCCGGCCCTTGTAGCCGGTGTTCACTTCATAGCGGTGGCGGTGACGTTCGGAGATTTCCGTCTTGTCGTAAATCTTCGCAACACGGCTGCCGCGCGAGAGCATCGCCGGATAGGCGCCCAGCCGCATGGTGCCGCCGAGATCGCCGTTGGCCTGGCGTTTCTCCAGCGCATTGCCCTTGAGCCATTCGGTCATCAGGCCGACCACCGGCTCTTTTGCCGGTCCGAACTCTGTCGAATTGGCGTCCTCGATTCCGCAAAGATTGCGCGCTGCTTCCACCACCGCCATTTGCATGCCGAAGCAGATGCCGAAATAAGGAACGTGGCGCTCGCGCGCGAATTGGGCGGCGCGGATTTTTCCCTCCGCCCCGCGGTGGCCGAAGCCGCCCGGAACCAGGATGCCGTTGACGTTTTCCAGGAACGGCGCCGGGTCCTCGTTCTCGAAAACTTCCGAACTCGATCCAGTCGAGCCTGACCTTCACCTTGTTGGCGATGCCGCCGTGCGACAACGCCTCGATCAAGGATTTGTAGGCATCCTTCATGCCGGTGTATTTGCCGACGATGGCGATAGTGACGTCGCCTTCCGGATTGCGGATGCGCTCATTGATCAGGTGCCAGCGCGAAAGATCAAGCGGCGCCTTCGGCTCGAAGCCGAAGGCTTCCAACACTTCGCGGTCGAGACCGGCGGCGTGATAGGCTTCCGGCACCGCGTAGATATTGTCCACGTCGCGCGCCTCGATCACCGCGCCTTCGCGCACGTTGCAGAACAACGCGAGTTTGCGCCTTTCACTTTCGGGGATCGGCCGGTCGGTGCGGCAGAGCAGAATGTCGGGCTGGATGCCGATGGAGCGCAGCTCCTTGACCGAATGCTGCGTCGGCTTGGTTTTTAATTCGCCGGCGCTCGGAATGAACGGCAGCAGCGTCAGATGGATGTAAACCGCGTGATGGCGCGGGAGTTCATTGCCGAGTTGGCGGATCGCCTCAAAATACGGCAAGCCCTCGATGTCGCCGACGGTGCCGCCGATCTCGCAGAGCACAAAATCGAAGCCGTCATTACCTTCGCGGATGAAATCCTTGATGGCGTTGGTGACGTGGGGAATGACCTGGATGGTGGCGCCGAGATAGTCGCCGCGACGTTCCTTAGCGAGAATGTCCTGGTAGATGCGACCGGTGGTGATGTTGTCCTGCTTGGTGGCCGGACGCCCGGTGAAGCGTTCGTAATGGCCGAGGTCGAGATCGGTCTCGGCGCCGTCGTCGGTCACGAATACCTCGCCATGCTGGTAGGGCGACATGGTGCCGGGATCGACGTTGAGATAGGGATCGAGCTTGCGCAGCCGCACTTTGTAGCCGCGCGCCTGCAGAAGCGCTCCGAGCGCAGCTGAAGCGAGACCTTTGCCCAGGGAAGAGACCACGCCGCCGGTGATAAAAATGTACCGCGCCATGGGGCTCAACCTTTAACCCCCGCGAATTGATTCGACGAGCGCGAAAATCGCAGGCGCGGTGTGCGCCTGTGCGTAGCTCTAAAAAACCTCAAAACGACAAAGAGTTCCGTCACCGTCTTCACGCTCCTCTCTAACGCGGAAGGGCCGGTTTCCCGGCCCTTCGTAGGTCTCACTTCGACAGCGGCACTTGCGGCCCACTCGGCGCTAGCGGACTAGTCGGCGGCGCCGACGGCGCCCCCTGCTGAAGCTGTTTGAGCAGGCCGCCCTCGCCCGGCGTGCTCAGCGGCGGCGGCGCGCCAGGCGCGCCTTGCACCGGCGCGCTGGAACTACCGCCAAGGATCGAGGTCGGCTTGCGGTTATAGCCGGCAAGGATCGATAGGATCAGGCTAGTGGCGAAGAACAGCGCGGCCAGTACCGCGGTGGCGCGGGTGAGCACATTGGCGGTGCCGCGGCTGGACATGAAGCCGCCTGTCGAGCCGATGCCGAGCCCGCCACCTTCCGACCGCTGCAGCAGCACCACGCCGATCAAGGCGAGCACCAGCATTAGATGAATAACGATGACCACTTGCTGCATGAAACCAGGATCCGTCCACCGGGTTCTCCGCCCAGGCGGCGCACGACGCAGATATAGGAATTCGCCGCGGTCTCTACACGATCATTCGCAGCTTTTCCACCTTTGTTGGAACTAGCGGTAAACCTCCGCAATCGCGAGGAAATCGGCCGCTTTCAGGCTGGCTCCCCCGATCAGCGCGCCATTGACCTCGGCGACGGCTAGCAGTTCCCCAGCGTTGGCCGCCTTGACCGAACCGCCATAGAGGATGCGCACCGCCGCGCCCGCCGCGCCATAGCGGGCGGCGAGCCGCTTGCGGATAAACCCGTGCGCCTCCGAAACATCCGCCAGCGTCGGCGTCAGTCCGGTGCCGATCGCCCAGACCGGTTCATAGGCGACGACCAGATCGGTGCCGCTCGCACCGTCGGGCAGCGAGCCGTCGAGTTGACGCCCAATCACGTCGAGCGTGCGGCCGGCCTCGCGCTCGGAGCGTTGCTCGCCGATGCAGACGATGGCGGTGAGCCCCGCCCGCCGCGCGGCAAGCGCCTTGGCGCGCACTTGAGCGTCCGTCTCATGGTGGTCGGCGCGCCGTTCCGAGTGGCCGACGATCACGGCCACTGCGCCGGCATCCTTGAGCATTTCCGCGGCGATGTCCCCGGTATGGGCGCCGGAGGCGTCCGCATGACAATCTTGGCCGCCGATCGTCACCGCCGATCCGCGCACTGCGGTCGCGAAGCTCGCGATCAGCGTCGCCGGCGGACAAATCATCAGATCGGCTTTGCCCGAAAGCGGCGCCGCGCCGGCCACGATGCGGGCGAGTTCGCTGGCCGAGGCGATGAGCCCGTGCATTTTCCAGTTGCCCGCCACCAGCGGGCGGGGTTGCGGCGCGGCCATGGTTGTTGCTTCCCTCGCGCGAGCGGTTATCAGAGCCTCGCCGGAGGCGCCAGAGCCGCCGCGCTGACGCCAATCCTGCTTGAGTTGCAACGAGTTGGCGCGGTCCTTATGATGCCCTTGCGTTGCCTTGCAAGGCCCGCAATACCGTTCCCCGCAACCGAAACGTAACAAACAAAGCGACACGCGCATGCTCCGCGGTATTCACAACGCCACATCGACCTGGGTTGGCAAGGCCATCATGGCGGGCGTCATGGGCGTCCTTGTGATCAGCTTCGCCATCTGGGGCATCGGCGATATATTTCGCGGCTTCGGCCTCAATTCGGTGGCCAAGGTCGGCGGCACCGAAATCTCCATCGACCAGTTCCGCCAGTTCTATTCCGAGCGGCTGCAACAGCTCAGCCGCCGGCTTGGCCGGCCGATTTCGCCGGATCAGGCGCGCGGGCTGGGGCTTGATCGGCAACTGGTAGGCCAATTGATCGCCGAAATTGCCTTCGACGAGAAAGCGCAAAACTGGCGGCTTGGCCTTGCCGACAGCGAAATTGCCAACATGATCATGAGCGATCCGAATTTCCGCGGCACCGACGGCACGTTCGACCACGATCGCTTCGTTGCCCTGATCCGCAATGCCGGCTTCAGCGAAGGCCGCTACGTCGCCGAACAACGCCGCGTGCTGCTGCGCCGGCAGATCGCGCAAACCATCAGCGGCGGCCTGCGCGTGCCCACCGTGATGATGACGGCGATCAATCAATTCCAGAACGAGACGCGAAACATAGATTATGTGGTGCTGGGGCCGGCGCAGGCCGGTGATATTCCACAGCCGACAGAGGAAACGCTGACCAAATATTTCGACGAGCGCAAGACGCTGTTCCGCGCGCCGGAGTACCGCAAGCTGGCAATGCTCTCACTCACGCCGGCCGACGTCGCCAAGCCGGAAACGGTCTCCGATGCCGAGGCCAAGAGCTACTACGAGCAGCACAAAGATCACTATGGAACCCCGGAGAAGCGCGAGCTGCATCAAATGGTATTTCCGGACTTGGCCGCTGCGGCGGCCGCGCGCGAACGCATCGCCAAGGGCCTGAGCTTCGCCGATCTCGCCAAGGAGCGCGGCCTGAAAGACGGCGACACTGATCTCGGCGTCGTCACCAAGGCCGACGTCATCGATCCGGCGGTCGCCGAGACTGCCTTCGCGCTCAAGCCCGGCGAGGTGAGCGATCCGATCAAGGGCGCATTCGGCGCGGTGCTTCTGCTGGTCGGCAAGATCCAGCCGGGGACGCAAAAAGGTTATGACGAAGTGGCACAGCAGGTAAAACGCGAGATCGCCGAAGGCCGCGCCAAGAGTCAGATCGAAGGTTTGCGCGACAAGATCGAGGACGACCGCGCCGCGGGCGCAACGCTCCCCGAGACCGCCAAAAAATTGGGGCTAAAGGCCGTTACCGTCGACGCCGTCGATCGCTCCGGGCGCCGGCCGGACGGCACGTTCGTTGCCGATCTACCCAAGACGCCGGACCTGGTCGCCGCTGCTTTCGCCACCAATGTCGGCGTCGACAACGACGCGTTGCAGATGCCGGGCGGCGGCTGGCTCTGGTACGACGTCACCGGCATAACGCCGTCGCGCGAGCGCAGCTTCGAAGAGGTCAAGGACAAGGTCGCCGCGCGCTGGCACGACGACGAGGTCGCCAGGATCCTGCAGGGGAAAGCCGGCGACATGCTCGGCAAGCTCAAACTTGGGTCGACGCTTGCCCAGCTCGCATCTGAAGCCGGCGTCAAGGTGGAAACCGCGACCGTGCAACGCCGCCAGCCGACCGAACATGTTTCGACTAAGACCCTGCAAGCCGTGTTCGCCACGGCCAAAGGAGGTTCGGCTGCAGCTGAAGGCGCCAAGCCGGACGACCGCGTGGTCTTCACGGTGGCCGACATCGCCGATCCCAAACTCGATCCGAACGCGCCCGACGGCAAAAAGATTGAGACCTCTCTGCAGGGTTCATATTCCGACGACATCATCGGCGAATATCTCGCGCGCCTGGAAAACGAACTTGGCGTCACCCTCAACCAGGCCGCGCTCGACCAGGTCATCGGCGGCCGCACTCCCGGCCAATAGAAGCCGGCAGACTTATGCAGATCGAACCACCGGATAGTGTGTTCGCGCAAACCTACGCTCGCGGCGAGCCACAGGTCGTGTGGACGACGCTGGTTGCCGACCTGGAGACGCCGGTTTCGGCCTTTCTCAAGCTCGGCGGCGGCAAGGCGATGAGCTTCCTGCTCGAGTCGGTGGAAGGCGGCGCCGTGCGCGGCCGCCATTCCATCATCGGCATCGAGCCGGATCTCATCTGGCGCACAAGCGGCAAGCGCGCCGAAGTCAACCGCCAGGCGCGCACAAAGTCCGGCGCGTTCGTGGCCTGCAATGAGCCGCCGCTCACAGCGCTGCGCGCGCTGATCAAGGAAAGCCGCATCGCGCTGCCCGAGAGCCTGCCGTCGATGGCGGCCGGCGTCTTCGGCTATCTCGGTTACGACATGGTGCGGCTGATGGAGGACTTGCCGGAGCCCAATCCCGACCCGGTCCGCATTCCCGACGCCGTCATGGTGCGCCCGACTATCGTCGTCGTGTTCGACGCGGTGAAGGATTCGATCACGGTGGTGACACCGGTGCGGCCGGAGAAAAACGTCGATGCCAGCGCCGCGCTCGCGCGCGCGGTCGAGCGCCTCAACGGCGTCGTCGAGAGCCTCGACCGGCCGCTCAACATGGCGCTCAGCGATATCGATGCCGGCCCGCTTGATGTGGCGGCGCAATCCAACACCACGCCGGCCGAATACAAGGCGATGGTGCTCAAGGCCAAGGACTATATCGCCGCCGGCGATGCCTTCCAGATCGTGCTGGCGCAGCGCTTCGAGGCGCCTTTCACGCTGCCGCCATTCGCGCTTTACCGGGCGCTGCGGCGCACCAACCCGTCGCCTTATCTTTATTTCCTCGACTTCGGCAGCTTCGCCGTTGCCGGCTCCAGTCCGGAAATCCTGGTGAAGGTTTCCGGCGACACCGTCACCATCCGCCCGCTCGCCGGCACGCGCCCGCGCGGGGCGACACCGCATGAGGACAAGGCGCTGGAGGATGAGCTGCTCGCCGATCCGAAGGAGCGCGCCGAGCATCTGATGCTGCTCGATCTCGGCCGCAACGACGTCGGCCGCGTGGCGCGCGTCGGAACCGTCACCGTTACCGATCAGTTCTTCATCGAGCGGTTCAGCCACGTCATGCACATCGTCTCAAACGTCGAAGGCAAGCTCGACGACAAATACGACGCGCTCGACGCGCTGGCCGGCGGGTTTCCGGCCGGCACCGTCTCCGGCGCGCCGAAGGTGCGCGCGATGGAGATCATCGACGAACTGGAAAAGGAAAAGCGCGGGCTTTACGCCGGCGCGGTCGGCTATTTCTCCGCCGCCGGCGAGATGGACACCTGCATCGTGCTGCGCACCGCGCTGGTGAAAGACGGCACCATGTACGTGCAAGCCGGCGCCGGCATCGTCGCCGACAGCGATCCCGCTGCCGAGCAGCAGGAATGCATCAACAAGGCGAAGGCGCTCTTCCGCGCCGCGGAAGAAGCGCGCCGGTTTGCCAGCGCCGCCAAGCGCGGACAGTGAGGCGAATGGCCTGACTTTTGTAGGCTCTCATGCCGCCATGACCGTGTTGCAACGCCTCGATCGATTGATCGGCCTCATAGTCACCGCCGCGCAATGGCTGGTGCTGCCGCTCATTCTGCTGCTGTTTCTGCAGTGGCCGCTGCGCGACATTGTGCGCGCCTATTCGCGCGAGGCCAACGATCTCGGGCAGATCGTCTTTGCACTATTGGTGGCGGTGAGCGTCACCGCGGCGACGCGCCGACGTGCGTTGGGTATCGGTGCTTGTGCTGCTCACCTTGCAGTCGAGCTTCCTGCTGCCACCATTCGGCTACGCGCTGATGATGGTGCGCGGCGCGGCAAAGAACCCGGCGCCATTCCGCCCCTTTGTGCGCGCGCTTATTCCCTTCCTGGTGGCGCAGGGGATGCTGCTCATCGTCGTGCTGATGGCGCCCAAACTCGTGCATTTCGGCGACGCCGCCGCCGATATCAGCCAGCTGCCGATGACGCCGCTCTCCGGCACGGACGTGGACAGGCAAATGCAGCAAATCGCGCCGCCGGAGGCTGCCCCGATCGACATCAAATAGCGCTGCTTGACCCCCCTCAGGGCTGGTCTTAAGACCTTGAGCGGGCGAAAGAAGATCGAGAAAAGATCAAGCAGGCATGATTGTTTTGATCGACAACTACGACAGCTTCACTTTCAACCTGTTCCATTACCTGGGCGGGCTGGGGGCGGACATTGTCGTGCATCGCAACGACAAGATTTCGACCGCCGACGTGATGGCGATGGAGCCGGACGCGATCGTGCTCTCGCCGGGCCCCTGCACTCCGAATGAAGCCGGTATCTGTCTCGAGCTCATCGCCAAGGCCGCGCCGAGCATTCCGCTGCTTGGCGTCTGTCTCGGCCATCAGGCGATCGGCCAGGCCTTCGGCGGCAAAGTGGTGCGCGCGCCTGTGCCCATGCACGGCAAATTGTCGGTCGTTCATCACAATAGCTCCGGCGTCTTCCGCGGCATCAATGGGCCGTTCAGGGCAACGCGCTATCATTCGCTCACGGTAGAGCGCCGCAGCATGCCGGCGGAACTGGCGGTTACCGCGCAAACCGACGACGGCGTGGTGATGGGCTTGATGCACGAAAGCCTGCCGGTCCACGGCGTGCAATTTCACCCCGAGAGCATCGCCTCCGAGCACGGCCATCTGCTGCTGAAGAATTTTCTCGACATCGCCGTTGCCTGGAACACGCAACGCGGCCGGCGCAAGGCACCCGCGCGCGCGGCCGCACCGGCGCGCGCGGCAAGCTGAGGCAATCGCCATGGCCGACGATTTCAAGGCGCTCATCGCCAAGGTCGCGACCGGCGCAAGCTTGACGCGCGAGGAAGCCGCCACCGCCTTCGACCGCATGATGTCGGGCGAAGCCACGCCCTCGCAGATGGGCGGGCTGCTGATGGCGCTGCGCGTGCGCGGGGAAACCGTCGACGAGATCACCGGCGCGGTGACCGTCATGCGCGCCAAGATGCTCGGCGTGAAGGCGCCGCCCAATGCGATCGATGTGGTCGGCACCGGCGGCGACGCCTCCGGCTCGTATAATATTTCAACCTGCGCCGCCTTCATCGTCGCCGGCTGCGGCGTACCGGTGGCGAAACACGGCAACCGCGCGTTGTCGTCGAAATCGGGCGCCGCCGACGTACTGCAGGCGCTGGGCGTCAAGATCGACATTAGCGGCGACGAGGTCGCCCGCTGCATCGCCGAGGCCGGCATCGGCTTCATGTTTGCGCCGGCGCATCATCCGGCCATGAAAAACGTCGGCCCAACCCGGGTCGAACTTGGCACGCGCACCATCTTCAATCTGCTCGGACCGCTGTCGAACCCGGCGAGCGTCAAGCGGCAGATGATCGGCACGTTCTCGAAACACTGGGTCGAGCCGATGGCACAGGTGCTGAAAAACCTCGGCTCCGAGAGCATCTGGGTGGTGCACGGCTCCGACGGGCTCGACGAGATCACAACCTCGGGACCGACCAGCGTCGCCGCGCTGGAAAACGGCAAAATCCGCACATTCGAGGTCACACCGGAAGATGCCGGGCTCAAACGCTTCAAACCGGAGGCGCTCAAAGGCGGCGATGCCGAGGCAAACGCCAAGGCGCTGCTCGACGTGCTCAAGGGCAAACCCAGCCCGTTCCGCGATGTCGCCATCCTCAATGCCGCGGCGGCGCTGATCGTCGCCGGCAAGGCCAAGGATCTGAAAGAAGGCACCGCATTGGCTGCCAAATCGATCGACAGCGGCGAGGCCGAAGGCCGCCTCGACCGGCTGATTGCGGTATCCTGCGCCGTGGAGGCGTGAGCCGCATTATCCCAAAAAGCGGGAACCGGTTTCCCGCCTTCGCGAAGCCCGCTTCGGCGGGCGAAGCAAGGTCGGAAAAGATCATGCGGAAATGAAGATGACCGACATCCTGAAGAAGATCGAGGCCTATAAGCGCGAAGAGATTGCCGCGGCGAAACTGGCCCGGCCGATTGCCATGCTCGAGCAACTCGCCAAGTTGACGGTTCCGCCACGCGGGTTCCTGCGCGCGATCGAACGCAAAATTACGGGCGGCGACGTTGCGCTGATCGCCGAAATCAAGAAGGCAAGCCCTTCAAAAGGCTTGATACGCGTCGATTTCGATCCGCCGTATCTTGCCAAGGCTTACGAAGCGGGCGGCGCGGCCTGCCTCTCCGTACTCACCGACACGCCGTCGTTCCAAGGCAATCCGGAATTCCTGACGGCGGCACGAGAAGCCACCGCTTTGCCGGTTCTACGGAAAGATTTCATTTACGACCCCTACCAAGTGGTGGAATCGCGCGTGCTCGGCGCCGACTGCATCCTCATCATCATGGCCGCAGTGACCGACGCAGCCGCGCAAGACATTGAGGATGCTACAATCGCCAATCATATGGACACGTTAGTTGAAGTTCATGATGAACATGAACTCGATCGCGCGCTTAGGCTCAAATCGCGACTGATCGGCATCAACAATCGCGACCTGCACACGTTCGAGACGTCGCTCACAGTCAGCGAGCGGCTGGCGCCGAAGATCGTGCGCGAGCGCATCGTCGTCGCCGAAAGCGGGATTAACACGCCGGCAGATCTGGCGCGGCTCGCCGCGGTCGGCGTGTCCGCGATCCTTGTCGGCGAGAGCCTGATGCGGCAGGCCGATATCACAACAGCCACCCGCGCCTTGCTGGCGCGAGCCGGGCGCAAAGCCGCGCCGGAGTGAGCCGTGGCCAAACGTCGAAAAGCCGCAAAACCACGGGCTAAAACGAAGGCCAGGCCGGCCAAACGCGCGGCGAAAAAGCTCAGCCATATCGACAAACGCGGACAGGCGCACATGGTCGATGTCTCGGCCAAGCTCGTCACCGAGCGGACGGCAACCGCCGAGGGCCGCGTTATGATGCGCAAGGAGACGCTCGATCTCGTGCTTGCCGGCAACGCACTCAAGGGCGACGTGCTGGGCGCGGCGCGGCTCGCCGGCATCATGGCCGCCAAGCGCACGCACGGGCTGATCCCGCTCTGCCATCCGCTGCCGATCACCAAGGTCGAAATCGACATCAACCCCGAACACGCCCTCCCCGGCTTTCTGGTGCAGGCGACGGTAAAGGTGGCGGGCCAAACCGGCGTCGAGATGGAGGCGCTGACCGCGGTGTCGATTGCGTGCCTGACCATTTACGACATGGTCAAGGCGGTGGAGCGCGGCATGCGCATCGAAGGCATCCGCCTCTTGCATAAAAGCGGCGGCAAGTCGGGCGAGTATCGTGCCGAAACCTGAATTGCTTCCTGTCGCTGAAGCGCTCGCCCGTGTATTGGCAGATGCCATGCCGGTGGCCGCGGAAACGGCCAGCCTCGACGACGCGCTCGGCCGCGTCCTGACCCAAGATCTGAAAGCGCTTCGCACCCAACCGCCCGCCGCTGTGTCCGCCATGGACGGCTATGCCGTGCGCGCCGCTGATGTCGCGCAGGCTCCCGTCAAGCTGAAGCTGATCGGCGAGGTCGCCGCCGGCCATCCGTTCGACGGCAAGGTCGGCACAGGCGAAGCCGCGCGCATCTTCACCGGCGGCGTGATGCCGGGCGGCAGCGACACCGTGGTCATCCAGGAATTAGCCTCCCGCGATGGCGATAAGGTCTCGATCGACAAGCCAACGCCCAAGGGCCGCAATGTGCGCCTGCAAGGCATCGATTTTAACGCCGGGCAACTGCTCCTCGAAAAGGGCCGCCGCCTCACCGCGCGCGACCTGATGCTCGCAGCCGCCATGAACTATCCCTCGCTCAGCGTGCATCGCCGCCCCAAGGTTGCCGTTCTCGGGACCGGCGACGAGCTAGTGGCGCCGGGTTCAACGCCTACGCCCGGCGAGATCGTCTATTCCAACGGCTTTGCGCTGCGTGCGCTTGCCCGCAGCGAGGGCGCCGAGCCGCTGGATCTCGGCGTTGTCGGCGACAAGGTCGAGGCAATCGCCGCCGCTGTCCGCAAGGCACGCGACACACACTGCGACGTGTTGGTGACGACGGGGGGCGCCTCCGTCGGCGAGCATGACCTGGTGCAAGGGGCCCTCGCCGCCGAGGGGCTGAGCCTGTCGTTCTGGAAAGTGGCGGTCCGCCCCGGCCGGCCGATGATGCACGGGCGCCTCGGCGGCATGCAGGTGCTCGGCCTGCCGGGAAATCCGGTCTCGTCTTACGTCTGCGCCTTTCTTTTCCTGGTTCCGCTGATCCGCCGCCTGTCGGGCCGGTCGGACACCGATCTCGCGCGGTCGGAAGCGGTCCTTGGCCGCGACCTGCCGGCTAACGACGAGCGTGAGGGCTACCTGCGCGCTACCCTCCAGGACGGCCCCCACGGCCCCATCGCTACCCCGTTACCGGCGCAGGACAGTTCCCTGATGGCGCCGCTCGCCAGGGCCGATTGTCTGGTGATTCGGCCGCCAAATGCGCCGGCATCGGCGAGCGGTTCACACTGCGTCATCCTTAAGCTCGACCTTTAGCGGCCTTTCGAGTTTTTCACTCCAAATTAAATGGTTGCAGAACACATATGGAACGGATAGTGTCCGTTCATGATTTGTTTCTGGCCGCAGCCCCTAAAACCTTGGGGCGCGGGCCGTGATGGGGAGAACCGAACGATATGTTGACCCGCAAGCAGTTCGAGCTCCTGCGTTTCATTCATGAAAGGCTGACCGAGGCCGGGATTCCGCCGTCCTTCGACGAAATGAAGGACGCCCTCGACCTGCGGTCGAAATCCGGCATCCACAGGCTGATTACGGCGCTGGAGGAGCGCGGCTTCATCCGCCGCCTGCCCAACCGGGCGCGCGCCATTGAGGTCATCAAGCTGCCCAACTCGGTCGCCCATGGCATCGGCGGCGGCAGCGGGCGGGCGCGGGGCTTTAACCCCAGCGTCATCGAGGGCGACCTTGGCCGCGTGCGGGCGCAGGTGGCGGGCTCCGAGGACGACGACAGTAGCGGCCGGCCGATTGCCGTGCCGGTCATGGGCCGCATCGCCGCCGGCACGCCGATCGAGGCCATACAGACCCGTAGCCACACCATCAACATGCCAGCCGACCTGCTGACGGCCGGAGAGCATTTCGCCCTCGAGGTGCGCGGCGACAGCATGATCGAGGCCGGCATTCTCGACGGCGACATCGCGCTCATCCGCCGCAGCGAGGCCGCCGATACTGGCGATATCGTGGTGGCGCTGATCGACGACGAGGAAGCCACCCTCAAACGCTTCCGCCGCCGTGGCGCCTCCATCGCGCTGGAGCCCGCCAACACGGCCTACGAGGTGCGGATTCTGCCGCCCAACCGCGTGCGCATCCAGGGCAAGCTGGTGGGGCTGTTTAGGCGGTACTAAGCGCGCGCCGCTACGCGCGCTTCTCCGCATAAAATTTCGTCAGAGCGTTGGCGGCTTCGAACAGCTTCATGTTCTTCGCCACGTCATAACGGGTCTCTTCCAGACTTCCCGGGTCCCACTCGCTGCGTTCGGCGGCGAAAAAATCACCGCCATAAACGTGGATGGCGCCGGTGAGGCGTGGGATCGGATTGGTCACCGAATGAATGATGTTGTGGCCGAGCGGTTCGGCGTCACCGACGCCTAACGCACGCGCACCGGCAGCCTCGACCTTGCCGCTACCATCGGGCAGCCGCCGCCAGAACACGTTGTCCTCGCGCCCGCTGTAGATGCCGATCACCGCCCACATTTTATGGTTGTGCGGCATGATCGTCATCATCGGTCCCCAGATGACGTTGAGGATCGTCAGATCCGGTGCGTGATAGAGCTTCTGCACTTCCGCGCGCTTGGGTTCGCCGATCCCTTCGAGAACGGCGTTCGGGTCCGCGACTGCGCGCGCGACCACCTCGCGGACCAGCTTGTGCGATGAATTGGCGGCGAGTGCTGCCCGGCAATCGGCGGTGAATTGCTCAAGATCGAACATCTTGTCCCCTCCACCAGGAAGTCGTCATCTACAAACATCGCGCAAACGGAATTCGTTGGCAATCCGGGTTCGTCATAAAACACGTTCGTGGAGCCGTCAGTCTCCCGGTTCCAAATCCCCCCTTAGCGGCGTCGCATCGCGTGCCGCCGGACGCACGGGCGCAGTGTCGCTCGTCGCGCGTAGCGGCTGCGACCACGGCCGCTCGTAGCCCAACGGCCGAGCGGCTCTCTGTTCGAAGCGGTCGCCGGTCCAACGCAAGCCAATCGCGCCATTGGCGCGCCATGCTCTGCGGTCGATCAAAAGCGCGGCGCAATCGCCCGGCGCCTGACGCGGGCTCACTATGATCGCCGCGCGGGTGCAATTTTCGGCGAAGGCCTCCGGCGAAAGTGCCATCGATACCAGCCGGCCATCCTTGAGCTTGCCGATGCAGCCGACGGCGTCGCAGCGCACGCCGTCTTGCAGGCTGGTATCCCTGATGTTGCGGCCGTCGCCATCGGCGGCGAGCCATTCCTTGACGGCGAAGGTATCGCGACCGCTATAGAGCACCGTCAGCAACCCGTTGCCGCTGCGCACTGCCGCCGCCTGCCCGTCGGGCGCCACCAGCACATCCGGCCGCGGCGTCATCACCGCCCATAGGCCGGCGAGGATGGCCAGCGCAGCGGCGTGCGCAACAGACACAGCAACAGTAAGCCCGCGGTGGCCATGAGCAACGGCCCGGTGCCGAAGGCGTGCATATGGCGACCGCGCCGGGAACCTGCGCCACCCACAGCACCACGCCGATCATCCAGTCGATGCCCTTGCCCATCAGCTCCCAAAACAAGGCGTCGAAGCCGAACGGCAGCGCCAGAACGCCAAGAATGCCGATCGGCATCACCCAGACCGAGACGACCGGCATGGCAAGCAGATTGGCCAGCACGCCATTTCGGCATTTGCGCGCCAAGGCAGAGCGTATTGGTAGCCCGCGATGAGCGCGAGCGTCGCCGCAAACGACATCTGGAAGCTCGGATGCGCGACCGCCTGCGGCGCCAAGAGCAGCACGCGGCAAAGGCGGCAATCGTCAGCGTGCGAAAGGTGAGCGCGCGGCGGTCGGCCATGACGCCGATGAGCACGATGGCGCGCCGGCGGCGGCCCATTTCTTGATCGGCTTGTGAGAAGCCAAAGACGGTATCAGCGCGAGAATGCCGCGGATGAAAAAGAAGACGACGCCGGCGACCACCGCCATGGGAAGCCGGAAATTGCCAGCACGTGCGCGAGGCTGGAGACATAGAAGGCGTCGCTTACCGGTGGCGTGATGGCGTCGCGCTTTCCCGTGATCAGCGCCGAGGCAATCGCCCCCTCGTCGCCGGGGATGATAGCGCGGATACGCTTGTCGATTTTTTCGCGCATGAAGTCGATGGCCGCGGCAAAACGCAGCCGCAGACCGGGCGCGACCGGCGGCGCTTCGGTCGTGATCGTGCCGAGCACGTAGCCGGAGGCGCCGATCCCGGAAAAATACATATCGCGGGCAAAGTCGTAGGCGCCGGGCGCAAGGGCGCGAGCAGCGGCGTCAGATGCGCTTTCAAGGTGACATAGGCGCCGACGGCGGGCGCGGTGCTCGACGAAGCCAGTGAGCGTAACGCTCGATGCCGTCGTGCGCAGCACCGGATGCGCCAGCGCGCTGTGTTGAGCGTGGCGACGGCAAAGCCGCAGGCGAGACAGGCAAAGCCGAGCGCCAGCGGAAAGCCGACGGCGTGGCGGCGCGCGGCGTAAGCAATGGCAAAACTCAGCGCTGCAAGCGGCAGCACCGCCCATAGTTCCGGTTCGCGGTCGGCGGTAAAATAAAACACGATGCCGGCGCCGAAGGCGACGGCGAGCCACGGCACGAGCCGGCCCGGCGCCACTTCGGCAATCGCCCATTCACCAACGATCTGCCGCAAGCGCCGCAGGAAGGCTTCGATTTCGCCTGGCAGAACAGGCCCGGCGCGCCGACGCGCGGCATCGATTTCAGCCGCCCACGCCTTTGCGTGCCCACGTACATTGCTGTGCTGCTGTTCGCTCATCCGGGCGGCCCAGGCGGGACGTGCCCATGCTAGGCCAGTCGCAGACCTTGCCTAGGAGAACGGTTGCGAATACGCCCCGGAAAACGGGTTAGCCCGCGGCCTTCTCCTTCGCCCAAGTGTCGCGCAAACCGGTGGTGCGGTTGAACACGAGCTTCCTCGGCGTGGAATCTTGGTCGCGGCAGAAATAGCCGTTGCGCTCGAACTGCACTGGTAGTTCGACCTTTGCGTCAGCGGCGGCCGGCTCGACGCGGGCCTCCAGAACCTCCAGCGAATTCGGATTGAGATCGGCGGTGAAGTTTTCGCCACCGCTCGGATCGGGCTTCGTAAACAGCGGGTTGTAGAGACGCACCTCGGCCGGCATCGAATGAGCCGCTGACAGCCAATGGATGGTGCCCTTGACCTTGCGCCCATCCGGCGCGTTGCCGCCTTTGGTCGCGGGGTCATAGGTGCAACGCAGTTCGACCACCTCGCCCGCCGCGTTCTTCTTCACCTCGCGGCAGGTGATGAAATAGGCATAGCGCAACCGCACCTCGGTCCCGGGCGCCAGCCGGAAGAACTTCTTCGACGGGCTTTCCATGAAATCGTCCTGCTCGATGAACAACTCGCGGGAAAACTTGATCTTGCGCGTTCCAGCCGCTGCATCGTCAGGATGGTTGGCGGCGTCCAGCTCCTCGACCTGCGCTTCGGGATAATTCTCGATCACGACTTTCAACGGCTTCAACACCGCCATGCGCCGCAGCGCCGTTTTGTTCAGCGCCTCGCGCACGGAAAAATCGAACATGCCGGCATCGACCAGGCTGTTCGCCTTGGCGACGCCAATCCGCTTGACGAAATCGCGGATCGCAGCCGCCGGCACGCCGCGACGGCGCAATCCGGCAAGCGTCGGCATGCGTGGATCGTCCCAGCCTTTCACATGGCCGTCACGCACCAGCGTGGTGAGGACACGTTTCGACAGCACCGTGTAGGTGAGATTGAGGCGGGCGAACTCGTACTGGCGCGGTCGCGACGGCACATTCAAATTCTCAATGCACCATTCGTAGAGCGGCCGATGGTCTTCGAATTCCAATGTGCATAGCGAATGCGTCACGCCCTCGATGGCATCGGACTGGCCGTGCGCGAAATCGTAGCTCGGATAAATCTTCCACGCCGTGCCGGTACGCGGATGGCTGGCGTGCAAAATGCGATAAAGTACCGGGTCGCGCAGGTTGATATTGCCGGACGCCATGTCGATCTTGGCGCGCAGCACCCGCGCGCCGTTGGGATACTCGCCGGCGCGCATGCGGCGGAACAGATCGAGATTTTCGTCTACCGCGCGGTCGCGAAATGGGCTGTTCCTGCCAGGCTCAGTCAGCGTGCCCCGGTTGACGCGGATCTCATCCTGCGTCTGGTCGTCGACATAGGCCTTGCCGCCACGGATCAGGTCCTCGGCCCAGCCATAGAGCCGCTCGAAATAGTCGGAGGCGTGAAACAGGTTCCTGCCCCAATCGAAGCCGAGCCAGCGCACGTCGCGCATGATGGCGTCGATATATTCCTGCTCCTCCTTGGTCGGATTGGTGTCGTCGAATTGCAGATTGCAGTGTCCGCCGGACTCCTGTGCCACGCCGAAATTCAGGCAAATCGATTTGGCGTGGCCAATATGCAGGTAGCCGTTCGGCTCCGGCGGAAAACGCGTCACCACCGCCTTGACGCGGCCGGCATCGAGGTCGGCCTGCACGATGTCGCGGATGAAATCGCGGCCGGCTTCCGCCGCCGCTTCGCCCGTTGTCTTGACGTCTGAGGTCATGCCTTAAGGTTCCTGCCGCCGGCGGCTTCATGACGTAGCGCGGCGCTTCCTGTCAAATGCGCTCTCGTTTTTTGCCGCAACTGTGGTAGACGGGCGCGCGATGAGCGACCCCGTTGTCACCCGTTTCGCGCCTTCCCCTACCGGGTTCCTGCATATCGGTGGCGGGCGCACCGCCCTATTCAACTGGCTCTACGCCCGCAGCTACGGCGGCAAGATGCTGTTGCGCATCGAGGATACCGACCGCGAGCGTTCGACCGCCGCCGCCATCAACGCCATCATCGACGGGCTAACCTGGCTGGGGATCACGTGGGATGGCGAAATCGTATTCCAGTTCTCGCGGGCTGCGCGGCACCGGCAGATCGCCGAGCAGCTCCTCGCCGCGGGCAAAGCCTATCGCTGTTACGCCAGCGCGGAGGAGCTTGCCGCCATGCGCGAGGCGGCACGTCGCGAAGGCCGCTCCAAGCTTTATGACGGGCGCTGGCGCGACCGCGATCCCTCCGAAGCCCCGGCCGGCGTCAAGCCGGTGGTCCGCCTCAAGGTGCCGCTCACCGGCGAAACGGTGATCGAGGATCAGGTCCAGGGCCGCGTCGTCTGGCAAAATTCCGACCTCGACGATCTCGTGCTGCTGCGTTCGGACGGCACGCCCACCTACATGCTCGCGGTCGTGGTCGACGACCACGACATGGGCATCACCCACATCATCCGCGGCGACGACCACCTCACCAACGGCGCGCGGCAGAAGCACATCTACGAGGCGCTCGGCTGGACCGTGCCGATCATGGCGCATATCCCCCTCATCCATGGACCCGACGGCTCGAAGCTTTCCAAGCGGCACGGCGCGCTCGGCATCGATGCCTATCGGGCCATGGGCTACCTGCCGGTGGCGATGCGCAATTATCTGGTTCGCCTCGGCTGGGCGCATGGCGACCAGGAGATTTTTTCCACCGAGGAAATGATCGCCTCTTTTGATCTGCCGCAGATCGGCCGCTCGCCGGCGCGCTTCGATTTCGCCAAGCTGGAAAGCCTCAATGGCCACTACATCCGCGCGACGCCCGACGCCGACCTGATCGCGACGCTGGAGCAATTGCTGCCGCATGTCGCCGGCGGGCAGGAACTCGCCAGCAAGATGACCCCGGCTCTGCGCAATAAGCTCATGGCAGCCATGCCGGGACTAAAGGAGCGTGCCAAGACTTTGGTCGAACTGTTTGATGCCTCCCGCTTCGTCTGGGCGAGCCGGCCGCTCGAGCTCGACGGCAACGCCAAATCGATGCTGACCCCGGAGGCCCGGGGTCTGATTGCAGCCGTTCTGCCCCAATTCGAGGCCAATGCCGACTGGACGCCGGCGACAATCGAGGCCGATGTGCGCGCCTTCGCCGACCGCTCGGGCCTCAAGCTCGGCGCAGTCGCACAGCCACTGAGGGCGGCGCTCACCGGCCGGACCACTTCGCCGCCAATCTTCGATGTTTTGGCGGTGCTCGGCCGCGAAGAGAGCCTGGCGCGGCTACGCGACCAGGCCGGCTGACCAAATCTCCGCGCCCGCCATCCCTGGAGCGCAAGCCCGACATAAATCAATGACAAATACCTCCGTTGCGTTATCTTGCAGCGCACAATAGGATAAGCTAGTCAGCGTTGGCCGGCACAACGCACCGCCGATCCGGCGCCACGCTCCTCCCGGCCGAAATAAGCGCATTGTTCGCTGCCAAATCGAGGGCTCGACCATGGACGCCAAAACCGACGCCAAAACCAAGAACGGCACACTGACCATCGGCAACAAGAACTGGGATTTCCCGATCTATTCGGGAACGATCGGTCCGGATGTTGTGGATATCTCCAAGCTCTACGCGGAAAGCGGCGCGTTCACCTACGACCCCGGCTTCACCTCGACGGCGAGTTGCGAGTTCAAGATTACCTTCATCGACGGCGACGAAGGCGTGCTGCTCTATCGCGGCTATCCAATCGAGCAACTGGCCGAGCACGGCGATTTCCTTGAGACCTGTTACCTCCTGCTCTACGGCGAACTGCCGACGCCGACGCAAAAAGCCGACTTCGACTATCGCGTCACGCGCCACACGATGGTGCACGAGCAGATGAGCCGCTTCTTCCAGGGCTTCCGCCGCGACGCACATCCGATGGCGGTGATGACCGGCTCGATTGGCGCGCTGTCGGCGTTCTATCACGACTCCACCGACATCTCCGACCCGATGCAGCGCATGATCGCCTCGCTGCGCATGATCGCCAAGGTCCCGACGCTTGCGGCGATGGCCTACAAATATTCGGTCGGCCAGCCCTTCGTTTATCCGAAGAACGATCTCGACTACGCCTCGAATTTCCTGCGCATGTGCTATGCCGTGCCGGCGGAAGAATACAAGCCGAACCCGGTGCTAGCACGCGCGATGGACCGCATCTTCATCTTGCACGCCGACCACGAGCAAAATGCCTCGACCTCGACGGTGCGGCTCGCCGGCTCCTCCGGCGCCAATCCTTTTGCTTGCATCGCCGCCGGTTGCGCCTGCTTGTGGGGCCCGGCGCATGGCGGCGCCAACGAGGCCGCGCTCAACATGCTGCGCGAGATCGGTTCGGTCGACCGCATCCCCGAGTTCATCAAGCGATCGAAGGACAAGAACGATCCCTTCCGCCTGATGGGCTTCGGCCATCGCGTCTACAAGAACTACGATCCCCGCGCCAAGATCATGCAGAAAACCTGCCACGAGGTCTTGACCGAGCTCGGCATCAAGGACGATCCGCTGCTCGACGTCGCCATGGAGCTGGAAAAGATCGCGCTGCACGACGACTATTTCATCGAAAAGAAGCTTTATCCCAACATCGACTTCTATTCGGGCATCACGCTCAAGGCGATGGGCTTCCCCACCACTATGTTCACCGTGCTGTTTGCGGTCGCGCGCACGGTCGGCTGGATCGCACAATGGAAAGAAATGATCGAGGATCCGCACCAGAAGATCGGGCGCCCGCGTCAGCTTTATACAGGCGCCACTCAGCGCGACTACGTGCCGATTTCGCGGCGGAAGTAAACGTGATCAATTGACCGCGACGGCCTTGCCCTCTGATGCGGAGCGCAGGAACGCTTCGATCAGGCGCATGACTTTCAATGATTCCCGGCCGCTGACCACCGGCTCGCGGTTGCTGTCAATGGCGTCGAGAAAATCCACGATCAGCGCCTTGTGCGCGTCGTTGGTGAAGGCCATCGGGTCGGCGCCGCCGCTCTTCGACACCGCGCCCTCGTGGTGCGCGTGGCGGCTGTCCTTGCAATAGATATCGAGGGTCTCGGCATTGAGCACGGCCGTCGCCTTTTCGCCGGCGAGCTCGATGCGCTCGGGAAAGCCGGGATAGGCGACCGTGGTGGCATCGATGGTGCCAATCGCGCCGTTTTCGAAATCAATTGCCGCGCAGGCAATGTCCTCGGTGTCGATCTTGCGCAGCGGCGAGGTCCTGGCGAAAGCCGTGACACGCGCGATCGGCCCGGTGAGACTCTGGAAGAGATCGAGTGTGTGGATCGCCTGCGTGATCAGCACCCCGCCGCCGTCGCGCGCTTTCATGCCGCGGCCGGCTTGCGCGAAATACTCCGGCGGGCGCCACCAGCGGATCGAGGCCGAACCCGAGACGAGGGACCCAAGCTCGCCGCTTTTGACGGCGGCGCGCAACTTGCGAGAGGCGTCGCGAAACCGATGCTGCAACATGATGGCGAACTTGCACCCCGCCTTTTCCATGGCGACGACGCCTTTGGCGGCGCGTTCGCATGTCACATCGATCGGCTTTTCCAGCAGCACGTGCTTGCCGGCAGCGGCGCATCGCTCCACCTGCTCCAGATGTGTCGTTGGCGGTGTCAAAAGAAAAACGATATCTATGCTGCGATCGGCGAGCACGTCATCAAATGAACCCACAACGGGATGCTTGCTGGCGACGGCGAAGGCCTTGCGGCGCTCCGGGCTCTGCGTAAAGCAGGCCGCGATCTCGACGCGATCGGCGAGTTCTTCCAGGCTTTGCAGGTGCGGCTTCAGCGCCATGCCGAGGCCGACGATGGCGACGCGATGCTTGCTCATCCGCCCGCCGCGTTACCGTTGGCTTTGCCGTTGCCACTGGGCTTTGCGGCTTTGGCGCCGTCATAGGCCCAGGTCAAATAAGCGCCGCCCCAGGAAAAGCCGCCGCCAAACGCCGCGAGCAACAAGCGGTCGCCGGTCTTGAGCTTGCCTTCGTAATCCCAAAGGCAAAGCGGGATCGTTGCCGTGGTCGTATTGCCGTATTTCTGGATCGTGAACATCACTTTTTCCAGCGGCAGACCGAGACGCTCGGCCGTCGTTTCGATGATGCGGCGGTTGGCTTGATGCGGCACCACCCAATCGATCATGTCTGCGCGCAGATTGTTACGCGCCATGATATCGCGGGTGACTTCCGACATGCCGGCGACGGCAAATCGATAGACCTGCGCGCCCTCCTGGTAGATGTAGTGAAGTCGCTTCGCCACGGTCTCCGCCGTTGGCGGCATGCGGCTGCCGCCGGCCTTTTGGTGCAGATGCTTCAGTCCCGCACCGTCGGAACGCAAGATCGTATCGAGGATGCCGTAGTCGGTGTTCGGCTCCAGCAACACCGCCGCCGCGCCGTCGCCGAACAGCACGCAGGTGGCGCGATCGGTATAATCGACGATGGCCGACATCTTGTCGGCGCCGACCACGACGACTTTCTGATAAGTGCCCGCGGTGATGAACTGGCGCGCAACGCTCAGCGCATAAATAAAGCCCGAACAGGCCGCCTGCACGTCGAAGCTTCCGATGTCGCGGATTCCGACCATGTCGCAAATCAGGTTTGCGGTGCAGGGATGCACGAAATCTGGCGTCGTCGTCGCGCAAATCAGCAGTTCGACGTCTTCCGGCCTGGTGTTTGTCTTGGCGAGGAGGCCGCGCACGGCTTGCGCGCCCATGTGCGATGAACCGAGGCCTTCGCCCTTGAGGATGTGCCGCTCCTTGATGCCGGTGCGCTCGATGATCCATGCATCGGTCGTGTCCACCATGCGCGCAAGATCGGCGTTGGTGAGCACGTCGGGCGGTACGTAACCGTGGACTCCGGTAATTGCGGCGAGGACTGGAACAGGCAAAGCTTGGATTCTCTTTCTGCGGACTGGCCAAACTACGCTGTTATCGGCGGCTGCGCCACTGGTTCGCGCTCCGGTCGGCTTAAACGGCCGACACACTGCAAAACCACGGCCGCCGCGCGGTTGCTGGGGATTTCTTGGCCGATCTCCATGAAGGCGTCCAACCGACCAAAAGCATCGATCTGACGACTTCGCTCCGGCGTGTCGGACATCAGCGGTAGGAGCGCCTTCGCCAACGCGATCGGCGTACAGGCCCGTTGCAGGACTTCCGGGACCACCTTCTCGCCTAGCACAAGATTGGCCAGAATAATCGACGGCACCTTGACCATCAGGTGGCCGACAGCTTCCTCGAGCAGCGAGATCTTGTAGCCGGCAACCATGGGCACGCCGGCCACCGCCAATTCTAGCGTCGAGGTGCCGGACTTGGTCAGCGCCGCCCTAGCCGTGCGGAACGCCGCATCCTTTTCCGCGGGGTCGATCACCACGCGCGCCGGCACCTTCCAATACTTGAGCCGGCTGCGCACCAGGTCGGCGAGATGCGGCACAGCCGGCACGACGGCTTCCAGGCCGCCGATCCGGTTGCTCACCAGCGCCGCGGCCTGCCCGAACACGCCGGCCATGCGTTGAACTTCGCCAGCGCGGCTGCCCGGTAACACCAGCAGCAGCGGCGGATCGGCGAGACGACGGCGTGCTTCCTCAGCATTCGGCCGCAGCGCGGCCGCCCGCTCGCTCAACGGATGCCCCACATAGGTGCAGGGCGGACCATCCAGCTTCCATACCGCTGCGGGCTCGAACGGCAACAGCGCCAGCACGTGATCGACATAGGCGCGCATGGCGCGCGCGCGCCCCGGCCGCCAGGCCCAGACCGACGGGCAAACGTAATCGACAATCGGGATCGCCGGCGCCAGCGCGCGTACACGGCGCGCCACCCGATGGGTGAATTCGGGACTGTCGATGATCACCAACACGTCTGGGCGCGCGGCGATGGCCGCGTCGGCCGTCTCGCTGATGCGCCTGAGAATTTTCGGCAGGCTTTTCGGGATCGCGGCAAAGCCGATGATCGCCAGATCACCGAGTGGAAACAAGTTCGTAAGCCCTTCGCTTGCCATCTGCGCGCCGCCGACGCCGGAGAAACGCACGCGGCCGCCGCAACGCGTCGTCAGCGCCCGCATCAAGGCGGCGCCAAGCCGATCGCCGGAGTCTTCGCCGGCGACGAGGAAGACGTGCAGGTCCCGCGCCGTCTGTTCGTGCGCTGCCGGCACCACGTTCATTGTTTATCCCCGGCGCCGATGCCGACGACGAAAATATTCGCCTGATCGGCCTTTGCGATCACGAGCTCCGGCTCGGCAATGATTGTTTCCTCGGCCAGCACAGCAATGCCGGCAAGGCCGGCGCGGACGGCGCCGTCAACGGTCCGCGGGCCGATCGAGGGCAGATCGAAGCGCCGGTCTTGACCGGGCTTTGCCGCCTTCACCAGCACGCCGCCGGTACTGGCCGCGCGCAAGCGGCCGTTGGCGCGCATTTCGGCAATACGCGCGAGCATTTGGTCGGTGCCTTCGGCAGCTTCCACCGCGAGCACATGTTTGCCGGCCACCACCGCCGCCTGGCCGACATCGAATGGGCCGATGGCGTGCAGACAGTCAAACCCGATGGCAATATCGTCGCGATCGCGCGGCGATGCCTGCGCGCGGCCAAGCGCGCCTTCCGGCACGAGAATCTGCGGCGCCACCTCGTGCGCGCCCAGCAAGTGAAAGCCGTCCTGTTCGAGGATCTTGCCCATCCCGGACAACAGGTGATTGTCGCCGCCGCGATAGGCCGCGATCACCCGCGGCATGACCTGCAATCCCTTGAGATCGGGGCGAACCTGCCACAGCGACGGCCGCACCAGCGACCCGATAAAGACGACGTCGCGGCATCCGGCGGCGCGCGCCAGGCGCATGAATTTGCCGATTTGGCCGATATGGACCCAGTGGTGCGGAAACCGTTCGACTGCGGCCGCATCCGCGGCACCGCGCAGCGCAAACAGAACCACAGCGCGGCCCCGCCCGGTAACCGATTGCGCGACCGCCAATGGCATCGATCCGCCACCGCAAATCAGCGCCAGCGGGTCATCTCCCCTCACCTGAGGCGCCACGCTCATGCGTCCTCAGCAATCTCGCCGCGTTTGCCGGCCATGGTGAGCGGCCGCTTGCCGGCGCGGATGAAATCGATCATTGCCGTCACCAGCGCATGCCCGCGGTGTTCGGCCGCCACGCTTTCGAGCCGCGCGCGGAATTCGCCGGCGCCGAAAAACAGCTCCCGATACGCCTCGCGATAGCGCTGGATATCGGCCTTGGCAAAGCCGTGCCGGCGCATGCCGATGACGTTGAGCCCGACCAGATGCGCCAGCGGTCCCTGCGCCATGCCCCAGGGGATCACATCGGCGCGGGCGCCGCTTAGTCCGATAAGCATGGCGCCTTCGCCGATGCGCACGAACTGGCGCACAGCCGCGCCGCCGCCGAAAAGAGCATTGTCACCGACGCTGACGTGGCCGGCCAGCATCACATTATTGGCGAATGTCACGTTGCTGCCGATCCTGCAGTCGTGCGCCACATGCGAGCCGACCATGAAGAAACAGCGGTCGCCGACCTCGGTCACGCCGCCGCCGTCCTCGGTGCCGATACTCATGGTCACGTGTTCGCGAATGTCGCAGTCGGCGCCGATCAGCAGGCGCGTCGGACGGCCGCGATATTTCACCGACTGCGGCGGGGCACCGAGTGAGGCGAAGGGATAAATGATCGTGCGCGGGCCGATCGAGGTGTGGCCGCTGACATTGACATGCGCGACGAGGCGGCAACCGTCGGCGAGCGTGACATGGGCGCCGACGGTGCAATAAGGACCGATCGATACGTCTTGTCCGATCGCCGCACCGCTTTCGATCCGCGCGGTGGGATCGATCATCGCTTCGCTCATACGTCGTTGATCATTGCGCCGACCTCGGCTTCGGCGACGATCTGGCCGGCGACCTTGGCCTCGCAGCCATACCACCACATGTTGCGCCGCTGTGCGATGCGGGCCATGTGATATTCGACCGTGTCTCCCGGCACCACCGGCTTGCGGAACTTGGCTTTGTTGATGGTCATGAAATAGACCGACTTTGGCTTGGCTTGCCCGGTCGAGAGAATGCAGAGGATGCCGCCGGTCTGCGCCATCCCCTCGATCAGCAACACGCCGGGGAATACCGGATTGCCGGGAAAATGGCCCTGGAAATGCGGCTCATTGAAAGTGACATTCTTGATGCCGATGCCGGATTGGTCGCCGCGGATATCGATGACGCGGTCGATCATCAAAAACGGATAGCGGTGCGGCAACAGTTTGAGGATCACGTCGATATCCGCCGATTTAAGCTTGGTCACGGCATCGTCCATCGCTTAATCGCTTTCCGTCGTTTCGTCCGCCGCCTTGTTGCGCGCCAGCCTTGTCAGTGCCTTCATTTCACTGATCCACTGCTTCATTGGCTTGGCCGGCGTTCCGCCCCAGCGCTCACCGGCGGGTACATCGCCGTGCACGGCGCTGACCGCGGCGATTTGCGCGCCCTCGCCGATCGTCACCTGATTGTTTAGGCCGGCACGCGCGCCGAGTACAACAAAGTCTTCCATAGTCGCGCTGCCGGAAATTCCCGTCTGCGCCACCAGCACGCAATGGCGGCCGATGCTCACATTGTGGCCAATCTGCACCAGATTGTCGATCTTCGTGCCTTCGCCGATCACGGTATCGCGGATGGCGCCGCGATCGATCGTCGCGCCGGCGCCGATTTCGACGCCGTCCTGGATGATGACCCGGCCGACCTGAGGAATCTTGAGGTGCCCCTTGCCCCCCATGACGTAGCCGAAGCCGTCCTGGCCGATCATGCAGCCCGGATGAATAATGACGCGGTCGCCGATCAGAGCATGGCTGATCACCGCTCCGGCGCCGATCGCACACTCGCGGCCGACGCGCACCTCGGCGCCGATCGTCGCGCCGGCGCCGATAATCGTACCGGCGCCGATTTCGGCGCGTGGGCCGATGACCGCGCCAGGATCGACGATGACGCCGTCTTCCAGGCGCGCCTGCGGATGCACATGCGCGCCGGTCACGCCGGTGCCCTCGTATAATGACGATGGCCGCAACGCCTGCGGAAATAATTTGCGCGCCACCGCGACAAATGCGTGAAAGGGCTCGGCCACGATCAATGCGGCGACCGACCGGGACAAGCGGGGAGCAAGCGCCGCCGTGGTCAGGCAGGCACCGGCATGCGTCTTTGCCGCAGCCGCCGCAAAACGCGGCTTGTCGAAGAAGGTAATATCGGATGGCGCGGCATTATCCAGCGGCGCGACATTGACGATACGGCGCTGACGCACCGCGGCAACCGGCGGCGGGGAGCCGACCAGGGTCGCGATCTCTTCGAGCGTAAGACCGCCGCCGCGTGTCAGGAATACCGGCTCACTCATGCCGCTGCTGCCGTGCTGCTCCGAGACTGACCGGGTCCGGCAAAGGCCGCCAGGATCAGGCTGCTCTAGAAACTCGTGCCGCCACTGAAGCGGAAGAACTGCGTGTGATCGTAGGATTCTTTGGTCACCGCATAGGCAAAATCGAAGCGCAACGGACCGAGCGGAGAATCCCATACCAGCCCCACGCCGACCGACGAACGCATCTTCGGTAAATCACCGACCGTCAGCGTTTCGCCGGTTACACTCCAATACGTCGGCCCCTGGTAATTCCACAGCGATCCGGCGTCGGCAAAAGCGGCAAGCTTGATGCCTATTTCCTTTGGCAGGAAATAAAGCGGGGTCTGCGCTTCCACGCTGGCGCCCCAGAACATGCTGCCGCCGAGCGCGTCCTGGGTGGGCGACGTCAGGTCGCGCGGTCCGATGCCTGACGGCGCAAAGCCGCGGACGAGGTTAGGCCCCATCTGGAAGTGATCCAGCGAGCGCAGTTGCTGCCCGCCCCATGAGTTCACCGCACCGGCCTGCAGATGCAAGATGCCGATGACATCGGGATACACTTCGTAATAATTGCGCATGTCGGCGGTCGATCGGATGAAATCGACATCGCCGCCGACGCCGGCAAAGTCCTGCTTGAGTTCGGCATACAGGCCAGCGGTCGGGTTCTTGTTGTTGTCGAGCGTATTGTAGGCCAGCGTGTAACCGACCAGCGACGTCACAGTGGCGCCGTTGGCGAGCGCAATTCGGATCGGCAGCGAGGTTTCGCCGTTGGCATAACATCCCCCGATGCCGTTCCAGTTGGACGTTGCTTCAATTGTCGGATTGACGCCGGTGCCACCGTTAATCAGCGCATTGGGCGACAAAATACAATCGTTCAAATAAGTCGGCAGCGTAATCTCCTGCTGATAGAGCGAATAGCGCGGCTGGAACGCCAGTTCCTCGGTCAACGCGAAGCCGAGGCGCAAATTGGTGCCGATCGTCTTCGTATTGTACGACAGATACGAATTGGCCAGTCCTTCCTTCCAGAACAGGTCGACGCCGCCGGCCATGCGATAGCCGAGCAGATAAGGCTCGACAAACGAAAGGTCGACGCCGCGCGTATATTGGCCGTAGGTCACCGTTGCCTTGGCGAATTGGCCGCGCCCCATGAGATTTCGCTCGGCGATGCTCGCCGAGGCGATGAACCCTTCCGCCGTGGAATAGCCTCCGGAAATGGAGAACTCGCCGGTCGATTTTTCCTCGACATCGACGTTAATAACCACCCGGTCGGGCGCCGAGCCGGGCTCATTGGTAATCTTCACGGTCTTGAAGAAATCGAGGTTCTTCAGGCGGCGCTCGGCGCGGTCGATGAGCGCGCGATTATAGGCGTCGCCTTCGCTGATATCGAACTCGCGGCGGATCACATAGTCGCGTGTGCGCGTATTGCCGCGAATATTGATGCGTTCGATATAGGCGCGCACGCCTTCCTCGACCACGAACGACAGATTGATGGTCTTGGTCTGGAAATTACGGTCGCCACGCGGGCGCACATTGGCGAAAGCGTAACCGCGCTTGGCCGCCTCGATCGTCATCGCTTCAACCGATTTCTCGACCAGATCCGCGTTGTAGACGCTGCCCGCGCTGAACTTGATCCTGCTGCGCAGCGACGCCGGATCGATGGCATGCACGTTCGACACCACATCGATGGTGCCGACATGATATTGGCTACCCTCATCGATCGTGAATGTGACGATGAAACCTTTTTGGGCCGGGTCGTAGATGCCCGTTGCCGACACGATGCGCACATCGGCAAAGCCGTGCTGGAGATAGAAGCGGCGCAGCAAGTCGCGGTCGGCTTCGATACGGTCCGGGTCGTAGATGTCGGTGGTTTGCAGGAAGCTGAGCCAGTTGCTCTTGGACGTCTTGATCACGTTCATCAGGCGGCCCGACGAGAACGCGTGCGCTCCGACGAAATTGATTTCCTTGATCCCGGTCTTGTTGCCTTCCTTGATTTCGAACACCAGGTTGACTCGGTTGTTCGGCAGCTCGATGATTTTCGGGTCGACGTGCACATCGAAACGGCCGCTGCGCTGATAGATCTCGATGATCCGCTGCACGTCGGCCTGGACGGTGGCCTTCGACAGCGTCCCGCGCGGTTTCGACTGCACCTCGGACTTAAGCTGCTCGTCCTTGGCCTTTTTGTTGCCCTCGAAGACAACCTGGTTGATCACCGGGGCCTCGACCACGGTGACCACCACCCGGGCGCCGGAATGGCTGATATGGACGTCCTGAAACAAGCCGGTGGCGTAAAGCGCCTTCAGCGCATCATCTATTTCCACGGGTCCCAGGCGGCCGCCCGGACCCGGCTTGAAATAGGAGCGGATGGTCTCTGACTCGACCCGCCGGTTACCCTCAACGACGATTGATGCGGCCGTTTGCGCTGCGGCAACGCCCGAAGACGCGACGCTCGCGATGCCGGCACCGACAACGATAACCCCGAGGACAACCCAGCAAAGCGCCAGCCCTCGTACCACCCGCACACACAGTCCCATGCGCTACGCGCCCTTTTGATCCTTGCGGCCGCCCCCCGCTGCGGATTCGACCGGCTGTCGGGCTAGCTTTTGCCCGCCTTGTACAGCGATTCATTCGCGCTGCAAACGAACTTCCCAGGCCAAGTTTCCCTTTCCACTCAAAATGTTGCCTGCAAACAACGATCCCGATGTGGCGAAATAGAGGATGTCATTAAAGGTTGCAGAAATCATCAACATGAAGATATTTCGTGCGCCCGACAAGCGACCAAAATCGGCAAAAACGGGCCCTAGGAGCCACTGCAAACACCGATTTTCGTGAACCAGGTCCACTGGCACAGATCATTTCGCATGGCGAAGCCCATGAGCAGCAAAACCAGGACAAGTCCCACCCGGAATCCGACCTCAAGGGTGCGTTCGTGTAGAGGCCGGCCACGAATCGCTTCGATTCCATAGAACAAAAGGTGGCCGCCATCGAGTAAAGGGATCGGGAACAAGTTGAGCAGCCCGATCGATATCGACAGCACCGCGGTCAGGTCGATGAGCGCGGTAAAGCCCGCGGCCGCGACCTGGCCCGAGACCTGGGCGATGCGGATTGGACCGCCGAGCTGATCGGCCAACTCCTTTCCGGTGAAAACGCCGCCGATGTAGAACAGCGTGCGCTGGATGACGAACCAGGTCTTTTGCACGCCAAGCCCCACGGCCGTCAGCGGTCCGACCTTCTCCGTCTTGATGTCGCCCGCCGCCATCGAACGGCTGATGCCGAGAATGCCGATCTTCTGCACGTTGCCGAAATTATCCTTGATCTCCCTGAGTTCGGGAGTGGCCTTGAGCGTGCGATGTTCGCCGCCGCGTTCTATCTCGATCGACAAGGGCTCGCCGGCGCTGACGCTGACGATGCGCTGCATGTCGGAGAAGCTCTCGATCTTCTCTCCGCTGATGGCGAGGACGAGGTCGCCCGGCTCGAACCCGGCCGCCGCGGCCGCGCTGTTGGGCTGCACCGCATCGACGCGTGCGCTGGTTGTCTGCTTGCCGACCGCCAGGAAAATACCGGCGAAGATCAGGATTGCCAGAATGAAATTCGCGATCGGGCCCGCCGCTACGACGGCAGCGCGCTTGCCCACCGGCTGGTGAACAAAGCTGTCTTTCTTTTCTTGTTCGCTCATGGCGGCCGCGGCCACGTGGTCGGGAGCGCTTGCCGCGTTATCGTCGCCGAAGAATTTCACATAGCCGCCCAGCGGCACCGCGGCGATCTTCCAGCGCGTGCCATAGCGGTCGTTGAAGCCGACGATCTCGGGGCCGAACCCGATCGAGAAGGCGAGCACGCGAATGCCGCACAACCGCGCCACCAGGAAGTGGCCAAGTTCGTGAAAGAAAACGACAATCGTCAAAACGAATAGAAAAGGAACGAGGTATCCGGCGATGCCGCCGCCAAAGGTGCTCAAGCCTCCCAGAATTTCCGTACCCATCGCACCCTCGTCCCATTCTCTTGACGTTTAAACGCTTACCAAAAGCTTACTAGGATGCCTTTGCGGCAATTTCAGGCAAGAGGTCCCGGGCTAAACTTCTCGCAATATGGTCAACGGCCAAAGCGGCCTCGATTGCGGCCGGCTCGGCCATCAGGCCCCGGGATTGTGCCGCCTCCAGGGTCGCCTCGACCAGGGCCGTAATGCCGGTAAAACCGATGCGGCCGGCGATGAATTCGCCGACCGCTACCTCATCGGCCGCGTTGAGTACGGTCGGCGCCGCTCCACCGGCCCGCAGGGCCCGCCGCGCCAGCGCCAGCGCAGGGAAGCGGGCGACATCCGGCGCCTCGAAAGTGAGAGCACCGATCTGCGCCAGATCGAGCCGCGGCGCCGGCCCGTCGATGCGGCGCGGCCAGGCCAGGCAATGCGCGATCGGCGTGCGCATGTCCGGACTGCCGAGTTGGGCCACAACCGAGCCGTCGCGGAATTCGACCATGCCGTGCACCACCGATTGCGGATGCACGAGGACATCGATTTCTTCCGGCTTGAGGGCGAACAGATGGTGCGCCTCGATCAATTCGAGACCCTTGTTCATCATGGTTGCGGAGTCGACGGTGATCTTCGGGCCCATTGTCCAGTTCGGATGACGCGAGGCCTGCTCCGGTGTCGCCGTTGTGATGGCGTCGAGTGACCAGGTGCGGAACGGTCCGCCCGAGGCGGTGATGATGACGCGCTTCACGTCTTCGCGGGGACCCGCGGCGAGCGCCTGAAACACCGCATTGTGCTCGGAGTCGACGGGCAAGACCGTTGCCCCCGTTGCAGCGGCGCGACGCATGAACAGCGTGCCGGCGCAGACGAGACATTCCTTGTTGGCGAGCGCGACGGTGGCGCCGCGTTCGATCGCGGCCAGCGTCGGCTTAAGGCCGATCGCGCCACTGATCGCCGCCATCACCCAGTCGGCCGGGCGTTCGGCCGCTTCCTTGAGCGCTGTTTCGCCCGCGGCAGCCTCGATGCCCGAGCCCGACAGCGCGGTCTTGAGGTCGTCATAGGCCGCCGGATCGGCGACCGCCGCGAACCGCGCGCCAACCTCGCGGGCGATTTTCGCCAGCAGCGCGGCGTTGCGCCGCGCGGTCAAGGCCTCGACCCGATAGCGGCCGGGCTCGCGCTTGATCAAATCGATGGTGCTCGCGCCGATCGACCCGGTGGCGCCGAGAATGGTGATGCTGCGCGGCGCCGTCACCGGCAACGGTTGCGATCGAGCGAGACCTGGTCGGTTCATGCGCTCACCATACCAGCAGCCCGCGCGCGGCGTTATCGAATCCTCCGTGCGCCACCCCGATCAGCATCGAGACCAGCGCGGCCGCCCAAAACCCGTCCAGCCGGTCCATGACGCCGCCATGGCCGGGAATGAGATGGCTCGCGTCCTTGGCGCCGAAGCGGCGCTTGATCCACGACTCCAAGAGATCGCCAAGCTGCGCCATCACCGACAGCAGCAGCGCGATGGCAGCGACCGGGAAAAGCGCGGCCGAGCCGAACCCCCTTGCCACCAGCATCGCGACGACGATTGCCCCAAGCGTGCCGGCGACCGCGCCGGCCCACGTTTTTTTCGGGCTGACCGCCGGCATCAATTTCGGCCCGCCAATCGCCCGGCCGGCGAAATAGCCAAGAATGTCCGTCGTCCACACGATCGCGAATAGCAGCAGAATAGCGAAAAATCCGAACCCGGCGTCGGCGCGCAAAACGACCGGCGCAACCAACATGACGCCGGCATAGCCAATGCCCGCGATCGTCCACACCGCGCCGGCGACCAGCTTGTTCCATTCCCACAACACCGCAGCCGCCGCCACAGCCCAAAACACGCCAAAGGGCCAGCCGCCGAGATAGGCTGTCACGACAGCCAGTGGCGCCAGGACAATGGCCGAGCCGACGCGCAACGCCAGATTGCTCCGCGTCTCAGATACGGCAGCGCGACGACCGCCGTGTCCGGGCACCGGGTCGGCATCGAGCACCGGTCAGGACCCGGTCTTTGCGACAAGGCCGCCGAAGCGCCGTTCGCGTTGGCGGTATTCGCGGATCGCTCCCTCGAGCACGGCGCGATCGAAGTCCGGCCAGTTGACCGGCACGAAGACCAATTCGCTATAGGCCGACTGCCAGAGCAGGAAATTGGACAGCCGCTGCTCGCCACTGGTGCGGATGATCAGATCGGGATCGGGCAAGTCGGGCGCGTCAAGAAAACGGCCGACGGTCTCAACGGTCACATCCGCCGGAGCGAGCCGTCCATGCGCCACGTCTTCGGCGATGCGGCGCGCGGCGCGCGCGATCTCCTGCCGCGCGCCGTAATTGAACGCCACCACCAGCGTGAGGTTGGTGTTGCTTCGCGTCAGTTCCTCCGCTTCGACCAGCAGACGGCCGATGTCCGGATCGAGATCGGTGCGCTCGCCGATGATGCGCACGCGCACGCCGTTGCGATGCAGTTCGGCGAGGTCATTGCGGATGAACCGCCGCAACAGTCCCATCAGCTCGCGCACCTCGCCGGCCGGCCGCGACCAGTTTTCCGCGCTGAAGGAAAAAATGGTGATGATCTCAATGCCGAGGTCGCCGGCGGCGCGGATGGTGCGGCGAAGCGCCTCGACGCCGCGCCGATGCCCCTCGCCGCGCGGCAGGCCGCGCGCCGCGGCCCAGCGGCCGTTGCCGTCCATGATGATGGCGACGTGGCGAGGCACGTCGAATGAGCCTTGCGCGCTATGCGGGAACTCAGCCTCAGACATTGTCGTCGCGACCCTCAGACGGTGAGGATCTCCTTTTCCTTGCCCGAAAGCATGTGGTCGATTTCGCTGATCGTCGCGTCCGTCACCTTCTGGATGTCGGCGGAAAAGCGGTCGTGGTCGTCTTTGCTGATCTTGTGATCCTTTTCCTGCTTTTTGACCACATCAAGACCGTCACGCCGCACATGGCGAACCGCGACGCGCGCGGTTTCGGCATATTTGTGTGCAACCTTGACCAGCTCCTTCCGGCGCTCCTCGTTAAGCTCGGGGATGCGCAGCCGCAGCGTCTGCCCTTCGGTCGCCGGCGACAAGCCGAGGTTGGAGTTGACGATCGCCTTTTCCACCGCATGCACCAGAGAGCGGTCCCAGACATTGACGCTGATGAGCCGCGGCTCGGGAATGGTGACGCTGGCCACCTGGTTGAGCGGCATCTGCGCACCGTAGGCCTCGACCATCACCGGGTCGAGCATGTGCATGGAGGCTCTGCCCGTGCGCAAGCCGGAGAGCTCCGTCTTGAGCACACCGACGGCGCCCTGCATGCGCCGTTTGATTTCGTTCAGGTCATGTGTTGCATCTGCCATGGCGTTCCCCCGGACACGTTCCTGCACGCAACGCGCCAGTTACCCGACGACAGTCGCCCTGCCTTTGCCGCGCAGCACGGCCGCTATTGCACCTGCCTCGCGGATCGAAAAAACGATGATAGGCATCCGGTTCTCGCGGGCAAGCGCGAAGGCGGCGCCGTCCATGACGCGAAGGTCCTTTTCGATCGCCTCCTGGTGGCTGAGGCGCTCGTAGCGCTTGGCTTTCGGGTCTTTCTTCGGGTCGGCGGTATAGACGCCGTCCACATTGGTCGCCTTGAGCACCGCCTCGCAGTCGAGTTCCGCCGCCCGCAACACGGCAGTGGTGTCGGTGGTAAAATACGGATTGCCGGTGCCGGCGGCGAGCAGCACGATACGGCCTTTGCCGAGGTTTTTTACAGCGCGTTTCCGGTTATAGGTCTCGCACACCGACGGCATGGCCAAAGCCGACAAGGTGCGCGCCTCGTGGCCCTGCCGCTCGACGGCGGCTTCCAACACCAGGCAATTCATCACCGTCGCCAGCATGCCCATAGTGTCGCCGACGGAGCGCGGCACGCCGCGCGCCGACACCTCGACGCCGCGAAAGATGTTGCCGCCGCCGACGACGACGCCAATCTCGATGTCCAATTTTGCCGCCGCCACCAGATCGCCCGCAAGGCTTTCGACCGTCGGCTGGTCGATGCCGAAATCCTTTGGTCCGGACAATGCTTCGCCGGAGAGCTTGACGATGACGCGTCGGTAGGCCGGGTCAGTCATCTTTTCCAATTCCCCGACGGAGCTTGGTTAGCTCTGCCCCGCCGTGGCCGCCACTTCTGCGGCGAAGTCGGTTTCCTGCTTCTCGATTCCTTCGCCGAGCGCGAAGCGGACGAAGCCGGTGAGCTTGATCGACGCGCCGACCTTGCCTTCGGCTTCCTTGAGCGCCTGCGCCACGCTCTTCTTGCCGCTATCGTCGAAGATGAACGGCTGCTCAAGCAGCGTCTGCTCCTTGTAGAAAGTCTTGAGCCCTGACTCGACGATCTTCTCGATCATGGCTTCTGGCTTGCCCTGCTGGCGGAATTTGTCGGCAAGGATGTCCTTCTCGCGCTTTATCACCGAGGGATCGACTCCCGCGGGGTCAATCGAAATCGGATTGGTGGACGCAATGTGCATCGCCACCTGGCGTCCGACCGCGGCAAGTTCGTCGGCTTTTCCACTCGACTCTAAGCCGACCAGAACGCCGATGCGGCCGAGCCCGTCGCTGACAGACGCGTGCACGTAAGAACCGATGGCGCCCTTGCCGACACTGACGGCGCCGGCGCGGCGCAACGTCATGTTCTCGCCGATTTTGGCGATGGTGTCGGAGATGGATTCGGCAACCGTGATGCTGCCGGCCTTGGTGGCGTTGATTTTCGCCACGTCGGTTCCGGCGGTGAGCGCGACATCGGCGATCATCTTGACGAGGCCCTGGAACAGATCGTTGCGGGCGACGAAGTCGGTCTCCGAATTGACTTCGACGACCACGCCCTTGGTGGCGGTGACGGCGACGCCAATCAGGCCTTCGGCGGCGACGCGCCCGGCTTTCTTGGCGGCTTTCGACAGGCCTTTCTTGCGCAGCCAGTCGACGGCCGCCTGCATGTCGCCTTTGGTTTCGGCGAGCGCGCCTTTGCAATCCATCATGCCGGCGCCGGTCGTCTCGCGCAGTTCCTTGACCATCTGGGCAGTGATATTCGACATCGCTATTCCTTTTGGTCGTCAGCAATCACGCCAAATGTGCTGATTGCCGACGTTCCTCTCAAACGCGGCAATTATTCGGCTTCCGCGGTCAACTCCTTGGCCTTGGCGATCCAGACTGGGACGCGGCCGGGCAGACCGACCTCCTCGCCGACATTGTGCGCGGCCTTTTCGTTAAGCTCGGCGATCTGCGAAAAATGGAAGATGCCGAGATCGTTGAGCTGCTTCTCGATCGCCGGCGAGATGCCGGGCAGCTTCTTGAGATCGTCGGCGACACCGCGCGGACCGGGCAGCTGCTCGAAGCCGAGATCGCCGGCGGCCGGCTGCGTCGGAATTTCTTCCGTAACCACCGGTTTCTCTGCCGCACCAAGATCGACGCCCATCTCGCCTTGCGCGCGCGAAATGCCGTCGATAGCCGCCTTGGCGACGAGATCGCAATAGAGCGTGACGGCGCGGCTGGCGTCGTCGTTACCCGGTACAACGTATGTGATGCCGTCCGGGTCGCAATTGGTGTCGACGATGGCCGCTACCGGAATATTGAGTCGGCGCGCCTCCTTGATGGCGATGTCTTCCTTGTTGGTGTCGATGACGAACAACAGGTCGGGCACGCCGCCCATGTCCTTGATGCCGCCGAGCGAGCGGTCGAGCTTGTCGCGCTCGCGCTGCATGGTCAGGCGCTCTTTCTTGGTGTAGCCGCCGGCATCACCGGACGAGAGCATCTCGTCAAGCTTGCGCAGCCGCGAGATCGAACCGGAAATCGTCTTCCAGTTGGTCAGCGTGCCGCCGAGCCAGCGCGAGTTGACGTAATACTGCGCCGATTGCTTAGCCGCCTCGGCGATGGCGTCCTGCGCCTGCCGCTTGGTGCCGACAAACAGAATGCGCCCGCCCTTGGCGACGGTGTCGCTCACCGCCTGCAGCGCCCGATGCAGCATCGGCACGGTTTGGGCGAGATCGACGATGTGAATATTGTTTCGGGTGCCGAAGATGTATTGACCCATCTTCGGGTTCCAGCGGTGGGCCTGATGGCCGAAGTGCACGCCAGCTTCCAAAAGCTGACGCATGGAAAAGTCAGGAAGTGCCATTCGCCTTCTCCGGTTGATCCGCCGCGGACGGTTGTGAGCCCAAAGGGGCCACCGGACGGCCTTTTTGACCCATTGTTGGGGCCTAAAGCCAAACGTCCGCGTGAGTGATGCGCGGCTTATATAGGGGCTATTTCAGCGATGCAAGGCGGGGCCGAACCATGCGGGGCCACCCGCGTTATCCATGCGCGGGCCGGGCGAAATGTGCCTGCGTCCAATCAGGCGACTTTCGGGGCCGACCTATTATCCAGGAGCGCGCCATGACCGATCAGACGCATCGAAATTACCGGCACAGCCACGACGAACTCCACCCGCGAATTTACGAAGCCCTGGTCGGTCTGACCGTCTGGCTTGTCCTTTCAATTTGGGCGTTTTTCAGCGGCGGGGCCTATTTCGGGCTGACGTTGGCGATGATCTCGGTATTCTTTTTGGTCATTGTCGGAATTCCGACGCTGCTCTGGCTCACTTGGCGGCGAAACGCGAGGCACGGCCGGGACAACAATGCCGAAACCTTCAGCACGTGGACGGTCGACGCGTTCCACACCTGGACCGGCGACCTCAGCGGCAAGGAAGCCGCACTGCAAATTCTGCTGCCGATCGCTGCGGTATCGATCGGCATGACGATCTTCGGCCTGGTGTATTACCTCGACGTGCCTCGCGCCGGCTACTAGCCGAGGTCAGAGCGCCTCGACCTGCACCACCCCGGGCACCGCCTTGATGGCGCCGGCAATCTGCGGCGAGACCTTGAAGCGGCCGGGGAGTTTCACCTCTACCTCGGTGCCGCGCTCAAGCATGAGCACCATGCTCACCTCACCGTCGCCGTTCGCGGGGCCAGGACGCGCCGGCTCGAGGCGCTTGGCCACCGCCTCGATCGGCGCCTGGCCGCGCAGGAACACGCGCAGGCCTTTCTGCATGTTGGCGGCGGCTGAATCGAGCGGCTCGGCCGACTGGATGCGCGCTCGCACCTCGTCGCCCTGCACTTCCGCCGAGAGGAACAGCAGCACGGCGGTGCCCGGCTCCAAAAGATCGCGGTGCTCGGCGAGGCCTTCGGCGAAAATCACCGCCTCGTAATGCCCGCTCGGGTCGGACAGGCCGATGATGCCCATCTTGCTTCCCGTCCGCATGCGTCGCTCCTGCCGCGCTACCACCGTGCCGGCAACGCGTCCCGCGGTCGCGCCATCCTTGACCGCGCGGGCGAACTCGGCCCAGGACTGCACGCGCAGTTTTTTCAGCACGGCGGCGTAATCGTCGAGCGGATGGCCGGAGAGGAAAAATCCGACGGCCTCGTATTCGCGGCGCAATCTCTCGGCAGGGAGCCACGGCTCGACCTGCGGCAGCCCGATCTGCTCGCGCGTCCCCCCGCCGCCAAACAGTTCGCTCTGGCCGACGGCGGCTCCCTCATGCGCGCGCTGGGCGCGGCCGAGCACGGTATCGACGGCTGCCAGCACGCGCGCACGATTGGCCTCGAACTCGTCGAAGGCACCGGCGGCGGCGAGGCTTTCCAGCACGCGCTTGTTGATCGCGCGCGGATTGATGCGCGCGGCAAAATCGGCAAGGTCGGAAAAATTCCCTCCCGCACGCGCAGCAATGATCGACTCCACCGCCTGCTTGCCGACGCCTTTGAGTGCGGCGAGCGCATAGACGATGGTGTTGCCCTCGACTTCGAATTCGACGCCAGAGCGATTGATCGACGGCGGATCGAGGCGAATGCCGAGGCGTTCGGCCTCGGCGCGGAATTCGGCGAGCTTGTCGGTGTTGCCGATGTCGAGCGTCATGGTGGCGGCGAGGAACTCGACCGGGTAATTCGCCTTCATGTACGCTGTCTGATAGGCGACCAGCGCGTAGGCCGCGGCGTGGCTCTTGTTGAAGCCGTATTCGGCGAAGCGCTCGAGCAGATCGAAGATGGCATCGGCCTGGTAGCGCTCGACGCCGCGCTCGACGCAGCCGGAGACGAAGCGCTCGCGCTGCGCCCGCATCTCCTTCATGATCTTCTTGCCCATGGCGCGGCGCAGCAGATCGGCTTCGCCGAGCGAATAGCCGGCGAGGATCTGCGCCGCCTGCATCACCTGTTCCTGATAGATGATGACGCCGAAGGTCTCCTTCAGAATCGCTTCCAGCTTGGGATGGATGTAGTCGGGCTGCTCCATGCCGTGCTTGCGGGCGCAATAGGTCGGGATGTTGGCCATCGGACCCGGCCGATAAAGCGCGACCAGCGCGATGATGTCCTCGAAGCGGTCGGGCCGCATGTCGAGCAGCGCGCGGCGCATGCCCGCGCTTTCCAGTTGGAACACGCCGACCGCTTCCGCCCGCGCCAAGAGGTCGTAGGTTTTCGTGTCATCAAGCGGAATGGAGGCAAGATCGATCTCGACGCCGCGGCGGCGCACCAGTTCGACCGCCTTTTCCAGCACCGTGAGCGTCTTGAGGCCGAGGAAGTCGAATTTCACCAGCCCCGCCTGCTCCACCCATTTCATGTTGAACTGGGTGACGGGCATGTCGGATTTCGGGTCGCGGTAGAGCGGGACCAGCTCGGTCAACGGCCGGTCGCCGATGACGATGCCCGCGGCATGCGTCGAGGCGTGACGCGTCAGCCCTTCGAGCTTCCTCGCGATATCGAAGGCGCGCTTGACTACCGGATCGCTGTCGCGCTCGGCCTGCAATTTCGGCTCGCCGTCGATGGCCTGCGCCAGCGACACCGGCGCCGCCGGGTTCTGCGGCACCAATTTGCACAGCTTGTCCACCTGCCCGTAAGGCATCTGCAGCACGCGGCCGACGTCGCGCAAGACGCCGCGCGCCTGCAAGGTGCCGAAGGTGATGATCTGCGCCACCTGGTCGCGGCCATAGCGTTCCTGGACGTAGCGGATCACTTCGTCGCGGCGGTCCTGGCAGAAATCGACGTCGAAGTCCGGCATCGACACGCGCTCCGGATTTAGGAAGCGCTCGAACAGCAGGCCGAAACGGATCGGATCGAGATCGGTGATGGTCAGTGCGTAGGAGACCAAGGAGCCTGCGCCGGAGCCGCGGCCGGGTCCGACCGGAATTCCCTTTTTCTTCGCGTATTGAATGAAATCGGCGACGATGAGGAAATAGCCGGGGTAATTCATGCCGGCGATGACACCCAGTTCGAAGTCGAGCCGCTCGCGGTATTCATCTTCGGTGTGGCCGGGGGCGGCGCCCGCGGTGTTGAGCCGGTCGTTGAGACCCGCCTCGGCGCGGCGGCGCAATTCGGTCGCCTCATCGACCGCCATGCCGCCCTCACCCACCGAAAAACGCGGCAGGATCGGCTGATGCGTGCGCGGGCGGTAGGCGCAGCGCTCGGCGATTTCCACGGTCGAGGCCAGCGCCTCCGGCAGATCGGCGAATAACTCCGCCATTTCGGCGCGGCTCTTGAACCGATGCTCGGGTGTGAGCTGGCGGCGGTCGGTCTCGGCCAGCAGCCGGCCCTCGGCGATGCAGATCAGCGCGTCGTGGGCTTCGTGGTCGGTGGCGGTGGCAAAGAACGGCTCATTGGTGGCGACCAAGGGAAGCGATTTGGCGTAGGCCAGTTCGATCAGCACCGGCTCGGTCAGCCGCTCGCCGGCGCGGCCGTGGCGCTGCAACTCGACATAGAGCCGGTCGCCGAACAATTGGTGCAGCGTATCGAGGCGCGTGGCGGCGAGATGGCTTTGCCCGGCGACGATCGCGCTGTCGAGCGGCCCGGCCGGGCCGCCGGTGAGCGCGATGATGCCGTCCGTTTCGCCGTTGAGCCATTCGAGCTTGAGATGCGGCGCCTCCTGCGGCGGCGTTTCGAGAAAGGCGCGTGAATTGAGCCGCATCAGGCTGCGATAGCCGTCCTCGCGCGCGGCCAGCAGCACGATGCGTGGCCGCTCCTGGTTGGTGGCATTGACGTTGCGCGCGCCCTGATCGGTGTCGGCAAAATCAATCGCCAGCGCGCAGCCGATCATCGGCTGGATGCCGGACTCGGCGAGCTTTTCCGAGAACTCCAGCGCGCCGAACATGTTGTCGGTGTCGGTGAGCGCCAGCGCCGGCTGCTTGTCGGCCTTGGCGAGCTCGGCGAGGCGCGCAATGGTGAGCGCGCCTTCCAGCAGCGAATAGGACGAGTGCACGTGCAAATGCACGAAATCGAGCGCGGCCATGTCTTCTCTAAGTTTGGGTGATTCCCCTGTCGCGCCAGAGTGCGGACGCGATCAAGCAGAGTCCACCGCGAACCGTGACGATGCGCCCGCTATGCTGGTTTTCCCCAGCACGCGCGCCGCGACATCGGCCGCCCTACAGGTTGCTGAACACCTGTGACCAGATCGCAATCATGCCGACGAACAGCGTCAGCGAGGCAAGGGCAGCGGCTTCCTGGACAACGGCCTTGAACATGGCTCTCTCCGATGAACGAACGAAGAACATTGTTCATTGTTTGTTCTAAAAGTCAAGCTGATGCGCCGGGACGTCGATTTGCAGCGCTATGTCATAGCGGTCGCCTCCTCCTCGCTAAAAATTCGCGTTCTTCGGAGGCTTCTTGCCCGGCGAAATTTATCGCAAGGCTTTGGCATCCACTTTAGCCGCCACACTGAAGCGGGTGGAGTTTTGCGGGTTTAATTCCCGGGCCGGACGGCATGCTGCGGATCCCGCAGCATGTATGATCCCCCGCCACGCTCCATGTGGCGGGGGGTCAGTTTTTTTCCATGTGTTATTGCAATACCTTAATCTAATTCCTCAACGACCCCATCCCGCAAGGTCACCCGGCGGTCCATGCGGGCGGCGAGTTCCATGTTGTGGGTGGCGATGATGGTGGCGAGGCCGGAGGCGCGCACCAGTTGGGTAAGCGCGGCAAAGACGTGATCGGCCGTGTGTAAATCCAAATTCCCCGTCGGCTCGTCGGCCAGCAGGATTCGCGGGGCATTGGCGACGGCGCGCGCAATCGCCACCCGTTGTTGCTCACCGCCGGAGAGTTCCGCCGGCCGATGGGTTAGCCGCTCGCGCAAACCCAGATAATCGAGCAGCTCGATTGCCCGCTTCTTTGCTTCGCGGCGCGAAAGCCCGCGGATCATCTGCGGCAGCAGCACGTTTTCCAACGCGTTGAACTCCGGCAGCAGATGGTGTGACTGGTAGACGAAGCCGATCTCCTTGCGGCGGATGCGGGTGCGCTCGGCGTCGGGCAGGATCGCGGTCGCCCGGCCGTCGATATAGACCTCGCCACGGTCGGCATGTTCGAGCAGGCCGGCGATGTGCAACAGCGTCGATTTGCCGGCGCCGGACGGCGCAACAAGCGCCACCGATTGTCCGGCCCAGATCGCGAGATCAAGGCCGTTGAGGATGTGCAGTGTGGCGTCGCCCTGACGGTAATGCCGTTCGATGCCGTGCAGGAACAGGATGGGAATCTCCTCGTCCTGCTCTTGGTCCACTTGGGCCATCTCGACCTCTGCCACCATGGTCTCACTCATAGCGCAGCGCCTCCACCGGATCGAGGCGCGCGGCGCGCCAGGACGGATAGAGCGTCGCTAGGAACGACAGCGTCAGCGCCATCACCACCACCGCCGTCGTTTCGCTCACATTCATGTCGGCCGGCAGGTGCGAGAGGAAGTAAAGCTCGGGCGAGAACAATTCGGTATTGGTGAGCCAGGAGAGGAACTGGCGGATGTTCTCGATGTTCAGGCAGACTACGACGCCGAGCAAAAAGCCGACCAGCGTGCCGACCACGCCGATCGCCGCGCCGGTAATCAGGAACACGCGCATAATCGCGCCTTGCGTCGCGCCCATGGTGCGCAAAATCGCGATGTCCTGGCCCTTGTCCTTCACCAGCATGATCAGGCCGGAAACGATGTTGAGCGCCGCCACCAGCACGATCAGCGTCAGGATGAGGAACATCACGTTGCGCTCGACCTGCAGCGCGTTGAAAAAAGTGGCGTTGCGCTGGCGCCAGTCGATCATGAAGATCGGTCGCTCCGCCGCCTTCTGGATCGCCGCGCGGTAGCTGTCGACGCGGTCGGGATTGTCGGTATAGACCTCGATCGCGGTGACATCGCCGGCGCGGTTGAAATAGGCCTGCGCCTCCTTCAGCGGCATGAAGACGAAGGCACTGTCGTATTCCGACATGCCGATCTCGAACACGGCGGCGACCTTGTAGACCTTGATGCGCGGCGTCGTGCCCATCGGCGTCACCGCCCCGCGTGGCGCCACCAGCGTGATGTTGTCGCCCGAACGCAGCGATAATTGATCGGCGAGCCGGCGGCCGATGGCGACGCCCTGCCCTTCGTCAAAACCTTTGAGCGTGCCCTGCTTGATGTTCTTGGCGACGGAGGGAAGCTTTTCCAGGTCCTGCAGCCTGATGCCGCGTATCAGGACGCCGCCGGCGTTGAACGGCGACGACGCCAGCGCCTGGCCTTCGACGATCGGCGCCGCCAGCTTGATGCCCGGCACCTTGTCGATGCGCGCAGCAACGTCTTCCCAGTCGGTGAGCGGCTTTTCCAGCGGCTGGATCAGCAGGTGGCCGTTGAGCCCGAGGATTTTCTCGAGAAGCTCGTGGCGGAAGCCGTTCATCACCGCCATGACGATGATCAGCGTCGCCACGCCCAGCACGATGCCGAGGAAGGAAAACCCGGCGATGACCGAGATGAATCCTTCCTTGCGCCGCGCGCGCAGGTAGCGCAGCGACAGCATCCATTCGAACGGCGAAAAGGGCCGCGTCCCGGTGGGCTCGGTCATCAGGTCATTGTTCCCGTGGCCGGATTTTCACACGATTCTGGCGGTTTCGTGGGCGAAAAGCCCTGACAGCACACAGGTTTATTCTGAACTGTCATTCCGGGACGGCGCGGGACGCGCCGGGCCTGGAATCCATACTCCGCAGCGCCCGGGTTATGGATTTCCGGGTTCGGCCCTTCGGGCCGCCCCGGAATGACGAGAGAGCTATTTGGAAAGCAAATCCAGCGCCGCCGCCGGGCTCATCATCTCGCGGTCGCCGCCGGCGCGTTTCTTCACCTCGACATTGCCCTCGGCAAGACCGCGCGGCCCGACCAGAACCTGCCACGGCACGCCGATCAGGTCGGCGGCGGCGAATTTCGCGCCCGGCCGCTCGTCGAGGTCGTGGTAGAGCACTTCGACGCCCTTCGCAGTCAGTTGCCGGTAAAGCCCTTCGCAAGCCGCATCGGTCGCGCCGTCGCCCTGCTTCAGGTTGAGGATCGCCACTTTGAACGGTGCCACCGCCTCCGGCCAGATGATGCCGGCCTCGTCATGCGAGGCTTCGATGATGGCGGCGACCAGCCGGCTCGGGCCGATGCCGTAGCTGCCCATATGCACCGGCACCTCCTTGCCGTCGCCGGTCGCGACCACCGCTTTCATCGGCGCAGAATATTTGGTGCCGAAATAGAAAATGTGCCCGGCCTCGATGCCGCGCGCCGAAACCTGCTTGTCGGCGGGAACTTTGGCGAAAGCCGCCGCATCGTGCATGTCGCACGTCGCGGCATAATGCGACGTCCACTTGTCGACGATTTGCTGCAAGCCGGCAACGTCGTCGAAATTCACGTCCTCGTCTGGCACCACAAAGTCGAGATAATCCTTGTGGCAAAACACTTCCGATTCACCTGTCGAGGCGAGGATGATGAACTCGTGGCTGAGATTGCCGCCGATCGGGCCCAACTCCGCGCGCATCGGAATCGTTTTCAGGCCGAGCCGCGCGAAGGTGCGCAAATAAGCGACGAACATCTTGTTGTAGGAGTGCGCAGCACCTGCCTGATCGACGTCGAACGAATAGGCATCCTTCATCAGGAATTCGCGGCCGCGCATCAGCCCGAAGCGCGGGCGCACCTCGTCGCGAAATTTCCACTGGATGTGATAGAGGTTGAGCGGCAGGTCCTTGTAGGTGCGCACATAGGCGCGAAAAATTTCAGTGATCATTTCCTCATTGGTCGGCCCGTAGAGCATATCGCGCTCGTGGCGGTCCTTGATGCGCAGCATCTCCTTGCCGTAGGCATCATAACGCCCGCTTTCGCGCCACAGGTCGGCCGACTGGATGGTCGGCATCAGCAATTCGATGGCGCCGGAGCGGTTCTGCTCCTCGCGCACGATCTGCTCGATCTTTTTCAGGACGCGCAAGCCCAGCGGCAGGAAGGCGTAGATGCCGGCCGCCTCCTGCCGCATCATGCCGGCGCGCAGCATCAGCCGGTGCGAGACGATCTCCGCCTCTTTCGGCGTTTCGCGTGAGATCGGCAGGAAATAGCGTGATAGGCGCATTGGGGTCCCGGAATCGGCTTTGTTTCGCGCCCCTTGTGAAAGCGGAACCAATGCCAAAACACAAGGGGCTAACAAGTTGGGAATAAAGCGCACCCGGTGGGATTCCTGAAGTATAAGGGCGGCGGAAGGGTGGCGCCGATCATGCGTCCAATCGTACGGCGAGGCGTGACGTTGCTGGCGATCTATGCGGTCGCGCTGCACGTCATTTTGCTGGGCCTCATCCCCATCGGCACTGCCGGCGCCAACGTCGATCCCTTCTCCATCATCTGCCACAGCGCAACCGGCGCAGCGGGCGACGAAGCGCCGGTCAAACCCGGTCTCATCCCCGGCCACGCCTGCGAGCATTGCAACCTGTGCAGCGTGGTTGCGCCGCCGCCCGCGCCCGATATCGCGCTCGCCGGCAGCATGGGGCCGGCGCGAATTCTGCACGTACTGCGCCCTATTTCGGCTGTGCCCACGGCCGGCGTCGCCTTCCGTCCCAATCTTGCCCGAGGTCCTCCGCGCTTCGTCTGACATGCGGCCGCGCCAAGCGGCCTTCACCCTTCATGTCCTGACGAATTCGGAGCACCTCCATGTCCAAACGCATTGTCTATGCAGCCCTTTGCGGGGTCGCGGCCGCGCTCGTGAGCAGCGCGGCGCGCGGCCACGAAATTGTCGGCAACCGCATGTTCCCGGCAACGCTCGCCATTGACGATCCCGGCGTCGCCGACGAATTGTCGCTGCCCACCGTGTCCGCGTTCAAGACCGGCGACGATCCTTCCGTCAAAGAACTCGATATTTCCGGCGAATATTCCAAACGCATCACCGAGGATTTCGCCGTATCGGTATCGCCGACCTGGACGCACCTTTATATGCCCGGCGGCCCGCTGATGCTCGGCGCCAGTGGCTTTCAAAATCTGGAGACGACCTTCAAGTACCGCGTCTACAAGAACGCCGAGCACGAATTCGTCATGTCGGTCGGCCTCAATGTCGAATGGGGCGGCAGTGGCGCGCAGGATGTCGGCGCCGACCGGTTCACCACCTACACGCCGACGTTTTACTTCGGCAAAGGCCTGGGTGACATTCCGGTCAGTTGGATCCGGCCCTTCGCGCTTACCGGCCAGGTCGGCTATGCGTTCCCCAGTTCGAATTCGACCATCACGTTCGATTCCGACAGCGGCACCTACGACACCGAATTCAATCCACGCATCCTCGTTTGGGGCGCCTCGCTGCAATACAGCATGCCCTACCTGAAATACGCGGTGATCGATCTCGGCCTGCCAGATTTTTTCAACCACCTCATTCCGCTGGTCGAGGCCTCAATGCAGACGCCGGTGGCGAATACCTTCACCTCCGGCACCGTAACCACCGGCACCATCAATCCCGGCGTGATCTGGGTGGGCAATACCTACCAGGTGGCCGTCGAAGCGATGATCCCGGTCAACCGGCAGAGCGGAACGTCGGTGGGCGTCATCGCGCAGATCCACTTCTTCCTCGACGACATCTTCCCCAACAGCATCGGGCGGCCGATTTTCAGCGACGCCATCGCCTCAAGGAGATAACCATGCGCCAATTCACGATCGCGATTGCACTTCTCATGTCGATCGTCGCCACGCGCGCGCTTGCGCATGCCCATCTCGACCATGCCAGCCCCGCCGTCGGTTCAACGGTGGCCACCGCGCCGAGTGCGGTGCTGCTGTGGTTTACCGAAACGCTTGAGCCCAAATTCTCCACGGTCGAGGTCCACAACGCGCAAGGCGCGGCAGTGCAGGCCGGCAAGGCCACGGTCGATCCGGCGAACGGCGCCGAGCTGCGCGTGTCGCTGAAATCGCTGCCGCCAGGGACTTACAAGGTGATCTGGCGTGTTCTATCGGTGGACACCCATCGCACGCAGGGCGACTTCAGCTTCACGGTCGGCAAATGATGGAATTCGGGACTTCGCGCGCGTGATCGATCCGCTCATCCTGTTGCGATGGGCTGCATTTCTCCGCGACCGCGCTGGCGGCCGGCACGGTGCTGTTTCTTGTTGCCGCCGCCGAACCGGCGCTGCGCGCCGCCGGCGCGGACGGCGCGACGTTTCGCCGCTCGGCCCGCTGGATGGTTTGGGCGACGCTCGCCGTCGCTATCGCCTCGGGCGCCGGCTGGCTGGTGTGGCTGGCCTCCGACATCTACGCCGCCTCGCTGCTCAATGTCTGCCTGCATGGAGGCGCCTGGTCGGTATTGACCGAAACCCGCTTCGGGCAGGTGTGGCTGTCGCGGCTGGCGCTCGCACTATCGCTCGGCGCACTAATGGGGTGGCCGGGACTGCGTCTGCTGCAGCTTGCCGTAGCCTGCTGTCTGCTTGCTCTGCTCGCCTTTATCGGCCACGCCGGCGCATCGCCGGATGACTCCGGCAACGCCCAGCTCGCCGCCGATATTCTGCATCTGCTTGCGGCTGGCACCTGGATCGGCGGTCTGCCGGCGCTGACGCTGCTGTTGCATCAGGCCCGGAGAGCGGGAGACATAGCCTCAAGCGCCGCCGCCGCTGCGACCCGCCGCTTTTCCGCGATCGGCGTGGCCGCGGTCGGCACCCTGCTGGCAACCGGGGCGATCAACAGTTGGTACATGTTGTCCGGACCGCGCGACCTCATTGCCACCGATTACGGGCGGCTGATCCTGCTCAAGATCGGCCTGTTCGCTGCCATGGTCGGCATCGCAGCCGTCAACCGTTTTCACCTAACGCCGCAACTCGCGGTCCCCACCGCCATGCGTGCGTTGCAGCGAAACAGCTTGGCCGAAATCGGACTGGGTCTCTGTGTGTTCCTGTTCGTCGGCGCGCTCGGCACCATGGTGCCGCCGCTGCACGACCATGTCCACATTCCGACATCGCCGATTCCTGCCGACGCCGCGTTTGTGCATATTCACTCGACCGACGCCATGGCCGACGTAACGATCGAGCCAGGACGAGCCGGAACCGCCCATGCCCGGGTTCTCCTTTTGCGAGAAGATTTCTCGATCTTCACGGCTAAGAACATAAAATTTGTGCTCACGCCGCAGGCACCGTCCACGGCGACCGAAATATCTGGCAACGCAAAACGCCTGCCGGACGGGGCCTGGGAGATCGATGGGCTAGAAATTAGGCAGCCGGGAATCTGGACGATCAAGATCACCATCGATGCCGGAACCGAAAAACCGATTGTGCTGGACGCGCCGGTCGTGATCGATCGCTAGGCGGAATCTTTGCACCGACGCCAAATATTAATGACACCGATACGACGATCGTATAAGTTCATCATACCGCGTTGGTGGAGAGTCCGGCGTCAAGACCGGCTTCAGCGTGCGGTCCAAGTCTTGGGAGGAGCAAGTCCTCGGCGCGAATCATCGCAGCCGCCTCGTCATCAGAAGCTTAGAACAAGCGAGGGCAAGGACTTCGATACATGCAGAGCAGGGCTCAACGCCCTGCTCTTTTTTTATCCTCAATATGGCCGCGAAACGAGCAGCGCAAATGTCGTCACCGATGCGGCGGATTGCTGATGTTTATCAGCCAGTCGATGGGGAGCAGATCGAAGCGGTAGAGCGCGTAGCAAAGTCCAAACACGACGCCGGCGATGATGGTGGTCCATAGCAGTTTCTTCCAGACCAGATGCACTGCCGGCGCGCCCGGCTCGCTGCCGGGCACAACCTCGCCGCTCTCGTGCTGGCCGCGCACGCCCCACGGCAGCACCGCGAACAGCACCACCCACCAGATGATGACATAGATGGCGATGCCGAGCGTGAGATCCATCGGTGATCAAGCCTGTTCCAGTTCGACCAGCGTGCCGCAGAAATCCTTCGGGTGCAGAAACAGCACCGGCTTGCCATGCGCGCCGATCTTCGGCTCGCCGTCGCCGAGCACGCGCGCGCCTTGCGCTTTTAGTGTGTCGCGCGCAGCGCGGATGTCGGGCACCTCGTAGCAGACATGATGGATGCCGCCGTCCGGGTTTTTCTCCAGAAATTTGGCGATCGGCGAGTTCTCGCCCAGCGGTTCCAGCAATTCGATCTTGGTGTTGGGCAAGTTGATGAACACAGTTGAAACGCCGTGTTCAGGCTGCGGCACCTTCGCCGAAACCTCGGCTCCCAGCGTGTCGCGATAGACCTTCGTCGCCCTGGCGATGTCGCGCACCGCAACCGCGACGTGATTGAGACGGCCGATCATAAAATTCCTCTCATAAGCGCACCGGCAGACCCATCATACCGTCAAGACGTGAACATGGCACATCGGCTTCTTGCCCCAGCGCTCGGCAATCGCCGCGCGCACGGCACGGCGTATCGCTTCCGCCACCGCGTCGGGATCGCCGCGGCGTTTGCGCGGCAGCGAGTCGAAGGTCGTCAGTACCGCATCGTAAGCAATCTCGTGCATGTCGGCGCCGTCGCGGTCGCGTTCGGGGACGCCGAGCAAATCGAGCTCCGGATCGCCGGCCATGACGCCCTTGTCGGTAATGGCGAGGGCGATCGAGACCGCGCCGGCAAAGCTCAGGCGCCGCCGGTCGGCGACGGTGCGCGCGTCGGCCTCGACCAGCAGCGACCCGTCCTTATAGAGGCGCCCAGCCGGCACCTCATCGACAATTCTGGCCTTGGGGGCGAGCTGCACCAGATCGCCATTGCGGCATTGGACGACCTGGGGAACGCCGAGCTTGCGGGCGAGCGCTGCGTGTTCGGACAAGTGCAGCGCCTCGCCATGGACCGGCACGAGAATCTGCGGTTTCACCCAGCCAATCAGATCCTCCAGTTCGGCGCGACGCGGATGGCCGGATACGTGCACCAGATGGGTGCGATCGGTGATCACCTCGATGCCCTGGTCGATCAGGCCGTTGAGAACGCGGCCGACTGCTTTCTCGTTGCCGGGAATGGTCCGCGCAGACACGATCACGCGGTCGCCGCGTGCGAGCGTCACCTCCGGGTGCTGGTCCTCGGCGATGCGCGACAGCGCCGCGCGCGGCTCGCCCTGGCTGCCGGTGCACAGCGCCACCACCTTGTTGGGCGGCAGATAGCCGTAGGCATCGGCTGGCCTGAAATCCTGCACGCCCTTGAGATAGCCGGTCTCGCGCGCCACCTGGATAACGCGCTCCATGGCGCGGCCGACGACGACGACCTCACGGTCGGAGGCGCGGGCGGCGTCGGCCACGGCGCGCAGGCGCGCCACGTTCGAGGCGAAGGTCGTCACCGCCACACGGCCGCGCGCCGACTTCACCAGATCGGCAATCGTTTTGGCGACGTCCATTTCCGAGGGTGAGCGGCCGTCACGCACCGCGTTGGTGGAATCGCCGACCAGCGCGAGACAGCCTTCGGCGCCGAGCGCGCGCAGTTTTTTTTCATCGGTCGGCAGCCCAAGGATCGGCATCGGATCGATCTTCCAGTCGCCGGTGTGCAACGCGGCGCCGGCCGGAGTGCGGATGATGAGTGCGTTCGATTCAGGAATTGAATGGGCCATGGAAACGAGCTCGACGCCGAACGGGCCGACATTGAAGCGGCTGCCGAGCGGGATCACCTTGACCGGCACCTCCGGCGCGCCGGGCTCGCTCGCGCGCTTGGCCTCAAGCAGCGCCGCGGTGAACGGCGTCGCATAAATCGGAATTTTCAGGCGCGGCCACAGATCGAGCACGGCGCCGAAATGGTCCTCGTGTGCGTGCGTGAGAACGAGGCCGGCAAGATTCTTCCGCTCCTCGATCAGATAGCGGATGTCCGGGAAGATCAGATCGATGCCGGGCAATTGCTCTTCCGACGCAAACGACACGCCGAGATCGACCGCCAGCCATTTGCGATCGCGCTCGGTCCCGAGGCCGTAGATCGACAGGTTCATGCCGATCTCACCGACGCCGCCCAAAGGCGCGAACACCAGTTCCTGCTGCGGTTGCGCCATGCTCAGCCTGCTCCCAGACCGAATACTTCGCCCGCCGTCACGGTGGTCAGTCCGCCGGGCTGCTCGAGCTGCAGCCGTCCCACCTCATCGAGGCCATGAAATCGGCCGCTGAGCTCCCGCTCCGGCAGACGCACGCGGATCGGCAGCCCGAGGCCTGCGGCCCGATTGAGCCAGTCGGCGCGGATGCCGGCGAAGCCCTCCCCGCGCCGCCACTGCGCGAGACGCTGCGCCATGGTGCCAGCGAGCGCGGCCTGCAGCGCGTCCGGCGTAACCAAGGCGCCGGCGGCAGCGAGATCGGTTGCCGGGAACGGCGTATCGCCGGGGTGGCTCGCGCAATTTGCGCCAATGCCGATCGCCACGGCAAAGGCCGGCTCGCTCTCGCCCTCGACAAGGATGCCGGCGAGCTTGGCCGGCCCCAACAACAGATCGTTCGGCCATTTCACCTGCAAGGCCGGTCCGAATTGCGGCGCGCATTCGCACACGGCATCGTGCAGCGCCAGCGCCGCCACGAATGACAGCTGCGGCGCCTGCGGCTTCGGCGATGGCTCGGTCAGCATCAGCGTGGCGTAGAGATTGCCCGGCGGCGAGGCCCACGCGTTGCCGCGCCGGCCGCGGCCGGCATCCTGGCTCCGTGCGCTGATCCACAACGGCCCACGCTCGCCGGCGCGCGCAAGCGCCAGCGCCTCGGCATTGGTCGAGCCGAGGGTGTCGTAGACAATGTGCCGGACCCCCGCCAGGTCCGTGGCTTCGCGGTTCATTCAAAATCTAAAACAAGGATTTCGCAGCCACCGTCGCCGCGACCAGAAGCGGCGCCGGATAGGCAAAGAACAGGATATTGAGCAGCCCGCTGACGCCGAGCACTACGCGCAAGCGGCCCGGCATGGACTCGAAGCTTTTCACCGGCTCGTCGAAATACATGATCTTGACGATGAGCAAATAGTAGTAGGAGCCCACCACGCTGGCAAGCACACCGATCACGGCAAGCGTGAACAGCCCGGCCTTGATTGCGGCGAGGAAGACGTAGAATTTGGCGAAGAAGCCCGCCAGCGGCGGAATGCCGGCGAGCGAGAACAAAAGCATGGCGAGGAAAAACGCCATCGTCGGGCTGGTGCGGGCAAGGCCGGCGAGGTCGCCGATATTCTCCACCAGCACGCCGTCGCGGCGCATGGCGAGGATCACGGCGAAGACGCCAAGCGTCATCGCCACATAGATCACCATGTAGATCAGAACGCCTTGCACGCCCTCGGGCGTGCCGGCGGCAAGGCCGACCAGCGCGAAGCCCATGTGGCCGATCGACGAGTAAGCCATCAGCCGCTTGAAATTGCGCTGGCCGATGGCCGCGAAGGCGCCGAGCGTCATCGAGGCGATCGACACGAACACCACGATCTGCTGCCACTCGTGCGTTATGGCGGGAAACGCCACCATGGTCACACGCAGGAAGATGGCGATGCCGGCGACCTTCGGCGCCGCGGCGAAAAACGCCGTCACCGGCGTGGGCGCACCTTCGTAGACGTCGGGCGTCCACATATGGAACGGCACCGCCGAAATCTTGAAGCAAAAGCCGACAAACAGGAAGACAATGCCGAAGATGAGCCCGATGCCGCCCTGCCCCGCCGCCTTGGCGATGCCGGCGAAGCTCACCGTGCCGGTGAAGCCATAGATTAGCGAGGCGCCGTACAGCAGCATGCCCGACGACAGCGCGCCGAGCACAAAATATTTCAAACCCGCCTCCGTCGATTTGAGATTGTCGCGGTTCGAGGCGGCGATCACGTAAAGCGACAGGCTCATCGTCTCGAGTCCGAGATAGAGCGCGATCAGGTCGGCCGCGGAAATCAGCATCATCATGCCGAGCGTCGACAGCAGGATCAGCACGCCGAATTCGAACTTCTGCTGCTTCTCGGCGGTGAGATAATCGAGCGACAGTAGCAGCGCGCCGGCGGAGCCGACGAGCGTCAACAGCTTGAGATACCTTGCGAAATCGTCAACGACAAAACTGCCGCCGAACAATTCGCGACGTCCAGTCGGCACGGCGACGAAAGACAGGCCCACCAGAAACAGGATGACGATGCAGGCGCTGTTGACGGCCTCCGCGCTTGCCTCGCCACGGATCACACCGGCCATGAGCAGCACTATGGCACTGCAAACCAGGATGAGCTCCGGCAGCATGGGCATCAGCGAGGACATGTGCATGGCCTGGTTCATCGCAGCGTGCTCGCCGGGATCAGAATTTGTTTCTGCGCCTGTTCAAGCTGCGCAGTCTTGGCGTTGGCCAGCGCGTGATTGTAGTTGTCGAGCAGCTGCGTCACCGCGGCCGCGGACATGTCGAGCACCGGCTTGGGCGCGGCGCCGAACAGCAGCGTCAGCGCCACCAGCGGCGCGAATATCAGCGACTCGCGCCAACCGATATCCTTGATCCCCAAAAGCAGCGGCTTGTCGAGCACGCCGAAGATTACCTTGCGGTAAAGCCACAACGCATAAGCCGCCGACAGGATGGTGCCGAGGGTGGCGAGCACCGCCACCGCGACCTGCACCTTGAAGGTGCCAATCAGCGAGAGAAATTCGCCGACGAAGCCGGAAGTGCCCGGCAAGCCCACGTTCGCCAGCGTGAAAACCATGAACACCGCGGCGTAGAGCGGCATGCGGTTGACCAGCCCGCCATAGGCGGCAATCTCGCGCGTGTGGATGCGGTCGTAAACAACGCCGACGCAGAGGAACAGCGCGCCAGAGACGATGCCGTGCGAGATCATCTGGAAGATGCCGCCGGCGACGCCCTGCGTCGTCGCGGCGAAGATGCCCATGGTGACGAAGCCCATATGCGCCACCGAGGAATAGGCGATCAGCTTCTTGATGTCCTCCTGCATCAGCGCCACTAACGAGGTGTAGATGATGGCGACAACCGAGAGCGCAAAAATCAAGGGCGCGAAATCGTGGCTGGCCGAGGGGAACATCGGCAGCGAGAAGCGCAGGAATCCGTAGCCGCCCATTTTCAAGAGGATGGCGGCAAGGATCACCGAGCCTGCGGTCGGCGCCTCCACATGTGCGTCGGGCAGCCAGGTGTGCACGGGCCACATCGGCATCTTCACGGCGAAGGAGGCAAAGAATGCAAGCCACGCCCATTTCTGCAGGCCAAGCGGGAAGCCGTGGTGCATCAGCGTGGCGATGTCGGTGGTGCCGGCGTCCCAGTACATCGCCATGATGGCCAGCAACATGAGCACCGAGCCGAGCAGCGTGTAGAGGAAGAACTTGAAGCTAGCATAGACCCGGCGCGGCCCGCCCCAGACGCCGATAATGAGAAACATCGGGATCAGCCCGCCCTCGAAGAACAGATAGAACAGCACCAGATCAAGCGCGGCGAAGGTGCCGACCATCAGCGTTTCAAGGACGAGGAAGGCGATCATGTAGGCCTTCACCCGCTTCTGGATCGCGGTCCAGCTGGCGAGAATGCAGATCGGCATCAGCGCCGTGGTGAGGATGACGAAGGGCAGCGAAATACCGTCGACGCCCATGTGATAGGAGGCCATGCCCAGCCAGTCGTGCTTTTCGACGAACTGGAATTCCGGCGATGACGGATCGAAACGCCCGACCAGCACCAGCGAAATTGCGAAGGTGACGAGCGTGGTCCACAGCGCCACCCAGCGCGCAGTGCCGCGCGCGATCCAGTCGTCGCCACGCACCAGCGCGATGAACAGCGCACCGACGAGCGGCAGGAAGGTCACGACGGAAAGGATCGGCCAGTTCATCAGTGGACCCCCCCGGCGAACATGAACCAGGTGATGAAGGCCGCCGCGCCGATGAGCATGGCGAAGGCATAGTGATAGAGGTAGCCGGTCTGCAGGCGCACCACGTTGCGGGTGACGTCGAGCACGCGGGCGGAGACGCCGTCGGGGCCGAAGCCGTCGATCAGCCAGCCATCGCCGCCCTTCCACAGCAGCCGACCGAGCTTCTTGGTCGGCTCGACGAATATCGCGTCGTAGATCTCGTCGAAGTACCACTTGTTGAGCAGGAACTTGTAGAGAACCTCGTGCGTGCGCGCGAGTTCGACCGGAATGTCCGGCCGGCGGATATAGAAATGCCAGGCGATAACGAAGCCGATCGCCATCATGATGGTCGGCATGATCCCGACCCAGAGGGGCACGTGTTCCATCGTCTCGAGCACGGTGTTGCCCTTGGCGAAGGTGAGCGAGGAGCCGAAGAAGCCCTCGACCCCGTGGCCGGCGAAGATTTCCTTGAACGGCAGACCGGCGGCGATCGAGCCGACTGCCAGCACGCCGAGCGGAATGAGCATGGTCATCGGGCTCTCATGCGCGTCGCGCCAGTGGTGCCGGTCATGCGGCTCGCCGTGGAAGGTTTTGAAGATCAGCCGCCAGGAATAGAATGAGGTGAGCAGCGCGGCGGCGACCGTGCAGATGAACCCATAGAGCGCCATCGGGTTGCGGCCGACAAAGGCCGCCTCGATGATCGCATCCTTGGAGAAATAACCGGCGGTGAGCGGAAACCCAGTCAGCGCCAGCGTGCCGATGATCATCACCGTGTAAGTGTAGGGGATGCGATCCTTCAGGCCGCCCATGTGGCGCATGTCCTGCTCGTGATGCATGGCGGTGATCACCGAGCCGGCGCCGAGGAACAGCAGCGCCTTGAAGAAGGCATGCGTGAACAGATGAAACATGCCGACCGAATAGGCGCCCACGCCCATGGCCACGAACATGTAGCCGAGCTGCGAGCAGGTCGAATAGGCGATCACGCGCTTGATGTCGTTCTGCACCAAGCCGATGGTCGCCGCGAAAACGCAGGTCGTCGCACCAATAAAAATGACGAAGGATTGCGCATTCGGCGCCAGCTCAAACAGTGGCGATAGCCGCGCCACCATGAACACGCCGGCCGTCACCATGGTGGCGGCATGGATCAGCGCCGAGACCGGGGTCGGGCCTTCCATGGCGTCGGGCAGCCAGGTGTGCAGCAGGAACTGCGCCGATTTGCCCATGGCCCCCATGAACAGCCACAGGCAGATCAGCGTCAGCGCGTCGACATTCCAGTAAAACAAATGAATGGTCTTGCCGACGAGCGTCGGCGCCTGCGCGAAAATGGTGTCGAGGTCGACGCTGCCGACCATCGCGAAGAGCGCGAAGATACCGAGCGAGAAGCCGAAATCGCCGACGCGGTTGACGAGGAAGGCCTTGATCGCCGCGGCGTTGGCTTCCGGCTTGTGGTACCAAAAGCCAATCAGCAGGTAACTGGCGAGCCCGACGCCTTCCCAGCCGAAGAACATCTGCACCAGATTGTCCGCCGTCACCAGCATGAGCATGGCGAAGGTGAACATCGACAGATAGCCGAAGAAGCGCGGGCGATACGGGTCCTCCTCCATGTAGCCGATGGAGTAGAGGTGCACAAAGGCCGACACCGTGGTCACGACCACCAGCATCACTGCGGTCAGCGTGTCGATGCGCAGCGACCAGTCGATCTTCAGATCGCCCGACGCAATCCAAGTGAAGATCGGCACGCGCATGTCGTGATGGTTGAAGCCGACGTCGACAAAGGCGATCCACGACAGGATCGTCGACACCATCAGCAGCGTCGTAGTGATGAGCTCGGTCGTGCGCGAGCCGGTGGCGGCGGGCTCGTGCGCGGCGTGGTCGTCGTGCGCAGCGTGCTCCGCCGCCCCCGCGCCATGACCTGACGGCGCGCCATGCGACGAACCCTTGCCGGCGATGGTATCCTCCGCGCCCGGCGGCGGGCCCTCGCCCGGGAAACGCGCGCGGGCGCCGGCGAGCGCAATGATCGCCGCAACAATCGCGCCCAGCAAAGGCAGGAAAACAATCGCTTGATACATTGACGAGGTCAGCCCTTCATCAGATTGATGTCTTCAACCGCGATCGAGCCGCGGTTGCGATAGAAGACGACGAGGATGGCAAGCCCGATCGCGGCTTCCGCCGCCGCGACCGTGAGCACGATCAGCGCAAAGATCTGCCCGATGATGTCGCCGAGATGGCTGGAGAAGGCGACCAGGTTGATGTTGACCGCCAGCAGGATCAATTCGATCGACATCAGGATGATGATGACGTTCTTGCGGTTGAGGAAAATGCCGAAAATGCCTAGCGTGAACAGGATCGCCGCAACGCCGAGATAGTGACCCAGCGTGATGGTCATGGCGTGTCCCCCACGCCCTGCCCCGGGCGCACATGACGAATCTCGATAGAGGTTGCGGGCTTGCGCGCGACTTGCTCGCCGATGTCTTGCCGGCGCACGCGCACGCGGTGCTGCAGCGTCAGCACGATGGCGCCGATCATGGCAATCAGCAGGATCAGCCCCGCGGCCTCGAAGTAATAGACGTAGCGCGTGTAGAGCACGAGGCCGATCGCCTCGGTATTGGGAATTTGCGCGATCGGCGGGATCGGCGACGTAATCGACTGCGGTGCGCTGGGGCCCGCCACCCAGAAAAAGACGACGAACAGCAGTTCGATGAGAAAAATGCCCCCGGTCAGAATGCCGATCGGCAGATATTGCAGCACGCCCTGCTTGAGCTCGGCGAAATCGACGTCGAGCATCATCACCACGAACAGGAACAGCACAGCGACCGCACCGACATAAACGACGACCAGGATCATCGCCAAAAATTCGGCGCCCAGCATCACGAACAGGCCGGCGGCATTGACGAAAGCGAGGATCAGAAACAGCACCGAGTGCACCGGGTTGCGCGCCGAAATCACCATGACGGCGCTCGCCACGCAGCTTCCGGCGAAAAGGTAGAAAAAGAGCGCCTGCACAATCATCGTTTCACCGGTACGGCGCGTCGAGCGCCAAATTCTTGGCGATCTCGCGCTCCCAGCGGTCGCCGTTCGCCAGCAGCCGGTCCTTATCGTAATAAAGTTCCTCGCGTGTCTCGGTGGCGAACTCGAAATTCGGCCCTTCAACGATGGCGTCGACCGGACAGGCCTCCTGGCACATCCCGCAATAAATGCACTTCACCATATCGATGTCGTAGCGCGTGGTGCGGCGCGTGCCGTCGTTACGGCGCGGCCCTGCTTCGATGGTGATCGCCTGCGCCGGGCAGATCGCCTCGCACAGCTTGCAGGCGATGCAGCGCTCTTCGCCGTTGGGATAGCGGCGAAGCGCGTGTTCGCCGCGGAAGCGCGGCGACAGCGGGCCCTTCTCGTGCGGATAATTCAGCGTCGCCTTCGGTTTGAAGAAATAACGCATGCCGAGCACCATTGCGCTCACGAATTCCATGAGAAACAGTCCCTTGGCCGCGCGATCAAGCCTCATCGCAACCTCACTTTGGCACCAGCATGTCGTACTGGAGCACGCCGGCGACGATCGCTACCATGGCCAGCGACAGCGGCAGGAACACCTTCCAGCCGAGCCGCATCAGCTGATCGTAGCGGTAGCGCGGAACGATGGCCTTGACCATCGCGAACAGAAAAAACAGGAACATCGCCTTGAGCGTGAACCAGATCACGCCCGGCACCCAGGTAAACGGCGGATAATGAATCGGCGGCAGCCAGCCGCCCATGAACAGGATCGTGCCCATTGCGCACATGGTGCAGATCGCCACGTACTCGCCGAGCATGAACAGGACGTAGGGCGTGGAGCCGTATTCCACCATGAAGCCGGCCACAAGTTCCGATTCCGCTTCGACCAGATCGAAAGGCGGTCGGTTGGTTTCGGCGAGCGCCGAGACGAAGAAGACGACGAACATCGGCAAAAGCGGCAACCAATACCAGTTGAGAAAACCGAGCCACGGCACGCCGAAGCGGTCTGCCAGCCCGTGCTGCTGCGCCTCGACGATGACCGAAAGGTTCAGCGAACCGGCGCAGAGCAGCACGGTGATGATGACGAAGCCGATGGAGACCTCGTAGGACACCATCTGCGCCGCCGAGCGCAGGGCGGCAAGGAACGGGTATTTCGAATTCGACGCCCAACCGGCCATGATGATGCCGTAGACGCCCAGCGATGAGATGGCGAAAATGTACAAGACGCCGACATTGATATTGGCGATCACCCAGCCGGCATTGACCGGGATCACCGCCCAGGCGGAGAGCGCCAGCACGCAGGAGACGAGCGGCGCCAGGATGAACACGCCCTTGTTGGCGCTTGCCGGGATGACCGGCTCCTTGAGTGCGAATTTCAGCATGTCGGCGAAGGACTGAAACAGGCCCCAAGGTCCGACCACGTTCGGGCCGCGGCGGATTTGCACCGCCGCCCAGATCTTGCGATCCGCCAAAAGCACGTAGGCGATGGCAATCAGAAGAACGACGAGCAGCAGCACCGACTCCGCCACCATGATGATGACCGGCCAGAGATAGGTCCAAAAGAAATCGATCAGCTCCATGTCCCTACTCCGCCGCCGTCATCGGCGGCTTCGCCGCGGCGTTCGCCAGCGCCGAGCATTCGGCCATTGTGGCGGAGGCGCGCGCGATCGCATTGGTGAGGTAGAAATCCGCATGCGCCGAGCGGAACGGTGCCTTGCCGGGCGTGCCGCCGAGCTTGGCAAGTTTCTCGATGTCGGCGGGCTTTCCAGCGGTGATCTGGTCGATGCGCATCAGATGTGTGACCGCGGCAAACAACGCCTGCCGCAATGCCCCGAGCGAATCGTAAGGCAGCCTGTGCCCGAGCGCATCGGAGAGCGCGCGCAGGATCGCCCAGTCCTCGCGCGCGTCGCCCGGCGGGAAGCCAGCGCGGTTCGTCATCTGCACGCGGCCTTCGGTGTTGACGTAGATCGCCGATTTTTCCGGAAAGGCGGCACCGGGCAGGATCACGTCGGCGCGGTGCGCGCCGCGGTCGCCGTGAGTCCCGACATAAACGACAAAGGGGCCTGCCGGCACCTCCACCTCATCGACGCCGAGCAGGAAGAGCACGTCGAGCGCGCCTTGCGCGAGCATCCCCGCGGTATCAAGACCGCCCTCGCCCGGCACGAAGCCGATATCGAGCGCGCCGGGCAGCGCCGCTTCGGTATGGAGAATATTGAAGCCGTTCCAGCCATCCTTGACGACGCCGAGTGAAGCCGCCGCTTTCGCCGCCATCGCCAGCACGGCGCCGCCGTCAGGCCGGTTGAGCGCGCCCTGGCCGATGATGAACATCGGCTTTTCCTTCTTGGCCGGCGCGTGATCGGCGAATTGCGCGAGGCTCTCAGGTCCAGCGCCGAGATAATTATAGGCGTAAGTGAGGTCGGCCTTCTCGCCGACGAGACCGAGCAGCACGCCGCCCTTGAGGAAGCGCTTGCGAATGCGGGCATTGAGAACCGGCGCCTCTTTGCGCGGGTTCGAGCCGATCAGCATGATGGCGTCGGCCTGATCGATGCCGGCGATGGTCGAATTGAACAGATAACTGGCACGGCCGTTATTCGGGTGCAGCGGCGATCCGGGATAGCGCGCGTCGATGTTCTTCGAGCCGAGCAGACGCAGCATATCTTTCAGCGCGAACATGTCCTCGACCGCCGCCAACTGGCCGGCCAGAGCGCCGATGCGATTTGCCGGCGCGGCCTTCACCTTCTCGGCGATCGTCGCGAAGGCTTCCTTCCAGGTCGCCGGACGCAGCCGGCCGTTGACGCGCAGATAAGGTTGGTCCAGCCGTTGCATGCGCAAGCCATCGACGACGTGCCGCGTCTTGTCGGAAATCCATTCCTCGTTCACGTCATCGTTAGTGCGCGGCAAAATCCGCATTACTTCGCGCCCGCGTGTGTCGATGCGGATGGCACAGCCGAGCGCGTCCATGATGTCGACCGACTGTGTCTTGTTGAGTTCCCACGGCCGCGCCGAGAACGCATAGGGCTTCGAGGTGAGCGCGCCGACCGGGCACAGATCGACCACGTTGCTCTGCAGTTCCGAAGTCATCGCCTGCTCGAGATAAGTCGTGATCTCCATGTCCTCGCCGCGGCCGATGGCGCCCAGTTCCGGGACACCGGCGACTTCGGCGGCGAAACGGATGCAGCGCGTGCACTGGATGCAGCGCGTCATGATCGTTTTGACCAGCGGGCCGATATATTTCTCCTCGACCGCTCGCTTGTTTTCCTTGTAGCGCGAAGAATCCACGCCATAGGTCATGGCCTGGTCCTGCAGGTCGCATTCGCCGCCCTGGTCGCAGATCGGGCAGTCGAGCGGATGATTGATCAGCAGGAATTCCATCACGCCCTCGCGCGCCTTCTTCACCATCGGCGAGCGGGTCGAGAGCACCTTGGGCGAACCGTCCTTGTTCGGCGCCAGATCCTTCACGCCCATGGCGCAGGAGGCCTGCGGCTTGGGGATGCCGGCGACCTCGATCAGGCACATGCGGCAGTTCCCGGCGATCGACAGCCGCTCATGGAAGCAGAAGCGCGGGATTTCCGCGCCCGCGGCTTCGCAGGCCTGGAGCAGCGTGTACTCCGGCGGAACGTCGATTTCTTTGCCGTCAACGATGATCTTGGTCATTCCAGGCCGTCTTTAGCTCACATTTCCTTGTGCTGGTGCTCGCCGCACCAGTCGTCGCGTTTGGTAATCGATCATGCGGGATAGCGCTTCCCGTGGTCGGGTAAATCGATGACCAACGTTGGCGGCGCATAGCGCCGGTATTGGCCGAGGATCGACTTTTGCCGGATCGCCTCACCGCCTGCTGCCTCCGCCGTCGGCGACCAGAACATACAGTTGAAACACCTCAGGTTCTTGTTTTCCCAGGACATGATTTCGCTCCTCGGGTTTCCCCGGCCACATTCCGGCGGCGCGATGTTTGGGCAGCTGGCGCATGTCCTCTACTCCGCCGCTTCGGCGTCGAGCGGCTTGGGGTCCAGCACGCCGGTATATTTGTCGGCATTGCGTGAATACTCGTCGATGCGCCGCTCGATCTCGGGACGGAAATGCCGCAGCAGGCCCTGCACCGGCCAGGCGGCGCCGTCGCCGAAGGCGCAAATGGTGTGACCCTCGATCTGCTTAGTGACTTCGAACAGCATGTCGATTTCGCGCTTTTGCGCGCGGCCTTCCGACATGCGCGTCAACACGCGCCACATCCAGCCCATGCCTTCGCGGCAGGGCGTGCATTGGCCGCAACTCTCATGCTTATAGAAATAGGAAATGCGCGTCATGGCACGGACAATGTCGGTGGACCTGTCCATGACAATCACGGCGGCCGTCCCGAGCGACGACTTCAGCCGCGGTGCAACCATCGAAATCCATCAGCAGCGTATCGGCCTGGGTCGGCCCCGCCGGGATCAGCGGCATCGACGAGCCGCCGGGGATCACCGCCAGGAGATTGTCCCAGCCACCGCGCACGCCGCCGGCATGCGTCTCGATCAGTTCGCGCAGCGGGATTCCCATGGCCTCTTCCACCGTGCACGGCTTGTCGACGTGGCCGGAAATGCAGAAGAGCTTGGTGCCGGTGTTGTTTGGGCGGCCGATGGCGGCGAACCAGGCCGGGCCGCGGCGCAAAATGTCTGGCACCTGCGCGATCAACTCCACATTGTTCACCGTGGTCGGGCAGCCATAAAGCCCAACATTGGCCGGGAACGGCGGCTTTAACCGTGGCTGGCCTTTCTTGCCTTCCAGGCTTTCCAGCAACGCCGTTTCCTCGCCGCAGATATAGGCTCCGGCGCCGTGGTGCAGATAGAGATCGAAATCCCAGCCGTGCAAGTTGTTCTTGCCGATCAGCTTGGCCGCATAGGCCTCGTCGACCGCCGCCTGCAGGCGCTCCCGCTCGCGGATGAATTCGCCGCGGATATAGATGTAGCCGGTATTGGAGCCCATGGCGAAAGCGGCGATCAGGCAGCCCTCGACCAGCAAATGCGGATCGTTGCGCATGACCTCGCGGTCCTTGCAGGTGCCGGGCTCCAACTCATCGGCATTGACGACAAGATAATGCGGCCGCTCGCCGACCTTCTTCGGCATGAATGACCATTTGAGGCCGGTCGGAAAACCAGCACCGCCGCGGCCGCGCAGGCCGGAGGCTTTCACCTCGTCGATAATCTTGTCACGGCCTCGCTCGAGGATCGCCTTGGTGTCGTCCCAGGCGCCGCGCGCGCGCGCGCCTTTGAGGCCACAATCGTGCAGCCCGTAGAGATTCGTGAAGATGCGGTCCTTGTCAGCGAGCATTCGTCCGTCTCATTTCGAGCGGTAAAGCGATTTGTCGGTGAGCGTGGTCGGCCCGCCGACCGGCGCCGATTGCTGGCGGTCGATTTGGGTTCCCGGCTTGACCTTCTTGCCGGCGGCAAGTTCGTCGAGCACCTTGTTGAAGCTTTCAGCGGTCAGGTCCTCGTAAAAATCGTAATTGATCTGCGCCATCGGCGCGTTGACGCAGGCGCCCAGACACTCGACCTCGACCCATGAGAATTTGCGGTCGGCGCTCACGTCGAATTGCTCACCAAAGCGCTTGCGGCAGATTTTTTCCAGATCGTCGGCGCCGCGCAGCCGGCACGGTGTAGTGCCGCAGAGCTGCACGTGGAATTTGCCCACCGGCTGCAGATTGAACATGGTGTAGAAGGTCGCGACCTCGAGGCCGCGGATATGCGCCATGCCGAGGAATTCGCTGACGTAACGGATCGCCGCCTCCGGCAGCCAGCCGCCCGATTGTTCCTGCGCCCGCCACAGCAGCGGAATGATCGCCGATTGCTGGCGTCCTTCAGGATATTTGGCGATCTGCTCCTTCGCCCAGGCAAGGTTGTCCTTGCTAAACGCAAAGTCCTTCGGTTGCATCTCCGGCGGGGCGAGACGGCGCACGCTCATCGGTCGATCTCCCCGAACACGATGTCGAGCGTGCCCATGATGCAGGACACATCGGCCAGCATGTGGCCGCGGCACATAAAGTCCATCGCGCTCAAATGCGCAAAGCCGGGCGCACGGATCTTGCATTTGTACGGCTTGTTGGTCCCGTCGGCGACGAGATAGACGCCGAACTCGCCTTTCGGCGCCTCGACCGCGGCATAGACCTCGCCTTCCGGCACGTGATAGCCCTCGGTGTAGAGCTTGAAGTGATGGATCAGCGCTTCCATCGAGCGCTTCATCTCGCCGCGCTTGGGCGGCGCGATCTTGTGATCGTCCACCGTGACCGGGCCGGATGTCGTCCGCAACTTGGCGATGCATTGCCTCATGATACGCACCGCCTGGCGCATTTCCTCGACGCGGATGCAATAGCGGTCGTAGCTATCGCCGTTCTTGCCGATCGGGATATCGAATTCGAGCTCCGAGTAGCACTCATAGGGCTGCGCCTTGCGCAAATCCCAGGCCGCGCCGGAGCCGCGCACCATCACGCCGGAGAAGCCGCGGTTCCACGCCTCCTCCAGCTTGACCACGCCGATGTCGACGGTGCGCTGCTTGAAGATGCGGTTGTCGGTAAGCAAGCCCTCGAGGTCGTCGCAGACTTTCAGGAAAGGATCGCAGAAGGCTTCGATGTCGTCGATCAGTTTGGGCGGCAGGTCCTGGTGCACGCCGCCGGGCCGGAAATAAGCCGCGTGCATGCGACTGCCGGAGGCCTGCTCGTAGAAGCCCATCAGCTTCTCGCGCTCTTCGAAGCCCCAGAGCGGCGGCGTCAGCGCGCCGACGTCGAGCGCCTGAGTGGTGATGTTGAGGATGTGCGACAGCAGCCGGCCGATCTCGGAATAGAGCACGCGAATGAGTTGGCCGCGCTTGGGCACGGTAATGCCGAGCAGCCTTTCCGTCGCCAGGCAGAAGGCGTGCTCCTGGTTCATCGGCGCGACGTAGTCGAGCCGGTCGAAATACGGCACTGCCTGCAGATAGGTCTTGTTTTCGATGAGCTTCTCGGTGCCGCGGTGCAGCAGGCCGATATGCGGGTCGACTCGCTCGACCACCTCACCGTCGAGCTCCAGCACCATGCGCAGCACGCCGTGCGCCGCCGGATGCTGCGGCCCGAAATTGATGGTGAAGTTGCGCAAGCTGGTTTCCGCCATTACGAGCCCTTGGCCTTTTCATCGCCCGGCAGCACGTAATCGGTGCCTTCCCAGGGCGAAAGGAAATCGAAGGTGCGGAATTCCTGCGCCAGGCGCACCGGCTCGTACATCACGCGCTTCTGCTCGTCGTCGTAGCGCACCTCGACAAAGCCGGTCAGCGGGAAATCCTTGCGCAGCGGATGCCCCTCGAAGCCGTAATCGGTGAGGATGCGCCGCATGTCCGGATGGCCGGAAAACAGCACGCCATAAAGATCGTAGGCCTCGCGCTCGTACCAGTTGGCGCCGTGGAACACATCGATCAGTGACGGCACCGGCGTCACCTCATCGGCTGCCACCTTGACGCGCACGCGCTGGTTCAGGCGCGGTGAGAGGAAATGATAGACGACGTCGAAGCGCTTCTCGCGCCCCGGGTGATCGACGGCGGTTACATCGATGATGCAGATGAACTGGCAGGCTGCGTCGGTCTTGAGAAAGGTCGCCACCTTGACGATGTCGGCGGCTCTCGCGGTCACGGTCAATTCGCCGCCGGCGACGGCATAGCCATCAATGGACGCGCCGAGCGCCGCCTTGATGGTGTGGCCCAATCTTTCGAGCGTTTCGTCCATGTCCGGCACCGCTCAGCGCTCGATTGTACCGGTGCGGCGGATCTTCTTCTGCAACAGCAAGATGCCGTAGAGCAGCGCCTCGGCGGTCGGCGGGCAGCCGGGCACATAGATGTCCACCGGCACGATGCGGTCGCAGCCGCGCACCACGGAATAGGAATAGTGATAGTAGCCACCGCCATTGGCGCAGGAGCCCATGGAGATGACGTAGCGCGGCTCCGGCATCTGATCGTAGACCTTGCGCATCGCCGGCGCCATCTTGTTGGTGAGCGTGCCGGCGACGATCATCACGTCGGATTGGCGCGGGCTGGCGCGCGGAGCAAAGCCGAAGCGCTCGCAGTCGTAGCGCGCCATCGCCGTATGCATCATCTCGACCGCGCAGCAGGCGAGCCCGAAGGTCATCCACATCAGCGAGCCGGTGCGCGCCCAGGTGATCAGGTCGTCGACCGCGGCGACCAGGAAGCCCTTGTCTGCGAGTTCGCTGCTGATGCCAGTGAAATAGCTGTCGTCAGCGCCGACCGGCTTGCCGGTGCGCGGATCGATGATCCCTGTTGGCGCGGGCGCAACCATGGTCATGGGTTGATCAATCCCATTCCAGCGCCCCCTTTTTCCATTCATATATGAAGCCGACGGTGAGAACGCTAAGGAACAGCATCATCGACCAGAAGCCGAAAAGGCCGATGTGGCGGAACGCCGCCGCCCAGGGGAACAGGAAACTCACCTCAAGATCGAAAATGATGAACAGGATGGCGACGAGGTAGAAACGCACGTCGAATTTCATGCGCGCGTCGTCGAAGGCGTTGAAGCCGCATTCGTAGGCCGACAGCTTTTCCGGATCGGGCTGGCTGAAGGCGATGATGAAGGGCGCGATCAGCAGCGCCAGGCCAATCGCCAGCGCTACCGCGATGAAGATGACCAAGGGCAGGTAATCGAACAGCAATGCGCTCATCGGCGACCTCAGCGTACCGCTCCCGGCGCCGCAGCCCCGCGAGATACGCCCTTGCCCTGTCTGAAAACGCCTCAAGGACGGGAGCAGCCGAGGCTTAGCGCAGCGCACAAAGTGGCGCAAGGCGACATTCGGGCAGTCCACGGCCCGCAGTCACATTTGACGTAGCGCAAAGCGGTCTCGATAATTATGCGCTGGCGGCGGCAAGGCAATTCCGCATGACAACCGGAAAGCGGGTCAACGATGAATGAGATGAGCATGCCGGCGTCGGCGCCCATCAAGGGCACGGAGCATTGGACCGCCAAGGACGGCGGCGTGAAACTGTTCCTATGGGAAAAGTGCGCCGGCGATCCGGCCAACAGCACCGGAACCATCCTATTCGTGCATGGCTCTTCTATGGCCTCGCAGCCGACCTTCGACCTGCAGGTGCCGGGGCGGCCGGAGTCCTCGGCGATGGATTACTTCGCCCGCCGCGGCTACGACTGCTGGAGCGTCGACATGGAGGGCTACGGCCGCTCCACCAAGACGCGTGACAACAACGCGCCCATCAGCCAGAGCGCCGACGATTGCCATGCCGCCGCGCTCTATATCCAGAAGCTGCGGGGCAAGCACCCCCTCCTCGTTTACGGGATTTCGTCAGGCGCGCTGCGCGCGGCGATGTTTTCCGAGCGGCATCCGGAGATGGTCAAGCGGCTGGCCCTCGACGCTTTTGTCTGGACCGGCGAAGGCTCGCCCACGCTTGCCGAGCGCCGCAAGAAGCTGCCCGAGTTCATGGCCAAGAACAGGCGCCCGATCGACAAGGCCTTCATCCAGTCGATTTTCGCGCGCGACCATCCCGGCACCGCCGAGCAGACGGTGATCGACGCTTTCGCCGACGCGGTCGTCGCGCTCGACACCTCGGTGCCGACCGGCACCTATGTCGATATGTGCTCGAAATTGCCGGTGGTGAACCCGGAAAAGATCACCGCGCCGGTACTGATCATGCGCGGACAATTCGACGGCATCGCGTCGGTGGACGATCTGCTCAAGTTTTTCGCCAGGCTGCCCAATGCGGACAAGCATTTCGCCGTCATGGCCGGCATTTCGCACGCGAGCTTTCAGCAGAAGAACTACTTGATCGTCTATTCGATCCTGGCGAACTGGTTTGCGCAGCCGGAGCCGGTGTATCGGCCCTGAACTACGCGCCTAGCTTGCTCGCAATATCCGCGAGGTCCTTGCCCGCCACATCAACCGGCACGGTGGGCCCCGCCTCGCCGGTGTTCGGTCCAAACTCATTGACGCGCGCGATGTGTCCGGTGCGCAGCCCACATTTGGCGGCGGCGGCAAGATCGCGGCTGTGCGCGGCGACCATCATGCATTCGCTTGGGTTCAGATTGAATGCGTCGCAGGCGGCGAGATAAACGCGCGGCTTTGGCTTGTAGTCGCCCGCGATATCGGAGCCGAGGATTGCATCCCACGGAATGTCATTGCGCCGCGCGAGGTCGGCCATCAGCGCGATGTTGCCGTTCGAGCAGGGCGCCAGAAGAAATTTCCGCCGCAGACGTTTCATCGCCGCCGATACGTCTGGCCAGGCATCGAGCCGGTGCCAGGCAAGGTTCAAATCGTGCCGCACTTCTTCGGATAAATTCTCCAGCGCGAAACGCGGCAGGATGCGTTCGAGGTTCCTCCGGTGCAGCACGTCGAGCTTGGAGAACGGGATACGGCCGGCGCGGACCTCCTCCATCCCCGGCTGGTATTCGCCGCGCCAGGCGTCGGCAAAGGCCGTCCAGTCGAGGTTGTACCCAAGGTTCCCCAGGATTTTTTCAGCCTCGCGGGCGACCGAATTGCGCCAGTCGACGAGCGTGCCGAACACGTCGAAGAAGAGCGCTCGCAGGCCGAGGATGGGGGCTTCTCCGAGCATGAATTATCGCCCAAAGGCGCGAAATTTCGCGCCTGCGAAATCCGGCTAAGTCATTGATATAATGGCGGGAGCGACGGGACTCGAACCCGCGGCCTCTGCCGTGACAGGGCAGCGCTCTAACCAACTGAGCTACGCCCCCGCGGGCGCTGGCTGGGGTTAAAGGTGGCCTCAAGGCAAGTCAAGGCAAACCCGATTTGCATGACTGAATTTGCGAAAAAGCCTTATTTGACGCGAAGAATCGATGGTCAGACCGCCCCCGAATCGTCTATGCGGGCGACGTGTTTGGCGCTTCGCCAAGCGCACGGATTCCATGAGGAGGGTCCCACCGATGGCACTGGTTCCAGGAAAAGCACCGACACCACCGACAGTCACCCTGAAACATCTCGCCGCAGCGCTCGCGGAGGTGCATGAGATGTCGAAGAAGCAAGCCGAAACAGTACTCGGCGATTTCGTCGGCAACATCGTCAAACATTTGAAGAAGGGCGAGCGCATCCGCATCGGCGGGCTCGGCATTCTGCAAGTGCGCAAACGCGCCGCGCGGATGGGCCGCAATCCGGCGACCGGCGAAGCGATCCAGATCAAGGCGAGCAAGAAGGTCGCCTTCCGCGCTTCCAAGGAACTCAAAGAATCGATCTGACGGCGATTTTCCGCCGGACCCTCCGGGGACAAAGGCAGGCGCGGAGCAAGACTCTGCGCCTGCTAGCTTGCGTTTTGTAGATATGATTTTCGCTTCAGTCCATCTTCGCCCTGCGGGCTACGCCGGGCAACCTTCGCGCGACAGGCTGGCTTGCCAAACGAAGCGCCGTTAGGCGCGAAGGTTGGTGGGCGGTGACGGACTCGAACCGCCGACATCCTGCGTGTAAAGCAGGCGCTCTACCAACTGAGCTAACCGCCCGGCCGCGCGCGATCCCAAAAAGCCCGTCCCCGGCGTGACCGGGGATGGAGACCGGTTTTCGGATTAGATCACGGGCGAACGAAACAGTTCAATATCGCGTGATTAAGAGGCGATGCAAGCGCAGCGCCCAACAGCCTTAATGATCAAATGAAAACGGCGCCCTAAGGCGCCGCTTTCGATTTCGTTGTTTGACCAGCAGCCGCTTAATGCGCGGTCAGGCCGGAGCCGTCCTCTTCCACCGCCGGTTTCTCGGCGGCCGCGGCGGCTTCCGCAAGCTTGGCAGCCGCTTCGTCCCATTCGATAGGCTCAGGCTTGCGCACCAGCGCGTGGGCAAGCACTTCGTCCATGCGTTGAACCGGGATGATCTCCAGGCCCTTCTTGATCGTGTCGGAGATTTCCACCAGATCCTTAGCGTTCTCCTCCGGGATTAGCACGGTCTTCATGCCGCCGCGCGAGGCGGCCAGCAGCTTTTCTTTCAAGCCGCCGATCGGCAGCACGCGGCCGCGCAGCGTGATCTCGCCGGTCATGGCGACGTCGCGCCGCACCGGAATGCCGGTCATCACCGAGACGATGGCGGTGACCATGGCGACGCCCGCCGACGGTCCATCCTTGGGCGTTGCGCCTTCCGGCACGTGCACGTGGATGTCGCGCTTGTCAAACAGGGGCGGCTCGATGCCGAAGGCGACCGCCCGCGAGCGGACGTAAGATGCCGCCGCCGAGATCGACTCCTTCATCACGTCGCGCAAGTTGCCGGTGACGGTCATGCGGCCCTTGCCGGGCATCATGACGCCTTCGATGGTGAGCAGCTCGCCGCCCACATCGGTCCAGGCAAGCCCGGTGACCATGCCGACCAGATCCTCGGCCTCGATCTCGCCGTAGCGGTATTTCGGCACGCCGAGGAAGTCGCCGAGATTGGTCGCAGTGACGGCAACCGCCTTCTTCTTCGAGATGGTCAGTTCCTTCACCGCCTTGCGGATCAGGGTCGACAGTTCGCGCTCGAGATTGCGCACGCCGGCTTCCCGCGTGTAACGGCGGATCAGCGTGAGCAGCGCCTCGTCGTCGATCGACCATTCCTTTTCGTTCAAGCCGTGCTTGGTGATCGCATGTTTGATCAGATGCTTGCGCGCGATCTCCACCTTCTCGTCTTCGGTGTAACCGGCGATGCGGATGATCTCCATGCGGTCCATCAGCGGCGCCGGGATATTGAGCGTGTTCGCCGTGGTGATGAACATCACGTTAGACAAGTCGTAGTCGACCTCGAGATAGTGGTCGTTGAATGTGTGGTTCTGCTCGGGATCGAGGACCTCAAGCAAAGCCGAGGACGGATCGCCGCGGAAATCGGCGCCCATTTTGTCCACCTCGTCGAGCAGGAACAGCGGGTTCGAGGTCTTGGCCTTGCGCATCGACTGGATGACCTTGCCGGGCATCGAGCCGATATAGGTGCGCCGGTGACCGCGGATTTCCGCTTCGTCACGCACGCCGCCGAGCGACACGCGCACGAATTCGCGGCCGGTCGCTTTCGCGATCGACTTGCCGAGCGAGGTCTTGCCCACGCCGGGAGGCCCGACCAAGCAGAGGATCGGCCCGGTCAGCTTGTTGGCGCGCTGCTGCACGGCGAGATACTCGACGATGCGCTCCTTGACCTTCTCCAGGCCATAGTGATCGTCGTTGAGGATTTTTTCGGCGCCGACCAGATCCTTCTTGACCTTGCTCTTCTTGTTCCACGGGATCGACAAGAGCCAATCCAGATAATTGCGCACGACGGTGGCTTCCGCCGACATCGGCGACATCTGGCGCAACTTCTTGAGCTCGTGGGTGGCCTTTTCGCGGGCCTCCTTCGACAGCTTGGTCTTCTTGATCTTTTCTTCCAGTTCCTGAAGCTCGTCCTTACCTTCCTCGTCGCCGAGCTCCTTCTGGATCGCCTTCATCTGTTCGTTGAGGTAGTACTCGCGCTGCGTCTTCTCCATCTGCCGTTTGACGCGGGTGCGGATGCGCTTTTCCACCTGCAGCACGGAGATTTCGCTCTCCATCAGCCCGAGCACCTTTTCCAGGCGCTGGGTGACGACGGGCGTCTCCAGGATTTGCTGCTTGTCGGGAATCTTGACGGCGAGATGCGAAGCCACCGTGTCGGCGAGCTTGGCATAGTCCTCGATCTGCTGGACCACGCCGACGACTTCCGGCGACACTTTCTTGTTGAGCTTCACATAGCTCTCGAATTCGGTGACCACCGAGCGCGCCATGGCCTCGGCTTCGACGCGGTCGCCCATGTCGTCGATGATGGCCGCGGCGTCGGCTTCGAAATATTCGTGGCGGTCGGTGTATTTGAGAACCTTGGCGCGCGTGACGCCCTCGACCAGCACCTTGACGGTGTTGTCGGGCAGCTTGAGCAGCTGCAGCACGCTCGCCAGCGTCCCGACCTCGAAGATGGAGTCGGTCGCCGGATCGTCGTCGGAAGCGTTCTTCTGCGTCGCCAGCAGGATGAAGGTGTCGGAGCGCATGACCTCTTCCAGCGCCTTGATCGACTTTTCACGGCCGACGAAGAGCGGAACGATCATGTGCGGGAACACCACGATGTCGCGCAGCGGCAATACCGGATAGGTCCGGGTCTCGCCCGGCTGCAGCGTGGGTCGTGGTCTGGTGGTCATTGGCTTCATTCCTTTTTGTTGTGCCCCTGCGCCTTGACCCGCTTCAAGCGGCATCGAAAGCCCAGTGCCGGATCGAAAGCTACGACGCTTCGTAGCCCAGTATTTAGCTAACGCTATACGTAGGATGACGATATAGCGTCTGCAAGTAAGGCCCGGTTTTTGGGTAAAAACCGACCAAACACGCCCGGCACGCCATCATTAACGGCGCAATTCTACAAGCTGTTGCCCCCGCCACAGGGGCAAAGAATTCAAGCGCTGGCGGACCCTGACTCGGCGGTGCGGTCGCTGCGGTCGGCATAGATATAGAGCGGGCGGGCGGTTCCCTCGACGACCTCCTTGGAAATCACCACCTCTTCGACGCCTTCCAGGCTCGGCAGGTCGAACATGGTGTCGAGCAGGATCGTCTCCATGATCGAGCGCAAGCCACGCGCGCCGGTCTTGCGTTCGATCGCCTTGCGGGCGATGGCGCCGAGCGCCTCCTCAGCCAGCGTGAGGTCGATCAACTCCATCTCGAACAGCCGCTGGTATTGTTTCACCAGTGCATTTTTCGGCTGCGTGAGGATGAGCTTGAGCGAGGGCTCGTCGAGATCCTCGAGCGTGGCGACGACCGGCAAGCGGCCGACGAATTCCGGAATCAGGCCGTACTTGAGCAGGTCTTCGGGCTCGACTTCGCGGAAGATTTCGCCCTGCTTGCGGTCTTCCGGCGCCAGCACGCGCGCCGAGAACCCGATCGATGTGGAGCGGCCGCGCGCCGAAATGATCTTTTCCAGGCCGGAGAAAGCGCCGCCGCAAACGAACAGGATGTTGGTCGTATCGACCTGCAGGAATTCCTGTTGCGGATGCTTGCGACCGCCCTGCGGCGGCACGGAAGCGATGGTGCCTTCCATGATTTTCAAGAGCGCCTGCTGCACGCCCTCGCCCGACACGTCGCGGGTGATCGAGGGGTTGTCCGACTTGCGCGAAATCTTGTCGATCTCGTCGATGTAGACGATGCCGCGCTGCGCGCGCTCGACATTGTAGTCGGCCGACTGCAGTAGCTTGAGAATGATGTTTTCCACGTCCTCGCCGACGTAGCCGGCTTCGGTGAGCGTCGTGGCGTCCGCCATCGTGAACGGCACGTCGAGGATGCGCGCCAGCGTCTGCGCCAGCAGCGTCTTGCCCGAGCCGGTCGGCCCGATCAGCAGGATGTTCGACTTCGCCAGCTCGACGTCGTTGTGCTTGGTCTGGTGGTTGAGCCGCTTGTAGTGGTTATGGACGGCGACCGAGAGCACCTTCTTGGCGTGATCCTGGCCGATGACGTAGTCGTCGAGAACCTTGCGGATTTCCTTCGGGGTCGGAATGCCGTCGCGCGACTTGACCAGCGAGGATTTGTTTTCCTCGCGGATAATGTCCATGCACAGTTCGACGCATTCGTCGCAAATGAACACCGTCGGACCGGCGATGAGCTTGCGCACTTCGTGCTGGCTCTTGCCGCAGAACGAGCAGTACAGGGTGTTCTTGGAATCGCCGCCGCCGACTTTGCTCATTCCATTCCTCTCCGTCACACTCGCCGCTTAAGTCAAGGCAGCCACGGCCGCCGTCTCTACCCGCATGCTAGCGCCTTCGGCGATCATCCGCCTCACCGCGACCAGCATAATCCAAGCAAGTTTCGCGCCGGACCTTCCCGGCACGAGCGCCCTTTATATCCCGGGCGGACCGCCACCCTTATCACGCACCCGGCAGCATAAGCGAAGCATGCTAACGGCTGGATAATCAAGATTCTATTAACGATAACATGGCCTCACCCACATCCGCGACAGCGGTCCAAACGAAGCCGTGCCGGCAAAGTTCCGCGATGCGGAAGCGGCAAGCGAAGGGTTCAGGCGGGCTTTGGAATGAGTTCCTCGGGACGCTTTTCGATAACCTTGTCGACAAGACCGAAGTCCTTGGCCGCGTCGGCGGTCAGGAAGTAGTCGCGCTCCAGCGCGTCCTCGATCTTCTTCAGCGATTGGCCGGTGTGCTTGACGTAGATGTCGTTGAGCCGCTTTTTCAGATTCAGGATTTCCTGGGCGTGCAGCATGATGTCGGTGGCTTGGCCCTGGAAGCCGCCGGATGGCTGGTGCACCATGATGCGCGCGTTCGGCAGCGCGAAGCGCAAGTCCTTGGCGCCGGAAGCGAGCAGCAGCGATCCCATCGATGCCGCCTGTCCGCAGCAGAGCGTGGACACCGGCGGGCGCACGAACTGCATGGTGTCGTAGATCGCCATGCCCGATGTTACCACTCCGCCGGGGGAGTTGATGTACATCGAGATTTCCTTTTTCGGATTTTCCGCTTCCAGGAACAGCAACTGCGCCACGATCAGCGTCGCCACCCCGTCCTCGATCGGGCCGGTGATGAAGATGATCCGCTCCTTGAGCATGCGGGAATAAATGTCGTAGGCCCGCTCGCCACGGTTGGTCTGCTCGACCACCATGGGCACCAGGTAATTCATGTAGGTATCGACCGGATCTCTCATCTCGGCTCCTTCACGCGAATCATGACGGGCTAGCTTAGCCCTATCGCGGGCCGCGTATCTATTTGCGCAAGCCCCCCGGCGCAAGGCGGCGGCTCAGACCGCGGCCGAATCGTCCTGTTTGAACAGCTCGTCGCGCGGCACCTTCTTTTCGCTCACCTGGGCGAGTTCGAGCAGAAAGTCGACGACTTTTTCCTCATAGATCGGCGCGCGCAGCGAAGCGACCGCCTGCGGGTTTTGCCGGTAATAATCCCAGACCCGTTGTTCCTGACCGGCGAATTGACGCGCCTGCTCCATCACCGCCCGGCTCAATTCATCCTCGGCGACCGTAATCTTGTTCTTCTCGCCGATTTCGGCGAGCACCAGACCGAGCCGCACCCGCCGCGCGGCGATGGCCTGGTATTCGGCCTTGGCCTTCTCCTCGGTGGTATCCTCGTCGGCAAAGGTCTTCTTTTCGGCTTCCAATTCGGTGAGCACCGATTGCCACACCCGCTTGAATTCCTCCTCGACCAGCGTCGGCGGCGGCTCGAATTTGTGCATGGCATCGAGCGCGTCGAGCAGCGCGCGTTTCACCTTTTGCCGCGACGCGTTTGTGTGCTCGCGGGTGACGCGGTCCTTGATCATCTCGCGCAGCTTGGCGAGGGAATCGAGCCCGAGCCCCTTGGCAAAGGCGTCATCGACGGTGACCGGTCCAGGCGCCTCGATCGACTTGGCAGCGACGACGAATTCGGCGGCCTTGCCGGCCAGCGCCTCGTTGCCGTAATTCACCGGGAACGTCACCTTAACGGTGCGGGTCTCGCCGGCGCCCATGCCGACGAGCTGGTCTTCGAAACCGGGAATAAAGCCGTTCGAGCCGATCAGCACGACGATGTCCTCACCGGTGCCGCCTTCGAACGGCTTGCCGTCGATGCTGCCGGTGAAATTGACCGTGACGCGATCATCCTTGGCCACCTTTTCGCCGGCCACTTTAGCGGCATAGGGCCGGTTCTGCTCGGCGATGCGCGCAATGCCTTCATCGACCTCGGCATCGGTAACGTCGGCCGTGAGCCGCTCCAGTTTGATGTCCTTGAAATTGGCCAGTTCGATAGCCGGGACGATTTCAACCGCCAGATCATAGGCAAGATCGCTCTTGCCGGCGATCAACTGCTCAACGGCGCCCTCCTCGGTCGGCAGCGTCACCTTGGGCTCGGCCGCGAGCTTGAAGCCACGATCGCTGACGATCTGGTTGTTGGTTTCGCGCACCATGGCTTCGATCACCTCGGCCATGGCGGAACGGCCATAGACGCGCTTGAGGTGAGCGACCGGCACCTTGCCGGGGCGGAAGCCGTTGATGCGGACGCGGTCTTTGAGCTCGTCGAGGCGCTCGTTGACCTTGGCATCGAGCTCGGCGGCCGGCACCACCACCTTGAATTCACGCTTGAGGCCGTCGGACAGAGTTTCGGTGACTTGCATGAGCTTAACTTCGTTACCTGTACTGGAGACCGTTTTATTGCCCTCGGCATGGTGCGGGCGGAGGGACTCGAACCCCCACGACTTTCGTCACGGGAACCTAAATCCCGCGCGTCTACCAATTCCGCCACGCCCGCAAAGGGCAATCAAAAACGGCTGCGCTTTACGCGGCGACGCTGCCGAACGCAAGGCCAGGCCCTCATAGCATGGCGAAATTGGGCGGCACCACTAAAATGGCCCTGCTCCTATGATTTGCAATCGATATGCAGCGCCAGCCGCTCGAAAAGCCGCCCATAGACCGCGGGAAGCGCCTCGCTGAGGTCCTCGGCGATCAGCCCGGGCCCGAAGGCGTTCGCGGCCTCGCCATGCAGCCAGGCGGCGGCGCTGGCGGCCTCGAAGCCGGGCATGCCTTGCGCCCGCAGCCCGGTGATCATCCCCGCCAACACGTCGCCTGAGCCCGCCGTGGCAAGCGTGGGCGGCGCATTATCGGCGATGGACGCGCGCCCGTCCGGCGCGGCGACAACGGTGTCGGCGCCCTTGAAGAGCAAAATGGCGCCACTTGCGTGGGCAGCTAGACGCGCTTTTTCAAGTTTTGATTTAACTTCAGTATCTTCATGTATCATATTAAATAACCTAGAGAATTCACCATCATGCGGGGTCAGAACCACGTCCCGGCCCGCGCGCCTGGCGATCCAGGCGGTGAGATCGGCCAGGCTCCCAGCAAAACTCGTCAACGCGTCGGCGTCGAGCACGACGGTGGCCGTGCCGGCAAGCGCCGCGGCCACTTGCTCGCGCATCGGTGGGCCGACCCCGCCGCCGGGACCAAGGAGGACAGCATTGCGCCTCTTGTCGGAGAGAAACGCCGTCAGTTCGGCGGCGCCATCGACCGGCCGTACCATGACGGCGAGGTTCGCCGCGGCATTGACGGCGAGCGCCTCACGCGGGCTCGCAATCGTTACCAGCCCTGCTCCCGCCCGCAGCGCCGCGCGAGCCGCAAGCCGCGCCGCCCCGGTTGTCGATAGTCCACCGGAGACCACCACAGCATGGCCGCGTATGTATTTGTGACCGTCGGCGCGCAGCGCCGGAAACCCCCGGCCCCACAACGCCGGAGCGTTGGCAAACGTGCGCGGCTTGATTTGATCGAGCACGCTCGCCGGGATGCCGATATCGGCGATGTGGATTGGGCCACAATGCAGCCGGCCCGGTAGCAGCAGATGGGCGGTCTTGCGGCGAAAAAAGGTGACCGTCTGCGCCGCCTTGATCGCGGCTCCCATTATGGCGCCGCTGCTGCCGTTCACCCCGCTGGGGAGATCGACCGCGATCACGGCAGCAGCGGCAGCATTCATCGCCTCGATCATGGCGCGCGGCAGCCCTTCGACCTCGCGATCAAGACCGGCGCCGAACAGGGCGTCGATAATGGTGTCGCAATCGGCAAGCGCGCCCGGCGCGGCTTGCTCCAGCGGACCGCTCCAGCGTTCGGCCGCCTTGGCCGCGTCACCTTTCAATCGCGCCCGCTCGCCGGCCAACAGCACGCGCACCGCATAACCGCGTTCGACCAACAGCCGCGCAGCCACGAACCCGTCGCCGCCGTTGTTGCCTGGACCGGCTACAACCACGACGCGCCTGCCCGGCAGCATAGCGGCATGATCGGCGACGGCGCGGCCGGCGTTCTCCATCAGCTCGATGCCGGTAATGCCCCCGGCGATTGCCAGCCGGTCGGCCTCGGCCATCTCGGCGGTGGTGAGCAGTTCGATCATTGCGTTCGACACTATCGCAAAAACCGCCAAAAAATTGTGCCATTGCGCGATGCCGGAGATCCCTTGAAGCGCGCTGGCAAATCCTTATGCATCCTGCTTAATTGCTAGGCACCAGCTTAATGGCAGGCCTCGCAATACTCTCGCAGCTACTGCCTAACCTGCTGCGTCGACAAGGCTTCTTCGCCTTTCCCGGCTTGGCACGGGACCTGCTAACCGGAAGCGCGGCGCGCCGGTTGTAGTCGCGGCGAGCCGTGGGAGAAGGACAGGCAATGAAAAAAATCGAGGCGATCATCAAGCCCTTCAAACTCGATGAGGTCAAAGAGGCGCTCCAGGAGGTCGGGCTACAAGGGATCACTGTCACCGAGGCCAAGGGCTTCGGCCGGCAGAAGGGTCACACCGAATTGTACCGGGGAGCTGAATACGTGGTCGATTTTCTTCCAAAGGTGAAAATCGAAGTCGTGCTCGGCGACGACATGGTGGATAAGGCGATTGATGCGATCCGGCGCGCCGCCCAGACTGGCAGGATTGGCGACGGCAAGATATTCCTATCCAACATCGAGGAAGCGATCCGGATCAGAACCGGGGAGTCCGGAATCGATGCCATCTAGACCGCGGGCAAAAAGTCCTTGCGGTAATTTCATCCAATAAGGGGGAATGCAGGCCCATGACGACAGCCAAAGATGTCATGAAGATGATCAAGGACAGCGACGTGAAATACGTCGACTTCCGCTTTACCGATCCGCGCGGCAAATGGCAGCACGTCACCTTCGACGTCAGCCTGATCGAAGAAGACACCTTCGCCGAAGGCCAGATGTTCGACGGATCCTCGATCGCCGGATGGAAGGCGATCCACGAATCCGACATGAACCTGATGCCGGACCCTTCCAGCGCCTGCATCGATCCGTTCTTCGCCGAGACCACGCTGGTGCTGGTGTGCGACGTGCTCGAGCCGACCACCGGCGAACCCTATAACCGCGATCCGCGCGGCATGGCCAAGAAGGCCGAGGCGCTGGTCAAGTCGATGGGTCTCGGCGACACGATTTATTTCGGCCCGGAAGCCGAGTTCTTCGTGTTCGACGACGTCAAATACAAAGCCGATCCCTACAATACCGGCTACAAGGTCAACTCGATCGAGTTTCCGACGAATTCCGATACCGACTACGAAGGCGGCAATCTCGGCCACCGCATCGGCACCAAGAAGGGATATTTCCCGGTGCCGCCGCAGGACAGCGCGCAGGACATGCGCTCGGAGATGCTCGGCGCCATGGCGCGCATGGGCGCTAAAGTCGAAAAGCATCACCACGAGGTGGCGTCGGCGCAACACGAACTCGGACTGAAGTTTTCGCCGCTGACGCAGATGGCCGACATGATGCAGGTCTACAAATATTGCATCATGCAGGTGGCGCAGATCTACGGGAAGACCGCGACCTTCATGCCCAAGCCGATCTATGGCGACAACGGCTCCGGCATGCATTGCCATCAGTCGATCTGGAAGGACGGCAAGCCGGTGTTTGCCGGCGACAAATATGCCGGCCTCTCCGACACCTGCCTCAACTATATCGCCGGCATCATCAAGCACGCCAAAGCGATCAACGCCTTCACCAACCCGAGCACCAACTCGTACAAGCGTCTGGTGCCGGGCTTCGAGGCGCCGGTGCTGCTCGCCTATTCGGCGCGCAACCGTTCGGCCTCCTGCCGCATCCCCTACACCGAAAGCCCCAAGGCCAAGCGCGTGGAAGTCCGCTTCCCCGACCCGCTCGCCAATCCGTATCTCGCTTTCGCCGCGATGTGCATGGCCGGCCTCGACGGCATCAAGAACAAGCTCAATCCGGGCGCGCCGATGGACAAGGACCTCTACGATCTGCCGCCCGCCGAGCTCAAACAGATCCCGACGGTGTGCGGTTCGCTGCGCCAGGCGCTTTCGGAGCTCGATAAGGACCGCGCCTTCCTGAAGAACGGCGGCGTGTTCGACGACGACTTCATCGACAGCTACATCGACCTCAAGATGACGGAGGTGATCCGCTTCGAGCACACCCCGCATCCGGTCGAATACGAGATGTACTACTCGGCGTAGGCGTTCCTCGCAAACATCGCGGCGACGCGATGCAACTTTAAGGGCGCTCCCTGCGGAGCGCCCTTTTTTGTTTCCGAGAATGGACCGGTCCTTTGCGCAACGCCGAAAGGCAAGATGCGCCGCATTAGTTTTTACAGGCGTGCTCGGCTTCCTGGATTGCTTCTTCGTGATACCAGCTGCTGCCAAACGCAATCGTCGCCATGCGCGACGATGCAACGCCCGCGGCGGGTCGTAACTCGTCGCGGCCGGTGCTTACGGCAAAGCGACCGCGCGCGGGGAACTGGTAGATTTCGGCCGATCCACGATCATGACTTATCGTCATTGTGCGGCTCCTTTTTTCTCGTTGGTGAGTTTCGTTTCGATTCGTTAGCGCTTCGTGCATATAACTCCCTCGCAGCGCTTTTGCTCCCGATTTACGCAAATGCCTCCCATAAATCACTGTGATGACTGCATTATAGGCAGTTTCGTTTTTGCTTCATTTCATGGCACCGCCACTCGCGTCCTGGCGAACGGGCAAAATCGCCGCCAAGGCGAGCATCTTTGCGCAGTTCGCAGGGCGATCCGGTATTCGCGTAGTTCCTTGGCATATTTAATGCTTGGGCTTCTGCGGCAGTTGGCGGCCGGGCGCGCCGTTGGCGGCTGAAGTGCGCAATCCTCGCACTTCGCGTCATCAGTTCATAAGAGACCGCAATGACAAAGTACAAGCTCGAATACATCTGGCTCGACGGCTACACGCCGACGCCGAATTTGCGCGGCAAGACTCAACTCAAGGAATTCGAAAAGTTTCCGACGCTCGACCAACTTCCACTCTGGGGCTTCGACGGCTCATCGACCATGCAGGCGGAGGGACACAACTCCGATTGCGTGCTCAAGCCGGTCGCTGTCTATCCGGACGGCGCGCGAACCAATGGCGTGCTGGTGATGTGCGAAGTGATGATGCCCGACGGCAAGACCCCGCATCCTTCGAACAAGCGCGCGACCATCCTCGACGATCCCGGCGCCTGGTTCGGCTATGAGCAGGAATATTTCTTCTACAAGGACGGACGCCCGCTCGGCTTTCCATCGTCCGGCTATCCCGCTCCGCAGGGCCCCTACTACACCGGCGTCGGCTACAAGAATGTCGGCGACATCGCCCGCAAGATGGTCGACGAGCATCTCGACCTCTGCCTGTTCGCCGGCATCAACCACGAAGGCATCAATGCCGAAGTGGCGAAAGGCCAGTGGGAATTCCAGATTTTCGGCAAAGGCTCCAAGAAAGCCGCTGACGAAATGTGGATGGCCCGTTACCTGATGCTGCGGCTCACCGAGAAATACGGCGTGGATATCGAGTTCCACTGCAAGCCGCTCGGCGACACCGACTGGAACGGCTCCGGCATGCACGCCAACTTCTCCACCACCTACATGCGCGAGGTTGGCGGCAAGGAGTATTTCGAGGCGATGATGAAGGCCTTCGAAAAGAACCGCGCCGATCACATCGCAGTCTACGGGCCCGACAACCACATGCGGCTGACCGGCAAGCACGAGACCGCGGCGATCACCGAGTTTACTTACGGCGTCGCCAATCGCGGCGCCTCGATCCGCGTGCCGCACTCGTTCGTCAACAATGGTTACAAGGGTTACCTGGAAGACCGCCGTCCCAACTCGCAAGGGGACCCCTACCAGATCGCCTCGCAGATCCTGAAAACGATCGCGTCGGTTCCGAAAGACGCAAAGAAGTCGGCGGCCGCCTAAATCGCCCGCTCGCCAGCAATGACATTCGGGCGCTCCCGCGAGGGAGCGCCCGTTTTGTTTTGCCCTTGCCAGTTAGACGACGAGCAGAACGATAACCGCCAGTGCCGCCGCAATGCCGGCGGCAACGGCCAGCTTTTCTTTGAGGTGGCTCCTCGGTCCATAGACGCCGGCGGCGCGGCGTTCGGCGATCAAGGCGGCGTCGAATTCAGCCGACGACGAATATGAACAGGCCAACGCGAGCCCCGCGTATTCGGCGTGGGCTTCGAGCGTCGGCATCTCGGACGGACGCGCGCGGAATGAAATCCCCAGCATGGCGCCATGGTAGCGCCGATACGGTAAACGAGCCGTTGCTGCATTATCCCGGCACCGGCTTGCGCCGAAATCAGCGCCTCAGGCCGCGATGAACTGCTGCGATTCAGCGGCATTGCCAGGGGTGCCGATCAGGCGAATGCGGTCGCTTTGCGCCGGTTCTTCGCCGGCGGCGCAAAGCCGGTTTCGGCCTTCGCGCTTGGCGCGGTAGAGCGCGGTATCGGCGCGCGCGATAAGCGCGTCGATATCGGTCACCGGAGGCAGCGCGGTGGCGGCGCCGATGCTCACCGTCGCGCCAATGGCATGATCGCCTACCGTTACGCCCATCGCCTGAAACGCAACCCGGACGCGGTTTGCAATCATTGCCGCAATGTCGGCTGACGCCGGAAGGATGGCGGCGAACTCTTCGCCGCCCAGCCGGGCAACGATATCGGTGGCGCGCATGCTCGAGCCCGCCACCTGCGCGAACAGCTTGAGCACGTCGTCGCCGACCGCATGACCGAAGCGATCGTTGACCGACTTGAAATGATCGAGGTCGAACAGCAGCAATGTCAGCGGCTCATTGCGCTTGGCCTGCCGGGCGCAAAGGTTGAGCGCGTTTTCCAAGAATGCGCGGCGATTGAGCAAGCCGGTCAGAAAATCGGTGGAGGCGGCGTTGCGGTAGACATAGACGTCGTGATCCTTGACCATCAGCAGCACGATGATAGCGGTGCCGACGGCATAGAGCGTCGTCTCCAATGCAAACACCGCGACCCAGCCGCTCGACAAATTCACCGGCAGCCATTCTTTCATCGCCAGCGGCATCACGAAGATGCCGGCGTGCAGCAGCGGCACGACCACCGAGGCCGTACGCGAATAAAGCGACTTGCGCCGCTCGCGCCCGAGGTCGAAAGCGATGAAGAACGTGTAGACGGCAACCACCGCGGCGCCGAGGGCGAGCCGCGAATTGCTGCCTTCCGAGAATTCCGGCAATTGGCAGATGAACAGCCAGACCAGCGCGCCGACGAAATTGGCCACGGGAAGCAAAGTTCGCCCGTGGAACAACCGGACTCCGTTCCAGATCATGCCGCAGGCGACGAAGATGAGCGCGGCCGGCAATTCCGGCGGCAGCGCGATCAACGGCGCAGGCGCGCTCCACAGCGCCATCGACGACGCGCCGATCAGATAGGCCGCGCCCCACCAGGCCAGGGCGCGGATGTTGCGCTCCTGAATCCAGGCGAAGATCAGCAGCAGGCCGAGCACCGCGGCGATGCAAATCGCCACAAATGACAAGGTCGGCACATCCAGTGTGGACGGCGGTAGGCTAGCGGCAGTGAGCATTTCCACTCCCCAGCCCGATCGGCAGCAGCCGTTTCTCGGACGGTGGCGGCAAAATAGCACCGTCATGTGGGAAAACGCTTACGTGGTCGCACGTAGTTCGAAGAAAGACTTGCGAAAATTCGAAGCAAAAAAATCGCGAAAATTGGAATTAAATGCTGTGCAAGACAAACGGGCCGCCTCGGTCTGGCGGCCCGTGATGTTGCCAAATTCGAAAAACCTAGCGCTTGGAGAACTGGAAGGAGCGGCGGGCTTTCTTGTGGCCGTATTTCTTGCGCTCGACCACGCGCGAGTCGCGGGTGAGGAAGCCCGCCTTCTTGAGCGCCCCACGCAAATCCGGCTCGAAATAGGTAAGCGCCTTGGAGATGCCGTGGCGCACGGCGCCGGCCTGGCCCGACAGCCCGCCGCCCGACACGGTGCAGGTCACGTCGTATTGGCCGGTGCGATTGGCAGCGACCAGTGGCTGCTGGATCATCATGCGCAGAACCGGCCGCGCGAAGAACACTTCCACCGCCCTGGTATTGACCAGGATCCTGCCCGAACCGGGCTTGATCCAGACGCGCGCGACGGCGTTCTTGCGCTTGCCGGTGGCGTAAGCGCGGCCCTGCTTGTCGAGCTTCTGCACGTATTTCGGCGCTTCCGGCGCGGCGGGCTTGAGGCTTGCCAAGCCTTCCAGCGATTGAACGGTCTCGGCCACGGTCAGGCACTCCTCATATTTTTGCGGTTCATCGAGCCGACATCGAGTTTTTCCGGCTTTTGCGCCTCATGCGGATGCTCGGGACCGGGATAGACGCGCAAATTTCCGAGTTGCACGCGGCCGAGCGGACCGCGCGGCAGCATGCGCTCGATCGCCTTCTCCACGACGCGCTCAGGGAAGCGGCCTTCCAGGATCGACTTGGCGGTGCGCTCCTTGATGCCGCCGATGAACCCTGTGTGGTGGTAGTAGACTTTCTTCTCGCGCTTCCTGCCGGTCAGCACGGCTTTGGCGGCGTTGATGACGATGACGTTGTCGCCGTCGTCCACATGCGGCGTGTAGCTCGCCTTGTGCTTGCCGCGCAGCCGCATGGCGACGATCGAGGCGAGCCGGCCGACGACGAGACCGGTGGCGTCGATCGTAATCCATTTCTTCTCGATGTCGGCGGCCTTGGCCGAATAGGTCTTCATGACAATTCCCTGGGAAGGACGCGCGAGGGGCGGCAAAGTTGCGGTTCTCTAGCCGACCGCGCTGTGTTCGGTCAACGCCAATACCACTGTAATTATGTACGTTTATCAATATCTTATACGAATGGTATTCAGGTACCGCAGTCTAATTACTTCTGCTGCGGGATCGAATAGGTCGAGGTGACATGCGCCACCGGCTCCGCCTGTCCTTCGGAGCGGATGGTCACTTCGCCTACCGCGAGGCGCTTCCCCACTTTCATCAATTTGCCATCGGCGATCAGATCGGCGGCTTCCGGCTTGCGCAGAAAGTTGATGTTGAGATTGGTGGTCACCGCCAGCGGCTGCGGCCCGACCGCGGAAAACACCGCGACATACATGGCGAAATCGGCAAGCTCCATCATCGTTGGGCCGGAAATCGTGCCGCCCGGGCGCAAGTGCTCCTCGTGATAGGCGCGGCGCACCTGGATATCCCCGTAGCCAACACGTTCGATGGAAAGCCCGCAGCCGGGATAGAACGCCTGCGGAAACTCCGCCGCCAAAAGCGCCTCGATCTCCTTGGCCGTCATCGTTGGCGGTTTGGCTGACACGGGCATTCGTCCCCCGATTTGCCGGACAGCCCGGCGCTTCCTCATAACCATGCCTCTGCCCGTTTCCAAGCCATTCTCACGCCTTGCACGGTTCACCCTTCGGGTTAAGTATCGCGTCTATGGTCTCGAAAACCGCCGTCAAACCCGCCGACCGCGCCGCCGCCGATTCAGTTTTGTCGCGCGAGCGCCACGGCCAAATCGTCATCCTCACGCTCAATCGCCCGCTGGCGCGCAACAGCCTGTCGGAAGCCCTGCTTGGCGAACTCGCCGCAACGCTCACACAAATCGCCGCCGACCGCACAATCCGCGCGGTCGTGATTGCCGCCAGCGGGCCGGTTTTTTGCGCCGGGCACGATCTGAAGGAACTCACCGGGCGGCGCAGCGATGCCGATCGCGGCCGCGCCTATTTCACCCGGATCATGAATATGTGCAGCGCCATGATGCAGCAGATCGTCAGCCTGCCGCAGCCGGTGATCGCCGCGGTGCAGGGCACAGCCAGCGCCGCCGGCTGCCAGCTCGTCGCCAGCTGCGATCTGGCGGTCGCATCCTCCGCCGCCAAGTTCGTCACGCCGGGCGTCGATATCGGGTTGTTCTGCTCGACGCCGATGGTCGCGTTATCGCGCAACGTGACGCGCAAGGCCGCCATGGAAATGCTGCTCACCGGCGACATGGTGCCTGCCGAGGACGCGGCCCGCATCGGCCTCGTCAATCGCGTGGTCAAGCCCGGCGAGGAACGCGCCGCCGCCCTTGCGCTGGCGAAAAAGATCGCCGGCAAATCGGCGCATACGGTGCGCATCGGCAAGGAAGGCTTTTATCGGCAGGCCGAGATGGGCCTCGCCGAGGCCTATCGTTACGTCTCGCAGATCATGGTGGAAAATCTGCTGGCCGCCGACGCCGAGGAAGGCATCGGCGCCTTCATCGAAAAGCGCGACCCGACCTGGGAAGACCGCTGATCGCGTCCGGCATGAACCACGACGCCTATCCCGACAGCTACATCCGCGGCATCCTCGACGCGGTGAAGACCGTCGCCATGGTCGGCATCTCGCCGAAGGACAACCGGCCGAGCTATTTCGCCTTCAAATATCTCATGGAACGCGGCTACCGCATGATCCCGGTCAATCCCGGACAGGCGGGCAAGGACATCCTCGGGCAGAAAGTCTACGCAAAACTCGCCGAAATCCCCGAGCCGGTGGACATGGTCGATATTTTCCGCGCCTCGGCCTTTGCCTTGCCGATCGTGCATGAAGCGATCGCGCTGCACCCGCGCCCGCAGGTGATCTGGATGCAGCTCACCGTGCGCAATGAGGCGGCGGCGCGGCTCGCCGAAGACGCCGGCATGAAAGTGGTGATGAACCGCTGCCCGAAGATCGAATATGGCCGCCTGTCCTCGGAAATCGGCTGGATCGGCGTCAATTCGCGCACGCTGTCGTCCAAACGCGCCAAGGTTCTCGGCAAGGGCGTGCAGCGCATGTCGCTCAATCGGACGACCGCGCCGGGCGGCGCCACCGATGCGACCGATAAACCACAAAGCGAGAAAGACAGCTGACGAGCATGCGGGCGCGGCCGCCTTGACGCCGCCGCACGCCGCCTGATTAAACCGGAACCATCCGGGACCGGAACGGTCTCCGAGGCAACGAGGACGGGCAACGCCAATGGCCAATATTCCCAACGAACGCACACCGGGCTTCAACACGCTGTCCATCCACGCCGGCGCGCACCCCGATCCGACCACCGGCGCGCGGGCAACGCCGATATATCAAACCACCTCGTTCGTGTTCGACGACGTCGAGCACGCGGCCTCGCTGTTCGGCCTGCAGGCCTTCGGCAACATCTATACCCGCATCGGTAATCCGACCAACGCGGTGCTGGAAGAACGCGTCGCCGCGCTCGAAGGCGGCACCGCGGCGCTCGCGGTCGCCTCCGGCCACGCCGCGCAGGTGATCGTCATGCACGCGCTGATGACGCCGGGCGACGAACTGGTCGCGTCGAAGAAGCTCTATGGCGGCTCGATCAACCAGTTCACCCATTCCTACAAGAATTTCGGCTGGAACGTGGTGTGGGCCGATCCCGACGACATCTCCTCGTTCGAGAAGGCAGTCTCGCCAAAGACCAAGGCCATTTTCATCGAGTCGATCGCCAATCCGGGTGGCGTCATCACCGACATCGAAGCGGTGTCCAAGATCGCGAAGAAGGCCGGCGTGCCGCTCGTCGTCGACAACACGCTGGCGACGCCCTATTTGTGCAAGCCGTTCGAATTCGGCGCCGACATCATCGTGCACTCGCTCACCAAATTCATCGGCGGCCACGGCAATTCGATCGGCGGCATGATCGTCGACGGCGGCACCTTCAACTGGCTGCAGAACAAGCGCTATCCGATGCTGTCGGAGCCGCGCCCGGAATATTCCGGCATCGTGCTGGGCGAGACGTTCGGCAATTTCGCCTTTGCCATCGCCTGCCGCGTGCTCGGCTTGCGCGATCTTGGGTCCCGCGCTGTCGCCGTTCAACGCCTTCCTTATACTCACCGGTGTCGAGACGCTGCCGCTGCGCATGCAACGTCATTGCGACAACGCGCAGGCGGTCACTGAATGGCTGTCGAAGCGTCCCGAGGTTGCCTGGGTGAGCTATCCGGGCCTGCCCGGCGACAAATACCATGCGCTGGCGAAAAAATACGTGCCCAAGGGCTGCGGCGCCGTCTTCACCTTCGGCCTCAAAGGCGGCTACGACGCCGGCGTCAAGCTCGTCTCCAACGTCAAGCTGTTTTCGCATCTCGCCAATATCGGCGACACCCGCTCGCTCATCATCCATCCCGCCTCGACCACGCACAAGCAATTATCCGACGCGCAGAAGGTGCAGGCCGGCGCCGGACCGGACGTGGTGCGGCTGTCGATCGGCATCGAGGACGTCGCCGACATCATCGCCGACCTCGAGCAGGCGTTGCAGGCCGGCTGATTATTTCAACATGCGCTCGACGTAATCGCGGACGAAGACCAGCGTCTCCGGCGACGTCCAGATTGTCGTTACCATCTCATCGGTCGCCACGCCGTTTCTCGCATAGCGTTCGGCCACCGCCTGGCGAATTTGCTTTTTCGTCTGCGCGAAAGCGGGCCGCGACAGCGCGCCAAGCTGTTGCGCCACGGCCATCGCGCGCGGCAGCAAAGCCTTTGCTTCCACCACTTCGTCGACCCAGCCGCGCTGCAACGCTTCGTCGCAGGCAGAAGTTGCGGCGCCGAGCGCAAATTCGCTCAGATACCGGTGCGGCACGGCGAAGCGCACCACCTCGAAGGCGAGCGCGGGAAACGGCACGCCCACCTGCAATTCCGTGATGCCGATGCGGCCCTTGCCGCGAGCCATGATGCGGCGGTCGGCGCAGCAGGTGAGCACCGCGCCGCCGGCGATGGCATGGCCATTGACGGCGGCGATCAGCGGCTTTGGCAGATTGAATGCCGCGTCGTAAAGCCGGTGCAGCGCCGGCAGGAATTTGCGGATGTAACCGGCGCCTTCGGCGCTGTAGCGCTTGAGATCGACGCCGGCGGAAAACATGGTCCCCTGCCCGGTTAGCACGACGGCCTTGGCGTCGGAGCGGCCAAGCTCGGTAAAATGCGCGGCCAGCGCGTCGCAGAATTCGGTGTCCAACGCATTGGCCTTGCCGTGCGTCATGGTCATCACGGCGACGCCGTTCTCCGTTTTGACATCGATCATGTGTGTTGCGCTCCGCGTACGTCGTGTGGTGGTTCTTGCGCCGGACGCCTGCTTTCGACGCGATGGCGCAGCCGCTCGGCGTGAATGATCGCGACGGTGAAGACTACGGTCGCCATCGCCTGATGCGCCATGGCGAGCGCGATCGGCACCACCCAGAGCAGCGTGAAGACGCCGAACATCGCCTGCAACGTCACCGCCAGCCACAGCAGCACCGCGGTCCCGCCGCGTTGACGCGCCTGGCGTGCGTCAATCGCGTGCAGCCCCGCCAGCATCCATATCGCGTAGGCGAGCATCCGATGGTCGAACTGCACGGTGAGCGCGTTCTCGAACAGATTGCGCCACCACGGCGTCTCGAACCACAACCGGCTCGCGTTCGGGATCAAGCCGCCGTCGATGTCCGGCCAAGTATTGAACGTCATGCCGGCGTCGAGGCCTGCGACCAACGCGCCGAGATAAATTTGGCAAAGCACCAGCACGGCGATGAGCAGCGCGCCGTTGCGCACGCGGGGACTTGAGGCAATCGGCGCGCGCGGCAGAACCTGTTGCGATGTCCACAGCACGGCGGCGTAGATCGCGCTGGCAAGAGTTAAATGGAACGCCAGACGATATTGCGACACGCTGGTCAGCTTGCCGGTGAGCCCCGATGCCACCATCCACCAGCCGACGAGCCCAAGAAACGCGCCGGCGCCAAAGATGATCCACAGCCGCGCGCGCAACGGCGGCGGAATGGCGCCGCGCCACAGAAAATACAAAAACGGCAGCAGAAACACCCCGCCCGTGGTGCGCGCCAGCAGCCGGTGCGTCCACTCCCACCAGTAGATGACCTTGAATGCGCCGAGGCTCATGCCGCGATTGAGCTCACGGTATTGCGGGATCGCCTTGTAGCCGTCGAATTCGGCCTGCCAGGCCTTCTCGTTCAACGGCGGCAGGACGCCGGTGATCGGCTTCCATTCGACGATCGACAAGCCAGACTCGGTGAGCCGCGTCGCGCCGCCGACGATCAGCGTCAGAAAAATCATCGCCGCCGCCACGAGGAGCCAAAGCCGCACCGCGCGCATTTGTGAATCCGAAGCTGATTGCCGATCTGCCATGAATGAGCGCTTGCCGGGAATGGCGCGGACCATATAGACAGGCGCAACCGACCGCAATTGACGCGGCCGGCTTCAGGTTCCCATGAAAATCCGCACCCGCAAGCTGATCGGCGCCGTCGCCCTGATATTGCTGGTCGCGGTGTGGGCGCTGCTCGCAATGGCGCTGGCGCAGTCGGCGCTGACCGACATCAACGGGTTTGTCGCCGCGATTTTTTACGCGGTGGCGGGCCTTGGCTGGGTGCTGCCGGCCATGCCGCTGATCGCCTGGATGGCGCGGCCGGACAGTGCATGATCCCGAAAAGTGGGAACCGGTTTTCGGAAAAGATCATGCGCCGACATCAAGCCGCGTTGACCCGGCGGAAGCCGTTCCACATGGCGGTGGCGGCGCCCGACATCAGAACTTTCAGATAGCGCTGCCGCTGGAATTCGCCGTTGACCGAAATGCGCGGCAGCGCGGTCAGGTGGTCGCGATGCACCTTGAAGATCATGCCCGGCCGCGTGGTCACCGCGGTCTTGAAGCCCAGCTCGGCGGCGATGCGGAATTCGCGCGGGCCGGCCGAGGTCGGATCGCCCACCGGGTAAGCCAGATGCTCGGGCCGCTTGCCGAGTGCCGCTTCGAGAACGGCGCGGCTCATTTCCATCTCGGCGCGCACGGCCTCATCGTTTCCCATCTTGCGCAGCATCATGTGATTGACCGTGTGGGCGCCGATCGTGCACAGCGGATCGGCGGCAAGCTGCGCGATCTCTTCCCAGCTCATGCACAGCTCGCGCGAAAACGACAGCGGATCGATGCCGTGGCAGGCGCAGAGATCGCGCACCACACGACGCAACTCATCTTCGTTCCTCATGCTGCGCAGGTAGCGATAGACCTCGTCGTACAGCTCGCGCTTTTCCGTGACTGTAGCGCAATCGAAGAACTGATCCTTGCCGTTGATGACCAGGCCGATGCGGTCGTTCCTGGCGATCACCGCTTCCAGCGCCACCCACCACAATTCGCCGATGCGGTCGGGGAAGCTGGTCGGAATGTAGAGCGCGAACGGCACCTCATGTTCTTTCAGCAACGGATAGGCGTGCTGCAGCAGATCCTTGTAGCCATCGTCGAAGGTGATGCAGACGAAGCGCCGCTTGAAATTGCCGGCGATCATGCGGGCGTGCAGGTCATCGAGCGAGACGAGATCGACGCGCGCGCGCTTGAGCCGGCGCAGGAGCCGCTCCAGGAACGTCGGCGCAACTTCCAGAAGCCGGTTCGGCTGGAATGCGTCTGAGCGCGGCGGCCGCACGTGGTGCAGCGTCAGGATCGCGCCGACGCCGCCCACCAGCGGCTGCATCAGGTGGTACATGCCGCTGAAATAGAGCGTTTCCAGCCCGCCGAGGATGATGGTTTTCTTCAATGCCGCCAAGTTTTTAGACCCCCAAAAACGTCACGGCGAAGTCTGCCGACTATTCCAACGGTTTATTGATAAATGTTTGCCAGTCTGTGACCAGCATTAACGATTGTGCCGTGTTCCGTCCATGAATGTCGTTGCCCTGCGTTCGATTCCTGGCGACCGCCGGCCACTGCCAGTAGTGGCGGGCCGCATCGCGCGGATCGACGTCTTCGAAGACATGGAGCAAGCCGAGCCGCATTGGCGCGCGCTGGAGCGCGGCCACGCGCTCTGCACCCCCTACCAGCGCTACGAGTTCCTCGCGTTGTGGCAGCGCCACGTCGGCGCCACGGCGGGATTTAAGCCATTCATCGTCGTCGGTTTCGACGCCATCGACACGCCGCTGTTCCTGCTGCCGCTCGGACGCCGCTCGCGCGGGCCATGGACGGTGGTCGAATTTCTCGGCGGCAAGCACGTCAATTTCAACATTGGCCTATGGCGGCGCGACGTTGCCTCGACAATCGGCGCGGATGCACTGCGCGCCGTCCTCAAGCGCCTCGCCGGCAGCGCCGACATGCTGATGCTGCTCAATCAGTCGCTGACCTGGGGCGGCACCACCAATCCGTTCGCGCTGCTGCCGCATCAGCGCGCGGCCAATCTCGGTTTCTCCGGCGCGCTGGCGCCTAATTTCGACGCCCTGCTGCGCGCCCGCACCAATGCCGCCGCGCGCAAGAAGATGCGCAAGAAGGAACGCACCCTCGCCGGCTACGGCGCCGTGCGCTTCGAACGGGCGAGCAATCCGGATCAGGTTCACCGCGTGCTCGATGCCTTCTTCAAGCAAAAGAGCGCGCGCATGCAGATGTTGGGCGTGCCCGATGTTTTCGCCGCGGCCGAGGTGCGCCGCTTCATTGAAGCGGCCGCCACCGAGCGGCTGTCCGGCGGGAATCCGCTGATCGAGCTTTACGCGCTCTCGGTCGACGACATCATCGTTGCCACTATGGGCGGCATCGTCGGCGACGGCCGCTTCTGCGCCATGTTCAATTCGATCATTGCCGGCCGCTACGCCGTTGAAAGTCCGGGCGAGCAACTGATCGTTAATCTGGTGCGCACTTGCTGTGAGCGCGCGCTCGACACGTTCGATCTCGGCATCGGCGAGGCGTACTACAAGAGCCTGTTCTGCGGCGACGCCGAGCCGCTGTTCGACAGTTTCCTGCCGCTCTCGCCCGCCGGGCGCCTGCTGGCGCCGGCCTTAGCCTTTGTCGAAGCCGGCAAGCGCGCCATCAAACAGCGCCGAGTGCTGTGGTCGGTGGTGCGCGCCGCCCGCCGCCTACGCGCGCAGGTCGCTGCGGCGGCTTAAGCAGCGACCGCGGCCTGCGGCGCGCCGGGAAGCAGCGTGACGTCACTAAAGCCGGCCGCCATCAAGCGTCCATGCTCAACGCGCGTCGACGCCGCCGCCGGATTGGCGGCGACCAGAACCGCGCGAGGACTAAGCGGCGCCAATCGCTCCACGGCCACATCTGAGGCCGAGCCGGCATCGATGACCACGTGATCGTAGCTGCGCGCCAGCGCCTCGACCACCGTCGCCAGCATCGGCGAGGCGGCAAGCGCAGCCGCGTCGTTGCCGACGTTTCCGGTCGCCACCAGATGCACGTTGGAAAATTGATCCTTGCTGATGATATCGCCGAATGACGCCGCACCGCGGATGAGCTCAGCAAGGCCGGGCGCCTGCGGATCAGTGGAAATCACCGACAAATTGGGCGCGCCCAAGGCGAGATCGACCAGAACGACATTCGCCTCTTTCGCCAGCGCGCGGGCAAGCGAAATCGCAGCATAGGTCGTGCCGGCATTGCGCGCCGTGCCGATAATATTGACGCGGCGTCCGGCCTCACCGGCCTGGCGCAGGCTGCGGGCGATCTGCTCGATGCTGCTCGCCGCCAAGGGCAAGGAAGCAACACTGGCGGCAACAATTGGCGCCGCCGCAGCGACCGGCGGTGTCGTTCGCGCAATCGGCGGATTGACGCCTGGCGGCGGCACAAAAAGCTGCGGCGAATATGCAGGCGCCGGGGCATACTCGACTGGTGCATAAGGCGGCGGCCCGTAGGCGTAGGCATAAGCGTTAGGCGCCGACACTGGCGCCAGCAGCGCGCCGGTCACAGTGAAGCCCGCCGACAGCGCGAAGGCGGCAAAGGCCGCGATCAGCACGGTGGGTACTTTCTTCGGATAATCCGGCTTGATCGAGGCGCTGGCGCGCGAAATGATGCGCGCCTCCGGCGGCGCGGCGTTGATGTTGTCGCGCGCGCTCGCCTCGCGGTACTTGGCCAGATAGGACTCCAGCAGGTCGCGCTCGGTCTTGGCGTCGCGCTCCAGCGCGCGCAGCTGCACGTCCTGCTCGTTGCTCGCCGAAACAAGCTTCTTCACCTGGTCGAGGCTCGCGGCAAGCGTCTCCACCCTGTCGCCGGCAAGTTTGGCATCGTTGTCGAGCTGGTGCGCCAGCCGCTCGCCCTCGATCTTGATCTGGCGGTCGGTTTCGCTGATCTGCGCGCGCAATTCCTTGATGCGCGGGTGCTGGTCCATGAGCGTGGTCGATTGCTCGGCAAGCTGCGAGCGCAGAACCATGCGCTGGTCGATCAGCCGGCGCATGGCGTCGGAATTCGCGATGTCGGAGGATTCAATCGGCTTGCCCGAGCGGATGAGCTCGCGCAGCTGCTTCGCCCGCGCCTCGAGGTCGGCCTTCTGCCCGCGCGCGGCGGCGATCTGCGAATTGATCTCGGTGAGCTGCTGCGTCGGCAGCGAGGTATTGTTGGAGCCGGAAAAAAATTCGACTTGGCGCGATAGTCGTCGACTCTCGCTTCGGCGTCGGCGACCTTCTTGCGCAAGTCGGTGATCTCGCCGGCAAGCCAGGAACTGGCGGCACGGGTCTGGTCCTGCGCCGCGGTCTGCTGCATCTTGAGGTAGGTCTCGGCGACGCCATTGGCGATACGGGCGGCAAGCTCCGGATCGGCCGATGAGAAATCGACGGCGATAACCCGCGACTTTTCGATCGCATAGACGTTGAGCCGGTCGTAGAACGATCCAAGCGTGCGCTCTTCCGGCGACATGCTGCTCGGATCGCGGCCGATGCCGACCAGCGTGAGCAAGGTCCGCGTCAACGAGCCGCTCACCGCCGGATCGAATTCGGGCTTGGCGGTGAGATTTTCCTTCTTGATCACCTCGCGCGCGAGCTCGCGCGACAACACCACCTGGATCTGGCTGGTCACCGCTTCCGGATCGATCGTGCTCGCTGGCGTGTTCTTGTCGGCTTCGGCGCGGAGAAAGACGTTTTGCCGCGCCTCCAGCAGCAGCCGCGCTTCCGACCGGTAGCGCGGGGTCACGGCGTTGACGACGGTGAAAGCGCCGGCGGTAGCGATCAGCGTGAAGGCGAGAATTTTGCCCTTGTTGCGCCAGACCGCGCGGCCGAGGCTGAGCATGTCCGGCTCGCCCGCCATCGTGGCCGGAGCACGCACCGGAGCGGGGGCTGGCACGGCCACGGGTGGCGCCGGAGCAGCCTTCGACTTGCGACGAAACAACATTCCCAACTCCAAACGCAACTCTGTGGCGCCGACGTGATCTCAGACTATTATGGTTGCTTCCGCGTTAATTCCCGGTTCACGCCTCGGCCGCCGCTCAGCTTTTGTTAACCATCGGGGCCCCTAATCCGCTTCGATGGCACTTCCCGACCCGCGATGGATTCGATGAACATCCTCCACGTTTTCCGCGCGCCGGTCGGCGGCCTGTTTCGCCACGTCCTTGATTTGACGCGTGGGCAGATCGCGCGCGGCCACCGTGTCGGCGTCGTTGCCGACAGCTTGACCGGCGGAACGCGGGCGGCGGAAATTCTCCACAGGCAAGAGCCTGAGCTCACGCTCGGCCTTTCGCGTTTCCCGATGCAGCGGCATGCGGGCTTTGGCGATTTTGCCGCGCTCAACCACGTCATGCGCCGCGCCGCCGAAACCGGCGCCGATGTGGTTCACGGCCACGGCGCCAAGGGCGGCGCCTATGCCCGCCTGATGATCGGCCATAAACGAGCCGTGCGCGCTTACACGCCGCATGGCGGCAGCCTGCTATTTGGCCACCACACCCTGGCCGGCCGGTTTTACCTCGCGACCGAACGCATTCTGATGCTGCGCGGCGACTTGTTCCTGTTCGAAAGCGCATACAGCGAGGCCATTTTTCGCAAGAAAATAGGCAATCCGCGCGGGTTGGTGCGCATCGTCCACAACGGCGTTTCCCGCGCCGAATTCGAGCCGATCGTGCTCAAGCCCGACGCCACCGACCTCATGTTCATCGGCGAGTTGCGCGACGTGAAAGGCATCGACGTGCTGATCGACGCCATCGCCCTCATGCACCGCGACGGCCGCCCGGTGACTGCCACCCTGGTCGGCAATGGTCCCGATCGCGCCGCGCTACGGGCCCAGGTCGAGCGCAACGGCCTCGCCCGCGCGGTTCGCTTCATGCCCGCCATGCCGGCACGAGAGGCCCTGGGGCTCGGCTGGGTGATGGTGGCACCGAGCCGGGCGGAATCCCTGCCCTACGTGGTCCTGGAGGCCGCGGCCGCCAGTAAGCCCCTAATTACCACCAAAGTCGGCGGCATTCTCGAGATCTATGGCCCACTGACGGGCAAATTGGTCCCTCCACGCGATGCACTGGCGCTGGCCCAGGCGATCGCCCGGGCGCTCGACCACCCCGAGGAGGCGGCCGATACCGCCCAAAAGTTGCGCGATCGCGTGGCGTCCCTGTTTTCGGTCGACGCCATGGTTGACGGGGCGCTGTCCGCCTATGCGGCGGCTCTCGAAACCCTGCACCAGGCCGGCCGGCGGTAACCGAATTTTGAGCATGCCGATAAGCCTTTCTTGAGACTTTTTCCCTAGAAATTTCCGTGAATTAGGGACGAACCCTGCCGCCGCGCGGAGGCTTCGCGGACGGCCTGTTTGGTTTGCGTTTGCAATGACCGATAGCGAAACCCGCCCTGCGATGAGCGCCTCCGGCGCCGCGGCCGTTCTCGACCGCCTGCGCGCCGGCCCGCGCGCGGCGGCAGCGCAGCCCAATTTGTCGGCGGAAGCACTGGCGGTCGCCAGCAAAGCAGCGCCGGCGCCGATTTCGCCGATCGTTCTCGCCGGCTTCGTGCGCATGGCCGAATTCACGCTGATCGCGATGGTCGGTCTGGCGATCTACGTCGTCTATCTGCCGTCCAGCGAAGGCCTGGTCTGGCGCTACGCCGCTGCCATCTTCGCCATCGCTACGCTATCGACGCTGGCGTTCCAATCCGCCGACATCTACCAGGTGCAAGCCTTCCGCGGCCACGAGAAGCAATACATGCGCATGGCCTCGGCCTGGTCGGTGGTATTTCTCGTCGTCATCAGCGCCTCGTTCTTCGCCAAAGCCGGACTGATGTTCTCGCGCGTCTGGCTCGGCGCCTATTATGTGTTCGGGCTTGCTGCGCTGGTCGCTTCACGCCGCACACTGTTCCTGCTTGTGCGCAAATGGACGCGCGAAGGTCGCCTCACCCGCCGCACCGTCATTGTCGGAGGCGGCGATATTGGCGCCGCGGTGATCGAGGAACTGCGCCGGCAGAAAGATTCCGGCATCGAGATCATCGGCCTGTTCGACGACCGCGGCGGCAATCGCGCCAGCGCCGAGCGCGCCGGCCAGCGCAAATTGGGAAGCGTCGACGACCTGGTCGAGTTCGGGCGCCGCACCCGCGTCGATCTCGTCATCTTCTCGCTGCCGATCTCGGCGGAAGGTCGCATCCTCGAGATGCTGAAGAAGCTGTGGGTGCTGCCGCTCGACATTCGTTTGGCTGCGCACACCAACAAGCTGCGCTTCCGCCCGCGCACCTATTCCTACATCGGCAACGTGCCGGTGATCGACGTCTTCGACCGCCCGATCGCCGACTGGGACGTAGTGATGAAATGGCTGTTCGACAAAATCGTCGGCGGCTTGTTGCTCGTTCTGGCTTTGCCGCTGATGGCGTTGATCGCGCTGGCGATCAAGCTCGACAGCCGCGGGCCGGTGCTGTTCAAGCAGAAGCGCTACGGCTTCAACAACGATCTGATCGAAGTCTATAAATTCCGCTCTATGTATGCCGACGTTGCCGATGCCTCGGCCGCGAAGCTCGTCACCAAGGACGACCCGCGCGTCACCCGCGTCGGCCGCATCATACGCAAGGCGAGCCTCGACGAACTGCCGCAGCTGTTCAACGTCGTGTTCGAGGGCAACCTGTCGCTGGTCGGCCCGCGTCCGCACGCGGTGCACGCCAAGGCCGAAGCCCGCCTTTATGCCGACGCCGTGGACGGCTATTTCGCCCGTCACCGGGTCAAGCCCGGCATTACCGGCTGGGCGCAGATCAACGGCTGGCGCGGCGAGACCGACACGCACGAGAAAATCCAGCAGCGCGTCGAGCACGACCTCTACTACATCGAGAACTGGTCGGTGCTGTTCGACCTCTACATCGTGGCGCGCACGCCCTTCGCGCTGCTCAAGACCGAGCATGCCTATTGATCACCGCCCACGATATGGCGCCGAACACGGCGTTCGCCGCGGGAACAGCGCCGGCGGTGATGGCTGCGCTCAGCGAGCGCATTTTGCTCATGGTTCTTTACGTGACCGTCCTGGCAAGCTCGGTCGCCTTTATCGAGCCGTCGCCGCATGACGGCCTAATGGGCGTGCTGCTGGTGGTGAGCCTCGTCGCCGGCGTCCGCTTTGAACGTACCTTGGCCGCACCGCTTCTGCTGCTGCTGGTATGGAACGTCGCCGGTCTGCTGTCGCTGATGAATGTTCCGGCGGAGGAACAGGCAATCCAATATGCCGGCACCTCGATCTATCTCGCAATCGCAGCGCTGCTGTTTGCCTGCCTGTTCGCGCGCAACACCATGGCGCGGCTCGCAGCCATGCGCGCGGCCTATGTCTTGACGGCGACCGTGATATCGCTCGCCGGCATCGCCGGCTATTTCAGCCTGTTTCCGCACGCGCATGATTTGTTCGCCACCTATGACCGTGCGCTCGGCGGCTTCAAGGATCCGAACGTATTTGGCCCCTTCCTGATCTGGCCGGCGCTGATCGTGATCGACCGCATGCTGACTCGGCACATCGGTCTGATCGACCTGATGATCGTCGGCATCCTGCTGTTCGGCCTGTTCTTGAGCTTTTCGCGCGGTGCATGGTTCCATTTCGCGGTTTCCTGCGCGGTCTTGGTGGCGCTCACCATGCTCACCGCGCCGACGCTGCGCGAGCGCTTCCGCATCTTCGGCCTTAGCGCCGGCAGCGTCTTGAGCCTTGGGGTGTTGGTCGTCGTCCTGCTCTCGTTCCATTCGATCGGCGGCATGTTCGACCAGCGCGCGCATCTCATTCAGAGTTACGACGTCGGCGAAGGCGGCCGCTTCGAGTTGCAGCGGCAGGCACTGTCTGTCGTGCTCAACATGTTCAACGGCATGGGGCCGTTCGAGTTCGCCCGCGTCAACGGCCTGCAGCAGCACAATGTCTACCTGCAAGCCTTCATCGTTTACGGCTGGATCGGCGGCATGGCCTATATCGTGCTGCTGTTCGCCACGCTGTGGGTCGCCTTGCGCACCGTGCTCGTGCGCACGCCATGGCAGCCTTATCTGATCACCGCGTTCGCGGCCTTCGTCGGCGAGGTGCTCGAAGGCGTCATCATCGACACCGATCACTGGCGGCATTTCTTTCTTCTGCTTGGGATGATCTGGGGATGCGCAGCCGCCACATTGAAACAGACACGGCAATATCAATCGCCGATGGCGCAAAGCAGGATGGCCTATGTCGGCGCTGCTTGAATTCGATGCCGCGGCCGGGCGCACCGTCGCGCCCAAGCGTCCTGCGCCGATTGTGGCGGCAGGTGCCGCTGCGCGTGCGCGTCCAGATCCAGAGCAACATCACGCAAGCGATCGCGCCGCTGCCCGACCGCAATGCGCCCGGCGGCTTCCCGCTCGGCATCGCCGGACTGTTTTCAACCGCGAGCGGCATCGGCGAAGGCGCACGCTTGGCTTATGCCGCACTCGACGCGGCGGGTCTCGCGCCTACCGCTTTCGATCTCAGCGGCGCTTTCGGCCAGTCAGAATTTTCTTCGGCACCGCGCCGCGGTTTGGCGTCCGGCGGCGGCAGCCTGATCGTCCATCACAACGCGCCCTATATGGCGCACGCGCTCTGGGCCTTGGGCCGCGGGCTCATCCATGGGCGCCGCATCATCGGCTACTGGGCCTGGGAACTGCCGAAGCTGCCGGCGCTGTGGAAGCCCGGCTTTCGCTTCGCGCACGAAATCTGGGTGCCCAGCACGTTCACCCGCGACGCCGTCGCCGCCGCCACCGATCTGCCAGTGCACGTGGTGCCGCATCCGATTCCGCATACCCAAGTGACCCCAAACATGCGCAGCCGGCGCGGCCTGCCTCAGGACGCGCTCGTTGTGCTCACCGTGTTTCATCTCGGGTCGACCTTCGCGCGGAAAAATCCACTGGCCGCCATTGCGGCGTTCCGCAAGGCCTTCGGTGACCGCCCGGATCGCGTTCTGGTGATCAAGCTGATCGACAACGGCGCGCAAGCCGCGCGGCATGAGCTCGACGCGGCGATTGCCGGCAGCGGCAATATTCGCGTCATCGAAGGCGCGCTGCCGCAGGCCGACATGGCCGGCCTGATGGCGGCCGCCGACATCGTGCTCTCACTGCACCGTTCGGAAGGCTTCGGCTTGGTGCCGGCGCAGGCGATGGCGCTGGGCAAACCTGTCGTTGCCACCGGCTGGTCCGGCAATCTCGATTTCATGACCAGGGACAATTCAGCGCTGGTGTCCTATTCGCTGGTCCCAGTCCAAGATCCGGAAGGGGCCTTCGACTCCGACGGCCAAAAATGGGCCGACGCCGATGTTGACGAAGCAGCAGGCTGGCTGCGCCGCCTCGCCGGCGACGCCGATCTGCGTGCCCGCATGGGCGCCGCCGCCGCCAGGGACGTCACCGCGAAGCTCTCACCCAAACGTTTTGCGAGCGCGGTCACCGCGCTCATCGGAAGCGGAGGCCGCCGCTGATGCCGACCGGCCCGCGCATTACCATCAATGGACGATTCCTCACGCAACGCGCATCGGGCGTTCAGCGCTTCGCCATGGAGGCGATCAAGGCCATCGACGCCCTGCTCGATCGCGACTATGCCGCGCTCAAGGGCCGCATCGAGCTGATGGCGCCGCGTCAGGCGCGCGATTTCCCGCTCAGGAATATCCCGCTGCGCCGCAGCGGATTTTTCTCCGGCTATCTCTGGGAACAACTCGAGTTTCCCATGCACGCCGCCGGACGCGTGCTGCTGAATCTGTGCATGCTCGGACCGCTGGTGACACGGCATCAGCTAGTGGTCGTGCACGACGCCACCGTGCGCGCGCTGCCGAATAATTTTTCCTCGCGTTTCCGGGCGGTTTACGGGTTTCTGCTGCCGCGTCTGTGCCGGCGCGCCGAACAGTCAATGACGGTCTCCGAATTTTCCCGTCAGGAAATCGGCAAATGGTACGGCGCCGACATAACGCGGCTGCCGATCTGCCACGAGGGCGGCGACCACATGACCGCGGTCGCGGCCGATCCTGCCGTGCTGAAAAAGTTCGATCTTGTCGGCCGCAAATTTTTTCTCGGCGTCGGCGTCGACTCCGCCAACAAGAATATCGCCACCGTCGTCAAGGCATTCAACAAAGCCAAGCTCGACGACACCGTGCTGGTGCTGACCGGTGCCAAGGACCCCAAGGTTTTCGGCCAGATCGACCCGATCCAATCCGACGCCGTGCGCATGGTCGGCTTTATTCCGGACAGCGAATCTGCGCACGCTTTACGAGCACGCGCTCGCGCTGGTTTTTCCCTCCTTCTACGAAGGGTTCGGCTTGCCGCCGCTGGAGGCCATGACCTGCGGCTGCCCGGTGATCATCAGCGAGCAACCGGCACTTATCGAGGTTTGCGGCGACGCGGCGCTGCGCTGCCGTGCCGACGATGCCGATTGCATCATGAAATACATGCAGGCGCTTCATTCCGACGCCGTCTTGCGCACGCGGCTCTCGGCCGCCGGCAAAGCGCGCGCGCAGCGGTTTACCTGGGACGCGACCGCGCGCTCCTTGCTCGACCACTGCCTGGCGATGAACGGCAAACGGGCGACCTGATATGAAAAAACGTCTGATCTCCCTGCCGTTCTTCCTGCTGCGCACCACGACCGCCGGCGCCGCGCTGCTTACCGGCCTGCTGCAAACTTACGTGTTCGCGCATATTCTCAGCCCGCAGCGCTTCTCCGTCTTCATCCTGGTCGGCGCCATCGGCTATTCGCTCTGGCTCATCGACTTCGGCATCGTCAAGATCTTGTTTGTGCGGCTGCGCGCGCGTTTTCTCGCCGGCGACCGCAGCGACGCTGTCGCCGGCCACACCACCGCCGTGGTGTTGTTCTATTTCACGCTTGTCTCGACCGGCGCCTTGCTCTGCTTCGTCTTCATGGCCGCGCGCACGTCGGCGTCGCTGCGCGACGCGGCCGAGTTCGGCTTGTTCTTCCTGTTCGTCTCACTCAATCTTGTCTGGTTTGCGCTACGCAATATCTCGATCGCCGTCGATGAATACGTACAGTTCGAGGCGCTCGAAACTGTGCGCCGCTTCGGTTATTTCTTCGGTCTCGCCGCTGTGCTCGCCGGATTGCCGCTCATCGCCATGCTGATCGCGCTCAATGCACTGTGGGCCGTGGTATTGACGTCAAGCGTCAAGCGGATGATCGCACGTGGCGCCATGGTGCCGCGCGTGAGCGGCTTCGTCGCAGACTTCGTTTCCTTCTTCCGCGCCAACAAGGCCCAACTCGTGCGCAGCGGCGCATACGCGGCGAGCGAGATCTATGTCGCCAACTATCCTTATTTGATCGTGCCGATGCTGTTCGGGCTCGGCGCTCCCCCGATCATCCTCGACACCACCTTCAAGGTCTTCCGCGGCGGCGCGACGATATTCGGCGCGGTCTGCGATATCCTGGTGCCGCGCCAGACCAGCGCGCTGGCCGAGCGCGACTGGCCGACGCTGGTCCGCGCGACGCTTGTTGCGGCCGCTTTATGCAGTATTCCGGCGGCCATTGCCTGCGCCGTTCTCTTTTTCGGCGCCGATCGGCTATTCGCGATCCTGCTCGGTCACGCGGCGACCATGCCGCCGGCGACAACACCGATCCTCATCGTATTGCTGTGCGCCAACTTGACCCAGATGGTCGCGCACAGCGTGCTGGTGCACAACGGCTACTTTCGGGAAGTAGCGCGCATCGGCATGGCAGTCGTCGTGGCGATGACGGGCGTCGGCACCATTTCGGTGCTGGCTCATTTCGATATCGTGCAGTTCCTCGAAGCCTATGTCGCGGTCTATACCTGCGGCACGATCGCGGCCGTGGTGCTAATGATCCGAGGACCGTTCCGGCTCGCCCATGACGTTCCGGCTGTGCCGGAAGCGGCCCGGCGCTGACTTTAGCGGCGAAAGCGCAGCGTCAGCGATCCGGAAAACGCGCGAGCCGTTGTGAAGGCGCTCCACATCGCCGGCGTCTGCTTGATCCAGCGCTTGAGCCGTTGCTTGCCGAGCAGCAGCGCGGCGGCGATCATGCCGCGCACGGTCACGGCCGAGACATAGTCGTAGAGCTTGAGCTCCGTGTCGCACCAATCGCGTTTGTAGCGCTCGTCGCCGATGGTGAAATCGAAAACTTTGAAGCCACGGTCGATCGCCTGGTGCAGCAGGTCGTGCAGGTGCGCGGCGCCGGGTCCGAAACGGGACAGATCGCCGTCGTCGTAGCTCGCCAGCAGGTGATAAAAGCAATCGCGCCAGGTGAGCCCGAGATTGACGGCGGCGGCGGTCGTGCCGACGTCGAGCCGACTCACATGCGCCAGATGCCGGGTCGCCGGATCTGTGGCAATCGCGCGATAGAATTCCGCATAACCCGGCCTGGCGAACAGATTGCCGACGCCCATGTGGGCAAACTGCCGCGACTTCTGCGCCATCAGGATATCGAGCGTGCGCAGCGTATCGCCGCCGTCCGCCGGATTGACCAGTGCCACCGCGCCGAACTCGGCGAGCTTTTTGCGCTTGGTGCGGTCGCGGCGGCGCGTCGAGGACGAACGCTTGGCCGCGTAAAACGTCTCCCAGTCGCGGGAAAGATGCGTCAGGTAAGCCCCGCTCGGCGTCAGCGTCCCGCCCAGGTGGCGCATCGGATTTTGCTGTGCGCCGACCGTTTCCGGCATTTTCTCCAGATCGACAAAATCGAAGCGCAGGCGCGGATTATTTCGCAGGGAACTGACAATGGTCTCCCATACCGCGATGAAGCGCGCGCGATCGGTATGCTCCAAAAACGTCGCCGCCAGCAGCGGCGCGTTGTAATCGCAATTCTCCGAACCAAGCCAGTCGAGCGCGCGGGCAAAGCCGCGCGTGCGGACCGATAGTGGCAACAGGAACAGGATCGTGCCCGCACCGTCGCGCCCCACGACGATAGCGGGCCGCACGCCGTTGCGCACGCCGATGTGGTGCTGCCAGCTCGCCAGCCAATCGAAGTTCTGAAAGACCGTGCAGTCGGCATGCGCTTCGAACGCGCGCCAATCGTGCTCGACGGCGGAAAGTTCCTCGTAGACGGCAATGCGGATGCCACCCAGGCCGGCTACCGGCGACAGGAGGTGAGTGCCTTCCGCGGCCGGTCGGCCGACGTCGAAATGCGCTTCGAGTTGCGCTGGAACAGCTTGGGCCATGGTCACAGCTCGATATGGAAACACCCGCAAAGGGATTACGTCCGACAGACGTGCACAATCGGTTAACCCGCCCGCAATGCCCGCGAAGCCCGCACTGGCGCGTCATTGCGTGGCCAGGCCCGCATCCTTATAGTCCGCGCCGTTCCGGTCGGGGCGTGGCGCAGCCCGGTTAGCGCACCAGTCTGGGGGACTGGGGGTCGCGTGTTCAAATCACGCCGCCCCGACCACTAACGACCTGAACTACAAAGATATTTTGACGCCGTGAATTTAGCTGCTTCCATAGCTTTTTGGTTCGGAAGCACTGTGGAAGCAACAAGATGTTCGGTGGATTGCGGGCAACCAAACTGCCCATTGGCCTACACAGGTTTGGGAAACATGCCCCTCGATCACCTCGTCACTGCATTGCTGCTCGCTGTCACCATCGTGGGCATCCCATTCGCTTGGGCGCACTTGAAGCGAGCCGGAATCGCGCTCTGGCCTATCGGCAAGATGATCGTACCCGCTTAAGGCACTGCAGACCTGCTACGGCCCTAGGACCAAACCCCCATTCAGAATTTAGGACAAATTCAATGGCAACGACACGCAAGAACTGGCACGCTATCCACATTTCAGAGTTGACCTTTGGCCAGCGCGTCGCCAACTCAGTCGCCGCGACGATGGGCTCGTGGACCTTCATCATCACCCAGTCGGTAGTGCTCGCCGTTTGGATAGTGGTCAACGTCATCGCGTGGATAAGCCACTGGGACCCGTACCCCTTCATCCTGCTTAATCTGGCCCTGTCGTTTCAGGCAGCCTACGCGGCTCCGTTCATCATGATCAGTCAGAACCGTCAGGCCGAGCGTGATCGCCATCAAGCTGATGAGGACTACCGCACGAATGTCGAAGCTGAGCAGCGCATCGAGGCCTTGCAGCGGCAACTGGCAGCGATCGAGATGAATGTGCTCAACCGCATCCTCGCAATTCTTGAGGAGCGATTGCCGCGGTCCGGCGCTCGACCCGGCTAGCCGGGTCCTCGGGCTCACTGCCGCGATTTTTGTTTTTGTGTTGCGCCCAAGTCGAGGCAAAATCACGGGCCCGACCGTCAGCCGGCGTCGCCTCTGCGCCCTTGTAACTGCGCGATGGGCATCACAATAACAGTAGAGCCTATGACACTCGATAACATGCGCACTTTGGCAAACGATTGCGCCGTCTGTGCCGTTCTGGCGCTTACTGCCGGACCAACGAGTGTCAGCAAAAGCGCGTGAAGCTGCGCTGGTGTGAATGGCTTCTGCAGCACAGGTATTTTCTCGTGGCGCGGTTCGAGAAGATAGTCGCAGCCCGTTACAAAGGCAAACGGGATGCCTAACTCCAACAAAATATCCGCCGTCTCGGGATGGTATTGACCGTCAAGATTAAGGTCCAAAAGTACGGCATCGAAGTTCCGCCGAGCAATCGCGACGCGCCCATCGGCGGTGGTGCGGGCGATGCCAGAAACACGAAAACCAATGTCCCGGATCATTTCCTCGACCAACAAGGCGATCAAAAGTTCGTCTACGACAATGAGGATGCGCGGAGCGAGGTTATTCACCGCCGCGAACAATCTGCGTTTGGCCACGAGAAGCCCCTTGCACAATAGGGCCGGAGCCAGCCCGCAGTTTCACTGATACTCATTGATGGCAGTGTTGTGGCGTGCCCGTGGATTTCCACAAGAACACGGCTAGGCTTGCGACCTTTCGTGACCGCTCGATCCAAAGGTCGAATTAAAGTTTTTTAACCTAACGCTCATGGGAAGTTTTTCGCCGATTGCCCATATCGCTAGTGCCGGCTGCCCCGTGGCAACATCCGGCTCTATCCCGCAAGAGGTAGTCGGATTTCGTCCGTTATGGACGGGGGCGGTCGGCACAAGGCTTGGTTTAATAACTTTGCCGAGCTACCGATGACACGAAGTACATGGGCGAACTCAGGTCGATCGCCGCAAGCGATATTCATGGCGCTTGCTGGTGGCCTCACCTAATATGCGTCTATGAAACACGCTTATGCCATCGCGCTAATTGTCGGCATTATCGGAATTTTGGTGCTGGGCATTGCGTTTCTCACCACTCACCCGACCTGAGCTGCTTGCGCGCCGTCAATTTGCTGGTTCCCAGCCTACGTAAATTATTTTCCTTCCAATTCTTCGATTATAAGCGATGGCATCTTGCAACATCGTCATGATGGCGCTTTCATCGCCCGCTCTTGGGCATTGAACCTCATCGTGGTGCAGCCCGGCTCGGATGAGCGCTTGATCGAACTCGCTATCCGAGCGCCATGCGTCAGCGCTCGTCGCAAAAGCTCCTGAAAAATAAACCTTGTGTTCGTCGTTTGAAGGCGCGAGGCAGTATCGCCAATCGGCAGCCAGCGCCGTTTGCGACATGGCAATCGCCACCACTAATCCAACCGTCACCCGAGCGGGCATCGCTCGCATCGCGGTCGTGTTTACCATCGGACAGGCTTCTTCGCCGCGCGCCCCTCAGGACTAATATGCCGTTGAAGCCGTCTGATTCGGCTAAAAACGCCATAAATTATTTCCAATCAATGTGCACCTTCTGACGTAACGATGCGCACTTAAAGGATCATCTCCCGATGACCGATGTTTGCACACGTGGCATCGACACAGGGTTCGTGGCGTTGGGCTACGCAAAAGTTGCCTTGCTCGGGGTCGTCCAGGGCATCACGGAATTGCTGCCGATTTCGTCCACCGCGCATATGCGCTTGGTTCCGGCTGTGCTTGGCTGGCCGGACCCAGGTTCGGCATTTTCCGCCGCAATGCAGCTTGCGGCCTTGGCCGCCGTTGTCAGTTACTTTTGGGGCGACGTACGCGATTTAGCGGCGAACTCAATTGCTGCGATCAGGCGGGGGAACCTTCACGATCGCTATTTGCGTTTCGCCATATGGATTATCCTTGCTACCATTCCGATCGGCGTCGTCGGCTTGCTACTCGCGAAACTGCTCAACACCTGCAATTCGCCGCTTCGCAATGTAAGCGTCATTGGCTGGGCTTGCGTAGCTATGGCGGCTCTTTTGGGGATTGCCGAAGTCCGCGCACGACACAAACGCACTATCGAAAGTTTAACGCTTGTTGACGCGATCCTTATCGGCGTTGCACAGATCGGTGCGCTCATTCCAGGCGTATCGCGATCGGGTTCAACCTTAACAGCAGCACTTGCGCTCGGCTTTAAGAGAGATGAAGCAGCACGGCTGTCATTTCTGCTTGGCCTTCCGGCCATCGCCCTCGCTGGCGCTAAAGAGTTGTGGGAGCTCCACAAGATTCATTTAGGCACGCACGGTTGGGCCGTTCTGTTTGTTGGCATCACCGTAGCTTCGGTTTCGGCGTTTTTTGCAATTTGGGGCCTGATGCGGTTCCTCGAGCGTTTCTCGACCTGGCCATTTGTGATCTACCGAATCCTGCTCGGCATCGTCATTCTCGTCGGCGCCGCAATGGGTTTGATCGCATGACGCCATGCATCGCCTTCAAATGAGCAAACTCAGCAGGCGCAAACCTTGATATCGGCAGTCGCTCGCAAAGCGGTATTGAATGGCCTTTTCTCGCCCGTTTGCATTGACTTACTGGATTGAGACCTCGCCTGGCAAAGCATTTGCCGGCTTTGCGGTGCTGCACGCCGTGGTGTGGACGGTGCTGCCGACGCTTCTTTATCGCAACTTGCCGCTCGACCTGATCGAGGCGCTGCACCGAGGCAAGTGAGAAGCGCTAGCGTCGAAATTAACGACAGCGCGCACACTGTCAAATAACGCGAATACTGTTTCATCGATTTGACCCCATGCGATGAGGTCATCAGTGCCACAAAGCTTTTGCGTCGCCGCTAAATCGGTGCAGTACTATTGATGCAAACTGGCCTAAAGTACGTCGAAAAATTAGATCAAATGCAATCGATAATCTTAACAAGCGGCGTCTAAGCGTAGCAGCCAATCAAATCTGCCAACTTCGCGCGCGTGCCTTTATTATGTTTGTGCGTGCTTATTATTTCTGATCAAAGTCCTGCGGAAGTGCGAGAGGTGGCGGTGGCGGCAACATGTCGCGCATAAGTTTGTCAATGTCAGCGTTCGATACCGGCGCTGCAGGCGCACGGTTGTTTTCAGCGGCGTTCTCACCGAAATGCACTAGCTTCGGTACCATCAATACGACAACGAGTAGCATCCACTGCGCCAGCAGAAATGGGAAGATCGCCCGCACGAAGGGCCCGAACGGTGCCGGGTTTTTTGCTGCGCCTCGCACCATCATCAGCGCGTAGCCGAACGGCGGCAATAGGAAACTCGATTGCAGTGTGAGCAGCACCAGCACCGCCACCCAGCGCGCATCTGCGACGCGTACGAGCAGCGGCGGAATAACGATCGGGATAATGACGAATATAATTTCGAAGGCATCAAGCACGAAGGCGCACAGCCCGATCACTGCGAGCACGACCGCGGTCGCCAGAACGTCGCCGCCGGGAATGTCGGCGACCAGGTTATTGACCAGCCGGTCGGTGCCGAGCAGGCGCAGCACTAGCGTGAAGGTGCTCGCCGCGATCAGCAGTGAAAACAGCGCGCCGGTGATGGCGGTGGCGTCATGCAGCAGTTCGCGCATCACCTTGCTCGGCAATTGGCCAGTGAAGAAGCCGGCGCACAACAAGGTGAACGCGCCCATCGCCGCCGCTTCGACGGCATAGAAATATCCGATAGCGACGCCGCCGAGCAGAGCGAGTAACGCCACAAGCGAAAACGCGGCAAGTAGTGCTTCTTCGCGTGTGAGCCTTTCGCGTGGGGGGAGCTTGGTGGCGGTCCGCGCCGCAAACCAGGAAAGCACAAGGCTCAGTAACAGAAATATCCCTGCCGGCAATAACGCGGCGTGGAAGATATCCTGCGTATTGACGACGCGGTCAGTTCGGCCGGTCGTTGTCACTGCAAGAGTATGCGCATTGAGCATAGCGTCGCTGAGGAGAATGAGTACGAGTGACGGAGGCACCAGGACGCCAAGCGTGCTGGCTACAGCGACCACGGCATCGCGTATTGCTGGTGGAATTCCTTCGGCAGTGAGCCGCGGCGACACCACGCGCGACAAGCCGAGCACACTGGCACCGACCGAACCATTCATCGGCCCGAGCAGGGCACCGAGGATCATACCAGAGACGAGTGGCGCCGATGGGCGCCGTGGCAGGATAGCATTGCCTGCGCGATAAAGCGCATCGGCGACCGGCAGACGGCCAAGCAGCAGGCCCATGGTCACGTAGAGAGGCAGCGCCTGCAAAAGATCGTTCTCGAATAAATTAACTAGCCGATTGGGTAGAGCTGATAGCAGCGAAACTGGGATCGTGTCAGTGGCAATGCCGATGATCGCGCCAAACACTGCAACCGTAATGAGGACGAATGCGGCCGGCAGCCCTGTCGAAATGATCCCAATGCCAACTAGAATCAATAACGCGAGGCCTGTCCACTCCATCACGCGTCGTCCGCGGGCAAGGGACGAAAGATTTCGACGAGCCCCTGGGCAATGATCAGGATTGCCATGATCCATAGAGCCACTTTGATTACGAAATAACCTGGGTTGTTAGTTTCGGAGAATCGTTCCAGTCCCAACACTGATTTCAGTACAAAGCTCTTACTCGCGTAGAGGATAAACAGCGACCATGGCACGAGGCCAATGATAGCGCAGAGTTTCCGCAGCCACGGTCGTGTTCGTCGCGAATAGTGTTGCGCCAGTACATCCGCAGCGAGGTGGGTACCAGCGCGGGTTGCGGCAGTGACACTGACCGCCACCAAAAGAGCAAAAAAGATCTGACCGAGATCGTTTGCCAGCAGCGAGCAACAGTGCGCGATGTCGCGCAGCGGCCATTGCATGAACAACAACAGGATGAGCGGTAGCGCCAGCCACTGTGCTTCAGCAATGACACGGCCAACGAGACGATCGAGCCAATACAGCCAGGTCAAAGCTGCCTCCATTACCGGCGAACAGCACGTTGCGACCCCGGTCATTATTGCCTGCACTTTGCGGCGCTGGCAAATCGAAGGGACAGTCAATCGACAGGTGTAATGTCCGCAACGCAGCGAATGACGCGACGTGCCAATCGCGACCAAAGACGCTGCAACATGATCGCCGCGAAAAGAAAGACCGCCAACGCGGCGGCCTCTCCGAAATCCGATCAGGTGTTTTGATCAGCCGTTACCAGAGTGATCTGGGCCATCAAATTTCCGACACCGTTAGGACTTCTTTTACCCAAGTATGAACAGGTTTTAGGTTCGTTACTATGTGGTCGGCCTCGGCCGACCTTCGGACCCAGGAGATGACCCTATGAAGAAGGCCATTCTTGCGATTGCGGCGGCGGCGGCAATCACTGCGGGCACTCTGACGGCTCCGCCCACAGCCCACGCCGGCTGTTATGGCTGCGGGGTCGGTGCCGGCGTCCTCGGCGGGCTAGTGGCTGGCACTATCATTGGCGGCGCCATCGCCAACAGCCAACCACGCTACTACGCGCCGGCCCCAGGTTATGTCGTCTATCCAGCCTACGCCGCGCCTGGTCCGGTCGCGTGCCCGGGTGGCTATTGGGCGCGGCGCCCGATTGCGTTCGATGCCTATGGCAACCCGGTCCGCTGGACCCCGGCGCATTGGTTCTGCCCTTGAGCTTCGCGTAATGGGTGGAACGATCGGCACCGATTGATTTCCGCTTGCGCTACCTCCGGCATCGATGCCCGTGCGCATCATGTCGAGCAGGGCTTCGCGGTCGCAATGAGCGCACGCGCTTTGCTCGCTCCTCAAACAGAAAGACCGCCTCGCGGCGGTCTCTCCGAAATCCGAACAAGTGTTTTGGTCAGGCTGCACGTGCCGCAGTCTTCCGCTTGCTACGTCGTAAGAGCAGACCCAACGCGCCGAGGCCGGTGGCGAAGAGCCGGAGAGCGGCGGGGAGTGGCGTCACGGTAAACGTACCTTGGTCCTCGTATAGTAGACACTCAACCAACGAATTCCCAATGGTGTTGCCGCTGTCAATTGTGGTGGAATACTAGCGCTCACGTGGATCGAGCGCGTCGCGCAAGCCGTCGCCGATCAAATTGAACGACAAGACACTCAGGAAAATTGCGAGGCCCGGCCATATCGCCATCCACGGGCCGTTGGTCAGGAAACGCTGCGCGGAATTCAGCATCGAACCCCAAGACGGGTCAGGCGGCTGCTGACCCAACCCAAGGAAAGACAAGGCGGCCTCGGCAATGATGGCGGTCGCAATCGATAGCGTCCCCTGGACCAGGATCGCCGGAAAGATATTCGGCAGAATATGCACCAACGCGATGCGCCAGCGCGGATTGCCGACCGCGCGAGCCGCCTCGATATATTCCTCCACCTTGACCTGCATCACCTGACCGCGCGTCAGCCGCAAAAAGACCGGCGTGGTGGTGATACCAATCGCGATCATCGCATTGCCGAGGCTGGGTCCGAGAAAGGCAGCGAGCGCGATGGCGAGGATGATAAAGGGACAGGCGAGCATGGCGTCGGTCATGCGCGAGAGCAGCCCGTCGATAAAGCCGCCGCCATAGCCGGCGGTAAGTCCAAGCGGCACACCGATCGAGAGTGCAATTGAAACCGAAATAACACCCGCAAAAAGCGAGGCGCGGGTACCGTAGACGACGCGCGAAAACACGTCGCGGCCGACGTCGTCGGTGCCGAAGAGGTGAGCGAGCGATGGCGCCTTACGCACGGCCGACCAGCTCTGCACGATCGGATCATACGGCGCGATCAGCGGCGCCAGCACGGCGAAGGCGACGAACAACCCGATCACGAACAAGCCAAAAATAGCGCCCTTTCGCCGCAGCAGTCGGCGCCAGGTCCGCATCGCCGGACTTTCGACGGCCGTGCGATCGAGCGGCAAAGCGGCCTGTGAGACCTCCACCATGTCAGCCCCGCAGCCGCGGATTGACCAGGTGGTAAGCAATGTCGGCGAGCAGGTTGAGCACGATGAACATGGTCGCCGTCACCAACACAACACCCTGCACCACGGCGTAATCGCGGTTAAATACCGCATCGACGACCAATTTGCCGAAACCCGGAATCGTGAAGATTTGCTCGGTGAGGACTGCGCCGGACAGCAGCGTGCCGAATTCAAGCGCGCCGAGCGTAATGACGGGGGTTAACGCGTTGCGCAATGCATGCCTGATGATGATACGACGCTCGAGCAGCCCTTTGGCGCGAGCCGTGCGCACGTAGTCGCTTTCCAGCACCTGCAGCATGGCGCTGCGCGTGTGGCGCATGAGGATCGCCGCGATGGCGTTGCCGAGAACGAACGCCGGCATGATCGTCGAAGCCAGGCTTGCTTCCCAGTCATCGCTCAGTCGCACATAGCCGGAAGCCGGAAGCCAGCCGAGCTGCACTGAAAAGAGAAAGATCATCATGATGCCGAGCCAAAAATTCGGCGTGGAGATGCCCCACAAAGCGAAGACATTGGCGGCATAGTCCCAGACCGTGTTCTTTTTAACCGCCGCGATCACGCCCGCCGAAATACCGATGCTCAGCGCAATAATGATCGCCATCGAAGCGAGCTGCATCGTCACCGGCAATTTCTCAAGGATCAGCTTGAGCACGGGCTCCTTGACCCGCATCGATTCGCCGAGGTTTCCGGAAAAGACGCCCTTCACCCAATAGACATATTGCAATGGCAGCGGTTGATCGAGCCGGTATTGTTTGCGAATTTGCTCAATCACTTGCGGGTCCCGCTCCTCGCCCGCCATGACCAACGCCGGATCGCCCGGCAACAATTGCTGCAGCGAGAAAATCAGCACCGACACGAAGAACAGCGTCGGAATGAGCTGCAGCAATCGCTTGCCGATAAATTTCAGCATCTGTCTTGAATCGTCCTGTCTCCCTTAAGCGGAGCCGGATTTACTTGAACTTGAGGCCGACGACGCGCACGAGCCCGTCCGGCATCTGCGTATAACCTTCCAGGCGCGCGGTATGCGCGATCAGGATGCGCCGGTGATAAAGGTAGATGATTGGATCGTCATCGAGCAGGATTTTCGTCAGCTTCCCGTAGATCGCCATGCGTGCCGCGGGGTCCGAGGGAATACGCGATTGGTCGAGCAGTTTGTCAACCTCGGGATTGCAGTAATCAGAGTAATTCAGTGGCGCCTTACACTTGGCAAAGCTATAAAGATTGCCGTCAGGATCGGTGCGCCCGCTCCAGGCCAGCAGGTATGCCTGGTACTGACCCGCCTCCCCTTGCTTGAGCGAGGTGGCGAATTCGGTGACGCGGATTTTCATGTCAATGCCGACGTCGGCGGCCATCGACTGGATCACTTCGGCAACCGCATGAATCTCGGCGCCGGCCGGAACCATGAAATCCACAGATATGCGGCCGGCCACGCCAGCTTCTTTCAGCAGCGCCTTCGCTTTCTCGACATCGCGCCCATGAACCGGAAAGTCCTTTTGATAATAGGGATGCTCGGGGCTGACCCACTGGTTTCCCGGCACAAACTCACCGTTGAAGACGACCTGTGTGAGCGCCTTGCGGTCGATCGCAAGGTTCAGTGCTTGCCGCACCTTCGCCGATTGCCCAAGCGGGCCTTTGGCGGCGTCGCCCTTGCCGACATTGATGTCCATGCCCTGATAGCCGAGCTCAAGCGAGCTAGCGAGACGCAGGTTGCCGTCGGCGCGGACGGCCTTGATGTCGGTGGCGAGCAAGCGCTCGATCAGATCGAGGCCGCCCGATTTTAGACTGGCCAAGCGGACCGTGGCATCGACGATCGGCAAATAAACGATGCGGTCGATAAATACGTTTTTCGCGTTCCAGTAGCCAGCATATTTTTCCACGACAATGCGGTCCTGCGCGACCCGCTCGACGAATTTATAAGGCCCGGCGCATACCGGATGCAGTCCGAACTTGTCACCCTCAGCCTTGGCGGCTTTCGGCGAGACCATCATGCCCGCGCGGTCCGTCAATTGCGCGATCAGCGGTGCAAACGGAACCTTCAGAACGAGTTTGATCGTGAGCGGATCGACGACTTCGACGTGGTCGACGGCCGCAAGCTCCGGCCTGCGGAACGAGCCGGTCATTGTCATGTGCCGCTCAAGCGAATACTTTGCCGCCTCGGCATCGAACATCTCGCCGTCCTGGAACGTCACGTTCGGCCGCAGCTTGATGGTGACCGCCTTTCCGTCTGGCGACGTCTCGTGCGAGAGCGCAAGCTGCGGAACCACGTCAAGATGCTCATTGATGTCGAACAGCTTGTCGCAGATCGATGCGAAGACAATGCGTCCCACGTAAGTGCGGGCGAGCGTCGGATCGAGAATGTCCGGGTCTTCGGCGAGCCCGATGCGCAGCGTAGTCTCAGCCTGTGCGGTCGCGGCGGCCAAAGCCAGCAATGCCGCCGAAACGGCGACCTTGAATGCGTTCATGATGGTTCCCCTCGCGGCTTCGGCAGCCTTGTCTGGCTGCCCTCAATCCGGCTTCGTCATATTATCAACACCAGCCTTGACCCGTACATCCATATTGCGAAACGCCGCCATTAGGCCCTCCAATTCCGGGGCGATGCGGGAGCCGCGCAACGGCTCGACCAGCGGCAGTTCGCCGACGCGGTGGCAGGCGGCGGCATGCCCATTTGCGTCAAATCGAAGCGCCGGAGCCTCGGTCCGGCAGCGCTCGACGACAAAGGGGCAGCGGGTATGGAACCGGCATCCAGATGGAGGCGCCACGGCGCTGGGAAGCTCGCCGTGCAGGATCATGCGTTGCCGCCGGACCTTTGGATTCGGCACCGGGATCGCCGATAGGAGGGCCCGGCTGTAAGGATGTTTCGGCGACGCGAACAGCTCGTGCGCCGGGGCCAATTCGACGATCTGGCCCAGATTCATCACCGCCACCTTGTTGGCGATGTGTTTGACTACGGCGAGATCGTGCGAAATGAAGATGTAGGTCAGACCGAAGCGCTGCTGCAGGTCACGCAGCAGGTTGAGAACCTGGGCGCGGATGGAGACATCGAGCGCGGATACCGGCTCGTCGCAGATGATGAGCTTCGGCTCAACGGCGAGTGCGCGCGCGATCGCGATGCGCTGGCGCTGGCCTCCAGAAAATTCGTGCGGGTACCGCTGCGCGGCAAAAGCCGGCGACAAGCCGACCAGGCGCAACAGCTCGGCAACGCGTTGCCGACGGTCGGCAGCCGGAACGACATCATGCAGGAACAACGGCTCGAGCAGGATTTGGTTGACGGTCATGCGCGGATTGAGCGAAGCGTAAGGATCCTGGAAGATCAGCTGGGCATGGCGGCGAAAGCCGCGCATCTCGTTTTCCTTAAGCGCAGTGATGTCACGGTCGTCGAAGACGATACGCCCTTCCTGCGGCTCAATCAGGCGAAGCACCAGGCGTCCAAGTGTGGTCTTGCCGCAGCCCAATTCACCGACGAGGGCAAAAATATCGCCGGCTTCGAGCGCGAAGCTGACGCCATCGACCGCCTTCACTGCTGAAATCGGACGCCCGAACAACGACCGTTCCACGACAAAGTGCCGCTTGAGATTCTTGACTTCAAGCAGCGGTTTCATGCGACGTTCTTTTCGAGTGGTGCAAAAAAACACCGCGACCAATGGCCGGCGTCAAGCTGGACGATAGGCGGCCGTTCGTTATGGCAGCGCGTGTCAGCAAAGGGGCAGCGTGGTGCAAACCGGCATCCGGCCGGCAGAGTTGCCATGTCTGGCACCATGCCCTTGATCGCCGCAAGCTCGTCGGCCTGCTGATCAAGCCGCGGCGTCGAGCCGAGAAGGCCGACCGTATACGGATGCTGCGGGCGCTCGAACAGTGCTGCCGTCGGCGAGCGCTCCACGATCTCGCCCGCATACATGACCGCGACCTCGTCGCAAATTTCACCGATCACGCCAAGATCGTGCGAAATGAGGATGATGGCAGCACCGGACTGCACCTTGAGGTCGCGCATCAGGTCGAGTATCTGCGCCTGGATAGTGACGTCGAGCGCGGTCGTCGGCTCGTCGGCGATGAGCAATTGCGGGTCGCAGGCGAGTGCAATCGCGATCATCACCCGCTGGCGCATGCCGCCCGAAAGCTTGTGCGGATATTCGTCATAGCGCTGCTCCGGCGACGGGATCCTGACGCGCGCAATCAGCTCGATGGTTCTGGCCCTCGCCGCTTGCGGCGACAGATCACGATGACGGATGAGAGTTTCGGCAATCTGCTCGCCGATGGTGAGGCTCGGATTAAGCGACGTCATCGGCTCCTGGAAGATCATCGTGAGCCGGTCGCCGCACAGGTCGCGCATTTCGTGATCGGCAAGCTCAAGCAGATTGCGGCCGTCAAAAACGACCGAGCCGCCGATTTCGGCGTTGGACGCGAGCAGCCGCATGATGGTCAGCGCGGTTACACTCTTGCCGCAGCCGGATTCGCCGACAATGCCGAGCGAGGCGCCGTATGCGAGGCTCAAGTCGACGCTGTCGACGGCATGGGTGACGCGGCCGCGATCGCCGTGAAATTGCACTGTGAGACCGGAAATCTCAAGCAGCGCCGGCGAACTCATGTCTGCGTCTGCGCCGTGAGCGCATGCTCTATCCCGGCTTCGATAATGTCGCGATCTGTGGTCCCTACGGGGTCTTTGTGACTCGGCAGGAATTGCATGAAGGGCACGAACCGTTCGCGGCTCACGCGCTCCAAGCGATCGAGTTCGGCGAGCGGGTCGGGATGATCATCGACGCGCAGGCTAAGGTCGGGCCAGTCTTCTGCCCCTTGGATGAGCAGCGCTGCCGATTGCTTGCCGCGCTTGTCGCCGCCCGCTGCTTCACCCGCCTGCATCGCCGCAATCAAGCGGCGCGCAAAAGACAGGCCCGCGTACGCGTGAAACCCCGCTGCCGTTGCGCCAAGGACATCGGCGCCGGCGAGCATGTTGCCGGCGACCGAAAGGTTGGATGCGCAGATCGCGCCGCACCAATCCACGCAGGCGCCCCCGGTATGCGCCGCAGTTCGGCCTTGCCGGTCCATGATGTGCAATTGACGGTGGTCGCGTCCGGCGTCGGCGGTAATGAGTCGTGACAACACGTCGGCGGCCGATTGCCCCGCCTGCAGGTTCATCAGCCCCAGCGTGCCAAAAAATGGATTGACAAGCGCCTGCGTCGCCACGGCCCCAACGCCTGCTCGAGCAAAGGGCACCAGTGACCCCACGGCAAAGAACCGCGTCGCGACCGCAATTCCAAATTTTCCGAGTTCTGCGTCGCGGGCGATGATCGACCAAGTCATCCCATCCACCTCTCAAGGTCGAAACTAACAGGAATTATCTGGTGCATCACGCCCCCGAGCTGCAGACCGCTCTACTTTTTGAGTCCTCGCTCGATTAACAGCCGGATCGCCTGAGACCTCGTCACCTTCTGATTGGCCGCCCACTCCTCAACAGCAGCCCGAAGCTTGTCGGGAAGTCTAAGAGCCAAGACGGGATCACGTCCCGTCGCTGGCCGACCGCGTCCACGCTTAATTTTTGGTATTACCTTTATTGACTTCATAGAAATTTCGGTATTACATAAAACTGCACCTTGCGGAAGCGACCTCTTCGGCCTGTTTGAGGCAGGAAATGACCACCGATAACTCCTCTTCTCGGAGCCTACTTATAGCGAACGCCGGATGCGTTTGCGGGGTCTGCCGGACACGCGCGGCGGCCAGGACGTCCCGCTATGGCACAGTTAAATGGCGAGCCCCATGAGACTAAGCAGGCCATAACCGATGAAAACGATCCACGCCGCCGTGAAGGCTAGGCCAAGCACCACCACCGCCGGGCCATAAAATCGGCGGAAGCCGGGCCAGCCTGCATGCGGCGGATCGGCCTGCGCCGTCATCAATCGAGGCGCCGCGCCCACCGGTTCCTGCACGATGCGGGCCGGCAATGGTTTTAGCGGAGATATCTGACCTTGATGCATCGTCACCATCATCGATTGCCGGTCGCGCCACAGCGGCGGATGGTTCGCGCGGGCGTACCTGCCCGCGACTGCGAGGTGAGTAACCCCGCTCGGTTCGGGCGAGCGGGGTTACCGACGGCTTGCGCTGGGTTGTGGCGTGCCCCGCGCCCTTTTTGGTCGCGGGCGCAGGCGAGATGGTTCAAGGCTCGGAAATAAATCAGTAACTAAGTGATGGCCATCACATTTGCGGCCCGTTTCGCTTGAATGGAACGGTTGGCGGGAGCCGCGTTAGTCCGCCCGGCTCGCCGCAGCGTCAATCAGCTTGCGGCACTCGCCGAGTTCATGCAGCGCCGATTGCAATTTGTTGAGCGCCTCGCGCGGCAGCCCGGCCCCACCCGCTGATGCGCGCGCAGGGCTCGCCGCACCATCCGCCAGAAATTCGGCGGAGGCCGGAAGCGCTTCGCGCACGGCGCGATCGATGCGGTCGCCCGGATCGATGCGCGGCATTGGCGCGGCTCTCAGCGGCGGCTCGCGGCGCGCCTGCGCCTTGTCGCCGCGGTCGCCGAAATCGCGGCCGACCAGAGAAGCAAGCTTGCCGCCGAGGCTGCGCCCCTCCTCATTCAGCACATTCGGCAGCGGCGCTGCCTCCTCGGCGAGTTCTTCGTCGTCGCTCGCGCCATGCGGCGGCTGCGGCGCGCCTTCCTGCCACACCACCTGCACGAACCGCGCGCCCTGCTCGCGCAAGATGCGCTGCACGCCGCGGATGGTGTAGCCCTCGCCGTAAAGCAGATGGCGGATGCCGCGCAAGAGATCGACGTCGTCGGGACGGTAATAGCGGCGCCCGCCGCCGCGCTTCATCGGCTTGATGTCGTAAAAGCGGCTTTCCCAGAAACGCAACACGTGTTGCGGCAGGTCGAGCTCGTCGGCGACCTCGCTGATGGTGCGGAATGCGTCCGGCGCCTTGTGATCCAAAGCGGCCTCCAGTTTCATGTTTGACGTTTTACGCGGTACTGGAAACGAGTGGCCGGTCAGACAACCGGCTCGGCGTGGCCGTTGATCCGCTGCTTGAGGATTGCCGACGGTTTGAACACCATTACCCGGCGCGGCGAGATCGGCACTTCCTTGCCGGTCTTCGGATTACGCCCAATGCGCTGGCCCTTCTTGCGCACCACAAACGAGCCAAAAGACGACAGTTTGACGGTTTCGCCACGCTCCAGGCAGTCGGTGATCTCCTTGAGCACCAACTCCACAAGCGCGGCGGATTCCGTGCGTGAAAGGCCTACTTTTTGATAGACCGCCTCACACAGATCAGCCCGCGTCACTGTTTTACCGGTCATCGCCTGCCCTGCCCCCGGCGAAGATATCCCGCTGAATTATCGACGATATTAGCATCTTGCCTGTGGGGTCAATGGGTCGCTGTGAAATATGACACAGGCCCGGCCGAGGCGGATTCCGAGCGCTGCCGCGCCCACGGACCCTTTTCCTACCAGCGCAGCAGCGCCGAGCCCCAGGTGAAGCCGCCGCCCATCGCTTCCAGCAGGATCAAATTCCCGCGCTTGATGCGGCGGTCGACCACCGCATCGGTCAGCGCCAGGGGTATCGAGGCCGCCGAGGTGTTGCCGTGCCGATCCACGGTCACCACGACCTTTTCCGGCGCGATGCCGAGCTTGTGAGCGGAACCATCGATGATGCGCTTGTTGGCCTGATGCGGAACGAACCAGTCGATATCGGCCGCGGTATAGCCGGTGGCCTTGAAGGCATCGTCGATCACGTCGGTGATCATCGCCACGGCGTGCTTGAACACCTCGCGGCCTTCCATGCGCAGGTGTCCCACGGTCTGCGTCGACGATGGGCCGCCGTCGACATAGAGCTTTGCCCGGTGCCGTCCGTCCGAACGCAAATGCGTGGTGAGGATACCGCGATCGGATCGCTCGCCTGGCTGCGTCTGCGCCTCGATCACCAAAGCGCCGGCGCCGTCGCCAAACAGCACGCAGGTGGTCCGGTCATTCCAGTCGAGAATGCGGGAGAAGGTTTCCGCCCCGATCACCAAAGCACGTTTGAATGCCCCGGTGCGCAGCAGCGCGTCGACGGTGGCGAGCGCGAAGATGAAGCCGGAGCATACCGCCTGCATGTCGAAGGCGGCGCCATGGGTGATGCCGAGACCGGCCTGCACCGTGACCGCGGTAGCGGGAAAGGTCTGGTCCGGGGTGGAGGTTGCCAGCACCATCAGGTCGATCGATTGCGCCTCGACGTGGGCGTTGGCAAGCGCCGCGCGCGCCGCGTTGAGCGCGAGATCGGACGTGAATTCGCCGGATGCGGCGATGTGGCGCTCGCGGATGCCGGTACGCTGCACGATCCATTCGTCGGTGGTGTCGACCGACTTGGCAAGCTCATCGTTGCTGAGGATGCGGGCGGGCAGGTAGCTGCCGCAGCCGAGCACGACCGACCGCAAGACGCTCACGAGCCGGCTCCTTGCGCGAGCTTTGCCTCGGCGCCGGCGTCGCGGTCACGCGCCATCGACTGGCCGATCTTGGCGAGCAATTCATAGCGCACCATGTCGAAGCCCATGTCGACCGCCGCGGCGAAGCCTTCGGCGTCCGCCCCGCCATGGCTCTTGATGACGACGCCGTTGAGGCCGAGGAATACGCCGCCGTTCGATTTACGCGGGTCCATCTTCTCGCGCAGCGTGTTGAAGGCCTGCCGCGCCAGCAGATAACCAAGCCGCGCCCTCCAGGTCCGGTTCATGGCGCTGCGCAAATATTGCGCGAACTGCTTGGCGGTGCCTTCGGCGGTTTTCAGCGCGATATTGCCGGCAAATCCTTCCGTAACCACGACATCCACCGTGCCCTTGCCGATGTCGTCGCCCTCGACAAAGCCGACATAATCGAAATACGGGAAATGGCCTTCGCGCAAGATTCGACCGGCTTCGCGCACCTGTTCGAGCCCCTTGACCTCCTCGACGCCGATATTGAGCAGGCCCACGGTCGGCTTTTCGATGTCAAACAGCACCCGCGCCATGGCGCTGCCCATGACGGCGAGATTGACCAGATGCGTCTCGTCGGCGCCGATCGAGGCGCCGAGATCGAGCACGACACACTCGCCCTTGATTGTCGGCCACAGCGCCGCAAGCGCCGGCCGCTCGATGCCCTCGATCATCTTCAGATTAAAGCGCGCCATCGCCATCAGCGCGCCGGTATTGCCGGCCGACACCGCGACGTCGGCCTCGCCCTTCTTCACCGCATCGAGCGCAAGCCACATCGACGATTTCCAGCGCCCATAGCGCAGCGCCTGGCTCGGCTTGTCGTCCATGCGAATGGCGATGTCGGTGTGCACGACCTTGGATTTGGCCTTGAGCGCGGGCAGGCCCTCGAGCGATGGCTCGATCAGCGCGCGGTCGCCATAGAGCAAAAACTCGGTGTCGGGATGCCGGGTGAGCGAAATGAGCGCGCCGGGCAAAATGACCGAAGGCCCGTGGTCGCCGCCCATGGCGTCAAGCGCGATGCGAACTTTATCCGGCATGCGGTACGACTTTATCCGCTCGGATGCGGCAGACAAACTGGTATTGGCGCCGGCGCATGGCTTGCTCACCGTTCACGTTTGTTTGCTTCCGGAGCGTTTTTTCAAGGCTTCGAGCGCGGCGAAGGGATGCGCGCCGTCGTCGCTGCCCGGAGGAGCCTCGAATTTTGCGCCGGCCTTGCGCGGATAGGGATCGATGCCGAGAATGAGAAATTCGGTCGCCACCGCGCCGAGATCGATCGTGCCGCCGGTGAGCGGCTCGGGCGGCTCGTCTTTGGCTTTGCCGGACGCGGTCCCCGGCGGCGCAAAAATCAGATCGACGGTTTCCTCAATTTCGTTCTCGATCGACTCCAGCGTCACCACGCAAGTCTGCCCGACCGTGGCGTTGACCTGACCGGTGACATGAACTCCGGCGCCTTGCCTTGTCAGATCGAATACGCCTGCGAGGCGCGGTAAATCGCGCAATGCCGCGACCTTGGCAATGCCGGCGCGCGTGTCCTCCGGCGCCTCGATCTCGACATGCAGGCCGGTTTCCGCGATGTCCTCGACAGCCACCGGCGCGCTCCAGGCGGGTTGGTTTTTGCTCATGACGGTTGTGCCTTTAATCCGCGTTCATGAGAAAGCCGGCCGGGTCCGGGAATTTGAATTCGCCGCGGCCGACCGCGGCTGCATCGCGGGCTTTAAGGTCATGGTGCGCCCGGCGCATATAGCCGGCAAGCCGACGCGGCGCGCCATCTTTTGCGGCGCAACCGCCGTAGACATTGCGGGCAATCACGTCTGTTAGTCCCTCGGCCAAACTTTGCTCCTCACTCGACTTCAACGCCGCTGTATAGGCCTGCGACCGGCCATAAAAGGCATCGCCGATATGCCGCAACTCCTTGGGCACCGAAAGGTCGCCCACGCCCATTTCCCGCAGATTATCGTCCATATCCTGGCAAAAAACGTCGAAAAGCCTCTGTCCGAGGCCGCGCAAGGTCGGCTCCGCAAACAATCGGTCCAAGACTAACGTCAAATGCAGTACAATTAGTTCGAAACGCCCGTTAACCGTGTCGGCAACCGCGTAGTCGCGGTAAAAACAGGGCAATCGCGCCTGCGCCACGATCATGCCATAGAGGGTGGAAATGGTGTCTGTGCCGCGCAGCTGGCGGCGAATACGGGGCCAAATCATCGTGACGGTTCTGGGGGTTGACCGCGGTTCGCTGCCGGGTACGTCAATGCCTCCGCCGATGCAAGGCTCAATATCAAGACGGAAATGAAGTTGCCGGTTTTGCTGCTCAAAATGACCGACCGATGCAAGCGCGCGGCGCGATACTTGCCGGCGCTGGCGCTGCTTGGCTGCGTTGCCCTCGCCGGCTGCGGCAACTTCAGCGAGACGTTGTCGCGCGGCTATGTGCTGCAAGAAGGCACGCTGGAGCAGATCCCGGTCGGAGCCAGTCAGGAACAGGTGCTGATCGTGCTCGGCACACCGTCGACGGTTGCCACCGTCAGCGGCGAAGCTTTCTATTATATTTCGCAAAAGTCGGAGCGCAGCGCCGCGTTCATGCCCTATGAGGTAAAGGACCAGCGCGTGATCGCCGTCTATTTCGACAAGGACCGGCGGGTCGAGCGGCTGGCCAATTACTCCATGCGGGACGGAAAGATCTTCGACTCCGTGTCGCAAACGACGGCGACCGGCGGCCAAGACTTCAATTATTTGCGCGGCGTTTTCAACGCCTTCAAATTCAATCTGTGACGATCGCCGGCGTTTGACGCAAACCGCCATGCAAAAGGGCCCGCGCCAACCGCGGGCCCTTTGCCGTTTGCGAACGTCGTCTGCCTCAGTGCGCGAGCGCGGCGAGCAGCAACAGCGCGACGATGTTGGTGATCTTGATCATCGGGTTGACCGCCGGCCCCGCCGTATCCTTGTAAGGGTCGCCGACCGTGTCGCCGGTGACCGCCGCCTTGTGCGCTTCGGACCCTTTGCCGCCGTAGTGGCCGTCTTCGATATATTTCTTGGCGTTGTCCCATGCGCCGCCGCCGGAGGTCATCGAGATGGCGACGAACAGACCGGTGACAATGACGCCGAGCAACATGGCGCCGAGCGCAGAGAAGCCCGCCGATTTGCCGATTGGGCCGCCGCCGGCGATCAGGAACACGGCGAAATAGACAAAGATCGGCGACAACACCGGCAACAGCGAAGGCACGATCATTTCCTTGATCGCCGCCTTGGTGAGCAAGTCCACCGCGCGGCCGTAGTCCGGCTTGTCCTTGCCCTTCATGATGCCCGGCTTTTCGCGGAACTGGCGGCGCACCTCCTCGACGATGGCGCCGGCGGCGCGGCCGACCGCGGTCATGCCCATCGAGCCGAACAGGTACGGCAACATGCCGCCGAACAGCAGCCCGACGACCACGTAGGGATTGGTCAATGCGAAGTCGAGCTGGATGCCAGTGAAGTACGGGTGATGCGCGACATCGCGCGAGAAGAACAGCAGGTCCTGGTTATAGGCCGCAAACAGCACCAGCGCGCCAAGCCCGGCCGAGCCGATGGCGTAGCCCTTGGTGATCGCCTTGGTGGTGTTGCCGACCGCATCGAGCGCGTCGGTCGCTTTGCGCACGTCTTTCGGCAGGCCCGCCATTTCGGCAATGCCGCCGGCATTGTCGGTGACCGGGCCGAAAGCATCGAGCGCGACGATCATGCCGGCGAGCGCCAGCATCGTTGTCACCGCGATGGCGATGCCGAACAGGCCGGCCATGCCGTACGCCACCAGAATGCCGGCGATGATGACGATGGCCGGACCCGCGGTCGAACTCCATCGAGATCGCCAGTCCCTGGATCACGTTGGTGCCGTGACCGGTGACCGAAGCCGCCGCGATTGACTTGACCGGGCGGAAGTCGGTGCCGGTGTAGTATTCGGTGATCCAGATGATCAGCCCCGTGACCGCGAGGCCGACGATGCCGCAATAAAACAGCGTCGTGGTCGTGAAGGTCGCGCCACCGCCGCTGAGCGGCACGCCAAAGCCGAGCAGCCAATGGATCACGCCGGCGATGCCGACAAGCGAAAGCAGGCCGGTGGCGATCAGGCCCTTGTAGAGCGCGCCCATGATCGACTGGCTGGCGCCGAGCCGTACGAAAAAAGTGCCGGCGATCGAGGTGATGATGCAGACGCCGCCGATGGCAAGCGGGAGCGTCATCATCGTCAGCAGATACGGCGTATTGGCGAAGAAGATCGCCGCCAGCACCATGGTGGCGACGATGGTCACCGCGTAGGTCTCGAACAAATCGGCGGCCATGCCGGCGCAGTCGCCGACATTGTCGCCGACGTTGTCGGCAATCGTCGCCGGGTTTCGCGGATCGTCTTCCGGAATGCCAGCTTCCACCTTGCCGACCAGATCGCCGCCGACGTCGGCGCCTTTGGTGAAGATGCCGCCGCCGAGGCGGGCAAAGATCGAGATCAGCGAGGCGCCGAAGCCGAGCGCGACGATGGAGTCGACCACGGTGCGGTCGTTGGCGGCAAAATGCAGCGTGCCGGTGAGGAAGCCGAAGTAAAGCGTGACGCCGAGCAGCGCCAGGCCCGCCACCAGCATGCCGGTGATGGCGCCGGCCTTGAAGGCAAGCTCGAGGCCACCGGCGAGCGACTTGGTCGCGGCTTGCGCCACGCGCACATTGGCGCGCACCGAAACGTTCATGCCGATGAAACCGGCGGCGCCGGAGAGCACCGCGCCGACGGCAAAACCCGCGGCCACCAACCAGCCCAGCGTGAAGCCGAGGATGACGAAGATCACGATGCCGACAATGGCGATGGTCGAGTACTGGCGCTTGAGATAGGCCTGCGCGCCCTCGCGCACGGCGGCGGAAATCTCCTGCATTTTCTTGTTGCCGGCGTCCGCGCGCAGCACCGAGCCGGTCGCCCAGATGCCATAGACAATTGCCAGCAGGCCGCAGCCGACGATGACCCATAGAGTCGTCATGGGGAGTAAACCTCGATTGATGGTGGCGCGAGCCTGGAAAAACGCTCCCGCCGGCGCCAGGAGCGTCGAGGATGGCCGCTTGTTAAGGGCGCTTCACCCCGACCGGAAAAGCGAGCCGGGTATAGCCAAAATTCGGCGGCCAAGGCAACTCGCGGTTCTTTCTTATCCCTCCCCGCTTTCCGGGGAGGGTGGCCGCGAGCGAAGCGAGCGGCCGGGTGGGGTAAGATGGCGGTTTTAGGGGGAGCGAACCCCACCCAGCGAGCTTCGCTCGCCACCCTCCCGTTGCACGGGAGGGATAAAAAACGCGCAAGCATCATCGCCCCTATTCTTTAACGGCGCGGGGACGCCGGTCTTTCCTTCCTTGCCCCCGGCAAAAAGCCGAGGGGATGGCGCGCCAAGCGGCGCGTCATGCAGTCTCAAGTCACACCTCCTTGCGAAGGTGTGGCGCCTCTCGGCGCGCCATCGCGGCGTCGTTTCCGGCGCCGGGCCGCGCTTTCGGGGAGCCGTTTCGCCGCCTTCGGCCTTCGGGCGCGGCCCCTTTTGGGCAGCCGCACCGTCAAGCCTCGGGCAAGCTCGCGGCTCGCCGTCAGCCAGCTCTGGCGGGGGGTCGTAGTTCCCCCGGGCGGAGCCCCGGCGCCGCCCGGGGGCCTCGGGGGTTGCGTTCATCCCCCGCCCGCGAGCGCCGCATCGCCGACGTCGCGTTTACCCGAGATCGGCCCAATCAAGGCGGTCCCACTGTCATGACGCCTCATAAAGCGCCCTCGGCGGACCGGACGATGGGGACTATATTCCTGTGATTATAATCCTGTCAAGTGGCGGGAACGGATGACTTTGAAAATGTGCTGTTTTGACCAGACCGCGGAGGCACGCTGAGACTATCGTGGGTTTTGACGCGAGGGGCACGACTGGAGGTAAGCCATGTCGATTCATTAGCAATCCGAACCCAAGACAGCCTACGTCCGGCCAGTTGATTGCAAATGCGGCGGCACTGCTATGTTGGTGAGGACTACACATCAACGGACTAAATCGGGCACCGAAGAGCTACGCATTTTCCAATGCTATGCTTGCCGTGGTGTCACGGAAGTCATCGTCGAAAGCTAAGGCCGCCTCATTTGGCGAAAGCTTGTCAGTCACGCCAGCCGCCATCGCGGGCGTGATCCGCCTCTATCGGCCTCCTGGTCAGGAGCCGCCTTACCCCCTCCGCTCGTCCCCGCGACCCGCCTCCGCTCGCTTTGCGAGCTTCGGCGCGCTTGAAGTCCGCCGACCTTGCTCCGCCGAAGCGAAGCCGCTTCGGCTTCGCGAGGGCGAGAGCGTGGAGCGCGACGGCGGAAAGCGGGAAACCAGAGCTATCTGGCACGAAACAAAGATCTGGATTCCCGCTTACGCGGGAATGAGCGAAGCAAGGATCGACGCCGTCCTCAAACCGCCGCCTCGCCCCGCTGGCGCAAGGTGAGCCACAGCAACACGGCGCCGGCCACGAAGGCGGTGGGGAAGACCACCAAGTTGACGGCCTGCCAGCCGAAATATTCCAGCAACTGGCCGGAGGAAAACGAACTCACCGCCATGCTGCCAAAGATGAGAAAATCGTTGAACGCCTGCACCTTGTTGCGCTCCTCCGGCCGGTGGCACTCGGTCACCATGGTGGTGGCGCCGATGAACGCGAAATTCCAGCCGAGCCCGAGCAAAATGAGCGCGGTCCAGAAATGCGCCACCGTGGTGCCGCTCACGCCCACCGCGGCGGTTAAGACGATCAGCGCCAGGCCGATCGCGGTAATGCGCTCGACGCTGAAACGCACGATCAGGCCGCCGGTGAAGAAACTCGGCGCGTACATCGCCAATACGTGCCACTGGATGCCGAGGGTTGCGTCGGTCACCGAATGGCCGCAGCCGACCATGGCGAGCGGCGCCGACGTCATCACCAGGTTCATGGTGACGTAACTCGCCACGCCGCAGACGGCGGCGACGATAAAGCGCGGCGTCAGCGTGATGTGAGCGAGCCGGCGCGGCGCTTCCTCGGCCCGGCGCGGAAGCAGCGGAATGCGGACGAATTGCAGCACTATGGCCGCCACCAGAGCGCAGGCGGATTGTCCAAGATAGGTTGCCGCAAACAGATGCGGCTGCATCAGGTCCTTGGTGAAAATGACGATCTGCGGGCCGATCACCGCGGCAAAGACGCCGCCGGCCAAGACCCAGGAGACGACCTTGGGCCGGTAGGATTCGCTCGCGGTGTCGGCCGCGGCGAAGCGATAGGACATGTGCGCCGCCGCGTAGAGCCCACCGCAGAAGGTGCCGGCAAGCAGCAGCTCGAACGAACCCTGCATGGTCGCGACATAGGAGACGAGCCCGGAGAGCACGCCGAAGACGGAGCCGCATTGCAGCGCGAAGCGCCGCCCGTAGCGGCGGGAAAGAAACCCGGCCGGCAACGTGCCGATCCACATACCGAATACCATGAAGGTGATCGGCAAGGTCGCCAGGCCCTTTTCCGGCGCCAGCATGGCGCCGAGGATGCTGGTGGTGGCGACGATGACGGTGTTGTTGCCGCCGGCGAGCGCCTGCGCCACCGCCAGCACGATGGCGTTGCGGCGGGCGAGCCTGTTGTCGAAGGCGACGTGATGGATGGGTTCGGCCAGCGCCGACATGTGAGATTCCCGGCAAAAGTATTCTGCCTCTACCGGCGTTTGCAGAATATAACCACTGCCGCTGGCGCAGGTCTGGATTGAATCGGCTGGGCTAATCGTTGCGGTCAAAACGCCAGGCGCCGGGATGGCGCACCACGGCCTCGCGCGCCTCTTCCAGCGAACGGGCGCCGATCTGGCCCAATGAGGAGCGCAACTCATCGATATAGAGGTCGATGAGATGCGCGGGGCCTTCGTCGCCCAGCGCGCCCACCGCCCAGAGGAAGCTCTTGCCGGCAAAGGCAGCCTTGGCGCCCAGCGCCAGCGCCCGCATCACGTCCTGCCCGCTGCGGACACCGCTGTCGAGCACGACGGTCGCCTTGTGGCCGACTGCCGAGACGATCGCCGGCAGCACGTCGATTGCGGGGGCCAAGGCCTCGATCTGGCGGCCGCCGTGGTTCGACACCCAGACGCCCTCGATGCCGAGCGACACCGCCTTCTCCGCGTCGGCCGGATGCAGGATGCCCTTGACCAGCATCGGCCCCTTCCAGCGGTCGCGATAGCGCGCGACCTCCTCCCAGGAAAACACCCCGCCCATGTTGGCGCGGGCAAAGCGGATGACCTCGTTGGTGCTGGCGTTCTTGCCGGCATATGGCCGGATGGTGGCAAAGCGCGGATACCCGTGGCGCAACAGCGCCAGCAGCCATCGCGGGCGGATGATCATCTCGTAGAGCATGCGCAGGTTGGGATGGAATTCGCGCCCCAGCCCCGCATAGCTCTCGCGCGTGCGCGTGGTGCGCACCGGCACGTCGATGGTGAGCGCCAGCGCTTTGACGCCGGCCGCGGTCGCGCGCTTGATCAGGTCGAAACCGATGGCGTGATCGTTCTGGTAGAAACGGTAAAGCTGCAGCCAGAACACGTCGGGCGCGACTTCCGCCACATCCTCGATGGTGGCGCCGCCGGCAACGCCGAGCGTATAGGGAACGCGCGCGCGCTGCGCCGCCTTCGCCATCAGCATGTCGGCGCCCGGCCACACCAGCGACGGGCCGCCCATCGGCGCAATGCCGATCGGGGCGGCGTAACGGGTGCCGAACAACTCGACCTCGACCGGCGGCACGGTGGTGATGCCACCGTAGCGCGCCGCCACCTTGATGGCGTCGAAGGCCTTCCAGTTGTCCTCGATGCCGACGTCGGCGCCGGCGCCGGTGTCGCCGTATTCGAAGGAAAACAGCGGGATGTTGCGCGGCGCGCGCTTGCGCAGATACGCCGAGCTGGGGAAGTCTTTGTGCAGCGTTTCGAAATTCGGACTGAGCCCATGCGGCATTTGCGCCAATTCTTTTTTCGCCGTCTTGTCGTCCATGGCTTTACTCAATCCTTCCGAGGGTGCGCTTCGACTATAACCTGTGCCCGTGTCCGGCTCTGCCCATATCAGAAATGGCTGAACGAGGCATGCTTGAAAGTAATCTCCCGGCCATCGGCTGCGATGAAGCGGGCGCCCTCGCCCGCCGCGATTGCGCCGATATCGATGACCGGCACATTGGCGGTCTTCGCTGCATTGCGGAATGCGTCTGCCTTCGCGGGCGGAATCGTGCAGACGATCTCGTAGTCGTCGCCGCCGGTGAGCGCCGTCTCGATCAGCGCCGGATCGGCGGCGAGCGCCGCCTTCGCAGCATCCGACAGCGGGACCTTGGCAACCTCGACCGTGGCGGCGACGCCGGAGACGCGGGCAAGCTTGGCAAGATCGCCGGCGAGGCCATCGGAGACATCCATGGCAGCCGTGGCGTGGGTGCGCACCGCTTCGGAAAGCGCGTTGCGCGGCTGCGGCAGCAGGTAGCGCGAGAGGAGATGATCGCGCTGGCCAGCGCTCAACGGCCATTTTTCTCCGTTGCGCAGTTTAACCCCGAGCGCGGCATCTCCGATCGAACCGGTGACGAAAATCCGGTCGCCGGGCTTGGCGCCGGCGCGGCGCACCATCGTGCCTTGCGGCACGCTGCCGACCATGGCGACGGACATCGTGACCGGTCCCGGCGTGCGCACACTGTCACCGCCGAACAGCGGGCAGCCGTACAGTTCGGCGTCGGCGCGCAGGCCTTTGGCGAAAGCAGACAGCCAATCCTCGCCCGCTTCTTTCGGCAGCGCCAGCGACAACAGGAAGCCGAGCGGCTTTGCGCCCTTGGCGGCCAAGTCAGAGAGGTTCACGCGTAGCGCCTTGCGCGCCACCATGTCGGCAGAATCGTCGGCGAAAAAATGCACGCCGGCGACAAGCGCGTCGGTCGTCAGCACCAGATCGCAGCCGGCGGGCGGCGTGAGAAAGGCGGCGTCGTCGGTGAGGCCCAAGGCGCCGGGCGTATTGGCAAGCGGCGCAAAGAAGCGCGCGATCAGACGATCCTCGGCAGACAAATTCTTGTGGTTAGAACTCATTGCCTCGTCTTGCTCCGCGACTCCCTCCCTCTGAAAGGGGGAGGGTCGGGGTGGGGGTCAATTCAGACTAGCAGATGACCCCCAACCTGGTTCGCGTTCCGCGAACCGACCTCCCCCTTTCAGGGGGAGGTTAAGGGAAGAGATCACGCTGCGAACTCGCCCGCGCGCATCTGCCGCGCCAATTGGTCGAGCACAGCATTGACCATGCCGGTCTCATCCTTTTCCACAAACGCCGCGGCGACATCGGCATATTCGGCGACAACGGCGCGCGCCGGCACATCGCGGCGGTGGCAGAGCTCGTAGGCGCCGGCGCGCAACGCCGCGCGCAAAATCGCCTCGATGCGCTTAAGCGGCCAGCTTTTCGACAGCGCCTCGTCGATCAGCGGATCTAGCGCGCGCTGCTCGCGCACGACGCCGGAGACGATGTCGCGAAAGAACGCGGCCTCAGCGGGCAAGTATTGCGCGCCCTCGACCTCGCGGCCGAGCCAATGGCTTTCGAATTGCGCGAGGATCTCGTTCAAGCCGGCGCCGGCGATGTCCATCTGGTAGAGCGCCTGCACCGCGGCGAGGCGTGCCGCGCCGCGCCGGTTTGCCTTGCGCGCGTCCTTCGGCCCTGGCGCGCTTTTGGCCATTATCGCCCCGCCAGGCTGCGTTTGAGCTTGACCATGGCGAGTGCCGCGCGCGCGGCATCGCCGCCCTTGTCGCCGTCGTCGCTGCCGGCGCGGGCATGGGCCTGCGCCTCGGTCTCCACCGTGAGAATGCCGTTGCCGATGGCGAGTTGCTGGCTGACGGCGAGGTCCATCAACGCCCGCGCCGATTGCTCCGCCACGATCTCGAAATGATAGGTCTCGCCGCGGATGACGCAGCCGAGCGCTACCACGCCGTCGTAAGGCGCGAGCTTGCGGCGCGCGGCATCGACGGCAAAGGCGATGGCCGCCGGGATTTCCAGCGAGCCGGGTACGGTGATGCGGTCGTAGGTGGCGCCGCCCTGGTCGAGCGCGCGCGTTGCGCCGCGCAGCAGCGCGTCGGAAATCTCGTTATAAAAGCGCGACTCGACGACCAGCATGCGCGGCTTGTCGCTGCGCCTGCCACGCTTCTTGCCGCGCCTTGCAGCCTTGCGTCGTTTTCTGGCCATGGCGCGAGCGTCGTAGCAAGCGCAGGCGTGGCGAACAAGGCCCGCTAGTTTGGCTGCATCAGCCGCACGGCGTAGCGGGCCATCTGGTCGACTTCGAGATGCACGTCGTCGCCCGCTTTCAGCGTGCCGAGCGTCGTCACGCGCAATGTGTGCGGGATAATCAGCACCGAAAAGCCGTCACCTTCGACGGCATTCACGGTGAGCGAAACGCCGTCGAGCGTGACCGACCCTTTCGCCGCGATGAAGCGGGCGAGCTCGGCCGGCGCGCGCAGCGCAAAGCGCGCCATGTCGGTCAAATCCTCGCGCGCCGTGAGCCGCGCCAGCCCGTCCACATGGCCGGAGACGAGATGGCCGCCCAGTTCATCCCCCACTTTGAGCGGACGCTCGAGATTGACGCGGGTTCCGTGCCGCCAGCGTCCGGCATTGGTGACGCGCAAGGTTTCCGCTGCCGCGTCCACGGCGAACCAGGCGCGGCCTTCCTCCTCGCCGGCGCCAACGATGGTCAGGCACACGCCGGCGCAGGCCATCGATGCGCCCTCGATCAGTTCGGCGCGCGGGTAATCGCAGGCGATGGTGACGCGCGTGAGATTGCCGGCGCGCGGCTTGACCGAGCGCACCTCGCCGATGTCGGTGACGATGCCGGTGAACATCGTCACGCCCGCTCGTAGGTTTCGACGATATCGCTGCCGATCTGCTCGCGGCCGCGCTCGTGCAGCCGGTTGGTCAAGGCCGACAGCGGCATGGCCTCGAGCGGATCGATGCCGGCGCCGATTGTTTTCTCCGCGCGCAACAGCGACGGCCTCGTCCACCAGGTCGGCGGCCGTAAAACTGGCCGCGACCATCGGCCCGCCTTCGACCATCAACCGGGTGATGCCCTGCTCGGCCAGTACCTTCAAAACCTCTCCAACATCGAGTTGTCCCTTGCGCTCGCCGACGCGGAAGACCTGGGCGCCCTTCTGCTTGAGAATTTCCTCGGCAATCGCCGAAGGGTTGCCCGAGGTGAACACCCAGGTCGGCGTCGTGCGCACGGTCGCCACCACCGACGTCGAGAGCGGCAGGCGCAATTGCGAGTCGAGCACCACGCGCACCGGGGAGCGTTCCTCCATGCCCGGCAGCCGGCAGGTCAGATCCGGATTGTCCGCCAGCACGGTGCCGATGCCGACGAGGATGGCGTCGCTCTGCGCGCGCATCTGGAATACGCGCGCCCGCGCCGCCGCGCCCGACAGCGCCACCGGCTTGCGCCCGGGCAGCCCCACCTTGCCGTCGGCGGAGAGCGCCAGCTTGAGCATCACATAAGGGCGGCCCTTGGTCACCCGCATGATGTGCCCGGCGTGGTCGCGCCGCGCGTCTTCGGCGCCGAGGCCAATGTCGACCACGATGCCCTTCTCGCGCAGCCGCGCGTGGCCCTGCCCTGCGACTTCCGGGTTGGGATCTTCCATCGCCGAGACGACACGGGCGCTGCCGGCCTTGATGATGGCGTCGGCGCAAGGCGGCGACTTGCCCTGATGCGAGCACGGCTCCAGCGTCACATACATCGTTGCGCCTTCCGCGGCTTTTTTCGCGCGGCGCAGCGCCTCGACCTCGGCATGGGGGCGGCCGCCAGGTTGCGTCCAGCCGCGCGCGAGGATGACGCCGTCCTTGACGATGACGGCGCCAACCGCCGGATTGGGAAAGGTTTGCCCGAGCCCGCGGCGGCCGAGCGCCAGCGCCAGTTGCATAAAGCGCGCGTCTTCTGCTTCCGTCGCGGTCAGCGCTGCCACGGCCGGTTCGCTCATTTGCGCGCGGCCGCGGGCTTGCCCGCAAGCTTGGCCTCGTCGTCGCCAGAGAGCTCGTCCAGCGCCGCGCGGAAATCCTTGGCCTCGCGGAAATTGCGATAGACCGAAGCAAAGCGCACATAGGCAACATCGTCGAGCTCGCGCAGATGCTCCATGACCATCTCGCCGATGGCTTCCGAGGAGACCTCGTTCTCACCCTGGCTTTCCAGCTCGCGCACGATCTTCGACACTTCCTGCTCGATGCGCTCGGGCTCCACCGCACGCTTGCGCAGCGCCACCTGAACCGAGCGCATCAGCTTGTCGCGGTCGAACGGCACGCGGCGGCCGTTGCGCTTGATCACCGTGAGTTCGCGCAACTGGACGCGCTCGAAGGTGGTGAAGCGGAAATTACACGTGAGGCAGACGCGGCGGCGGCGGATCACCGCCGAATCCTCGGTCGGTCGCGAATCCTTCACCTGCGTGTCGAGGCTACCGCAACTCGGGCACCGCATAATGTTCCCCTCGCCTCTAACTCTGCCTCAATCCGTCACCCTGAGGCGCTCGGCGCGCAGCGCCGAGCCTCGAAGGGCGACGGCCAAAGCTCGGAAGACCCTGGCCGTTCATCCTTCGAGGCTCGCACGCCCTCCAGGCGCGCTCGCACCTCAGGATGACGGGACAAAAGCCTACCAATGTGCTTTCAGCGCCCATCTTTACCCCTGATAAATCGGAAACCGTGAAATCAACGCCTTCACTTTATCCTTCACCGCGTTTTCGGTGAGCGAATCCGCTTCCGCGCCCTTCTGCGACAGCACGTCGAGCAGGTCAGCGATCATCTCGCCGACGCTGCGGAACTCGGCGATGCCGAAGCCGCGCGTGGTGCCGGCCGGCGTGCCGAGGCGGATACCGGATGTCACCGTCGGCTTTTCCGGATCGAAGGGGATGCCGTTCTTGTTGCAGGTGATGTGCGAGCGTTCAAGCGCTGCTTCCGCCACCTTGCCAGTCAGGCGCTTGGGCCGCAGATCGACCAGCAGTAGGTGCGTGTCGGTGCCGCCGGAGACAATGTCGTAGCCTCGCGACTTGATCGTCTCGGCGAGCGCCTTGGCGTTCTCGACGACATTGCGCGCATAAGTGCGGAAGCTCGGCCGCAGCGCCTCGCCGAAAGCCACCGCCTTCGCCGCGATGACGTGCATCAGCGGCCCACCCTGCATGCCGGGGAACACCGCCGAATTGAATTTCTTTGCGAGGTCCTCGTCATTGGTGAGGATCACGCCGCCGCGCGGGCCGCGCAGCGTCTTGTGCGTCGTCGTGGTGACGACGTGTGCGTGCGGCAACGGCGACGGGTGCGCGCCGCCGGCAACGAGGCCGGCGAAATGCGCCATGTCCACCATCAGCAGCGCGCCGACCTCATCGCAGATGGCGCGAAACGCCTTGAAATCGATGATGCGCGGATAGGCCGAGCCGCCGGCGATGATGAGCTTCGGCTTGTGCTCGCGGGCGAGCCTGGCAACCTCGTCCATGTCGATGCGCTGATCGTCGCGGCGCACGTTGTAAGGCACCGGCTTGAACCATTTGCCCGACATATTGATCGCCATGCCGTGGCTCAAATGCCCGCCGGCGGCGAGGTTGAGCCCCATGAAGGTGTCACCGGGCTGCATCAGCGCGAAGAAGACTTCCGCATTGGCGGACGCGCCCGAATGCGGCTGCACATTGGCGAACTTGCAGCCGAACAGCCGCGTCACGCGCTCGATCGCCAGCCGCTCGGCGATGTCGACGAACTGGCAGCCGCCGTAATAGCGTTTGCCCGGCAGGCCCTCGGCGTATTTGTTGGTGAGCACGGAGCCTTGCGCTTCCAAGACCGCGCGCGAGACGATGTTCTCCGAGGCGATGAGCTCGATCTCGTCGCGCTGGCGGCCGAGCTCAAGGCGGATGGCTTCGGCGATCTCCGGATCGGTCTCGCTCAGGGAGGTGGTAAAAAGGCTCTCCGCGTCGCCGGACGGCAAGCCTTGAATAGATAAGTCTTGAATCGATTGGGGCTTGGACGACGGCGACATCACGATCTCCGGGGGGGTTGCGTCCGCAAATAGCATACCGGCCGTAAACCGCCAAGTATTGGCATGTGGACGGCGCCGAGGCGCAATATGTAGGCACGGCTTGCAACTACTCCAGCCCGTCACCCTGAGGGGCGAGCGAAGCGAGCCTCGAAGGGGGACAGCCAAAATCCTGAGGAACTCGGCCGATCATCCTTCGAGGGCCGCTTCGCGGCCACCTCAGGATGACGGAGAGAAAACCGCAAAAACAAAACCCCGGCCGCGAGGCCGGGGCAAGTTATCCCACCGTCCAGGAAACTTTTTACTGGCGCGTGACCTTGTCCGAAAACCGGCTCCCATCCCCGATCAAGTCGAGGACATGCTTTTCGCGATCACGCGCTACAGCCGATAGAGGATCTGGTCGGTCCAGAAGCGCTCGAGCCGGTGCAGCGATTTGTTCAAGGTCGCGAACTCGTCGGAATTGATGCCGCCAACCTGCTCCACCGTGCGCACGTGCTTCTGGTAGAGCGTCTCGACGATATCGCGCACCTCGCGGCCCTTCTCAGTGAGCTTGATGCGCACCGAGCGGCGATCAACGCGCGAGCGCTGATGATCGAGGAACGCCATCTCGACGAGCTTCTTGAGATTGTAGGAGACGTTGGAGCCGAGATAGTAGCCGCGCGTGCGCAGCTCCCCCGCGGTCAGCTCCTTGTCGCCGATATTGTAGAGCAGCAGCGCCTGGACCGAATTGATGTCGGCGCGGCCGCGCCGATCGAATTCGTCCTTGATCACGTCGAGCAGGCGGCGATGCAGCCGCTCGACCAAGGTCAAGGCTTCCAGATACAGCGGCCGGATGTGGTCGAAGCGCGTATCACGTTCAACGCCCTCGACCGTCTTGGCAACGGCTTTCATGTCCAACGCCCCTTTATGCGCTTTATTATCTTTGCAGCTTCGTCCGGTAACGAGGCCCTGTTTTCCTCGTTCCAGTCGAGGCACCCTAAGAGGGGCAGTCTAAAATCGGCTTAAATAACACCATAAAGATTAGGTTTATTTACAACGGTGAATGCTTCGTTCAATTCGGCATTCGAGGAAATTGAGTGAGCGTTTGTTTACCCTGCGCGGCCCCTTCAATCGTGCACAACTTGAATGAACTTTGCCGGCGCTCGCGCGTTGTCCCTTATTGCGTGCGTTGTGGGACATTCAGAGGAGGAGACAATGCGCAAATTATATCTTGTTGCCATTTTGGCCGCTTTAACTGCAGCGCCGGTTGCGGCGAACGCCGCGTCAAGCGGTGAACGCACCGTGACCGGCGCCGCGATCGGCGCGGGCGCCGGCGCCGTGGTGGCCGGGCCTCCGGGAGCGGTCGTCGGTGGCGTGATCGGCGGCGTGGTCGGCGGGCCGCGCATCACGCATCATCGTCATTGCTGGCACGACCGTTACGGATACCGGCACTGTCACTATTACTGATCGGGCAAACACCGAGATCCATTCGAAGCCCGGCGGCACCGCCGGGCTTTGTCATTTCCCGCTGCGCACATATTGAATGATGCCGGAAAAATCCTTGGCCGCCTGCCCGCCCTCAACATAGTGCGCGTAAAGCTTCTCCGCGTCGGCGCCGAGCGAGGTTTTCGCGCCGGCGGACTTGGCCGCGTCCTGCGCCAGCCGCAAATCCTTAAGCATCATCGCCGCGGTAAAGCCCGCCTGGTAATCGCGATTGGCGGGCGAGGCCGGCACCGGGCCCGGCACCGGGCAGTAACTGGTCATCGCCCAGGACTGCCCCGACGATTTCGAGGCGATGTCGAACAGCTTCTGGTGATCGAGGCCGAGCTTTTCCGCTAGCACGAAGCCTTCCGACACCCCGATCATCGAAATCGCAAGCATCATGTTGTTGCAGATTTTCGCCGCCTGCCCGTTGCCCGAGCCGCCCGCATGCACGATGGTCTTGCCCATCTTCTCCAGGATCGATTGCGCGCGCGCGAAGGCCTGCGCCGTGCCGCCGACCATGAACGTGAGCGTTGCCGCGGTAGCCCCGCCGACGCCGCCCGACACCGGCGCGTCGAGCATCAACAGGCCCTTCGCCTCCGCCGCCTTGGCGACCGCGCGCGCGGTTTCCACGTCGATGGTCGAGCAATCGATAAGCAATGTACCTTCATTGGTATTTTCGATAACGCCGTTGGCTCCAAGATAGACCTCGCGCACCTGCTGACCGGCCGGCAGCATGGTGATGACGACATCGGCGCGCGAGGCCGCAACCTTGGCGAACTCGACGCTCACGCCCCCGGCGCCCTTGAGCTTTTCAATCGCCGCCGGATTGATATCCACACCTTCGACCTGGTGGCCGGCCTTCAACAAATTCTGCGCCATCGGCAGCCCCATATTGCCAAGCCCGATGAATCCGATCCGTGCCATGCAAACCTCCCATCTTTATCTGCGCATGATCTTATCCGACCTTGCTTCGCCCGCCGAAGCGGGCTTCGCGAAGGCGGGAAACCGGTTCCCGCTTTTCGGGATCAGGCGCGTTCACGGCGGCTGTTCCTGCGCCGATTTGAGCGTAAGCCAGAGATAAACCGCAAGCAGTGCCGCCTCGGACAGACTGACCAGTATGCCGCCGTCAAAAACCCGCGGGAAAAATATTTCCACCGCCAGCATCGAGGCAACCGCCGTGAGCCAAATCACCGCGCCCCAGGCGGCGGCGAGCCACAAGCCCACCGCAGCGACCAGATCGATCACTGCGAAGAACACGGTCGCCGTCTGCCAGGCAATCGAATGTACGGCGAAAGTGTCGTTGTCGGCGACGCCGATGCCGCAGACCCGCGACCAGTGATAGAGACCCTTGAGCATGGAAATGCCGGCCATCACGCGCAAGAACAGCACCAGCCGCCGCGTCCACAGGCCGACCGAGGGCTCGCCCTCGTGCTCGTGCACCGGTTCGAGGCTTCGCAGGTCGTCGCTGAGCGTCGGGTCATCCATGCTCATTCGATCATGGCAGCTTGAGCTCGCCGTCTCCGAGCGGCGCAAAATGGCGCGCGACCTCCGCATCGCTCACGGCGTCGAGGCTCGCCGGCTGCCAGAGCGGTCTGTTGTCCTTGTCGACGATCACGGCGCGCACGCCCTCGTAGAAATCATGTCCGCGGATGACGCGCGACACTATGCGGAATTCGCATTCCATGCACGCCGCGAAATCCAGTATTCCGCTGCGCCGCACCTGCGCCAGCGCGATCTTTAGGCTGAGCGGCGATTTTTGCCGCATGGTCGCCGCCGTTTTTGCAGCCCATTCCGCGTCGGCGCTGGCTGACGCCGCTTCGCCGTCGAGCGCGGCAAGGATGGCTTCCACGCGGCCGCCGGCGAACAGCCGGTCGATCGCCGCGCGCCGCGCCGTGATCGGCCCCTCGCCTGCCGGTTCGGCAAACGCCGCCAGCACCGCATCGACCGGGACCGTGCCGCTCAGGCCCTCCAGCAGCGCCAGAAAGCGCGCCGAAGGAATGCGGTGCGTGGCGATCCCGGCGGCAATCGCATCGGCGCCGCCGAAACGCTCGCCGGTCAGTCCGCAATAGGCGCCAAGCTCACCCGGCATGCGCGGCAGGAACCAGGTCGCTCCCACGTCGGGGAAAAAGCCGATGCCGACTTCCGGCATGGCGAACTGGAAGCGGTCGCCGGCGACGCGATGCGAACCGTGCACCGAGACGCCGACGCCGCCGCCCATGACGATGCCGTCGATCAGCGCCACGTAAGGCTTGCGGTAGGTCTTGATCGCGGCGTTGAGCGGATATTCGTCGCGCCAGAATTGCAGCGCCTCGTCGTGCTGTCCCGCCTTGCCGAGATCGGTGAGCGCGCGGACATCGCCGCCGGCGGAAAACGCGCGCTCGCCCGCGGCCTGAATGATCACGCGCGTGACGCCCGCATCGTCCGCCCAGGCGTCAAGCTGGGCCCGCAGTGCCTTGACCATCGCGTGAGTGACGGCGTTGAGCGCCTGCGGCCGGTTGAGGGTGACGAGGCCGGCCGCGCCGCGCCGTTCGAACAAAATATCCGAATCTGCAATCACGTGCGAGCAATCCCGATCCGTTCGTCCCCGCGAAAGCGGGGACCCAGGGACGCATAAAGCGGCGTCTCAAGTGTTGTTCTGGATTCCCGCTTTCGCGGGAATGAACGGAATTTGGATCGGCACCCGACAACCATCTCAATTCCCCAGCATGGCGCGGCTAATGATCGTGCGCATGATCTCGTTGGTGCCTTCGAGGATCTGGTGCACGCGCACGTCGCGCAACACGCGTTCGATCGGATGATCGCGCAGGTAGCCGTAACCGCCGTGCAGTTGCAGGCAGCCATTGACCACCTCGAAGCCCACGTCGGTCGCAAGACGCTTGGCCTGCGCCGCAAGCCGCGTCGCCGAAGGCTCGCCCTCGCCGACGGCGACCGCGGCGCGATGCAGCAGCAAGCGCGCCGCCTCGAGGTCGGTCGCGTAATCGGCGATGCGGAATTGCAGCGCCTGGAAATCGGCAAGCCGCGAGCCGAACTGCTTGCGCTCTTTCATGTAGGCGATGGTGCGGTCGAGGCAGAATTGCGCGCCGCCGAGCGAGCAGGCGCCGATATTGAGCCGGCCGCCGTCGAGCCCGGCCATGGCGATGCGGAAGCCCTGCCCCTCGGTGCCGATGCGGTTCTCAACCGGCACGCGGCAGTTCTCGAACATCACGATGGCGGTCGGCTGCGTCTTCCAGCCGAGCTTTTTTTCCTGCGCGCCATAGGAGAGACCGGGCGTGCCCTTCTCCACCACGATTGTCGAAATGCCGCGTGGGCCGCCTTCGCCGGTGCGCGCCATGACCACATAGATGTCGGAGACGCCGCCGCCGGAAATGAAGGCCTTGGTGCCGTTGAGGACGTAATGGTCGCCATCGCGTACGGCTTTGGTCTTCAGGCTCGCCGCATCCGAGCCGGAATCCGGTTCGGTCAGGCAATAGCTTGCGAAATGCTGCATGGTGCAGAGCTTTGGCAGGAATTTCCGGCGCGCCGCATCGCTGCCGAACGAGTCGATCATCCACGCCGCCATGTTGTGGATCGAGATGTAAGCCGCGGTCGAGGTGCACCCTTGCGCCAGCTCCTCGAAAATGAGCGCGGCGTCGAGGCGCGACAAGGCCGATCCGCCGACGTCCTCTTTCACATAAATGCCGCCGAAACCGAGCGCCGCCGCCTTGCGCAACGCCTCGACCGGAAACACCTCGCCCTCGTCCCAATCGCGCGCATGCGGGGCCATCTCCTCGCGCGCGAATTGCCGCGCAGTGGCCTGAAAGGCGCGCTGTTCGTCGTTGAGTCTGAAGTCCATGGCTCAATGCCGCTCCAATTGCCGCAACCTTGCGGGGTTGAATTGCGCGGTCAAGGGTGCTGCCGGCTTTACCTCCCCCTGAAAGGGGGAGGTCGATTTGCCAACGGGTCCGGCCCGCTTGGGCCGGCCCGATGACAGGTTCCGCAAATCGGGCGGGGGTCAGCTTTCCTAAAGAGACCCCCATCCCAACCCTCCCCCTTTCAGGGGGAGGGAGTCGACGTTGACACGCTATGGCTCTAAAACAAGCATCGAAGGAGGCCCCTATGGCCATCAAATTCGGCCGCCCTTTGCAGCAGAAGAGCGGGTTCGTGCCTGCCGAGGCGAATAACGAGGTCGCGCGCAACCCGCTTGACCTGACCGTACGCATGCGCCGCAACCGGCGGCACGACTGGGCGCGGCGCATGGTGCGCGAGGCAACGCTCACCACCGACGATTTGATCTGGCCGCTATTCGTGATCGACGGGCAGAATGCGCGGACGCCGGTCGCCTCCATGCCCGGCGTCGAACGTCTTTCCGTCGATCAGGCGGTGCGCGAAGCCGAGCGCGCGGCCAAGCTCGCCATCCCCTGCATCGCGCTGTTTCCCTACACCGATCCGAGCTTGCGCGACGAGAGCGGCAGCGAGGCGCTCAATCCGGACAATCTCGTCTGCTCCGCCATCCGCGCCATTAAGAAAGAGGTGCCCGCGATCGGCGTGCTCTGCGACGTGGCGCTCGATCCTTTCACCAGCCACGGCCATGACGGCTTGCTGCGCGACGGCGAAATCCTCAACGACGAGACCGTCGCCGTCCTGGTCAAGCAGGCGCTGGTGCAGGCGGAAGCCGGCTGCGACATCATCGCGCCCTCCGACATGATGGATGGCCGCGTCGGCGCCATCCGCAAAGCGCTCGACCGCGAGAACTTCACCGGCGTCTCGATCATGGCTTACGCGGCGAAATACGCCTCCGCCTTCTACGGGCCCTTCCGCGACGCCGTCGGTTCGGCGAAGACGCTTGCCGGCGACAAGCGCACCTACCAGATGGATTCCGGCAATTCCGATGAGGCGCTGCGCGAAGTCGCCCTCGACATCGAGGAAGGCGCCGACATGATCATGGTCAAGCCGGGCCTGCCCTATCTCGACATCGTCGCCCGCGTGAAGGAAACCTTCGGCATGCCGACCTTCGCCTATCAGGTGTCCGGCGAATACGCGATGATCCAGGCCGCGGCGCAAAACCGCTGGCTCGACGGCGAGCGCGCGATGATGGAAAGCCTCATCGCCTTCAAGCGGGCAGGCGCAGACGGCGTGCTCACCTATTTCGCCCCGCGCGTCGCCGAAAAGCTCAAGGGCAAGTAAGCACGACCCCCCACTTCCATCCCCAATTCTCGCCCGCTATCCATTGAAAGCGAAAACGACAAGACGAGCCTGCAATGGGTGAGTTTGCAATCGGTCAGGGCGTCCCGCGTTTCGAGGACCCACGGCTGGTGCGCGGCGCCGGTCACTACACGGACGACGTGCAACTCCCCGGCATGGCCTATGGCGTCGCGCTGCGTTCACAACACGCGCACGCCAAGATCAATGCCATCGACACCACGGCGGCAATGGCGGCGCCGGGCGTACTCGCGGTCATCACCGCGGCCGACTGGAAAGCCGCCGGCCTCGGCGATTTGCCCTCGCATAGCGGCCTCAAGCGGCCCGGCGGCGGCCCGATGGTCAAGCCGCGCTACACGGTGCTGGCCGAGGACTGCGTGCGCTGGGTCGGCGATCCCGTCGCCTTCGTCGTCGCCGACACGCTGGCGCAGGCGCAGGACGCCGCCGACCTAATCCAGGCCGATTACCAGGAACTGCCGGCGGTCACGTCCACGGCCGATGCCGCCAAGCCCGGCAGCCCGCGGGTCTACGACGATTGCCCCGACAATATCTCTTTCATGGAGCCGATCGGCGACAAGGCGGCATGCGATGCCGGATTTGCCAAGGCGGCGCATGTCGTCAAGCACCGGCTCATCGTCAACCGCATCACCGCGGTGACCATGGAGCCGCGCGGCGCGGTCGCCCGCTTCGACCGCGGCGACGGCCGCTACACCGTTTACGGCGCGACGCAACGTCCGCACGGCTTCCGCGCCGAGCTTGCCAACATCCTCAGGGTCCACGAAACCGCCGTGCACGTCATCACCGGCGACACCGGCGGCTCGTTCGGCATGAAGACGCCGGTATTCAACGAAATTCCGCTGGTCTGCCACGCCGCGAGGCTCACCGGCCGACCGGTGAAATGGATCTCGACGCGCACCGAGGCTTTTTTGAGCGACGCGCAGGGGCGCGACAACGTCACCGACGCCGAGCTTGCGCTCGACGCGGCCGGGCACTTTCTTGCGCTGCGCGTGAAGACGACCGCGGCGATCGGCGCCTATCTGCAAAACAACATGCCGGCGTTCTTCCTCAATGCCGGCTCGCTGGCCGGCCCCTATCGCACGCCGGCGATCTATGTCGAGGCTACGGGCGTCTTCACCAACACCAATCCGGTGCGCCCCTACCGCGGCAACGGGCGTCCGGAAGCGGCCTTCGTCATGGAACGCATGGTGGAGCTTGCCGCGCGCGAGCTAAAAATCGATCCAATCGAATTGCGGCGGCGCAATTACATCAAGCCATCGCAGATGCCGTTCAAGACCGGGCTGACCTTCACTTACGACTGCGGCGAGTTCGAAAAGAACATGGACCTCGCCGTGCAGCTTGCCGACTTCGCCGGCTTCGAGAAACGCAAGAAGGACGCGCGCAAGCGCGGAAAGCTTTTAGGAATAGGCCTCTCCAACACCATCGAACGCGCCGCGGCGCCCGGCACCGAAGGCGCCGAGGTGCGCTTCGACAAATCCGGCGGGGTGACGATGTTTGCCGGATCGAACAGCCAGGGCCAGGGCCACGAGACCGTGTTCAAGCAGATCGTCGCCGACCGGCTCGGCATCCACCCCGACGACATCCGCTACGTGCAGGGCGACACCGATCAGGTGTTCTACGGCGAAGGCACCGGCGGCTCGCGCTCGGCCACTATGGGCGGCTCGGCCTTCGCCAAGGCGACCGACAATGTGATCGCGAAAGCGACCGCGATCGCCGCGCATGCGCTGCAGGTCGAATTAGCCGACGTCAAATTCGCCGACGGCGTGTTCTCCTCGGCCAAGACCAATCGCACCATGACGATGAAGGAGATCGCCGCCGACGCCATGCTGCCGGCGAAAATTCCCGCCACCATGGAACCCGGGCTTGCCGCCACCGCCGTGTACAAAGCGCCGGTGCAGAATTTCCCCAACGGCTGCCACATCTGTGAAGTCGAAATCGACAAGGAAACGGGCGAAACGCAGATCGTGCGCTACAGCGTCGTCGACGACGTCGGCACCGTGCTCAATCCGATGCTGCTGCACGGACAGATCCACGGCGGCATCGCGCAAGGCGCAGGGCAAGTGTTGATGGAAGACATCCATTTCGACGCCGGCGGCCAGTTGGTCACCGCCTCGTTCATGGATTACGCCATGCCGCGCGCGCACAATCTCAGCGCCATGCATGTGGAGAGCAATCCGGTGCCGACCAAGACCAATCCGCTCGGCACCAAGGGCGCCGGCGAAGCCGGCTGCGTCGGCGCGCTGCCTGCCGTCGTCAATGCCGTGGTCGACGGGCTCGCCGAATTCGGCGTGACGCACATCGAGATGCCGGCGACGCCGGAGCGTATCTGGCGGGCGATGAATAAGGCTTAGGCGCGGCTCGCGGCGCGCGGCAAATGCAGGCCGCATTCGCGGCTGCTGTTGTTCTCCCACCACCAGCGCCCGTTGCGCTCGGGCTCGCCAGGCGCGATGGCGCGGGTGCACGGCGCGCAGCCGATCGAGGCAAAGCCCTGGCTGTGCAGGCTGTTGATCGGCACGTCGTTTTGCGTCACCGCGGCCAGCACGGCCGCGCGCGTGCAGTCGTACAGCGGGTTGAGCTTGATGAGGCCGCGCGCGCCATCGAAACCGATCAAGCCGCCCTTGCGCCGGTTGGCGTTCTGATCGGCGCGCAGTCCGGTGATCCAGCCGGCCGCGTTTTCGAGCGCCAGGTCGATGGGCCGCGTCTTGCGCACGTCGCAGCAAGTCTCCCGTGCCTTTTTCGAGTCGTAGAAGCCGTTGATGCCCTGCTTGGCCACCATCCGCTCCAGCTCGGCGCCATCGGGATAAATGGCGCGGATGCGGCGGCCATAGCGGTGCTCGGTCCGCTGCCAAAGGTCGTAGGTTTCCGGGAACAGACGTGCGGTGTCGAGCGCCACCACGTCGATATCGAGATCGCGTTCGGCGATCCAATGAAACAGCAGCTGGCCTTCGATGCCGAAGCCGTGCGTGAACACAATCGGCCCCGCGATCGAACGCCGCAGAAACGCCATGCGCGCGGCCGGCGACAGCCGTGCGATCTCGTCGCCGGCAATAGTCTGCCGCGATGTGCCGTCGCTCGACCGAGCGACAGCGCCCGAGAGCGCCACGATGTCGGACGCTTGTTCGCCGGTATCGGCGGATGATGGGGCGGACTTTGACTCGAACATTCGCCAGATATGGCCGCATTAATTCGTGCGTCAAACCGAAAATAAAATTTGCCGTTCCGCATGTCGCGCAGGTCGCGACTTTCGTTTTTGCCGCCGCGACGCTACCGCCATTCTAAAAATCCGAACAAAGCGGCCCGCACAATTGTTTTGCCGAATGCGCCGTCCCGACCCAATTGTAGCCGGCGGTCCGCTGGCGGTGGAAGGAAATTGCACAATCGAGATATATTTTTTGCTGATCTATGGCTGGCACGCCAAATTCGCTACGTGATCATTGCAACGTGGAATTTTTCTCCGGACGCTCACTCCAGCGCCGCGCCGCTGACGATGCGCACCGGCTGATAGCCGTCGGCTGCAAGGGCGGAAAGAATTTCCTCGGCATGGGCGGCGTCGCGCGTCTCGATGGTGACGTCGAGCTTGGCGCCCTTGGCCGGCACGTCGAGAAACAGGCGGCGGTGATCGACCTCGAGGATGTTGGCGCCGAGCTCGCCGAGCCGGCTGGCGATATGGCCGAGCACGCCGGGGCGGTCGGTGGTGGTGAGACGGAACGAGACGATACGCTCCTCGCGCTCGAGTTCGCGCACGGTGATGGAGGCAAGAATGCGCGGATCGATGTTGCCGCCGCTCAAAATGAGGCCGACTTTCCTGCCCTTGAAGCGGGCGGGACTGGCGAGCAGGGCGGCAAGGCCGGCGGCGCCGGCGCCTTCGGCCACAGTTTTCTGCAACGTGGTGTAGGCGTTCACCGCGCGCTCGAGAGCGGACTCTTCGACCAGCAGGATGTCGGAGACAAGCTCGCGCACGATGGCGACCGTGAGCCCGGTCACTTTTTTCACCGCGATGCCTTCGGCGAGCGTCGCGCCGCCGATGACTTGGTCCTTGCCGTGGAGCGCGTTCCACATCGAGGGGTAGAGCGCAGCCTCGACGCCGACCACCTCGATTTTCGCATTGATCGCCTTGGCCGCGATGGCGTTGCCGGAGATCAGCCCGCCGCCGCCGATCGGGATCACCAGCGCGGCGAGATCGGGCACCTCTTCCAGCATTTCCAGCGCGATCGTGCCCTGCCCGCCAATGATGCGCGCATCGTCGTAAGGATGCACTTGAATGAAGCCGTGCTCGGCGACGAGCTCTTCGACGCGCGCCTGTGCTTCGCCGGTCGATTCCCCGTGCAGCACGACGCTGGCGCCGTGCAAGCGCGTCGCCGCGACTTTTACGAAGGGCGTCGTCACCGGCATGACAATGGTCGCAGGAATGCGCAAGCGCGCGGCGTGACAGGCGACCGCCTGCGCGTGGTTGCCGGCGGACATGGCGATGACGCCGCGCTGGCGTTCCGCTGCGCTGAGTGACGCGAGCTTGTTAAGCGCGCCGCGGTCCTTGAACGAATTGGTGACCTGCAAGTTCTCGTACTTGACGAAGACTTCCGCGCCGGTCAGCGCCGACAGCTTGGGCGCCGGCAGGATCGGCGTGCGCAGCACCGCGCCGGCGATAGTGCGGCGGGCTTGCTCGATGGCGGCAAAATCGACGGGCACGGCTTGCTGGTCCTCGTTCCGCACCATGCCGCAACTCCTCATGCCGTTCCAGCGCCGCTAAGGCCCTCTTGCGGCGAGCATATTTGTTTGCCATCTGCGGGGTTGCGGAGACGACACTTCCCGTGTCGGAATAGCGGTACCAAGAGGCGACCAATGGCCATCGATATCAAACCGCATGCTTACGACCCGGAAGCTAACCCTGAGCTGTTCGAGGGTGTCCTGCCGCGCCGGGTTGTTGCCTTCATGATCGATTTTCTCGTCATCGCCGTCCCGGTGGTGCTGGCGGCCATGTTCATCTTCGCCTTCGGCGTCATCACCCTGGGGCTGGGCTTTGCGCTCTATTGGCTGCTGCCGCCCTGCTCGGTCATCTGGGCCGTCGTCTATTTCGGCGTCACCCTAGGCGGCCCGAACTCGGCCACCTTCGGCATGCGCGTGATGGATCTGGAAATGCGCACCTGGTACGGGGCGCCGGCCTATTTCGTGCTCGGCGCCGTGCACGCCATCGTGTTCTGGCTCTCGGTCTCGACGCTGACGCCGTTCATCCTGCTGGCCTGTTTCTTCAACGAGCGCCGGCGGCTGTTGCACGACATTTTGCTCGGCACAGTGGTGATCAATAATCCGGAGCGGGCGGCGGTTTTGCGCTCCTTTATGGGCCGCGCCGGCGCCATATGACGTGCCGAAAGGCCTTTGACGAAAGCGCCCCGGCACGCGATGCTATGCCCATTCGGCGGGGATTCCCGCTTGGTGGGATGACGATTTGACCCAGCATTCGCGCGATACCCCGCAGTTTTACCTGACGGCGCCCTCGCCGTGCCCCTATTTAGCGGGCCAGGAGGAGCGCAAGGTATTCACGCACCTGGTCGGCGAACGGGCGGGCGAGCTCAACGACCTGCTCACGCATGGCGGTTTCCGCCGCAGCCAGTCGATCGCCTACCGGCCAGCCTGCGAAACCTGCCGCGCCTGCGTTTCGGTGCGGGTGGCGGCCGGCGATTTCCGCCCGACGCGCAGCATGCGCCGCATCGCCGAGCGCAATGAGGACGTGGTCGGCGAACTGCGCAGCGCAGATCCCACATCGGAGCAATATTCGGTGTTCCGTGCCTATCTCGACACCCGCCACCGCGACGGCGGCATGGCCGACATGACCGTGCTCGACTACGCCATGATGGTCGAGGACAGCCATGTCGACACGCGCATCATCGAATACCGCAGGCGCGGGCCCGACACCGGCATCAACGGCCGCGGCGCCGGACAATTGCTCGCGGTCGCGCTCACCGACGTGCTCAGCGACGGGCTGTCGATGGTCTATTCGTTCTTCGATCCCGACGCCGGCGAGCGCTCGCTCGGCACGCTGATGATCCTCGACCATATCGAGCGCGCGAAAAGCCTGGGGCTCGCTTATGTCTATCTCGGCTATTGGGTGCCCGGCTCGCGCAAGATGGACTACAAGGGCCGCTTCCTGCCGCAGGAGCGGCTGATGCCGTCGGGCTGGAGCCGGGTCGAGTCCTAGCCAGCCAATCCCGGGATCGGCACGCCAAACGTCTGCGCGATCAGAAAAACATTGAGCGCCAGCACCACCACGGTGCCGCACACCGCGGCGATGCGGGTGACCGGTCCATCGGCGAAGCTGCCCATGATGTCGGGCCGCCTTGTAAACATCAGCAGCGCGATCATCGGCAGCGGCAGCGCGATGCTCAGGATCACCTGGCTGACCACCAGCGCCTGCGTCGCATTGACGCCATAGGCCACCACCACAAAGGCCGGCACCATGGTGATGACGCGCCTGAGCCAGATCGGAATGCGGAAACCGACGAAGCCCTGCATGATCATCTGCCCGGCCATGGTCCCCACCACCGAGCTTGAGACGCCCGAGGCGATCAGCGACAGCAGGAAGACGCCGGCGGCGCCGATGCCGAGCAGTGGCGCCAGCGTGTGATAGGCGGTCTCGATCTCCGCCACGTCGGGATGGCCGGCATGGAAGGCGCTCGACGCCATGATCACCATCGCCATATTGACCAGCCCGGCAATCGCCAGCGCGATGACGACTTCATGATTTGAAATCCGTACCAGCATGCGCCGCTCGCGGTCGTCGCGGCCCGGCGTGCGCGCCTGCGTGAGACCCGAATGGAGATAGATCGCATGCGGCATGACGGTGGCGCCGATGATGCCGACGGAGATCAGCAGCGCGTCGGCGTCGGGAATTTCCGGCTTGAAAGAATGAACAAGCGCCGCCGCCCAGTCGACATGGGCGATGAACATCTCGACCAGATAGCAAAGTGCGATGATGCCGACCAGGCCGCCGATGATCAGTTCGACCGGGCGGAAGCCGCGCGTCTCGAACATCAGGATGGCATAGGTGATGACTGCGGTGACCGCCATGCCGACGATGAGCGGCATGTGGAACAGCAGCGAAAGGCCCACCGCGCCGCCGAGAAATTCGGCGAGATCAGTCGCCATGGCGGCGATCTCGCTCACCACCCACATCGCAATCACGACCGGCTTGGAAAACTGCTCGCGGCACAATTCGGCGAGGTTGCGGCCGGTGACGATGCCGAGCTTGGCCGACAACGCCTGGAACAGCATGGCGATGAGGTTGGCGACCAGCACCACCCAGAGCAGGCTGTAGCCGTATTTGGCGCCGGCCTGGATGTTGGTGGCGAAATTGCCGGGATCCATGTAGGCGATCGAGGCAACGATCGCCGGACCGGCAAAGGCGAGATAGGCCCCCGGCCCGCGGTGCTCGCCGCTGAGGATTGCCTGCGCGGCAACCACCGTACGCTCGCTCAGCGATTTGGGCTTCGGCGTCGCCGCGTCCATCGGATTCCTAAATCTCGGGCGAGCCCCGAGAATCGCCCTATTTCACAAAAAAACATAGCCTAGTTGCGATTAGTTTGCAATTGCAATTCCATCGGGAACCATCCGGATTCCCCCCGGTTGTTGCCTGCTGCTACCGTCAATCGCAGGGGGCTTCGATCATCCTGACCACGATCAAACGGATTGCCGGGCGCGCCAACGCCCCAATCGGCGCGAAGGTAGTGGCAGCCGCATGTGCCCTCTCCCTGCTGGCGACCAGCCCTGCGTTCGCCGCCGAGACCCCCCAAAAAGGCCCCTCAGAACTGCTGTTCGTTGCTCAGATTACCGTGCTGCTGCTGGTCGGCCGCCTGCTCGGCGAAGCCATGTTGCGGCTCAAGCAGCCCGCCGTGATGGGCCAACTGATCGCCGGCTTGCTGCTCGGGCCGTCTTTGCTCGGCGCGCTGTTTCCGCAATTCCAGCACGCACTGTTTCCCGCCGCCAAAGAGCAAAAGGCGATGCTCGATGCGCTGTCGCAATTCGGCATCCTCATGTTGTTGCTGCTCACCGGCATGGCGACCGATCTCAGGCTGGTGAAGAAGACCGGCGGCGCCTCGATCTCGGCATCGCTCGCCGGCATCGTCGTACCCTTCGTCTGCGGCGTCGCATTGGGCGAGGTGTTGCCCGACGCGATGCTGCCCGATCCCGGCCAGCGGCTGATCACTTCGCTGTTCCTCGGGACGGCGCTGTCGATTGCCTCGGTGAAGATCGTCGCCACGATCCTCCGCGAGATGAATTTCATGCGCCGCACCGTCGGCCAGGTCATCCTCGCCTCGGCCATCATCGACGATACCGTCGGCTGGATGCTTACGGCGGTGATCTTCAGCCTCGCGCTGCAGGGTCACGTCGATGCCTTCAGCCTGGCGAAAAGCGTGATCGGCACGATCGTGTTCATGGGGCTGAGCCTGACCGTGGGGCGCCGGCTGGTGTTCAGCATCATCCGCTGGGTCAACGATACGTTCGTCAGCGACTTCGCCGTGATCACCGCGATCCTCCTGATCATGTGCGTCATGGCGATCACCACCGACCTGATCGGCGTGCACACGGTGCTCGGCGCCTTCGTCGCCGGCATCCTGATCGGCGAATCCCCGATCCTCACCCGCCATATCGACGAGCAACTGCGCGGGTTGATCATCGCCTTCTTCATGCCGATCTTCTTTGGCACCGCCGGCCTCAGCGCGGACCTCACCGTCCTCGCAAATCCGACCATATTGCTGCTCACGGTCGCGCTCATCCTCATCGCCAGCCTCGGCAAGCTCGGCGGTGCCTTTGCCGGCGGCAAGCTCGGCGGCCTCACCTGGAAGGAATCCCTGGCGCTCGGCTGCGGCATGAACGCGCGCGGTTCGACCGAAGTCATCATCGCGACCATCGGCCTGTCGATGGGCGCGCTCAGCCAGAACCTTTTCACCATGATCGTGGCCATGGCGGTGATCACGACGACGGCCATGCCGCCGACGCTGCGCTGGGCCTTGGCACGGCTGCCGATGCGCAAGGAGGAAAAGCAGCGGCTGGAACGCGAGGAGATGGAAGCCAAGGGTTTCGTGCCGAAACTGGAGCGGCTTCTGCTCGCCGTCGACGAAAGCGCCAACGGCAAATTTGCCTCGCGCATTGCCGGCTTGCTCGCCGGCACCGAAGCCATGCCGACCACGGTCATGCATATCAAGACCGACAAAAAAAGCGGCAAGGCCGCTGCCGAAGCCGACAAGGAAAAGGCCAAGCTTGCCGGCGAAACGGTCAAGGAATTCGCCGAAAGCGTCGAACGCGCTCAGGCATCGGTGGAAAAAGCCGGCGCCAAGCTCGATGTCACCACGATCGTGCAGCAATCGCCGAAGCCGGAAGCCATCGCCGAAGAGGCGGAGAAAGGCTACGACCTGCTCGTCGTCGGCCTGGAAAAGACGGTCGCGCGGGGAAGCGAATTCCACGATGGCGTCACCAAGCTCGCCGCCGGCTTCGAGGGGCCGCTAGCGGTGGTGGAAGCCCGCGACAAGCATCTGGAACATCCGCTGCACGGCAAGCTGTCGATCCTGGTACCGGTCAACGGTACCGAAGCTTCCCGCCGCGCCGCCGAGGTCGGCATAGCCATGGCGCGGGCGAGCAAGGCGCCGATCACCGCGCTCTACGTCGCCCCGCGCGGGACCAGGTCGGACAAGAAGCGCTCGCGGCGCTACGAGGAGGCGATCCTCAAGGACATCGCCGAATTGGCCGACACCTATTCGACCGACCTGCGCACGGCGGTGCTCGCCGATATCGCGCCCGAAGAGGCAATCATGAAGGAGACCGAACGGCGCAAGCACAACCTGATTGTGCTGGGCGTCGGCCGCCGCCCGGGAGAAAAGCTGTTCTTCGGCGACACCGCCGCGGCGCTGCTGACGAAATCCGACCGCTCGCTGCTGTTCGTGGCGAGTTGATCAGTCTTCGCCGTTTTTATTGTCGTTCTTGTCGACGTTCTTGTCGACGTTCTTGCCACCGTTTGCCGGCGCCGGCGCGCCGAATTTGTTGTTGGTGAGGAAGCGGTCGGGCCTGATGCGGCCGGCGGCGCCGCGCTCGCCGCGCCAGGAGGCAAGCTCCTTGAGCGTCAGCGTAAAGCTGCGGCCCGCCGTGTCGATCCAGGTGAGGCCGTCGGCGCCTTTGAAGGTCTTCACGTCGGAGAGCCCCTTCTCCTTGTAGCGCTGCAGCCGCACGCCGCGGCCGCGCGTCATCTCCGGCACCTGGTCGAGCGGGAAAATCACCATCTTGCGGTTCTCACCGACCGCCACCCCGAACTCGCCGTCGACCGTCGTCACCGCCGCCGCCTTGTCAGGCGCCTTCAGATTGAGCACCTGCTTGCCTTTGCGCGTGGTGCCGAGCGTCTCGTTTTCCGGCACCACGAAGCCGTTGCCGCCGTAGCTCGCCACCAGGAAACTGCGCCCGCCCTGATAGGCCATAGCGGCGACCACATCGGCGTCCTGCTCGAGATCGGCGAACATGCGCACCGGCTCGCCATGCCCGCGCCCGCCCGGCAGTTTCGAGGCCTCGATGGTGTAGAACTTGCCGTTGCTGCCGAAAATCAAAACCTTGGCGGTGGTCTCGGTGGGGAAGGCAAATTTCAGCGCGTCGTCGGTCTTGAAAGTGACGCCGGACAAATCGCCGACATGGCCGCGCAGCGCGCGGATCCAGCCTTTCTCCGAAACGACGACGGTGATCGGCTCGCGTACCACCATTGCCTCTTCGATTGCCGCCTCATCATGCGCCGGCGCGATGCCGAATGTCGTGCGGCGCTTGCCGATGTCGGTTTTTGGACCGAACATCTCGCGAACTTTCTTGATCTCGCCGGTGACCGTTTTCCACTGCTGAGCCGTCGAAGCGATCAGCGCCTTGATGTCTTTGAGTTCCGCGCGCAGCGCCTTGTCCTCGGCGCGGATTTCCATTTCCTCGAGCTTCCGCAAATTGCGCAGGCGCATGTTGAGAATGGCGTCGGCCTGCACGTCGGACAGCTTGAAGGTCTTCATCAGGACGGGCTTGGGCTCGTCCTCCTTGCGGATGATCTTGATGACCTTGTCGAGGTTCAAATAGGCGACGAGGAACCCGCCGAGCACTTCGAGCCGGTGCTCGATCGCCGCCTGCCGGTGCTTAGAGCGCCGCACCAGCACCTCACGGCGATGGTCGAGCCATTCGCGCAACACTTCGGCGAGGCCCAGCACCTGCGGGATGCGACCCTTGACCAGCACATTCATGTTAAGCGGGATACGGCTTTCAAGATCGGTCAGCTTGAACAGCGACTCTATCATGATGTCGGCATCGACCGAACGCGACCGTGGCTCGATGACGAGGCGCATGTCCTCGGCGGATTCATCGCGCACGTCGGCGATCAGCGGCAGCTTCTTGTCGTTGAGCAGTTCGGCGATGCGCTCGACCAGACGCGACTTCTGCACCAGCCAGGGAATTTGGGTGATGACGACGACATAGGTGCCGCGCCCGGTGTCTTCCTGCTTCCAGCGCGCGCGCACGCGGAACGAGCCGCGCCCCGTCGCGTAGGCTTCGGCAATCGCCTCGGGCGGATCGACAACGACGCCGCCGGTCGGGAAATCTGGACCCTTGACGTATTTGAGCAGCGTCTTGCTGCGCGCCTTGGGATTGTCGATGAGGAACAGCGCGGCGTCGCACAGCTCAGCCGCATTGTGCGGCGGGATGGCGGTCGCCATGCCGACGGCGATGCCCTGCGAGCCGTTGGCCAGCAGATTGGGAAACGCCGCCGGCAGCACCACCGGCTCCTGGCTGGTGCCGTCGTAGTTCGGGCGGAAATCGACCGCGTCCTCGTCGATGCCGTCGAGCAGGAGCCGCGCGACGTCGGTCATGCGCGCTTCGGTGTAGCGCATGGCGGCGGGGTTATCGCCGTCGATATTGCCGAAATTGCCCTGCCCGTCGACCAGCGGATAACGCGAGGCAAAATCCTGCGCCAGCCGCACCAGCGCGTCGTAGATCGCTTCGTTGCCGTGCGGATGGAACGAGCCCATCACGTCGCCGACGATCTTGGCCGACTTCTTGAACGCGGCGGCCGGATCGAGCCGCAATATCCGCATACCGTAGAGGATGCGCCGATGCACCGGCTTCAAGCCGTCGCGCGCGTCCGGGAGCGCCCGGTTCATGATGGTGGACAGCGCGTAGGCGAGGTAGCGCTCCTCGAGCGCCTCGCGCAGGCCGACGTCCTCGACCTCACCCTTTTCCGGGGGAATCACTCGTTTGCCCATGGCCGATAGCTACTGCGCCATAAGCCTATGAACAAGCGATGAACGGAACCGCCATCCATCCCTCCGAATTCAGGTGCTAGTATCCGGCCTACAAATCGCCTCCGGTTGGCCGGATCGGTCCTGATCTATAAGGGCAGGGGTAAACAGGAGGAAGGAAACGATTATTTTGGCTGCCGTGCTTTCGCTCGGCATCGGGCTCGCCGCCACCGCTGCTTCGGCCGCTCCCGCCGCCGACGGAGCCGGCATCGGCAAAGCTGCCGCGGCAAACTCGCTGCTGCAGGAAGCCCGGTACGCCTGCCGCAGAATCCGCGAATGCCGCTGGGGTCCCTACGGCCGCCACTGCTGGTATCGTCGCGTTTGCCGCCATTGGTATTGAGCGACAACGGCCCGGCCGCGCGCCGGGCCGTTTTTCTTACGCGACGCTCGGCAGCTCGCGGGTGAGCGCGGCGATGAAATAGCCGCGTTCGTCGGCAAGCGCGAGACCGCGCGGTTCCAGCACGTGCCGTGTCAGAAAATATCCGGTGAGCGCGAAGCCGTCGACGACATCGCCGCCAGCGGGCAGCGCGTCTTGCTCGCGAAGAAACGCCGGCAGCCGCAGCAATTTGTCGGCGTAAGGGATGCCGGCGGCGCGCGATACCGCCCGCCCCGATTTCGGCGACACGTGGATCAGTTCCGCGGTGGCCCCGGTCGAAGCGCATTGCGACAAATCGAGGCCAAAGCCAAGCTCGGCCAATAGCTGCAGTTCGAAGCGTACGACCATCGACGCGGCGACAGCCGCATCGCCAAGCCTTTCAAGGATGCCGTCGAGCGCAAAGTACAAGTCCTCATGCGGATCGCGCTCGGGCAGCAACCGCATCAGCGCGGCCAGATGCGTGACGCCGTAGGTCGCGTGCGGCGCGGCGAAGAAATTCGCGGCGCGCAAATTGAGGCCCTCGACCACGTAATTGCCCAGATGCTCGTCGAGCCGCGCCCGCCAGGTGGCGGTCACGGAATTGCCGGTCTGCAGCACCGGCTTCATGCGCGAGCCGAAGGCGCCGCGCACCAGCCCAAGATGGCGGCCGTGCCCGCGCGTCATCAGTTCGAGGATGCCGCTCGCCTCGCCGTGCCGCTTGACGCCGAGCACGATGCCTTCATCGGTCCATTGCATGGCACCCTTTAATGTCATTCCGGGGCGCGGGCGCAAGCCCGTGAACCCGGAATCCAGATGCAATTTCTGCATCGCTTTCTGGATTCCGGGTCCGCTCGCTTCGCGAGCGTCCCGGAATGACCGAATTCACTCCTTGGGAAACACCAGCCCCATGGCACGGTAGCGCTCGGGATCGTCGCCCCAACCCTCGCGCACCTTGACGAACAGGAACAGGTGCACCTTGGCCTCGACCAGCGCCGCGATCTCCCTGCGCGCGGCTTCGCCGATCGACTTGATCGCCTGGCCGCCCTTGCCGATGACGATCTTGCGCTGGCTTTCGCGCTCCACATAGATCGTCTGCTCGATGCGGATGTCGCCCTTGCGCAGTTCCTTCCAGCTCTCGGTCTCGACCGTCGAGTGATAGGGCAATTCCTGGTGCAGCCGCTCGAACAGTTTTTCCCGCGTGATTTCGGCTGCCAGCTGGCGCATCGGCGCATCCGACATCTGGTCCGCGGGATAGAGCCACGGGCCCGGCGCCATGCGTGCCGCAAGCCAACCTTTGAGATCGGCAACGCCGTCACCGGTCAGCGCCGAGATCATGAAGGTCGAATCGAACTTGGCTTTCTCATTGGCGATTTTCGTCAGCAGCAGCAGCTTCGCTCGCGGGACCAGATCGATCTTGTTGAGGATCAGAATCTTCGTCGGCTTCACCTCGGCGAGGCGTTCGAGCAAGGCCTCCGCCTCCTCGTCGAGGCCCTTGCGTGCATCGATCAGCACGCCGACCAGATCGGCCTCGTGCGCGCCGCTCCAGGCCGTCGTCACCATGGCGCGGTCAAGCCGTCGCTTCGGCGAAAAAATCCCCGGCGTATCGACGAAGATCAGTTGCGACTGGCCTTCGAGCGTGATGCCGCGGATCAGCGCGCGCGTCGTCTGCACCTTGTGCGAGACGATGGTGACTTTGGAGCCAACCAGTGCGTTGAGCAGTGTCGATTTGCCGGCATTGGGTGCGCCGATCAGCGCGACGAAGCCGCAGCGCGTATTGTCTGCTTGCTTGTCCTGCTCAGGCATCAAGTTTTTCCGCCGAGATGCCGACGCGGGTCAGCATGGCGGCAGCGGCGGCCTGTTCGGCGGCGCGTTTGGACGAGCCCATGCCTTCAGCCGGCGGCCGGTCGGGCAGCACGACGGCGACGCGGAATTCCGGATCGTGATGCGGGCCGGTGCGTGCGAGCTCGCGGTAGGCCGGCGTCGGCAGGCCGCGCGCCTGCGCCCATTCCTGCAACAGCGTCTTCGGGTCGCGCAAGGGACGCAGCGGCTTGAGCATGCGCGCTTTCCAGAACTTCTCGATCAAGACCTCGGCCGCCTCATAGCCGCCGTCGATGAACACGGCGCCGACCAGTCCCTCGCAAGCATCGGCGAGAATGGTCGCGCGCAGCCGGCCGCCGGCATGCAATTCCGAGCTGCCGAGCTTGAGCACCGGCCCAAGGTCCATGTCGCGGGCGACATCGGCGCAAGTTTCCTTGCGCACGAGATCGGCGAGCCGGCGCGACAATTCGCCTTCATTCGCCTTGGGGAAGGCGCGATAGAGCATGTCGGAGATGACGAGGCCGAGAACGTGGTCGCCGAGAAACTCGAGCCGCTGGTAGCTCGCCGCGCGATTATGCGGGCCGCCCGACAGCGCCGAGATATGCGTGAGCGCGCGTTCCAGCAGAACTTTATCGGCAAACTTGTAGCCGATCCGCACTTCAAGAACGGTACGGTCCTTGGCCTTGCGGCTCATCTGACGATCGTAAAGAGGCGGTTCCAGCGCACCGAGACCGGCCAGCGCCAGAATTCCCAGGCGCGCTCGCCTTCATAGACGGAGAAAAAGATGATCTGCGCCTTGCCGACGATGTTTTCCAGCGGCACGAAGCCGACCTGGCTGAAGCGGCTGTCGGTCGAATTATCGCGGTTGTCGCCCATCATGAAATAGTGCCCGGGCGGCACGGTGTAGACCTGCGTATTGTCGGCAAAGCCGTTGTCCACCAGGGCGAGCGCATAATAGATCACGCCGTTCGGCAGCGTTTCCTTCCAGCGCTTGACCGGCGCTTCGCGCGTGCCCTCCTCGGTCTCGATGAAATCCGGCGCGCGCTCACGCTTGACCGGGACGCCGTTGATCTGCACGACGCCGTCGGTCACCTGAATTTTGTCGCCCGGCAGGCCGATCACCCGCTTGATGTAGTCGGTCGAGGTGTCCCTGGGCAGGCGAAACACGACGACGTCGCCGCGCTGCGGCAGCCAGCCGGAGGGAATCCGTCCGGAGAACAAATCGGGCGACAGCGGCAGCGAGAAATGGCTGTAACCGTAGGTGTATTTCGAGACGAACAGATAATCGCCGACCAGCAGCGTCGCCTTCATCGATCCGGACGGGATATTGAACGGCTGAAACAGAAAGGTGCGGATGACGAGCGCGATGACCAAGGCGTGGAAAACGACGCGAACAGTCTCGCCAATACCGCCTTCTTTCCGTTTTGTTCCGGATGACACCCTCATTCGCCTCTTGTCCCGCTTGCGTCGCGCCCTCGGCGACGTTGTAGCTGGTGGTGCCGCGAGGCGCAATCAAGAACGCCGCAAATTTCGCATAAGTACTTGTCAGGGTTAAGGTTCCTGGCGCGCTTTGGAATTTTCCGCAGCCGCGGGCACGGCGCTGATAACGACAATCGCCTGCGCCATTGGACCCTCGTCGGTCAGCGAGACGTCGATCTGGGCGTCGCAGCCAGGTGGCGTGATGGCGCGCAAACGCGACAACGCGCCGCCGGTCAACTTCATGGTGGGGCGGCCCGACGGCATATTGACGACGCCCATGTCGCGCCAGAACACGCCGCGCCGGAACCCGGTGCCGAGCGCCTTGGCGCAGGCTTCCTTGGCGGCGAAACGCTTGGCGTAGGTTTCGGTTGTCTTGGCGCGGCCTTCGGCTTTTGTGCGCTCGGCGGCGGTGAAAATGCGCGCAAGAAATCGCTCGCCGTGGCGTTCGATGGTTTTGCCGATGCGCCGCGCGTCGATGATGTCGGAGCCGATGCCAATGATCAAGCGCGCACCTTTTGTCTGCCGCGATCCATCGCCGCGCGCATGAACTTCACCGTCTCGGCCAAACCTTCGAACACCGCTTCGCCGACGAGGAAATGCCCGATATTGAGCTCGGCGATCTGCGGCAGCGCGGCGATCGTCTCGGCGCTGGCGTAGTCGAGGCCGTGCCCGGCATGGACTTCGAGGCCGAGGCCTTTCGCCAGCGCAGCGCCATCGCGCAACAGCTCCCATTCGGCGCTCGCTTGCGCCGTGTGCACTTCGGCGAGCGCGTCGCACCAGGCGCCGGTATGCAGCTCGACGACGGGCGCGCCCAGTTCCGCCGCGGCCTCAATCTGCGAGGCTTGCGCGCCGATGAACAGCGAAACGCGAATGCCGGCGTGTTTGAGCTCATGCACGACTGGTTTAAGCTGCGCGCGCTGGCCGGCAGCGTCGAGACCGCCCTCGGTCGTGCGCTCGGTACGCTTTTCCGGCACCAGACAAGCGGCATGCGGTCTTGTTTTGAGCGCGATGGCGACCATCTCCGCGGTCGCCGCCATTTCGAAATTCAAGGGCTTGTCGATTTCTGCCTTGAGCCGGACGATGTCGTCGTCGCGGATGTGGCGGCGATCCTCGCGCAAATGCGCGGTGATGCCGTCGGCGCCCGCCGCAATCGCAAGCAGCGCCGCCCGCACCGGATCGGGGTGGCGCCCGCCGCGCGCGTTGCGGATGGTGGCGACATGGTCGACGTTGACGCCGAGGCGGAGACGGGGAATGGGCACGCGCTGACCTTAGCATCTCAAACGATTTGCTCGACGTATCCGCGTCTATGATAGCGGGCGAACGTCCGATGTCACGTTAGCGTCATACACGATCGCCTTTATGCCCGAAGGACTTTTAATACAATTAAAAGTTGTGGCAGTCTCCGCCGGGAAGCATGAGCAACCGTGGGGGCGACGTCATGCCGATCGATATCATTCGAACCTATTCCAATTGCGATGCCGTGACCATCATATGGTTTGGCAAACCAACCGCCGGTTGCCGTAAATTTGCGCTCGAGCGCAAAGTCAAAGGCAAGAGCGGAACGACCTTCGTGGATACTTTCGTCGGCTTCAAGGGCCAGAAACACAAAGCGCATGAAAAACGACCCAGCACCGAATGGCCGGTCCAGCGCTACGTCTGGTCCGATTATTTCATCGATGACGGGGACCAGGTTGCCTACCGCGCGATCCCGATGATCGGGACGGCCGACGATCTAAAAAATGGCGCCGCAGGCCGAATGGAGCGACTGGAGTGACTGGAGTGACTGGAAGACCCTCGGCACGGGACAGACAAAGAATTTTGAGGCGTACTTCAATCGCGGCATCGTGCCGGCCCAATGGCTCGCCAGCGAAAAACCATCGAAAAAATCCCTGCAAAAGGACATCGACACAAAGGGCTCGAAGAACCGGAATTTCCTGGCCGGAAAATTGCGACCGGCTCTCCTTGGTTTACTGAAGGGCGCCAAAACGGACGCGGTGGAAATCTATGCCGCGCTATATGAATTGAACGATCCGGAACTCGTCGACGCGCTCAAGGCGCTCGGTGGAAAATGCAACCTGCTGCTCGGCTTCGGCGCTTACAAAGCCGCCGACAAGAAGAAGCACACGCCGACAGTACCGGACGAAAACGCCGTAGTGAGAAAAGAACTACGGCTGCATAGCAGCATCAATTTGCACGACCGTTTGGTCACCAGTCCGCATTTCGCGCATAATGCGACATGAGCCGGCGACGGTATGGACCGGCAGCACCAACTGGACCGAAACCGGCCTTTGCACGCAGGTGAACAAAGGCGTTCTGATCCGCAGTCTCAAGATCGCCGCCGGCTTTCGCCAATGCTGGGAGGTTCTCAAAGGCGCGGGAGCGGGTTGTCCATCGGGAGTCTCGACCGACAAATCCACGCTGACGACGGACAAGCTGGGGGGCGTATCGGTCACTGCATGGAATGCGCCGGTCGTCGGGCTGAAGGACCTCGCTTACGCCAATGCGCTGATCAAGAACTGCCATGACGACGTGCTCTTCCTGATGTTCAATCCGGGCCGTAAGAACACGCTGCTCAATACCATTCTCTCGATTGACCCCGAAAAGAAGTTTGTTCACGGCGTTGTCAATCAAGATCCCGGCGGCTCGAAAGCACCGCTGATTAAGCTGATACATAAAGGCAAGCAGTTGCCCGCAAAGACTCTCGAGGCGATCATGCCGGCCGCTCTGCAAAATCCCGGCACCTGGTTCGACAAACGGTTCACTTTTAATCGCGTCATGATTCACAGCAAAGTTGTCGTCGTCGACCCGTTCGGAGAAACGTGGTGATGACCGGCTCGCACAATCTCGGGCCGAAGGCGAACGGCAAAAACGATGACAACCTGGTGATTATCGAGAACGCGCGTATGCGGTCAATATTTTCGGCGTCTATGGCCACCACAAGTGGCTCTATAACCTGTCATTGAAGAACAGCGATGGGCCGAAAACGGGCGCCAAGGCATCGCCGCAATATGATGGCAATTTCGACGACGACAAATGGCAGGCGTGGTACCAAGCGGATTGAACTTGCGCGAAATCAATTTCTGGCTCGAGAGATAGCTGGATCTTCTACCCGTTCACCCGCTCAGCCTTGGCCACCACCCTCTTGTTGGCGCGCAATTGCGAGAGAATGGCGGTGAGGTGTTTCAGGTCATAGACTTCGAGATCGATCAGCACCTCGGTGAAATCCGGCGCGCGCCGCGTCATGCGGATGTTGTCGATGTTGCCGTCGTGCTCGGCAATCACCTGCGCGATCTGCGCGAGCGACCCGGGCTCGTTCACCGATTGCACCTCGATGCGCGCGGGAAACCGCCGCGGCGTGGCCTCCTCCTCGTCCCAGCGCACGTCGAGCCAGCGCTCGGGATTGTCCTCGAATTCCGAAAGCGCCGCCGATTGGATCGGATAGATGGTGATCCCCTCGCCCGGCGTGAGAATGCCGACGATGCGGTCGCCCGGCACGGCGCCGCCTTCGGGCGCAAAGCGCACCGGCAAATCGCCGTTGATGCCGCGGATCGGGATCGAAGGCCCTTTCGCCGCGCTCACGCCGGGCACCTTGAACTTGACCGAAGAGAGCTTGCGCAGGGACCACCAGCTCGCGTCCGGCTTCGGCTTCGCCGCCATAGCCGCGGCGCGCTCCTCTTTGTAGTCGGGATACATGGCGCGGACGACATCCGACGCCTTCAATTCGCTGCGGCCGACCGCCGACATCACATCCTCGATCGAGGCCCGTGCCAGCCGCGGCAGCGCTCCTTCAAGCTTCTCGTCCGAATAGGCGATCTTGGCGCGCTGGAACAACCGCTCGACCATGCGCCGCCCGAGGCCCGCATATTGCGTGCGCACCGCGGTGCGCGTGGCGCGGCGGATAGCGGCGCGCGCCTTGCCGGTGACCACGATCGACTCCCATGCGGCCGGCGGCGCAACCTGTGCCTTCGCGGTGATGATCTCGACCTCGTCGCCATTGACGATTTCCGACATCAGCGGCGCGATCTGCCCATTGATCTTGCAGCCGATGGCGGTATTGCCGACGTCGGTATGCACCGCATAGGCAAAGTCGATGGCGGTTGCCCTGCGCGGCAGCGCGATCAGCTTGCCCTTCGGCGTGAAGCAGAACACCTGGTCGTGGAACAGCTCGAGCTTGGTGTGCTCGAGGAATTCTTCCGGGTTGGAGCCCTCGGCCAGCAACTCGATGGTGCGCCTGAGCCAGGCATAGGCGCTCGACTTCGCGCGACAGCATCTCCGTCGGCGTGCCCTTGCCGTCTTTATATAGCGCGTGCGCGGCGATGCCGTATTCGGCGATCTCGTGCATCTCCTGGGTGCGGATTTGCAGTTCGACGCGCTGGTTGCCGGGGCCGATCACCGTGGTGTGGATCGAACGATAATCGTTGGCCTTCGGCGTCGACACGTAATCCTTGAAGCGCCCCGGCACCACCGGCCAGGTCGTGTGCACGATGCCGAGCGCCACGTAGCAATCGGCCTGCGTGTTGACGATGACGCGGAACCCGAAAATGTCGGATAGCTGCTCGAAACCGACCGATTTGCGCTCCATCTTGCGCGAAATCGAATAGGCGCGCTTGCGCCGCCCCTGCACCGTCGCGGCGATGCCGCGGTCGGCCAGCTTTCTCGTGAGCTGCTGCTCGATCTCCGCGATCAACTGCTTGCTGCGGGCAGCCAGGGCGTCAAGCCGCTCGCTGATCACCTCATAGGCTTGCGGGTTGATCTCGCGGAACGCCAGATCCTCGAGCTCCTCGCGCATCTCATGCATGCCCATGCGGCCGGCGAGCGGCGCGTAGATTTCCAGCGTCTCTTCGGCGGCGCGGCGGCGCGCTTCCGCCGGCATGAAATGCAGCGTGCGCATGTTGTGCAGACGGTCGGCGAGCTTGATCAGCAGCACACGCACGTCGTCGGCGATCGCCAGCAAGAGCTTGCGCAGGTTTTCCGCCTGCTTGGCTTCCTTGGTGACCAGGTCGAGTTTTTTCAGCTTGGTGAGGCCCTCGACCAGGCGGCCGATGTCGGGTCCGAACAGGCCGTCGATCTCGGCGCGGGTGGCTTCGGTGTCCTCGATGGTGTCGTGCAGCAGCGCTGCGGCGATGGTCGCATCGTCGAGTTTGAGGTCGGTGAGGATCGCCGCCACTTCGATCGGATGCGAAAAATACGGATCGCCCGAGGCGCGCCGCTGTTCGCCATGCGCCTTCATGGCGTAGACATAGGCGCGATTGAGCATCGCCTCGTTGGTGTTGGGATTGTAGCGGCGCACGCGCTCGATCAGGTCGTATTGCCGCATAATCGGCGGCTTGGGCGTTTGCGCTGGCTTCTCAATAGCGTGTTCGGCAACGCTCACGCTTGCCGGCAGCGGCGCCCGGATCGCGGACTGCTTTTGCATGCGCGGAAGGTTCGATCGCAGGCGCGCCATAACCAAAGGCCTCGGCCGGCCGCCAATCGGCGCCAAATGCGCCACGGCAGCCGCCTGCCCTAAGATATCACGTCGATTCCTTGCAGTCGCAAGGCTTTATGGACGTGGTTGCCGGCCGCCGAACGGCGAAACGGCCCGGACTCAAAACCGGGCCGTGTCGGTAAATCAAGCTCCGCGGAGCCTATTCGGTGTCGTCTTCCGGCTGCTCTTCCGGCGGCGCCAGGCCTTCCAGGCCCTTGAGCAGCTCTTCCTCGGTCATGCGGTCGGCGGTGACCTCGCGGTCGTCGGAATCGACGCTGGCGCCGGCTTCGGCGCCGATCAGCGGCACCTCGGGCTCGGGTTCGTCGACCTCGACATATTTCTGCAAGGTGTGAATCAGGTCTTCCTTGAGGTCGCCCGGGGATACCGTGGTTTCCGCGATCTCGCGCAACGAGACGACCGGGTTTTTGTCGTTGTCGCGATCGACGGTGATCTGCGACCCGGACGAAATCATGCGCGCCCGATGGCTCGCCAGAAGAACGAGATCGAAGCGATTTTCAACCTTGTCGATGCAGTCTTCTACGGTGACACGGGCCATCGGCTCGTCACTCCTTTGGGGGGAACTTGTCCTGGATTTAGCCCGCTACCTATCCCTGCCGACCCTAAAATTCAAGCATTTTTGTCTTGGAATGGGCAAAACCCTCTGTTAGTGCAATATGCGGGAACCGCGGCCAGACCCCTCCGATTTGATATTTTCGGGCCGGCCGGACCGCGCGGGGCACCAGGCGATTTAAACGAAGGTGCCATCTACCGTCCCATTTGCTGCCGGACCAATGCCACGCTCGCGCCTTGTGCGCCGGGCAGCGTTGGAAATGAGTCCCGAGTTTCAATCACGAGAACCCATAAGAGACATCACATGACAGTTCCTGGAGAGAAGATCGCTCTATTCATTGACGGCGCCAATCTTTACGCCACCGCCAAATCGCTCGGCTTCGACATCGACTACAAGAAGCTGCTGCGCGAATTCCAGTCGCGCGGCTACCTGCTGCGCGCGCTCTATTACACCGCGGTGATCGAGGACCAGGAATATTCCTCGATCCGCCCGCTGATCGACTGGCTCGACTACAACGGCTACTCCGTCGTCACCAAGGCGACCAAGGAATTCGTCGACCAGACCGGCCGGCGCAAAATCAAGGGCAACATGGACATCGAGCTCGCCGTCGATGCCATGGAGATCGCCGGCACCATCGACCACATGGTGCTGTTTTCCGGCGATGGCGATTTCCGTTCGCTGGTCGAGGCGGTGCAGCGCAAGGGCGTCCGGGTGACCGTGATCTCGACCATCTCCACGCAGCCGCCGATGATCGCCGACGAACTGCGCCGCCAGGCCGACATCTTCACCGACATCGTCACGCTGCAAGGCAAGATCGGCCGCGATCCGTCCGAACGAGCGGCGCGGCCGCCGCGCGACGACCGCGTCGGCGATCCGGGCGGCCAGCATCCGGCATTCCTGCAGCGCCCTCCGGCGGCGGCGCCGCGCGCAGGCGCCCCTGCCGTTGCCGGCGGCGTGGAAGACGACGACGACTTCGAAGATTAGCCGCAACGCTATGCCGCCAGCCGCGGGCAAGCCCGGACGCGACTGTCCGCGCTGCCCGCGCTTGGTCGCCTTTCGCAACACATGGCGTGGCGAACAGCCAGCCTGGTTCAACGCGCCCGTCCCCTCCTTCGGTCCGCTTGACGCGCGGCTGTTGATCGTCGGTCTCGCCCCCGGCCTGCAGGGCGCCAACCGCACCGGGCGGCCGTTCACCGGCGACCACGCCGGCGTCCTGCTTTACGAGACGCTTAGCCGTTATGGATTTGCCCGCGGCACGTTCGACGCGCGCGCCGACGACGGACTGCAACTTATCGACTGCCGCATCACCAATGCGGTGCGCTGCGTGCCGCCGGAGAACAAGCCGACGCCGGCGGAGATCAAAACCTGCCGCGATTTTCTTTCCGCGACGATTGCCGAAATGCCGAAGCTGCGCGCACTGCTTGCCCTCGGCCACATCGCCCATGACAGCGCCGTCACTGCGCTCGGGGCGAAGAAGTCGGCGGCGCCATTCAAGCACGGCGGCCGCCACGCGCTGCGCGATTTCACATTATTTTCGAGTTATCACTGCTCGCGCTACAACACCAATACTGGCGTGCTTACGCCGGAGATGTTCCGCGAGGTTTTTGCGTCGGTGCGCAATTATCTGGACGGTTAAACGAACTCGTCATTTGTAGCTCATGAACTCCATCAGCGAGCCGTCCGGATCGCGGAAATAGACCGACGTGCCCGCGCCTTTGGCGCCGAAGCGCTGGATCGGCCCGCTGATGATGGCGACACCGTGCGCCTTGAGATGCGCGATTGCCGCCTCGATCGGCCCGCTCCACTCGAAACACAGATCGGAATTGCCCGGCTGCACCGGTTTTAGCGCGACTTCCGCTGGGCTAACGCCCGGACCGTGCACGTTGAGCTGCTTGTCACCGAAACGATAGGCCCAGCCGACCTCCCGCTTGACCAGCTCGGCGCCGAGCACGTCGCGGTAGAAGGCGTTGGAGCGCTCCCATTCGCTGACATGAATAACGCAGTGATCAAGTTTCGCCGGCACCGCCATTGTCACACCCCGAGCCGCTTGCCGACGCGCGCGGCAACCGCCTTGCGCGCCTCGTAGAGTTGCAGCCCGCGCGCGCGCAGCCGCTCGACCAGTTCGGGCGCCGCCGTCTTCGGCGAGCCACCATCGAATGACGGCGCCGGATCGTATTCGATCTGCAACTGGATTTCCTGCGCCGTCTGCTCGCCCTCGAGGATGGCAGCGAGCGTCAGCGCGAAATCGATGCCCGAGGTTACGCCGGCGCCGGTGACGATATTGCCGTCGACGACCACGTGCTCGCTTACCGGCACGGCGCCAAGCAATTCAAGATGCTCGAGCGCGGCCCAATGCGAGGTCGCGCGCCTGCCCTTGAGCAGGCCGGCCGCGCCCAGAAGCAGCGAGCCGGTGCAGACGGAGGTGACGTATTTCGCCGTGGCCGCCTGCCGGCGCGGAAAGTCAAGTACGATGTCGTCCTCTATGAGCTGCTGCTGGCTGGGTCCGCCCGGCACCATGATGACGTCGAGCGGCGGGCAGTCGTCATACTTCAGCGTCGGCACGATTTGCATGCCGCGGTCGGTCGTGACCGGGTCGAGCGTGCGGGCGATCAGATCGACTTTGCTGTTCGGCAACCGCGCCAGCACCTCGTAAGGCCCGGTCAGATCAAGCTGCGTCATCTGCGGAAACAGCAGCATGCCGATGCGTCGGGTCATGTGCGCTCCCTCTATGCGCTATCCGAGGTCCATCTTATCTCCCCCTGCAAGGGGGAGGTCGGATCGCGGGACGCGATCCTGGTGGGGGTCACTTACGGAATGCAAAATCAAGATGACCCCCACCCCAACCCTCCCCCTTTCAGGGGGAGGGAGCGCAACAGCCGGATCGCCCCCGGGGATCATGCGCTATCCCTTCGCCCGCAGCAGCCGGCCGCGCTCGCGTTCCCAGGAGCGTTTCTTCAACGTCTCGCGCTTGTCGTGCAGCTTCTTGCCGCGCGCCAGCGCGATCTCGATCTTGGCGCGGCCCTTGTCGTTGAAATAGAGCTTGAGCGGCACGATGGTCATGCCCTCGCGCTCGACCGCGCCGGCAAGCTTGTTGATCTGGCTCTTGTGCAGCAGCAGCTTGCGCGGCCGCTTCGGCGCGTGATTGAAGCGGTGCGCCTGCAGATATTCGGGAATGGTGGCGTTGATCAGCCAGATCTCGCCGCCACGCGCATCGGCATAGGATTCGGCGATGGTCGCCTTGCCGGCGCGCACGGATTTGACCTCGGTGCCGGTGAGCGCGATCCCGGCCTCGAACACCTCGCCGATCTCGTAATGAAAGCGCGCCTTGCGGTTGTCGGCCGCCAGCTTGTAGCGGCGCTCAGCTTTGGCAGCCATGGGGAAATCCGTTTCGCGTCAGCGCGATTTCAGCAGATCACGAATTTCGGCGAGCAGTTGCTCCTCCTTCGAGACTGGCGGCGTCTTCTCGGCTTCCTTTTTCACTAGCCGACCGATAGCGCGAATAGCGAAAAACAGCACAGTGGCGATGATCAGGAAGTTAATGACAATAGTGAGGAAATTACCCCAAGCCAATACGGCGCCTTGCTTTTTTGCCTCAACCAAAGTGGTGGCCGTGACCTTTGCCGAGAGCGGGATGAAATAGTTGGAAAAGTCGATGCCGCCAGTAATCGCGCCGACCACCGGCATGATCACGTCGCCGACCAGCGACTGCACGATGGCGCCGAAGGCCGCGCCGATGATCACGCCGACGGCGAGATCGACGACATTGCCGCGCAATATGAATTTCTTGAACTCTTCAAGCATCGGTCGCCCTCTACTTTTTCGGTGGGACTGTATATTACGCCAGCTAAAACCACTATGAGCAGGCGATGGCTCCCCTCCTGATCATCACCACCGGCGGCACCTTCGACAAGGAATACGGGCGCGGCGCCGGCGTGCGCAGCCTCTCCTTTGGAAAAACGTCCGCCGTTGTCAATGTCCTCAACCGCGTCGTCGTGCCGCGCACCTGGCGGGTCAAGCCGCTGCTCGCCAAGGACAGTCTCGATTTTACCGACCGGGACCGGCAGAAAATCCTTGACCTCTGCGCCAAAACGCCATGCCGGTCGATCGTTATCACCCACGGCACCGACACCATGACGCTGACCGCGGCCTTCGTCACCAAAAAGAAGCTGAGGAAGACCATCGTTTTTACCGGCGCCGCGCAGCCCGCTCGCATGCGCGACACCGACGCCGATTTCAATCTCGGCTTTGCCGCTGCCGCCGCGCAGCTCAAGCCCCCCGGCGTCTATGTGGCGATGAATGGCTCGGTCTTTGCCTGGAACAAGGTACGCAAGAGTCCGAAGACCGGCGTGTTCAAGGCGATAGAAGCCCGCGGCTAGTTGATCAGCCCGGCATGCACCATGGCCTCGCGCACGAGGCCTTGCGCCTTCTCGGTTGCCGGCACCATCGGCAGGCGCACGGCATTGGCGCATTTGCCGATCAGCGACATGGCATATTTGATCGGCGCCGGGCTCGTTTCGACGAATAAATTAATGTGCAGGGGGCTGAGCTTGTCCTGCAGCTTCAAGGCGGCGGCGAAGTCGCCCTTGAGGCAGGCCTTCTGGAATTCCGCGCACAGCCGCGGCGCCACGTTCGAGGTCACCGAAATGCAGCCGTGCCCGCCATGCGCCATGAAGCCAAGCGCGGTAATGTCCTCGCCGGACATCTGATTGAAATCGGCGCCCATCGCCGCGCGTTGCTGCGACACGCGGCTCATATTGGCGGTCGCGTCCTTCACCCCGGCGATGTTCTTCAGCTCGAAAAGGCGCTTCATGGTGTCGACCGACATGTCGACGATGGAGCGGCCGGGAATGTTGTAAATGATGATCGGGATGCCGATGGCGTCGTTGATCGCCTTGTAGTGCTGGTAGAGGCCTTCCTGCGTCGGCTTGTTGTAATAGGGCGTGACGATGAGCACCGCGTCGGCGCCCGCCTTTTCGGCGTGGCGCGACAGTTCGACCGCTTCCTTGGTGGAGTTGGACCCGGCGCCGGCGACCACCGGCACGCGGCCTTTGACCTGATCGACGCACCACTCGACAACTTGCTTGTGCTCGTCGTGGGAGAGCGTCGGGCTCTCGCCGGTGGTGCCGACCGGCACCAGGCCGTTGGTGCCTTCGGCGATCTGCCAATCGACAAGCTCGCGGAACGCCTTTTCGTCGACCGAGCCGTTTTTGAACGGCGTGACCAGCGCGGTGAACGATCCCCTGAAATTCGTCTTGGCGGTCATGGCGCGTTTCTCCCAGCAGCGGGCGGTAGCTGCCTCAATCAATATCGGGTCGCCCGCGCTGAAGAAAGCCCTCCGCTCAAATGGAGGCCATCATTTGACCTGATAATCGGGCCTTAATCGTACGCAGCGTTCGCCGGCCTGTTTACCGAACCGGGCAAAAGGGGATTTTTGGGTTTCCCTTCGGCAACAATATTGGCCTAATGGGAAGGCCTCAGGATGCCGGCGAGTCGCTACCCTGGGCATCCCAAGAGCCAAGGTATGCGTCGTAAGGGTTTGAATGAAAACGACTAAACCGATCGGCCTGGCCTTGGCTCTGGCGCTCGCGGCAACCGTCGTTTTAAGCGCCGGCTCGACCATGGCTGCGCGCAAGAAAGTTCCTTTACCGCGTCCGCGGCCTGCCGTCCTCGGCCGCGTCGCCGCGGCAACCGCTCCCGTCGCCGCTAGGCATGCGCCGCTGCCGGAGAAGCGTCCGCCGCAGGACCTCAATGCCTTCGCCCAGGCCAATGTGGGCCTGCGCGGCTCGCTGTTTGCCTCAAGCGCTACCATCAAGCCGATCGTGCGTCCGACCTCCGGCCCATTTGCCGTGGCGCCGACCACGACTACCTCGGCCGCCGATATCGCCGCCGTCAAGCAGGTGATCGAACTCTCGCGCAAGGGCAAGGACGCCGAGGCCAATGCGACGGAAAATACGATCGTCGATCCGGTCGCGCGCAAGCTCGCCGAATGGGTCATCCTGCGCAGCGACAATACCAAGCCGAGCTTCCAGCGCTACGCGGCATTCGTAAATGCCAATCCGAGCTGGCCGCACGCGCCGCTGTTCCGCCGCCGCGCCGAGAACGCGCTGTGGAATGACAAGCTCGACGACGCGACCGTGCTGTTATTCTTTGCCGACAGAAAACCGACCACCGCCAAGGGCCGCTTCATGCTGGCGCGCGCCCTGCTCGCTAAAGGCGATCGCGCCGGCGCCGAGGCGCTGGTGCGCGAGGCCTGGCGCAACGAGGACTGCTCGCCCGACGTCGAGAGCAAGGTGCTCGAGATGTTCGGCAGCATGCTCACGCGCGAGGATCACAAAGCTCGCATGGAGCACCGCTTCTATGCCGACGACACCGCGGCGGGCTTGCGTGCGGCGCAACGCGTGGGTGGCATCGACATCGACATCGCGCACGCCTGGGCGGCGGTGATCAACAAAGCCGGCAATGCCAGAGCTTTGCTCGACGCGGTGCCGGCGGGCGCGTGGCACGAGGCCGACTATATTTTTGCGCGCGTGCGCTGGTTGCTTAAAAGCGACAAGGCCGAGGAAGCCGCCAAGCTGATCCTCGCCGCGCCGCGCGATGCCAACGTGCTCGTCGATCTCGACCAGTGGTGGCTGGAGCGGCGCATCCTGGTGCGCAAGTTGCTCGATGATCACGACGCGCAGACCGCCTACCGCATCGCCCGCGACGCGCCGCCGCCGGAGCGCGGCAATCATCGCGTCGACCAGCATTTCACCGCCGGCTGGATCGCGCTGCGTTTCCTGCACGATCCGGCGACCGCTGCCGCCCATTTCGCCCTGATCCCGAAAGGCACCGTCAATCCGCACGCGCTCGCCCGCGCCGGTTACTGGCAGGGCCGCGCCGCCGACGCCATGGGCCAGCACGCGCAGGCCAAGGCTTTCTATGAGCAGGCGGCCACGCATTCGGCCACCTATTACGGCCAGCTCGCGCGTGCCCGCCTCGGCCTGCCCGATCTCGGCCTGCGCGGACCGCCCAAATTCAACCCGGGGGAGACCGCTACGCTGAGCAAGCTCGAGGTCGTGCGCGCGGTGGAAATCCTCTACGCGCTCAACGAACGCGATCTGGTGGCGCCGATCTACGCCGAACTCGGCGAGAGCGGCACCGATGTCGCTGGCCTTGCGGCCCTCGGCGAAGTCGCCGGCGCACATGGCGACGGCCGCTCCATGCTGCTGCTCGGCCAGGGCGCGCTGTCACGCGGCCTGCCGCTCGACTATTACGCCTACCCCGTGGTCGGCCTGCCCGACTACAAGCCGGTCGCCCCGCCGGTCGAACCGGCGGTCGCCTATTCGATCGCCCGCCAGGAAAGCCACTTCAACCAGAAGATCGTATCGAGCGCGCACGCCATGGGGCTGATGCAGGTGACGCCCGACAGCGCGCAGGACACCGCCAAGCGTTACAAAGTGATCTATAACCGCGCCCGCCTGCTCAGCGATCCGGTCTACAATATGCAGATGGGCGCCGCCGAGCTCGCCATGCTCATCCACACTTATAACGGTTCCTACATCATGACTTTTGCCGGCTACAATGCCGGGCGCGGCCGCGTGCGGCAGTGGATCGCCGCCTACGGCGACCCTCGCGATCCGAAAGTCGATCCGGTCGACTGGGTCGAGCGCATCCCGCTCGCGGAGACACGCAATTACGTCGAGCGGATCATGGAGAACTTGCAGGTCTATCGCGCGCGCTTCGGCGGCAGCAACAAGCTGCTGATCGAAGCCGACCTCAAGCGCGGCGCGCCGAACTAGGCCAGCCATGTCTGACAGCTTCGTCTCCACATTCATCTCCGCGTCCGATGGCTTGCGCCTGCACGCTCGCTGCTACGGCAAGCGCAGCAGCGAGGCCTTGCCGGTGGTCTGCCTGCCCGGCCTCGCCCGCACCGCCGCCGATTTCGACGCGCTGGCGCTGGCTCTCGCCCATGACAAACGCCAGCCGCGGCGCGTCATTGCGCTCGACTACCGCGGCCGCGGCCAGTCCGAATACGACCGCGACCCGGCCAATTACAATTTTCAGGTCGAACTCGCCGACGTGCTGGCGGTCGCCACCGCGCTCGGCGCGCTGCCGGCGGTTTTTATCGGCACGTCGCGGGGCGGCATTCTGACCATGCTGCTGGCCGTGGTGCGGCCGGCCGCGATTGCCGGCGCGGTGCTCAACGATATCGGACCGGTAATCGAGCCCAAGGGGCTGATGCGGATCAAAGGTTATGTCGGCAAGCTGCCGCAGCCGCGCGACTTCGAGGAAGCGGCCGAGATCCTGCGGCGGCTGTTCGATGCGCAGTTTCCCGAACTCACCCCCGCCGACTGGCTGGCGAGCGCGCACCGCACCTTCCGCCAGGAGAACGGCGCGTTGGTGCCGACCTACGACATCAACCTTGCCAAGACCATGGAAGGCGTCGAATTTGACAAGCCGCTGCCGCCGTTGTGGAAGGAATTCGACGCGCTCGCTGCCGTCCCGGTGATGGCGATCCGCGGCGCCAATTCCGACATTCTCTCAGCCGCCACGGTCGAGGCTATGCGGGCGCGCCGGCAGACATTGGAAACATTGGAAGTGCCCAACCAGGGCCACGCGCCACTCTTGGCGGAGCCCGACACCATTGCGCGCATTGGCGAATTCGTCGCCGGCTGCACCATGCCTGGCGTGATGCACGACGACGCCAGACAAGGCGTCGGATAGCCCTTCGCCTCCGACGCGCGCACGACGCCCACCCGCCCGCGAACGCGCTGCGAAAAACAGTTTGCTGTGCGAGGTTCACTCCGGGCGATCATCAGGACCTCGACTTATTGTCCTATTCGGCTTGCGCGCCGGCGAGCTGACTCGAATAACGGAAGATAACGCGAAGCCTGCAAGGCACGAAATCTGGCGTTATCAACGCCAGCAAAGTTGGCGGGAGGGGCCGTACGGAGCATGATCGACCTCCGTTTTAGGCCCGTAAATCAGGCCTTATTCATTCACATGTCAGGTCCACTGCGTATGGCTATCTTGTCCTTCGTTCATCTTGCATATTGCATTCCGTCCGCCGTGCGCCGCTATTTTGGGCAGTTAACCGGGACCGACGCCCGCGCGCGGCTGCCGCAAGCGCCATAAGGCGCTGTTTTTCCTTCACAAATACATTTCCGCCGTCTCGTGGACAACTCCACGGCTTGGCACACCCCTTGCAAATTTTGAACGGGAGCTGGCCGGCCGTTGTCCGCGAGGTTTGCGATGAAAACCCAGATTACCGCCGAACCGCAGCCAATCACGGTAGAACTCGACCGCACCGCGCTGGTCATCATCGACATGCAGCGTGACTTTCTGGAGCCGGGCGGTTTCGGCGAGACGCTCGGCAACGACGTCACATTGCTGCAAGCGTGCCGTGAAGCCGTGCAAGGCCGTGCTCGAGGCCGCGCGCGCGGCCGGCATGCTGGTGATTCACACCCGCGAGGGCCACCGCCCGGATCTGTCCGATGCGCCGCCCGCCAAGATCGAGCGCGGCGCGCCGTCCAAGCGCATCGGCGACAAGGGCCCCATGGGCCGCATCCTCGTGCGCGGCGAACCGGGTCACGACATCATTTCCGAGCTCTATCCGGCCGAGGGCGAGCCGGTGATCGACAAGCCCGGCAAGGGCGCCTTCTGCGAAACCGATCTCGGGCTGACGCTGCGCAACTACGGCATCGACAATCTCGTCGTCTGCGGCGTCACCACCGAGGTCTGCGTCAACACTACCGTGCGCGAGGCCAACGACCGCGGCTACCGCTGCATCGTGCTCGGCGACTGCTGCGCCTCCTATTTCCCGGAATTCCACGAGATGGGCCTGAAGATGATCAAGGCGCAAGGCGGCATCTTCGGCTGGGTATCGGATTCGAAAGCAATGCTGGCGGCGCTCGCGCGCGCGCCCAACGCGCGCGAAAGACGGCTTAAGGCAAAGGGGGAAGTCATGGCTCAAGCGACGACATTCAAACCAGCCCTGTGGACGCAGCGGCGACTGGAACGCGTTCTTCGGTTTCGGCACCAACATCCTGGTCAACATGCTCACGCTGACCGCGCTGCTGCGCTTCGTGCTGAAGATGCCGGACGACCTGGTGTTCGGCCGCATCCTGCCTGGCCTCGGCCTGATGATGTGCCTGTCGCACGTTTTATTACGCCTGGCTCGCCTATCAGCTGGCGAAGAAGACCGGCCGCAACGACGTCGCCGCGCTGCCCTCGGGCGTTTCCGTGCCGCACATGTTCATCGTCACTTTCGTCATCATGCTGCCGATCCTGCTCAAGACCAAGGACCCGATCAAAGGCCTGGGAAGCGGGAACTGCACCTGGGTGTTCATCCAGAGCTTCATCCTGATGGCCGGCGGCTTCATCGCGCCCTATGTCCGAAAGATCACGCCGCGCGCCGCCCTGCTCGGCACGCTGGCCGGCGTCTCCATCGCCTTCATTTCGATGAAGCCGGCCTTCGACATGTACCTGACGCCGGTCATCGGCATCACCTGCTTTGCCATCATCATGGCGAGCTGGTTCGGCGGCATCCGTTATCCGATGGGCATTCCCGCCGGCCTCGTCGCCATCATCGTCGGCTCGGCCATCGCCTGGGGCTCGAACATCTTCGGGCTCCACTACGGCGGCATGAGCCTCGCCGCGCTGTCGACCTCGCTGCACAGCGTCCACATCTCGCTGCCGCATGCCGGCCGGCTGGCACACTTTCGGCGGCTTCCAATTCATCGGCGCCATTCTCGTCACCGCCATTCCCTTCGGCGTCTACGATCTCGTCGAGGCCATGGACAACGTGGAATCAGCGCGGAAGCCGCCGGCGACGCTTATCCGACGACGCGCGTGCTGACCGCCGACGGCGTGTTCAGCTGCATCGGCGCGCTGATGGGCAATCCGTTCATCAACGCCGTCTATATCGGCCATCCCGGCTGGAAGGCGATGGGCGGCCGCATCGGCTATTCGGCGGCGACCGGCGTGATGGTGATCGTGCTGTCGTGCTTCGGCATCATCTCGCTGTTGCTCGATGTGATCCCGGTGGTCGCGATCTCGCCGATCCTGCTCTACATCGGCATGCTGATCGGCGCGCAGGCGTTCCAGACCACGCCGAAGGCGCATGCGCCGGCCATCGTGCTGGCGCTCACCCCGCATCTGGCCGCCTGGGCCAAAGTGCTGGTTGACGGCGCGCTCGGCGCCGCCGGCACTTCGCGCCGCCGCTGTCGGCATCGACAAGCTCGCCGCCGTTGGCGTGCTCTACAACGGCCTCGATATCCTAGGCGGCGGCTCAATCCTCACCGGTCTGACGCTCGCGGCGATCGCCACTTTCATCATCGAACGCGAGTTCATGAAGGCGTCGGCGTTCGCCTTTGCCGGCGCGGTGATGACCTATTTCGGCTTCATGCACGGTCCGGCGGTCGGCATCGGACAGCACGGCCTCGGCGTCACGCCCGGCGTCGCGCTCGCCTATCTGATCGTTGCGGTGTTCCTGCTCGCTCTGACCAAGATGCCGGAATTCGCAACGGCGGCTTCACCCAGGGCGATGCCGGCGGAATAAACCCGCCCGCCAAGGCTTCGCCGCGACAACTTCCCCTCCGGCGCTCCAGCGATGACGCCGGAGGGATTTTTATGGCAGTTGCGGAAACGGCAAAATTTCCGCACAACGCTTGCGCGTTGCATTCAATCGGGGGCTTTGCGTGGCCGAAACCGTTGCCGCAATTGTCGCCGCCCATCGGGCGGGAACGGTGACGCCCGAACGAGACGATCGCGCGCAGCTTCGCCCGCATCCGCGCGCTCAACGATCCCGCCGTCTTCATCAGCCTGCGCGAGGAAAAAGACGCGCTTGCCGAGGCGCGCGCGCTTGCAGCGTCGGGCAGCGCCGAGCGGCCGCTCTACGGCGTGCCCTTCGCGGTCAAGGACAATATCGACGTCGCGCGGCATGGCGACGACGAACGCCTGCCCGGCCTTCGCCTATCAGCCGGCGCATGACGCAACCGCGGTCGCACGGCTGCGCAAGGCCGGCGCCATCGTCATCGGCAAGACCAATCTCGACCAGTTCGCCACCGGGCTGGTCGGCGTGCGCTCGCCTTACGGGACCCCGCGCAACCCGTTCAACCCCGCGCTCATTCCCGGCGGATCGAGCTCCGGCTCCGGCATCGCCGTCGCCTCAGGGATCGTGCCGCTGGCGCTCGGCACCGACACCGCCGGCTCCGGCCGCGTGCCGGCGGGCTTCAACAACATCGTCGGCCTGAAGCCGAGCCTCGGCCTCGTGTCGACCTTCGGCGTGGTGCCGGCCTGCCGCACGCTCGATTGCGTCTCGCTGTTGGCGCTCACCGTCGACGACGCCTGGACCGCGCTTGCGGCAATCGCCGGGCGCGACGAGAACGACGCCTATTCGCGCGACCGCCCGCTCGGCCGCGTCGGCGCCATGCCGCGGCATCTGACGATCGGCGTGCCAAGCAAAGGCGACCTCCTGTTTTTCGGCGACCACGAATATGAGGCGGCCTATTTCGCGGCGTTGGCGCGGCTACAAAAGCTCGGCGCCGAGATCGTCGAGATCGACATCGAGCCGTTCTACGAGACCGCGCGGCTGCTCTACGACGGGCCGTGGGTCGCCGAGCGCACGATCACGGCGCGCTCGCTTTTGGCGTCGGACCCGAACGCCATCCATCCGGTGACGCGCGAGATCATCCTGGACGGGTTGCGGCCGACCGCCATCGACACCTATCAGGCCTTCTACAAGCTGGAAGAGTTGCGCTGGATCGCCAGCCACACCTTCCGGAAAGTGTCGACACTGGCGCTGCCGACGGCGCCGACTATCTATTCGATCAAGCAAGTGTTGGCCGACCCGATCCAGCTCAACAGCCGGCTCGGCACCTACACCAATTTCGTCAATCTGCTCGATCTCTGCGGGCTGGCGCTGCCGGCTTCAATGACGCCCAAGGGCCTGCCCTTCGGCATTACGCTTCTTGCACCGGGCGGCTCCGATGCAATGCTCGCCGAAATCGGCCGCATCTTCCATGCCGACACGAAGCTGCCGCTCGGCGCGCTGAAGGAGCCGCAAGCCCCGCTTGCCGCCACGCCGAAAGCGCCGCAGCGCGGCGAAACCGCCATCGCGGTCGTCGGCGCGCATCTCTCCGGCCTGCCGCTCAACGGCGAATTGCGCGCGCTCGGCGGCCGGCTGCTGGAGACGACAACAACGGCGCCGAACTACCGCCTGTTTGCCCTCGACGGCAGCCAACCGGCAAAGCCCGGCCTGCTGCGCGTGGATGAGGGAAAAGGCGCGGCCATCGAAATCGAAATCTGGGCGCTGTCGCTCGAAGCCTTTGGGGCGTTCGTCGAGCGAGGTGCCGCCGCCAATGTCCATCGGCACGGTTGCATTGAGCGACGGGCGCGGCGTCAAAGGCTTCCTGGTCGAAGCCGCCGCCACCAAAGGCGCGCGCGATATTTCTGGCTTCGGCGGCTGGCGCGCTTTTCTGGCGCAGGGCAAGGTGATCGGCGTAGTTCCCCCGCTCATTCCCGCGAAAGCGGGAATCCAGAGAGCCACTCTCAACGGCCTGTCGTGTTACTCTGGGTCCCCGCTTTCGCGGCGACGAGCGGAGTGTGAGTGCGACGCTAGATTGTCTCGATGTAATGCTCGTATTTGTCGCGCACGGTGAGAATGTGCACGCGCATCGCCGCCGCCGCAGCCGCGCGGTCGCCGCGCAAGATCGCCTCCACCACCTCGTCATGTTCGTCATGCGATTTCGCCAGCCGCCCCATAACGCGGAACTGGGCGCGGCGAAACGGCTGCACGCGCGCGCGCGTCGCCAGCGTCAAGTCGGCGAGATAGCGGTTGTGTGCGCCGGCATAGATGCAGGCGTGAAACGCCTCGTTGACCTCGTGGTAGCGTTGCGGATCGCCGCTCTGGATCAGCACGCGCAGGTTTTCGTGATTGTCCTCCAGCGCGCGCCGCTCGGCGCCGGTCATGCGCTCGGCGGCAAAGCCGGCGCAGAGCGCTTCGAGCTCCGCCATCGCCTCGAACATGCCGGCGAGATGCTCCGGCGTCGGCCGCGCAACAAGCGCCGCGCGGTGCGCGCGCGCCTCCACCAGCCCGCTCGCCGCCAGCAGGCGGATCGCCTCGCGCACCGGCGTGCGCGACACCTGGAAGCGGCGCGCGAGCCCCGTCTCGTCGAGCGCCGCGCCGGGGGCAAGCGCGCCGCGCACGATCTCGTCGGCAAGCTGCAGCCGCAGTTCCTCGGCCAGCGTCTTGCGCGGCCAGCCGAGCGCCGCGGTATCCGGCAATTGGCGTGACGATGCTCATGGAAGCACCTTCGGCGGGTCGATCAGGCTCACATGCGCCGCCACCACGCGCCAGCCTTCGGCGAATTTCACCCAGGTCTGCATCTGCCGGCCGACCTTGCCCGGCGCCGACGGGCGCTGGTAGAGCGTCGAGGCGACGGCGAATTCGCGGCCGAAGGTGGTGATAACCGTGTCGCGAGATGGTGCGGCCGACGCCGACCGGCGAACGCGCGGCACGGAACGACTTGATCGCGGCATAGCCATAGAGATTTTCCGTCGCGCCGTAGCGGACGGTGCGCGCATCGTCGCGGAAAAGTTCGTTGAGCGCTGCGACGTCGTTGGCGACCAGCGCCATTTCGTAGCGGTTGAAGGCCTGCTTCACTTCGGCCACGACCTCCGGCAGGTCAATGTCCATGTTATCCTCCGGCAATTTGCGGCTTGGGCGCCGCGCAGACGCCGTGTTGCTCCAGCGCGTGGGCAATGCGCAAGGCGATATCCTCGCGCCAGGGCGCGGCGATGATCTGGATGCCGATCGGCAGCGGTTTCAGCGGCACCGGAACGGCGACCACCGGAAGGCCGATGAAAGAAATCGGCTGGGTGTAGATCCCCACATTGGGCCGCAGCGGCATTTCGACGCCGTCGAGGGTCAGGGTCTGCTGCCCGGATTTCGGCGCCGTGCAAGGCGTCGCCGGCGCCAGGATCGCGTCGCAGGACTTGAACAGATCCAGCACCTTGTCGCGGTACCAGCGGCGGAACATCTGCGCCTTGGTCACCAGCGTCGCCGGAATCATGGCGCCGGCCAGCAACCTGTCGCGCACGGCGGGATCGAATTCGTCGGCCTGGTTGCGCAGCCGCTCGAGATGCAGCGCCGCGCCCTCTGTGGCGGTGATCACGTAAGCGGCGGCGCGAGCGCGCTGCGCTTCCGGGATCTCGACTTCGGTGCGGGCGCCAACCGCCTTGGCAACGCGGTCGAGAGCCGCATAGGTCTCCGGCATGGCCCCTTTCCGGAAATAACCGGCGGCAACGGCGATGCGCAGGCCGGAAAGGCCGCGGCCGAGTTCGGGCAGCGCCGGCTCCATCGCGCGGTCGGCGCAAGCCGGATCGTCTGCATCGGCGCCCTGCATCAGATCGTAGGAAAGCGCGAGATCGCGCACCGAGCGCGCGAAGGGCCCAAGGTGATCGAGGCTCGCCACGAAGGGAAAGCTGCGCGCCCGCGACAGCCGTCCGTAAGTCGGCTTCAGACCGAATATGCCACAGAACGAGGACGGCACACGGATCGAACCATTGGTGTCGGAGCCTAGCGCCAGCGGCACCATGCCGCCGGCAACCGCGCCGCCGCTCCCACCAGACGAACCGCCGGTCATGCGCGTCGTGTCGTGCGGATTGCGCGAGGGCCCGTCATGCACGTTCTCGCCAGTGAAGTCGTAGGCGTATTCGCCCATGTTGAGCGCGCCGACAAGAACGGCGCCGGCCGCTTCCAGCCGCTCGATCAGCGCCGCATCGCGTTTCGCCGGCGTATGAGCGCGGTTGATCCTAGAGCCGGCGACGGTCGCAAACCCGGAAATATCGAACAGGTTCTTTACCGCGAAAGGAACGCCGGCGAGTGCGCCGAGCGTTTGCTTCTTCGCCGCCGCCGCGTCGATTGCCCGCGCCCGCGAGCGTGCGCGTTCGGCGGTCACAGCCGTGAAGGCATTCAAAACCGGATTGCGCTCGGTAATGCGGGCGAGCGCGTCCTCGACCACGGCGAGCGCACTGGTTATCCCCGACGCGACCGCCGGGGCGATCTCGCTCGCCGTCGCCCAGGACGAATCGAAGGCCACGGGGTCAGGCCGTAAAGATGGGGGCGGGCTCGGCATCGTCCGGCAACTCGAATTCGGCGACCAGCGCCGCGTGCTTGAGTGTGACATCAAGATTGGCCTTCACCGCCGGCTGCCAGTCAGCCCTGACTGGCAACGCCAGCGCGCGCGAGGCGGCGGCGATAAAGTCATCGAGCGGATCCGAAGTGGGCATATTATTTTCTCACAACGGCGGATGCGGAATCGCGTTGAGCAGGTCGCGCGTATATTGCGCTTGCGGTGCGACCAACACCTGCTCGGTCGGCCCCTGCTCCACGATCCTGCCCGCCTGCATGACGATGACACGATCGCACAGCAGGCGCACCACGTTGAGATCGTGCGAGACGAAAAGGTAGCTCATCCCCAGCGAATCTTTCAAATCCTGCAAAAGGTTAAGAACTACCGCCTGCACCGAGACGTCGAGCGCGGCGGTCGGCTCGTCGAGGATGATGAGATCGGGCTTGAGCGAGATGGCGCGGGCTATGCCGACGCGCGCTTTCTGCCCGCCAGAGAGCTGATGCGGAAATCGATCGAGCAGTTCGACCGGCAGCCCGACCTGCCGCGCCAGTTCCTCGCAGCGCTCGCGCACATGGGCACGCCCGCCATTGCCGAGGCGCAGGATCGGATCGGCGATGGCGCGCGCGGCGGTGAAGCGCGGATTGAGGCTGTCGGTCGGGTCCTGGAAGACCATCTGGATGCGCTTGCGCCAGGAGAGCGTCGCGAACTTGCGCGCCGGGATTTCGCCGATATCCTCGCCGTCGAAGGTGATGAGACCGGAGGTCTTGTCGATCAGCCGCATCACCATCATCGAGGTGGTGGACTTGCCGCAGCCCGAACTCGCCGACGAGGCCGACGCTTTCGCCGCGCCCAACGGTGAAGCTGATGCCGTCGACGGCGCGGAACGCCTCCGGCTGCACGGACGGCTTCGGGCCGAACAGTTTCTTCAGCGAGGAGCCGGCGTCGTTGCGCGGATATTCCTTCACCAGCTTTTCGACCACCAAGAGCGGCGCCGGCGCGTGAGCTTTGCCCTTGCCGTTTGCTTTGCCAATGGGCTTGGCGAGCTTCGCTTCCTCTTCCGGCAGCAGGTCGCGCAGCGTGACGCCGGGGCGCGGTGTTGCCCGCATCAGCTTGCGCGTGTAGCGGTGCTCCGGCGCCTTGAAGATGGTCGACGATTTTGCCGTCTCGACGACGTGGCCCTTTTCCATCACCACGACGCGGTCGCAATAGGCCGCCGCCAGGCCAAGGTCGTGGGTGATGAGAATCATCGACATGTTGCGCTCGCGCGTGAGCTCGACAGCGAGATCCATCACCGCCTTCTGCGTGGTGACGTCGAGGCCGGTGGTCGGTTCATCCGCGATCAGCAATTGCGGCTTGCAGGCGAGCGCCAGCGCGATGACGACGCGCTGGCACATGCCGCCGGACAGTTCAAACGGATAGGCGTGATAGCGCTCGCGCGGGCGCGCGATACGCACCTGTTCAAGCACCTCGATCGCCTTTTCGCTTACCTGCGCGCTGTCCACCTGGGCGTGCTGCAGCAGCACGTCCTCGATCTGCTTGCCGACCTTGCGGATGGGATTGAGCGCGAGGCGTGGGCTCTGGAAGATCATCGACATTTCGCGGCCACGCAGGTCGCGCATTTCATTCTCGGGTGTATCGTGCAAATTGACGCCACTGAAGGTCACCGAGCCTTCAGCGATGCGCCCGGCGCGGTCGAGAATCCGCATTACCGCATAGGAAGTGACCGATTTGCCGGACCCCGATTCACCGACAATCGCCAGCGATTCACCCTTGGCGACGCTGATACTGACGTGCTGCACCGCGCGCACGATGCCGCGCCGGGTGGCGAATTCGACGGTCAGATCGTGCACGTCAAGCAGCGGCAGGCCGGCGTCGGAATTCGCGCAGCAGCGTTTGCGTTTTCGACGGCTTTTTGGCCATTGTTAGGTGCGCCTCTGCGGGTCGACCAGATCGCGCAATCCGTCGCCGAGAAGGTTGAAGCAGAACACCGCGATCATCAGCGCAGCGCCGGGAAACAGCGCGATCCACCATTCACCGGAAATGATGTTGGCGGCGCCTTCGGCGACCATGATTCCCCATTCAGGCGTCGGCGGGCGCACGCCGAGGCCGATGAACGACAGGCCGGCGGCATTGAGGATGGCGTAGCCCATGGTGAGCGAGATCTGCACCATCATGATCGGCATGATGTTGGGCAAGATGTGCATCAGCAGAATGCGGAAATCGCCATTGCCGGAGAGCCTTGCCGCCTGCACGAAGCCCGCCTCACGCCGGACGTTCGCTTCGGCGCGGGCGACGCGCACGTAAAGCGGGAAATTGATGATCGCCGTGGCGATGACGATGTTGGTCACCGTGTTGCCGAGCGCCGCGACGATGCCCATGGCGAGCACGAACAGCGGGAACGCCATGATAGTGTCGGAGATGCGACCGACGATACGGTCGGTCCAGCCGCCGAAGAAGCCGGCGGCGATGCCGGCAAGGCCGCCCATGGCGAAGACGAGAATCACCGAGAAAAGCGCGATAGCGAAGTCGAGCCGGGTCGCCACAACCACGCGGCTGAAAATGTCGCGGCCAAGCTGGTCGGTCCCGAACCAGTGATGGATGGTCGGCGCCTGCAGCGTCGCGGTGGTCTCGCTCGCCAGCGGAGCGTAGGGAACGATGTAGGGCCCGATCAGCGCGCATAGCGCGATGAGGATGAACAAGCCGAAGGCCAGACCGGTGACCGGATTTTCCGAAACCACATAACGGGCGTGGCGGAAAATCGAATTCGCCGCCGGCTTCGGCAGCGCCGCCATCTGCGGACCAAGCGGGATATCGGTCATCCTTCCAGCCTCACGCGCGGATCGATGACGCCGTAGAGCATGTCGATGATCAAATTGAGGGCGACGTAGAGGATCGCCATCGCCAGCACGAAGCCCTGTACCGGGGCGAAGTCGGACGAGATCAGCGCTTCCACCGCGTAGGAGCCGATGCCGGGCCAGGCGAAGACCTTTTCCACCAGCACGTTGGCGCCGAGCAGGAAGGAGAACACCATGCCCAAGGTGGTCACCACCGGCAGCATGGCGTTGCGGAAGGCATAAACGAGGATGACGGTCTTTGAGTCGAGGCCGCTCGCCCGCGCGGTGCGCACGAAATCGGAGGCCAGCACCTGCAGCATCGAGGCGCGCGTCATGCGCGCGATCGGCGCCAGCGAGAAGATGCCGAGCGTCAGCGCCGGCAGGATCAGCTGGCTGAATGCGGCGCGGAATGTTTCCAGATTGCCGGTGACGATGCTGTCGAACAAGTAGAAGCCGGTGATCGACGGCGGCGCCGTGGCAAACGCATCGAGCCTTCCGATCGGCGCCGGCGACCAGCCGAGCTGGTAGTAGAACACGTAAACGAGCAGCAGGCCGGTGAAGAACACCGGCAGCGACACCCCTGCGGTGGCGACAATTCTGCAGGTATGGTCGATCCACGAGCCCTGCTTGACCGCGGCGAGAATGCCGAGCGGCACGGCGATGACGATGGAGAGGATGAGGCCGAGGAAGGTGAGCTCGGCCGAGGCCGGCAGCCGGCTCCTGATCTCTTTCACCACCGGCTGGCCGGTGGACAGTGAATTGCCGAGATTGCCGTGCGCGAGGTCGCTGACGTAGCGGCCGAACTGTACGATCAGCGGCTTGTCGAGGCCAAGTTGCTTGCGCACGTCGGCGATCGATTGCGGCGTCGCCGCAGGGCCGGCGAAATAGATCGCCGGATCGCCGGGCAAGACGCGCGTGAGCAGGAAGGTGACGATGACCACGCCGATCAGCGTCGGGATCACCGTCACCAGCCGTTTGCCGAGGGTCGCGAGCATGGCCCACCTCCCCGCTTATTGCGCCACCTACGCCTTCACCAGCGAGCGGTAATCGACCTGCCGGTGGAACCAGTAGGAATAGCCGGAGATGTTCTTTTGCGTCGCCACGTTGAGGAACGGCTGGAACATCGGCACGCGCGGGACTTCGTCGTAGGCCTTGGAGATGAAGCCCTTAACGTCGGTCGCGTACTTCTCCTTGTCGCCGATCGCCGCCGCGGCATAGGCGCCGTCGATGAAGGCGTCCATGTCCTTGTTGACGTAGCTCGGCGTGTTGAAGATCGCGTTCTGTCCCGAATAGCACCAGAAGAAGAAGTATTCCGGATAATCGAGCCAGCCGGAGAAGAAGTTGACCATCATCGGCATCGACTTCTTCGCCATTTCGCTGCGCCAGTTGGAGCCCGGCACCTTGCTGATGGTGAGCTTGATGCCGATTTCGGCAAGGCTTTCCTGGATCAGCGTGGCGATCGGCTCGGAGTTCACCGCGTCGCCGAGGTCGAAGGAGATGACGGATTCGATCGGGCCGGAGCCGGAGGCAGCCATCAGCGTTTTCGCCTTGGCAATGTCGGTCTTGTAGCCGGTCGGCTGCGGCCAATCGATCGTGCTGACGCTGTTCGAGGGCCCGCCGAACAGCCCCCGCGCGTGACCGAACATCGCGGCATCGACGATCTTCTGATACGGGATTGCGTAGGCGATCGCCTGGCGCACCTTCTCGTTGTTGAACGGCGGGTTCTTCACGTTCAGCTCGAGCGAGTACATGCCGTTGCCGATCGGATTGGAGATCATCTTCAGCTTGCCTTCCTTCTTCATCTCGGTGAAATCTTTCGCCGGAAGATCGAAGGAGATGTCGGCGTCGCCGCGCTCCATCAGCGCCCGGCGGTTGCCGGACGAAGGAATAGTGCGCCAGATGACTTTCTTGAGTTCCGGCAGCTTGCCGCCGGCCCAGGCGTCATTGCGCTCGTAGACGACTTCGACGCCGGGCTTCCAGCTCGTCACCTTGTAGGCGCCGGAGCCCGCGGTGTTGCTCTTGGTGTATTCGAGCGCCCATTTATCCTTGTCGGTCGCCTTCGATTGGAGCAACGCCGAATTGTAAATGCCGGGGACGATCACCGCGAGATCGGGAATGGTCAGGCTGTTCTTCTTGACGAAGTCGACGCGGAAGGTCGCATCGTCAACGGCGACGAACTGCTCGGGCTTGAGCAGCGAGCCCGCCTTCATCTGCACCACCGGGAAGCCGCCGACGGAGACGGCGCGGTCGAACGACCACTTCACGTCCTTGGCGGTGACCGGCGTGCCGTCCTGAAATTTGGCGTTCTTCTTCAGCTTGAAGGTGACCGACATGTCACCGACTTTCATGTCGTCGGCGAGCTCCATTTCGTATTTGTCGCGGTCGTAGGAGGTCGAGCCGTCGGCGAGCGTCTTCTTGCCATTGCGGATGAGCCGGTCGTAGCAATTCCACGACGCCTCATAGCCCGGCCGGTTGGTGCCGACGCCGTGGATGTCGAGATTGTTGGGGCCGTTCTCGGTGACCAGCAGCAGCGTTTCCTTGCGCGACTGGGCCTGCGCGGAGAACACGGTGGGCGCGGTGACCGCGCTGACGGCCGCGAGCGCCGTTGCCGATTTGAGAAAATCACGACGTTTCATGGAAAACCTCCCGAATGCGAACTGGGTGCACTGCGGTAGCTTCCGCAAAGGTCGTGCCAGATCGGCATCCTGTGGATAAGTTTTAATAAGCCTCTGATCGGGCTTATAAAATCGACAAAGATTAAATTCTGCGCAGCCTTTCAGCCGCTGCTTATTGCATACAATCTTGCATACAATTCGGTGAAATCGCCGGATTTATGGGCAGTGGTTGTCCCTACCGGCGCGGCCCCACCGAGCCCTCGACTTCCAGCGCCAGCAACGCCGGAAACCCGCGCGATGCCACCGAACCACGGTATCAGGCCGAACGATGGCAAGTGCCTCGCGGGTCTTTGGAAACAACTCGCAAATCCAGCCCAGAACTATCCGGTCGACCGTCAAAAATGGCATCCGACCGGGCCTGCCCCGTCGCAGCACGATAATCTGCTGCCGCAATACAAGGATCTCGGCTTCCAACGCCGCTCGCGGACGAATCAAATCGACGAAAATCCCAAAAAATTAGTCTGCAGAGATCCGACATCCGTGGAGGATCATCCAATTTTGCGTTTCACGCCACCCGGATGGAATTTGCGACAGGGACAACAGCGTTTGCTGCGTCAAGCAGAATAGATCACGATGAAATTGAGCGCCTCAACACAGTCAGTCTCATCATCAAAATCAGAATTCATGCCGTGCTGGCACTACCAGAGATTTGCAATGCGCATCGACTATTTTGACTACACGTTATGGCAAGCAATCATTCTGTTATTCTGTCCAAAAGGGCGCAGCTGCGGCATCTCGGCGAGGCAGCGACTGTTGGCCATCGAACAACGCGCTGCATAAGCGCAGCCAATCGGTCGATTGAATTGGCTCGGCGGTTCGCCTGTTTCAATTGCACCAGCAATCCGTTTCGTCGGATCAGGTCGAGGAACGGCCAAAATCAACGCCTGCGTATAGGGGTGAAGCGGCCGCTCCAGAATCGTCCTGCGTGTCGGCCAGTTCAACAATCCGCCCCATATACATCACTGCGACGCGGTCGCTGATTTGCCCGATAACGCCGAGATCGTGCGAAATAAAAAGCAACGACAGTTTCAACTGCTCCCGCAAGTCCATCATTAGATTCAATACCTGCGCCTGCACAGAAACGTCGAGTGCCGAGACTGGCTCGTCGGCGATAATCACGGCCGGCGGCGGGAGAATGACTCGCGCGATGCCGGCGCGCTGGCGCTGTCCGCCACTGAGTTCGTGCGGATAACGTTCGGCGAACGATGGATCGAGACCGACCGAAGTCAGGGTCGAGGCAATCTGCGCCGTTCGATCGGCTCGGCTCTTAAAGATGCCGTTGATGTCGCCCGCCTCCGCGACAGAATCGCCGATCGAACGCCGCGGGTTAAGCGAGGCATATGGGTCCTGAAACACCATTCGGATGTTCAGGCGCAATTCGCGCAAGGTAGAGCCGCGGGCAGACAGCACATCGGTGCCCTTGAAATTGATGGTTCCACTATCGGGCTGAACCAGCCGGACGATGGAGCGGCCAACCGTCGTCTTACCGCAACCCGACTCTCCAACAATCCCAAGCACTTCTCCTTCGGCCAAAGATAACGACACGCCGTCTACCGCCTGCACCCGGTACTTGCGGCCCGACCGTTTGACGTTGAACGAAGTCTTCAGGTCGCGAACATCGAGAATCGCATCGCCAATCATGCCGGGCTCCCACCGTCGAGCGGGAAGGCGCAGAGCGTTTCGTGCTCCTCGGACACGCGACGGCGCGGCGGCGTCGCCACGCGGCATACCTCGCGCACGGCCGGCGCAGCGTGGCGCGAAAACACAGCCGGCGGCAATCGTTCCAGGTTGCGGCGCCTGTCCCGGAATCGTGGGTAGGCGACGGACGCCGAAGTTTCGCGCCGGCATGCAATCCATCAGCCCGCGGGTATAGTGATGACCGGGCTGAGCGAACAGCGCATCAACCGCCGCGGTTTCGACGATCCGCCCCGCATACATGACCGCGACGCGATCGACGAGTTGCGCAATCACGCCCATATCGTGAGTGATGAACAAGATCGACATGCCGAGCCGGCTGCAGAGGTCGCGCAGCAGCCCGAGGATTTGGATCTGGATCGTGACGTCGAGCGCCGTGGTCGGTTCGTCGGCAATCAGAACCTGCGGCCGGCAGGCGAGCGCGATCGCAATCATAATGCGTTGGCGCTGCCCGCCCGATAACTGGTGCGGATAGGCCGACAGTTGCAACGCGGCATCCGGGATCCGCACCATGTCCAGCAGTTCGCGCGCCCGCGCCAGCGCGGCCGCGCCCGAAACGCCATCATGAACGCGCACCGCTTCCGCGATTTGATCGCCGACGCGGCGAACCGGATTGAGCGAGGTCATCGGTTCCTGAAAAATCATGGCGATGTGGCCATGACCGGCCTCGACCCGCTGCCATGGCTGCAATTGGGTCACGTCGGCGCCAGCCAACGGATATGGCCGGCTCGAATGCGCGGGCCCGGCTGCGGCAGCAATCCCATGACCGCCAGCGACGTTATGCTCTTGCCGCAACCGGACTCACCGACGAGGCCGAGAATTTCGCCTTTGCCAATGTCGAAGGACACGCCCGACACGATGTCGATCGGCGCCGTCTCGGGGCCTAGGGATACTGAAAGGTCGCGAACCGACAGCACCGTCTAACCCTCGCGCGCCAAAGACTTGCCGAAACCGCGGGTCGAGACGGTCGCGCAACGCGTCGCCGACGAGATTGAGAGAAAACGCGGTCAACACAATCATCATGCCCGGAAAGGTCAGCAGCCATGGCGCGCGCGTGATGAAGGTTCGCGATTCGGCCAGCATGTTGCCCCAGCTCGGAATGTCCGGCGGCGCGCCAAGCCCGAGAAAGTCGAGCGACGCGGCCCCGAGCTGAGCGAACGCAAACACGAAGCTCGCCTGCACGAGAAGCGGCGAGATCAGATTCGGCAGGATATGTTTGGCGACGAGCCAGATCGTGCCGGAGCCCATGCTGCGGGACGCCTCGACGTAGGTTTCCGCGCGCAGGCGCAGCGTCAGACCATAGATGATGCGGGTGGTGGTCGTCATGTATCCGGCGCCGATGGCGATGATCGAATTGGCTGCGCTCGGCCCCAGGACAACGATGAGCCCGAGCGCGAGCAGCAGCGAGGGAAACGCCATCAGCACGTCGACCATCCGCATCAAGACATGACCGAGCCGCGGAAACAGCGCGGAAAAGACCCCGACCGGAATACCGGTAATAAGCGCGAAGGACACCACGCCTGCGCCGATCGCCAGCGCCATGCGCGCCGAATAGATGGCGCGCGACAGCGTGTCGCGGCCATATTGATCGGTGCCAAACCAGTGAGCGGCATCCGGCGGCATGAGGCGGATCACTGGATGGATCGCATAGGGATCGTAAGGCGCCAGCGACGATGCAAAAATCGCGGCGATCACCATCGCCAGAAGCACGCAAAGCCCGGCCAACGCGATGGGGCGCGCAAAAAAAGGCGCGAGCCACGTTGCGATGTTGGCGCGGCTCATTGCAGCTCAACCCTCGGGTCAAGGAAGCGGTAGGACAAGTCGACGATCAGGTTGATCGCCAGATAAATCACGACGATGACCAAGATGACGCCCTGGATCACGGGATAATCGCGCCGGAGAATCGACTGTACGACAAGGCGGCCAATGCCCGGCAACGCGAAGACGGTTTCGGTGACCACCGCTTCGGACAGCAATGCGGCGAAGGTGAAGCCGAAGGCCGAAACAACCGTCAACAGCGCATTGCGCAGAATATGCCGGCGCACGACCTGCCAGGGCCGAATGCCTTTCGCGCGTGCCGTGCGCACATAATCCTCGTGCGACACGTCGAGCATGCTGGCGCGCGTCAACCGCAGAATGAGCGCGGCATTCGGCGCGGCAAGGGTCAAACTGGGGAGCAACAGATAGCGGAGATTGCCAAGGCCGCCATCGAATATCGACGGATAGCCGGAACTCGGCAACCAGCCGAGCGTCGCTGCAAAAATCAGGATCAGATACAGGCCGACCCAGAAGGTCGGCACGGACGCCATCAGCATGGCGGCACCGGATAGACCTTGATCGAGCCATGTGCCGTGCCGCACCGCCGCGACCATACCGATGGGCACGCCAATGAGCGCCACCCAGACCATCGTGATGAGAGCCAGTAGCGTACTGGTCTCGGCGCCATCGGCAATCACCGACAGAACCGGCGCCTGAAAGAAAATCGACCGGCCAAGATTGCCGGTGAGCGCTTGGCCGGCCCAATGCAGATATTGCACGATAATCGGTTGATCGAGGCCCAATTGGTGCCGCAAGGCGTCGATTTGGTCGGGCGTCGCCGTATCACCGAGCAGAACGTAGATTGGGTCGCCGGGGATAACATGAATAAAGGCGAAGATGATCACGGACGCCGCCAACAGCGTCACCGCCGTCGTTCCCGTCCGCTTGAGCGCATAAGACCACATTCGAACCCGCCGGCTGGCCCACCGCGGCAAAACGCGACGCGCGGTTCAGGCGCTGTGCAAGGCCTGACCCGCGCCGCAATTCGCAGCGTCCCTACTTCGTGGACACGTTCCAGAAGGCCGGGCCGTTGGCATTGAGCCCCTTAAGTTTCGGCGACGCAATGTCGTAGGTGTAGGCATCGCCGACTTTCATGACCGGAACCTGTTGGTAGATCAGGGCCTGGATCTTGTCCCACGTCGCCTTGCGCGCGGCCTGGTCGGACGAATTGGTCAGTTCGGTCCGCAACGCCTGGATCTCAGGGCTGTTCCACCAACCGGGATAGGTCGCGTTGAGGAAGGTGAAGAGAATCGGGTCTGGCGAAAACGTATGATGGGTGACGAAGATATCCCACTGCTCGGACTGACCGCGCATTTTGAGAAGCGTCGCCCAGTCGACCACGATCATCTGCACGTTAATGCCGGCGTCGGCCAGTTGGCGCGTGAACACCGACGCCTCGTCGTAGTGCGCCTGATAGTTCGTCGATACCAGCAGACGAATAGGCGTTCCAGTGTAGCCGGCCTCCTTCGCGAGTTCCTTGGCTTTTTTCGCGTCATGCGGGCTGTAGCCTTCGACGCCCGCGGTCGAGTACCAGAACGTCTCCTTCGGGAAGATCGATCCTTCTGCGCTCCACAGATCTTTCGGCCCGAAGGCAACCCGAAGCGCCTGGGATTTATCCAGCGCCGTCTGAATGGCGCGACGAAGCTTGTAGTTGTCCTTGAGGATGCCCTCCTTCGAATTCATGAAGAAAAGCCCGAAGATCGGGGCGTTGCTCCGCTGCACCTGAACGGACTTGTCCTTGCTCAGCGTGTCGTAAAGATCGCCCGAGATCATCTCGGCGTAGTCGTAATCGCCGGCCTGAACGCCGCTCACGCGCGTGCCGACGTCCGGCACAGGCATGAAGCGAATCTTGTCGAAATTGGCGACGCGCGCGCCGGCGAAACCGTCGCTCTTTTCTTTGCGCGGCTTGTAGCCATTGAACTTTTCAAGTTCGACATAGCGGTTCGGCCGCCATTCCTTGAATTTATAGGGACCGGTGCCGATGTAATCTTTCTGCTCGATAGGCTGATTACCGGCCTTGGCAGCGATTTCTTCCGGATAGATCGCGAGACCGCCATTGACGTCAGCGACCAAATTTTTCCAGGCGCCATTTGGTGCCGACAGCTTGAGCGTCACTTCGTAGTTGCCGGTGGCTTCGACCGATGTGGCACTGGCCATCAGCAGTTTGCCGCGGGCGCCGAACTTGCCCCAGCGCACCATCGACGCGACGACGTCTTTGGCGGTCATTTCTTTGCCGTTATGGAAGTGAACGCCCTGGCGCAGCTTGATGATGATCGTTTTGCCGCCATCTTCGACGCTATCGCTGTCGGCCAGCATGGGGCGCGGCGTATAGGTCGAGTCCCAAGCGTAAAGGGTCTCGAAGATATGGCGGCCGATCACGGAGGCGACATCGGCGGTCGTCACCATGACGTCGAGCGGCGGCGGTTCGCCGATCGTTGCTTCACGCAGTATGCCGGCCGCGCTGGCCTGCGCATTCAGGAACAATGCCGTGGCGACGGCCGCGGCGCCGCGCACCAAGAGTCCTAGTCCAAATTTCATGGTCATCCTCCCATTTAGTGCCGCTTCAAGCCGGCTTCGCTGTCCCGCCCCATTCTCAGCGCGCGGGGCCGGCGGCGTTGATTATTTTCACCAACACGGCGATCACTTGTTTGAAAGTTACATACAAATTGTGTTAACTTTCAAGGCTGAAATTGAAGTATCCTGCGGTTTCTGACAGCCTCCCCGATCGGCTGTGAAACTTTATTACACGTTTGCGGTTCGCCCCGCGAAGGGGCAATGCCATGGATTGGCTACGGAAAAGGTGGCTGACGGTGCGACCGGCGAAACGAACTCCCCGCCCAACGATGGCCGAAACAACCGGCGGCACAAAGGCGTTGGACCGTGGCAACTTCACGCCCGGCGATATCGTTTCAGTGATCAAGCAGATCGGTCCGACGCTGAGCCGGTCGGAGCAACGCGTCGCCACCACGGTGCTTGCCGACGTCGATTTTGCCGTGCACTCAAGCAATGCCGAATTGGCTCACCGGGCGGGCGTGAGCGAGCCAACAGTGACGCGTTTCAGCCGCTCGGTCGGCTGCCGCGGCGTTCGCGAACTCAAGATGAGGTTGGCCCAGGCATTGGCGGTCGGCCGGATCTATCTTGAACTGCCGCCCCATGTCGGCACCGATCTTGAGCGCCCAGCGCTCTGGCGGTCCGTCTTTCAGGAAATCCGCCGCGCGATTTCCGCCGTCGAAGAGCAATTGCAAAAGGAAGATGTCGAGAAAGCCGCCGAAGCCATTGCCCGCTGCACAAAACTCGCGGCATTCGGTGTCGGCGGCGGCTCGACGGTCGCCGTCGCCGAGGTCGAAAATCGCTTCTTTCGTCTCGGGATTGCCGTGAACCATTATTCGGATCCGAGATTGATGCTCATGAATCGCGGCAACGCTCGGCCGCGACGACGTTGTGATCGCAATATCAACCACAGGAACCGCCGCGGAAGTTATCGCGGCCGCCACTGTCGCCAAACAATATGGCGCTTTGATAATCGCGATCACAAAACCGCAAAGCCGGCTTGCCGCAATCGCGGATATTTCGCTCGGCGTGCACGTGCCTGAAGCGCCGGACGCGCTCAAACCGACGGCGTCGCGCTATGCACTTCTTGCGGCCATCGACCTGCTCGCTGCATCGACCGCATATCGCAAGCCGCGCGAGGCGCAGGAGCGGATGCGGCGCATCAAGTTCGAATTGATGAAGGCAACCCACGGGGATGCGGATGGACCGCTTGGGCGACTAAAGCCGCTGCGCCCAGCGTCCGAAGCCGTGCGAACCGTTGCCGGACGACGAAAGCGGCGGCCGGCGCTTACGACGTAACGAGATAAGCCCCGACTGGCAGTGCTCCCGAAGCAAGACCAACAAAGGACGATGCGGCATGACCTATGACTTGCTCCTCAAAGGCGGCCGCGTCATCGATCCCGCGCAGGGGTTGGACCAGATCGCCGATGTTGCATTTGCCGGCGGGCGCGTTGCGGCGATCGAAACGTAAATATCGCCGCCGCAAACGGTGCGGACGTTCGAGATGTCGGCGGGCGCATCGTGACGCCGGGCTTTATCGACCTTCATACGCATGTCTATTGGGGCGGCACCTCGCTCGGCGTCGATGCGACCGACGCTGCGCGGCAGAGCGGCGTGACGACACTCATCGATGCCGGAAGCGCCGGCCCCGGCAATTTCCGCGGCTTTCTCAAACACGTCATCGAACCGAGCGAACCGCGCATCCTCGCCTACCTTCATATCTCCTTCGCCGGAATCTTCGCTTTTTCAAAGCGCATCATGGTCGGCGAAAGCAGCGACATGCGGCTGATGAGCCCGGCGGACGCCGTCGCCGTCGCCAACGCCAACCGCGACGTGATCGTCGGCATCAAGGTTCGCGTCGGCCGCCACGCGAGCGGCTCGTCCGGGGTCGCCCCCCTCGACATTGCGCTGCAGGTCGCCGAGGAGCTCGGATTGCCGCTGATGGCGCATATCGACGAACCGCCGCCGAGTTATGAAGATGTCCTCATTCGCTTGCGGCCGGGTGACGTTCTCACCCACTGCTTCCGCCCCTTCCCCAATTCGCCGGTCACCGGCCAAGGCGCGGTCAAGCAAGCCGTTCTCGAGGCCCGGCAGCGCGGCGTTCTCTTTGATGTCGGTCATGGCATGGGATCGTTCGCCTTCAAGACGGCACGAGCCATGCTTGATGCGGGATTTATGCCGGACACCATCTCGTCCGACTTGCACATTCTCAATCTGGAAGGCCCGGTCTTCGATCAGGCAACCACGCTGTCGAAATTCCTCAGCCTCGGCACCCCACTGATCGACGTCATTCGCGCGACGACCGCGAATGCCGCCGCCGCCATTCGCCGGCCCGAACTCGGAACATTGCGCGCCGGGTTCGGCAGGCGATGCCACCATCTTTACCGTCAACGAGGGCAGCTTTCCGTATTTCGATTCGGTTGGCGAGCGGATGATCGGCAGCAAGAAAATTAGCATCAATGGCGTGGTCCTTAAAGGCCATTGGTGGCATCCGGCAGGAAATCAGTAGTACGCTGGATGCCGTAGACCGGGAGGCGAGCGTGAATGAGCGTGTCAACGCGCTGGCGGGTATCGCGACGCCCGCGGTGCTGATCGACCTCGACAAAGTCGAACGGAACATCAAGCGGCTTCAGGACTATGCCGACGGCTGCGGCCTGAAGGTCCGTCCACACATCAAGACCCATAAACTTCCGCAAATCGCCGCAATGCAACTCAAAGCGGGCGCGATCGGCGTGACCTGCCAGAAGGTCTCGGAAGCGGAAGCGATGGTCGCCGGTACGCCGGAAATTCGCGATGTCCTGATCACCTACAACATCATCGGCGCGGAAAAACTCGATCGCCTGGCGACGCTCGCCAAGAAGGTAAATCTGAGCGTCGTTGCCGACAATGAAACGGTCATCGACGGTTTGCGGAAACGCTTCGTTTCGGAAGCAAAGCCGCTGGCCGTATTTGTCGAGTGCGATACCGGCGCCAATCGTTGTGGCGTGGCAACGCCCGAAGATGCCGTGGCTCTCGCCGAAACCATCGCCAAGTCTCGCAGGCCTGACATTTGCCGGCTTGATGACCTATCCGCCGCCGAATGGCACGGCCAAGGTGCAGGCCTTTATGGCGCGCGCCAAAGCTCTGATCGAGGCGAAGAACATCCCGGTGCCCGTCATTACCTCAGGCGGCACGCCGTCCATGATGATGGCCGGCGAGGCCCCGGTGACGACCGAATATCGCGCCGGAACTTACGTGTACAATGACCGATCGCTCGTTGAACGCGGCGTCTGCGGCTGGGACGACTGCGCCCTGACCGTCCTGGCAACGGTGGTTTCGGTGCCGGCCGATAATCGCGCCATCATCGACGCCGGCAGCAAAACGTTGACTTCCGATTTATTCGGACTTGTTGGTTACGGCCATGTCCTTGGCCGGCCCGACATTCGCATCGACCAGCTCTCGGAGGAACATGGCCGTCTGTCGACCGACGGGGCCATCAACCTCGGCGTCGGCGACCTGGTTCGTATCGTCCCCAATCACGCCTGCGTGGTGACCAATATGGTCGACAAGGTTCAGGTCATGACCGGTGGTCATGTTTTAGGTGCTCTGGCACGTTCGCGCCCGCGGCTGCACGACCTAGCAATTATGCTGCGACGTCAAACGTCCTCGGGGGCCAGTGCCTTTTGATCGTGGCGAGAGACCGGCGCATCTTTGTTCACCGACGAATGCTTTCTTATGCCACCATGGTTGTCACGGTAGGCGGGCAATAACGTTCCGTAATCATTCATTATCCGAACTTGTTTTGATTTCGTTTGACTGGCTCGATCGATTCGCAGTCTCCACGATCAAAAGGGCACCAGACTGCCCCTGCAAACTGGATTAGGAAAAAATTGCGCCGCAGAAATCTGCGTGAATACAAATGCTTATGGCGCGCCCGAAGAGATTCGAACTCCTGACCCCCAAATTCGTAGTCTGGTGCTCTATCCAGCTGAGCTACGGGCGCTGAAACCACGGCGTGGAAAGCGGGCCGCGGAACCGAGGGATAGCTATCGCCTCGGGCTTTCATTGGCAAGGGTCGCCGGGATTAACGTCGATGGTGCCGGCGCGGCGCGCCCGGCCCAGGCCAGGGCCATCTCTTCGACGCGGATGCGGTAGGCGATAAGCGCCGCATTGGCGAGCGAAAATATCAGCGCCAGAACCGGCAGGCCGAGCGCCAGCGGAACCACCGCGAACTCGCCGACAACGATCAGATAATTGGGATGGCGCAGCCACCGATACGGTCCACGCGTAATGGGCGCCGCCCCCGGCATTACGATCACCCGCGTGGTCCAACGCCGGCCGAGCGTCGCGATCACCCACACCCGGCCCGCCTGCAGCAACACGAAAGCCGCAAACCAGGACGGATCGACCGCGCGAGCGTCGCCGAACATCCACAGACCGATGAGCCAGAACGCGTGCAGCGCGACCATCAAGTGGTAATGCGCTGCGCCGAATTCGACGCCGCCCTGCGCGCGCAGCCGCGCCGTGTTCCATTGTGCGAGCCCGAGTTCGGCCAACCGCTGCACGGCGATGAAGCCGACCAGCCAAGCGCCCTCACCCATGAGACGAGGCAGGCCTCAAGCGACAAAAAACTCGCGGTGAAGCCGGGACCGAGCGCGGCGAGCACCGCGGATCCGCGCAAGCCGCGTTTGAGCGCGCGCTCGAGCACGAACAGCACGGTCGGCGCCGACATGTTGCCGTAGCCACGCAGCACATCGCGCTCGTCGCGCAGCGTGCCGATCTGCAGCTCGAGCGCGGTCTCCACCGCGTCAAGCACCTTGGCGCCGCCGGGGTGGAACACGAATTGCGGCGCCTCGATCCGCGCCTGCCTGATGAAACGGCGCGCCGGCGCCGCCAGCCGCTGCCGCAAGAAGCGCGGCAACGAGCGCGACAGCACGACGCCGAGGCCAACCGGATCGATCGACCAGCCCATGATGTCGAGCGTGTTCGGCCAGGTGTGCTCGGCGCTAGCACCGACGCGCAGCGGCGCATCGCGGCGGTCGGCGCGCAGTACGGCGGCGGCGGCGCCGTCGCCGAACAGCGCGGAAGAAATCACGTCCGCCTTGGTGCTGCGGTCGTTGCGAAACGCCAGCGAGCAGGCCTCGACCGCCACCACCAATACCACCTCGCCTGGCTCGGCGCGCGCCAGCCGCGCGCCCAGCGCCAGACCCGACACGCCGCCGGCGCAGCCGAGCCCGAACACCGGCACCCGCGCGGCCGACGGCCGAAAGCCCATGGCGGCGGCCATGCGCGCTTCCAGGCTCGGCGTGGCGACACCGGTCGACGACACGGTGACGATGACGTCGACGTCACGCGCGGCGAGCCCGGCGCGGTCGAGCGCTGAGCGCGTAGCACGCACGAAAAGATCGCCGGCGCCGTCGAGATAGGCGGCCGTGCGATCGGTCCAGTCGTGCGGCGCCGCGTACCATTCGAGCGGGCGCACCGCGTAACGCCTTTCGATACCGGCATTGGCGAACACGTCGGCGAGCTTGGGATAACGGACGAAGGCGCCGGCATAGATGCGCCGCGCGAGCGCGGCGATTGCCGATTGTTCCGCCGAGTGCGGCGGCACCGCGGTCGCCAGCGCCAACAACGTCACCGGCGTCGTGCCCATGCCAATGTCCTTCCTTGCAAACGAATGTCGCGCCCGAAGGACGAACACCGCGCAAGGGGACCTTCTTCCGCGCCCGCTTATTCCATTGATTTACGCGCTGGCCCGCGCGCCGCGCCGGGAATTGAGATCGACCGCGCGGTCGGGGATGGTGATGCAGAAGGTAGCGCCGATGGTTCCCGGCACCAGGCGGATGTCGCCGCCATGCGCGCGCACCAATTCGGCGGCAATGGCGAGGCCGAGGCCGGTGCCGCCGGCGCGCGTAGAACCCTGAAAAGCCTGGAACATATGGGCGCGCGCCCTATCCGAGACGCCGGGGCCGGTGTCGGACATCTCGATGATCGCCACGGAGCCCTCGCGCCGGCCGGTGATGCGGATCTGGTCGCGCGCCGGATCGCGCGCGCCGCGCGCCTCCAACGCTTGCACCGCGTTGCGCGCCACATTGACCAACACGCGGAACAATTGATCGTGATCGGCCTCCACGGTGAGCCCGCGTTCCACCGACACGATCCAGCGAATCGGCACGTCGAGGCCGAGGCCGAGCGCCTCGTGCACTTCCTCGATCAGCGGCTCGACCTCGAGCGTTTTGCGTTCCGGCGGCGCCTCCTGCGCGGCGCCGTAAGACAGCGTCGATTGGCAGAAGGCGATGGCGCGCTCAAGCGCGCGCATCAGCTTCGGCGCGAAACGCTGCACCTTGGGGTCGGGCAGCGTCGACAGCTGATCGGAGAACAATTGCGCCGAGGCCAGCAAATTGCGCAGGTCGTGATTGATCTTCGACACCGCGAGCCCGAGCGCCGCCAGCCGGTTCTTTTGATGCAGCATGGAGGCGAGTTCGCGCTGCATGGCGGCGAGTTCTGTCTCGGCGGTGCCGATCTCGTCGCCGCGGCCAGATTCGGCGATGATGCGCGCCGGATTTTCCGGATCGGTTCGGAACGTAATCATGTTGGCGGTGATACGCCCCATCGGCCGCACCAGCAGGTAATGTAGCGCAAGGAACACCAGCATGGCGGTGACGCCGGAGATCACCAGCGACAAGAGAAGGATGTTGACCGAGAAAGTCAGCATCGCCTTGCGCAGCGGCGCTTCGTCGAGAATAATTTCGATGAACTGGCCTTCCGCCATCGGCGCCGGACCGACGAGGCGCATCACGTCACTCGGCTGCGAAAAAAACAGCGTATCGAATGCTTCCATGATGGCGTGCCACCACGACACGTTGCGCATGTCGATGTCTTGCTCGATCTTCGACGGCACATTATTGGCGGCGAGCAGGCGGCGCTGGTTGCCCATCTTCATCGCCACCGCGCGCGCGCCGATGCTGGCGAGGATTTGCTTGGCGAGGCTCTCCGGCACCATGCCGCTCGGCGCGGCGTCGAGCACCAGCGCCGCAGTATGCGCGGCGGCAAGCCGGTCGTTGAGCCAGTTGAGCCGGAAATTGGCGATCGACGGTACGTAGATCAGAATTTCCGCCACCATCACAAACAGCACGGTGAGGAACAACAGCTTGCCGGAAAGGCCGATGCGCGGCCGCGGCGAGAGGCTCGAATTTTGGCCGGAATTTTGCCGTGGCGCCGCCGGCGCGACAGGCTCGCTTGTTGGTTCGGTTTGCGGTTCCATGAGAGCCTCAACCGAAGATTCGCAGCCACGCGATGATGCGCCGCACCAAAGGGCTCGTCAAACTCGGCGTGAAATAATCTATGGCCGCACGTTTGCCGATTTCCGACAGCGTCGGGTAGGGCAGCACGATGCCAGTCAAGGCGCGGATGTTCAGTCCTTGCGCAATCGCCAACGTCCACATCGCGATCAATTCTCCGGCCTGCGCACCGACGATTGTCGCGCCCAGGATCTTACCTTTCCTGTCGGTGATGACTTTAATGTGTCCGTGCGTTTCGCGCTCGGCCTGGGCGCGGTCGTTGTCATGATACGGCCAGCGCAGAACGCGGATCTTCTTGCCGCGCGCGCGCGCCTGCGCTTCGGTCATTCCGGTCTGCGCCAGTTCGGGATCGGTATAGGTTACCCAGGGAATAACGCCGTTGTTCACCTTGACCGGCAGGCGGAACAGCGCGTTCCGGATCACTAGGCCGGCGTGGTAATTGGCGGCGTGGGTGAATTGCAATTGCTTGGCCGCCACGTCGCCGATGGCGTAGATGCGCCGGTTGGCGGTTTTCAGCTTCTTGTTCACGAAAATGCCCGAGCGGTCGTAGCGCACGCCCGCCGCCTCGAGATTCAAACCGTCAGTCGTCGGCTTACGCCCGGCGGCGATCAGGAGATATCGGCCTTCGACGGTCTCCTCGCCGCCGCCGCCGTCGAACGTCACCGCCGCGCTGCCGATTGCATGCTTGACGCCCGTCACGTTGACGCCGGCGCGGATGACGACGCCCTCGCGCTCGAGCCGGTCGAGCACGATGGCCGCACATTCCGGATCGTCCTTGGCGAGCGGGGCCGCCGCTTCCAGCACCGTCACCTCGCTGCCGAGCCGGCGGAAGGCTTGCGCCATTTCCAATCCAATGGGACCGGCGCCGATGATGATGAGGCGGTCGGGCCGCTCGGTGAGATCGAAAACCGTATCGTTGGTCAGATAGGGCCCCCCGTCGATCCCCGGGATCGGCGGCAACGCCGCCGTCGATCCGGTGGCGATGACGAAGCGGCGGGCGCGGATTTCGTAATCCTCACCGACGACGACAGTCTTGCGGTCCTTGAATTTGGCGTGGCCCTTGATCACCCGCACGCCTAAGCCGGCGAAACGCTCCGCCGAGTCGGTCGGCGCGATGGCGGCGATCACGCGCTGGACGTGCTCGTGCACCTTGTCGAAATCGACGTCGATAATGGGCGCGCTTATCCCGAAGACACCGGCGCCGCGCATGAGCTCGGCGCGTTTGGTCGCCGCCACCAGCGCCTTCGATGGCACGCAGCCGGTATTGAGGCAATCGCCGCCCATCTTGTGCCGCTCGACGAGCACCACCGGCACGCCGAGCACAGCGGCTGCCGCGGCGACTGACAGTCCGCCCGAGCCGCCGCCGATCACGCAGATGTCCGGTTTGAGGATTTCCGTCATATCCCTAAAACTCTTGCCTGCAATGCTACCGTTAATATCACATCGTCGCGCGCGGGCGCGCGCGTAGTCTTTTCACCACCACCGGCACCAGGGCGAGCAGGCCGAGCGCGATTAGCGCGCCGATCAGTTGCGGGGTCAGCACGTCCTTGGCGTCGAAAATCATATGACAATCGGTGCGGCCGGCGGAAAGGCAGCCGCTATTCGCCGCCTGCTGCGCGGCGATGACGCTGTCGAGGCCGGTGCCGGCAAACGCATAGACCAGCGCGCCCGGAATGACGCCGAGCGCGGTCGCCGCCACGAACGGCACGAGCCGCACACCGGCGAAAGCCGGCACCAAATTGACCAGGAAAAAGGGAAAAGCCGGCACCAGGCGCAAGAACAGGAGATAGCTGAAGGCGTCGTCGCGGAAGCCCTGCGCCAATTGCGCGGCGCGCGGACCGGCCCGCCGCAGCAGCGGCTCGCCCAGCGCGGTGCGCGCCACCAGGAAGATGAGGGTCGCGCCGATGGTCGCCCCGATCACCGCCGCCGGGGCGCCAACCGCGAGACCGAACAGAAAGCCGCCGCTCACCGTGAGAAATACCGCCCCAGGCAGCGACAGGGCGACGGCGACGATGTAGATGCCGATATAGGCGAGCACGGCCAGCAGCCGGTGCTCGCTGACGAAGGCGCCGATGGCCAACCGGTTACGCACCAGCGCCTCGAGCGAAAGACCGCCGCGCCCGACGATGACATAGGCGGCGACGGCCAGAACGAGGATTGCGATCAGCGGCAACAGGCGGCGGATCGGGTTGCGCGGCGGCTTCGCGCTGGGCGGGGTGGCGGACATGCCGCGCTATATACACGAGATCGCCGATTCTGCCGGCAAAGCGGCCACTTCTCACCGCCTTGTGAGCCATTGTGACCGGACGGGCGGCACCGGTGCACTTGCATTGACGCGCCTTTGCCCCTCCCTTATAAGCCGCGCAAATCGCGTGCCGATCCGTGCCTTTGACGGGTTTTCATGGCCGATTGCGGGGGCAATCCCGACGCCCTTGTCGGCACGGCGCGACCACCGGAGAAGTTAACGTGAAGCGGACCTATCAACCGAGCAAGCTTGTACGCAAGCGCCGTCACGGTTTCCGCTCGCGCATGGCCACCAAAGGCGGACGCAAGGTCTTGTCGGCACGGCGCGGGCGCGGGCGCAAGCGGCTATCCGCCTGACGGCGGAGGCCAAAGCCGCGCATTGCTTTAAATGGAACGACTGAGGCAACGGGCGGATTTCCTAGCGGCGGCGTCCGGCATCAAAGCCACGGCCGCCGCCTTCGTGCTGCAGGCGCGCGAGCGGGCGGACGACGGACCGGCGCGGATCGGTTTCACCGTGTCGAAGAAAGTCGGCAATGCGGTCGAGCGAAACCGGGTGCGCCGCCGCTTGCGGGAGATCGTGCGCACCGCCGGGTCGAACCGGATACGAAGCGGACATGATTATGTGCTAATCGGCCGGCGCGCGGCGCTCAAAGTTCCATTCGCGCGTATTGTCGAAGAGTTCGAGGGGGCGCTGCGGCGCATGCATGCGGGGCGCAAGGCCAACACGGGATCCCGATGACCGACAACAAGAATACGATAGTGGCGATTGTGCTGTCGGCCGTGGTGCTGATCGCCTGGCAATTCTTCTATGCCATGCCGCAGGAAAGGGCGCGGCAGGAGAAGCTGCAGTCCGAACAACTGGCGCAAAAGCAGCAGCAGACGCAGACCACGACGCCGGCACAACCGGGTAAGCCGGCGCAGGCTCCCGCGCAACCGGGAGCGGCGCAGGTGCCGGGGCAAGCGGCGCAAACGCCCGGCGCGGCGGCCGCCAACCGCGACGCCGCGCTCGCTTTGTCGCCGCGCGTGCCGATCAAGACCGACAGCGTGGAAGGCTCGATCGCGCTCAAGGGCGGCCGCATCGACGATCTGGCGCTGGTCAAATTCCGCGAGACCGTCGATCCGAAGTCGCCGCCCATCGTATTGCTGTCGCCGTCCGGCAGCCCCGATCCGTTCTACGCCGAATTCGGCTGGACCAATGCCGCCGGCGCCAATCTGAAGGTGCCGACCGCCGATACGCTGTGGACGCAAAGCGGCTCCGGCGCACTCGCCGTCGGGCATCCGGTGACGCTCACCTATGACAACGGCGCGGGCCTCGAATTCCGACGTAACATCTCGATCGACGACAAATATCTGTTCACCGTCAAGGACGAGGTGGTGAACAAGACCGACAAGCCGGTCTCGCTGTTCCCCTTTGCGTTGATCTCGCGCCACGGTACGCCGAAGACGCTCGGCTACTACATCCTGCACGAAGGCCTGATCGGCAAATTCGGCGACGAGGGCTCGCAGGAAGTCACCTACAAGAAGATCGAGGAAAAGAAGGTCATCAGCTTATAACGCCACCGATGCGTGGCTTGGCATCACCGACAAATACTGGGCCGCGGTGCTGCTGCCCAAGACCGACGCGCACGTGGTGGCGAATTTCCGCGCCGACAAGCTAGGTACGCTGGAGACCTATCAGACCGACTACCTGCTCGACGGGCGCACCATCGCGCCGGGCGCGAGCACGACGGCCGACGCGCGGCTGTTCGCCGGCGCCAAGGAAGTGCGCGTCATCAACGCATATGAAAACGAACTCCATCTCAACCATTTCGATCTGCTGATCGACTGGGGCTGGTTCTATTTCATCACCAAACCGCTGTTCTCCTTGATCGACTACATCTACCGGCTGGTCGGCAATTTCGGCGTCGCCATCCTCATCGTCACCGTGCTGATCAAGGGCGCCTTCTTCCCGCTCGCCAACAAATCCTACGCCTCGATGGCGAAGATGAAGGCAGTGCAGCCGCAGATGGCGGCGCTCAAGGCGCGCTATCCCGACGACAGGGCCAAGCAGCAACAGGAGCTGATGGCGCTGTACAAAAAAGAGAAGATCAATCCGCTGGCCGGCTGTCTGCCGATCGCCATCCAGATTCCGGTGTTCTTCTCGCTCTACAAGGTGTTGTTCGTCACCATCGAAATGCGCCACGCGCCGTTCTTCGGCTGGATCCACGACCTGTCGGCGCCGGACCCGACCAACGTGTTCACTCTGTTCGGCCTCATTCCGTTCGACCCGACCACGATCCCCATGGTCGGTCACTTCCTGCATCTCGGCGCCTGGGCGATCATCATGGGCATCACCATGTGGGCGCAGATGAAGCTCAATCCGACGCCGCCCGATCCGACGCAGGCGATGATCTTCAACTGGATGCCGCTGATCTTTACTTTCATGCTGGCAAGTTTCCCGGCCGGACTGGTGATCTACTGGGCCTGGAACAACTCGCTGTCGGTGGCACAGCAGTCGATTATCATGCGCAAGCACGGCGCCAAGATCGAATTGATCGACAATATCAAGGCGCTGTTCGTAAAGAAGAAGCCGCAGCAATAGCGCGGCGATGGCACAGTTCACCCGCGACGAGATCGAAGCAGGGCGCCGCCTATTCGCCGGCGAGTGGCGTTTTGTCGCCGCCGCCGGGTCGCCCGCCTCGCTGCCGCCCATGCGCGGGACCGAGATCGCCTTCGCCGGTCGCTCTAATGTCGGCAAGTCGAGCCTGATCAACGCGCTCACCGGCCGCAAAGCGCTGGCGCGCACGTCGCGCACGCCGGGCCGCACCCAGGAGCTGATCTTCTTTACCGGCGGCGAACGGCTCAATGTCGTGGACATGCCGGGCTACGGCTACGCCGCCGCCGCCAAGAGCAAGGTGGCGACGTGGACCGAACTGATCCACGCTTTTCTGCGCGGCCGCTCCAACTTGGCGCGCGTCTATGTGCTCATCGATGGCCGCCACGGGCTCAAGGACACTGACGATCAAGTCTTCGAGGCGCTCGGCCAGGTGGCGGTGAGCCACCAGATCGTGCTGACCAAAGCCGACGAGATAATGCCGGACGAACTGACCCGACGCATCGCCGAAGTCGAAGCAACGCTCACCAAGCGCCCGGCCGCCTTCCCCGGCGTGCTGACGACCTCGGCGCGCGAGGGCACTGGCATCCCCGAACTGCGCGCGGCGGTGGCGCGGCTGCTGAAGGAACAGAAGCGCTGAGGCGCTTTTGTGCCGGAAACGGCACGAGCGCATTGTCTGACACCTGCCACATCGGCTAGAACCCTGCGGCATTCACGCGAAGGCCGGCGATGAGCAAAGCTCCAAAAATCAGTCCGCAAGACCAAGCCCGCATCCTGTCGGAGGCGCTGCCGCACATGCAGCGCTACGACGAGGAGATCGTGGTGGTCAAATACGGCGGCCATGCCATGGGCCAGGAGACGCTGGCGCGCGATTTTGCCCGCGACATCGTCCTGCTCGAGCAGGCCGCGATCAATCCGGTGGTGGTGCACGGCGGCGGGCCGCAGATTGCGGCCATGCTCAAGAAGCTCGGCATCAAGTCGGAATTCGCCGCCGGCCTGCGCGTCACCGATGCCGCCACCGTCGAGATCGTCGAAATGGTGCTGGCCGGATCGATCAACAAGCAGATCGTCGGTTACATCAACGCCGCCGGCGGCAAGGCCATCGGGTTGTGCGGCAAGGACGGCAACATGGTCACCGCGCGCAAGGTGACCCGCACCATCGTCGATCCGGATTCCAACATCGAGAAAGTGGTCGATCTCGGTTTTGTCGGCGAGCCCGACAAGGTCGATCTCACCGTGCTTAATCATGTACTCGGCAAGGAGCTGATCCCGGTGCTGGCGCCGGTGGCGGCCGCGGCCGACGGCGGCACGTTCAACGTCAATGCCGATACCTTCGCCGGCGCCATTGCCGGCGCGCTCAAGGCCAAGCGATTGCTGCTGCTCACCGACGTCGAGGGCGTGCTCGACAAGGACAAGAATTTGATCAGCGACCTGTCGGTGGCCAAAGCCCGCGAGCTGATCGCCGACGGCACCATCTCCGGCGGCATGATCCCCAAGGTGGAGACGTGCATCTACGCGCTCGATCAGGGCGTCGAGGGCGTCGTCATCATGGACGGCAAGGTCCCGCACGCCGTGTTGCTCGAATTGCTCACCGACCACGGCCTCGGCACGCTGATGCATCGCTGAGCCGGCGCGTTTTTCCGTTTATTCGCGGCTGCCGGGGCCCCGCGCCCCGCCCCACCCTATTCGCAAACGCCGCCACCGTGTACGCTGCGCCCAACGCATAAAGCAAAAACGCATGAGCACTTAAGGGAGGTTCGCATGAATGCTCGACGCTTCGGCATTGTGGCTGCCGGCGCGCTCGTGGCCGCCATCGCGACGCCGGCTTCGGCGCAGATGTACGGCATGGGCACCGGCAAGCAGGGCTTCTTCACCTATTCGGCGGGCGCGGCAATCGCCAAAGTCGCGGCCGATCACGGCATGAACCTGCGCCTGCAGCCGTTTGGCGGCTCCAGCGCCTATGTGCCCGGCATCAATGCAGGCGAAATCGAATTCGGCCTCGCCAACGAATTGGAGACCCATTACGCCGTCACCGGCCAAGTCATCTATAAAGACAAGCCGCAGGCCGACTTGCGCGTGGTCGCGATCCTTACCCCGCTGTTTTCCAATTTCTTCGTGCGTAAGGATTCGCCCATCAAGACCATCGCCGACCTCAAAGGCAAGCGCGTGCCGAGCGATTTCGTCAGCCAGCGCGTGATCGACGTGCTCACCAAAGGCATGCTGGCCAACGCCAATCTGAGCTATGGCGACGTGCAAAACGTGCCGGTGCCGAACGTGGTCGGCGGCGCCGACGAATTGGCGCAAGGCAAGGCGGACGTTTTCCTGTTTGCGCTCGGCTCCGGCAAGGTGTCGGAAGTCGACGCCCAGGTCGGCGGCCTGCGCGTACTGCCGATCGATCCGTCGCCGGACGCCCTGGCGCGGCTGCGCAAATTCATTCCAGTCGCCTATCCGGTCAAACTCGCACCCGGCAAAGGCCACCTCGGCATCGTCGAACCGACCTGGGTCTACGCCTATGACTATCTGGTGTTGACGAACGCGAAAGTTTCCGACGACGCGGTCTACAAGCTCGCCAAGATCATGCACGACAATCAAGCGGCCTTGGCGGCGTCGTTCGGCGCACTCAGCGGCTTCGACCCCAAGCGCATGATCAAGGACATGGGCCCAGCGAAATTTCATCCCGGTGCGTTGAAGTACTACAAGGAAATCGGCGAATGGCCGGCGAAATAGACCGCTGAACGAGGCCGCTCCAGCGCAGGACAGGCCGTGTCCGAGAAAACGCATCAGCCGCCGGCGGAACCCACGTCACTGGGCACCCGCTGGCTGACGATTGTCGGCGCCAGCCTGCTCACACTCGCCTCGATCGCCTTTGCGATCCAGTTTTATCGCAATGTGCTGGGACTGCTGCTGTTCAACGAGCAGTTCCTGGCCGGCATGTTGGCGCTCGGCCTGGCGCTGGTCTACGTCACCCGACCGCTCCGCGCCGGCGCGCCGCGCCTGCAAGTGCCGTGGTACGATTGGCTGCTGGCGGCATTGAGTCTTGTCGTCGGCGTCTACGTGGCGGTCCGCTTTCCGGCGCTGTCGGAGGAAATGACTGAGCGGCCGCTCGATGGTCTGATCGTCGCCTTCATTACCGTGCCGCTGGTGATCGAAGGCCTGCGCCGCACTGTCGGAATGGCGCTGACCATCGTCGTGCTGGTGTTCCTCGGCTACGCGCTGATTGGCCATCTGGTGCCCGGCGCGCTCGCCGGCCGACACGTGAAACTCACCCAGCTCGCCTTCTATCTGGTCTGGGATACCGGCAGCATGCTCGGCCTGCCGCTCATGGTGGCGACGACCATCGTCATCGCCTTTGTGTTTTTCGGCGCTTTGCTGTTCGCTTCGGGCGGCTCGGCTTTTTTCACCGACATCGCGCTCACTTTGATGGGCCGCTACCGCGGCGGTTCGGCCAAGATCGCGGTCACCGCCTCCTGCCTATTCGGCATGATCTCCGGCTCGGCGGTGAGCAATGTCGCCTCCGTCGGCGTCATCACCATTCCGCTGATGCGGCGCGGCGGTTATCCCGCCCCGGTCGCCGCCGCGATCGAGGCGGTGGCCTCAACCGGCGGCCAGTTGATGCCGCCGGTGATGGGCGCCGCCGCCTTCCTGATGGCGGAATTCCTGCAGGTTCCTTACAAAGACGTGGCGATCGCCGCCACCCTGCCGGCGCTGCTCTATTACTACGCCTTGTTCGTCCAGGCCGACCTGCTCGCCGCCAAAACCGGGCTGGCGCCGATCGAGGGCGAGAAAATCCCGCCGCTACGCCAAGTGCTGGCGCAGGGCTGGCACTTCATGCTGCCCTTCGCGATGCTGATCTACGCGCTGTTCTGGCTCAACTGGTCGCCGGAAAAGTCAGCGCTCGCCGGCTGCGTCGTGCTGATCGCCACCGGCTCAACGCTCGGTTATGGCGACAAGAAGCTTAAGCTCCTCGATATCCTCGACGCCTTGCGTTCGACCGGCCTTGCCTCGCTCGACCTCATCATGATCACCGCGGCCGCCGGCTTCATCATCGGCGTGCTCAACATCTCCGGCTTGAGTTTCGCGCTCACGCTGCTGCTGGTGCAGGTCGGCTCGGGCAACGTATGGCTGCTGCTGTTTCTGGCCGCGATCGTTTCGATCATTCTCGGCATGGGCATGCCGACGGTCGGCGTCTACGTACTGCTGGCGGCGCTGGTCGCGCCGGCCATGGTCAAGATCGGCCTCTCGCCGATGGCCTCGCATATGTTCGTGATGTATTTCGGCATGATGTCGATGATCACACCGCCGGTGGCGATTGCCGCCTATGCCGCGGCTTCGCTGGCGCATGCCGACCCGATGAAGACAGGCTGGATAGCCGTGCGCTTCGGCTGGATCGCCTTCATCGTCCCGTTCCTGTTTATCCGCTCGCCCTCGCTGCTGCTCGAAGGCTCGGTTGTGTCGATACTGGCAGCGCTGACCACGGCGCTGATCGGGGTTTGGCTGATCTGCGCGGCCTTTGCCGGCTACGCCGTGCGCCCGCTCAGCCTGCCCCTGCGTATCGGCTTCGGCGTCGCCGGCCTATTGCTGTTCATCCCGGCCGACGCTATGCCGCATGGCGAGTGGACCGACATTATCGGCCTCGCGCTCGGCGGCGTCCTGCTCGGCCGCGAAATCCTCGCCACGCGCGTCAAACGGCAAGCCGCCTGAAATTGTCCCCTCTGGTACGACGGCCTGCTTTGCTTTTTGACGTTGTGGGCACGATCTTTTCCGAAAACCGGTACCCACTTTTCCGGACCATGCCCTAGCATTGCGCATGATTCGCCCGATCCACGGCTCCGCCTGGTTTGGCGGCTTGCTCATTCTGTTGATAGCCACGCCGGCGCGCGCGGAACTGACTTTGTGCAACCGCACCAGTTACCGCCTGGACGCGGCGATCGGGCTGGAGAAACGCGCCAATGTGGCGACGCGCGGCTGGTTCCGCGTCGATCCCGGACAATGCCGCCAGGTGGTCGACGGCGTGCTCGACGCCGACCTCATCTATGTGCATGCGCGCACGCCGCCGGATTACGGCAGCGCGCCCATGCCGCAGAGCGGCCATGCCGAGCTGTGCATTCGCGACGGCGATTTCGAAATCGCCAATGCGCGCGGCTGCCCGGTGAGCGAGCAGGCGCGTTTCACCGCCGCGCGGCCGTCCGACTCGCCGAAAGGCCCGACGGTCAATCTGGCGGAGGAAGCCGACTACGACGACGCGCAGGCGCGGCTCGCCGGCATCCAGCGCCTGCTCACGATCGCCGGCTATGATGCCTATCCGATCGACGGCGTCGACGGCGCCAAGACGCAAGGCGCGCTGGCAAAATTCCTCGCCGACCGCAAGCTCGCCGCCGATGCGGCGGCGAAGCCGGATTTTTTTGACGTCCTGCTGGCGGCCGCCGCCAATCCGCAGGGCAACGGCTTTTCCTGGTGCAACGACACCAAATACCCGGTGATGGCCGCGCTCGGCACCGTCGAGATGGGGCAGATCGTCACCCGCGGCTGGTATCGCGTGGCGGCCGGGCATTGCCTGCGGCCGGACCTGCGCGGCGAACCGCACCGGCTTTACAGTTATGCCGAGGCGGTCGACGGCAGCGGCCGCGCGATCCGGCGTGGCGATGCAACGTTGTCCTGGGGCGGCAACGTCCCGCTCTGCACGCGCGACGGCAAGTTCGAGCTCGCCGACCACAAGGATTGCGCCGCGCGTGGCCTCAATACCGCCGGCTTTGCCGTCATCGACATCACCGGCCAATCGTCGGCCACGGTGCATTTCAAGGAGCCGTGAGCCGAAAGCGATGAGGGAACCGCGCCGCGAATGCCCGCATTCTCGGTAACCACTTCACTTTACAGAGGAAATCCGTTGGCTTTTATATTGTGTTATACCGCCGGTCCGTGCGATCTTGCCGTTGGAGGCGCTGCCTAATGACCGATCAACCGCTCCGGGTTCTACTCGTCTACCCGAAGTTCGTGCCGAATTCGTTCTGGGGCTACACGGAAGCGTGCAAGCTCATTGGCGCGCGCTATCCGGCTGCGCCGCTAGGCCTCATCACGGTGGCCGCCCTGTTGCCGCAGACTTGGGAATTCAAGCTCATCAACTGCAATACCGAGGACCTTGAGCTTTCCGATATCGAATGGGCCGACATGGTCTTGACCGGCGGCATGCTCAACCAGCAGCCGGACTGTTTCCGCTTGATCGAGCTGTGCCATGAGCTCAACACGCCGGTCGTGGTCGGCGGGCCGGATGTCACATCGAGCCCGCATCTTTATGCGTCGGCGGACTTCCAAATCCTGGGCGAAGCCGAAGACGTCATCCATGATTTCGTCGCCGCCTGGCAATGCGGCGAACGCTCCGGCGTATTCAAAGCCGAAAAATTCACGATCGACGTCACCAAGACACCGATGCCGCGTTTCGACCTGCTCAAGTTCGACCAGTACCTCTACATCTGCATCCAGTACTCGCGCGGCTGTCCGTTCACCTGCGAGTTCTGCGATATCATCGAGCTCTACGGTCGCGTTCCTCGCACCAAGACCAACGACCAGATCCTGGCGGAGCTGCAGCACCTCTACGACCTCGGCTATCGCGGCCACGTCGATTTCGTCGACGACAACCTGATCGGCAACCGAAAATCGCTGCGCATCTTCCTGCCCCTGCTCAAGGCGTGGCAGGAGGCGCACGGGTTCCCGTTCGAATTCTCGACCGAAGCCTCCATCAACCTCGCCGACGACGATGAGCTGTTGGAGATGCTCAAGGCCTGCAACTTCTGGCTCGTCTTCATCGGCATCGAGAGCCCGGACCCCGCGACTTTGGTGGCGATGCGCAAGAAACAGAACACCAAGCGCAATCTCGCCGAATGCGTGCACAAGATTTACAGCTACGGCATCGCCGTCACCGCCGGATTCATCGTCGGCTTCGATACCGAAAAGACCAATATCGGGGATTCGATGGCCGCCTTCATCGACGATTGCGCGGTGCCGGTCGCGATGGTCGGCCTGCTTTACGCGCTGCCCGGCACGCAGCTGACGCGCCGCCTGGAGAAGGAAGGCCGCCTGTACCAGGGCCACGACGTCATGCTCGAGGAGCGCGCCGGCGATCAGTGCTCGATCGGCATCAACTTCGAGCCGAAGCGGCCGCTGCGCGACGTCCTGACCGACTACAAGCGCGTGGTGGAGACGGTCTACGCGCCGGAGAATTTCGCGCGGCGCCTGGAAAAACTCGCCACCATGCTCGACCGCCGCGACCGCCGCAACACGCCGGTGGCCGGCGACCGTCGCGGCGAGACGAGTTCGGCCGAGATGATCCACACCATCATCAACGCCGTGCCCGGCACCCGCGAAATATTCTGGAACACGTTCAAGACCATCGCCCGCACCAATCCAGCCGCGCTGCGCCATATCATCATCCTGATGTCGCTCTACATGCATCTCGGTCCGTTCTCGCGCCGCGTGATTGACACCATCGACCAGCGTATTGCCGCGCTCGACGCAGACGAACGCGTGCGGCCGCGAGACGCCGCGCAGTTCGTCGCGGCCGAATGATCGCGCGATCGACTGCCATTTAACCGGTCAACTGTAATGAGCAACGAGCGCCGGACGCCTCGTGGCTTTGGCCAGGTCGACACCTGGGTGTTCGATCTCGACAACACGCTTTATCCGCATCACCTGCTCTGGCAGCAGGTCGACGACCGTATTCGCGCCTACGTCTCGGAATTCCTCAAAGTATCGAAGGACGAGGCGTTCCGCGTGCAGAAGGATTATTACAAGCGCTACGGCACCACCATGCGCGGCTTGATGTCCGAGCACGGGCTCAATCCGGACGACTATCTCGAATACGTCCACCAGATCGATCACTCGCCGCTCGAGCCCAATCCGGCGCTTGGCGCGGCGCTGGAAAAATTGCCCGGGCGCAAGCTCATCCTCACCAACGGCACGCGCAAGCACGCCGACGCGGTGATGAAGCGGCTCGGCATCGAGCGGCATTTCGACGACGTGTTCGACATCATCGCCGCCGAACTCGAGCCCAAGCCGGCGGTGAAAACCTACGAGCGGTTCCTGGCCGTGCATAATGTCGACGCGGCAAAAGCCGCCATGTTCGAGGATCTGGCGCGCAACCTCGAGGCGCCACACGCGCTCGGCATGACCACGGTGCTGGTGGTGCCGGAGGGCCAGCGCGAGGTTTTCCGCGAGACCTGGGAATTGGAAGGGCGCGACGAGCCGCATGTCGACTATTTGACCGACGATCTCGCCGGGTTTCTTGAGCAAATCGTCAGCCACGGGCGTACGGCTTGACATCGCCTACGCAGGCCCCGACAAACCCGCTCCGAACGATGTGCCGGGGCTCCCATGTCTTACGACAAGCTTGCCAAAACCATCGACGACGCCTTTGAAGGGCGCGACAAGATCGGCCCCAAGACCAAGGGCGCCGTGCGCAAGGCGGTCGCTACCGTGCTCGACCTGCTCGACAGCGGGCAGACGCGTGTGGCCGAGAAGCAAGCCGACGGCCGATGGCACGTCAATCAATGGCTGAAGAAGGCGGTGTTGCTGTCGTTCCGGCTCAACGACATGAGCGTGATCCCCGGCGGCCCCGGCAAAGCGGTGTGGTGGGACAAAGTCGACAGCAAGTTCAAGGGTTGGAACGCCGCGAAATTCAAGAAGGCCGGCTTCCGCGCGGTGCCGTCCTGCGTGGTGCGCCACTCGGCCTATATCGCGCCCGGCGTAGTGCTGATGCCGAGCTTCGTCAATCTCGGTGCCTATGTGGATTCAGGGACGATGGTCGACACCTGGGCGACCGTCGGGTCCTGCGCGCAGATCGGCAAGAACGTGCATTTGTCCGGCGGCGTCGGCATCGGCGGCGTGCTCGAGCCGCTACAGGCTGGTCCCGTGGTGATCGAGGACAATTGTTTCATCGGGGCGCGTTCCGAAGTCGTCGAAGGCGTGATCGTGCGCCAAGGTTCCGTGCTCGGCATGGGCGTCTATATCGGGCTTTCCACCAAGATCGTCGATCGCGAAACGGGAAAGATTTATCAGGGCGAGGTGCCGCCCTATTCGGTCGTGGTGTCGGGCACGCTGCCGGGAAAGCCCTTGCCGAATGGTGAGCCGGGGCCGAACCTCTACTGCGCGGTCATCGTCAAGCGCGTGGACGAACGCACGCGGTCGAAGACCAGCATCAACGAGTTGCTGAGGGATTGAAGGGTTCGGAGCGATGATCGCTTCGACTTTATGGGGGAGGACATGACTGAGCTTCCAGCCAGCACCCGGCAAGACACGATGCAAAAAGGCGGCCTGTCGAATGACGCCCGCGCAATGATGCTGTTCGAAGCCAACAAGAAGACCGCTTTGGTCGCTTATCTCTCGTGGTTCTTTGTCGGCTTCTTCGGCGGCCATAATTTCTATCTCAAACGTACCGGCGTCGCGATCGCGCAGCTGATCCTGTCGATTACCGTTTTCGGGGCCTTGATCACCGCCATATGGATTTTGATCGACGCCTTCCTGATTCCCGGCTGGATCCGCAACCAAAACAACCTGCTGGCGCAACAGCTCGGAGCTTAAGTCGTTCGATCATGACCGCCGATCCTCTGACAATCGCCCGCGATCTGGTGCGCTGCCCCTCGGTGACGCCGGCGGAAGGTGGCGCGCTCAAGTTTCTTGAAGCGACCTTGAAGGCGGCGGGCTTTGCCGCCCACCGCATGACCTTCAGCGAGCCGGGCGCCGACGACGTGGAAAACCTTTACGCCCGCATCGGCACGGCCGCGCCGCATCTGATGTTCGCCGGCCATACCGACGTCGTGCCGCCCGGCGACGAGAAAGCCTGGGCGCACCCGCCCTTTGCCGGCGAAGTGGCCAACAACGAGCTGTTCGGGCGCGGCGCGGTCGATATGAAGGGCGGCATCGCCTGCGCCGTGGCCGCCGTGCTCGATCATCTTTCCGCAAACGGCGGCACGCCAAAAGGCTCGATCTCGTTTCTGATCACCGGCGACGAGGAAGGCATCGCGGTCAACGGCACGCTCAAACTCTTGCAATGGGCGGCTGCGCGCGGGGAAAAATTCGACCACTGTATCCTGGCCGAGCCAAGCAATGTCGAGGCGCTCGGCGACACCATCAAGATCGGCCGGCGCGGCTCGCTCAACGGCCACCTGATTGTCAGCGGCAAGCAAGGCCACGTCGCCTATCCCGACCGCGCGGAAAACCCGATCCGCGGCCTGGTGACACTTGTTTCGGCCTTGCAGGCCGAGCCGCTCGATGACGCCAGTGCGTTGTTCCCGCCCTCGCATCTGGAATTCACCTCGGTCGACGTCGGCAACAGAACCGTCAATCTCATCCCCGGCGAGGCGCGCGCGCGTTTCAACATCCGCTTCAATGACAAGCAGACGCTCGATTCGCTGAAAAAACTGATCGAGCAGCGCGCGCAGAAGGCTGCCGGCGGCAAGATCAAATTCGCCTTGCAGTGGGAGCCGTCGAATGCCGGCGTCTTCGCCGTCACGCCGGGTCACTTCACCGACATGGTGGCGGATGCGATCGGCAAGGCCACCGGCCGCAAGCCGCAGCTTTCGACCAACGGCGGCACGTCGGACGCGCGCTTCATTACGGCTTATTGCCCGGTGGTGGAATTCGGCCTGGTCGGCCAGACCATGCATCAGGTCAACGAGCGGGTGCCGGTCGCCGATCTCACGGCGCTGACGGCGGTCTACCGCGCGATCATCGAGCGTTACTTCGCCGGATAATCCACCCGCATCAAATAAAGTCCATCCGGCGGCGCCAGCTGCGCGCAGGCGGTACGGTCGCGCGCGGCTAGCGCCTGGGCGAGATCGTCGGCGCTCCAGCGGCCCTCGCCGACCATCACCAGCGAGCCGACCATGGAGCGCACCTGCGTATGCAGGAACGAGCGCGCCGAAGTCGTTACGTTGATGGCGTCGCCGTCACGCGCAACGGCGAGCACGTCGAGCGTTTTCACCGGCGACTTGGCTTGGCACTCGGAAGCGCGGAAAGTAGTGAAGTCGTGCTTGCCGATCAGCGGCTGCGCGGCGTCATGCATGGCTGCGGCGTCGAGCGGGCGCGGCACCCGCCAGGCGTGGCCCGCCTCCAGCGCCAGATCGGCGCGGCGGTTGACGATGCGGTAAAGGTAGTGCCGTTTGACCGCCGACGTGCGCGCGTTGAAATCAGCGGCCACGGCCTCGGCGCCGAGGATTGCCACCGCGTGCGGCCGCAGGTGTGCGTTAGCGGCGTCGCGAATCGTGTCGGGCTCCCAGTCCCGGCTCAAATCGACATGGGCGACCTGGCCGCGCGCGTGCACTCCGGCGTCGGTGCGGCCGGCCCCCTGCACCAGCGTCTTTTCCCCGGAAAACGCCTCGATCGCACCGGTCAGGACGCCCTGCACGGTCTCGCGGTCGGCCTGGATCTGCCAGCCGGCAAAGGCGGCGCCGTCATATTCGATGGTCAGCTTGTAACGCGGCACGATTGATTCACCTCAAATCCGTCCTTCGGTAGCTACCTATAATTTGTCCGAGGCAACCGGAGTCCCTTTTTCATGAAGCGGGAATTCAAGAAACAAATCATAGACTTGCTCAACGAGCACCGCATCATGACGGTCGCCACCAACCGTGCCGACGGCTGGCCGCAGGCGACCGTGGTCGGCTATTGCAACGACGGGATGGTCATCTACTGCCTGATTTCCCGCGACAGCCAGAAGTTCGCCAATATCAAGCGCGATCCGCGCATTTCGCTGGCCATCGCCAAGGATGTCCCGCAGCCGTTGCTGATCAAGGGCCTGTCGATGGCGGCAACGGCCGCCGTGGTCACCGACCAAGGCGAGATCGATCACGCCGCGCAAATCCTGCTGCATCGCTATCCCGAATACAAAGTCATGCCGCGCCCCGACCCTGCCGCCGTGCCGACCATGCGGCTGACACCGGAAATCGTCTCCATCCTCGACTATTCCAAGGGCTTCGCCCATAGCGACCTGGTTCGCGTCAGCGAAGGCGATCTCGCCGAATTCATCGAGGCGCGCCGGCATCATTGGGCGGGATTTCACGCGGCCTGATTCACGCTAATCGCGTGCCCGCTTTGACCGCGGTGCCGCGCAAGAATTCTTCTGCGCGCATCGGCTTCTTGCCCTCACGCTGCACTTGCGTGAGCCGTACTGCGCCGTCGCCGCAGGCAACCGTCAGACGGTCGTCGAGCGCGGTACCGGGCACGCCTTTGCCTTCACCTTTGGTCGAGCGCAGCGCTTTGACGCGGACGCCACCGACCTCAAACCAGGCGCCGGGAAACGGCGACAGGCCGCGAATGTGGTTGTGTACTTGTTTCCACGGTTTCGTCCAATCGACGTGGGTTTCGTTCTTATCGATCTTGGTAGCGTAGGTAACGCCCGCTTCCGGCTGCGGCTTCAGTTCGAGCGTGCCGCGTTCGGCCGCGGCCAGCGTGCGCAACATCAAGTCGGCGCCGAGCCGCGCCAGCGCGTCGAGCAAGTCGCCCGCCGTCATGTCCGCGCCGATCGCCAAGCTTTCTTTCATTGCCATGGCGCCGGTGTCGAGGCCTTCGTCCATCTGCATGATGGTGACGCCGGATTCATGATCTCCGGTCATGACCGCGCGGTTGATCGGCGCCGCTCCGCGCCAGCGCGGCAGCAGCGAGGCATGCACGTTGAAACAGCCGAGGCGAGGCGCTTCGAGGATCGCTTTCGGCAGAATCAGGCCATAGGCCACCACCACCGTCGCGTCCGCCCGGTATGCGCGGAAGGCAGCTTGCGCCGCTTCGTCCTTCAACGTCTTCGGTGTGAGCACCGGCAGGCCGAGCCGGCGCGCCTCGCGCTCGACCGGCGTCGGCACCAGATCGAGGCCCCGCCGCCCACCGGGTTTGGCGGCGCGCGTATAGACCGCCGCGATCTGGTGCCCGCGCGCGGCAAGTTCGATGAGCGTCGGCAGCGCGAAATCGGGCGTGCCCATGAAGATCAGGCGCATGCAGGCCTCGCCCGGATTAACCGATGTGATGCGAAGGCTCTTTATCCTCGGAGAGCGGCTTGCCGGTGCCGAGTTTCGCCGCTTTCTTGAAGCGCTTCATCACCATGTCGCGCTTGAGCTTGGAGATATAGTCGATGAACAACACGCCGTTGGTGTGGTCGATCTCGTGCTGCAAACACGTAGCGAGCAGGCCGCTCGCCTCGATTTCGCGCGGCGTGCCGTCGAGATCGAGATATTTGACGCGCACCGCCGAGGACCGCGTGACCTCCTCGTAATATTCCGGGATCGACAGGCAGCCTTCCTCGTAGGTCGATTTCTCGTCCGCTTTCCAGGTCACTTCCGGATTGATGAAGACCTGCGGCTGCTTCGGCTCATCCTTCTTGCCGAGGTCCATGGTCACCACGCGCTGCGGCACGCCAATCTGGATGGCGGCAAGCCCGATGCCGGGCGCGGCGTACATGGTCTCGAACATATCGTCGACCAGCGCGCGCAACGGCTTGTCGACGGCCTTCACCGGCTCGGATTTGAGCCGCAGCCGCTTGTCCGGGAGGATGAGGATGTCGCGCACCGCCATGGCCGCGATGTAAGGGCAAGGCAGGGCGCGGTCAATGCGCGACCTGTCTCGACGTCATTCCGGGACGGCCCGAAGGGCCGGACCCGGAATCCAGATATTTGCTCCGTGCCGGTTTCTGGATCCCGGGTTCGCTCGCTTCGCTCGCGCCCCGGAATGACGGGGGTTTTCCCCTTGAGCCATGGGCGTTATCGCCTTACCGTTCGCCCTTCGTTCGCAAGGCTTGTCGAATCAGGCTAGAAGCAGCGCAACCCTAGAAGAGCCTATGCCGGAAACCCTTCTCATCGTTCTCGCCCTGGTCATCGCGATCGGCGTCGTCGCCATCATCGCGCTGCAACTGCGCAAGCAGCCGCCGGCCGTGGACCCGGCAGCCGAGCAACGGTTGCGCGAGCTCAATGCCCGGCTCGATGCCATGGGTAGTTGGCTGCAAAATTCGCATTCGCAATTGCAGCAGACCGTGAACACGCGGCTCGACGCGGTGACGCAAAACCTCGGCGAGTCGATGAAGACCTCGACCAAGAACACGACCGACCACTTGCAGCAATTGCACGCGCGGCTGGCGGTGATCGACAGCGCGCAGAAAAATATCACCGATCTGGCGACGACGGTGACAGCGCTGCAAAAGGTGTTCGACAACAAGCAGCGCCGCGGCGCCTTCGGCCAGGGCCGCATGGAAGCGATCATCTCAGACGCATTGCCGAAAGGCGCCTACGAGTTCCAGTTCACCTTGTCCAACAATTCACGGCCGGACTGCTGCATCCACATGCCGGACAACCGCCATCTCGTCATCGATGCCAAATTCCCGCTGGAGGCAACGACGGCGCTGGAAAATGCCAAAACCGACGAAGAGCGGCTACAGGCCACGCGTCAGCTGCGGCAGAATCTGGGCAAGCACATTGACGACATTTCTGGGAAATATTTGATCAAAGGCGAGACGCAAGACGTCGCTTTCATGTTCATCCCATCGGAGTCGATGTTTGCCGAGCTATACGATGGCTTCGATGACGTGTTGCAGAAGGGATACCGCGCAGGCGTCATTATAGTTTCGCCGTCGCTGTTGATGCTGGCCATCCAGGTCGTGCAACAGATTCAAAAAGACGCACGGATGCGCGCAGCGGCCGACAAGATCTTGACGGAAGTCGGTCTGTTGATCGGCGACGTGGTGCGTCTCAAGGACCGCGTCGAGAATCTCGACAAGCATTTCGGCACGGCCAACAAAGATATCGAACAGATCGTCATATCGGCGGACAAAATCCTCACGCGCGGCGAGAAAATCCAGAGCGTCGAGTTCAGCGACGAAACGCCAAGCGCTCAGATCATTCCTGCGCCGATCCGCAAACTGGAAGCCGGCGAATAGCGCATGACCGCTCCGCCGGGCACCGCAGAGCCGCGCCCCTCGTTCCTCGACGCCATCGCGGTCTATCTCAAGCCGCGCGTGCTGATCGTCATGTTCCTCGGCTTCTCGTCCGGACTGCCTTTGGCATTGTCGGGCGCGACGCTGTTGGTGTGGATGCGCGAATCGGGCGTCGACCTCGGTACCATCGGCCTGTTCGCTTTGGTCGGCACGCCCTACACGGTGAAATTCCTTTGGGCGCCGCTCACCGACGCGCTCGACGTGCCGCTGCTCGGGCGCTGGCTCGGCCGCCGCCGCGGCTGGCTGGTTTTCACGCAAATCCTGCTGATGGCGGCGATCGTCTTTCTCGGCTCGACCGATCCGGCCAGCGCGCCCGGGTTGGTCGCGCTCGGCGCGCTGCTGGTCGCCGCCGCGTCTGCCACGCAGGACATCGTGGTCGACGCCTTCCGCGTCGAGAGCCTGCCGGAGAACGAGCAGGCCGCCGGCATGGCCTCCTACGTCGCCGCCTACCGGATCGGCATGCTGGTTTCCACCGCCGGCGCGCTGTTCCTGGTCAGCGCCATTCAGGCGCACGGCTTCGACAAGCAGACGGCCTGGCACTGGGGCTATACGGCGATGGCCGTACTGGTGCTGATCGGCACCGGCACGGCGTTGATCGCCACCGAACCGGAGCGCTCGGTCGCCGCCGAAGCCAAACACGCCGGGCTGAAGCCGTTCGCGCGCGTGGCCGAAGCCGCCATCGGCGCGTTCAAGGATTTTCTGAGCTACGAGATGGCCTTCACGATGCTGGCCTTTGTCGTGTTGTTCAAGTTCACCGACGCGCTGTCCGGCGCCATGACCGCACCGTTCGTCATCGATCTCGGCTTCACGCGCAACGAATATGCGGCCATCGTCAAGGGCGTGGGCCTCGCGGCGCTGCTTGCCGGCGGCTTTGCCGGAGGTTTTGTCGCGCGCGCGCTGCCGCTGGCCACCAGCCTGTGGATCGGCGCTATCTTGCAAGCGTCGGCCAATCTCGGCTTCTGCTTCGTGGCGAGCCGTGGCCACGACCTCGCGGCACTCACCTTCGCCATCACGCTGGAGAATTTCACCAGCGCCATCGGCACGGTGATGTTCGTCGCTTACCTCTCGGCGCTCTGCCAGAACCCGCTGCACACGGCGACGCAATATGCGTTGCTCACCGCGCTGGCCGCGGTCGGGCGCACGTATCTGTCGTCCGGCGCGGGCTTCATCGCCGAATCGACCGGCTGGGTGTGGTTTTTCGTGATCTGCGCGCTCGCCGGCTTGCCGAGCCTGGTGCTGCTCGCCTGGCTGCAACGGCGCGGGCATTTCAAAAGGCTGGTGCCGCGGACGACTTAGAACAACGTCCGTTGCTTGATCGCCGCCGACAGCGTTCCTTCGTCGAGATAGTCGAGCTCGCCGCCAACCGGCACGCCGTGCGCCAGCCGCGTCACCTTTACGTTCGCGTCGTGCAGGAGTTCGGTGATGTAATGCGCGGTGGTCTGGCCGTCGACCGTGGCGTTGAGCGCCAGGATCAGTTCCTTCACCTCGGGATCGTGCGCGCGCGAGATCAACGCGTCGATCGACAAATCCTGCGGGCCGACGCCGTCGAGCGGCGACAGCGTGCCGCCGAGCACGTGATAACGGCTATTAACCGCGTGCGCGCGCTCGAGCGCCCACAGATCGGCGACGTCGGCCACCACCACGATGATCGATTGGTCGCGCCTGGTATCGGTGCACACCGTGCACGGGTTTTGCGTGTCGATATTGCCGCAGGTTTTGCAGATGACGATCTTCTCCATCGCGGTCTGCAAAGCGGACGCCAATGGCGCCATCAACAACTCGCGCTTCTTGATCAGATGCAGCGCCGCGCGCCGCGCCGAACGCGGCCCCAAGCCGGGCAGCCGCGCCAGCAACTGAATCAGGCGCTCGATTTCGGGTCCGGCGACTGCGGTGGGCATTCAGGTGAGCGACATCCCCGGCGGCAGCGGCAATCCGCCGGTCAGGCCTTTCATCTTCTCCTGCATGACGGCTTCCGCCTTGCGCCGCGCGTCGGCATGCGCGGCCACCAGCAGGTCCTCGACGATTTCCTTGTCCGACGGCTTGTAAAGACTGTCGTCGATTTTGATTCCTTTAAGATCGCCCTTGGCGGTGAGCCGCACGCGCACCATGCCGCCGCCCGCCGCGCCCTCGACTTCGATGCGGTCGAGCTCGGCCTGCAGTTCCTGCATTTTGGTTTGCAGCTGCGCGGCCTGTTTCATTAGGCCCATGAAATCGGTCATGCTTATTTCCTTTCGCGCATGATCTTATCCGACCTTGCTTCGCCCGCCGAAGCGGGCTTCGCGAAGGCGGGAAGCCGGTTCCCACTTTTCGGGATCATGCGCGCCTATTCCTCTTCCTCCGGCAGCGGCGCTTCGTCGGCCCCGCCCGCCTCCGGTGCGGTCTGCGTCACGCCGATCACCTTGGCGCCGGGAAAACGATTGAGCACCGCTTGCACCAACGGATCGTTCTGCACGCTGCGCTCGAGCTCGGCCTGCCGGTCGGCAGCCTGCGCGCGCATGGTCGGCGCGCCCTGCTCCTGCGACACCACGACGATCCAGCGTTTTCCCGTCCAGGCGGTGAGCTTGCGCTGCAGGTCGTGCACCAGCGACTTCGGCGCGCTCGCTTCCAGTGCAATCTCGAGCTGGCCGTCCTCGCAGCGCACCAGCCGCACGTCGCGTTCCAGCGCCATTTTCGCCGTGATGTCGCGCTTTTCCGCGGCCAGAGCGATTAAGTCGGCGAACGAGTTGATCGCCAAAGTCGGCGCGGCTTGCGGCGGCGCCATCTCCGGCTCGACGGCGACGCGCGGCGAGGCCGCGGCCGAAGAGCGCGTGCCGCCGCGCGGGGCGTCAAAACGCGGCGTGAAGTTCGGCGCCGGCGCGGGCGCGGAGACCGCGCCACCATTGCCTTGCGGGCGCGCGGGCGCACTGCCCTCCTCGCCGAGCGAACGCACGACCTCGTCCGGCGTCGGCAAGTCGGCGGCGTAGGCAATGCGCACCAGAATCATCTCGGCGGCGGAGATCGGGCGGCCCGAGGCCTGCACTTCGCCGATGCCCTTGAGCAGCATCTGCCAGGTACGCGACAGCACCCGCATCGACAGGTCCTTGGCAAAGGCGCGGCCGCGCACGCGCTCGGCCTCCGACAGCGACACGTCGTCGGCCACCGACGGCACCACCTTCACGCGGGTGACGAAATGGGTGAACTCGGCAAGATCGCCCAAAATCACCGCCGGATCGGCGCCGATCTCGTACTGCTCGCGCAATTCCTTGAGCGCCGTGCCGGTATCGCCCTTCATCAGCGCCTCGAACAAGTCGACAATGCGCACGCGGTCGGCCAAGCCCAGCATCTGCCGCACATCTTCGGCACGGACTGGGCCCGCTGGCATTTTTAGTTGGCCGGCGCCTGTTTCGGCGCCGGCATGTGCAATGGCCTGGTCGAACAGCGACAACGAATCGCGCACCGAGCCTTCCGCCGCCCGCGCGATCAGTGCCAGCGCCGCAGGCTCCGCCTCGATCTTCTCCTTGCCGGCGATGTCTTCCAGATGCTTGACCAGCAGCGCGGCATCGACCCGGCGCAGGTCGAAGCGCTGGCAGCGAGAGAGCACCGTCACCGGGACTTTGCGGATTTCCGTGGTGGCGAAAATGAACTTGGCGTGTGGCGGCGGCTCTTCCAGCGTCTTCAACAGCGCGTTGAACGCCGCGCCTGAGAGCATGTGCACTTCGTCGAGGATGTAGACCTTGTAACGCGCCGACACAGGTGCATAGCGAATGGCGTCGTTGATCTGCCGCACGTCCTCGACCGAATTGTGGGAGGCCGCGTCCATCTCCAGCACATCGATATGCCGGCTCTCGATGATCGCCTGGCAGTGCACGCCCATCGTCGGCATGTTGATGGTCGGCTCTTTCACCGAGCCGTCCGCCAGCTCGTAATTGAGCGCGCGCGCCAAAATCCGCGCAGTCGTGGTCTTGCCAACGCCGCGCACGCCGGTGAGGATCCAGGCCTGCGGGATGCGGCCGCTCTCGAATGCATTCGAGATGGTGCGCACCATGGCGTCTTGGCCAATAAGATCGTCGAAGCTTGCCGGCCGGTACTTGCGCGCCAGCACGCGATAGCCGGCGTCCGCGGCGCCGCCGGGGTCGGGGGTCTGGTCGGTGGGTTTCGCGATTTCGCTCATCGTGCCATCCGACCGGCGGCCGCGTACGGCGCTGTGCTTGGCGGAAATAGGTGGGAGGCTGACGAGCGACCCGATCCGTGCTCGTTAGGGCTGCTTCCTTCCGGATCTGACCCGGTTGGCGAGTGGCTCGTCCACCGCCAACCTCCCGAGGACTTATATCGGGCGAAAGGGGGCGGAAAGCAAGGCAAAGGGCCCCGATCCGTCCTCGCGCGGGCTTGACCCGCGCATCCATGAGGCGATTCTGCTTGTGGAAATCCATCATGGATGGCCGGGTCAGCCCCGGCCATGACAGGAAAATGGAATCACCCTGGTCCCTCCACCCACGGCTTGCCGCCGACACGGTACCGGTCGGCGATCTGGCGCTCGCGCGCGTGCTGCTGGCGAACGACGCCAATTATCCCTGGCTGATCCTGGTGCCGCGCCGGGGCGGCCTGGTCGAGCTCATCGACCTGGAGGAAACGGCGCAGGTCCAACTGTTGAGCGAAATCGCTGCCGCAGCGCGCGCGCTGAAAGCGATCACCGAATGCGACAAGCTCAACGTCGCCGCGCTCGGCAACCAGGTGCCGCAACTGCACGTGCACGTCATCGCCCGCCGGCATAGCGACGCGGCGTGGCCGAAGCCGGTGTGGAGCGCGGCGCCGGCGATTGCCTATAACGAGACCTCAAGGAAAGGCTTGCTGGCGGCGTTGCGCAAACGCCTGGCAATCGCCGCTCAGCCGTAGGGCGTGTACTGCTTTTCCTCGACGAAATCGGATTTGAGCAGCAGATTGATCTCGCGCTTGAGCGCGGCGCGCTTGTCGTTATGGCGGTAGACCGCGCGCGCGAGCTCGACGAACTCGCCGTCGAACACGCTCGCCGCTTCCTTGGCGCGGATGCGGTCCTCGATCTCCCACAGGCTTTCATTGACCGCGGCGAGATCCTGTCTCAAACCGGCGAACGCGGCCGGTGAATGCAACGCCCGCAACGCCTCATTCAGCACCGCCAGCTCGCGCTTGACGTTAGCGACCGCGGCAGGCGAAATCAGCCGCCGCTCCTTGATCTCCAGGATCGTGAGCTTGTCGACCAGTTCGCCCCAGGAGACCTCGACGGCCGGCATGCACATTCCCGTTGTTGCCGAATTCGCGTCTACTTACTGGGTAGCGGACGGCCCGACAAGCGCTCGTTGCGCGGGATTGGAAGCGGGCGGCGAATTCTGATAGCAAGGCCGCGCCTTTCATTCGTGGAGCAGAGCCGTTGCCGCCGCCGATGCTGCCGCCGCGCCCGCGCATCTTGGTGGTGAGCCTGCGCCGCATCGGCGACGTCTTGCTGACCACGCCGCTGATCCGCAGCCTCAAACGCGCCTGGCCGCAGGCGACAATCGACGTACTCGTATTCGATACGACCATCGGCATCCTCAAGGGCAATCCGGATATCGGGCGGATCGTCGTCATGCCGGAACGACCGGGCGCTTTCGCGTCCTTGAAGCTCGCCGCGCAGCTATGGCGCCGCTATGATCTCGCGGTTTCGACGCAGACCGGCGACCGGCCCAATTTCTTTGCTTTCATCGCCGGACGCCGCCGCGCCGGACTAACGGCGACCGACGGATTCTGGTTGGGCCGCGCGCTCAAGCGCATGCTCCTGCACCGCCACACGCCGGCCGTCGAAAATATCCACCGCGTCGAGCAGATGCTCCGCCTTGCCGACGCGATCGGCATCGCGCGCGTGCCGGAGCTCGTCTGCCCTGCCGCGGTCGAACCAGATGACATCGCAACCGGCGAGCGCTTTGCCGTCATCCATGCCGCGCCCTTGTTCCGCTACAAGGAATGGACGCGCGAGGGCTGGCGCGCGCTCGCCGCCGGGCTCAAGCAGCGCGGGCTGAGCGTCATCGCCATCGGCGGACCGGGCGATGAAGAACGGCGCTATCTCGACGGCGTCTGGCAAAGCGTGTTGCCGGTGCACCAAGTGCGCTGGCCGGAGACGGTGGCGCTGCTCAAGCGCGCCAGCGTCTATGTCGGGCCCGACACCTCGGTGACGCACCTCGCCGCGGCCTCAGGCTGCCCGACGGTGGCGCTATTCGGCCCGATGGACCCGCGCGTGTGGGGGCCGTGGCCGGTGGGCGGGCTTGCCGAAGCGTGGGCGGCGAGCGGCACTATCCAGAACCGCGGCAATGTGTGGATCGTGCAGAATCCGCTGCCCTGCCTGCCCTGCACCTTCGAAGGCTGCGAACGCCGCATCGACAGCTACAGCGCCTGTCTCGACGAACTCATGCCCGACCAGGTCCTCGCCGCTGTCGACCGGGCGCTGGCTTGACCGCGCATTGCACTTCCCGCGACCCCGTGCGAATTTCGCGGCGCATGTCCGCTCACCCCGATCTCGGCCCCAAACCGCGTTTAGGCTACACACAAAGCTCGCTCGCGCGCGCCGCTGAGCTACGCGGCGACCGGGCCGCCATGACGCGGCTGGCGGCGCAGCCAAACGCCGGCGCCTATGTGATCGGCGGCGACCATATCGTCATGAAAAGGGGCGCGCCGCTCGACGATCCGTTTTTCACCATGGACGAAGCGCGCGCGCTGAGCGCCATGGGCGAAATCGTTTTCCTCGGTCTGTTGGGCGAGGCCGCCCGCTTCGGCTATGGCATCGAACCGGCCGCCGCCGAGGCGCTAAAAACGCGCGACGGCTTCCACGTCACCGACCTGCGCTCCATCGCCGTGCGCGCGCTGGTCGAGCCCGAACATTTGCCGCCGATCGCCGAGGCCAAGGCGGTGCTGCACTGGCACCTGCGCCACCGTTTCTGCGCCAATTGCGGCGCACCGACGGTCGCCGTGCAGGCCGGCTGGCGGCGCGATTGCCCGCAATGCAAGGCGGAACACTTCCCGCGTACCGATCCGGTGGTGATCATGCTGGCGAGTTCAGGCGATCAATGCCTGCTCGGCCGCTCGCCGCGTTTCGTGCCGACCATGTGGTCGTGCCTCGCCGGTTTCATAGAGCCGGGCGAATCGTTCGAGGACGCGGTGCGCCGCGAAACGCGCGAGGAAGCCGGCATCGCCTGCGGCCGCGTGCGCTATTTCCGCTCGCAGCCCTGGCCGTTCCCCTCTTCGCTGATGATCGGCTGTCACGCCGAGGCGTTGACCCGCGATATTGTGGTGGACCGCGAGGAACTCGAGGACGCACGGTGGTTTACTAAAGCGGAGGTCGACACCATGCTGTTGCGCAAGCACCCGAACGGTTTGACGACGCCGCCACCAGTGGCGATCGCGCATCACCTCATCCGCGCCTGGCTGGAGAACGAGATCGGCTTTGACTGAAGCTGCAGCGGGAAAACCACCGAGCATCCTGTGCGCCGGCGGCGCCGTGCAGGACATTGTGATGCGGGTGGACGTATTCCCCGACGCCGGCAGCAAGGTGCAGGCGTCCGAATTCCTCATCACCAGCGGCGGCCAGGCCGGCAATGCCGCGATGGCGGCGGCCCGGCTCGGCGCGAGAACCAGCTTCGCCGGCCCACTGGGCGATGACAAAGACGAATTCGCCCACCGTATTATCGAGAGCCTGCAGCGCGAGAACATCGATTGCCGTTACGCGGTGCGCGTGCCCGGCGCGACTTCCTCAGTGTCGCTGATCCTGGTCGACGCGGCCGGCGAAAAAATGATCGCCACCCGCCGCGACCAGGGCTTGATCGGCACCGTACCGGAAAGCGCCGCGCAAGCGGTGGCGACGGCCGACGCCGTCATTCTTGACAACCGCTATCCGGATTTTTCCATCCCGATTTGCCAGGCCGCCGCCAACCGCGGCATCCCGCGCGTGCTCGATCTCGACCGGGCGGCGGCGCCCGACAATTCGCTGCTGATGGCCTGCAGCCACGTGATCGCGTCGGCGGAAGCGCTGCGCGGCGACAACGACGCCAAAGATCTTCGTCCGGCGCTGCGCAAGCTCGGCGAAGGCTTCAAAGGCTTCCTCGCCTTCACCGACGGACCCGACGGCGTCTATTGGCTCGAGCGCGGCGAGGTGCGCCATATGCCGGCGTTCAAGGTGAAAGCCGTCGACACGCTCGGCGCCGGCGACGTGTTCCATGCAGGATTCGCTTTGCGCCTGATCGAAACCGGCGACGTGGTCGAGGCCATGCGCTTTGCCGGCGCTGCCGCCGCCATTAAATGCACGCGCTTCGGCGGCTTGACGGGCGCAGCGACGCGCGTCGAAGTCGATGAATTCCTGAAAGCACATCCGCTCTCCACCTCATCCTGAGGAGCGGGCGTAGCCCGCGTCTCGAAGGATGGGCGGCTCCATGGTTCGAGACGCATCGCTTCGCGATGCTCCTCACCATGAAGCCGATTGAATTATTTCTTCGACGGACAGGGCGCGCAGGCGCCGGCGAAATCCTCCGGTGAGACGCCGCCGCTGCAAGACAACGGACTGACCAAATGGTTGCCGATGATTGCGGCGAGGCCGAGCAGCACCACGGCGCGGTAAGCTGTCCGCATACGCTACTCCCGCGACAGGCCGAACAGCGGGCGCAGGCGCATGCCGATCAGGCAGCCGGGGGAGCGGCGCGGCAAACCAGACCCAGCCGTGCAGCGAGCCGGAGGCGACGCCGCCGACGAAGGCGCCGATATGGCAGCCGAAGCCGAGCTGCGCGGCGGCCAGACGGTCGCCGCGACCGGCATGCTGGCGGCGGCGGCCGCCACGGCCACGAACAACATGCCGAAATCGGTCAGTCTCGAGGTGTCGGAGAGCATCGAATCGCTGAGCGCGTACTTGGGGCCCGGCCATTGCCAGAACGCGGCGTGCGAGAAATCAAAACCGAGCGCGCTGGAGATTTTCGCGCCCCACACCGTGTAGCGGAAGGTGACGCTCCACGGGTGCCCGCCGGCGATGAGCACAAAGATGCACAACAAGCCGATTGTCGTGCCGCCGAGCACATAGCTGCGCGACGGCCTGTAGTTAGCGCCGCGCTTGCGCGCGACGGCGACAATCAGCGCTACGGCAGTGGGCACGATGACGGTCGCGGCGACCGCGAACACGATCGGGCCGCCAATGAGGCCGCCCACCTCCCCGCGCGTGAGGAAGCGCCGCCACGAGGCGGTGTAGCTGAATTCGGCTTTGAGGAAGGCGATGCCGAGGCCGAAGCCACCGACGATCAGCGCCGCCGACGCCGGCTGATCGTCGAGCAGCACCAGCGCCACCAGGATCGCGGTGGCGACGATGGCCGGGGCGAAGAACTGCCGGTCGATGCCGGCGCCGGCGCGCGCCTCGGTCGCGCTCAACGCTGCTGTGGCCATAGGAACTCCGCGTGCACGGCGATCACGAACCCAGGCCGAGCTTCTTCTTCAGGTCACCCCATTTGGTGCGCGCCGATTCAAGCGGGCGGGAGGCGTCGCTCGCCCATTCGACCATGGAGCCGGCATAAAGCCGCGCCTGCTGGCGGCCGATCAATTCGTGCAGCACGAACCAGTCGGTCGCCCGGTGTTGCAATAGGCGACCGTCGCGCCGGCCGGCACTTCGCCGGCGATGGCCTCAAGCTCCGCCCGTGGCTTCAACCGATTGGACGCCGGGTCGTAGAATTTGACGCTGTCGATATTGAGCGCGCCGGAGGTGTGACCATAGGCCGTGACGGCCGGCTCTTTTTCGTTGCTGAGGAAAAACGAGGCTGGACGCGCGTCGACCAGCGTCGCGCCGCTGCTCTTTTCGATCGTGGCCACGTCGGCGGCGACCGCGCGAATGCTATTGTCGATGCTGGCGGTGAAGATCGCCGGCGACGGACGTTGCGCGCCGGGGGCGAGCTTGTAGCCCGCCGCTTTCCAGGCCGCCAGGCCGCCGTCGAGGATCGAGACGTTGGCGACGCCGGTATATTTCAGCGTCCAATAGGTGTGCGCGGCGGAACCGAAGTCGAACACGTTGACGCCGGCCGGCACCACGACCACGTAGCTGCTTTCGTCGATGCCGAGATCGCCGATCAGGTTTTCCGGCTCGAGCCAGCGCAGCGTGGCGGGGAAGTTGGCGGAGAAGAATTTTGTCATGGGTCTTGGTCGGGGTCGAAACGATACCGCGGCGGAGGCGAAAGATTGCACTTGAAATAGAATATTTTTCTCTGTAAGACAGAATTGATGCTAAAATAAGAAGATTATTCCAATATGTCCCGGTTCCAAGTTTGAAGGAAACAGAGAATGGACGCCATCGACCGCAAGATCCTCGCCGTGGTGCAAGAGGATGCCTCGCTCTCGGTCGCCGAAATCGGCCGACGCGTCGGACTGTCGTCGACGCCGTGCTGGAAGCGCCTGCAGCGGCTAGAAGCCGACGGCGTCATCACGCGCCGGGTCGCGCTGATCGATCCGGAAAAGATCGGCCTCGGCATCACCGTGTTCGTATCGATCGAAACCGGCGACCATTCGCAGGAATGGCTTAAACGCTTTGCCGAGACCGTCGGCGGCATGCCGGAGGTGATGGAATTCTACCGCATGGCCGGCGACGTTGATTACATGCTGCGCGTCGTCGTGCGCGACATGCCGAACTACGACAAATTTTATAAGAAGCTGATCTCAACCGTGCCGCTGAAGAATGTCACGTCGCGTTTCGCCATGGAGCGGATCAAGTCGACCACCGCACTGCCGATCGTCGAGGCGCGCTAAATGTGGGCTATGAGCGGGCGGTCCCGCGGCGTGGTGATGCGCCGGCTCATATACATATGATCCGACAGCGTCAGCGTGCCGGTGATCGTGTAGCCGACGATCGGCGTGTAGGCGTAGGTAACCCTGCTGAAGATGAGCTGGGTGTTGGCAACGGCGAGCGCGGCCGGAATATGTCATCGAACCGGCTGCCGCCGTGCCGTTGCGCGTGGCGCTCCATTTCACCGTGACGTTCTTGTTGCGCGTCGATGCTCAGGCACGACAACGTCATCGTCAGATTGGCGGCCGAATAGGGTGCGATGATCGCGCTCGATGCATCGAAGATATTGGTCATGTCGGCGGTGCTGATGGTGGTCGACCTGCGCCGCCAAGTTGGCGAGCGCGGCGGCGGTCAGGCTGACCTTGCGGTCGGCGCCCACGCCGTCGGAAATTTCGGCGCAGCCGAGATAGAGCCCGATCATCACCGGCGCGATGAAGGCGAATTCGACCGCCGAAACGCCGCGCCGGTCGCGCCGCGAAGCGCCGGAGGGCCCGCGGCATGCGAAGAGTGATCGCCTGCATGACGCGCCGCCTCATCGATAGGGCTCGTTACGGAACACCGACGTCGCCACCAACAGACGGTAGTTGCCGTTCAGGTTGGACAGGTTGTCGCTGAGCAGCGACACGTAGATCGGCCATTGATAGTACAGCGGCACGACGACGATGTCGCCCGGGCCGCCGGGCGTGTAAGCCATCTTGGTGGTGTCGAACTGGCCGTTGGTGACCGGCGGACGCGGTGTTGACCGCGGCGAAACTGGCATAGGTCTTGCACGTTGACATAGACGCCGTTGGCGCAGTCGAACAGTCCGCCGGCGAGAAAATTGCAGACCGCGGTCTTGAAGTTGTCCTGCGCAAAAGCCCGCGGTCTGCGCCTGACCGGTCATGATCAGCCGGCCGGCTTCGGACGACGGCGGTTTCCAGCGTCTGGCCGGCGAAGAACACCAGCGCCGTTTCCAGGATGGCGAAGAGTCAGCGCCAGGAACGGAAGCGCGACCAGCGCGAATTCGATGGCGGCGGCGCCGTCCTGCCGGCGGGCGAAACGCCGCGCGATGCGCAGCGGCAACGACCGATGCAGGCGGGCGGCGATCTTGCTTCGAATACGTCTTGAGCATGGCGACCTTCGGATAACTGAAAGGTGCCGAGACACCGTGGTTGTCATAGCAAAATCGCGTTGTCGAATTGTTGCAGGCGCATGCATGGAATCGGGCGGTCGCCGTTAAGCGGCCGCTAACCATGATCGCGGCCGGACGACGGCGCCGATCGTGACGCCGGCTGCGACTCAGTGCCGCGTCTGCGCCTGGCCGGTGCGCGCGCCGCTCTGGCCGAGCGCGTGCGTTGAAATAGCCCTGCGAGTCGCCGAGCGTGATGCGCGGCTCGCATTCCGGCGCGCAGCTATAGGATTCGCGCTCGGTGCCCTTGTAAACGACGACCAGATCGTGGCCGGCGGCGCCGAGCACCTGCACGGTCTTGTCCATCACCACGCTGCCGTTGCGGTCGAGCGCCAGCAGATTGGTCGTGCCATAGCCCTTGCCGGTGATGACCAGAATGCCGCCGCTTTGCAGCGAGGCGTCGGCGATCAGCGGATTGCCGATGACGATGGTGGCGACGCGCTCGGGCAGCTTCATCACCTGCGCCTGGTCGACGCTGACGTTGACGGTGTCGGCCTGCGCGCGGGACGCCGAGGGTGACCGCGAAGAGGATCGTCCAGGCCCAAACGCGGATCAATCGCCGGCGACGCCCGAACACGGCCGCCATCGAACTCTCCAGCACGCTACGCTACAACACGCATGACCCGCCGCCGCCGCGGCCGGCCATACCGAGAGTTGACTGCAAATTGGTGAACGAAGTGCAAAGAGCGCGGGCCGGTGTCGGCCGCGCCTGCTGCGGAACGGATAGAGCATCTGGGCGCCGAAGCTCTCCGGGAAGCTCTGGTCGTCGATGCCATAGGCATCCGGCAGCTCGTTTTCCGGCATGTAGAAGGTGCCGAACAGCAGGTCCCAGATCGGGAAGGTGCCGGCGAAATTCATGTTGCCGCCGCGGTCCGGCAGCGGTGTGGTGCCAGCGATGGAAGACCGGACCGGCGATCACGTATTTGAACGGCCCCAGCGTCCAGTTCAGATTGGCATGCACGAAGGCCGATGAGGCGGTGGTGAACGGGCCGACCCACAGCATCACGTTCGGCGAAATGCCGGCGAGCAGCAGCGCGACGTCGACCAGGACGGTGCCGAACAGGATATTGACCGGATGGAAGCGCGCCGCCGAAATCCAGTCGAGTTCTTTCGACGAATGATGCACCGCGTGGTATTTCCACAGCGCGGCGCCATGATAGAGGCGGTGAAACCAGTACAGCAGGAAATCCGACACGACCAGGAAGGTGATCGCCTGCGCCCATAGCGGCATATCGGCGAGCGGGCCGAAGCCGTTGTCGTAGAACTTGATCAGCGCGTCGGTGCCGTGAATGTTGTAGAGATAGGCGGCGCCCATCACCATCAGGCCGATGCGCACGAAGCGCGCGCCGAGCGGGATGAGGAACCAGTAGCAGACGTCGGTGACGATCTCGCGCTTGCGCCACCACGGGCTGGCCGGGATTGCAGGCCGACCAGTGGGTCAGCAGCGCGAAGACGATGCCGAGCGCGATCGAGATCGGCACGATTTTGAGGACGGTCTCGCCGGCAACTTGCAGGACGCACTAGAAATTCGTTGGACATCACCCGAGACCTGACTGCAACGGTAATTCGGTCAATCCGGTATCCGGCGTCGCAGTTAAGATCGGGTGTACGGCGCGTAACGGCGAGGAAGCCACGGGCCGATTTTAGCCCGCCGGCGCAAGATGACGCAGTGCAGCGGCTGTCTCACCACAGTATTACCGGGCGAAGCCGGTAACCGATTACGCCACGTTTCCGCGGCGAAATCCCGGTCTTGCCCAAAGGCCTTTCCGTATATCTGAAGAATACAGCGCAACTATATCCAGCATAAATCTGATTAATTACTTGTTAACTGTGATATTCTTCAAACAATAGCTTATTAACTACATCATATACGGATCTGAATACCTTATGTTTCTTCGATTGTATTAACCGGCATGCAAGACCTCGTTGATACGGTGCGGCATGGTTCAGAAGAGGCTGGAGATAATCCGGTCTCCTGGATCAGCTCAGACAGCCACGTGTGGATCAAGGAGCTAGCCAATGAAGAACCTCTTCGTGCGTTTCGTGAAGAACGAATCCGGCGCGACCGCCATCGAGTATGGCCTCATCGCCGCCGGCATTTCGGTCGCGATCATCGCGGTCGTCAATGGCCTTGGCACCCAGTTGAACGCCAAGTTCACCAGCATCTCGACCCAGCTCAAGTAATCGAGCTCGTCGATGTCGCTTTAAGGGCTCCGGCCGGTGGCCGGAGCCTTTCGTTTTTGCGGCCCGCTTTACTCGTCTGCAAGGTCGCCCGTGCTAACCGAACCGCAAGCTTGCGCGGCTTAGGTTGATTGCCGGCGAATCGCGCGCGCAAGGACGACAATCATGCTGACCGACGGTATCAGGCTTCTGCTGTTCCCCGCTTTGATGGCGTTCGCCGCCTCGAGCGATCTCTTCACCATGACCATCTCCAACCGGCTTTCGCTGGCGCTGGCCGGCGGCTTTTTCCTGCTCGCCCTGGTCACCGGCATGAGCCTTACCGCCATCGGCATGCATCTTGCCGCCGCGGCGCTGGTGCTGGTCGTTTGCTTCGGTTTCTTTTCGCAGGGCTGGATCGGCGGCGGCGACGCCAAGCTTGCGGCCGCCACCGCGCTCTGGTTCGGTTTCGATTATCTCCTGGATTATCTGGTCTATGCGTCGCTGTTCGGCGGCGTGTTGACGATGTTGCTGATCCAGTTCCGCCGACTGCCGCTGCCCGGCCCGCTCGCCCGGCAGACCTGGATCCTGCGCCTGCATGAAACCGGCGGCGGCGTGCCTTATGGCATCGCGCTCGCCGCCGCGGCGCTCGTCGTCTATCCCAAGACCGGCTGGATGCCGACGCTCGGTATCTGAAAACCCGTGCCATGCGCATGATCCGGAAAAGCATGTCCGCGGCTTGATCGGGGATGGGAACCGGTTTCGGAAAAGATCAGGCGCCCGCGAAAATCGGCGCAAGAAAATATTAACTCGATTTAGTCACCGCTCCTTAACCATACCTTGACCTTTAGCTGTTGAAATCCGGTGCAAGCGGTCGCACTGGCCGCCATGTGGATTACGCGGCCGACCCGGCCGTCATGTCACGGTGAGAGTGAAGCGTATGAAAGCCGCGCGTCTTGTTGTGCTGACCGTCGCCATCGCCGCCGGTGGCGTTGCCGCCATGCTGGCCGGCCGTTCGGAAAAGCCGCCGGAGGTGAAGACCGCGGCCGGCGCCGAAGATCGCTAGCGGTCGACGTCCTCGTCGCCAAATCCGACATCGCCATGGGCCAAACGGTTTCGCCCGGCGACGTGCAATGGCAGGACTGGCCGGCGAGCGCGGCCACCGGCAATTTCATCCGCAAGAGCGATCGTCCCGACGCCATCGAAAAACTGTCCGGCTCCATCGCGCGCGCGCCCTTCGTCAACGGCGAGCCGATCCGCGAAGCCAAGCTGGTCAACGCCAAGGGCTCCGGCTTCATGGCGGCGATCCTGCCCTCCGGCATGCGCGCCATATCCACGCAGATTTCGCCGGAAACCGGCGCCGGCGGCTTCATCCTGCCGAACGATCATGTCGACGTCATCCTGACGCGCCGCGACCGGACGCCGACAAGAACGGCCGGCGGCGGCGACACGCACAGCAGCGAAACCATTTTGACCAATGTCCGCGTGCTGGCGATCGACCAGAACGTGCAGGAAAAAAACGGCCAGAAGGTCGTGGTCGGCAAGACCGCGACGCTCGAATTGACGCCGAGCCAGACCGAGACGCTGGCGCTGTCGCAGCAGCTCGGCACGCTGTCGCTGGCGCTGCGCAGCATCACCGACGCGACGCAGGACGCGCCGCAAGCCGAAGAGAAATTGGGCAGGCGCCGCAACGGGCGTGAACGTCGTCCGTTTTGGCGTCGGCACGATGACGACACCGAAATGATCGAGTGAGGGGAAACGGGGACATGGCGACACAGGACACTTGATCCGCGCCGCCGCGCTGGCGGCATTCGTCGCAGGCGCAGGCCTGGCGCCGGCCGCCCCGGTGGCGGCGGCCGACGCGCGGCACGTGCCGGTGATCCAGGTGGCGGCGAGCGAGGCGACCTCGCGCTTCATTCCGCTCGGCATCGGCAAGTCGGTCGCCATCGACCTGCCGGCCGACATCAAGGACGTGCTGGTCGCCGATCCCAAGATCGCCAACGCGGTGATCCGCTCTTCGCGCCGCGTCTACATGATCGGCGTCGCCATCGGGCAGACCAACATCTTTTTCTTCGACGCCGACGGCAAGCAGATCGCCGGCTTCGACATCGCGGTCACGCGCGACCTCAACGGCGTGCGCGCCGCGCTCAAGCAGACGATGCCGGACTCCGACATCCGCATCGAAGGCGTCGGCGACGGCATCATGCTGTCCGGCACGCGCCGCCAGCGCCGCCGAATCGCAGCAGGCTTTCGATCTCGCCTCGCGGCTGGTCGGCGACGGCACCAAGGTGGTCAACGGCATCACCGTGCGCGGCCGCGACCAGGTCATGCTCAAGGTGACGGTCGCCGAAGTGCGCCGCGACGTCATCAAGCAGCTCGGCATCGATCTCTCCGGCAGCGTTCAATTACGGCACCGCGGTGGTGAACCTCAACACGCAGAATCCGTTCTCCGCCACCGGCCAGACGCTCAGCAACACCGCATTCGCCGGCACCTGCGAAGAACGTCACCGCGACGCTGCGCGCGATGGACCGCGCCGGCGTGCTGCGCACGCTGGCCGAGCCGAACCTGACCGCGATCTCCGGCGAAACCGCAACCTTCGTCGCCGGCGGCGAGTTTCCGATCCCCAACGGCCTGTCGTGCGACACCACCAAGTCGCCGCCGGTCTGCCAGGCGCAGGTCGATTTCAAGAAGTTCGGCGTCAGCCTGGTGTTCACGCCGGTGGTGCTGTCGGAAGGCCGCATCAGCCTCAAGGTGATGACCGAAGTGTCCGACCTGTCGACCGACAACGCCTTGACCCTGGCGGTGCCCGGCTCGACCCAGACGCTGACCATTCCCTCGATCAGCACCCGCCGCGCCGAGACCACGGTCGAAATTCCCTCCGGCGGATCGCTGGCCTTGGCCGGCATGATCCAGGAACAGACCAAGCAGCAGATCAACGGCGTTCCCGGCCTGATGCAGTTGCCGATCCTCGGCACGCTGTTCCGCAGCCGCGACTACATCAACAACCAGACCGAACTGATGGTGCTGGTGACGCCCTACATCGTGCACGCGGTGGCGCAGAAGCAGTTGTCGCGCCCCGACGACGGCTTCGCCGATCCCAACGATCAGTCGACCGTGCTGCTCGGCCGCCTCAACCGCATCTACGGCGCGGCGGCAAGCCGCCAAGACCGAGCCGCCGCAGCGAATACCACGGCAAATACGGATTCATTCTCGATTGAGCGGCATGGAGAGACCATCGATGACAGCCTTCTTCGCAAACGATCGCCAAACGCCGCGGCGCCACGGCGCTGCGCGCGTTGGCGGTCGTCGGTCTCGCCACCTCGCTGGCCGGCTGCTACCGACGCAGACGCGTCGCCGAGCAGCCCTATCCCGCCGACTATCGCGAACGCCATCCGATCACCCTGAAGGAACGGCAGCACACCGTCGAAATCTTCCTCGGCCGCAATCGCGGCGGGCTGACGCCGACCCAGCGCGCCGACGTGCTTGCCTTCGCGCAGCACTGGCGGCGCGAAGCGACCAGCGGCATCATCATCGATGTTCCGCACGGCGGGCCGACCGACCGCGCCGCCGCCAATTCGCATGCGCGAGGTGCATTCGATCCTCGCCGCCTCCGGCGTGCCGCGCAACGCGATCTACATGCGCACCTACAAGCCGTCGGACTCCGTCGCTCGCCAGCATCAAGATCAATTACGCCAAGCTGGTCGCCGACGCCGGCCCGTGCGGGCTGTGGCCGCACGATCTCGGCGCCAGCATCGACCGCACCTACACCGAGAACCATCCCTACTGGAATCTCGGCTGCGCCACCCAGCGCAATCTCGCCGCCATGGTCGACAATCCCGCCGACCTGGTGCAGCCGCGCGGCGAAACGCCGGCCTATGCCGCGCGCCGCTCGGTCGCGCTCGACAAGTACCGCAAGGGTGAAAATCCCGTCCGGCACCTATCCCACCGACTTACGACAACGGCCAAGATCAGCGATCTCGGCAAATGATAAAACACGCATCAGCAAGTCGCAGTCGCCGAAGATGCGTCCGATGCCGGCGGCGCCGGTCGAGGCCGCCGCCGCCGACGAGCATATCGCGCCCGCGCCGCGGGTCTCGATCCAGGCCTTCTGCGAGACGGTGGAAACCGCCGCCGCCGTGCAGGCGGCCGGCGAAGACCGCCGCCTCGGCAAGGCGCATGTGAAAATCCAGATGGGCGGCGTCGCCGCCGCGGTCGAGGCCTATCGCATCTCGCCGACGCCGAACGTCATCATCCTCGAGTCGGAAAACCACTCCGACGAAATCCTGCACGGGCTCGACCAGCTCGCCGAGGTCTGCGATGCCGGCACGCGGGTGATCGTGGTCGGCCGCGTCAACGACGTGACGCTCTATCGCGAGCTGACGCGGCGCGGCGTCAGCGAATATCTGATCGCGCCGGTCGGCACCATCGACATCGTGCGCGCGGTCTGCGGACTGTTCTCGGCGCCCGACGCCAAGCCGGTCGGCCGCATCATCGCCGTGGTCGGCGCCAAAGGCGGCGTCGGCGCGTCCACCGTCGCGCACAATATCGGCTGGGCGATCGCGCGCGATCTGTCGCTCGAACTCGGTGGTGACCGATCTCGACCTTGCTTTCGGCACCGCCGGCCTCGACTACAATCAGGACCCGCCGCAGGGCATCGCCGACGCGGTGTTCTCGCCCGACCGCGTCGACACGCGCCTTCGTCGACCGCCTGCTGTCGAAATGCACCGACCATCTGAGCCTGCTGGCCGCGCCGGCGACGCTCGACCGGGTCTACGATTTCGGCGCCGACGCCTTCGATTCGATCCTCGATTCGCTGCGCGGCACGATTCCCTGCGTCGTGCTCGACGTTCCGCACATGTGGTCCGGCTGGACCAAGCGGCTGCTGGTCGGCGCCGACGAGATCCTGGTGGTCGCCGGCCCCGATCTCGCCAATCTGCGCAACGCCAAGAACATGGTCGATCTGCTGCGCGCCGCGCGGCCGAACGATCATCGCCCGCTATTACTGTCTCAACCAGGTCGGCGTGCCGAAGCGGCCGGAGATCACGCCGGCGGATTTCGCCAAGGCGCTGGAAGACCAGCCGCTGGCGGTGATCCCGTTCGAGCCGCAGATTTTCGGCACCGCCGCCAACAACGGCCAGATGATCGCCGAGGTATCGCAAGACCCACAAGACCGCGGAGATGTTCCGCCAGCTGGCGCAGGTGCTCACCGGCCGCGCCGAGGCGAAACGATGCGCGCGGCGGGCTGCTGTCGCCGCTGTTCGCCAAGCTGATGAAGACGCAAGAGCGTGAACGATTTGCCCGGAGTAGCGTAACAGTGTTCGGTAGGCGTAGCGGAAGTTCCGAAGCGCGCGTCGCGGCCGCCGAGCCGGCGGCGGACGCCGCCGCGCCGCCGCAACCGGCGCAGCGGTGCCCAAGCCTGCCGCTAGCGCCGGCCGATGGAAACCGGCCGCGCGCCGATTCCCTCCGACGGGCTCGGCGCGCCGCTGGTCTCGGCGCCGACGCGCGGCCCGCGCGCCCTGCGCCGCTCAACACCGTCCCGACCTCGATCGACTCGCGCCGCTCGGAGACCTATTACGAGGTCAAGGGCATCATTTTCGGCGCGCTGATCGAGGCGATCGATCTGGCGCAGCTGGCGCGGCTCGACGCCGACAGCGCGCGCGAGGAAATCCGCGACATCGTCAACGAGATCATCGCGATCAAGAACATCGTGATGTCGATCTCCGAGCAGGAAGAACTGCTCGACGACATCTGCAACGACGTGCTCGGCTTCGGCCCGCTCGAGCCGCTGCTCTCGCGCGACGACATCTCCGACATCATGGTGAACGGCTCCGGCACGGTCTACATCGAAGTCAAGGGCAAGATCCAGACGCACCGGCATCCGCTTCCGCGACAACCAGCAGCTGCTCAATATCTGCCAGCGCATCGTCAGCCAGATCGGCCGCCGCGTCGACGAATCCTCGCCGATCTGCGACGCGCGCTTGCCGGACGGCTCCCGCGTCAACGTCATCGTGCCGCCGCTGGCGATCGACGGGCCGGCGCTCACCATCCGCAAATTCAAGAAGGACAAGCTGACGCTCGATCAGCTGGTCAAGTTCGGCACCATCACCGAGCAGGGCGCCGAAATCCTGCGCATCATCGGCCGCAGCCGCGTCAATACGCTGGTCTCCGGCGGCACCGGCTCGGGCAAGACCACGCTGCTCAACTGCCTGACCCAGTTCATCGACGACGACGAGCGCATCATCACCTGCGAAGACGCCGCCGAATTGCAGCTGCAGCAGCCGCACGTGGTGCGCCTGGAAACGCGGCCGCCCAATCTCGAAGGCGAAGGCCAGGTCACCATGCGCGACCTGGTGCGCAACTGCCTGCGCATGCGGCCGGAACGCATCATCGTCGGCGAAGTGCGCGGACCCGAGGCGTTCGACCTGCTGCAGGCCATGAACACCGGCCACGACGGCTCGATGGGCACGCTGCACGCCAACAACCCGCGCGAGGCGCTCTCGCGCCTGGAATCGATGATCACCATGGGCGGCTTCTCGCTGCCCTCGCGCACCATCCGCGAAATGATCACCGCCTCGGTCGACGTGGTCATCCAGGCCGCCCGCCTGCGCGACGGCTCGCGCAAGATCACCCACATCACCGAGGTGATGGGGATGGAAGGCGACGTCATCATCACCCAGGACCTGTTCGTCTACGACATGACGGGCGAGGACGCGCAAGGCAACATCCTCGGCCGCCATCGCTCGACCGGCATCGGCCGGCCGCGCTTCTGGGATCGCGCCCGCTATTACGGCGAGGAAAAGCGGCTGGCCGCGGCGCTCGACGCCGCCGAAGCGGCCAACGAAGCCATGCGGAGCTGAGCCGGGGACGCCATGCAAACGCATCGCTCTGTTCTTTCTCGGCCTCGCTCGCGGTCGGCGGCGTGGTCTGGGTTTTCGTCTATCCGATCCTGTCCGGCGAGCGCAAAGCCGAGCAGCGCATGGCCAATGTCGCCAAGGCGGAGCCGGCGGCGCGCGCCGCGCGCGGCAACCAGAAATCGCGCCGCGACGTCATCGAAAACACGCTCAAGGAGTTCGAGGAGCGCCACAAGAAGAGCAAAAGCGTCCCGCTCTCGGTGCGCATCGCGCAGGTCCGGTCTGGCCTGGTCGAAGCGGCAGTTCTTCTTGATTTCGGCCGGCATCGGCGCGGCGATGTTCTTTTTCGGGCTGCTCACCGGCGGCGGCCTCCTCGTCTGCCGCCGTGCTCGGCGTTCGCCGGCGCCTTCGGCCTGCCGCGCTGGCTGCTGTCTTTTCTGAAGAAGCGGCGCGAGGCCAAATTCCTCGATGGCGTTTCCCGACGCCGTCGACATCATCGTGCGCGGCGTCAAGGCCGGCCTGCCGCTGCTCGACTGCCTGAAGATGATCACGATCGGAGTCGCCGGAGCCGGTGAAGTCCGAATTCCGCGCCATCGTCGAAACCCAGGCCATCGGCATGCCGCTGGGCGAGGCCTGCGGCAAGCTCTACGAGCAGATGCCGGTGCCGGAGGCGAACTTCTTCGGCATCGTCATCTCGATCCAGCAGAGGGCCGGCGGCAATCTGTCCGAGGCGCTCGGCAATCTTTCGCGCGTGCTGCGCGACCGCAAGAAGATGAAGGCCAAGATCCAGGCGATGTCGCAGGAAGCGAAGGCCTCGGCCGCGCATCATCGGCGCGCTGCCGGTCGCGGTGATGACGCTCGTCTACATCACCAGCCCGAACTACATCTCGCTGTTGTGGACCGAGCCGCTCGGCCGCGTGATGCTGGCCGCCTCCGCCGTCTGGATGTCGATGGGCGTGATGGTGATGAAGAAGATGATCAATTTCGATTTCTGATGCGTGCGCCGCTGAGGATGTAGACTACCGATGCTCGATTTCCTGATCGAATCGATCAACACCAAGACGCTGACGATGGTGTTCGCCGCCATCGCCGCGGTCGCGACCGTATTGACGCTCGCGATGCCGCTGGTGTTCGCCGATTCGCTCGACAAGCGGATGAAGGCGGTCGCGCATCGAGCGCGAGAAGATCCGCGCGCGCGAGCGCGAGCGCATGGCGCAGGCGCAACAGAAGGTCAATCTGCGCCCGTCGGCCAAGCAGTCCATGCAGGCGATCGTCGACCGCTTCAATCTGAAAAAATGGGTCGGCCAGGAAGAGGCGCGGCTCAAGCTGGTGCAGGCCGGCTATCGCGGCCAGGCGCCCTACGTCACCTATCTGTTCTTCCGCATGGTGACGCCGGTCGGCGTGCTTCCTGTTCGCCGTGTTCTATATGTTCGTCGTGCTCGATCTGCACCAGCCGGCCATGGTCAAGCTCGGCATCTGCATCGCCGCCGCCTATATCGGCATGCATCTGCCGCTGATGTTCCTCAAGAACCGGATCCAGACGCCGCCAGCTGTCGATCAAGCGCGCCTTTCCCGACACGCTCGACCTGCTGCTGATCTGCGTGGAATCCGGCATGTCGATCGAGGCGGCGTTCAAGCAAGGTGAGCGACGAAATCGGCACGCAATCGGTGGCGCTGGCCGAGGAACTCACGCTCACCACCGCCGAACTGTCCTATCTGCCGGACCGCCGCCAGGCCTACGAGAACCTGGCCAAGCGCACCGACCTCGACGGCGTGAAGTCGGTCTGCATGGCCTTGCAGCAGGCGGAGCGCTACGGCACGCCGCTCGGCCAACATGCTGCGCGTGATGGCGCAGGAAAACCGCGACATGCGCATGTCGGAAGCCGAGAAGAAGGCCGCCGCGCTGCCGCCCAAGCTGACCGTGCCGATGATCCTGTTCTTCCTGCCGGTGCTTGTTCGTCGTCATTCTCGGCCCGGCGGCGATCAAGGTCATGGGCGTGATGCATTGACGCGGGCGGCGTCCGATCCTTCGAAAATATCGACGTAGTGAGCTAGGGCGTGAACTCGTAAGCGTCCGCTGTTGCTCTGCCGGCTCAACCGATCGACGCAACACAGGCGTTAAATCTCTCTGCTGGGGTTTCAAATTGCAAGGTCTCACGGGGCCGTTCGTTGAGCTGGCGCGCCACTTTGTTCAGATGGGCTTGCGAGTGCACCGACAGGTCTGTTGCCTTCGGAAAGTACTGTCTCAGCAGACCATTGGTGTTCTCATTGGAGCCGCGCTGCCAGGGGCTCTGTGGATCACAAAAGTAAACATCGATATTTGTCGCCAACGTAAATCGTCGATGATCCGGCAGCTCGTTGCCACGGTCCCAGGTCAGCGACTTATAGAGTTCACTCGGTAGCTTCTTGGCCTGCTTGAGAGCGCGGAGATCACCGTCTCGGTGTCCTTGTTGGCCACCTTCGCCAACATCACGTAACGCGTATGACGTTCGACCAAGGTCGCGATGTAGCTGTTGTTCGACCCGGTCAACAGATCGCCCTCCCAATGGCCAGGCACCGCCCGATCTTCAACCGCGGCCGGCCGCGCACGGATCGGGACGAGGTCCTACTTTCCATCGTCGCCAACGAATTCGATTAACATCACCATATATCCGGTAGATAAAACAACGGCGGAGTCACTCATATTGCACCGAAATACTGCATCGATAGGAACGCGGCATAGTCAGATGCCCCCGAAGCAAGTTCAGATGCTGAGGTAATTACTTTATATTCCACACCAAGCGCATCTAAAAAATGTCGCCTACGCCGAATCGCAGCCAGTGCAAGAAACACTAGAAGGCGTCCAGAAATATCTGGAAAAGGATAGACCTACATAGGCAAATTTCAGGTTATTGCTGAATCTTGGCGACGCGAAGAGTTAGAAGCCGCCCAGCCTACCTGCCGGTGGGGGGGCATCTCGTATAGAACTACGCGACAAGCGGCTAAATGGGGAAATCCTTTGCAGGCTGCCGGTAAATAGTTTGAATAAGCACTCCTTACCTGTCATTCTATCCTATGGGCAAGTGGGATTTCTAATGCGTGCGATTTTGGCCTGTTGCATGTGTGTTTTGACGGTAGCTTTGGCTAGCTGCGGGACTGATAACCCTAGCATTACTTCGTCTATCAATAGTCAGAATTCGCCGCCAACTTTGACGGCCCAGGATCCTGCGGACCTCAAGTATTTTCCTTCCGACGAGCCGTTAAAATTAGCGCTTGAAAATTTCAATCGAGGAAATTTCGGATTAGCTGCGAAATATTTTGAAGACGCTGTGACCAACGCTCCAGAAGACGCGACGGCTTGGGTCGGTTTGGCAGCAAGTTATGACCGGATTGGTCGTTTCGATCTCGCAGATCGCGCGTATAAACAGGCGATTAGACTTGTCGGTGAGACTACGGAGATTTTAAACAACCAGGGATATTCATACATGCTGCGCGGCCAACTGGCTAACGCGCGCCGCAAACTTATCCAAGCTTACGAACGCGATCCGCACAATCAAACTGTCATCAACAATTTGCATCTATTGAATTCGAGCAAAAGGTTTATTAGTCGGGACAATTAATTCGTCACCGGCAATGTTTAAGGAAATGGCTTCCGATCGCCTAGCTTGAAAAATTGCAACTAAAATTGGTCGATCCACTGAATTTGCGAAACTGCGCAGTCGCAGGATCGGCACTATAATTCGTAAAATGATCAGGGTCCGTACCAACATAATCTATTGAACGGTTTGAGCAAATATAAACCGGGGGGTGCTTCGACGTGAGTCATGCGACTTGAGCTTACCAAGTCGATCGTGAACTATGGCTAAGCGACTGATTGTGATTCTGTTTTTGCCGCGTAGGCCGGTTTGAGATTGCAGGATTTTGCGGCTTGAGGCCCCGGAACCTTGCAATTTCGTTTTTCGATTTTCTTTCTGAGCGAACCGTGATTCCTTGGTCGCATAGGAGGCAACGATGCGGCCAAAGCAACATGCGACGACTGGATCAGGCGATCTGTTTCGGGCCAGGCTCGAGCAGATCATCAACATGAAGCACGAGCTGGTGCAGCTTGCAGGCAAGCTTGACTGGGAGTGGCTGGATGGCGAGATCGCGCCGCTCTACAGCGACCAGGGTCGACCCGGGGTCGAGACCCGCTTCGTAATCGGGCTGTTGCTGCTCAAGCACATCTATGGGCTGTCGGACGAAGGCGTGTGCGAGCGCTGGGTGCATGATCCTTATTTTCAGTACTTCACCGGGGAGGAGTTCTTCCAGCACAGCTTCCCGCACGAGCGCTCGGACCTCAGCCACTGGCGCAAGCGCCTGGGCGACAGACTGGAGCTGCTGCTGGCCGAGAGCCTGCGGGTGGCGCACGCAAGCGGCGCACTGCGCACGAAGGACCTGGCGCGGGTCACGGTCGACACAACCGTACAGCCCAAGGCCATCACCTTCCCGACCGATGCCAAGCTGCTGCATGCGGCGATCAAGGGCCTCAACCGCCTGGCCGTGACGCATGGCGTGCGGTTGCGGCAGTCCTATCTGCGCATCGCCAAGCAGGCGGCGATGATGGCCGGGCGCTATGCCCACGCCAAGCAGTTCAACCGCCATCGGCGGCAGTTACGCATCCTGCGCACGCGGCTCGGCCGCATCATCCGCGACATCGGCCGCAAGATCGCCGACCAGCCGGCCTTGCAGGAGGCATTCCAATGGCCGCTCGCGCGTGCCAGCCAGATCCGTTCGCAGCAGCAGCGCCAGCGCGGCTGGAAGCTGTATTCCTTCCATGCTCCCGAGGTCGAATGCATCGGCAAGGGCAAGGCCAGCGCGCCCTATGAGTTCGGCGTTAAGGCTTCGATCGTCACCACCAATGCCCGCGCCCCCGGCGGCCAGTTCGTGCTGCATGCCAAGGCGCTACCCGGCAATCCGTATGATGGCCACACCCTGCGCTCCGCTATCGAGGACACCGAGAGACTCACCGGGCGCGAGATCGAGCGTATCTATGTCGACAAAGGATACCGCGGCCACGATGCGCCAAACCCGCACCGTGTCTTCATCTCCGGACAGAAGCGCGGCGTGTTCGGTGCCATCAAGCGCGAGTTACGACGCCGTTCTGCCATCGAGCCCGTGATCGGGCATATGAAATCCGAGGGCCACCTCGGCCGCTGCTATCTCAAGGGAACCGCCGGCGATGCCGCCAACGCCATCCTCACCGCAGTCGGCCACAACCTCCGCCTCGTCCTCGCCTGGTTGAAGATTCTTTTGTGCCTGATCCTGGCGGCGCTACGCAGCGCGCTTACAGCCGACCCCAAACTCAAATTGGCTTCTTAACGAACGACTACCGATGTGGCCTGCACCCGGTTTGGTTGACACCCGCCTAAGCTAATCCCGCCTGCCGCTCGCACTTCATAGGGCTCATATATCCGATCGTCGAGTGCCGGCGTTTTGGATTGTAGACGCGCTCGATGTAGTCGAACACGTCGGCCTTGGCCTCGTCCATCGATCGGTAGACTTTGCGCGCTGTGCGTTCGGTTTTGAGCGAGGAGGAGAAGCTCTCCGTCGCTGCATTGTCCCAGACATTGCCCGAGCGGCTCATCAGACAGATGACGCAGTGATCTGCCATTAGCCGCTGGAACTGCTCGCTGCTGTATTGGCCGCCGCGTTCTCTAAACAGCCGCGCTGCTTCAGGCTTGAACTCTCGGGTAAACTTCCGCCGCTCCATGACGCACCTCCGGTTCCAATAAAACACCTAACTCGGTGTCTTCGCCACCGGGTGCAGGCCAATGAGGGCCAGCCGTTATTTCGAGCTCTTACGGGGCAATGACCGAGCTGTTGGAGCGCGCCTGCATCGCATTGATGCCCTGCAGTAAGAAAAAACTGCCGCCAAGATTCGTATTGTCCACAGCGCTTAGCACAAAATACTGCAGTTGCTCCCGCGCTGCGTCAGGTTATCGCAATCTCAGCAAATCTTGGCCAATATCATAAGGTTGTGCGAATCGGCGATTCAGGCTGCCTCTCGATCAGCCAACGCAATAGAGATGTGACCGGGTTCCATTATACAAAACTATCAACAGCGGCTGTTGTCTGGGCCATTAAACTGTTGTCTTGGCCAATAATCAGCAGAACATAAGGATAAGAGAATCAGTTCGTAGTTCGCGTATGCGAGAGAGGCGAGTAACTATCAGTCGCAAGTGCAACAGCGGAAGTATGGTTTGGTGATGAGTTTACCAACATCGCGAGTGCATCATTGGTGGCCTCACGTTCAGCTATACAAGCTGGCACTGGGATCGGTTTTAGCTTTGGTATTCGCGGTAGCTTCGCCGGGACCGAGCACAGTGCATGCGACGGAAAAGAAGTCTCTTCGACAGAGTCATTTACCGAATCATATTGTCGTCACCATCAACAAATCGCGGACAATTCATTTAGATAGACCCTTTTCAATGGTAACGGTCGGTTCGGCCGAGATTGCCGACATCAGACCTTTCGCCAACAATTTGATTTATATTCTTGGAAAGAAGGTCGGAACCACCAGTATTGCTGTGTATGACCAGTCGAAAGTCCCGATCGAGATCGTCGATTTGGAAGTGGCAATTGATACGCGAAATTTGCAAGAAAAGATTCGAATGGTTACGGGCAACAATTCTATCCACGTGTCTAGCAGCAACAACTCCATAGTATTGACTGGTGTGGCTGCTGATGCGGTCGCTGCCGATCATGCAGTCGCGATGGCTAAAAGTGTCGCCAAAACAGCTGATATCATTAACGCGATGACCGTCGCCCCAGTGCAGCAGGTGATGCTTAAGGTGCGTTTCTTGGAGGCGAGCCGTACCGCCGAGAGAGACCTCGGGGTTAACTGGTTTGCCACAAATGCTGCTGGCACGCGGGGAGTGAGCACTGGGCTTGGCGCTCCAGTTACAATTCCTGGCCAACCTTCCACCGGCGGCATCTCGCTCATACAATCTACGGGAACGCTTCTCAATACGACCGGCGGTCAACCTTTTGGCGTCGTACTGGCCAATCTCATTAACGGAGGGACAAACATCGATGTACTTATAAGCGCAATGGAGAATAACGGGCTTATTCGGCGTTTGGCGGAGCCCAACCTAGTTGCCCTGTCCGGAGATACCGCCCGTTTTCTCGCTGGCGGCGAATTTCCGGTGCCGGTGGCGGTATCTACTACCTCAGGCGGCGTGACACCCACGATTGATTTTAAGAAATTCGGAGTCAGCCTTAGTTTCGTTCCCACCGTATTAAGTCACGGACTAATTAATCTTCGCATAGCGCCAGAAGTGAGCGAGCTCGATTTTTCCAATGCCGTTACAATATCCGGAACGACGATCCCTGCATTGATTACGCGCAACGCGCAAACGACAATAGAATTGCGGGACGGTCAGAGTTTTGCGATTGCGGGGCTTTTGCAAAGCGATGGCACCCGCCTCATTTCCCAGTTGCCATGGATAGGAAATGTCCCCGTTCTAGGCGCGCTATTCCGCAGTTCAGAGTATCAAAAGAAAGAAACAGATCTCGTGATAATTGTGACACCGCATCTCGTCAAACCAGGGGCTCCTGGGGACCATTTAGCAACGCCATTCGATCAAAATTTACCCAGCAACGATGTCGACTTTTTTGTTAATGGCAAGACGGAATTACCGAAACGTTACACCGATTATTTGGCATCAGGAGGAGATGTGCGTGGTCCCTACGGTTACATCATTGCGGCCGACAAGGCGACGAATCGAAACGCCAACACAGACCACGTCGCCAAATGAGAAAATTCATACAAATTTCAGCGTTGTTGACTTGCATATCGACAGCTGGGTGCATGCCGACCACGGGCTACAATTCAGTTGCTCCATTTCACGATTATTTGCTCAGGGCGAATACGATCACAATGAGCGCGGGCAATGCTCAGGAAGTGAATACGCGTATCCACGAAATCGACCCGTGGCCACAATATGCTGGCAATACTCGTATTGTAGGAAATGGTGAGCGCATGGCCGGTGCGGTGGAGCGCTATCGAGACGCATCAAAGGTAGACAAAGGTCCGCCGCCGCTGGCGCTTACCTCTACTAATAACAAGTAGCGAGAAACTACTTCCCATTCTCTTCGGGATTGACATGGATTATGCGGGCGAATGGACGCGCCCCTGCAATTGGAAGTATTTGTCCGAGATACGAAATTGTGGCAGTCGAATCAGACCAAGACCAAAACTGCCCGGTTCGCTTATCCAAAAATATCACTTTGTCCGTAGGCTGATTTTGGTAATTCGGAATGGCCGTCATCATAGAATTATTTTGGTTTGCTGGTACGGTCACCATTTCATAGCGGCTCCCATCCAGCGATTGGGCAGATGCTTGCGTTGCAAGCGCCGCCAGTGCCGAGACGAGCAGAATGCGATAAATGGTAATCATAATCTTTCCCGTCCAATCACATTTCGCTTCGCAGCCATTGTCCCACATTAAAATTCTATACGCGGCTCGGAACAATACAACGAGACACATTCGTTAACCTGAGAAATCAAGCCACTCCTAGCAGACTTTCGGCGCGATTGGGAGTTCCCATGCTCATGACGTCCCTTGGAACTCTTTTCACGCATTACTCCAGATCCATCACGCTTCTTTCTCCGAGTCGGAGACATTTTCTGCTTGCGAAATAACACGCCAATCTGGCCTTCTTGCTTTTTAATTTCCCTTTCTAATGCCAGTCGTCATTTGACAATGATCGAATTTTTCGTTTGGACATGATACAGTTTTGCGATCGAACTCACATGCCGCGATGTGAGCTGGGACATCGGCAATAATCCACTGACGAAGCCATAGAGCAGCTTTGCGCATCGGCGTAAGCACAACCCCCCAGTCCATTCCAAAATCGGTTGTCATTATTCAACTTTTTTGACCTAGCTGCAAGACCACGCGTGGCGTTGCAAGGGGTCTAGCGGCAGCGCAGCAATTCCATTCAGCAATGTCGCTGATGGGTCGAAAGCGGAAAACCGTCTCCGGGTAAAATTCGCGTTTGTCTGCTGTTCCCCGAAAGCAGCCATCAGCGTGGCGCTTCAGAACTTGCTTCGCCGTTTATGAGTGCGCCGTAGCGCTCAGCTGCCCGGATCGGGCGGCGGCACGTAAGGTTGCCCGCTCGTCTTCGACCAGGCCCCGCGTTGCGCCAGCATCTGTCGCAGATAGTTGACATTGGCGGCGGCTTCGTCGGGCGGCAGATCCTTGCTGGCGATTTGTTCGGCTTCCGCGAAACGACCCTGCAAGCCGACCACCAGCGCGAGGTTCTGCCGCACCTTGGGCGCGGCATTGGGCTGCCCCGCCGCCTGGCGCAGCGTCGCCTCAGCGCGCCTCAAATCCTTGGTCAGCGCATAGGACAGGCCGAGATTGGACAGGACCGACGGCTCGTTCGGCACGATCTTGAGCGCCGCCGAATAATGCCGCTGCGCCTCGGCGTGGCGGCCGAGCTCATCGAGCACCGCGCCTTGCGCGTTGAGAATGCGCCAATCCGGATTGTCCGGAGTGTGCGCGCGGCCGAGCACGTCGAGCGCCTGTTCGTAATCGCCTGCGTCGGCCAGTGCGCGGCCGTAGGCGCCGAGCAGCGGCATATCGTGCGGATTGCGGATCGAGGCCTGTTCGAGGACGGCGACCGCCTGGGCGCGCTGCTCGGTCGCGCGCAACGCCCGGGCATAGGCGATGGCGGCGTTGGCATCGCCCGGATTTTCCCGGTAGCGGGCGCCCCAGACCTCGAGCGCGCGCCGCCATTCGGCATCGCTGCGCGGGGCGTTGCTTGAGCCGATCGAACCGGTGATGTCGTCGCCGGTCGTCTTGCAGCCGGCCACCGACAAAGCCAGCATGGCCGCGACGGCGACGGTGGCAAACAGGTGGGCGGCGCGGGCGGTTCTAGGACGCATGGGAATCCGGAGGCTGGCATTCCAACGGCATTCCCCGAGCAATAAAACGTTAACCCTAACGAGTGGTTAACTTGTATTCTGCGGCTGCCAGCCGAACTAAGATCGCGCCATGGACCTAGGCCTCTCCCCCGCCGAAATCGCGCTACAGGCGCGCGCCCGCGCCTTTTCGCAAAACGTGGCCAAGCCGCGCGCCGCGGCGATCGACCGCGCCGGCGAATACCCCTGGGACATGGTCAAGGCGCTGGGCGAAGCCGGCTTCCTTGGCATGACCCTGCCGAAAGCGCTGGGCGGAAAGGATGCGAGCTTCCTTGACGCCGTGCTCGTGATCGAGGAAATGGCCAAGTCCTGCACGGTGACCGCGCGCATCGTCGTCGAGACCAATATGGGCGCGATCTCCACGGTCATGGCCTATGGCAGCGAGGCGCAGAAGAAACTCGCCGCCGGGCTGGTGCTCGCGGGCGACAAGCCGGCGATCTGCATCACCGAGCCGGAGGCCGGCTCCGATGCGCTCGCCATGACGACGCGCGCCGACAAACGCGGCGACGTTTATGTGATCAACGGCAAGAAACACTGGATCACCGGCGCCGGGGTGTCGCGCCTGCATTTGATTTTTGCGCGCGTGTTCGACGAACGCGGCGAGGCCCTCGGCATCGGCGGCTTCCTCGCCGTGCGTGACGAAGCGAAGGGCCTCCGCGTGGGCAAGCGCGAGCAGACCATGGGCCTGCGCGGCATGCCGGAGGGCGAAGTCATCTTCGAGGACCTGGAAGTGCCGGGCGCCATGGCGCTGCTGCCGCCGTCCGGGTTCGCGCGCGGCTTCGGCGACCTGATGAATGCCTATAACAGCCAGCGCGTCGGCGCCGGCACGGTGGCGATGGGCATCGCCGGTGGCGCGCTCGAACACGCGCTCGAATGGGCGAAGACGCGCGAACAGTTCGGCCGCCCGATCGGCGAATTCCAGGGCCTGCAATGGATGCTGGCCGACATGCAGACGCAGCTCACCGCGGCGCGGCTGATGCTCTACGCCGCGGCGCGCTCGCGCGGACCGCAGGGCAGCGCCTTCCCCGACCCGATGCTGGCGGCGCAAGCAAAAATCTTCGCCTCCGAAAGTGCGATCAAAATCGTCAACGACGCGCTGCAACTGTTCGGCGCGCGCGGCTATTCGCGCGAACTGCCGCTCGAACGCATGGCGCGCGATGTGCGCATGTTCACCATCGGCGGCGGCACCGCGCAGGTGCTGCGCACGCTGGTCGCCGGCAAGATGCTGGGCTGGAAGCTGCCGCAGACGCGCGGCGGCCATGTCCCGAAACCGTCCCTGAGCGACGCCGCGGAGTAAGTATGCATCCGATTTTCGTCAAAGCCGGCGAGCCGGCCATCCCGATCCTGTTCGTCAATGCGGCGACATTTGAAAAAACCATCGCCAATATTGACGATCGCGAGCAGGTCTATGTGCGCGCGACCGGCTACGAGCCGAAGGCCGGACGGCACCTGATTGTGCCAAAAGCGGACGGCACCTTGGCCGGCGTATTGTTCGGCATCGAGGCGGCGGACGAGCCGGTGAAGGACCTGTTCCGGCCCGGGCAATTGTCCACGCTACTGCCGCCGGGCACTTACCGCTTCGCCAACGCGCCGAATGACGCGCGGCTCGCGGCGCTCGCTTTCGCGCTCAACGCCTATCAGTTCACGCGCTACCGCAAGGCGGAGGCGCGCAACGTGCGGCTGGTCGTGCCGGAGGGCGTCGACGGCGACGACCTCACGCGCATCGTCGAGGGTGTGAGCCTGGCGCGCGATCTCATCAACACGCCGTCGAACGACATGGGCCCGGCCGAGCTGGAAGAAGCGGCGCGCACTCTCGCCAAGCAGCACGGCGCGGCGGTGCAAGTCACCAGCGGCGACGCACTGACCAAGGAATTCCCGCTGGTTGCCGCGGTCGGCGCCGGCTCGGCGCGCACGCCGCGATTGGTCGACATCACTTGGGGCAGCGGCGTCGACCCGAAGATCACGCTGGTCGGCAAGGGCGTGTGCTTCGACACCGGCGGGCTCGATATCAAGAACGACGCCGGCATGCTCAACATGAAGAAGGACATGGGCGGCGGCGCCACGGCTTTGGCGCTGGCGCACATGGTGATGGCGCGCAAGCTGAAGGTGCGGCTGCGCGTCATTATTCCGGCAGTGGAGAATTCGATTTCCGGCACCAGCTTCCGCCCGCGCGACGTCTACACATCGCGAAAAGGCATCAGCGTCGAGATCGGCAATACCGATGCGGAAGGGCGGCTGGTGCTCGCCGACGCATTGACTCTGGCAGATGAGGACAAGCCGGCGCTGATCGCCGATTTTGCCACGCTCACAGGTGCGGCGCGCGTCGCGCTCGGGCCCGACGTGCCGGCGGCCTTCACCGACGACGACGAACTTGCCGGCGAGCTGGCAAATTTCGCGGCTTCGGAAAACGACCCGCTCTGGCGCATGCCGCTGTGGCGGCCCTACGAGGCGATGCTCGATTCCAAAGTGGCCGATACAAACAACGTAAGTACCGGCGGCCAGGGCGGCGCTATCACCGCGGCGCTTTTCTTGCGCAAATTCGTGGCCGCCAAATCCTGGCTGCATCTCGACATTTTCGCCTGGACGCTCGCCGCCAAGCCGGGCCGGCCGGAAGGCGCCGAATTGCAGACGGCGCGCGCGCTTTATGCGCTGCTCTGCGCGCGGTACGCGTAGAGCATGACCCGAAAAGTGGGTACCGGTTTTCGGATAAGATCATGCGCAAAGGATAAAGCATGGTCGCGCTCGACCCCCGCATCAACCCGTTCCGGCCCGAGCTGGCGGCGAACTATCTCAAGGGCCAGGTGGAGGCCGCGCGCTTTGTCGAAGGCGCGCGCCACCAAGTGGTCGAGCCGATCGTCGATGTGCGGCACGCGCCGTCGCACGAGGCACGGCTCGACACGCAGGCGCTCTTCGGCGAGCACGTCATCGTCTACGAGACGACCGGCGAAGGCTGGGCCTGGGGCCAACTCGAAAGCGACGGTTATGTCGGCTGGCTATCGGCCAATGCGATTGCGCCGCCCGGCCGCGCGCCGACGCACAAGGTCTCGGTGCCGCGCACGCTCGCCTTCCCCGGGCCCGACGTCAAACTGCCGCCGGCGATAGCGCTGCCGATGGGCGCGCGGCTCGCCATCGTTCAGCAGGACGAACGTTTCGCCGTCACCGCCAATGGCTGGCATCTGCCGGCGGTGCATCTTTCGCCGATCAAGGCGAGGCTGCCGGATTTCTTCGCCGTGGCCGAGGAATTCCTGCACGCGCCTTATCTTTGGGGCGGCAAGACCTCGCTCGGATTGGATTGCTCGGCGCTGGTGCAGGTTTCGCTACAGGCGGCGGGTATCGCCTGCCCGCGCGACAGCGACATGCAGGAAATGGCGTTGGGCAAGTTGTCCTCGCTCGGCGAGTTGCGCTGCGGCGACCTGGTGTTTTGGAAGGGCCACGTGGCTATCGCGCGCGATGGCGAAAACCTGCTGCACGCCAATGCGCATCATATGGCGGTGGCGGTCGAGCCGGCGGCCGACGCCATTGCCCGTATCAAGGCGGCGGGCAGCGACGTGACCAGCGTCAAGCGGCTTTGAGCGGCGTGCTCAGCGATCGTAGACAAGTCTGGCGCCGAAAAGAATGAAGCAGGCGCCGGTCACGCGATCGATCCAGCGGCGGCCGCGCTGATAGGCTGACGACAACCACGACACAGTAAACAAGCACGCCGCAAGCGTGTACCAGCAAACCGACACTGCGACCATTGTCGCGATGACGAAGAAGGCCAGCACAAGCGACGGGTGCTGCGGCGTGGTGGTGGCGAAAATGCTGAATGTCGCAGCCCCATCGGCGCAACGCGGCCGCGATCGGCTTCATTCGCCCGATAGCTCGACCAGAGCAGGCGCGCGCCAAACCAAACCATATAGATTGCGCCGATCAGCTTGATCGTCAGATACAGCCACGGCGCGGCGATGAAAAGCGCCTGGACGCCAAAACACCCCGCCGCTCCCCAGACCGCCGTGCCGACGCCGATGCCCGCAACAGCGAGCAATCCCTCGCCGCGCGACCGTGTGATCGAAATCCGCGCCGTGACGAGGAAATTCGGCCCCGGCGACATCGCCGCGAGCGCCCAAAGCGTCGCGACTGAAACAATCAGGGCGAAATGGTTCATGCTACAAACCGCCGGATTATCGTTGCGCGAGTTCGCCAAGACGGAAGCCGCGCGCGCCCGCCGCGGTCCAGCCACCATCAACGGGGATTACCGCGCCGCTCACGTAAGCCGCGAGCGGCGAGGCCAGGAACATCACCATATTGGCGACCTCGTCCTTGCTGCCGAAGCGGCCGAGCGGCACCGACCGCATCACCGCTTCGCGCGCCTCCTGCGTCGGCGACAGCCGCGCCATGCCCTCGGTGTCGGCGATCGGCCCTGGGATTACCGAATTGACGCGGATGCCGTCGCCGCCCCATTCGAGACAGAGGCAGCGGGTGAGCATATCGACGCCGGCCTTGGCGGCACAGACATGCGCCTGCATCAGCGTCGGATGCACGGACTGGGGGGCTGAAATATTGACGATGACCGCGCCCGGCTTGCGCAGATATTGATGCGCGCTGCGCATCACATTGAAGGTGCCGAGCAGGTCGATATCGACCACGGCCTTGAACGCATTGGGCGACATGCCGAGCGCGGCGGCGGGAAAATTGCCCGCGGCGCCCGACACCAGCACGTCGATGTCGCCGAATTGCGCATGCGCGGCGCCTAGCGCCGCCGCAATCGCCGCGGCCTCGCGTACGTCGGCCGACCGGCCCATCGCCTTGCCGCCGAGCGCGGCGAGTTCCTTGACCGCCGCGTCGACCTTGTCGGCCGAGCGGCTGGCCACAGCCAGATTGGCGCCGTGCGCGGCAAAGGCGCGCGCAATACCAAGATTGATGCCGCTGGTGCCACCGGCGACGAAGACCGTGCGGCCGGTGAAATCGAATGGATCCATGCTGTTGCCCCGTTTACGAAATTATCGCGCCCCGCGGCAGGCCGCGATGATCACTGCGCCACCACGCCCTCGGGCGCGGCCTCGATATTGAAAGCGGCGGCGAACAGCGCGCGCGTGTAGTCACTCTTCGGATACTTGAACAAATCGGCGGCGGCGCCCTCTTCCACCATCTTGCCGTTGCGCAACACCAAGAGGCGGCTGGCCAACGCCGCCACCACGCGCAGATCGTGCGAGATGAACATATACGTGAGATCGCGCTTCTTCTGCAGATCGCGCAACAGATCGACCATCTGCGCCTGGATCAGCATATCGAGCGCGCTGGTCGGCTCGTCGAGCACGATGAAAGTCGGCTCCAGCACCAGCGCGCGCGCCAAGGCGATGCGCTGGCGCTGGCCGCCGGAAAATTCGTGCGGATAACGGTCGCGCGTGTCGGCATCGAGCCCGACATCGGTGAGCGCGGCCACCACGCGGCGCGTGCGCTCGCCGGCCGTCAGATGCGGGTGATGCACCCACAGGCCTTCCTCGATGATGTCGGACACCGACATGCGCGGGCTAAGGGATCCGTAGGGGTCCTGGAACACGATCTGCATGTCGCGGCGGTAGGGCCGCATTTCCTTGAACTTGAGGCCCTGCAGCTGATCGCCCATGAACACGACCGGCCCCTGCGAAGAGATCAGCCGCAAGATGGCAAGCCCGAGCGTGGTCTTGCCGGAGCCCGACTCGCCGACCACGCCGAGCGTTTCCCCTTTGCGCACTTCCAAACTGATGCCGTCTACCGCCTTGATGTGGCCGACCACTTTGCGCAGCACGCCGCGCTTGATCGGAAACCAGACTTTCAGATCGTCGGTCTTGATCACCACCGGCGCGCTTGGCCGCGGCGGCGCCGGATCGGGCTTCGGCTCGGCAGCGAGCAGCGCGCGCGTGTAAGGATGCTCGGGCGCGGTGTAGACGCGCTCGACCGGGCCCTGCTCGACGATCTTGCCCTGCTGCATGACGCAGACCCGGTCGGCGAGCTTGCGCACGATGCCGAGGTCGTGGGTGATGAACAGCATCGACATGCCGAGCCGCGTTTGCGTCTCCTTCAGCAGCTTCAAAATCTGCGCCTGCACGGTGACATCGAGTGCGGTGGTCGGCTCGTCGGCGATCAGCAGGTCCGGCTCGTTCGCCAGCGCCATGGCGATCATCACGCGCTGGCGCTGGCCGCCGGAAAGCTGATGCGGATAGCTCGCCAGCCGGCTTTCCGGATCGGGAATGCCCACCTGACCGAGCAATTGAACAATACGGGTGCGTGCGGCTTCGCCGGTAACTCCCTGATGCAGCAACAATATCTCGCCGATCTGCTTTTCGATCGTGTGCAGCGGATTAAGCGACGTCATCGGCTCCTGGAAAATGATGGTGATGTCGTTGCCGCGCACGTGGCGGATTTCGTTTTCCGGCATGTTCAGCAATTCGCGGCCCTTGAACACGACCGAGCCGGACGGGTGGTGCGCGGCCGGATAGGGCAACAGCTTCATCACCGACAGCGCGGTGACCGACTTGCCGGAGCCCGACTCGCCGACCAGCGCCACCGTCTCGCCCTTGTCGATGTCGAACGATACGCGGTCGACCGCCAACACTTTGCGCGCGCCTTGCCCGAAGGCGACCGAAAGATCGCGGATCGACAGAAGTTTTTCGCCCGCGCCGTTCATCGAAATGTCTTTCGTGGATCGAAGGCGTCGCGCACCGCTTCGCCGATGAAGATCAGCAGCGACAACATAATGGCGATCGAAAAGAAGCCGGTGAGGCCGAGCCATGGCGCCTGCACATTGGCCTTGCCTTGGCTCAGCAATTCGCCGAGCGAGGGCGAACCGGGCGGCAGACCGAAGCCGAGGAAGTCGAGCGCGGTGAGCGTCATCACCGACGACGACAGAATGAACGGCAGGAACGTCATGGTCGCCACCATGGCGTTGGGCAACAGATGGCGGAAGATGATCGTCGCGTTCGACACACCGAGCGCGCGCGCTGCCATGATGTATTCGAAATTGCGCCCGCGCAGGAATTCCGCGCGCACCAGCCCGACCAGCGACACCCAGGAGAACAAAAGCAATATGCCGAGCAGCACGAAGAAACCCGGCACCAGCACCGAGGAAATGATCAGCAGCAGATAAAGCGAAGGGATGGAGGTCCAGATTTCGATGAAGCGCTGGAACAGGAGATCGACCCAGCCGCCGAAATAACCCTGCACCGCGCCGGCGGCGACGCCGATCACCGACGACACGATGGTCAGGGCGAGGCCGAACAGCACCGAGATGCGGAAACCGTAGATCAGCCGCGCCACTACGTCGCGGCCGCCGTCGTCGGTGCCGAGCCAATTCGCTTCCAGCTCGCCGCATTTGGCAAAACCGTGCGTGGCGGCGAACTCGCAGTCCTTCTGCGTCAGCATCCAGGTCGGCTTGGACGGGAACGGCGACGGCGGCTTGCTCACCTGCGTATTGTAGGAAAAGCGAATGATCGGCCAGAGCACAAAGCCGCCCTCCTTTTTGATCAGGCCCATCAGGTAGTCGTCGCGATAATCGGCGGCGGTGCCGAACAGATTGGGATCGGGCGTCTTGGCGAAGGCCGTGTCGGGATACGTCACCAGCGCCGGAAAATACGAATGGCCGTTGACGTGGATGTAGATCGGCTTGTCGTTGGCGATGAATTCCGCGAACAGCGAGATCAGGAACAGCGCGAGGAATAGCCACAACGACCAATAGCCGCGCCGATTGACCTTGAAGTTCTCCCAGCGCCGCCGGTTGAGCGGCGACAGCGCGAAACGGCGAAAGATCACCGGCTGCAGACTGCCGGCCGGCGTGTCGACCGCAAGTTCCGAGAATTCCCCACGGTTCGGCGCGTCCACCTCAGACCTCCCGCGTCTCGAAGTCGATGCGCGGATCGATCCACGTGTAAGTGAGATCGGAGATCAGGTTCACCACAACGCCGATGAGCGAGAAGATGTAGAGCGTGGCAAACACTACCGGGTAGTCGCGGTTGAGCACGCTCTCGAAGCCGAGCAGGCCGAGGCCGTCGAGCGAAAAAATCGTTTCGATCAACAGCGAGCCGGTGAAAAAGGCGTGCACGAAGGCGCCGGGAAAGCCGGCGATCACGATCAGCATGGCGTTGCGGAAGACGTGGCCGTACAGCACCTGGTTTCGCGTGCAGCCCTTGGCGCGCGCGGTGAGCACGTATTGCTTGCGGATCTCCTCGAGGAACGAGTTCTTGGTCAACAGCGTCATGGTGGCGAAGGCCGAAAGCGCCATGGAGATGATCGGCAGCGTCAAGTGCCAGAAATAATCGCCGATCTTGGCGTACCATGGCAGTTGCCAGAAATTCTCCGACACCAGTCCGCGCAGCGGGAAAATGTCGAAGAACGAACCGCCGGCGAACAAGATGATCAGCAGGATGGCGAACAGAAAGCCGGGAATGGCGTAACCAATTACGATCACGCTCGAGGTCCACACGTCGAAGTGCGAACCGGCGTCGACCGCCTTGCGGATGCCGAGCGGGATCGAGATCAGATACGTGAGCAGTGTCATCCAGATGCCGAGCGAAATCGACACCGGCAGCTTTTCCTTGATCAACTGCAAGACGCCGATGTCGCGGAAATAACTTTTGCCGAAATCGAAGCGGATGTAATTCCACAGCATCAGGCCGAAGCGCTCATAGGCCGGCTTGTCGAAGCCGAACTGCTTTTCCAGTTTCTTGATGAATTCGGGATCGAGCCCCTGCGCGCCGCGGTATTTCGACGTCACTGCGTCGACGCCGGAGCCGCCCTGCACCATGCCGCGGCTGCCGAAGTCGCCGCCGGGCGAGCCGGAAATGCGCGAGGTCGCGCCGGTGTCGGCGCCGGTCAGCTTGGCGATCACCTGCTCGACCGGGCCGCCGGGCGCGAATTGCACCACCACAAAAGCGACCAGCATGATGCCGAACATGGTCGGGATCATGAACAAGATGCGGCGGATGATGTAGGCCGTCATGAGTCTCTCAGTATGTCATTCCGCGCCGCCGCGAAAGCGGCGAACCCGGCGGGATAACAACTTCGCCTAACCTTTTTGTTCCAGCTTCGCCGCCTTGGCCTTGTCATACCACCAAGTCTCCGGAATGCCCCGGAAATAGCGCGGTCTTGTCGCAGGCCAGTTGAACACGTCCCAATAGGCGATGCGGTGCGCCGACAGATACCAATGCGGGACCCAGTAGCGGCCGGCGCGAAACACGCGGTCGAGCGCCCGGCAGGCAACGGTCAACGCCTCGCGCGTGTCGGCGGCGATAATTTGACCGATCATCGCGTCGATCGCCGGATCGGCAATGCCGGCGTGATTCTGCGAGCCTTTGATCGAGGCCGCCTGCGACGACAAATAAGTGCGCAGCGAATCGCCCGGCGTCGAGGGGAAGCTCAGCCGGTCGACCGTGATGTCGAAATCGAAGTCGTCGACGCGACTGCGATATTGCACGGGGTCGACCAGGCGCAACGTGGCCGCGATGCCGAGCGTGCCGAGATTCTTGATGTAGGCGAGATGGTGCGGCTTCAGTCCCGGCTCGTCGTCGAGGAATTCGATGGTGATCGGCTCGCCGCTCGGCAGCACCCGCCGGCCATTGACGACGGCAAAGCCCGCCTCGGTGAGCAATTGGGAGGCGCGGCGCAGCCAGCGCAGATCGTGACCGCTGCCGTCGGTCACCGGCGGCAAATAAGGCTCGCCGAACACCTCGTCCGGCACCTTGCCGCGGAACGGTTCGAGCAGCTTGAGTTCCGCCGCATCCGGCTTGCCGGTCGCCATCAGCGGCGAATTCGGGAACAGCGACACCGTGCGCTTGTACGCGCCGTACATGATGTTCTTGTTGGTGTATTCGAAATCGAAAGCGTCGATCAGCGCTTCGCGCAAACGGCGGTCCTTGAATTTCTCGCGCCGGGTGTTGATGAACCAGCCTTGCGCGCCCGACAGCGTGGCGTCCGGAATCTCTTCGCGCTTGACGCGGCCATCCTTGAAAGCGGGAAAATCGTAGCGCGTCGCCCAGGTGCGCGAGGTGAACTCCTCGCGGAACAAATAATTCTTGGCGGTAAAGCCGACAAAGCCGACTTCGCGGTCGCGATAATATTCGTAACGGATGGTGTCGAAATTGTTCTGCCCGCGCGCCACCGGCAGATCGGCGCCCCACCAGTCCTTCACCCGTTCGAACTCGATGAAATGCCCGGCGTCGAAGCGCCCGACTTTGTAGGGGCCGCTGCCGAGCGGGGCATCGAGCGTCGATTGGTCGAACGGATGCTTGGCATAATAGGCTTTGGAGAAAATCGGCAGGCTGGCCACGAACAGCGGCACGTCGCGCGCGCGCTTTTCGGCAAAACGCAGCACGACGGTATGATCGTCGACCGCCTCGGCGCCTTTGCAGTCGCGCAGCGACTGCGTGATGATCGGATGGCCTTTGTCTTTCAACGTATTGAGCGACCACGCGACGTCCTGCGCGGTGAGCGGCGTGCCGTCATGGAATTTGGCTTCGCCGCGCAGCGTGAAGCGATAGGTCAGGCCATTGTCGGAAATCGCCACGCTCTTTGCCGCCAGGCCATACATCGCGTCTGGCTCGTCGCCCGAGCGCACCATCAGCGCGGCGAAGGTCGAGTCCATGCCGTAGGCGCCCGTGCCTTTGAGGATGTAGGCGTTCAGCGAGTCGAAGGTGAGGAATGAACCGTTGTAGCCGCGGCTCACTACCGCTTCGGAATAGACGCCGCCCTTGGGCGCGCCCGGATTGACGTATTTGAAATAGGGGAAATCGGCCGGATAGCCGAGATCGCCGAAGGACGACATGCCGTGGCGTTCCGCGTCCTTGGCGGCGTCTTGCGCGGCGGCCGGCGCGGCAAGCTTTGCCGCGGCAAACGCGCCGGCCGACACGACGAGCGCGTGGCGGCGGGTAATCAAGAGCGCTGCGGCGCCTTGGCCGCCTTTTCCGCGTCCCACCACCAGATGGTGGGAAACGCCGACGCGCCGTATTTTGGCATAATCGTCGGGTGGTTGAAGCGATCCCAACGCGCGGTGCGCTCGAAAGGATAAGACCATTGCGGCACGACGTAGAAATTCCACAGCAACACGCGGTCGAGCGCCCTGGTGGCCGCAATTAAATCCTCGCGGCTGGTCGCGAAAATGACGCGGTCGATCAGTTTGTCGACCGCCGGATTTTTGATGCCGATCAGGTTACGCGAGCCGGGCTGGTCGGCGGCCAGCGAGCCCCAGTAACCGCGCTGCTCATTGCCGGGCGACAACGACTCGCCCCACGACGCGACGATGATGTCGTAGTCCCATTGCCGCAGCCGGTTCACGTATTGCGAACTGTCGACCGTGCGCACGGAAACCTTGACGCCGAGGCGTTCCAACGACGGCTTGTAGAACAAGACCACGCGCTCGAAGGCGGGCTGCGTCACCAATAGTTCGACCGACAGCTGCTCTCCGGTCTTGCTATTGGTCAACTTGGTGTTGCTGATCTCGTAACCGGCTTCGCGCAGGAGCTTGAGGCTCTCGCGCAGATTGTTGCGGACTTTTTGCTGGTCGCCGCCGACCGGGTTGGTGTAGGGCGTGGTGAAAAGATCCGCCGGCACCTCGGCGCGCACCGTTTCGAGAATCGCCAGCTCCTTGCCGGCCGGGATGCCGGATGCCGCCAGTTCCGTGCCGTAGAAATAGCTGTCGATGCGTTTGTATTGGCCGAAGAAGAGTTGCCGATTCATCTCCTCGAAATCCATGGCAAAATTGAACGCCCGGCGCACGCGCGGGTCCTTGAACTTGTCGCGGCGGATATTGAAGGCGAATGCCTGCATCACGCCGATGCTGCGGATGGGGAATTCTTCCTTGACGACCTTCTTTTCGCGCAAGGCCGGGAAATCGTAGGCGGTCGCCCAATCCTTGGCGCTGGTTTCGCTGCGCCAATCGACCTGGTCGCCTTTGAAGGCTTCGAGCGCCACCGTGGAATCGCGGAAATATTCGTAGCGGAAGATTTGAAAATTGTGCGTGCCGATTTTCACGTTGAGGTTCTTGCCCCAATAGTCGGCGACCTTCTCGTAGACGATGCTGCGGCCGGGCGCGACCTCCTTCACTCGGTAGGGTCCGGAGCCGAGCGGCGGCTCCAGCGTCGTCTGCGTCACGTCGCGCTTGTTGCCCGACTTGTCGGTGCCCTCCCACCAGTGTTTCGGCAGCACCGACAATTGGCCGACGATCTGCGGCAATTCACGGTTGCCCGGACCGTCGAATGTGAAGGTCACCTCGCGCTCGCCGGTCCGTTCCGCCTTGGTGACGTGACGGAAATAGGCGCCGAAAAACGGACTATTCGTCTTGAGCGTATTGAACGAAAAGATGACGTCGTCGGGCGTGATCGGCTTGCCGTCCTGCCAGCGTGCATCGGCACGTAACCGGTAAGTGACGGACGACCGATCGTCCGGATGGCTGATCGCTTCCGCCAGCAGCCCATAGTCGGTCGACACTTCGTCGAATGCCGGCGTCGTCAAGGTCTCGATGAACAGTTCGGTGCCATCGGCGATGGAACCTTTCACGCCCTGCACGACGGTGTTGAAATTGTCGAAGGTGCCGATGGATATCTGCCGCACCGTGCCGCCTTGCGGCGCCGCCGGATTGACGTAATCGAAATTCTTGAAACCCGCCGGGTATTTCACGTCGCCGAACAGTGACAGGCCGTGCTTCCAAACGCGGTCCGCGGCGGCAGCCTCCGGCGCCAGCGACCCGGCGCCGAGCGCGCCCAAGGCCGGCGCGGCGAGTACCGCGGCAGTGCTGCGCAGAACGGAACGGCGGGTCAACTTCATGGGTTAGGCTCCGGCGCGCGAGGCGCCATTCATGCAATCGCGGGCGATTATGTCGGTTTTTCGGTCCGCCACCAGCGGCCTAGCGCCGCGCCTTTAACGAAACGGCCGGGCGTTAAACCCGGCCGCGTCGCAAATTCCTCAAGGCTTTGCGATCATTTCTTCGGTTCGGGGGCGGGCGCCGCGCCCGGCTTGGGCGCTTCGGCGGGCGCCGCGGCGGCCGGGACCGGTGCATTAGCAGCCGTTGTCGGCAGCGGCAGCGGCTTGTCGGAGAGCGAGTTCAGGAAGTCGATAACGTCGGCGCGCTGCTGGCCGTTCGACAGGCCGGCAAAGGTCATGTTGGTGCCGGGGATATAGCCGCGCGGATTGGCCAGGAACGCGTAAAGCTCGCCGAACGTCCAGTTGCCGCCCTTCGACTTCATGGCGGCGGAGAAATTGTAGCCGCCGCGGTCTTCGCCGCGCGGACTTCCGACGATGGCCCACAGGTTGGGACCGACGCGGTTGGGACCGCCCTTTTCGAAGGTGTGGCAGGCCTGGCATTGCTTGGCGATGGCCTTGCCCTTGTCCACCGAGGCATTGGCCATCATCGCTTCCATCGGCTGTTCGGGCGCCTTGGCGGCCGGCTTCTCTTCGCCCAGCGACTTGACGGCGATCGCGTAGCCGGGCTTGGCCGGCTTCTCCGGCGCGAAAATGGCGTTGGCGCCGATATTGAGCGCAAGCGTGATCAGGCAGGTGCCGAGGATGGCGCCCAGGACCTTGTTGAGTTCGAAGGAATTCATCGAAAAGAGGCTCCCGAGGGGGCGCAAACCGGCAGGGGCAGCAAAGCCGCCAAGGGCTCGGCGGCGGCGGACAGATACCGTTTTGCCTCCGCTCTGGCAACCCGTATAAGCGCCGCGGTCCACGCGACATCCGTTCAGGTCCGGCCCGCAAAGGCGGCCGTAGTAGCCGATGCCCGACACCCTCGTCCTCATCCCCGCCCGCATGGCTTCCACCCGCCTGCCCGGCAAGCCCTTGGCCGACATCGGCGGCCTGCCGATGATCGTGCACGTCCTGCGCCGCGCGCAGGCCGCCATGATCGGCGACGCCGTAGTGGCGACCGATTCGGAAGCCGTCGCCGCGGCGGTGGAAAAGTCGGGCGGCCGCGCCGTCATGACGCGCGCCGACCACGTCTCCGGCTCCGACCGCATCTACGAGGCATTGCAGGCGCTCGATCCCGAGCGCCGCGTCGGCGTGGTGGTCAATGTGCAGGGCGACCTGCCCACCCTCGATCCCGCCGATATCCACGCGGCGCTGGGGCCGCTCGCCGATCCGGCCGTCGACATTGCGACACTCGCCGCGGCGATCACCGACAAGGCCGACTTGACCAATCCGAACGTGGTCAAAGCGATTGGACCGCCCGCGGCGTCCGGCCGCTTCCGCGCGACCACGTTCACCCGCGCCAATGCCGCGGGTCCGGGGCCGCATTATCATCACATCGGGCTTTACGCCTACCGGCGCGCGGCGCTCGAGCGCTTCGTCAAGCTGCCGCCCTCGGCCAATGAGCAACGCGAAAAGCTCGAGCAGTTGCGCGCGCTCGATGCCGGTATGCACATCGATGTCGCAATCGTCGACAGCGTCCCGCTCGGCGTCGATACGCCGGAGGAACTAGCCAAGGCGCGCAAATTGCTTGCCGGTTGACTCGAAACTGAAGGTCTGCGTAACGAACGCTTAGAGGCGGTGGGGCCATGGCCAAAAAGAAGATCATCTTTCAGGGCGAACCGGGGGCGAATTCGCATATCGCCTGCCGCGAAGCCTATCCGGATCACGAGCCGGTACCCTGCCCGACCTTCGAGGATTGCTTCTCCGCGCTCACCGGCGGCGACGTCGATCTCGGCATGATTCCGATCGAGAATTCGGTCGCCGGCCGCGTCGCCGACATCCACCACCTGATGCCGACCTCGAAGCTGCACATCATCGCCGAATGGTTCCTGCCGATCCGCAATCAATTGATGGCGCCGAAAGGCGCCACGCTGAAAACCATCAAATCGGTGGAAAGCCACGTGATGGCGCTCGGCCAGTGCCGCAACACCATCCGCGAGTTGAAACTCAAGCCGGTCGTCGCCGCCGACACGGCGGGTTCGGCGCGCGAAGTGGCCGAGAGCAATGACGTAACGCGCGCGGCCATCGCCTCGCGGCTGGCGGCGGAAATCTATGGGCTCGACATCCTGAAAGAGAACGTCGAGGACGAAACCAATTCGACCACGCGCTTCATCGTGCTGTCGCGCGAGAAAAAATGGGCAAACCCCGGCCAGGGCAAGGTGATCACCACCTTCGTGTTCCGCGTGCGCAACGTGCCGGCGGCGCTCTACAAGGCGATGGGCGGCTTCGCCACCAACGGCGTCAACATGACCAAGCTCGAGAGCTACATGGTCGGCGGCAACTTCTTCGCCACCCAGTTCTACGCCGACGTCGAGGGCCACCCGGACGACCGCGCGCTGGTGTTCGCGCTGGAGGAACTCGCCTTCTTCTCCAAGGAGCTGACGGTGCTGGGCGTTTACGCCGCGCACCCCTATCGCGACACGTTCAAGGAAGAGAAGGACTGAGCCTGCGCTATTCCGCCGCCTGCTGGGCCGGCGGACGCATCTGCTCGAGCCCGTCCGCCGCGGTCGCCGAAATCGTCGTGCGCACCATCAGCCGCGCTTCGTGCGCCGGCCAGGGCCGGCCGCGATGCATGGTGGCGCGGTTGTCCCACATGACGACGTCGCCGTTGCGCCATTTGTGCTCATAGCTGGCGCCCGGCGCGGTGGCCGCGGCTGTTAGTTCGTCGATCAATGCGCGACCGGTCGCGTAGTCCATGCCTTCGACCTCGCGGGCGTGCGAGGCAAGGTAGATTGCGCTGCGGCCGTTCACCGGGTTCTTCCACACCATGCGCCAGCAATTCGGCGGTAGCGCCGCGCGCTCTTCCGGGCTGGCGAGATCGGGCGCGATCTGGCTGCGCGAATAGGCGTAATCGTGCCAGGCGAACAGGTTCGCGATCTTCTTCTGCATCGCCGGATCGAGCCGCTCGAAGGCAAGCCGGGTCGAGACATATTCGGTTTCGCCGCCATGGTCGGGCACGATGCGCGCCGACAGGATGGAGGTCAGCGCTGGCGTATCCTTGAACGAGGAGTCGGTGTGCCAAAGCTGGTTCGCCTTGTTACGCAGCGCATAGCGGTGGTCGGGCGGCACGATCTTGCCGTCGGCGCCGACCGTCGTCAGCGTAATGAAATGCGTGCCGGTGCCGAGCGAACCTACTTTGGTTACTTCCGGCGGCCCGAAACGGCGCGAGAAGGCGAGCTGGCCGTCGTCGGTCACCTCCTGCCCGCGGAAAACCAGGACCGAATGCTCCTCGAAAGCCGCGCGCACCGCCGCATACGCGGCATCGTCGGCGGTAACATCGGCGAGCGTCACCCCGCGCAACTCGGCGGCAAAACCCGGACCCAGTGGGACGATGTCCATGGCGCGTTCTCCCGGTTTTATTTGTTTTGTGGATTTTCCCGCAAAACGGCCCGGCTGGCAAGCGAGCGCTAAGCTTTGCGCCGCGCGTGCAATGCATTACACAACGCTGAAATGCCGGACTAAGCGGTAACAAAACGGCGCGGGGGAAACGATGGATACGACCACGAAAGTTGCCCTGGTAACCGGCGCCGCGCGCGGCATAGGGCTCGCCACCGCTAAGCGCTTCCTCGCCGAGGGCTGGCGCGTGGCGCTGCTCGATATCGACGGCGACAATTTACGGCGCACCTACGCCGCGCTGGCCAAGCCCGACGTGACGCTGGCGATTACCGGCGACGTGGCGGACCCCAAGACCGCGGCCAACGCCATCCAAGCGATCGCAAAACGATTCGGCCGGCTCGACGCGCTGGTCAACAATGCCGGCATCGCCATCTTCAAGCCGATCCTCGACGTCACCTACGAGGATTGGTCGCGCGTGCTGGCAGTCAATTTGACCGGCCCGTTTTTGTGCACGCAAGCCGCCGCCCCATTGCTGCGCGACTCGGGTGGCGGCGCGATCGTCAACATCACGTCGATCTCAGGACTTCGCGCTTCGACGCTGCGTACCGCCTACGGCACCAGCAAGGCCGGTCTCGCGCATCTGACCAAGCAGCAGGCCGCCGAACTCGCCTCGCTCGGCATTCGCGTCAACGCGGTGGCGCCCGGGCCGGTCGATACCGCCATGGCGAAAGCCGTGCACACGCCGGAGATCCGCCAAGACTATCACAACCACATGCCGCTCAACCGCTACGGCCTGGAGACGGAATTGGCGGAGGCGATCTTTTTCCTGTGCAGCGAGCGCGCGAGCTATATCACCGGGCAGGTGATCGCGGTGGATGGCGGCTTCGATTCGACCGGCATCGGCCTGCCGACGCTGCGCAAGGAAATGCGCAACAGCTAACGCTGTTGGCTCTCGTACCACTCCACAAAGCGCGGCGACAGCTTGCGCAGCCGCTCGATATCGATGCGGCCGGAGCGCGTCATGTAGCTCATGGCGAATTCGGCCGGAGCGAGCTGCATATGCTCGGCAAAATGCTCGTACCAGCCAGCACTCGCATTGGCGCCGGCGACCAGCTTGTCGACGATCGGCCGCCGCGCGGCTTCGTAGGCCGGCAGCGCGGCCTCGACGTCGTCGTCATGCGCGGCGAGCGCGCGATCGAGCGCGATGGCGTCCTCCATGGCGAGCCGCGTGCCGGAGCCGATGGAAAAATGCGCGGTACGCAGCGCGTCGCCGATCAGCACGTATTTGCCGTGATGCCAGCGCGTATTGGCTACCTGCGGAAAGCGCCGCCAGATCGAATTGTTGGAGATCAGCGGATGGCCGCCGAGCGCGTCGGCGAAGATCTTCTGGCAAAGGCCGCGCGATTCCATTTCGCTCATGCGTTCGAAACCGGCGCGGGCGAAACTTGCCTCGTCCGTTTCCACGATGAAAGTGCTGCGCCCCGGCGCGTAGCGGTAGTGGTGCGCGTTGAAATCGCCGATCGGCGTGTGGCGGAAGGTCTGTGTCAGCGTGTCGTAGCGCTGGCTGGTGCCGAACCAGGCGAAATGATTGGCGAGATAGTTGACGCTGGCGCCGAACTGTTCGGCGAAGGTGCGGCGCACCAGCGAATTGACGCCGTCGGCGCCGACTATAAGATCGGCGTCGCCTAATTCGTCGAGCGAGGCAACGGCGCGGAAGAATTCCGGCTCGATGCCGACCGCGCGTGCGCGCTGCTGCAGTAATTGCAAGAGCTTCAGGCGGCCGATGGCGGCAAAGCCGATGCCGTCGACGACGATCGGCTCGTTGCGCAGCACGAGCGTCATATCGTCCCAGGCCTGCATCTGCGGCTCGATCAGCGCGTAGGTTTCCGCATCGTCATCGCGCAAGAATTCGAGCGCACGGTCGGAGAACACCACGCCAAAGCCAAAGGTGGCGTCAGCTGGGTTCTGCTCGACCAGCGTCACCTCGGCGTCCGACCGCCGGCGCTTGAGCAAATAAGCGAGATAGAGGCCGGCCGGCCCGGCGCCGAGGATCGCAATGCGCATGGAACTCTTGTAGCGCACGGCACTTCTACCGTCATGTCCAACGCTGTACAGTCGCCGCCGTCAACCTGAACGGGCCGAAGCATGCTCGCAACCACCATCGCCCTCACGCTGCACGTGCTCGGCGCCGTGGTTTGGGTCGGCGGCATGTTCGCTGCCTATGTCTGCCTGCGCCCGGCCGCCGGCGCGCTGGAGCCGCCGCAGCGGCTGGCGCTGTGGCGGCGCTTCTTCGCCAAATTCTTTCCCTGGGTGTGGGTCTCGGTCGTGCTGCTGCTCGCCAGCGGCTTTTGGATGATGCTCACCACGTTCGGCGGCTTTTCCGGCGCGGCGATCTATATCCATCTGATGATGGGCAGCGGGCTTTTAATGGTTGCGCTGTTTGTCTGGCTGTTCCACGGCCCCTGGCTCAAGTTCAAGCGCGCCGTGGACGCCAACGACTGGCCGGCCGCAGCCTCCCACCTCAACCGTATCCGGCAGATCATCATGATCAACCTACCGCTCGGCCTGATCGTGGTGGCAATCGGCGGTACCGGCCGCTTCTGGGGGTTTTAGCCGGTTCCCTCTCCCCGCGTGCGGGGAGAGGGAAAATGCTCAAATCGTCTGATTATAGGCGCCGACTTCCGGATGCGTGCGCAGGACGCCGTCGACCGCCTTGAACATGTCGCGCATGCGCTGCTCCGACACCGGGCTTTCCACCACCACCACCAGCTCCGGCTTGTTCGATGAGGCGCGCACCAAGCCCCAAGTGCCGTCGGCGACGGTGACGCGGATGCCGTTGACCGTGACCAGGCCCTCGATCTTCTGCCCGGCGATCGGCGCGCCCTTGGCCATGGCGTCCTGGAAATGCGCCACCACCGCGTCGACCACGCCGTATTTCTTCTCGTCGTCGCAATGCGGCGACATGGTCGGCGAGCCCCAGGTCTTGGGTAATGCCTTGCGCAAATCGGCCATGCTTTTTCCCGGATTGCGGTCGAGCATGTCGCAAACGGCAGATGCGAAGATCATGCCGTCGTCATAGCCGCGGCCGTAGGGCTTGTTGAAGAAAAAATGTCCGGACTTCTCGAAGCCGGCGAGCGCGCCCAGTTCGTTGACCCGGCGCTTGATGTAGGAATGACCGGTCTTCCAATAGTCGACCTTGACGCCATTCGCCTTGAGCACCGGATCGGTCATGAACAGGCCGGTCGACTTCACGTCGACGACGAAAGTGGCGCGCTTGTGCTGGCTCGACATGTCGCGCGCCAGCATGACGCCGACCTTGTCGGCGAAAATTTCCTCGCCTTCGTTGTCGACCACGCCGCAGCGGTCGCCGTCGCCGTCGAAGCCGAGCGCAACGTCGGCCTTGTTGACCAGCACCGCGTCGCGCATGGCGTGCAGCATCTTCATGTCTTCGGTATTGGGATTGTAGCGCGGGAAGGTGTAGTCGAGGTTGCAGTCGAGCGGCACCACCTCGCAACCGATCGCCTTTAAGATGCGCGGCGCGAAGGCGCCGGCGGTGCCGTTGCCGCAGGCGGCGACGACTTTCAGCTTGCGCTTGATCTTCGCACGGCTGGTGAGGTCGGCGATGTAGCGGTCGGGGAAACTTTCGACGAACACGTAACCGCCGCCAGGCTTGAACTCGAAGCGCCCGCCGAGCACGATTTCCTTCAGCCGGGTCATTTCCACCGGCCCGAAAGTGAGCGGCCGGTTGGCGCCCATCTTCACGCCGGTCCAGCCATTGTCGTTGTGCGAGGCGGTGACCATGGCGACGCAAGGCACGTCGAGCGCGAACTGCGCGAAATAAGCCATCGGCGTGACGGCGAGCCCAATGTCGTGCACCTTGCAGCCGGCCGCCATCAGGCCGTTGACTAGCGCCATCTTCACCGCGGCCGAATAGCTGCGGAAATCGTGGCCGGTGACGATCTCCGGCTTGACGCCCAGCTCGTGGATCAGCCTGCCGAGGCCCAAGCCCAGCGCCTGCACGCCCATCAGGTTGATTTCTTTTTCCAACAGCCAGCGCGCGTCGTATTCGCGGAAGCCGGTGGGCTTCACCAGCGGCGAGGACTCGTATTCGTAGGTATTGGGCGTGAGCGCGGGTTTCGGCGTGGGAAACATCAAAGCCTCAAATCGGGTCGTGACGACATTCATGTGCATACCTCAACGCCGGAACCGCGCAAAGCGGTCCGGTGAAATTCCGGTCGTTGCGGGAAAAACTACTGCTCCAGCAGCATGCGGCCGTCGGCATATTCGTAGCGCCGCAGCCGCGACAGGAACGAAACGCCGAGCAGGTTCTGCGACAGCGCCTCGTCGGGCAGCACCAGCGCCGGCACGTCGAACACGGTGATGTCGCCGATCTCGATGCGCTCGAGCTTGGCAGGCGCCGCCTTGATCTTGCCGTTGGCGGTGGAGACGACCGCGGTGTAGTCGCGCGGCATCGGATGCAGGCCGACATTGGAGGCATCGGTCTCGCGCAGGATCACCAGCGAGGCGCCGGTATCCACCATAAAGCCGATATTACGGCCGTCGACGCGGGCGTCGACGCGGAAATGGCCGTCGCGGCCGCCGGTCAGCTCCATCCGGTGCTGGCCGGTCGAGACCTGGCTCGGCTGCTCGACCGTGCGCGCGGCCGCAGCCTGCGGCGCCGGCGCTTCCACCACCGCCTTATCGGCGAAGCGCGCGAGATAACTGCCGCCGATGAGCGCTACCGCCGCGAAGATCAGAATTTGACGCATGCTGCAAAGCCCGCTGATTGCGCCCGACCCTCGCATATGGCTGCCCAATACCGCCTTAACGCATTGGCTGGCTTTTGCCGATGGTGAGCGGCCGGTTAAACGGATTACAGCAAATTGAATTATTCGCCGCGGCGCTTAGCGCGCCTTGTCGCCGGAGCGGTGAGCGGATTTTCCGGCCACGGATGCTTGGGGTAGCGGCCGCGCATCTCGGTTTTCACGTCCTTGTAGCTGCCGCGCCAGAAGCCGGGCAGATCGCGCGTCACCTGCACCGGACGGTGCGCCGGCGACAGCAACTCGATGACCAGCGGCACGCGGCCGCCGGCAATGGCCGGATGGCGGGCAAGCCCGAACAATTCCTGCACGCGGATCGAGACGGTCGGCCCCTGCTCCGCCTCGTAGTCGATCGGCACCGCCGAGCCGGTGGGCGCTACCAAATGCGTCGGCGCCTCGGCGTCGAGGCGTTTACGCAAGGGCCAGGGCAGCAGCGCATCGAGCGCGGCGCTCAGATCGTCGGCGCCGATCTGCGCCAGCGCCGTTTTGTCGCCGAGGAAAGGCGTCAGCCATTCGGCTACGTTTCGCGCCAGCGCATCGTCGGAGAGATCGGGCCACTCCTCGCCACCCAAGTCGGTTGTTGCCGACTTGGGATCATTGGATTGCCGATCTCGGGTAAACCCGAGATCGGTGGCCTTGCGCAGAAATTGCACGCGGTCGCGCAACTGTATTTGCGCTTTGCTCCACGGCAGTCTGCCGATGCCGAGCGAGGCGATGCCTTCGGCCAGCAGTTTCGCGTTCTCCGTACTCGGCTCGACCGCTTTGGTTTGCTCGGCCAGCACCAGCCCACCCAGCCGGCGGCTACGCCGCGCACGCAGCGAGGCCGACGCGGTATCGAAGGTGATCGTTTCGCGCTCCTCGATTTTATCCGTAAAACGCGCTTCGATTTCGGCAAGTGCGATCGGCGCCGCCAGGATAATGCGGCTCGCCGCCGCCGCGCCGGTGAGCTCCGCCACCGCCAGAAACGGCTCGCGCGCCAACGGCGATGCTGGATCGACATTGCCACCACGGCCATTGGCCAACAGAAACGCGCCCATGTCGCCGCCGCGGCTCTTGGCAATGCGGTCGGGATAGGCGAGCGCGAGCAGTGAGCCGGGCGAATAATCGCCGCCGCGCGATTTGCCGCCGACCTCATCGTTCCAGCGTTTCACCATCGCCCTCGCCTCCTCGGCACGGCGCGAGCGGTCGCGGCGGAATTGGTCGAGCCGGTGGCGCAGATCGGGATCGTCACCGCCGAGCCCGCGCTCGGTGAGCACGGCGGCAATCTGCGCCGCCAATTCGCCCGCGCCATCCGCCGCCGCGTCGACCACCATGCGGGCGAGCCGCGGGGGCAGCGGCAGCGCGCGCAGGCGGCGGCCTTCGTCGGTGATGCAGCCTGCTGAGTTGATAGCGCCGAGTTCGCTGAGCAAGGCGCGCGCCTCGCTGAGCGCGGCCTGTGGCGGCGAATCGAGAAAGGCGAGCTTTTCCGGATCGCTGGCACCCCATTGCGCCAGGTCGAGCACGAAGGACGACAGATCGGCGGAGAAAATCTCCGGCCGCGTATAGGGCTCCAAGGACCCTGTCTGCGGTTCGTCCCACAGCCGGTAGCAGATACCCGGCTCGGTGCGGCCGGCGCGGCCGCGGCGCTGGTCGCACGCCGCGCGCGACACGCGCACGGTTTCGAGCCTTGTGAGGCCGACATCCGGTTCGTAACGCGGCACCCGTGCGAGTCCTGAGTCAATCACCACGCGCACACCTTCGATGGTGAGCGAAGTCTCCGCGATGGAGGTCGCCAGCACCACTTTGCGCCGCCCGAGCGGCGCCGGCGATATGGCGCGGTCCTGCTCGCGCGCGTCGAGCGCGCCGAACAGCGCGACAATGTCGACGGTTCTGTCCGAGACGCGCTCCGTGAGCAGCGTCTCGGTGCGGCGAATTTCGCCAGCGCCGGGCAGAAACACCAGCAACGAGCCTTGATCGGCGCGCAAGGCGTGCTGCACGGCATCGGTGACTTGGGCTTCGATGCGTGCGCGCGCATCGCGGCCGAGATAGCGCGTCTCCACATCGAAACTGCGGCCTTGGCTCTCGACCACCGGCGCGCCGCCGAGCAGCGCCGCCACCCGGGCGCCATCCAGCGTCGCCGACATGACGAGAATCTTCAGCTCCTCGCGCAGTCCCTGCTGCACGTCTCTGGCAAGCGCGAGCCCGAGATCGGCATCAAGCGACCGCTCGTGAAATTCGTCGAACAGCACCGCGGCGATACCGTCGAGCGAAGGATCGTCGAGGATGAGCCGTGTGAACACGCCCTCGGTAATCACCTCGATGCGCGTGCGCTTGGAAATCTTCGAGCCGAAGCGCACGCGCAGGCCGACGGTGTCGCCCACCTGCTCGCCCAAGGTCGACGCCATGCGGGCGGCGGCGGCGCGTGCGGCCAGCCGGCGCGGCTCCAGCAGCAGGATTTTCTTATCCTTTGCCCACGGCTCGTCGAGCAGCACCAGCGGCACGCGCGTGGTCTTGCCGGCGCCCGGCGGCGCCACCAATACGGCGGCGTTGTTGGCGCCCAATGCCGCGGTCAGCCGCGGCAGCGCCTCGTCGATGGGAAGTGGAGTATCGAACTCTTGCATGTGTGACGTCGTCATCCGGCAGCGGATGGAAAAATTCAAATAGCGGATGGAAAAATTCTGCCTGCCCCGCGCGTTGGCGCGGGGCCAATCAACGTCTCTGGGCGGCGGCGATGCTCATTTCGTCGCCCGCCCCACGCCCTCGTAGGCAAAACCGTGGCGGGCGACTTCCTCCGGCCGGTAGATGTTGCGCAGGTCGACCAGTACCGGTCGCGCCATCGTCTTTTTCAGCCGCGCGAAATCGAGCGCGCGGAACTGTTCCCATTCGGTCACGATCACCAGCGCGCAAGCGCCCTCGGCGCAATCATAGGCGTCCTTGCAGAAGGCGACATTGGGCAATAGCGGCTTCGCCTGCTCCATGCCGGTCGGATCGTAGGCGCGCACTTTGGCGCCCATGTCCTGCAGCGCGGTGATCAGCGGGATCGACGGCGACTCGCGCATATCGTCGGTGTTCGGCTTGAAGGTTAAGCCCAGCACCGCGATCGTCTTGCCGCGCAATTCGCCGCCGAGCGCGTGCGCGACCTTGCGCGCCATGGCGCGCTTGCGCGCGTCGTTGACCGCCACCACCGCCTCGACGATGCGCAGCGGCGCGTCGTTGTCCTGGCCGGTCTTGAGCAGCGCCACGGTGTCCTTCGGGAAGCACGAGCCGCCGAAGCCGGGACCGGCGTGCAGGAATTTCGAGCCGATGCGATTGTCGAGCCCGATGCCGCGCGCGATCTCCTGCACGTCGGCGCCGACTTTTTCCGCGAGATCGGCGATTTCGTTGATGAAGGTGATCTTGGTGGCGAGAAACGCATTGGCGGCGTATTTGATCAGCTCGGCGGTGCGCCGGTCGGTGAACATGATCGGCGAGCGGTTGAGATAGAGCGGGCGATAGAGCTCGCTCATCACCTCGCGCGCGCGCGCGTCCTCGCTGCCGACCACGATGCGGTCGGGCAGCTTGAAATCGCGGATGGCGGCGCCTTCGCGCAGGAATTCGGGGTTCGACACCACGGCGAATTCCGCCTTCGGCCGCGTCTCGCGGATAATACGCTCAACCTCGTCGCCGGTTCCCACGGGAACCGTCGACTTGGTGATCACCACGGTGAAGCCGTCGAGCGCGGCGGCGATCTCGCGCGCGGCATCATAGACGAAGCTCAAATCGGCGTGGCCGTCGCCGCGCCGCGAGGGCGTGCCGACCGCGATGAACACCGCGTCGGCGGCCTTCACCGCGGCAGGCAGATCGCCGGTGAATTTGAGCCGCCCGGCGCGCGTATTGGCGGCAACCAGGTCGTTGAGCCCCGGCTCGTAGATCGGCACATCGCCGCGTCCAAGTGCGGCGATTTTTCCGGCGTCCTTGTCGACGCAGGTGACCTCGTGGCCGAAATCGGCAAAGCAGGCCCCGGAAACGAGGCCGACATAGCCGGTGCCGATCATGGCAACGCGCATGGAGTGCCTTTATCGAAATCGGTGTCTAATTCCAGCCGCCTGGGTCGGCCGGTCTCATAGCAGAGGCCGTCTCGGGTGGCGAGGGCCGGCATTTTCTGTGGCTGAGTCTTGCGACAGATTGATTAACGCCGCGTCCGGGCCCACATTCGGGCCATGCCCGCAAGCGCAAAATCCAAAGCTAAAACCCCGGCCGCATCGAACCCGGCGGCCCGCCCGCTGAAGAAGGGCGACCACCTCTTTCTGGTCGACGGCTCCGGCTACATCTTCCGCGCCTATCACGCGCTGCCGCCGCTCACCCGCAAGTCGGACGGCTTGCAGGTCAACGCCGTGCTCGGCTTCTGCAACATGTTGTGGAAGCTCGTGGCCGAGATGAAGGCCGACAAGCCGACGCATCTCGCGGTGGTGTTCGACAAATCCGAGAAAACCTTTCGCACCGAATTTTATCCCGAATACAAGGCGCACCGGCCGGACGCGCCGGAAGATCTCATCCCGCAGTTCCCGCTCATCCGCGAGGCGGTGCACGCCTTCGAAATTCCCTGCCTGGAGCAGGCCGGCTTCGAGGCCGACGACCTGATCGCCACTTACGCGCGGCTCGCCAGCGAAGCCAAGGCGACGACGACCATCGTCTCCTCCGACAAGGACCTGATGCAGCTCGTCGGCAACGGCGTCACCATGTACGACACCATGAAGGACAAGCGCATTGGCGCTGCCGAGGTGGTCGAGAAATTCGGCGTCGGCCCCGACAAGGTGATCGAGGTGCAGGCGCTGATCGGCGATTCTTCCGACAACGTGCCGGGCGTACCCGGCATCGGCGTCAAGACCGCGGCGCAATTGATCGGCGAATATGGCGATCTGGAAACGCTGCTCAAGCGCGCCAAGGAAATCAAACAGGACAAGCGCCGGCAGTCGCTGATCGACAATGCCGAGATCGCGCGCATCTCCAAGCGCCTGGTCACGCTCGACCGCAACGTGCCGCTCGATGTGCCGGTCGACGAGCTCGCGGTGCACGAGCCCGACTACAAGAACTTGATCGCGTTTTTGAAGGCGATGGAATTCAACACCATCACCCGGCGCGTGGCGGAAAAGGCCGAGATCGACGCCTCGCAGGTCGAGGCGGACGCCAAGCTGGTATCGGGCGCGCCCGCCATTGCACGCGCCGCGCCGCCGGCGAAAACCGGCGATTTGTTCGCGTCGGCTCCGCAAGCCAAATCCGAAAGTAAGCAAGACAAGAACAGCGCCCTCACACCGATCTCGCTTGCCGCCGCGCGGCTCGAAGCCGCGCGCAAGCAGAAGATCGACCGCTCCAAATACGAATGCGTGCGCACGCTTGCCCGCCTGAAGGAATGGATCGCGCGCGCGCATGACGTGGGCGTGGTGGCGGTCGACACCGAGACCACCAGCCTTGATGCTATGCAGGCGGGCTTGTGCGGCTTCTCGCTCGCACTATCGCCGAACGAGGCCTGCTATGTGCCGCTGGCGCACAAAAAGGACGGCGGCGGCGACGGCTTGTTCGATGCCGGGCTCGCCGCCGACCAGATCAAGGAAGCAGACGCGCTGAAACTCCTCAAGCCGCTGCTCGAGGACAAGAGCATCCTCAAAATCGCGCAGAACATGAAATACGACTGGCTGGTGTTTGCCCAGCGCGGCATCGAGATCGAAGGCTACGACGACACCATGCTGATTTCCTATGTGCTGGACGCCGGCAAAGGCGGGCACGGCATGGACGACCTGTCGGAAAAGTGGCTCGGCCACAAAACCATCCACTTCGCCGACGTCGCCGGCTCGGGCAAATCAAAGGTGAGCTTCGATTGCGTCGCCATCGACAAGGCGACCGATTACGCCGCCGAGGACGCCGACGTGACGCTGCGGCTGTGGAACGTGCTGAAAGCCCGCCTGCCCGCCGAGCGGGTCTCGACCGTGTATGAAACGCTGGAGCGCGCGATGCCGGCGGTGCTGGCGCGCATGGAGCGGCGCGGCATTTCCATCGACCGGCAAGTGCTCTCGCGCTTGTCCGGCGAATTCGCCCAGAAGCAGGGCGCGCTGGAGGACGAGATCAAGCAGCTCGCCGGAGAGCCGCTCAATCCCGGCTCGCCCAAGCAACTCGGCGACATTCTGTTCGGCAAGATGAATCTTCCCGGCGGTACCAAGACGAAAACCGGGCAGTGGTCGACCGGCGCGCGCGAATTGGAAGAGCTCGCCGAACAAGGCCACGCGCTGCCGCGCAAGATTTTGGACTGGCGGCAGGTGTCCAAGCTGCGCTCGACTTATACCGAAGCGCTGCCGACCTACGTCAACCCGACGACCCACCGCGTGCACACGTCTTACGCGCTCGCCTCGACCTCGACCGGCCGGCTGTCGTCGTCGGAGCCGAATTTGCAGAACATCCCAGTGCGCACCGAGGAAGGCCGCAAGATCAGGCGCGCCTTCGTCGCCGATCCCGGCATGAAGCTGGTGTCGGCTGACTACTCGCAGATCGAATTGCGGCTGTTGTCGGAAGTGGCCGACGTTCCGACGCTGCGGCAAGCCTTCAAGGACGGCGTCGACATCCACGCCATGACGGCGTCGGAAATGTTCGGCGTGCCGGTGAAAGACATGCCAAGCGAAGTGCGCCGGCGCGCCAAGGCGATCAATTTCGGCATCATCTACGGCATCTCGGCCTTCGGCCTCGCGGCGCAGCTCGGCATCGACAAGAACGAGGCCGGCGCCTACATCAAGAAATATTTCGAGCGCTTCCCCGGCATCCGCGACTACATGGACGAGACGCGCGAATTCTGCCGCGAGCACGGCTACGTGGAGACGCTGTTCGGCCGCAAGTGCCACTATCCGGAGATCAAGAACCCCAACCCGTCGATCCGCTCGTTTAACGAACGCGCGGCGATCAACGCGCGCCTGCAAGGATCGGCCGCCGACATCATCCGCCGCGCCATGATCCGCATGGAGGGCGAGCTCGCCAAGGCCAAGCTCAGCGCGCAGATGCTTCTGCAAGTGCACGACGAATTGATCTTCGAGGTGCCCGAGCGGGAAGTCGCCAAGACCATGCCGGTGGTGAAGAAGGTGATGGAAGACGCGCCGCACCCGGCGGTCTCGCTGCACGTGCCTTTGCAGGTCGACGCGCGCGCCGCCGACAATTGGGACGAGGCACACTAGACCCCCATGGTGAGGAGCGCGGTAACGCCGCGCGTCTCGAACCATGAGGCCCCCGTGGGACCGACCTCATCCTTCGAGACGCCGCGCTGCGCGCGACTCCTCAGGATGATGCGGAATATTGCAGCATTGCCCCGCAAATTCGTGACTGCTAGCCAATGGCGATGAAATCGGTCCTGCATCGCGCGGTCCTCGCGACCGCACTGCTCCTCCCCTCCGCCGCCCACGCGGCGCCCGCGCTCGACGGCGCGCAGATGGGATGGCCGTGGGCGCTGCCGTTCGCCGGCATTCTGTTGTCGATCGCCACCGGCCCGCTGCTGTTCGCGAAATTCTGGCACGCGCATTACGGCAAGATCGCCGCGGCGTGGGCGTTCATCGCGCTCGCGACAATCGCCGTTCGCTACGGCGTCGCGGCCTCGCTCGCCGCCTTGGTGCACGCCGTGCTCGCCGAATACATGAGCTTCATCATTCTGCTGTTTGCGCTCTACGTGGTGGCCGGCGGCATATTGATCACCGGTACGCTGCGCGGCGGCCCGCTGGTCAATGCCGGCATTCTGCTGCTCGGCACCGGCATGGCGAGCATCGTCGGCACCACCGGCGCCGCCATGATCCTGGTGCGGCCGCTGATCCGCGCCAATGCCGCGCGCAAGAACAATGCCCATGTGGTGGTCTTCTTCATCTTCCTGGTCGCCAATATCGGCGGCGCCTTGTCGCCGCTCGGCGATCCACCACTGTTCGTCGGCTTTCTGCGCGGCGTCGATTTCTTCTGGACCACCACGCATCTCGCCCAACAAACGGCCATCGTCGCCGCGCTGGTGCTGGCAACATTTATCGCGCTCGACTTCTGGCTCGCGCGCGGCGAGGTGAAAGCCGCGCCCTCCTCCGCCGAGCCGCTGCACTTGCGCGGGTTGATCAACCTGCCGCTGATCGCGACAATCGTCGGCGCCATATTGCTCTCGGCCGCCTGGAAGCCGGGCGTCGAATTCGACATCTACGGCACGCATGTCGCATTGCAGAACCTCACGCGCGACGGCGCGCTCGTTATCATCGCGCTCGCTTCGCTTTGGCTGACCCCGGAGGAACACCGCGCCGCCAACGATTTCACCTGGGAGCCGATCGCCGAGGTGGCCAAGCTCTTTGCCGGCATTTTCGTTTGCATCATCCCGGTGCTGGCGATGCTGGAGGCCGGCCACGACGGCCCGTTCGGCTGGCTGCTCGCGGCGGTCACCGCGCGCGACGGTTCGCCGCACGACGTCGCCTATTTCTGGCTCACCGGGCTGTTGTCCGCCTTCCTCGACAACGCGCCGACGTATCTCGTTTTCTTCCAGCTCGCCGGCAGCGACGCCGCCGAATTGATGGGCAAATTCGCGCCCACGCTCGCCGCCATATCCATGGGCGCGGTCTACATGGGCGCGCTCACTTACATCGGCAACGCGCCCAACTTCATGGTCGCCGCCATCGCCAACGAGCGCGGCGTCAAGATGCCAAGCTTCTTCGGCTACATGGCCTGGTCGTTTGCGGTGCTGCTGCCGGTGCTCGGCCTGCTCACGTTCATTTCCGTCGGCGCGCCTTGACCTTGCCGCGTTTGGCGGCGGCAGACTTCGCCGCCTTCGCCGGCAGCACCGCGATCGCCTCGACCTCGAACAGCGCGCCCGGCCGCGCCAGTTGTGAAATAGCGACGGTCGTGCTCGCCGGCGGCGTTGCGGTATTGGCAAACTCGTCGCGCACTTCGCGGAGAATCCCGAGGTGCGACATGTCGGTGAGATAATTGTTGAGCTTCACCACGTCCTTGAAGCCGGCGCCAGCCGATTCCAGCGCCAGCTTGAGATTCTGGAACGCCTTGAACGCCTGCGCGCGAAAATCGCCCGGTCCGCCGACCAGTTGATTGTCCATGTCAAGGCCGAGCTGGCCGGCGATGAAGATCAGCCGGTTCGGGCCGGTCGCCTCGACCACGTTGCTGTAGCCGGGCGGCTTGGCCATGGTTTTCGGATTGCTGAAGCGCACGTTGGCAGCCATATCGTCCTCCCTGTTCGCCCTACTCAGGGGCGGTGCGAATTTACGTCGCGGGCGCGCGCGTTGACAGGGGCCTGTGCAAGCCTGAGCGTGGCGCTCGTCCGGGGGCCCCTGCATGACCGCGCACGCGGCATCACACGTCTATTTCGGCCTCGATCCGATGTGGGTGGCGACCGCCATCCTGGCCATCACCTATGCCGTGATCATGTCGGAGAAGGTCAACCGCGCCATCGTCGCGTTGACCGGCGCCGGCGTCATGATCGTGATCGGCGTGCTCGAGCAAGAAGAAGCGATCAAGGGCGTCGACTGGAACACGCTCGGCTTGCTCACCGGCATGATGATCCTGGTCTCGGTGTCGCGCCGCTCCGGCATGTTCGAATTCGTCGCGGTGTGGTCGGCGCGCGCCGCCAAGGCGCATCCCGCCGGCATCATGCTGATGCTGCAGATCGCCACCGCAGTGCTCTCCGCCTTTCTCGACAACGTGACCACCGTGCTTTTGATTGTGCCGGTCACGCTCGCCATCACCGGCACGCTGAAAGTGCCGCCCTACCCGTTTTTGTTCGCCGAGATCATGGCCTCGAACATCGGCGGCACCGCCACGTTGATCGGCGACCCGCCCAATATCATCATCGGCTCGCAGGTCGGCCTCGACTTCAACGATTTCGTTTATCACCTCACGCCGGTGATCGCGATCGTCCTGGTGGTGCAGACGATCATGATCCACGCGCTGTGGGGCCGCGCCCTGAAGGCGACGCCCGAGGCGCAAGCGGCGATCATGGCCATGCGCCCGGTCGACGCGATCATGGACTGGCGGCTGCTCAAGCAGGCGCTTGCCGTGCTCACCGTGGTGATGGTGATCTTCGTGCTGGCGCGGCCGCTGCATCTCGAGCCTGCCACTATCGCGCTCACCGGCGCCGCCGTACTGATGCTGCTCGACAACTGGGCGCACCATGCCGAGAAGGCCGCGCACAATATTCACGCCACCTTCGGCGACGTGGAATGGATCACCATCTTCTTCTTCCTCGGTCTGTTCATTGTGGTGCACGGCGTGGACGCCAGCGGATTGTTGCGTCTGCTCGCCCACAAACTGGTTGCGGCGACCGGCGGCGATCTCGCCGCCACTGGCTACGCGGTCTTATGGGCCTCGGCCTTTTTGTCGGCGATCGTCGACAATATCCCCTTCGTCGCCACCATGATCCCGCTGATCAAAAGCGCGGCGCCGGCGCTCGGCGGCGAGGCGCATATCCAGCCGTTGTGGTGGTGCCTGTCGCTCGGCGCTTGTCTGGGCGGCAACGGCACGCTGATCGGCGCCTCGGCCAACCTGACGGTCGCCGGCATTTCCGAGCGCAACGGCGTGCCGTTCCGCTTCCTCACGTATGCGCTCTATGCCGCGCCGCTGACCGTGGTCTCGATCGCGGTATGCCACGTCTATGTCTGGTGGCGGTATTTTTGACTCTGTCATTCCGGACCCCGCGAAGCGGCGATCCGGAATCCAGAAACGCATGTACAACGATTGCCTCTGGATTCCGGGTCCGACGCTAAAGCGTCGTCCCGGAATGACAGCGCCTACGCCTTGACTTGATCGGGCCGTTGCCGGAGTTTCCCTGCCGGGGTGCAGGGGTGCGAACGGCCGGCAAGGCCGAGTGCCCATGGAATTCCTGGGGGGAACTCGGCCCATGACCGCGCACGCGGCGTCGCACGTATTTTTCGGCCTCAACCCGATGTGGGTGTCGACCTGCATCTTGGCCGTCACCTACGCCACCATCATGTCGGAGAGGTGCAACCGCGCCATCGTCGCGCTCGTCGGCGCCGGCGTGATGATCCTGATCGGCGTACTCGATCAGCAAGAGGCGATCCACGGCATCGACTGGAACACCATCGGCCTGCTCACCGGCATGATGATCCTGGTGTCGATCTCGCGCCGCTCCGGCATGTTTCAGTATCTCGCCATCTGGTCGGCCAAGGCCGCGAAGGCGCATCCGGCCGGCATTTTGTTCATCTTGCAAATCACCACCGCTGTGCTCTCGGCCTTTCTCGACAACGTCACCACCGTGCTGTTGATCGTGCCGGTGACGCTTGCCATCTGCGGTACGCTGAAGGTCCCGGCCTACCCTTATTTATTCGCCGAAATCTTCGCCTCCAATATCGGCGGCACCGCCACGCTGATCGGCGATCCGCCCAACATCCTGATCGGCTCGCAGGTCGGCCTCACCTTCAACGATTTCGTCTACCACCTCACGCCGGTGATCATCATCGTCATGGTGGTGCAGGCGGTGATCATTCATTTCCTCTGGGGCAAGGATTTGAGGGCGTCGCACGATGCCGAGGAACGCGTGATGGCGATGAACCCGGCCGACACGATCGAGGACTGGATGCTGCTCAAGCAGTCGCTCACCGTCCTCGCCATTGTCATGGTCGCCTTCGTGCTGGCGCGGCCGCTGCACCTCGAGCCGGCCACCATCGCCATGCTCGGCGCCGCCATTCTGATGCTGCTCGATAATTGGTCGCATCATTCCGAGAAGGCCGCGCACAACATTCACCAGACCTTCGGCGACGTCGAGTGGATCACCATCTTTTTCTTCATCGGCCTATTCGTCGTCGTGCACGGCGTCGATGTCGGCGGCCTGCTCAAACTGCTCGCCAATGAGCTGGTGGTGGCGACCGGCGGCAGCCTCAGCCATGCCGGCTACGCCATTTTGTGGGCTTCGGCGGTGCTCTCGGCGATCGTCGACAACATCCCCTTCGTCGCCACCATGATCCCGCTGATCAAGAACATGGCGCCGGCCTTCGGCGGGCCCGAGCACATCCAGCCGCTCTGGTGGTGCCTGTCGCTCGGCGCCTGCCTCGGCGGCAACGGCACGCTGATCGGCGCCTCCGCCAATCTGACGGTCGCCGGCATCGGCGAGCGCAACAAGGTGCCGTTCAAGTTCATCACCTATACGCTGTACGCCTTCCCGATGATGCTGGTGTCGGTGGGGATCTGTAACGTCTACGTCTGGTGGAGGTATTTCTGATCCCGCCGCCGCTGCAACTTTCCGCGCCTCCAAGCGTTGATGAACGCGGCCTCGCGGGCCTTCCGCGCGCCGCGCTCAACCACAGGGGCTCGCGATGGCTGCTCGCGGCAGGCGAATGTTTTTGCGCGCAACGGCCGGTATTCTCACCGCCGGCGCGGTGACGTTCGCCGCGCAGGTGCCAGCATCGGCGGGCATCTTCGAACGAATTTTCGGCGGCCTAGGCCGCGCTATCGAGACGCCGGCCAGACTGCCGGAGAATATCAGCGCCTTTGTCGATCCCTTCGACGGCATGCGCAATCCGCAAACACCAAAATCGCAAGCCGCGTCCGGCCCGGCCATGGGCTACTGCGTTCGTACCGGCGACGGGTTCTATTTCCCCGTGCGGGCGCATCGCGGGATGAATGCGGCCGAGGCCTGCCATACGTTCTGCCCGGGCAGCGCGACGCGACTTTATTTCGGTTCCGGGATCGACCATGCGGTCGCCGCCGACGGCAGCCGCTATGCCGACCTCGATACCGCGTTCCTCTATCGTCAGCGCCTTGTCGCCGGCAGCACCTGTAATGGCCGCAACGCTTTCGGCCTGGCGCATGTGAACGTCGCCGACGATCCGACGCTGCGGTCCGGCGATATCGTGGCGACCCGGCATGGATTAGTGGCGGTCACGGCGGTAAAAAACAGAGTGGCGGAATTCGTGCCGCTCGAAGACGCCCGCGCCATCCCCAAGAGCACGCGCGAGACGCTGGCCGGCGTGAAAATCATGCCGACGGCGATCGGCGTCGACGCGGCCAGCGTCATCGTGTCGCAGACTGGGCGCGGCGACGACAACCGCAGCGCTCAGCTGTCGAGATAGCCGGCCACTTCCTCGCCCAGCGACAGCGACGACGTAAGTCCGGGCGACTCGATCCCGAACATCTGCACCAGCCCCGGCAAGCCGTGCTGCGCCGGCGTATCGATCAAAAAATCCGCCTGCGGCTCGCCCGGCCCGGTGAGCTTGGGCCTTATGCCGGAATAATCCGGCGCCAGCGATCCGTCCGGCAGGCCGGGCCAATAAGTGCGGATGCGCGCATAGAAAAGTTCGGCGCGCGCCGGGTTCACGTCGTAGTTTTCGCTATCGACCCACTCGACGTCCGGCCCGAAGCGCATGCGGCCGGCGAGATCGAGCGTCACATGCACGCCGAGCCCGCCGACGATCGGCGTCGGGTAGATCAGCCGCGTGAAGGCCGGCTTGCCGGCGAAGCTGAAATAGTTGCCCTTGCCCAGCACCAGCCGCGGCACGCGGGTCGCCGGATAGTCTTCCATCGCGCGCGCCACGGCTTGCGCGCCAAGCCCGGCGCAGTTGACCATCGCGTCGAAGGCGAACGCGCCGCCGTTGCCGCCGAAAGCGACCCGCCATTGCCCGTTCTTGCGCCCGGCACCTTGCACCGGCGTGTTGAAGGCGATGGCGCCGCCGGCGTCCTCGAGATCGCCGCGCAGCGCCAGCATGTAGCGATGGCTGTCGATGATGCCGGTTTCCGGCGAATGCAGCGCGCCGATGCATGACAATTCCGGCTCCAGCGCGCGCGCCGCGTTGGCCCCGAGCATGTCCAATCCTTCGACGCCGTTGATTTTGCCCTGCGCCTCTATGGCGTGGATCTTCTCGAGCTCGACCTCGTTGGTGGCCACCACCAGCTTGCCGCATTTGCGATGCGGCACGCCGTGCGCGGCGCAGAAGTCGTAGAGCATGCGCCGCCCGGCGACGCAGTGGCGCCCGCGCAGCGTGCCGGTCGCGTAATACATGCCGCCATGGATGACTTCGCTGTTGCGCGAGGAAATGCCGGTGCCGATGGCATTGGCCGCTTCCGCCACCACCACGTCGTGGCCCTTGCGCGCCGCCGCGCGCGCCACCGCCAGGCCGACCACGCCGGCTCCGATCACCAAAATTTGCATGCGGGGTTCTATCTCGACGGCGTTTATGGCTGGCGGTGCATGGAACTGCCATTAAACCATCATTTGTACAACAATCGCTCTTAACGCTTATGCGGATTGGCGCTTGACCGGGCGCGCGGCTCGGGCAGATTCACAGCCAATTCCTGCAAAAAAGGCGGACCCGGACGATGCGGAAATCGGTATTGAAATGGGCGGCTATCGCGCTTGTTGCGGTCTTTGGCATCATGCTGGCGCAACCCGCGCTTGCCGCCTCCTGCCACAATACCGGCAGCTACGAAGCCTGGCTCGCACAATTCAAGAAGGACGCCTTAGCGCAGGGCATTTCGCCGCGGGTGATCGCCGCCGCTTCGCCCTCGATGACCTTCGATCCGGCGATCGTGCGCCGCGACCACGGCCAGGCCGTGTTCAACCAGACCTTCCTGCAATTCTCCGACCGCATGGTCGGCGGCGGCCGCATCCCGAACGCGCAGGCGAAGATCAAGCAGCACGCCAAGCTGTTCGCCGACATCGAAAAGAAATACGGCGTGCCGGCGCCGGTGCTCACAGCCTTCTGGGGCCTGGAGAGCGACTTCGGCGCCAATTTCGGCAACTACAAGATTCTCAGCGCCATCGCCACGCTCGCTTATGACTGCCGCCGGCCCGACTTCTTCCGCCAGCAGCTGTTCGACGCACTGCGCATCATCGAGCGCGGCGACCAGACCGTTGACAGCATGATCGGCGACTGGGCCGGAGAATTCGGCGGCTTGCAGTTCACGGCTTCCGACTATCTCAAGAACGCGGTCGACTTCGACGGCGACGGCCGCCGCGATCTGATCCACAGCATTCCCGACACCATGGCCTCCGGCGCCAACTTCCTGGTGAGCCTCGGCTGGCACCGCGGCGAACCGTGGCTGCAGGAAGTTCACGTGCCGGCAAATCTGCCATGGCAGGAAGCCGACCTCGCCATCCAGCATCCGCGTTCGCAGTGGGTGACTTGGGGCGTGCGCGCCGCGCACGGCACGCTGCCGCCCGACAACATGGCGGCCTCGATGATACTGCCCATGGGACGGCACGGCCCGGCTTTCCTCGCCTATCGCAATTTCCAGGCTTTCCTCGGTTGGAATTCGGCCTTCGTCTATTCCACCACCGTCGCCTATTACGCCACGCGCATTGCCGGCGCGCCGACGGTCGACCATTCGGGCGCCAAGATGGTGGAGACGCTGTCCACGCAGCAGGTCATGGAATTGCAGCGCCTGCTGATCAAGCACGGCTACGAGGGTGTCGGCGAGGTCGACGGCAAGGTCGGCGCCGGCACGCGCGCCGCGGTGAAAAAGGCGCAGTTGAAATACGGCATACCGGCAGACTCCTATCCGACCGCCGAATTGATCGCCCGCCTCTCCGGCGGCCGCTAGAACAGCCCGGCCGTATTGCGCCATACTGGGGGCCCGTAACCGCGAACCGGCCCCCGGAGGCGCTCGATGGCCCGTCATACGTTCTTCTGTGTCGACGCACACACCTGCGGCAATCCGGTGCGCGTGGTGGCCGGCGGCGCGCCGCTTTTGCCCAATGTGCCGATGATCGAGAAGCGGGAAATCTTCGTCCGCGAGCATGACTGGGTGCGCCGCGCGCTGATGTTCGAGCCGCGCGGCCACGATGTGATGTCCGGCTCGATTCTCTACCCTTCCGCGCGCGAGGATTGCGACGTCGGCGTGCTGTTCATCGAGGTGACCGGCTGCCTGCCGATGTGCGGCCATGGCACCATCGGCACCGTCACCGTAGCCATTGAAGAAGGTCTCGTCTCGCCGCGCCAGCCGGGACGGCTCGCCATCGATGCGCCGGCCGGCCGCGTCGCCATCGAATACACGCAAAACGGCCGCTTCGTCGATCAGGTGCGGTTGTTCAACGTGCCGAGCTATCTGCACGCCGCCGATGTCGATCTCGACGTTCCCGGCCTCGGCGCACTCAAGATCGACGTCGCCTATGGCGGCAATTATTACGCCATCATCGAGCCGCAGAAGAACTGGAGCGGCCTCGACAACATGCCGGTCTCGGAAATCCAGCGGCTTAGTCTCATCGTGCGCGGCTTGGCCGATGAGAAATTCGCTCCCGTGCATCCTGAAGACGCCCGCATCCGCGGCATCCATCACGTCATGTGGTGCGACAAGCCGCGCCATGCGCGCGCGCATGCGCGCAACGCCGTATTCTACGGCGACAAGGCGATCGACCGCTCGCCTTGCGGCACCGGATCGTCGGCGCGCGTCGCGCAGCTCGCCGCCAAGGGCAAGCTCAAAGTCGGCGACGATTTCGTGCATGAAAGCATCATCGGCACCATGTTCGATTGCCGCGTCGAGGCGCAAACAAACGTCGGCAACTACCGCGCCATCCGCCCGAGCGTCGCCGGCTGGGCGCAGGTCACCGGACACAACACCATATTCGTCGACGACCGCGACCCGCTGGCGCACGGCTTCCAGGTCGTCTAGCGGACGTAACTTTTTGAGGGGACCACGTGCGCGAACCCGACGATGCACAGGCGCGACGCGGCAAGCCGCCGGTGGTGGTCTATCCGGTCGGCAGCTTGCCGCCGCCCGACATGGCGATGCTGGCGCGCGCCCGGGATAACCTCACAAAAATCTCCGAAGTCGTCGTGCCGCCGCGCGAGGGCCGCGCCTTCCCGGTGCCGGCCGGACATTTCTTCCGTATCGTCAGCATCGACGGGCCGCAGGTGGGCGACCTCAATCTGTGGAACGCCAACGATCTGTCGGAACGCTTCTACAGCGGCAAGACGCGGGCGCTGCACGCAACGCATGTCGGCAAAGGCGCCCGGTTGTGGAGCACGTTGCCGTTTCTGCGGCCGATGGCGACCGTTACCGAGGACACGCTCGGTTGGTACGGTTTCGACGCCGACGGCGCCGGCATACACGACGTCATCGGCACGCGCTGCGACCCCTACACCAACCGGCTGCTGTCCGGCGGCGACTACCACCATTGTTGCCACTCGAATCTATCGCGTGCGCTGGCCGCGGCGCGCGGCATGGATGTGCGCGAAGCGGAGCTTCTGGTGCACGACGTGCTCAACGTGTTCATGTGCACCGGTTTCACCCGCGATACGCATCAGTATTTCATGAAAGCGAGCCCGGTGCGCCCCGGCGATTTCATTGAGTTCTTCGCCGAGATCGATTTGCTCGCCGCGCTGTCGGCCTGCCCGGGCGGCGATTGCGGCACGACGCATTCAAGCGACACCGCGCAATGCTACCCGCTCAAAGTGGAGATCTATCGGCCGGCGGCAGGGAGCCTCGTCGGCTGGCAACCGGCGCCACCGAGCCAATATCCGCGCACGCATGGTGTTGGCGAGTAGCGTCGGTGACGCGTCGCGCCGCGCGTGTTAGAATTTATTCATGACCGTTGCGTCGCCAAAAATTACCCAAATGCCGCCCGGCGAAATGGATGCCGACTCGATCGCCTTCATGGCGATGCAGCCACCGCCGGCCGCCGCGCCGCTATCGCCGGACGCGGCGCGCGAGAATCTGCGGCGCATGCGTCTCATCAACCAACCCGACCTGCCGCAGGTGGCGCAAGTTCGCGAATACGCGGCGGCGGGACCGGCTGGGCCTATTCCACTGCGCGCCTATCGCGGCGCCGGCACGCAGACCGCCGACAGGCTTCCCGTGCAAGTCTATTATCACGGCGGCGGCTGGGTGATCGGCGATCTCGACAGCCACGATTGGACCTGCCGCATGGTCGCCAACGCGGCGCAATGCGCGGTCGTCAGCGTCGATTATCGCCTGGCGCCCGAGCACCGCTTTCCCGCCGCGTTTGACGATTCACTTGCCGCCGCCGAATGGATCGCCGCCAATGCCGGCCTGCTGCGGATCGATCCCGCGCGCGTGTCGGTCGGCGGCGACAGCGCCGGCGGCAATCTCGCGGCGGCCGTGGCGCTGGCTTTGCGCGAGCGCGGCACGATCAAGCTGCGCGCGCAGGTTCTCACTTACCCGATCGTCGATCTCACCGCGGCTTACGACGCGCGTTTTGCCGCCGGCGTCGCCCTCACCAATGGCGGCATGCGCGCCTATATCGACGCCTATGTGCCGGACGCCGCGCAGCGCCGGGACTGGCGCTGCTCGCCATTGCTCGCACAGAGCCTGAAAGGCTTAGCCCCGGCGCTCGTGATCCTCGCCGGCTTCGATCCGCTCTTCGCCGAGGGCGAAGCTTACGCCACGCGGCTGCAGGCGGAAGGCGTCCCGGTCAGCGTGAGAAATTATCCGGGCCAGATGCACGGCTTTCTCTCGCGCGCCAAGCTCTTGCCGAAAGCCTATGCGGCAATCGCGGAGATAGCGGCGCTGCTCAAAGCCGTGTGCTGAAAACCGCGCTTTGCGTCGCGCGCGCCCTCCCGCGGCCTTCTGCCCGTTCACAATATCGCGACCCGGCCGCAGGATCGACCTTGCTTGGACGTTTATTAAAATGTCGGGTGTCTACCGCAACGCAGCGGAAACCTCGCGCAAATATGGGAGGCGCGACCCGGCGGAGCGAAGCTGGTGGAGGACGTCATGACAAGAATTTCCGGATGGCTGACGGCCATCATGGTGGCGAGCGCGGTGGCGATCCCGGCAAGCGCGTGGGCGCAAATGGGCGCGATGCCCGGGAACGCCGTGCGAGCCGCGTCGCATAATGGCGGTGGCGGTGGTGGCGCTCGTGCCGTCGCGCCGCATTTCAACGGCGGCAGCTTTTCATCGCACGCTGGCGGGCGCAGTTTTACCCCGCATTTCAGCACACGAAGTTTCTCGTCGCATGTCGGCACACGAAGCTTCACGCCGCGTTTCAGCGGAAGGACGCGGCACTTTGGTACCGTGCACAGCGACACGACGTTCAACCGCTCGGTCCGGCGCGCGCAGGGCCAGCATATATTCACGCAATCGAGCACCCACACGCGGCGGCCACATAGCGTGACGCAATTCAGCACCCACAATCGCACGCTGCAGAGTACGGCCGGCGTGCGGAGCACCACGCAGCACGGGTTGCGCCGCAACGGCACCGCCGCCATCACGCCGCAAGCGGCGCAGCAGGGCCGTTTCGCCTCGCGCTTTGCGGCGCGCGCGGGCCATCAAAGGTTCGCCAATATCGCGGCGCGCCGCGCCTGGGGGCGCGGACTTCGCGCCGGCTTCGTGCCCTGGTACGGGCCGGTGTTCTGGCCCTATGCCTATTCCGATATTTTCGACTACGCGTTCTGGCCGGACGGCTATGACGACGGCTTCTGGTTCTACGCCTACGATGACTTCTTCGACGGTTTGTTCTGGGGCGAAGCAGGACCGCCGGAGGATTACGCCTATGCCGGTCCGGCGCTGGCCGCCGCACCGCGCGCGAGCTATGCCGGCGTCGAGGAGCTGTGCAAGCAGCCGGGCAGCGGCATCACCGCCTGGCCGTTCGCCGAGATCGAACGCAAGGTCGGCCTCAACGGCGAACAGAAGCAATTGCTCGCCGACGTGCGCAAGGCCGCCGCCGACGCCGCCGCCACCTTCAAGGCCTCCTGCCCGGCGGAAAACATGTTCCCGCTGACGCCGCCCGGCCGCTTGCAGGCGATGTCGGCGCGGCTGCAAGGCACCCTCGACGCCGTGCAAGTCGTGCGCCCAGCGCTGGACAAGTTCTATGCCTCGCTATCGGACGAGCAAAAGGAGCGCTTCAACACGCTCGGGCCGAAGCGGCCGGTCAACAATCCGGAGACGACCGCGGCGCTGCCGCAGGACACCAAGAGCTGCAGCGAGGCCAAGCCCGGCCTCACCAATCTGCCGATCGAGCAGATCGACGCGGCGGTCAAGCCGACCGACGCGCAGCAGGACGCGCTCAAGCAACTGCAGGCGGCCACCGACAAGGCGGTGTCCGTGCTGCAGGCGGCTTGTCCCGAAGACATGCCGCTCACCCCGCCCGGCCGTCTCGAGGCGATGGAGACGCGGCTCAAGGCGATGATCGATGCGGCTAACACGATCAAGCCCGCGCTCGAGAGCTTCTACGCCTCGCTCAGCAACGAGCAGAAGGCGCGCTTCGACCGCATCGGCGGCGAGCTCGCGCAAGGGAACGGCTGATCGCCGCGACATGAAACAAAAAGGCGGCCCACGCGGCCGCCTTTTTTTATTTTAATCCGTTCATTCCCGCGCAAGCGGGAATCAAGCTCTGGTCCCCGCTTTCGCGGGGATAAGCGGACACTGGCTACTCCGCCGCCAAGCGCACCGATGGCGCCGCCGCCTTGATGTCGGGCGTGACGTGGCTTTCGAAGCGGGTGAAGTTCTTCTGGAACATGCCAACCAGTTCGCGCGCGGTCTTGTCGAACTCGGCCTTGTCCTTCCAGGTCTTGAACGGGTTGAGCAGATGCGGCTCGACACCGGGAACGGAGGTCGGCACGGAGAAGCCGAAATAGGGATCGGTGCGGAAGTCGGCGTCCTTCAACGAGCCATTGAGCGCCGCGGTCAACAGCGTGCGCGTCGCCTTGATCGGCATGCGGCGGCCGACGCCGTATTTGCCGCCGGTCCAGCCGGAATTGACCAGCCAGCAGTCGACCTTGTGCTTGGCGATGTAGTCGCGCAGCAGGTCGGCATAAACGGACGGATGCCGCGGCAAAAACGGCGCGCCGAAGCAGGTGGAGAATTCCGGCTGCACGCCGATGAGCCCCTTCTCGGTGCCGGCGACCTTGGCCGTATAGCCGGAGAGGAAGTGATACATCGCCTGCGTGGCGGTGAGCTTGGCGATCGGCGGCATGACGCCGTAGGCGTCGGCGGTGAGGAAGATGATGTTGTTCGGATGGCCGGCGCGGCCCGAGCGCGAGGCGTTGGGGATGAAATCGAGCGGATAGGCGGAACGCGTGTTCTCCGTCTTCGAGCCGTCATTGTAGTCGGGCACGCGCGTCTCGGGATCGAACACCACATTCTCCAGCACGGCGCCGAAGCGGTTGGTGGCGTCCCAGATCATCGGCTCGGCTTCTTGGCTGAGCTTGATGCATTTGGCGTAGCAGCCTCCCTCGAAATTGAAGATACCGTCCGGGCCCCAGCCGTGTTCATCATCGCCAATGAGCGTGCGGTTGGGATCGGCCGACAATGTGGTCTTGCCGGTGCCAGACAGACCGAAGAACAGCGCGCTGTCGCCGTCCGGCCCGACATTGGCCGAGCAATGCATCGGCACGATGTTTTGCGCCGGCAGATAGAAATTGAGCGTGGTGAACACCGACTTCTTCATCTCGCCGGCATAAGAACTGCCGCAGATGAGCACGATCTTGCGGCTGAAATCGATCGCCACCATGGTGTCGGAGCCTTCGCGCCCGCCGTGCCGCTTGGCGTCGGGCTTGAACGAGGGCATGTCGACGACGGTGAGCTCGGGAACGAATGCGGCGAGCTCGTCTCGTTCCGGCCGGATGAGCAATTGCCGGATAAACAGCGAATGCCAGGCGTATTCGGTGAACACGCGCGTCTTGATGCGGTATTTCGGATCGGCGCCGCCGTAGAGGTCTTGCGCGAACAGCTTGCGGCCCTTGGCGTGCGCGCGGAAATCGCCGAGCAGATTGTCGAAGTTCTCCTTCGACATTTTGCGATTTGCCTCCCACCACACCGTATTCTCGGTGAGCGCGTCGACCACCGTGTGCTTGTCCTTGGGCGAACGGCCGGTGTGGTGGCCGGTCGCCGCGCACAGCGCGCCGCCGACCACTAGCGAGGCTTCGCTCGCGCCGATCGCATGTTCGTAGAGCGCCGGTTCGGTCAGATTCCAATAGACCGCGGTGAGCCCATCGAAGCCGAACTTGTCGGCGCCATGGGCTTGGTTACGCAAACCGAATTCTTGCACCGAGGACCTCCGAGATAAAACGGGCGCTTGGCGAACCCCCGGGCCGGGTCCATGCGCGCTCTTGTCGATTTGTGACCTGGATTATAGCCCTTCGTTCAAAGGCGCGCGACCATAGTCACGAACATCCTTAAAGCCAAGGCTAAAGACCGCTCAGCCGGCGCAATCGTCATTGCGCTGCATCATTCCATTAACCCTTGGCGCGCGCGGCCTCGGCGAGTTGCTTGAGCGTTGAGCGCAAGGGACCGGGGCCGGTCACGCGCTGTGGAAAGAACAGCCTTAGCGCGGTCTGTCCGCGCTGCAATTCGAGCCCCTCGGGATCGATGCCGACGCAAGGCCAATCGCCGTCCGCGGCGCCGAGCAAGCGCGTGGCGTAGAGCCGGCAAGCCTCGGCGTGGTCGGCATTCATATGGGCGATTGCGTCCGCTTCGGCGTCGATCAGACCTTGCGCGCCGGTGAGGTCGGTGAGCACATCAGCGGCGGCAAGATCGGCGGCGCGGGCAAAGCCGCCATTGAGATGCGCCGAGGTCACGCTCAAGCGCCAGAACGCGAAGTCGCCGAAGCCAGCATAGAGCTCGGACTTCGGATGGCGGGCGAGGAAGCGGCGGCGGATGCGCGGGTCCTCGTCGCTGTCGGTGGCAACCGGCGCGAACGTGCCGAGCACGGTGAGGCGCGGATGCGCCAGCGCATCGCCTTTGCCGGTCTCGGCGAGCAGCAGCGAAGCGCGGCCGTCGACTTCCAGATTGGCGGTATGCGTCGCCAATTTCGACACCAGGATCAACGGCGCGCCGTCCATATCGGTCGCGACATTGACCAGCGAGGCGAAGGGATGACCGCTGTTGCGGTCGAGTGTGGCCAGCGTGCCGGCGCGGGTCGCGCGCAACAGCGATTTTGCGACCACAAGCGGCTTGAAGTCGGCCGGCGGCTGCGCGCCTTCCGGCGTGCGCCCCGGCATGGCGCCGGGCAGCGGTTGATTGGCTTTGGCTGTGTCTGACGGCATGGGCGCTCAATTCGTTAACGCGGGCGACTGCAGGGTCGATGCTAGGCCAGTCGGGCTTGAATTCGCTACCGAATCACATAGTTGTTGCAAAGAGGCCACATTTCAGACCCCGTTTATGGGGTTCAAAACATGCGGTAACGCGACGCCAACAGACTCAAAGCGAGGCAAAGAGGGGCTCCATGCCGACCATCGCTCTCGTCGACGACGACCGCAATATCCTCACGTCCGTTTCGATCGCCCTCGAAGCCGAAGGTTATCGGATCATGACCTATACCGACGGCGCCAGCGCCCTCGACGGTTTCAAGACCTCGCCGCCGGATCTCGCCATCCTCGACATCAAGATGCCGCGCATGGACGGCATGGAGACGCTGCGCCGGCTTCGCCAGAAGAGCGATATTCCGGTGATCTTCCTCACCTCCAAGGATGAAGAGATCGACGAGATGTTCGGCCTCAAGATGGGCGCCGACGACTTTATCCGCAAACCGTTCTCGCAGCGGCTCTTGGTCGAGCGCGTGAAAGCGGTATTGCGCCGCGCCGCGCCGAAGGACGCCACCACGCCGAAGGAAAACGACGCCAAGGCATTGGAGCGCGGCCTGCTGCGCATGGACCCCGAGCGCCACACCTGCACCTGGAAGAACGATCCGGTCACCCTCACCGTCACCGAATTCCTCATTTTGCAGGCGCTGGCCACGCGCCCCGGCGTGGTGAAAAGCCGCAACGCGTTGATGGACGCCGCCTATGACGACCAGGTCTATGTCGACGACCGCACCATCGACAGCCACATCAAGCGCCTGCGCAAGAAGTTCAAGGCTGTCGACGACGATTTCGAGATGATCGAGACGCTGTACGGCGTCGGCTATCGCTTCAAGGAAACATGACGTTTCTTTAATGATGCGGGGGCCTTGGTGGCCTGACATGGCATCCCGGCTTGCGGTAAAATCACGACTTCAACCCGGCTGGATTGAACGACGTGCTCGATCGAACCGCTGAAATTCTGGCGCAGAAAGCCGAAGCCGAAAAACCCGGCGCGGATGCCGCGCGGGCGCGGCGCAAGCCTTTCGGTTCGCTCCGGCGGCTGCTGCGCTCGGTCTGGGCCTTCTTCGTATCGCAAAGTTTTTCCAGCCTCACCCGCCGCATCGTCTTTCTCAATCTCGCCGGCCTCGTCGCGCTGGTCACCGGCGTGCTCTATCTCTCGCAATTCCGCGCCGGCCTGATCGATGCGCGCGTGCAGAGCCTCTTGGTGCAGAGCGAGATCATCGCCGGCGCCATCGCGGCATCGGCGACGGTCGACAATGCCGATGCCATCACCATCGATCCCGACCGGCTCATGGAATTGCAGGCCGGCGAAAGCTACGGCCCCTCCGACGACTCGCAGACCGGCATCGAATTCCCCATCAATCCGGAGCGCGTCGCGCCGGTGCTGCGCCGCCTGGTATCGCCAACCAAAACGCGCGCGCGCATCTACGACCGCGACGGCGTGCTCATTCTCGATAGCCGCAATCTGTACGGCCGCGGCGACGTGCTGCGCTTCGACCTGCCGCCGCCCGACGCGGAACCGCCCGGCCTCATGGAGCGGGCCTTCATCGCCATGCGCCGCTGGTTTGGGCGCGGCGACTTGCCGCTCTACAAGGAACTCGGACCGGAGAACGGCAAAGGCTATCCGGAGGTTCAGCAGGCGCTCGACGGGCTGCACGCCAGCATGGTGCGGGTCAACGACCGCGGCGAGGTGATCGTCTCGGTCGCGGTGCCGGTGCAGCGCTTCCGCGCGGTGCGCGGCGCGCTGATGCTATCGACGCAGGGCGCCGACATCGACGACATGGTGGAGGCCGAGCGGCTCGCCATCGTCAAGGTATTCCTGGTCGCTGCCGGCGTCATGGTGGTGCTGTCCATGCTGCTCGCCGGCACCATCGCCGGGCCTGTGCGCAGACTTGCCGACGGCGCCGAGCGCGTGCGCCGGCGCATCCGCAGCCGCGTCGAAATCCCCGATTTCACCCGCCGGCGCGACGAGATCGGCGACTTGTCGGGCGCGCTGCGTGAAATGACCAACGCGCTCTACACGCGCATCGAGGCGATCGAAAGCTTCGCCGCCGACGTGGCGCATGAATTGCGCAATCCGCTCACGTCGCTGCGCTCGGCGGTGGAGACGCTGCCGCTGGCAAAATCCGAGGACAGCCGCCGCCGCCTGCTCGAGGTGATCCAGCACGACGTCAAGCGGCTCGACCGCCTGATCTCGGATATTTCCGACGCCAGCCGGCTCGACGCCGAATTGCAGCGGCAGGAGGCCGCGCAAGTCGATCTCGCCAAGTTGCTCGACGCGCTGGTCACCGCCGCCAACGAGGTGCGCAGCGACGACGTGCACGTGTCGCTTGCCTTCGAAGGCGGCAACCGCGACGCCTTCAAGGTGCCGGGCCACGATTCGCGGCTCGGCCAGGTGGTCAGCAATCTGATCGACAATGCGCGCTCATTCTCGCCGCCCGGCGGCACCGTGCGCATCACCTGCCGCAAACTGAAAAGCGATATTGAGATCGCCGTCGACGATGACGGTCCCGGCATCCGCCCAGAGGCGCTGGATAAGGTCTTCGAGCGCTTCTACACCGATCGGCCCAACCAGAGCTTCGGACAGAATTCCGGCCTCGGCCTGTCGATCAGCAAACAGATCGTCGAAGCGCACGGCGGCACCATCCGGGTAGAGAACCGCGCCGCGGTCGCCGCCCAAGGAGAACATGAGCCGCGCGTGCTCGGCGCCCGCTTCGTGGTGCGCCTGCCGGCGGTGTGATTTCACCGACAGCCGAATTCCCGCTTGCGCGGGAATGAGCGGAGCGGGGCTAAGCCACTGTGACTGACGCATCCACCATCCACGCCTCCGCGGTGCTGATCGGGCCGAAGGCCGCGCTGATCCGCGGGCCGGCCGGGTCGGGCAAATCGCGGCTGGTCTGGGACGTGCTGCAAGCCGCGGCTTCCGGCGCCCTGCCCTTCGCGCGGCTCATAGGCGACGATCGGGTCATGGCGGAAACGCATGCCGGCCGCCTGCTGGTGCGCACTGTGCCGGCGCTCGCCGGAATGCTGGAAATCCGCGGTCTCGGTATCCGGCGACTACCCTTTGAAGCCATGGCCGCGGTCGGTCTGGTGGTCGATTTGGCGGCCGAGGACGCCGCCAGGCTGCCCGGCCGGGAGGCCGAAAAAGCCGCCATTGGCGGGGTTAGCCTGCCGCGGCTCGCGGTCGCAGCCGGCATGCCTGCCCTGCCTTTGCTGACGGCCTTTCTGGGGACAGTCCCGGCCCGGATTTGACCTGCGCCGGGGCCTGGGCTACCCCCGGCGCCCGCTTGACCGAATAATTAACCATAAGCTGCCTAGGATCGCCGCCGCCGAAACGGACACGTTAGAGCTCCCCTTTGGCCCCATCTTTTCGCAGTGCAACAGAGCGCTTATATAGCGAGACAGGCCCTTGCAACGGGCCTTCGAATGGGCCTCAATGCGCGCCCATTCGTGCGGCGCAGCGTAGCGCCCGCGAGGAGTTCGGGATGATCGGCCTCGTATTAGTAACCCATGGGCGGCTCGCCATCGAGTTTCGCTCAGCGCTGGAGCATGTGGTAGGACCCCAGCGCCAGATCGAGGCGGTCACCATCGGCCCCGACGACGACGTCGAGCAGTGCCGCAAACAGATTGTCGACGCGGTCAAGCGGGTGGACTGCGGCGATGGTGTTGCCATCCTCACCGACATGTTCGGCGGCACGCCGTCCAATCTCGCCATCTCGGTGATGAGCCAGCCCAAGGTCGAGGTGCTGGCCGGCATTAATTTGCCGATGCTGATCAAGCTCGCCAAGGTGCGCGAAACCTGCCCGCTCGAACAGGCGGTGGCCGCAGCCCAAGAAGCCGGCCGCAAATACTGCACCATCGCGAGCCGCGTGCTCACCGGTAAATGAACGATCCCGCCGAAGCGGACGGCGTTTCTCCTGGGGCCAGTGCCGCCGCCGTCGTGCGCGAAATCGAAATCGTCAACAAGAAGGGTCTGCACGCCCGCGCCTCGGCGAAATTCGTGCAGTGTGCCGAACAATTCGATGCCGCCATCACCGTCACCCGCGGCAGCGAGAGCGTCGGCGGCACCTCGATCATGGGGCTGATGATGCTGGCGGCCGGACCCGGCGTCACCATCGCCATCTCGGCGACCGGCAAGGAAGCCGCCGCAGCGGTCGATGCGCTCTGTTCATTGATCGCCAGCCGCTTCGGGGAAGAGGATTAGGTTTGCTCGCCTCTCCCCGCCAGCGCGGGGAGAGGGGGATCATCTACATAAAGAAATCTTTATATATGCGTTGCGGCCCTGGCACGGGCCTGATATAGGCTCGGGCTCATAGGCCAGCTTTTTCACGCGTGCCGCATAGGATCGTCATGACCGCTTCCGCCAAGCCCAAAGCCAAAGCCGGCGACTACGTCGTCAAGGACATCGCGCTCGCCCCCTGGGGGCGCAACGAGATCAGCCTCGCCGAGACCGAAATGCCCGGCCTGATGGCGACGCGCGAGGAATACGGGCCGACGCAGCCGCTGCGCGGCGCCCGTATCGCCGGCTCGCTGCACATGACCATCCAGACCGCGGTGCTGATCGAGACGCTCACCGCGCTCGGCGCCGACGTGCGCTGGGCCTCGTGCAACATTTATTCGACGCAGGACCACGCCGCCGCGGCGATCGCGCAAGCCGGCGTGCCGGTGTTTGCGGTCAAGGGCGAGAGCCTCGTCGACTATTGGGACTACACCCACCGCATCTTCGAGTGGCATGACGGCGGCTTCCCCAACATGATCCTCGACGACGGCGGCGACGCCACGCTCTTGCTGCATCTCGGCCTGCAAGCCGAGAGCAATCCGGCGGTGCTCGGCCATCCCGGCAATGAGGAAGAAGAGGTGCTGTTCGCCGCCATCAAGAAGCGGATCAAGGAGCAGCCCGGCTGGTACGCCAAACTCGCCAAGGAAGTGCGCGGCGTCACCGAGGAGACCACCACCGGCGTGCACCGGCTCTACCAGATGGCCAAGGAAGGCCGCCTGCTGTTCCCGGCGATCAACGTCAACGACAGCGTCACCAAGTCGAAATTCGACAACCTCTACGGTTGCCGCGAGTCGCTGGTCGACGGCATCCGCCGCGGCACCGATGTGATGATGTCGGGCAAGGTGGCGATGGTCGCCGGCTTCGGCGACGTCGGCAAAGGCTCGGCCGCTAGCTTACGCCAGGCCGGCTGCCGCGTGCTCGTTTCCGAAGTCGATCCGATCTGCGCGCTGCAGGCGGCGATGGAAGGCTACGAAGTCACCACCATGGAAGACGCGGCGCCGCGCGCCGACATCTTCGTCACCTGCACCGGCAATGTCGACGTGATCACGCTCGACCACATGCGCAAGATGAAGGACCGCGCCGTGGTCTGCAACATCGGCCACTTCGACTCAGAGATCCAGGTGCACGCGCTGAAGAATCTGAAGTGGAACAACATCAAGCCGCAGGTCGACGAGATCGCCTTCCCCGACGGGCACCGCATCATCCTGCTGTCGGAAGGCCGCCTGGTGAACTTGGGTAACGCCATGGGGCATCCGAGCTTCGTGATGTCCTCGTCGTTCACCAACCAGACGCTGGCGCAGATCGAACTGTGGACCAATCCCGGCAAGTACCAGAACCAGGTCTACACGCTGCCTAAGCATCTCGACGAGAAGGTCGCGCGGCTGCATCTCGACAAGATCGGCGTCAAGCTGACCAAGCTGTCGGACAAACAGGCGACCTACATCGGCGTGCCGCAGGACGGCCCGTTCAAGAGCGATCATTACCGGTACTGACCGATCAGCGCCGCGGCAGGAAGTGCAAGATCAGCGGCGAGACGATCACCATGGCCACCGGCAGCGCCGCCGCAAAGGCGAGCAGCCGGCGCGTGTCGATACTTGAGATCGTCATCGACTTTGGCGACAGCAACAGCACCGGCAACAGCGTCCAGGCCGACATCGACCACAGCGAGGTGATCTCGGTGCCGCTCACGAGCGCGGCGAGCGCGGGCAGCAGCAAAGGCGCCCAGAACGCCGCCGCCGCGAGCCGGCGGTCGGCATCGGCCGGCCAAAGCATTTCGGAGAGCGTGGCGCGGTCCGGCCGCGCCATCGCCAGCACGATGATAATGGGGATCGCCACATAGCCGGCCGCGCCGGCGAGATAGCCGAGCGCGCTGAGCGCGGCCGCGGCAAACGGCTTTTCGCCGTGCACGCCGACCGCATAGGCGAACGGCGCGAAGTCGTGCTGGTAAAGCCAGGCGAGATGCGGGCTCAGCACGGCCGCGCCCACCAGCACGGTGATCCAGGGCGCCGCCGAGCGGAAATAAACGCCGCGGCGTTTGTCGATCAGCGCCGCGACGACCAGCCCGGCGATGAGAAACACCGACCAGTATTTGCCCAGCATGCATAAGGCGGCGCCACAGCCTGCGAGTGCCGCATAGCTTACGTCGCGTGTCTTATACGAGCGCAGAAACCAGAACGTCGCCGCCGCCCACAGCGGCATCAACACGGTGTTCACATTGAACTTCAGCGCATGGAAATTGAAAAACGGCACCAGCGTCAGCAGCGCCAGGCCGAACACGCGTTTTTCGATGTCGAGATAGTCGGCCGACAACCGCCACACGATCCACAAGGCGATCGCCGGCATCAGCATCGCCAACAAATAATACGACCAGGCGGCGACCGGAAACACCTTGAACCACAGCCAAACGAGTGCTGCGGCGAACGGCGGATGTTTGTAGCCCCAGGCGAGATTCCGCGACCAGTCGAGCAGCTCGGTCATGTCGGGATGCAGGGCCTGGCCGCTCTTGGCGATGGTGCCGTAGACCGTCCACAGCACGGTATAGGCCGCAAGCGTCAGCACGACATTGCGTTCGCGCCGCGCCGGATCGGTGAGCGAGGAACGCAAGCGATCGATGGGCTCAAGCAGGCGCATAAGCCGGTTCTATCGCATGGCAAAGCGGTATTCGTCCAACATCTCGCCGTCATTCCGGGACGGCCCGAAGGGCCGGACCCGGAATGACGAGGAGATTGCTTGAAGGCGGGGGTGGCGAGTGTTATCTGCCGCGCCATGACGGCCGTCCCTATCAGCAATATCCGCAATTTCTCCATCGTCGCGCACATCGACCACGGCAAGTCGACGCTGGCCGACCGGCTGATCCAGCTCACCGGCGGGCTCGAAGCGCGCGAAATGAAGGAGCAAGTGCTCGATTCCATGGATATCGAGCGCGAGCGCGGCATCACCATCAAGGCGCAGACCGTGCGGCTCAATTACCGGGCGCGCGACGGCAAAGACTACATCCTCAATCTGATCGACACCCCCGGCCACGTCGATTTCGCCTACGAGGTCAACCGCTCGCTCGCCGCCTGCGAGGGCTCGCTCTTGGTGGTGGACGCCTCCCAGGGCGTCGAGGCCCAGACGCTGGCGAACGTCTATCACGCGATCGACGCCGGCCACGAGATCGTGCCGGTGCTCAACAAAGTCGATCTGCCGGCGGCCGAGCCGGAAGCGGTGAAAAAACAGATCGAGGACGTGATCGGGCTCGATGCCTCGAACGCGATCATGATTTCCGCCAAGACCGGCGAGAACGTGCCCGAGGTGCTGGAAGCCATCGTCACCCGGCTGCCGCCGCCCAAGGGCGACCGCGACGCGCCGCTCAAGGCGCTGCTAGTCGATAGTTGGTACGACGTCTATCTCGGCGTCGTCGTGCTGGTGCGCGTGGTCGACGGCGTGCTCAAGAAGGGCCAGCGCATCCGCATGATCGGCATCGCCGCGCACTACGAGGTCGACCGCGTCGGCGTGTTCAAGCCCAAGCTCACGCCGGTCGACGAGCTCGGCCCCGGCGAGATCGGCATGCTCACCGCCTCGATCAAGGAGGTCGCCGATACGCGCGTCGGCGACACCATCACCGACGAGCGCAATCCGGTGGACGAGGCCCTGCCCGGCTTCCGCCCGGCGATTCCGGTGGTGTTCTGCGGACTGTTCCCGGTCGACGCCGCCAATTTCGAAGACCTGCGCGCGGCCATGGGCCGGCTGCGGCTCAACGACGCCAGCTTCTCCTACGAGATGGAGACGTCCGCCGCGCTCGGTTTCGGTTTCCGCTGCGGCTTTCTTGGTCTCCTGCATCTGGAGATCATCCAGGAACGGCTGGCGCGCGAGTTCAATCTCGATTTGATCGCGACCGCGCCGTCGGTGATCTACAAAATGAGTTTGCGCAATGGCAAGGAAATCGAGATCCACAATCCGATCGACATGCCGGATCCGACACAGATTTTGAAAATGGAGGAGCCGTGGATCGAGGCGACGATTCTCACGCCGGACGAATATCTCGGCTCGGTGTTGAAACTCTGCCAGGACCGCCGCGGCAGTCAGAAAGAGCTCACCTACGTCGGCAACCGCGCCATGGTGAAATACGACCTGCCGCTCAACGAGGTGGTGTTCGATTTCTACGACCGGCTCAAATCGGTGTCGCGCGGCTACGCTTCGTTCGACTATCACCTCACCGACTATAAGGAAGCCGATCTGGTGAAGCTACAGATGCTGGTCAACGGCGATCCGGTGGACGCGCTGGCCATGCTGGTGCACAGGACGCGCGCCGAGAGCCGTGGCCGCGCCATGGCCGAGAAGCTGAAGGAGCTGATCCCGCCGCACATGTTCGTGGTGCCGATCCAGGCGGCGATCGGCGGCAAGATCATCGCGCGCGAGACCGTGCGCGCCTTCCGCAAGGACGTCACCGCCAAGTGCTACGGCGGCGATGCCACGCGCAAACGCAAGCTTTTGGATAAGCAAAAGGAAGGCAAAAAGCGTATGCGCCAATTCGGCAAAGTCGACATTCCGCAGGAAGCGTTTATCGCGGCGCTGAAGGTGGACACATAAAGCGCGGCATTCTCCGCTGGCGTCCCCGCGAAGGCGGGGGCCCATACGCCGCGGCCCTTCGATAGGACACGGCGCATAGGTCCCGGGCCTCGCCTCGCTCGCCCGGGACGACAGCCAAAAAACTTATCCCACCGGGTCACCGGAGGCGGTCGCCCGCCCCCGGTTCCCACAGAACGTGGCGTGCGGCTTTACCGCACCACGCTCTTCGGCAGTTGGTTCACAGCACTGCAAGTGCCTGCAGCTTCCTGTAAGGGAGGCGCAGTTTAGGTTTCAGCAACGGTGTCCGTTCTTTGATTTGGTTGAAGGCGTCCCACGTGAGGCGTCGGCCTGCCCAGCTGCGGCTGCGTAGCATTTTGCGCCAGTAACGCTCCACGGCCCGATATACTTTTACGAGACTCCGGAGATTTCCGGCGACACCGTAATAGGCATAGTGGCCGCGCAGGACGATGTTGATTTCACCGGCCTGGTCACTGATTTTATAATGCCGTATTCGCCGCATCAGCTTGCAGAAACAGAAGGCTGCGCTTTCGCCGAGACTTCTCGGTGCGCATCCCGACGTTGAAGTTGCCTTTTCGGTTTTGCGTGCAATAGAGCGTCAGGCCCAGAAAGTAGATTGTTTCCGGGCGGTTCCTGCCGCGCTTGCCCGCGTGTTTCTGCGCGAACCGACCAAACTCGACCAGTTTGGTCTTGGTCGGCTCCAGAGTAAGGCCGAATTTTCCCAACCGGAGACGCAGGGTGTCCTGCACGCGGAGGAGCCTCCGATCGGTATTGGAAACAGATCACAAAGTCATCGATGTAGCGCACCAGATGGGCTTCGCCCCGCAACCGAACCTTGACGACGCGCTCAAACCAGAGGTCGAGTGCGTAATGGAGGTACACGTTGCTCAACAGCACGCTGATCGATCCACCTTGCGGGGTTCCTTGCTCGCTCGGATGCACCGCTCCATCTTCCAAGACGCCCGCTTTCAACCAACGCCGGATCAAGTTGATCAGGCGCGGATCGCCAACTCGATGTTCGACAAATCGGAGGACCCAATCGTGATTGAGGCTCTGTCCGCACCCGGTTTGGCGCGCGGAAGCGGCGGCTCATCGTCGAGCGCCTTGGCGAAATGCTGCGCTACGTCCACCGGAATCGACGGCACGCCGGCATCGGCCATCGGCACGGCGCCCGGCGCGCGCGGCAACGGGCCGTTCATGACCACGACCGTGGTGTTGCGCAGGCCTTCGCGGCGCACCAGCGAGAACAGGATCGAGGCGTTGTCCGGCCGCAACCGCACGCAGCCGTGCGAAGCCGCGTGGCCGAGATTGTAGGCCTCCATGGTGCCGTGCATCGCGTAGCCGCGATGGAAGAACACCGACCACGGCATCGGCGAGCGATAGAACTCATGCGAATACCAATGCCGCTCGAGCCGCTCCGGCCGATAGCTGCCGGATGGCGTCGCGTAGCCGCGCCGTCCGGTGGAGACCGGCCAGCGATAGGCTTCAGCGCCGTCGACCACCACCGACAAACGCTGCTGCGATTTGCTGATGTTGACCAGAAGCCCGGCCCGCGCCGGCGCCGACAGACAAAGCAGCGCGCCCAGGGCGACGACGCCGATACAACGCATGATTTGACCCCAAACAGCCTTATGCGGGTACCAGCATCGCCGACAGGGCGCACCCTTGTAAAGAGTTGGTTAACCATAAAAGTCCTTGGCGGCATTCGAATTTTCGTGATCGGCGCGGCCGGGAGCCAGGCCGCCTCATCTAAACCATCGCAAGCATTTAACCTGACAGGGAAAGACGAAATCGCTAGATCGGAAGGCGCATGAACGCACGTTCCATCGCTCTGTTCGGACTGCTGCTGGTCGCCCTCGCCGGCGGCCTGGTGGCGGTCGGCCGCTATACTGGCCAACAGCGGCCGGGTCAGCCGGAAACCGGCCCGCAGGTCGCGCTGGCTCCGGCATCGCAACCCGCCGCGCCGCCAGCGCAGCGACCCGCCCCGGCGCCTGTCGTCACGGCGCCGCCAGCGCCGGCTCCGGCGCCGCCACCGGTTGTTGCCGCTCCACCGCCGCCAGAACCGCCTCCTCCTGCGCCTGTGGTCACGACGCCGCCGCCGCCTGCTGCGGCGCCGGCACCGGCTGTCGCTGCTCCGCCGCCGCCAGAACCGCCTCCTCCTGCCCCTGTGGCCGCAACACCGCCGCCTGCTCCGGCGCCAGTTGTCGCCGCTCCGCCGCCTGAGCCAACTGTCCCTGCGCCGGTTGTCGCCACGCCGCCGCCCGCGCCGCCGGCTCCGGTCATCAGCATGCTGACCCCGATGCCGCCGGCCAAACCCAACATCGCGGAATCAAAACTGCCGGCCAAGGTTTTGTTCTCGGAAACGAAGCTGCCCTCGCTCGGCAAGGCCATGGCGATCGGCTACTACCCGCGCGGCTGCCTGCAAGGCGGCGTCGAATTGCCGACCGACGGTCCGAATTGGCAGGTGATGCGGCTCTCACGCAATCGCAATTGGGGCCACCCCGAGCTGGTCAAATTCCTCGAACGCTTTGCGCCGCTCGCCGCCAAGGCCACCGGCTGGAAGGGCATTCTGATCGGCGACATGGCGCAGCCGCGCGGCGGCCCGCTGCCGTTCGGCCACATGAGCCACCAGATCGGCCTCGACGTGGACATCTGGTTCATGCCGGAGCCGGGCCACAAGCTCAGCAAAAAAGAGCGCGAGGATATTTCGGCCAGCAATCTGGTGGCCGCCGACGGCAAAGAGGTCAATCCGAAAACCTGGACGCCGGCGGACATCGCCTTCATCAAGACCGCGGCCGAGCAGCCGGAAGTCGAGCGCGTGCTGGTCAATGCCGCGATCAAGAAGGAACTGTGCCGCGTCGAGGACAAGCATCACGATGCCTGGATGTCCAAGGTGCGGCCCTGGTACGGCCACGCCGACCACATCCATGTGCGGCTGAAATGTCCGGCCAATTCGCCGAATTGCCGCAAGCAGCCGCCGGTGCCGGGCGGCGACGAATGCGGCAAGGCCCTCGACTACTGGTTCTCCGACCGGGTGCTGCACCCCAAGCCGTCGAAAGAACCGGCCAAGCCGCCGAGGGCGCTGACGCTTGCCGACCTGCCGCCCGCCTGCAAAAACGTGCTCGACGCGCCAGCCAATCCACAGGCCGCGGAACGCTAGCGACCCGCGCATTCGCCGGTGCATCGTTGGTGTATAGTCATCGTCATGGCTGACGACCTGGAAATCCTGCGCGAACTGGAAAAGAAGATTCTCTGGCTGGCGAGCTGGACCATCCATAACGCCAACCACCTGCGCGAAAATTCCGACGGGCTGAAGGTCGGCGGCCACCAGGCCTCGTCGGCCTCGCTCGCCACCATCATGACCGCGCTCTATTTCGACGTGCTCAAGCCCACCGACCGCGTGGCGGTGAAGCCGCACGCCTCGCCGATCTTCCACGCCATACAGTATCTGCTCGGCAAGCAGACGCGCGAACGTCTGGAAGCGTTCCGCGGCTACAAGGGCGCGCAGAGTTACCCGTCCCGCACCAAGGATACCGACGACGTCGACTTCTCCACCGGCTCGGTCGGCTTGGGCGTGGCGCAGACTTTGTTCTCCTCGCTGGTGCAGGACTACGTATGTGCGCACGGCTGGGGCTTGAACCGGCCCGAGGGGCGCATGGTGGCGCTGGTCGGCGATGCCGAGCTCGACGAAGGCAATATCTTCGAGGCGCTGCTCGAAGGCTGGAAGCAGGGCCTGCGCAATTGCTGGTGGGTCATCGATTACAACCGGCAGAGCTTGGATGCCGTGGTGCGCGAAGGCCTGTGGGAGCGCTACGAGCAACTGTTCAAGAACTTCGGCTGGGACGTGGTGATCCTGAAATACGGCTCGCTGCAGCAGGCCGCGTTCAAGGAGCCGGGCGGCGACAATTTGCGCCAGTGGATCGATAAGTGCCCGAACCAGCTTTACTCCGCGCTGGTGTTCGCCGGCGGCGGCGCCTGGCGCAAACGTCTCAATGACGAGATCGGCGACCAAGGCGACGTCAGCCGGCTGATCGCCAAGCGCTCGGACGCGGAACTCGCCGCGCTGATGAACAATCTCGGCGGCCACGATCTGCCGTCGGTGCGCGAGGCTTTGCATGCCGCCACCAGCGACAAGCCGACCTGCTTCATTTGTTACACAGTCAAGGGCTTCGGTCTGCCGATGGCCGGCCACAAGGACAATCACGCCGGGCTGATGACCCAGGCGCAGATGGAGACGTTCCGCCAGGCAATGGCGGTGCGGCCCGGCCACGAATGGGACAAATTCGAGGGCCTCGCGCTGGCGCCGGAGAAATTGCAGGGCTTTCTCGCCCGCGTGCCGTTCGCGGCCGGCAAGGAGCGGCGGCTCAGCGCGCCGGCAATCGACGTGCCGGAAAGCTTGGCCGTCACCGTCCAGCCGACGATGGCGACGCAGAGCGGTTTCGGCGCGTTGCTCAACGAAATCGGCCGCGGCGAAAGCGACTTCGCCCGCCGCATCGTCACGACGTCACCGGACGTGACGGTCTCGACCAATCTCGGGCCCTGGGTGAACCGGCGCGGCCTGTTCGCGCGCGAGGCAATGGCCGACACCTTCAAGAGCGAGCGCATTCCGTCCACGTTCAATTGGGAATTCTCACCCAAGGGCCAACATATCGAGCTCGGCATCGCCGAAAATAATCTCTTCATCCTGCTGTCCGCGCTCGGCCTGTCGCACTCGATCAACGGCGAGCGCCTGCTGCCGATCGGCACGCTGTACGATCCCTTCATCGCGCGTGGCCTCGATGCGCTCAATTACGCCTGCTACCAGGACGCGCGCTTCATTCTAGTGGCAACACCGTCCGGCATTACGCTTGCCGGCGAAGGTGGCGCGCACCAATCGATCGCCGAGCCGCTGATCGGGCTGGCGCAGGACGGACTGGCGGCGTTCGAGCCGGCATACGTCGATGAACTTTGTGTGATCATGCGCTGGGCCTTTGCTTACATCCAAAAGGACAGCGACGCCGCGCCCTCCGAGCGAAACTGGCTGCGCGACGAAACCGGCGGCTCGGTCTATCTGCGGCTGTCGACGCGGCCGGTCGAGCAAATCGAACGCAAGATGACGGGGGACCTCGCGCAGCAGATCGTCGACGGCGCCTATTGGCTGCGCAAACCGGGGCCGAACGCGCAGGTGATCGTCGCGTACACGGGCGCGATTGCGCCGGAAGCGATTGCCGCCGTCGGACTGATGGCGGAGGATCGCCGCGACGTCGGTCTGCTCGCCGTCACTTCCGCCGACCGGCTCAACGCCGGCTGGACCGCGGCGCAACGCGCGCGCGAACGCGGCCTCGTCCATGCGCGCTCGCACATCGAGCGCCTGCTTGCCGACGTGCCGCCGCATTGCGGCATTGTCAGTGTGCTCGACGGTCACCCGGCGACGCTCGCCTGGCTCGGCGCGGTCGCCGGCCATCGCACGCGCGCGCTCGGCGTCGAGCATTTCGGCCAGACCGGCTCGCTCGCCGACCTCTACCGGCACTACGGCGTCGATACCAATGCAATCGTTGCCGCGGCCCAAGCGATCGCACCTGGGCGGCCGATCCGGCACCTTAAGGCGCTGCCCTGAGCTACATCCGGCCCATGCCGCCGATCATGCCGAAGCCGAACAGCGCGGCGACGATGCCGAAGAGCACGAACCACACCACGATCACGCAGACGACGACCGCGATGGTGTAGACCAGCGCCTTGCTTTCCGGCGGCCGCATCAACGCGGTAATGCCTGTATGCAGCAGATAGAGGCTGTACAGGCCGAGTATGCTGAGGAAGCCGAGGAACGGTATGAGATGGAAGACGCCAGCCAGCCAAGCCGCCGTCGGCGCGTAGGCCGCCACCTTCATCGCGTTGCCCAGGTTCTTTTGTCCGTCGAATACACCGGCCAGGAAATCGATGACGTAACCAAGCACGAAGACGCCGATCAGGCCGAGGACATAGGTAATGATCGCGTGCCCCAGTCCGATGCCAATGCCGAAATGCAGCGGCCCATAGCCGATGATCGTCAGGCCGATAAAGGTACAGATCGGCGGAATGGCGGAAACGATGCAGACGTAATTCGTGAACAGGTAGCCGGCGTCACCCGGTTCGCCGCTAATTACCGTCCATTCGGATTTCGGCTGCATGATAATCGCTTTGACACGCTCGACGAGATTCATGACACCCCTCCTTCGATCCACATGGTAACGTTCAGCGCGGTCGATCTTGCAAAATCATGGCGGCGCCCTTTTCCGCGATCATCATGGTCGGCGAATTGGTGTTGCCCGAGGTGATTGACGGCATCACCGAGGCATCGACAACTCGCAGGCCGTCGATGCCGATCACGCGTAGCCGCGCGTCGACCACGGCATGGGCGTCGTCGGCGCGGCCCATGCGGGCGGTGCCGACGGGATGAAAAATCGTGGTGCCGATTTCGCCGGCGGCTTTTTCCAGCGCGGCTTCGTCGTCGTCGCGCACCTGCGCGCCCGGCAGATATTCGACCGGCGAATACTTTTGCAGCGCCGGCTGCGCCACGATCTTGCGCGTGACGCGGATCGAGTCGGCGGCGACGCGCTTGTCCTCAGGCGTCGCCAGATAGTTCGGATGGATCGCCGGCGCCACCGTCGGATCCGTCGACTTCAAGGTCAGGCTGCCGCGGCTGGTCGGCCGTACATTGGTGGCGCTAATGGTAAAGGCCGGGAACGAATGCAAGGGATCGCCGAACTTGTCGAGCGACAGCGGCTGGATGTGATACTGCAAATTGGCGCGATCTTGCGTCGAATCCGATTTGGTGAAAGCGCCGAGTTGCGACGGCGCCATGGTCATCGGGCCGCGCCGGAAAAGCGCGTAGTTCACGCCCATCCAGGCGCGCTGCAACAGCGAACCATACATCTCGTTCAAAGTCTTGATGCCGGTCACCTTGTAAATCATGCGCAGTTGCAGGTGGTCGTGCAAATTGCCGCCCATGCCGGGCTTGTCGAGCACGACGGGGATGCCGAATTGCGCAAGCTGCGCCGCCGGCCCCAAACCCGACAGCATCATGATCTGCGGCGAGCCGATCGAGCCGGCGGCCATCACCACCTCGCCGCGGCAACGCGCGGAACGCTCGACGCCGTCCTGCCGCCAGCGCACGCCGGCGCAGCGCTTGCCGTCGAAGATCAGGCTCTCGACCATACAGCCGGTTTCCAGGCGCAGGTTCTGCCGGCCCAGCACCGGCTTTAGAAAGCCGCGCGCCGCCGACCAGCGCCGCCCGCGCTTCTGGTTGACGTGGAAATAGCAGGCGCCCTCGTTGTCGCCGGTGTTGAAATCGTCGACCTTGGGGATGCCATATTGCACGGCCGCCTCGCGCCAAGCGTCGGTGATGTCCCAGCGCAGGCGGGGAAACTCGACGCGCCATTCGCCGCCGACACCGTGATGCTCGCTCGCCCCGAGAAAGCTGTCCTCTTGCTTCTTGAAATAAGGCAGCACGTCGTCCCACGACCAGCCGGGCAGCCCGAGCTGGCGCCAATTGTCGTAGTCGCCGGCCTGCCCGCGCATATAGATCATGGCGTTGATCGCCGATGAGCCGCCGATCACCTTGCCGCGCGGATAATTCAGGCTGCGGCCGTTGAGACCGGGCTCGGCTTGCGTCTTCAGCATCCAGTCCGAGCGCGGATTGCCGATGGCGAACAGATAGCCGACCGGAATGTGGAACCAGATCCAGTTGTCCTTGCCGCCGGCTTCCAGCAGCAGCACGCGGGTCTTCGGATCGGCGGAGAGCCGGTTGGCCAAGACGCAGCCGGCCGAGCCCGCGCCGACCACGATATAGTCGAACTCACCTTCAATGGGCGCAGCAACCGCCATGGCTGTTTCCCCGGCCTAACCTTGCGACTTTACCTCGGCCGGCGAGACTTACTAGGCGTCGGTATGCGGAGACCGGCCACGGCCGGTGTATAAAGGGCCATGTTCCCGCCCGAGCGCATCGTCTGCCTGACCGAGGAAACCGTGGAGACGCTCTATCTCCTCGGCGAGGAGGCCCGCATTGTCGGCGTCTCCGGTTATGCGGTCCGCCCGCCGCAGGTGCGCAAGGAAAAGCCGCGCGTTTCCGCCTTCATCTCCGCCGACGTGCCGAAAATCCTCGCGCTCAAGCCAGATCTGGTGCTGACCTTCTCCGATTTGCAAGCCGACATTGTCGCCGAGCTGGTCCGCGCCAATGTTGCGGTGCACGCCTTCAACCAGCGCGACGTCGCCGGCATTCTCGATATGATCCGCACCTTGGGCGCGCTGGTGGGCGCGGCGGAGAAAGCCGAGGCGCTGGCGCGCCAGCTCGGCGGGCGCGTCGACGCCGTGCACAAGCGAGCCTTGCGCCTGCCGCGCCACCCGCGCGTCTATTTCGAGGAATGGGACGAGCCGATGATCTCCGGCCTCGGCTGGGTTTCGGAGCTGATCGCGGCCGCCGGCGGTGTCGAGGTGTTCCCGCAACTCGCTGCGCGCAAGAACGCCAAGGACCGCATCGTCTCATTGGAACAAGTGATCGAGGCGCGGCCCGACATCATCATCGGCTCCTGGTGCGGCAAGAAATTCGTGCCCGCCAAGGTGGCGGCGCGGCCGGGCTTTGCGCAGGTGCCGGCGGTATCGACCGGCTGGCTGCGCGAGGTCAAATCGACGCTGATTCTGCAGCCGGGCCCGGCGGCGCTCACCGAGGGGCTCGACCGGCTCGCCGGGATCATCGGTGAATGGGTTGAAAACCGCCCGCCGCCGGCTCAAAAATAGTTGCAGAAAAAGCATGGCGGCCGCACGTGAAATCGCCCGGCGGACGTGCTAGAAGGCACAAAAGCGAAGCAAAAGGACATGACCGCGATGCAGCTGAACAAAAGCCGCGCCCACCTGTGGATGGACCTCGGTCTGGTGGCCTTCCTGATCGTATTCGACGTGGCCGCCCGGCTGTTGCCGCACGCGCCGGGCGTCTGGCCCTTCGCCGCTACGGCGCTGTTCGCCGGCCGCATGTTGCGCATTCCGGCGCTGGCCGTCGTCGTGCCGGTCGCCGCCGTGCTCTTGAGCAATGTGGCGCTCGCGGGCGAGGATTGGCGGGTTGCCGCGGTGATTTGTGCCGCGGTCACGCTGCCGGCCTTTGCCGGCATGATCGCGCGGCGTTACCCCGGCGCGATCTCAGTCATTGCCGGCATGGTGTCGTGCTCGCTGATCTTCTTCGTCACCACGAACTTCGCGGTCTGGGCGTTCAACGGCATGTATCCGATGAATTTCGACGGCCTCGTGCAATGCTACGTCGCGGCGCTGCCGTTCCTCGACAAGACCGTGCTCGGCGATCTGTTCTGGACCGCGGTGCTGTTCGGCGGCGCCTGGCTGGTGCAGCGCGGCCCGGCGCTGGCGCGGCGCGCGTTTTAACGATTGCGCGTGATCTTATCCGAAAACCGGTTCCCACTTTTCCGGATCACGCGCTAACCGAAATAATTCTGGACGCGCTTCCACAGTGACTTGAGGCGGCCGACCCAATCGGCCGCCTCATTTGTATCGTCTAGCCGCAAACCGACCGTGGTCACGCGGCCGTCGGCGACGGTATGCGCCAGAAGCGCGATCGGGCCGAACTGCACGATGTCGCCGGTCTTGGCCGGGCGGCCGAGATGCTCGGTGAAGAAATCGGCCAGCGTCACCTCCATATGGTCGGCGGCGACCTGTAGGCCGTAGATCTCGGCGAGCGCGCCGAGCGTCGCCTCGCCGGGGACGAAGAAATCGCCGAGCGATCCGGCGTCAGGCGCAGGCGGCGGCGGCATGTTGACGAAGAAGCGGTCGAGCGCTTGTGCCTTTTCCGGCGGCGCCAGCAGATAGACGTAATCGCCCTCACGCACCGGGTCGGCTTCCGCCGGCGTCAAAATTTCCTCGTTGCGCACGACCAGCGTCGGCCGCGCCCAGTTTGGGATCAGCCCGCGGCGCAAAAACGGGCTGTTGGTCGGCACCGGATAGCCGACGATCTCGCGCGAAAGCTGGCCGGGCAGATCGAGTTCGACGCGTTTGGGCAGAGGATCGCTGCGCACGAAAGACATGTCGAGCTTGCGGGCGGCGAAAGCCACCGTCCAGCCCTGGATCAAGAGCGAGGACAGTACGACGACGAAAGCCACGTCGAAAAAGAGATAGGCAGCGGGTAGCCCGACCAGCAGCGGAATCGAGGCAAGAAAAATCGCCACCGCGCCGCGCAAGCCGACCCAGGAGATGAACAGCTTCTCCTTGAACTGAAAGCCGAACGGCCACAGGCAGAGAAACACCGCGGCTGGCCGCGCCACCAGCATCAACACCAGCGCCACCACCACGGCGCCGACTGCGCTGTCGCCCATGCGTTGCGGCCACACCAAGAGGCCGAGCAGCACGAACATCACGATCTGCGCCAGCCACGTCACCGCGTCGAGAAAGACCACCACCGAATTATGCGCGCGCGTCTGCCGGTTGCCCACGACAAGTCCGGCGAGATAGACGGCGAGGAACCCGGATGCATGCGCCACGTTAGCCGATGCGAAGACGACCAGCGCGCTCACCGCAACAAACGGCGCGTGTAAACCCTGCGGCAGCGCCAGACGGTTGAGCACGAGCGTGATGACGCGCCCGCCGGCGATGCCGATGATGCAGCCGAGCACGGTATCGCGTAGGAACGTGATCAGCGCATGCAGCCAGCCGTGCTCGCCGGCGAGCAAGAACTCGACCAGCAGCAACGTCAGAAAGACGGCGAACGGATCGTTGGTGCCGGATTCGACTTCCAGTGTCGCGCGCACGCGCGGACGCAAGCGCAGGCCGCGCGCGTTGATCAAGAGGAACACCGCCGCAGCGTCGGTGGAGGCGACCACGGCGCCGATCAGCAATGCCTGCACCCAATTGATGTCGAGTGCGAATTTGGCGACCGGCGCGATCAATAAAGTCGTGATCAGAACGCCGACTGTCGCCAGCGTCGCCGCCGGCCCCAGCGCGCTGCGGAAAGTGGCGAGCCGTGTGCGCAAGCCGCCGTCGAACAGGATCAGCGCCAGCGCGATCGAGCCGACGGTATAGGCGGTGCCGACATTGTCGAATTTCAGCCCGCCCGGGCCGCCCTCGCCGGCCAGCACGCCGAGCAGCAAAAACACCAGCAGCAGGGGCGCGCCGAAGCGCAGCGCGACCAGGCTCGACAGAATGCCGGCCAGCACCAGCAGGCTGCCGAACAAAATGGCGATGCTGAAAGCGTCGAGGGTGGCCATGCGAAGCGAATCTCCCGCCGCTATTGGACGGATTCGAGGCGCTAAGAGCAACGAGAAATCAGTAGCCAGCGCCCCGCTCGTCCCCGCGGAAGCGGGGACCCAGTTCTTGGCCAAAGAACTGGATTCCCGCTTACGCGGGAATGAACGGGTTACCTTTGGCTATGTCCCGGAATGACCCTCGTTAAAACGCCACCATATCGCCGCCCTTGAGCGAGAGGATTTCGCGCGCCTCGTCCGGGGAAGCGATTTCCAATCCGAGACCCTCGAGGATCTTGCGCACTTGCGTGACCTGTTGCGCGTTCGATTCGGCGAGCCGGCCAGCGCCGATCCACAACGAATCCTCCATGCCGACGCGCACATTGCCGCCCATCGACGCCGCCATGGCGGCGACCCGCATCTGGTTGGCGCCGGCGCCGAGCACCGACCAATGATAATTTTCCGGGCCGAGCAGCCGGTCGGCGGTGCGCTTCATCATAATGACGTCTTCGGGATGCGCGCCGATGCCGCCGAGGATGCCGAACACCGACTGCACGAACACCGGCGGCTTGACCACGCCGCGATCGAGGAAGTGTTTGAGCGTGTACAGATGGCCGATGTCGTAGCATTCGATCTCGAAGCGGGTGTTGTTCTCCGCGCAGGTGGTGAGGATGTACTCGATGTCGGCGAAGGTGTTCTTGAACATGCCCTTGCGCGAGTTTTCCAGATACGGCTCTTCCCAGGCATGTTTGAACTTGCCCTTGTAGCGCGGGATCATCGGATAAAGACCGAAGTTCATCGTGCCCATGTTCAGCGAAGCGACTTCCGGCTTGAAGGTCGCCGCCGGGCGCACGCGCTCCTCGATCGACATATTGGGGGCGCCGCCGGTTGTGATATTCACCACCACGTTGGAGCGTTGTTTGATGACCTTGAGGAAGGGCGCGAAGGCTTCCGGCGACTGGTCGGGCCGCCCGTCCTGCGGATTGCGCGCGTGCAGATGCACGATGGCAGCGCCCGCCTCCGCCGCGCCGATCGCGTTGTCGGCGATCTCCTGCGCGGTCACCGGCAGATGCGGCGACATCGACGGCGTGTGGATCGAGCCGGTGACGGCACAGGTTATGATGACTTTGCGCGATTTCGCCATGAGCTTTCCATCCCGGTAAAGTGAGGCTTGTCCATTCGCGATTGGACTTGTGGCGCGATCCTAGATTATCTGCGGGCCACAAGTCATCTGCGAGAACCGCCGCCGTGAACCAAGAGCCTCAACCCGCCAAGGCGCGGTCCTCTGCTATCCTGATCGGCGCCTTATGCGGCATCGGCGCTGCGCTCGGCTGGGCGGCGGGCTTTGTCGCCGCCAAGCACGGCATCAACGTCGGCTTCTCGCCTGCCGATCTCGCCTTTCATCGCTTCTTCTGGTTGGGCCTGGTAATGCTGCCGGTCGTGCTGCGCGACGGCATTGCCGACCTCGGCGGCATCGGCTGGGGCCGCGGGCTGGTGATGAGCATCCTGTCCGGGCCGCCGCAGGCGATGCTCGCCTATCTCGGTTTCATGCTGGTGCCGCTCGGTCATGGCACCACCATCCAGCCGGCCTGCGCAGCATTGGGCGGCCTGATCCTCGCGACGCTCGTCCTCGGCGAGCGGCCGACCGGGCAGCGCATTTTCGGCGGCGCGACAATCGTTGCCGGGCTCATGGTGTTCGGAGCGGAATCGCTCACCACCATCGGCAGGCAAGGCGTGGGCGGCGATCTTTTGTTCGCCACCGCGGGTCTGTTCTGGGCGATCTTCGGCACCCTGCTGCGGCAGTGGCGGGTGTCGGGCACGCGCGCGGTCGCGGTGGTGGGTGCGTTTTCGCTCCTCATGTTTGCGCCGTTGCATGGGCTGCTCATCGGCTATGCCGGCCTGCTGCGAATCGCCTGGTACGAGAACCTGTTGCAGGCCGTGGTGCAGGGCCTGTTCGCCGGCATGTTGCCGCTTTATTTATTCGCACGCGCGGTGATCCTGCTCGGCGCCGGCCGCGCGGCGACGTTCCCGGCGTTGGTGCCGGGCTTCTCGATGATCATCGGCTATCTCGCGCTCGGCGTGGTACCGAGTCTGGCGCAGGTCATCGGGTTGGTGATCGTGGTGATCGGCTTCCGCTTCGCGCTGCGGTAGGTCGCTGTCATTCCGGGGCGCGTGCGAAGCACGCGAGCCCGGAATCCAGAGCCCCATATCACACCGCCCCTGGATTCCGGGGCCGGCGCTTTGCGCCGTCCCGGAATGACCGGTTACTCCGGCCCGGCGTATTTTCCCGCCGTCTGCGGGAACATGTTTTTGATGATCTTGAACTTGGAGATGTCGACCGTCGCGTCCATGTGCAGGAAGACGACGGCGTCGCGCAGCACCTTTTCAATGCCAAAGTCGAGCATGACGCCGTTGCCGCCGTGCAATTCGACCGCGTGCTGGGCGACTTTTATAATCTCTTCCGAGGCAAACATCTTGGCCATGTTGACCAGCGTCTCCGCCTCCGGCGCGTTGTCGTCGACCGCCGCCGAAGCGCGATCGAGCAGCGCGCGCACCGCCTCGATGCGGGTCGCCATGTCGGCGAGTCTGAGCGCCACCGCCTGGTGCTTAATCAGGATGCGGCCGCCCTGCACGTAATTCTGCGCATAGTCGGCCGAGGCCTCGAAGGCGCGCACGCCGACGCCGAGATTTTTCGCCGCCTGGATGATCTTGCCGGGGCGGAAATAGATACCGGCCGAGCCGAGCGCTGAATCCTGTACCAGCAAATGATCGTCGGGCACGAACATGTCCTCGAACACCATCTCGCCGTTGTTCATGAAGCGGCAGCCGAGCGTCTCGTTGCAGCGCGCGACCGAAAAGCCCTTGGTCTCGCGCGGCACCAGGAACGACGACGTTCCCTGCAACATGCCGAACTTCGGATTGGTGTTGGCATACACGACGTAAAGCGAGGCGTCGTAGCCGTTGGAGATGAACTGCTTGCGGCCGTTGATCACCCAGCCGCCGTCCGCTTTCACCGCCTTGGTCTGCATCGCCGCTTCCGGCACGTTGTAGGGCAGCCAGCGGTCGGAGGCGCCGCGCGGCTCGGTTAGGCAATGCGCCATGAGGAACTGCGGCTCGGCCACCAGGCGCTTGAACCATTTCTCCTGCAGATGTTTGGGCGCGAACTGGCGCAACAGCACCGAAACCTTCCAGTTCTGCACCAGCTTGTCGGCAAGGCCTGAGTCGCCGCGCGCGATTTCCTCGGCGATCATGGCGAAGGTGCGCACTTCGGTGCCCTTTTCGAGTTCCACTCCGCCGTATTCCTCCGGCACGCCCAAAGTGCGGATGCCGACCTGTTCGGCGCCCTCCAGGATGCTCAGCGGCAGACGGTCTTCCGGCACCATCGACCATTCGCGCTGCCAGTTCTGCTTGATGAAGGGCAGCACCATATCGTCGACGAAATCGCGGCAGCTTTGCCGCATCATCTTCTGTTCTTCGGACAAACCCCGGTCGTACATGTGCATAACCCCCGATGGCCCGCCGCGACAGATGCCGGACACGGGCGCGATCTGATATTGATCCGGATCGCGGGCAAATTCCAAGAGCCACGCCTTCAGTGGCGCGCAACTGGGAGCACGCCATGGGCGACGTCCAGCAGGTGGCCGGCACGATCAGTGACGCTCTGCAATCGATCGGCCACGAATTCACCTCGGTCCGGCTGCTCAGCCAGATCGGCTTGATCTTGCTCGCCGCCGCGATCGGCACGGTAGCCGCCACGCTGATCCGCCGGCGCATTGACCTCAATGCTTTGACCCTGGGCTGGCCGCCGTTCCTGCAAACCGCGGCCAAGCTGCTCATGGCCAATCTCGGCACTATTATTTTCGTGCTGACGGTGGTGACCATGCGGGCGGCGATGATTTCGCTCGCCTTCGTGACCCACCCCTATCTGCTCGGCATCGCCATCGCGCTCGCCACCGCCTGGGTGGTAATCGCGCTGGTTGCCGGACTGATCCGCAACCCGTTCGTCTACCGGCTGGTGGCGGTGTCGGCCTGGACCATCGCCGCGCTCAGCATCCTCGGCCTGCTGGCGCCGACCATGGCGGCGCTCGATTCAATCGGCTTCGTGATCGGCGGGTTGCGCGTCACGCCGCTGCTGGTGATCAAGACCTCGGTGCTGCTGATGCTCACGCTGTGGGCGGCGACCGCGGCGAGCGACTTCCTCGACCGCCGCGTGCGCGCGAGCGCCGACCTGACGCCATCGATCCAGGTGCTTATCGGCAAGCTGATCCGCCTGCTGCTGATTACCTTCGCCATCCTCATCGCGTTGTCGACCGTCGGCATCGACTTTTCCGCGCTCGCCTTCTTTTCCGGCGCGGTCGGTGTCGGCCTCGGCTTCGGTTTGCAGAAGATCGTGTCCAATTTGGTGAGCGGGATCATCCTGCTGGCCGACAAATCGATCAAGCCGGGCGACGTGATCACCGTCGGCGACAATTTCGGCTGGGTCGAATCGATGGGCGCGCGCTATACCGCGATCGTCACCCGCGACGGTCGCGAGTTCCTTATTCCCAACGAAGACTTCGTCACCCAGCGGGTGATCAACTGGTCCTATTCCAACGACGAAGTGCGCCTCGACGTGCCGTTCGGCGTCTCCTACGCGAGCGACCCGCACAAGGTGCGCGCGCTGGCGGTGGAAGCGGCGAAGTCGGTGGCGCGCGTGCTGGTGTCGCCGCAGCCGGTCTGCCATCTCAAGGCGTTCGGCGATTCCTCGCTTAATTTCCTGCTGCGCTTCTGGATTCGCGATCCGGTGGACGGCATCACCAATGTGAGCGGCCAGGTCCTGCTGGCGTTATGGGACGCCTTCAAGCGCGAGGGGGTCGAGATTCCCTACCCGGTGCGCGACGTGCGGCTCACACAGGCCGCGACCGAGACTGGCGAAAAGAAAAAGGCTCGAGCGGCGCGCGGTTGAGCGAAAGCTACGCCGCCTTGCGATTCGCCAGGAATTCGCCCATGCGGGCGAGCGCCTTCAAGATATTCTCGGTCGAATTGGCGTAAGACACGCGGATGTAGCCCTCGCCGAGAATGCCGAAGTCCGGGCCGCCGATGATGGCGACGCCGGCGTCTTCCAGCAATGCGGAGGCGAGCGCCTTCGCCTTCCAGCCGGTGCGCTTGATATTCGGGAAGGCGTAGAACGCGCCCTTCGGCGTCGCGCAGGAAACGCCGGGCAGTTTGTTGAGACCCTCGACCACGACCTTTCGCCGCTTGTCGAACTCGGCGACCATCTTCCACACCTCGTCCTGCGGCCCTTTCAGGGCGGCTAAGCCGGCAAATTGCGCCGAGGCATTGACGCAAGAGTGCAGGTTTACCGCGAGCTTGCGCGCGTAGTCGTAAAGCTTGCCGGGCCACACCGCGTAGCCGAGCCGCCAGCCGGTCATGGCGTAGGTCTTCGACCAGCCGTTGAGCAGGATCAGCCGGTCGCGGATCGACGGATAAGTGAGCAGGCAGACATGCGTCTCGCCGTCATAGACCATATGATCGTAGATCTCGTCCGACATGATGCAAACGTCCGGCCACTTCTCCAGGCCGGCGACCAGTCTGTCGACTTCCGCCTTGCCGGTGACGCCGCCGGTCGGATTGGCCGGCGAGTTGAGGATCAACAGCCGCGTCTTCGGCGTGATCAACTTGAGCGTCTCCTCAGCGGAAAAAGCAAAGCCGTTCTCCTCGCGAATCGGCACCGGCACGGGTTTGGCGCCGGTAAACTCAATCATCGAGCGGTAGATCGGAAAGCCCGGATCGGGATACATGATTTCGGCGCCCGGCTCGCCGAACATCAGGATCGACATGAACATGGTCGGCTTGCCGCCAGGCATGATCATCACTGAGTCGGGCGAGACTTCGACGCCGAAGCGCTTGTGCAGGTCGGCGGCCACCGCCTCACGCAAGGGAGGAATGCCGTTTGCTGGCGTGTAGCCGTGGTGGCCCTCGCGCAACGCCTTGACCGCCGCCTCGACGATGAAGTCCGGGGTGCGGAAATCGGGTTGGCCGATGCCGAGATTGATGACGTCGCGCCCTTGCCCGATCAGCTTATTGGCGCGGGCGAGCACCGCGAAGGCATTTTCCTCGCCGATGCGGTCGAAAGCGGCGATCGTTTTCAGCATGGCATCACTCCCCGGTACCCGGCCGCGCCAAATCGGCCGCGCGGCCCCTATTTCGCGGGCAGTTCACCCGATCGGGCGGCGAAAATCAAACCGGTTATGCCCGATTGCAAAGACGGTCCGGTTTGGCGCATCCTCGCGTTAAAATTGTCGCCACGGCGGGCGGAAATGGGTATTCGGGCGGCAAACAAGGCCTATGAGCGCTGGCTCGCGCACGAATTGCGCGGCGACCTGGTCGAAGGCGATGTCGACAAAAAACACGAAAAAATGCGCGACAGCGCCTTCGCCTTTCTGCGCGCTACCTATTGGCGTTGGGCCGAAACGATCCTCGAAGTGTGCCCCGATTTCGCCAAGGCGCCGGCGGTGCTGGCGGTCGGCGACATCCATCTGGAAAATTTCGGCACCTGGCGCGACGCGGAAGGCCGCCTGATTTGGGGCGTCAACGACTATGACGAAGCCGCCGAGATGCCTTACCTGCTCGACCTGGTACGGCTGGCGGTGAGCGCGATGCTGGCGACGAGCAAACAGCAGATCGCGCTCAAGGCGATTTGCGCGAATATCCTGCAAGGCTACGCGCACGGCCTGGAAGCGCCGGAAGCTTTCGTGCTCGACCGCCAGCACATGTGGCTGCGCACGCGCTTCGTGGTGGGTGAAGCCGAACGCGCCATGTTCTGGCAGAAGATCGAGAACCAGTATCACGACGTGCTGGCGAAGAAGAAAGCCGAGCAGCCGCCGGCGCGCTGGCTCAAATTACTGAGCTCCGCGCTGCCGGATCCGTCGATCGCGCTCGCTTTTTGGCGGCGCACCGCCGGCACCGGCAGCCTCGGCCGTCCGCGCTGGCTCGGCTATGGCATCTGGCGCGGCGGCCCGCTGCTGCGCGAGGGCAAGGCGCTGGTGCCATCGGGCTGGACGCGCGCGCATGGCGGCGGCACGCGGCTGCGCCTCAACGATATCGCGCTCGGCAATTATCGTGCGCCCGACCCGTGGTACGGCGCGAGCGGCAATCTGCTGGTGCGCCGGCTGTCGCCGAACAACCGCAAGATCAACGTCGAGGATTGGCGCGACGCCGCGCGCCTGCTGCATCCCGATCTGCTCTGGGCCATGGGCCGCGACCTCGCCGCCATCCATCTCGGCCAGCGCGACCGCCGCGACGCGCTGCGCAAAGACCTGGAAAAGCGCAAATCCCCCTGGTTTCGTGCGCAGGTCGAAGCGGCGGCGGATTTCGTTTCCGGCGAATACGCAGAGTGGAAAAAATCGGCTAAATAGCCATCCTGCCCCGCCCAAGGACCTGACCATGAGCCCCGCCGACAAACGCCGCACGTTCCGCGCGCTGCATCAAAGCGGTTGCTTCGTCATCCCCAATCCGTGGAATGTCGGCACCGCGCGCTATCTGCACGGGCTCGGCTTCAAGGCGCTGGCAACCACCTCGTCCGGCTTCGCCCATTCGCAGGGTTACGCCGACGAAGCGGTGTCGTGCGATCAAGTGCTCGCGCATTTCGCCGAGATCGCCGCGGCAGCCGACGTGCCGGTCAACGCCGACTTCGAGGACGGCTTTGCCGACGACCTCGGGCGCCTCGCCGAAAACGTCACGCGGTGCGTCGCGACCGGCGTCGCCGGCCTGTCGATCGAGGATTCGACCGGCGATCCGAGCCGGCCGCTGTACGACTTCGACGTTGCGCTCGCCCGCGTGAAGGCCGCGCGCGCGGCCATCGACAAAGCCGGCGGTGACGTCGTCTTGACCGCGCGCAGCGAGGGCTTTATCCGCGGCCGGCCCGATTTGAACGAAACCATCCGGCGGCTGAAGGCCTTTGCCGACGCCGGCGCCGACTGCCTCTATTCGCCCGGCATCAAGACGCGCGAGCAGATCGAAGCGACCGTCAAGGCGGTGGCGCCGAAGCCGATCAATTTTCTCAACAGTGGCGCCTTCGGTTTCACCGTCAAGCAACTCGGCGAGATGGGCGTGCGGCGGATCAGCGTGGGCGGCACGCTCGCGCGCGTCGCCATGCACGCCTTCGTCAAGGCGGCGACCGAAATCGCCAATGAGGGCACGTTCGACGGTTTCGCCGGTGTTATAACGAACCAGGAACTCAACAAATTTTTCAGCGACGACCGCGCGAAACGCACATCCACATGACGAATTCGGAACCTCATCCGCAAACCGGCCGGCCGGTCGGCTTGCCGGTCGAGACCGCGCCAGCGCAACGTCCGGGGCCGGTGACGTTGCAGGGCCGTTTCGGCCGCATTGCGAAGCTCGATGTCAGCCACGCCGACTCGCTGTGGCGGGCAGCCAAGGATGACACGAGGCTGTGGACCTATCTGAATTACGGTCCCTTTAGCGACGCCGCCGCTTTCGCGGCCTGGGTCGGCGAACGCGTGGCGCTCGGCGATCCATATTCCTACGCCGTACTCGCGACGGATGGCGGCGCCGTTGGCATCGCCACGCTGATGGAAATCCGCCCCGTGCCACGCGTGATCGAGGTGGGCAATATTCTTTACGGCACGCCGCTGCAACGCACGCCGCTCGCCACCGAGGCGATGTATCTGCTCGCCCGCTATGCCTTCGAGACCTTGGGCTATCGCCGCTACGAGTGGAAATGCGACAGCCTCAACGCGCCGTCGCGGCGGGCGGCGGCCCGCTACGGCTTCACCTTCGAGGGCATCTTCCGCCAGCACATGATCATCAAGGGGCGCAACCGCGACACCGCCTGGTTCTCCATGCTCGACGGCGAATGGCCGGCGCGCAAGGCGAATTTCGAGCGCTGGCTGGCACCGGAAAATTTCACCGCCGACGGACAGCAAAAGCTGAGCCTTGCCGCGATGAACGGCGCACCGGAATGAGCGGTTCCGGGCCGGAGCCTGTTGCGGGCCTCGAGCCCGTGCCCGGCCTGATGCAGCACCGACCGTTCCTGCTGCTCTGCATCGCGCGAATGGCTTCCACCATCGGCTACCAGATGCTCGCGGTCGCTATCGGCTGGGAGATTTACGCCATTACCGGCAGCGCCTTTGATCTCGGCCTAGTGGGCCTGATCCAGTTCGTTCCCGCGGTGCTGCTGACATTGCTGGTCGGGCACACCGCCGACCGCTACGACCGCCGCCTCATCGTGCGCATCGCGCAAACGGCGTACGCCTGCGCCGCGTTAGCGCTGACGGTGGCGCTGATGGCCGGAGTGCTCAGCCGCGACCTGCTGTTTACCGCCGTGTTCATGGTTGGTTGCGCCCGTGCCTTCGAGTTGCCAACCACGCATTCGCTGATGCCGATGCTGGTGCCGGAACGGTTGTTGCCGCGCGCGGTGGCGGCATGGACCTCCGCCAATCAACTCGCCATCATCAGCGGACCGGCGGCGGGCGGGCTCATCTATGCGCTGAGCCCGACGCTGGTGACCGGCGTTTGCTTTGTCTTCTTCCTTGTCGCGATAACATTAGTTTCCCTGGTCAAGGTCCAGCGTCCGGCCGCGCCGCGCGAATCACCGACCTTTGCCTCGGTGCTTGCGGGCTTCGACTATATCCGTAGCCGCAGGGCGTTGCTCGGCGTCATCACACTTGACTTGTTTGTGGTGATTCTCGGCGGCGTCACGGCGCTGCTGCCGATATACGCGCGCGACATTCTGAGCACCGGCCCGACGGGGCTAGGTCTGCTGCGCTCGGCTCCGGCCGTCGGCGCCTTTCTCACCACGCTCATTCTGTCGCGGCATCCGATCGAGCGCAGCGTCGGTCATAAGTTGTTCGCGGTCGTCGCGATCTACGGCATCGCAACGATGATATTTGCCGTCTCGACTTATTTTCCGCTGTCACTTCTGGCACTGGCGCTGCTCGGCGCATCCGACTCGATCAGCGTTGTCATTCGCTTCTCGCTGGTGCAACTGGAAACGCCGGACGCCATGCGCGGCCGCGTCAATGCGATCAATTATCTGTTCGTCGGCTCGTCCAATACGCTCGGCGAATTCGAATCCGGCTCGGTCGCCGCCTGGCTCGGAGCGGTCCCGTCGGCTCTAATTGGCGGCATCGGCTCGCTACTGGTCGCTGGGCTGTGGATGGTGCTATTTCCAGTGCTGCGCCACGTCGACCGCTTTGGGCCGACGGAAAAAGACAATAAAGGGAGGACGTAAATGCATATCCTGATGACGGGCGCCGCGGGCATGATCGGCCGCAAGCTGACCGCGCGGCTGGTCAAGGACGGCAAGCTCAACGGGCAGAGCATCGACCATTTGACGCTTACAGACGTGGTCGCCGCAGAAAAGCCCGCCGGCTTCAACGGCAAGGTCGACATCCAGACCGGCGATCTTGCCGCACCCGGCGCGGCGGACAAGCTGATCGCCGGCCGGCCTGACATGATCTTCCACCTCGCCGGCATCGTATCGGGGGAAGCGGAGCTCGATTTCGACAAAGGCTATCATGTCAACCTGGACGGCACCCGCGCGCTGCTCGAGGCGGTGCGCGCCGCCGGTTACAAACCGAAATTGGTGTTTACCTCCTCGATCGCGGTCTATGGCGCGCCGTTTCCGCCCGCCGGTATTCCCGACGACTTCCACCTGACGCCGCTCACCTCCTACGGAACGCAAAAGGCGATCAGCGAATTGCTGCTCGCCGATTACAACCGGCGCGGTTTCCTTGACGGCGTCGGCATCCGCCTGCCGACGATTTGCGTGCGCCCGGGCAAGCCGAACAAGGCGGCGTCCGGCTTCTTCTCCGGCATCATCCGCGAGCCGCTCGCCGGGCTCGAAGCGGTGCTGCCGGTGGCCGACACCGTGCGCCACACGCATGCGAGCCCACGCTCGGCGGTCGGCTTCCTCATCCACGCGGCCGGTCTCACCCGCGAGCAACTGGGTCCGCGCATCAGTCTCGCCATGCCCGGCGTGTGCTGCACCGTGGCCGAACAAATCGAATCGCTTGCCCGCATCGCCGGCCCCAAGGTCGCGGCGCGCATCCGGCGCGAGCCGGACGAGCTGGTGATCCGCATCGTCGCCGGCTGGTCGGAGCGCATTATCGCCGAGCGGGCGCGCGCACTCGGATTCACGGCCGAACGCAGTTTCGACGATATCGTCCGCGCGCATATCGAGGACGAACTGGGCGGTAAAATCGCGGGTTGATACGTACCGGCAATGCGGCTTGCTGGCCGCCGCCGTAATCCTTACATTACTCGTCATGACCTATGTCGACGCCGCCGTCGCCCCCCTCCGCAAGACCGGCCAGATCAAAATCCACGGCCCCGCCGCCTTTGAGGCCATGCGCAAGGCAGGCCAACTGGTCGCGCGCTGCCTCGATATGCTGGTCGAGCATGTCGGACCCGGCGTGCCGACCGAAAGAATCGACAAACTGGTGTTCGATTACGCGATAGATCACGGCGCGCTGCCGGCGACGCTGATGTATCGCGGCTACAAGAAATCGACCTGCACCTCGCTCAACCATGTGGTCTGCCACGGCATTCCCGGCGACAAGCCGCTGAAGGAAGGCGACATCGTCAATATCGACGTCACGCTGATCCTCGACGGCTGGCACGGCGACAGTAGCCGCATGTTCGCCATCGGCGAGATCCCGCGCCGCGCCGAGCGGCTGATCGAGGTGACGCACGAGGCCATGATGCGCGGCATAGCGACCATTCGCCCCGGCTCGACCACCGGCGATATCGGCGCCGCGATCCAGGCTTACGTCGAAGCCCAGCACATGAGCGTGGTGCGCGACTTTTGCGGCCACGGCCTCGGCCGCCTGTTCCACGACGAGCCCAACATCGTGCACGTCGGCCGTGCCGGCGAAGGCATCGTGCTCAAGCCGGGCATGTTCTTCACCGTGGAACCGATGATCAATCTCGGCCGCCCGCACGTGAAGGTGCTGTCCGACGGCTGGACCGCGGTGACGCGCGACCGTTCACTTTCGGCCCAGTTCGAGCACTCCGTCGGCGTCACCGACAAGGGCGTCGAGGTGTTCACCTTTTCCCCGGCCGGGCTCGACAAGCCGCCTTATAAGCGCTGAGCCCGCACCCGCACAGCAGCCGAAACCATCCCTCGTCGATTGCGCGTAGCTGAACTACAATCGCCGGCAAGGGCGGCGCGGAGTGGGCGTACGTTTCATGGCGGCAAAGCGCAGCGGCGACGGGCGGAAGAGCGGCCTATCCGAGGCCTCCCCGCATTATCACGGCCACCGCGAACGGCTACACACGGCCTTCCGCGACGCCGGCAGCGACGCGGTAAGCGATTACGAGCTGCTCGAATTGGCGCTGCTCCGCGCCATTCCGCAGCGCGACGTCAAACCCTTGGCCAAGGACCTGATCGCCAAATTCGGCTCCTTCGCCGAAGGGGTGACAGCGCCCACGGCACGGCTCGCCGAGGTCAACGGCCTGGGCGACGCCGCCATTACCGAACTCAAGATCGTGCATGCCGCGGCGAGCCGCTTGGCGCGCGAGCAAGTGCAGAAGCGGCCGCTGCTGTCGTCATGGTCGAGCGTGCTCGATTATTGCCGCATGGCGCAGGCCTTCGCCGAAAAGGAACAGTTCCGCGTGCTGTTCCTCGACAAGCGCAACCAGCTCATCGCCGACGAATTGCAGCAGACCGGCACCGTCGATCACACGCCGGTCTATCCGCGCGAAGTGGTCAAGCGCGCGCTCGAACGATCGGCCACCGCGCTGATCCTGGTGCACAACCATCCGTCCGGCGATCCGACGCCGTCGCGCGCGGACATCCAGATGACGCAAGCGATTATCGAGGTGGCGCGCCCGCTCGGCATTTCCGTGCACGACCACATCATCGTCGGCAAGGAAGGGCATGCGAGTTTCAAGGGATTGCGGCTGATCTAGGCGGCCGGCGCGAGATCCTGCGTGTCGGTCTCGGCGAGCCAGCGCGCGATGCACGGCCAGTATTCGCCGAGGGTCGTTTTGCCGACAAACAAACCGCCGTGGCTGCACGGCGCCAACTCTTTGCGAATTGCATACGCCGGCGTGCCGACCAGATGCTCGGTGGCAAACAATTGCGCCGGCGCGATCAATTCATCGTCGCGTGCCGCCAACAGGTAAATCGGAATGCCCAGCTTGGTTAGATCGATCGGCTCGCCCAAGGCGACGAATTCGCCGGCGGCAATCTCGTTGCGCTTGTACAGGCGCTCGATCACCTCGAGGTAATAGCGGCCGGGCAGATCGACGGTCCAGGCGTACCAATCGCGGAAGATCGCTTCCAGTTCGGCGAAAGCGGGCGAGCCGGCCGGTTCCGACGTCTGCAGCACGCGGCGGATGTCGTCGGCACCGATGTCTTGCGCGCCCCAGAACTTCTGCACCTTGCGGCCGAGCACGCGGCCGTCGCCCAATTTCACCAGTTCATGGAACAGCGCCAAGGGGCTCGCCTCGGCGAGCGCCGACAGAGCGGATTGCCCCGCGGCGGTATCGACCGGCGCGCCGGCGAGCGCTAGTTTGCGCACCTTGCCAGGAAAGCGCGCAGCGTAGAGCAGCGAAAGCCAGCCGCCCTGACAGAGCCCGATCAGATCGACCGTGCCGCCGAGCTCATCGACCAGCACGTTGAGCGCGGCGAGATAGTCGTCGATGCCGAGATAGCGCATCTCCACCGTCGCCGACTTCCAATCGGTAACGAACAGGTGGCGCAGGCCAGCCTCGCGCAGGGCGACAACCAAGCTGTGCCCGGGCGCCAGATCGGCGACGGAAGCGCCATGCAGCGCAAACGGCGCGCAAAGCAACGTGGCGATGCCGTCCTTGCCCGTACTGAAATCGCGTAAGCGCACGGTGTCCAATTCAAGCGCGATGGTATTCGGCGTCGTCCAGGCCGGTTCGCGTGGCGCGGGACTGTCGGCGTCGCCCAAAGCGAGACTTGCAAAACGTCTCGCCAGCAGCGCAGCAATATCGCTGGCCGAGGCTGCGGCGAAGGCCGGCCACATGAATGCAAGCCGAGGATCTTGCCGTCCCGTTGGCTCGTACATGTTGCACGACTGTCACAAAATTGAAACGAACGCGTTGTCCTAGGTCAAATGCGACCGGCAATTCGCATATTCGTATTGATCTTCAAAAGCTTCGCCGGCGGCCCGCGGCCGCCACGGTCTTGCTTACTGCAGCAGAACGTAGCTGCCCGGCGCCTCGGCCAGCGCCGCATGCTCGGCTCCGCCCATCGCGGGCGCATCGACCGCCTCGCCCGAGCGCGCGGCGAGCCAGGCCGTCCATTCCGGCCACCAGGAGCCTTGCTTTTGCGGCGCTTGTTTCAGGAACGCCTCTGGATCGATGTAGCGATCCTCAGTCTTCCTCGTCATCACCTGGAAGCCGCGGTGATCGTGACCGGGCTCGGACACGATGCCGGCATTGTGGCCGCCACTCGTGAGCAGATAGGTCACCTCGGTATCGGTGAGGAAATTGATCTTGTAGGTGGACCGCCAGGGCGCGACGTGGTCGCGCACGGTGCCGACGCTGAAGATCGGCGCGCGGATATCCGTGAGCGCGATCGGCCGCTCGGCGACCGTATATCGGCCCTCGGCCAAATCGTTGTTAAGGAACAGGCGCCGCAGATATTCCGAATGCATGCGATAGGGCAAGCGGGTGGCGTCGGCGTTCCACGCCATCAGATCGATCATCGGCGTGCGCTCGCCCATCAGATAGTCGTGCACCATGCGCGACCAGACCAGATCGTTGGAGCGCAGTATCTGGAAAGCGCCCGCCATCTGCGTGGCGTCGAGGAAGCCCTGCTCCCACATCATGTCTTCGAGGAAGGCGACTTGGCTTTCGTTGATGAACAGCATCAATTCGCCGGCCTCGGTGAAGTCGGTCTGCGCCGCCAGCAGCGTAAGCGTCTTCAGGCGGTCGTCGCCGTCGCGCGCCATGGCCGCCGCGGCGATCGACAGCAGCGTGCCGCCCAGGCAATAGCCGACGGCATGCACCTTCTGCTCCGGCACGATTGTCGTGACGGCGTCGAGCGCCGCCATGACGCCGAGCCTGCGATAGTCGTCGAGGCCGAGATCCCGGTCGTCCGGGTCGGGGTTCTTCCAGGAAATCATGAACACCGTGAAGCCCTGCTCGGTCAGGTATTTCACCAGCGAATTATGCGGCGACAGATCGAGGATGTAATATTTCATGATCCAGGCCGGCACGATGAGCACGGGCTCCGGCCGCACCTTGCCGGTTGCCGGCGCGTACTGGATCAATTCGATCAGCCGATTGCGGAAGACGACCTTGCCGGGCGTTGCCGCCACGTCGCGTCCCACGACGAAATTCTCGGTACCGACCGGCTTCTTGCCGCTGACCGCGCGCTCCCAATCCTCCGCCATGTTGCGCAGGCCACTCACCAGATTCATGCCGCCCTTGCTGATCGTCTGCCGCAGCACTTCTGGATTGGTCAGCAGGAAATTTGACGGCGAAACCATGTCGAGCATCTGGCGCGAGACGAACTCCACCATCTCCTCATGATGCTTGGTGACGCCGCGGATGCCGGTGGTGGCATTGTGCCACCATTGCTGCTGCAGCAGGAAGGCCTGCGCCATGAAATTATACGGCGACTTCTGCCAATCCGCGCCGTCGAAGCGTCGGTCCTGCGGCAGCGGCTCGATGCAGCACGATGTCTTGCCGCCGCTCGACGCCGAGCGGAACGCGTAATTGGCGAAACGGATCGATTTGCGCGTTGCCTTGTCGACCAGTTGCAGCCGTTTGCCCGGCGACACGGCGAGATGGATCGCCCAATCGAAATAGGCCTTGGACAGCGCGGCCGGCGACAGACCGAGCGTAAAACGTGCGATAGTGGCGTGCAGCGAGCGGTCGATAATGTCGGCGACCGCGGTGACGGCGTAGGAGTCGCGTCCGTCGGCTTGTTCGGCCGGCGCGATGCCGCCGGTTTTCGGCACCAGACGCAATACGGATTTGTCGCCCGGCGTTACGTTGTTTTGGGGATCGGCTTGCAGAGGAACTGCGGTCATCATAGCGCTCCCTTTGGAACAGCTAATGAACCTGAAAATATTGGCGAAAATCTAACCGTCTGATTGTGATGCGCTATGATCTGGATCAACCGGTAAACCGGTCACAATTAATTCATCAAAAACGAGGCGGCCGCTGCCTCTATTGCCGTACCAGCATGATCGGATCGTCGCTCTCCGGCACACGTTGCCAGGTCGTGCCGTCGACCTCCTCGAAGCGCCACGGAGCGCCGCGCGCCGGAACCAGCATCAGCTCGTCGCGATCGATCCGCCATAGCGTCAAATTGAGCCGCGCGATGGTCGGGTCGCAGCCGGGCTTAACGGAGAGCGCCAGCCCGTCCTTGGCGGCGTTTGTCGTCAAGGTCAGGCGGCACAGGGGCGCGCCGTTGTGCATCATCGTCCAGTCGCCGGCTATTTGCGCCGATGGTGTCGGCGGCGGACCGGCAGCGGCCGCGTTCTGCAGGAACAATACGCCGATGCCAGGGGTCGGCGCTTCGAAGATGCCGTCCTCCACCTCGCTGAACTCAACCAGCGATTTGCCCTGGGCGTCGAGCAGGCGCAGCAGATCGTTCTCCGGATAATTCCAGGCGACGACGTCGTTCAACAGCGGAAACAGTTTGGGGCAAGTCTTGTCGATGTCGATCTCAAAGCCGCCCGGCGAACGGTCGGCCTTGAACGTCAGCGTGCACACCTTGTCGCGGTCGGCATTGGAGAATTCCCAAGTGCCGATCACCGCCTTGGCGGATTCGCCAAGGACTGTCGATTGCGTCGCCGGCGCCTGCGCCTGCGCGACACCGCACATGCAGAGCCATGCCAATCCAATGAGCGCGAGACGAGCCATGACCAAGCTATAGCACGGGACTGCCGGTACGGAATTCACGAACGCGTTTTACGAACGCGATCACGAACGTTTGGGCGGATACGGCGTTTCCGGAACCGGGGTGAGCGGCGGTTTGCCCGCCGCCCAGGCCAAGATGTTGTCCACCAAAAGCTGATCCATGGCCGCGCGCGTTACCTCGGTCGAGGAACCGAGATGTGGGAACAACACGACGTGATCCATCTCCATGAGTTCCTTCGGCACCTGCGGTTCCTTGGCGAACACGTCGAGGCCGGCGGAGTAGATGGTCTTGTTTTTCAGCGCCTCGATCAGCGCCGGCTCGTCCACCACCGAACCGCGCGCCATGTTGATCAAGATGCCGTTCGGCCCGAGCGCCTTGAGCACTTCGGCATTGATCAATTTCGCCGTCGCGGCTCCCCCGGGCACGATCACCATCAGCGTGTCGACGTCGCGCGCCATGTCGAGGAGCTTGGGATAATATTTGTAGGCGACGCCGGCTTGCGGTTTGCGCGAGTGATAGACCACCGGTACGCCGAAGGCGTCGAGCCGGCGCGCGATCGCCTTGCCGATGCGGCCCATGCCGACCATGCCGACGGTGCGGTTGCGCAAGGTCGTCTTGGTGAGCGGATAATTTTTCTCCAGCCACTTTCCGGCGCGCAAATAGCGCTCGGATTGCGGAAATTCGCGCACGGTGCAGAGCAGCAGGCCGAGCGCGGTGTCGGCCACTTCCTCGTTGAGCACGTCCGGCGTATTTGTGACGACGATGCCGTGCGCGCCCGCCCATTTGGCGTCGACATGGTCGTAGCCGACGCCGAAGCTCGACACCTGCTGCAGCTTGGGGAAGCGCTTCAGGAATTCGCCGTCGATCTTGTTATGCGAAGCGACAAGCGCGATCGCGCCGATTTTGTCGCCGACCGATTTTATGAAGGCGTCTTGATCCTTGGCTTCGAGCAGGTGATGCAGCGTCACCTTCGGCTCGAGGCCGGTCATGAGGACCGGCTTGCGGGCCCCGACCAGCAACACATCCGGCTTTTCGCCAGCCATTTGCACTTCTCCCTAGACTAAAGCGGTGACCGGTTTTTCGATAAAGCTCTTGAAGGCGGCGAGTAGCTCGGCGCCGAGCGCGCCGTCCACCACACGATGATCGCAAGACAATGTGACGGTCAACTGGCTTATGAACTTCACGCCACCTTCCGCGGTCTCCACGGCTGCGCGGCGTGTGGCGCCGACCGCCAAGATGGTCGCGTGCGGCGGATTGATGATAGCCGCGAATTCGCGCACGCCGTACATGCCGAGATTGGAGATGGCGCTTGCGCCGCCCTGGTATTCGTTCGGCTTGAGCTTGCGGGCGCGGGCACGCGCGGCGAGATCGCGCATCTCGGCCGAAATGGCGGTGAGCGATTTTGCTTCCGCATTGCGGATCACCGGCGTGATCAGGCCGCCGTCAATTGCCACCGCTACGCCGATATCCGAATGCGCAAAGCGCAAGATGCGGTCTTCCGCCCATACCGCATTGGCGGGCGGAATGCGCTGCAGCGCCGCCGCCCAGGCCTTGATGATGAAGTCGTTGAGCGAAAGCTTGAAGGCGGGCTCGCCGTCTTTGACCGGCGCGGCGGCATTGGCCTCCGCGCGCATGGCGATCAGTGACCCTACGTCCATGTCGGCGGTCAGGTAGAAATGCGGAATGGTCTGCGTGGCCTCGACCAGCCGCCTGGCGATGGTCGCGCGCATCGAGTTCGAGCGGCACTTCTTCGTAGGCGATGCCCTCGTACAGCGCCTTGACCTGCGCGGCGCTGGCGCCGGTCGCTATCGCTGCGCTGCGCGCGGGCGCGGTCTTCTCGACATCGGCGGCGACAATGCGCCCGTGCGGGCCGGAACCGGCGACGCGCGAGAGATCGATGCCGCGCTCGCCGGCGAGCCGCCGCGCCAAAGGCGTGGTGAACATGCCGCTGGGCAGTTTCGCCGGCCCGTAATTGCGCTCGGGCGTGCGCACTTCGTGGAAGGGATCCATCTGCGAATAGACAAACGACGCGCTCTCATTCCGCTCATTCCCGCGCAAGCGGGAATCCGGTTCTTTTTGACTCTGGACCCCCGCTTTTGCGGGGGTGAGCGGGGTTTGCGGCGCGCTTTTCGGAACCTCAGCAGCTTTTGGCTTTGTCGACTCACCGGCGCCGGCAATCACCGCCACCACGGCGCCGACTTTCGCCACGTCGCCGACCTGGAAATTGATCGCGGTCAGCGTGCCGCCAAAGGTCGCCGGCACTTCCATCGAGGTCTTGTCGGTCTCGATCTCAAACAGATTGTCGCCCGGCTTGACGGCGTCGCCGGCCGCCTTGAACCATTTGACGATTTTGCCCTCGGCGACGGTCTCGCCGAGCTGCGGCATCAGCACGTCCACGCAATTCTCCCGATTTGCTCGACGCCCGTTACCACGTCACCGACACGTATTGCGTCTCCATGAATTCCTTCATGCCTTCCGCCGCGCCTTCGCGTCCCAAACCGGACTGCTTGGTGCCGCCGAACGGCGCCGCCGGGTCGGAGACGATGCCGCGGTTCAAGCCGATCATGCCGTAGTCGAGCTTCTCGGAGACGCGCAATCCGCGCGAAAGGTCCTTGGTGTAGAGATAGGCAACCAGGCCGTATTCGGTGTCGTTGGCGCGCTTGATCACCTCGGCCTCGGTCTTGAACGTCTGGATCGAGGCGACCGGGCCGAAGATTTCCTCGTTCAGCATTTTGGCATCGTCGGACACATTGGTGAGGACTGTCGCCGGATAGAAGAAGCCCGGCCCGTCCGGCGTCTTGCCGCCGACCAGCACTTTGGCGCCCTTGGATGTTGCGTCCTCGACCAGTTCGACCACCTTGTCGCGGCCTTCTCTGTTGACCAGCGGCCCGAGATTGATGCCGTCGTCGAGGCCGTTGCCCATCTTGAGCGAACTCATCTTGGCAGTGAGCTTCTTGGCAAATTCGTCGTGCACCTTCTCATGCACATAGAAGCGGTTGGCCGCCGTGCAGGCCTCGCCCATGTTGCGCATTTTGGCGATCATGGCGCCGTCGATGGCCGCGTCGATGTCGGCGTCCTCGAACACCAAAAACGGCGCGTTGCCGCCGAGCTCCATCGACGGCTTGAGCACCTGATCCGCCGCCTCGTGCAGCAACTTGCGGCCAACCTCGGTCGAGCCGGTAAAGGACACCACACGCACGCGCGGGTCATGCAGCATGGCGCTCACCACCGCTCCGGAACGGCGCGACGGCACCACATTGACGACGCCGGCGGGCACGCCCGCTTCTTCCAGCGCCGGCATCAGCGCCAGCATGGTGAGCGGCGTGTCGGAGGCAGGCTTCAAAACCACCGGGCAGCCGGCGGCGAGCGCCGGGCCGATCTTGCGCGTCGCCATGGCGGCGGGGAAATTCCACGGCGTCACCAGCACGGCGATGCCGGCCGGCTTGTGCTGCGCGAGGATACGCGCGCCGGAAGCCGGCGCCATCGTGACGGTGCCGAGGTTACGCACGGCTTCCTCGGCATACCAGCGGAAGAACTCGGCGGCGTAGGCCACCTCGCCGCGCGAGTCGGGCAGCGCCTTGCCGTTCTCCAGCGTGATCAGTTTGGCGAAACGCTCGGCGTCGCGCATGATCAATTCGTAGGCTTTGCGCAAAATCTCGGCGCGTTCGCGCGGCTTGCGGCCGGCCCAGCCCTCGAAGGCGACCTCGGCGGCGTCGATCGCAGCCTTGGCGTCCTCGACCGAGGCGCTGGCGACGGAAGCGATCTTGCGCTCGGTCGCCGGGTCGATCACGTCGAAACGAGCATTGTCGGACGATTTGCGCCATTTGCCGCCGATCCACAGATCGGTCGGAACATTGGCGAGAAGGTTTTCATACATGGTGCACCTCTTTACTTATCATTCCAGGGCGGCGCGGAGCGCCGAACCCGGAATCCAGAAACTAACTCTGCGCTTACATCTGGATTCCGGGTTCGCGCCTTTGGCGCGCCCCGGAATGACCAGAATGAAATTAACTTCCGAGCGACTTCCGCACCGTCTCAACGATCCGCGCCGGCGTCGGCAGTACGGCGTCTTCCAGCGCGTCGGCGGCCGGCAGCGGGATATGCGGGGTTGTGATCCTCATTGGAGGTCCGTCGAGGTCGTAGAAGGCCTCGTCGGCGACGATGGATACGATCTCCGCGCCCCAGCCGCACAGCCGCGGATTTTCCTCGACGGTGAACAACCGGTGCGTTTTGGCCACCGAGCCGAGAATGATCTGCGTGTCGAGCGGCACCAGCGAACGCACGTCGACGACTTCCGCATCGATGCCGTGTTCCGCCTTGAGCGTCTCCGCCGCTGCAAGCGCGCGCGGCACCATCAGCGCCAGCGCCAGGATGGTCGCATCCTTGCCGGGTCGCACGATCTTGGCGGTGCCGAGTCTGTCGACGATCTCGCCGTCCGGCACCTCGCCCTTGGTGGCGTAGAGCGATTTGTGCTCGAGGAAGATGACCGGATCGGGATCGCGCACCGCCGCGGCCATCAGGCCGATGACGTCGACCGGCGACGACGGCGCCACCACTTTGAGGCCGGGGATCATCATGCACCAGTTCTCGACGCTCTGCGAGTGCTGCGCGCCGAAACGGGAGCCGGCGCCGTTGCCGGTGCGCACCACCAGCGGACATTTCACCTGGCCGTTCGACATGTAACGGCTCTTGGGGAACTCGTTGGCGATGTAGTCGAAGCAGACGGCGAAGAAATCGGAGAACATGATCTCGGCAATCGGCTTCAAGCCGGTCATCGCCGCGCCCATCGCCGCGCCCATGATCGCCTGCTCGGAGATCGGCGTGTCGCGCACGCGCAACGGCCCGAATTGCTCGTAGAGGCCGACGGTCGCCTTGAACACGCCGCCGGCTTTCGCCACGTCCTCGCCGAGGAATACGACGTCGGGATCGCGCGCCATTTCCTGGGCGATGCCGCGGATGACCGCGTCGCGATAGGTCAATTCCGGCATCTTAGTTTCTCCATGCCCAGCCGCCGTCGGCGTAGACGTCGGTGGCGATGATATCGAGCGGCGGATTGGGCGCGGCCTTGCAGGCTTCGGTCGCGTCATCGACGATCTTGCGCACTTCAGTGTCGATGGCCACGATGGTTTTCTCAGGCACGCCGAATTGCAAAAGCCGCTCGCGGTAGATCTTGATCGGGTCGCGCAGCTTCCAGCGGTCGAGCTCGCCTTCGGGCCGGTATTTCGCCGGATCCGCGCGCGAATGACCGCTGTGGCGGTAAGTCATGCACTCGATCAGCGAGGGACCCTTGCCGGCGCGCGCTTTGTCGAAAGCCGTCTGCGCAATGCGATAGACTGCGTCGGCATCGTTGCCGTCGACGATAATTCGCTCGAGCCCGTAAGACGCCGCGCGGTCGGCCGCCGGATGCTCGACCGCCGTCACGTCGGCGATCGGCGTGTATTCCATGTAGAGGTTATTCTCGCAGACGAACACGACCGGCAGCTTCCACACCGCGGCGAAATTGAGCGCCTCGTGGAAGGCGCCGATATTGGTGGTGCCGTCGCCGAAGAAGCAGACCGAAACGTCCTTGTCGCCTTTGTATTGCGCGCGCCAGGCGGCGCCACACGCTATGGGAAGATGCGCGCCGATGATGGCGTAGGAGCCCATCACGCCATGATCGACCGAGGTCAGATGCATGGAACCGCCCTTGCCGCGCATCAGGCCGTTGTCGCGCTGCATCAGTTCGCCCAGCACCTTTTCCACGCTGACGCCGCGGGCGAGCGTGTGGGCGTGGCCGCGATAGGTGCAGAAGGAAAGGTCGCCTTTCTTCATGGCGCCGGCAAAGCCCGCCGCTACCGCTTCCTGGCCGAGCGAGAGATGGCTCGTCCCCTTGACCAGGTTCTGCAGAAACAGGTCGTAGGCGCGCTGCTCCGCCTCGCGGATGACGACCTGGGTCCGGTACAGTTCGAGGCGTTTTTGCTCGCCGATATCGTCGTTCAGGCCGGAGCCCGCTACCGACGATGGCTCATCGAGTTTGGCCATGGCGTTCCCTAGACGTTATCGAGGCGGACCTTAGCGCCGCGCCCGAGCCTTACGCAACGGGCGTCGAGGGCGACGGCTTGCCCCGCACGGTTTCGCGATGGAGCAGGTAGAGGCCGGACGAAATCACGATCAGCCCACCCACGATCGTCCACCGGTGCGGCAAATCGTCGAACACCAGGAAGCCGAGCGTCGTTGTCCACAGCATCTGGGTGTAAATGAAAGGGGCGAGCGTCGAAGCCGGCGCGCGGCGGTGCGCCAGGATCAGCAAATAGTGCCCACCGCCGCCGAACGCGCCGATCAATACCATCAGCCCGGTGATAAAAGCGCTTTCCGGCTTGGTCCAGATAAAGGGCACGACGAGACACATGGCCACGGCGCCGACCAGGTTTGTATAAAACTGGGTCGTGTCGCTGCTGTCGCTACGCGACAGAAAGCGCGTCGCGATCACATAGAATGCGTAACAGATGGCGCCACCGAACGAGAGCAACGCCGCGGGATGCATCCCACCCAGGCCCGGGCGAACCACCACCAGCACACCAATGAAGCCGACGATGATCGCCGTCCAGCGCCGCCAGCCGACCGTTTCGCCAAGCAACGGCACGCATAGCGCGGCCACCATCAACGGCGTCGAAAATAGGATCGACAGCACCTCGTCGAGTTGCAGCCAACGCAAGGCGAACAGATTAAGGACGGTCGAGCACAGCAACAGCGCCGAGCGTCCGACTTGCAAAAACGGCCGGCGCGTTCGCGTCAATCCGGGACGCGTGATCGGGTTGGTGACGATCAGAGTGAGCGCAGCCGCGAAAAAGTAGCGCGCCCAAACCACCTGCAGCGTGTCCATGTGGTGGATGAGGTACTTTCCGGTCGCGTCGATGCACGAAAACGACGCCACCGCGCAGCACATCAGCGCGATGCCAATCAAACGGGTACGGTACGCGAGTTGAGGATCGGTCAATAGGTCGCTCTTCCTCCGGAAATATCGAAGGCCGCGCCGGTCGTGAACGAGCAATCGGCCGAGGCGCAGAACGCCGCCAGCGCGGCGATCTCGTCGATCCTGACAAAGCGCGCGCGGGGGATTTTCGACAGCATGTATTCGATGAATTCCGGCTTCATCTGATCGAAGATCGCGGTCTTCGCCGCCGCGGGCGTGATGCAGTTGACCGAAATGTCCTTGCCGGCGGTTTCTTTGGCCAGCGACTTGGTCAGCGAGATGACGCCGGCTTTCGACGCCGAATAGGCGCACGCGTTCGGGTTGCCTTCCTTGCCGGCAATGGAGGCAATATTGACGATGCGTCCGTAATTCTGCGCGATCATTATCGGCGCGATCGCCTTGCAGCAGTGAAACTGGCCGTCGAGATTGATCGACAGCACCTTGCGCCATTCGTCGATGGGATAGTCCCAGGTTGCCGTATTCATGCCGGCGATGCCGGCATTGTTGACCAGGATATCGATGCGGCCGAAGGCCTTCAGCGTTTCGTCGCGCGCGCGCTCGACATCGGAATATTGCGTGACGTCCGCGCCGACGGCGATGACCCGGCCGCGTTTTGCCAGATCCGCCACGGACTTCTGCGCCAGCGCCAGATCGCGGTCCCAGATCGCCACGGCGGCGCCGGAGTTCAGGAATCGCTCGACAATGGCACGGCCGATACCTTGCGCGCCGCCGGTAACGACGGCATTGCGGCCGCCAAGATCGATTTTATTGGACATGATCTCCTCCCCCGCAATAACTAGCGAAACCGGCCCTCGATGGCGAGTGACGAATACGCGGGTGTGTAATGCGGCAACGGTCGCCTCGAAAACATCCGGCAAAGCCTTGCTGCCGACTCTGCCATGCCGTCAATGCGCGCCATGGCCGGCCGGCAATAGCGGCATGACATGAACATCCATTCGATCCCCCCGCCCCGGCCGTCCTTCCTCGAAGCCTTCATGGTCTGGCTCAAGATCGGTTGCCTGTCCTTTGGCGGGCCGGCCGGGCAGATCGCGTTGATGCACCGGATCGTGGTCGACGAGAAGAAATGGCTGCCGGAGGCGCGTTTCCTGCACGCGCTCAATTTCTGCATGCTGCTGCCGGGGCCGGAGGCGACCGAGCTCGCGACCTATATCGGCTGGCTCATGCACGGCGTGCGCGGCGGGCTTACCGCCGGCATCCTGTTCGTGCTGCCGGGCGCCGTGGTGATGCTGGGTCTGAGCCTCATCTATGCCTATGGGCGCGGGCTGGGGCCGGTCGACGGCGCGCTGTTCGGCATCAAAGCGGCGGTGCTGGTGATCGTGGTCGAGGCGCTCATCCGCATCGGCCGCCGCGCGCTCAAGAGCCAATTGCTGGTGTCGCTGGCCGCGCTCGGTTTTATCGGCATCTTTTTTCTCGCGGCGCCGTTTCCGCTGATCGTGGCGGCGGCGGCGCTGATCGGCTTTCTGGTCGCGCAAAGCGCACCCGGGCAACTCGCATTGTCCGATAGCGGCGAGGTCGTGCCGGAAAAGCGTGAGGGGCGCTGGCGGCAATTCGCACTCGCCGTGGCGATCGGCCTCGTGCTGTGGTGGGCGCCAGTCGCGCTCGCGGCGCTCTTTCTCGGCAGCGGCCACGTGCTGGTCGCGATCGGCCTGTTCTTTTCCAAACTCGCCGTCGTCACCTTCGGCGGCGCCTATGCGGTGCTCGCTTACATGGCGCAGCAGGTGGTGCAGACCAACGGCTGGCTGAGCGCGCCGGAAATGATCGACGGCCTCGGGCTCGCCGAGACCACGCCGGGGCCGCTCATCCTGGTCACGCAATTCGTCGGCTTCCTCGCCGCGTTCCGACAAGCCGCGCCGTTTTCCCCGCTCGCCGTCGGCCTCATCGGCGCAGCAATGACCACGTGGGTCACCTTCGTTCCGTCGATGCTGTGGATCTTTGCCGGCGCGCCCTTCATCGAGGAACTGCGCGGCAACCGGCGGCTCGCCGGCGCGCTCGCCGCCATTACCGCCGCGGTGGTCGGCGTTATTTTGAATCTATCCGTCTGGTTCGCGCTACACGTGCTGTTCGGCAGCGTCACTGAAAGACATTGGGGACCGCTTCGCTGGTTCGCTTTCGATCCGCGCGCGCTCGACAGTCACGCCGCCATTCTCGCCGTCACCGCGGCGATTTTGGCGTTCCGTTTCCACCGCAGCCTGATCGAAGTCATTGTCGTTATGGCGTTGCTCGGGATCGTCACACAATATTCGTTTTAACTTTCTCGTTTAACCGCGCTTTCGTGCCAGCGGCGCAACGCGAGATGCGAGAGCGCCGTGAGCGCGAAGAAGATGGCAATGCCGGCCAGCGACAACAGCAGCAACGCTGCAAACATGCGCGGGATATTGAGCCGGTAGCCGGACTCGGCGATGCGATAGGCGAGGCCCGAGCCGGCCCCGGCCGAGCCGGCGGCGATCTCCGCCACCACCGCGCCGATCAGCGCCAGCCCGCCGGCGATGCGCAACCCGGCGAGCATCTGCGGCAGCGCTGAAGGCAGTTTGAGCGTCCACAACATTTGCCAGCGCGACGCCTTGTATAGCTCGAACAGTGCAATCAGATTATGGTCGACCGAGGCGAGGCCGAGCGTGGTGTTGGCCAGTACCGGGAAGAAGGCCACGATCCAGGCGCAGGCCAGCACCGCCAATGGCTGCGGCAAATAGATCAGCAAGAGCGGCGCGATGGCGACCACCGGCGTCACCTGCAGGATCACCGCATAAGGATAAAGCGAATGCTCGATCAGCCGCGACTGGCTGAACAGGACAGCGAGGCCGATGCCGCCGACAGCGGCTAGCACGAAGCCCTCGAAGGTGGTGGCCAGCGTCACCCACAGCGAATTCAGCAACAGCGCTCTGTCCGCGATCAATGTGGACGACACCAGGCCCGGGCCCGGCAAGACGTAAGGCGGGATGGCGAAGATGCTCACCACCGCGTCCCAAGCCGCGATAACCAGCACCAGCACGACGACCGGCAGCACGACGCGCAAGGCGCGCTCGCTCATGGCGCGCCTCCCATCGCTCGGCCCAGCGCCGCCGAGACCGTGCGGCAATAGCCCGCATATTGCGGCGAGGTGCGGAACTGTTCGTCGCGCGGATAAGGCGCCGGGATAGCGATTTCCGCCGCCACATGGCCCGGCCGCGGCGTCATCACCACAATGCGTTGAGAGAGATACACCGACTCGAACACCGAATGGGTGACGAAAATCACCGTGCGGCGCTGCGCCTGCCAGAGGGTCAAGAGATCGTTGTTGAGCTTGAAACGGGTGATCTCGTCGAGCGCGGCAAAAGGCTCGTCCATCAGCAGCACTTTCGGCTCGGTGACCAGGGCCCGCGCGATCGCCACGCGCATCTTCATGCCGCCGGATAATTCGCGCGGAAAGGCGCCGGCGAAATCGGCGAGGCCGACGCGGGCCAACGTCCGGCTCACGGCGGCGCGCGCCCGCGCCACGTCGGCATAAGTGAGCGACAGCGGCAGCCGCACATTGGCGGCGACGTCCGCCCAAGGCATCAACGTCGGCTCCTGGAACACGAAGCCGATGTGCCCCGGCGGCACCTCGCCGGGCCATTCGACCGCGCCGGCGGTCGGCGCGCTCAAGCCGGCGACGATGCGCAGCGCGGTTGACTTGCCGCAGCCGGAGGGTCCGAGCAGCGAGACGAATTCGCCGCCGCCAACGGCGAGATTGAAGCCGTCGAGCGCGACCGTGCCGCTCTCATACGCCTTGCCGACATTGCGCAGCGAAACGATGTTCGCGTCCGCCGAACTCATTTTGGCCGCAGTTCGACGCCGACGCCCTTGTCGACGAACCGCGTCGTATAGGTCTTGCGATAATCGAGCCCGGCTTTGACCACGCCGGCGCGCACCATCTTGTCGAAGAAGCTCTTCATGCGCGCGTCGGTCATGGCGCCGATGCCGAGCTTGATCGAGTTGCCGGAATCGACGATGCCGAACTCCTTCATCTTGGCGATCGAATAGGCCAGCGCTGCGTCGGTCATCTCCGGGTTCTGTTGCTTGATCAGCGCGTTGCCGGCGGATGCATCGCCGTAGATATAGTGATACCAGCCGATGGCCGAGGCATCGACAAAGCGCTGCACCAAATCGGGCTTGTTCTCCACCAGATCGCGCCGGGTCTCGATCAGGGTCGAATAGCTGTTGAAGCCATAGTCGGCGATCAAGAAAAGCTTGGGCTTGAAGTGGGCTTGCGTCTCGATCGCATAGGGCTCGGACGTCACGTAGCCCTGCATGGCGGAATTCTGGTCGGCGAGGAACGGCTGCGGGTTGAAGGTGTAGGGCTTCACTTTCGCTTCATCGAAACCGTAATCGGCCTTCAGCCACTGGAAATAGCTGACCATGCCTTCCTTCGACACGAACAGCGTGAGCTTCTTGAGGTCTTCGAGCTTTTGCACGCCCGGATGCGCGATCAGCACCTGCGGGTCTTTCTGAAAACTCGCCGCCACCGCGATGGTGGGAATATTGTGCTCGACCGCGTCGAACGATTGCAGCGAGTTGGCGCTCATGAAGAAGTCGAGCTTGCCGACGGGGAGAAGGATGCGATTGTTTACGTTCGGCCCGCCCGGCACGATGGTCACGTCCAAGCCGTATTTCTTGTAAGTGCCGTCAGCCAACGCCTGATAGAAGCCGCCATGCTCGGCCTCCGCCACCCAATTGGTGCCGAAGCGGACCTTGTCGAGCGCCTGCGCCTGCACCGCGGCAAGGCCTGCGGCAAACCCCACTATAATCGCGGCCGATCGCATCATCCGCGCACTTTGTCATTGCCGCCCCCGTTCCGGCAAGCGGCCCGGCGGCCTTTGAACCTTTTTCGCCGCCCGCACGACCCACCCTTACGCGGCAACGACGGCCGCTTGAGTTCAACTGCTGCGATCGGCGCCAGCCCCCCGTCCACCCCTCGCGCCGATCGATAAGACCCACCCGGTCCGTCCCCGTCCGGGTGGGTCACTTATTTGCCGTCCGACAAGGGAACCCGGTGTTGCGACAATCGCCCGCTTGCGAAAACCGTGCAGTTTTGCATTGATATTCAAAGCAATATCGACCGCTGCCTGAGCCCGGCACCAAGCGGGCCAGTGGAACCAGAAAATCCTCGGGAGGACGCTCATGCGGCTATCAAAAGCCTTGCTCGCATTCGCGATGATTACGGCGCTGTCGGTGGGGACCGCCGCCGCGCAGACCGAAATCAAATTCGGCCATGTCGGCGAGCCCGGCTCGTTGCTCGAATTGAATGCGCTGGAATTTGCCAAGCTCGCCAACGCCAAGCTCGGCGGCAAATACAAGGTCGCCGTCTACGGATCGAGCCAACTCGGCAGCGATTCCGAATTGATGAAGAAGCTGAAGCTCGGAACCGTGGATCTCGCTTTGCCGTCCACGGTGATGTCGTCCTATGTGCCGAGCTTCGGGCTATTCGAAATGCCCTATCTGGTGAAGGACCGCGACCACATGGCGCGCATCCGCGACCAGATCGTCTATCCGCTCATGGTGCCGCAAGCCGAGAAGGTCGGCTACCACATCATCGGCGTCTGGGAGAACGGCTTCCGCCAGATCACCAATAACAAGCATCCGATCGTGAAGCCCGCCGATCTCGAGGGTATCAAGCTGCGCGTTCCGAAAGGCGTGTGGCGTGTGAAGATGTTCAAGGCCTATGGCGCAAACCCGACGCCACTCGCCTTCTCGGAAGTGTTCGTCGCGCTCCAGACCGGCGCCATGGACGGCCAGGAAAACCCGCTGGCGCAGATTTACACCGGCCGTTTCCAGGAGGTGCAGAAATATCTGTCGATGAGCGGCCACGTCTATTCGCCGACTTATGTCGTGGCCGGCGCCAGCTGGTCGCGGTTCCCGGCCGATGTGCGCAAAATCCTGGAAGAGACGGCGAAGGAAGTGCAGCCCATCGCCCTGAAGCAGGGCGCCGATCTGGACAACAGCTTGCTGGAGAAGATCAAGGCCGCGGGCACCCAGGTGAACGGGGTGGACAAGGATGCGTTCATCGCAGCCAGCAAGACCGTGTACGAGGAGTTCGGCAAGGAAGTTCCGGGCGGCAAGGAGCTGATCGACAAGGCGCTCGCGCTCGGCCACAAGTCGTCCTGATCGCAAGACCATCGCTACGGGCCGGTCCAAACGGGCCGGCCCATTACTTCGCTCGCAAAGTCCGGGGATGTTTCTGTGAGCTTGTCTCGCCTACGCACGGCCTTTGAGCGGTTGCTTGAAGGCATCGTGCTTGTTCTGATGATAGCGCTGACCGCGCTGATCATCGCCGGCGCCGTCTTCCGCTATATAGGAAACGCGCTCTCCTGGTATGACGAACTCGCTTCGGTCGGGCTGGTCTGGCTCACTTATTACGGCGCCGCGCTGGCGGCGCTGCGCGGCGCGCATATCGGCGTGCCCGGCCTTGTCAACGCCATGCCGCCAAAGGCACGATTGGCTGCCACCATCTTTGCCGAAAGCATGGTGTTTCTCTTTTTCGGACTGCTCGCGATCTACGGCGTGCAGGTGCTGATTATCCTGCAAGGCGAGCATTTGGTCAGCATGCCGGAAGTACCGACCCAGCTGACCCAGTCGGCGATCCCGGTCGGCGCCGTACTGTTCATGATCGCCGAAGCGTTGCGGCTTCCCGATACCCTGCGCGACGCCCGCACGACCGGTTTCGTCGATCTTGAAATCAAGGAAGCGCTCGAGCTCGGCGAGCATGACGGCCGGAACAAGTCAGCCGGAGGTCTGCAATGACCATCGCGCTGATGCTCGTCGGCATGCTGGCGCTGGCGTTACTGAATGTGCCGATCGCGGTCTCGCTCGGCATCGTCGCCAGCGCGGCGATCCTCATCATCCAGGGCCCCAACAGCCTGCCGAACATGGCGCTGGTCATGTTCGACGGCGCATCGAGCTTCCCGCTGCTCGCCATCCCGCTGTTCATCCTCGCCGGCGCGATCATGAACGCCTCGAGCATCTCGCGGCGGCTGATCGCTTTCACCTCCGCATGTTTTGGCTTCGTCCGTGGCGGGCTGTCGATGGTGACGATCGGCGCTTCGATGTTTTTCGCCGAAATTTCCGGCTCGGCGGTCGCCGGCGTCGCGGCGCTCGGCACCATTCTCATTCCGGCCATGCGCTCGCGCGGATACTCCAAGGAATTCGCAGCCAGTATCTCCTCCTCCTCGGCCAGCCTCGCCATCATCATCCCGCCTTCGATTCCGATGATCCTTTACGCGGTGATGGCGCAGACCTCGGTGGTCAAGATGTTCGTCGCCGGCATTCTGCCTGGCATCCTCGGCGCGGCCGGCTTGGCGGTCGCCGCCTATATCCAGGCGGTGCGCTACGACTTTCCGGTCGAGGAAAAATTCCAGCTTGCGCGCGTGTGGTTGACGTTCAAGGAAGCGTTATGGGCGTTTCTGCTGCCGGTCATTATCCTCGGCGGCATTTTCGGCGGCTTCGTCACCGCGACGGAAGGCGCAGGGTTGGCGGTCGCTGCCGCGCTTCTGATCGGCGGCGTCATCTACCACGACCTGAAATTGCGTGACCTGAAAAAGGCTTGCATCGACGGCGCCGTGCAGACCGCGGTGGTCATGTTGCTCGTAGCCAGCTCGGCGCTTATCGGCACGTTTCTCACCGAGGCGAAACTGCCGCAGACGCTGGCACAAAGCATTACCGGCATAACCTCAAACCCCTATGTCGTGCTGCTGCTGCTCAACGTGTTCTTTTTGATTTTGGGAATGTTCCTGCATTCGGCGGCGGCGATCATTCTCACCGTGCCGATCGTGATGCCGATGATTACCGCGGTGCATATCGACCCGATTCACTTTGGGCTGGTGCTGACGCTCAACCTCGCCATCGGGCAGCAGACGCCGCCGGTCGCGAGCGTACTGATCGCTTCCTGCGCCATCGCCAAATCGGACATCTGGGAAACCACCAAAGTCAATCTGCCGTTCATCCTTGCGCTGGTTGTCGTGCTGCTGGTGTGCACCTACGTGCCGTGGTTTTCGCTGGCGCTGGTGCATTTGTTCTACGGCAGCGGCGGCTAGCAAAGGTTGCGCTCCGCGCGCGGGCCGGCCACGGCCATGCTCGTCGCCAATACGCGCGCCACGTGCAGCGCCTCGCGGCCGGCGCCGTCGTGGATCTGATGCCGGCAGGACGTGCCGTCGGCCACGATCAGCGCGTCGGCCGGAGCCTTGCGCACCGCCGGCAATAAGGACAGTTCGCCCATCTTGAGCGACACATCGATGGTCTCGGCGTCGTAACCGAAGCTGCCGGCCATGCCGCAACAGCTTGAGTCCACGGTCTCGACGGCAAGTTCGGGGACGAGCTTGAGCACGCTTTCGACTGCGCCCATGGCGTCGAAGGCCTTTTGGTGGCAATGGCCGTGCAGCAGCGCCTTTTTCGGCAGCGGCCCGAGCGGCAGTTTCAAGCGGCCCTCTTTCTGTTCGCGGGCGAGGAATTCTTCCAGCAGCAGCGCCTGCGCGGCGAGCGCGGTAGCGGCCTCGCTTTTGATCAGCGCCGGCAACTCGTCGCGGAAAGTGAGCAGGCAACTCGGCTCAAGACCGACCACCGGCACCCCGCGCAATACGTAAGGCGACAGCGCAGCAAGCGTGCGCGTCATCTCGCGCCGCGCCTCCTCGACCTGCCCCGTCGACAGTAAGGTGCGGCCGCAGCAGAGCGGACGCGCATCGCCGTCGGCGGGCAACACCGCGTGCACGCGATAGCCGCCGGCCACCAGCACGCGCAGCGCCGCCTCGAGATTTTCGCGCTCGAAATAGCGGTTGAACGTGTCGGCGAACAGCACGATTTCACGCATCGGCGCACCTTCCGACGCGGCGTAGGCCCAGTCGGAGCGGTCGCTGTAAATGTCGCGGCGCCATTGCGGCAGGCTGCGCCGCCCGGAAAATCCGGCGAGCATTTCGGAGGCATTGCGTAGCGTCGGAATGCGGTCGCGCAGATTGGCGAGCCAGGAATAGCGCGCCGCATAAGGCGCGTAATGCGGCAATGAGCCGACCAGCCGGTCGTACAGGCGCAGGCCGTGTTTGGCGATGCGCGCGGCCTTCACCTCGATCTTCATGCGCGCCATGTCGACGCCGGTCGGGCATTCGCGCCGGCAGGCCTTGCAGGAGACGCACAGTTTCAGCGTCTCCGCCATTTCGTCGGAGCTAAGCGCGTCAGGTCCGAGCTGGCCGGTGACGGCGAGGCGCAGCGTATTGGCGCGTCCGCGCGTCACGTCGCGCTCGTCGCGGGTGACGCGGTAGCTCGGGCACATGGCGCCGCCGGCCAATTTGCGGCAGGCGCCGTTGTTGTTGCACATCTCGACTGCGCCCTGGAACCCGCCGCCTGAGCCGGTATAGGCCGACCAGTCGAGCTTGGTCTCGATGTCTTCGCCGCGATAGCCGGGCGGATACCGGAAGAGAGAACGGTCGTCGAATTTGGGCGGGCGCACGACCTTGCCAGGATTGTAAAGGCCTTGCGGATCGAAGCGGTCCTTCACCTCCTCGAAGGCGCGCGCGAGCCGCGAGCCGAACATCGGCTCGTTGAATTCCGAACGCACCAGTCCGTCGCCGTGCTCGCCGGAATGCGAGCCCTTGTACTCGCGCACCATGGCGAAGGCCTCTTCGGCGATTTCGCGCATGGCGTGGACGTCTTTTTCCAGCCGCAGATTGAGCACCGGGCGCACGTGCAGGCAGCCGGAGCCGGCGTGGGCATACCAGGTGCCGCGCGTGCCGTGCTTCTCGAAGATCGCGGTCAGGCGCGCCGTGTAGTCGGCGAGATGTTCGAGCGGCACCGCGCAATCCTCGACGAAGGAGACCGGTTTGCCCTGCTCCTTCATCGACATCATGATGTTGAGCCCGGAGGTGCGCAGATCGGCGATCGCCGCCTGCAATTCAGGGCTGAGCACCTCGACCACGCCACCCCAGTGGTCGCCGCTCTTGTCGAAGGCAAAGCCGAGGTCGCCGATCAAGTCCCTGAGGCGGCGCAGCCGGCGCAGGTTTTCCTCATGATCCGGCTCGCCGAATTCGACCAGCAGGATCGCTTCCGGCGTGCCGCGCACGAATTTGCCCAGCGTCGGCCGGAAAATGGCGATGTCGCCGGCGAGCTCGATCATGGTGCGGTCGATCAGCTCCACCGCGATGGGCAACAGATGCACGATGGACTGGGCGGCGTTCATCGCCTCGCGGAAGCTGCCGAAATGGCAGGCGCCGACGGCGCGGCGGCCGAGCAGCGGCGACAGTTTCAATTCGATGCGGGTGGAAAAGCCGAGCGTGCCTTCCGAGCCGACCAGCAGATGCGCGAGGTTGATGTCGTTCTTGCCGGGCACGAGCGCGTCGAGATTGTAGCCGCCGACGCGGCGCTGAACTTTAGGGAAACGCGTGGCGATTTCGTCGGCTTCGCGCGCGCCGATGGCCAAGAGGTCCTTGGCAAGCGGCCGCAACGGCGCTGCGACGTCGTTGAGGCTGCCGCCGATCCTGCCGAAATGCGCGAGCCTGCCGTCGGCCAGCACCGCTTCGATGGCGATGACATTGTCGCGCATGGTGCCGTAGCGCAGCGAACGGCCGCCGCAGGAATTGTTGCCGGCCATGCCGCCTATTGTTGCGCGCGAGGAAGTCGAGATGTCGACCGGGAACCACAGGCCGTGGGCTTTAAGTTGCCGATTGAGATCGTCGAGCACGAGGCCCGGCTCGACCGCGCAGCGCTTGCCCTTGACGTCGAGGTCGAGAATGCGGGTCAAATATTTCGAGCAGTCGATCACCAGCGCGTCGCCGACCGTTTGCCCGGCCTGCGAGGTTCCGCCGCCGCGCGCCAGCACGCGGGCGCCCTCGCTACGCGCGATACCGATCGCCCGTTCGGCTTCTTCTATGGTGCGCGGGGCGACCACGCCGACCGGCACGATCTGGTAATGCGAGGCGTCGGTCGCGTAACGGCCGCGGCTGAAGCGGTCGAACTGCACTTCCCCGCTCAATTCGGTCTTCAGCCGCCGTTCCAGGCCGGGCATTACGGTCGCCACGGCATCTTTCCTTTTTGGGCTTGTTTAAGCCTATGCATAAGCGCTCGTTTGCCTTGCAGAAAACCGCTTGACCGCAATGTTGCATTCATAGTTCAACGCCACAAGCACCGCTGCCAATCTGGGCATCTTGCTGGGACCGGGCCGTGGTAAATCCATGAAAATCCTTTAATGGCTTCGGCTTAGGAGCGTAGAGCAATGGCTAAAAATTCCTCGCGTGCCGTCGGGCGGCATTTTCTGCACATTCCGGGGCCGACCCCGCTTCCCGACCGCGTGCTGCGGGCGATGGATACGCCCATCATCGACCATCGCGGGCCCGAATTCGCCAAGCTGACCAAGAAGTGCCTGGAAGGCATCAAGACCATTTTTAAGACCTCGAGCCCGGTGATCATCTACACCGCGACCGGCACCGGCGCCTGGGAAGCAGCCCTGGTCAACACGCTGTCGCCCGGCGACAAAGTCCTGATGCTGGAGACCGGCCAATTCGCCACGCTGTGGAAGAAAATGGCCGAGCGGATCGGCCTCAAGCCGGAATTCATCTCAACCGACTGGCGCCACGGCGCCGACCCGAAGGCGATTGAAGCGCGCCTGCGCGAAGACAAGAACAAAGAGATCAAGGCGGTCTGCATCCTGCATAACGAGACCTCGACCGGCGCGCTGACGCCGATCGCCGAAATCCGCAAGGCGATCGACGCCGCCAAGCATCCGGCGCTGTTCTTCGTCGACACCATTTCCTCGCTCGCCTCGACCGACTACCGGCACGACGAATGGGGCGTCGACGTCTCCGTCGGCGGCGCGCAGAAAGGCCTGATGCTGCCGCCCGGCATGTCGTTCAATGCTTTGAGCGACAAGGCACTCGCCGCCAACAAGACCGCGGCGCTGCCCAAATCGTTCTGGGCCTGGGACGAGATGCTGGCCTTGAACAAGATCGGCTTCTTCCCCTACACGCCGGCGACGCAGATGATCCAGGGCCTCAGCGTAGGCATCGACATGCTGCACGAGGAAGGCCTCGACAACGTGTTCGCCCGCCACCACCGGCTGGCGGAAGCCACGCGCCGCGCGGTGAAAGCCTGGGGATTGGAAAACCTCAACAAGAACGCCAGCCAGTATTCGCCGACCATCACCGCCATCCTGCTGCCGGACGGCCACGACGCCGACAAGTTCCGCGCCCTGGCGCTGGAGAATTTCAACATCTCCTACGGCTCGAGCTTCGGCGCCTATGCCGGCAAATATTTCCGCATCGGCCATCTCGGCGATATCAACGACACCATGCTGATGGGCGCGCTGTCGGCGACCGAAATGGCGCTGGCGCTCGCCGGCATTCCGCACAAGAAAGGCGGCGCGCAGGCGGCGCTGGATTACCTGACCGCGGCGCACACGAGCGCGGCCAAGCAGGCGGCGGAGTAGAAATTACTGTCGTCCCCCGGCTGAGCGCGCAGCGCGAAGGCCGGGACCCATACTCCGCAGCTTCTCGATAGGTCACGGCGTATGGGTCCCCGCTTTCGCGGGGACGACAAAAGAATTACGCCGCCTTCACCCAGGCATTCATCGCCAGCACGCGGGCGACGAAGTCGGCAATTGCCTTTTGCGTTTCATCTGGCTTGTCGCGCTGCGGCGAATGCCTGGCGCCCGGCACCAATGCTACTTCGACCGGGCAATAGCATTCTTGCTTAGCGCATTCGATCTGCTTGACCGTGCCGTATTGGTCGTCCTCGCCCTGCACGATGAGCACCGGCACGCGGATATAGGCGAGGAATTCGGTGATATCCCATTGGCGGAAATCGGGATCGAGCCAGGCGCCGTTCCAGCCCTTGAAGGCGTTGTCGACGTCCGCATGCCAGCGCGCGAGCCGCGCTGTCGTAGGTCGCCGGTCTCATAAGCCTTCCTCGCCTCGACGATGGAGGCGATGCCGGAATCCTCGGTGAAGAAATGCGGCGCGATCAGCACGAGGCCGCCGACGCGGTGATCCTGATGGCTGCCGGCATAGATCGCCGCGATCGAAGCGCCGTCGCTGTGGCCGATGAGGAGCCCGCGCTTGAAGCCGATGGAATCGAGCAAAGCCGGCAGCGTTTCGCGCGCCTCATCGTGCATATACGTGAGCGGCCGCGGCAGCTTGACCGGGCTCGATTGGCCGTAACCGGCGCGCGAATAGACGAAGACCCCGCAGCCGGTCGCCGCCGATAGTTTCTCGGCAAAATCGCCCCACAGGCCGACGCAGCCGAGCCCTTCGTGCAGCAAAACCAGCGTCGGCGCTTGATCCGGGCGCGGCCCGATCATGCGGTATTCCAGGCGCTGCGCGCCGAGCGTGAGAAAGCCGGAATCTGCGAGGGTCATGACAATGTTTATACGCGATCTTCCGCCCGCAACTTGAACCGCTGAATCTTGCCCGTCGCCGTCTTCGGCAGTTCGCCGCGGAACTCGATCCAGCGCGGATATTTGTAGGGCGCGAGCAGGTGCTTGACGTGGTCCTGCAAGGCGCGCGCGAGTTCCTCGCTCGCCTTGTCGGGCAGCTTGAGCACGACGAAGGCCTTCGGCTTGACCAGCCGCTCATCGTCGAACCAGCCGACCACGGCGGCCTCCAGCACCTCCGGATGCGAGGAAAGCGCGGCTTCGACCTCGAAGGGCGAGACGTAGATGCCGGAGACCTTCAGCATGTCGTCCTGCCGCCCGGCGCAGACGTAATAGCCTTCCGCATCCTGAAAATATTTGTCGCCCGAGCGCGTCCACTCGCCCTGGAACGTCGTGCGCGATTTTTCGCGGTTGTTCCAGTACATGATGGCGCTGGTCGGCCCGCGCACGTAGAGCTCGCCCAAGTCACCCGGCTTGACCGGCATGCCGTCGTCGCCAATCAGCTTGATCTCGTAGCCGGGAACCGGCTTGCCGGTGGTGCCGTATTTGGTCGCGCCCGGTTTGTTGGTGAGATAGATGTGCAGCATCTCGGTGGTGCCGAGCCCGTCGTAAATGTCGATGCCGTAGCGTTCCTTCCAGCGCTTGGCGATCTGCTCGGGCAAGGCCTCGCCGGCCGAGATGCAGCGGCGAATCTTCACCTCCGATTTTTGCGGCGCGTTCGGGCTCGCCAGGAACGCGGCATAAAAAGTCGGCACCGCGCAGAACAGCGTGACCGGATGCTGGCGCAACAGCGCGGCGACGCCGTCCGGCGTCGGCCGATCGGGATTGAGCAGCGTGGTGGCGCCGACGGTGAGCGGGAAGGTCAAGGCGTTGCCGAGGCCGTAGGCGAAGAAAAATTTCGCAACGGAATAGACGACGTCGCTCTCCTTAAAGCCGGCGATCGGCGTGCCGTAGAGATCGGCGGTGAGCTTGAGGCTTGCGTGCACGTGCACGGCGCCCTTTGGCTTGCCGGTCGAACCCGAGGTGTAGAGCCAGAACGCCATGTCGTCGGACGTGGTCGGCGCGGTGTAATCTTCCGGTTCGTCGGCGCCGATGACATCCTCGAACAGCCTGAACCCATGCGGATTGTCGCCGGAGACGATGACGTGCTCGAGATCGGGGCTTTGCGCGATCAGTTTTTCGAATTTCGGAAACAGCGCCTCCGACACCACCAGACATTTGGCGCGGCTGTCGGCGAGCATGAAACGGTAGTCGTCCTCGGTGAGCAGCGTGTTGACCGGCACGGCGATGATGCCGGCCTTGAGGCAGCCGAGGAACGCGATCGGCCAGTCGACGGTGTCGAGCATGGCCATCAGCACCCGCTCCTCGCGGTGGATGCCCATGCCGCGCAGGGCGGCGCCGAATCGCGCCACGTGATCGGCAAGCTGGCGATAGGTCAGCGTGCGGCGGCCGTCGATATAAGCCGGCTTTTCCGCGCGCCCGCTGCTGAGATTGCGTTGCAGCACGTCGGCGGCGAAATTGTAATCGCGCGGGATCGCGCCCACGGAATCGGCCGCGGCCGCTTCGGCAACCATTGTCATTTTGTTTCCTCCCGGGACGGTGCGTATTATGCAGACAGGCGCCAAACGCCGCAACGTCGAGCCACGATAGCAATGTCCATGATTGGCCCGCTGGCGGCCATGACAAAAATCAATCGCCAGCACACGGGGAGCGCAAACGCATGATTTTCAGCCGGGACCGCATTCTGACCACCCATGTCGGCAGCCTGCCGCGCAACGAAAAACTGTCCGACCTGCTGGTACGCCAGGAAGCGGGCGAAAAGCTCGACCCAAAGGAAATGGCCGCCGAAATGGACAAAGCGGTGAGCCACGTCGTCGACAAACAGGCCTCCGCCGGCATCGATATCGGCAATGACGGCGAGCAGCAGCGGGTCGGTTTCCAGACTTACGTGCCGCAGCGCATGCGCGGTTTTGCCGGCGTGTCGAAGCGCCGGCGCGGGCGCGAATTCGAGGAATTTCCCGCGCTGATCGCCTACCTGACGCGGCGCTTCCCGCACGTCAGCAAGCAGCAGAACGCGCCGGAATGCCAAAGCGAATTGAAATATCTCGACCTCAAGCCGATCGAAAGCGAGATCGCGCGCTTCAAGAAGATCTCGGCCGGAAAATTCGCGGAAGCGTTCATGACGGCGCCTTCGCCCGGCATTGTGTCGACCACCATGCTTGACGCCTTCTACGGCAGCCAGGACAAATATCTGTCGGCGCTTTCGCGCGAGATGAAGAACGAATACCAGGCAATTTATAAAGCCGGCCTGCTGCTGCAGATCGACGCGCCCGACCTCGCCATGGACCGCACCATGATGTACCGCGATCTGTCGGACGGCGATTTCGTCAAGGCGGTCGAACGCCACGTGCAGGCGATCAATGAAGGCATCGAGGGCATTCCACGCGACCGCGTGCGGCTGCACATTTGTTACGGCAATTGGGAAGGTCCGCATATTCACGACGTCCCGCTCGGCACTATCCTGCCGGCGCTCTATCGGGCGAACGTCGGCGCGCTGTCGATCGAGTTCTCCAACCCGCGCCACGCGCACGAATACGAGGCGCTGAAGAAGCATCCGTTGCCCAAGGACATGCTGCTGATCCCCGGCGTGGTGGAGACGACGTCGAATTTCGTCGAGCACCCGGAAGTGGTCGCGCGCCGCATTCTGGAAGCGGTCGCCGCGGCGGGAGAGCGCGAGCGCGTGATCGCCTCGACCGATTGCGGCTTCGGCACTTTCACGAACCGCGAATGGGTGATCGAGCCGGCGGTGTGGCTCAAGCTGCGCTCGATCCGCGAAGGCGCGGATATCGCCTCGGCAAAGCTGTGGGGGAAGAAGGTGGCTTAGCGTTTGTGTCGTCCCCGCGAAAGCGGGGACCCATACGCCGTGACCACTCGATAGGCTGCGGAGTATGGGTCCCGGCTCGCGCTCGCTAACGCTCGCTTGGCCGGGACGACAGCGAGAAAGCCAACGCTCCGCCCTCCCTATTCTTTGCGGCGCGGGACACGCCGTAGGCTCTTTCCGTCCCCCTCGAACAGGGGGTCCGGGGGAATCGACCCCCGACAAATGTCGAGGGGATGGCGCGCCGATGGGCGCGTCATGCAGTCAGTACACACCTTCTCGCGAAGGTGTGGCGCCTCTCGGCGCGCCATCGCGGCGTCTTATCGGCGCCGGGCCGCGCTAGCTACCGGGGCATTTGCCCCGGTGTCAGCGAGCTCCTCGCGGCGGGTCATAGTGCCCGCGAGCGGTGCCCCGGCGCCGCCCGGGAGGGGGAGGAGCGTTCGTCTCCCCCGCGCGGGCGCCACATCCGATCCCGCCAACATGACGCCTCATGAGAGCGCCCTCCGTGGATCGGACGCCGCGGAATATAATCCTATCCGCACGAAAGTCAAGCGGCGGCAAGGCCGCCTTGCCGTTTCCCCCTTGACTTAAGCTAGGGATTTCGCCGCCCGCCGGTGATAAATCCGCCGGCAAAGACTGCCGACAGCGCCGCCGGCTTTGCCTATAATGCCTTAAGATCACCGGCATTGAAGACCGGCGAGCCGACAGCGAACGAGGAGGACGCCCATGGACGAGAGAACGCGCGACCCCATCAAAATCACCGCCGAAGACATCAACCCGCGTTACAATTGGGGCCGGCATCTGCCGGTGCTCGGCACTATGGGTGTCGACTTCGAGGAACGCGTCGATTATCGGCGCATGCACCGCTACCGCCTGGCGCGCGCGCAAGCCGCGCTCGAGGCGAGCGACCTCGGCGCGCTGCTGTTGTTCGACGACAACAACGTCCGCTACGTCACCTCGACCAAGATCGGCGAATGGGCGCGCGACAAGCTCTCGCGCTTTGTGCTACTGACGCGCGGCGGCGACCCGATCCTGTGGGACTTCGGCTCGGCCGCCGTCCACCACAAGCTCTATGCGCCATGGCTCAAGCCGGAGAACTGCAAGGCCGGCCTCGTCGGCATGCGCGGCACCGTCGATCCGGCCTTCGGCCTGATGAAACGCCACGCCGAGGAAATGGCCTCGATCATCAAGGCCGCCGGCGTCGCCAAGATGCCGGTCGGCGTCGACATTATCGAACCGCCGATGATGTTCGAACTGGAGAAAGCCGGCCTCAAGGTCAAGGACGGCCAGCAGGTGATGCTGAGCGCGCGCGAGATCAAATCGTCCGACGAGATCGCGCTGCTCAACCGCGCTGCCGCCATGGTCGACGGCGCCTACGACCTGGTCAACCAAATGCTGCGGCCAGGCATTCGCGAGAACGATATCGTCGCCGAAGTCAACAAGTTCCTCTACACGCACGGCTCCGACGACGTTGAGGCAGTGAACGCCATTTCCGGCGAGCGCTGCAGTCCGCACCCGCACAACTTCACCGACCGCATGATCCGCCCCGGCGACCAGGCTTTCTTCGACATCCTGCAATCGTTCATGGGCTACCGCACCTGCTATTACCGCACCTTCAATGTCGGGCGCGCGACGCCGGCGCAGCACGACGCCTACAAGATGGCGCGCGAGTGGCTGGACAACGCCATCGCCCGCATCAAGCCGGGCGCCTCGACCGCGCATATCTGCGAGGTGTTCCCCAAGGCGGAAGAGTTCGGCTTCCCCGACGAAATGTCGGCCTTCGGCCTGCAATTCGCACACGGGCTCGGGCTGAACCTGCACGAGCGGCCGATCATCTCGCGCGTGGTGTCGATGGATCACCCGACCGAGCTCAAGGAAGGCATGGTGTTTGCGATCGAGACCTATTGCCCGGCGACCGACGGCTTCTCCGCCGCGCGCATCGAGGAAGAAGTGGTGGTCACCGACAAAGGCTGCCGGCTGATCACGCTGTTCCCGGCGGAGGAGCTGCCGATCGCGAACAGGTATTGAGCGTTTCCCGCTCGTCCCCGCGAAAGCGGGGACCCAGTCTCTTATTTGGATTCCCGCTTACGCGGGAATGAGCGGGTAAACGGTTTCAGCTTTTCCCCGCCCCGCCCTGCGCCAAAAACGCCGCCGGCAGCGCGACGCTCATCGAATCCACCATCGAGGTCGGCATCAAGATGGTGGCGCCGCGCTCTTTCGTGGTCTCGTAGATGATGTTCATGGCGCGCAAGTGCATCGCCGCGGCATTGCTGCCATAGGTATTGGCGGCATCGACGAATTTCTGCGCGATTGCCGCTTCGGCCGAGCCGAGGATGACGCGCGCTTCCTTCTCGCGTTCGGCCTGCGCCTGGCGCGACATGGCGTCCTGCAGGCCGACCGGAATGGCGACGTCGCGGATCTCAACCGCATTGACCGAGATGCCCCAGTCGGCGGTCTTTTGCGCGATCTCGGCGCGCAGCACCTCGTCGGCCGCCTTGCGCTCAGACAATAGCGCCGTGAGGTGCGACGAGCCGATCATCTCGCGCAAGGACGTCTGCGCCACGCGGTCGATGGCCGAGCGGTAGTCGGTGATGTTGAGCGCGGCTCGCTGGGCGTCGTGCACGTGCCAGAAGATGACGGCGTCGACATTGACCGGTACGGTGTCGCGGGTGAGCGCCTGTTCGGCGTTGAACTGCGTGGTCTGGATGCGCTCGTCGATGACGGCGGTGATGGCGTCGATGATCGGGATGATCATGAACAGGCCGGGGCCCTTCACGCTCGACAGCTTGCCGGCGCGCAAGATGACGAAGCGTTCCCAGTTGTTGGCCATCTTGAGCGCGAACAACGTGAACAGCGCGAGCGCGCCGAAGCCGAAGGCGGGCAGCGGCATGCGCGCCAGGAAAAACAGCGCGCCGATGGCGGCGAGAACGGCGGTGACGAGGAGAGTAATGGGATTCATGGCAGAACTCCCTTTGGGCAATGAATGGCGTGGCAGGAGCGCCCGTTCTGGAGATACGACTTCCGCCGACCGGCGCAAGTGGCGAAATCGGCCCGGACGTCAATTCGCCGTGGTCATGCCGCGCAGCACCGTCAGGCGCCGCTCCAGTTCGCGCTTGAGCTGATAGTCGGGGCGGCCGAAGGATTTATCGCGTTTAGCGTTGAACTCGCGCTGCTCGGCCCGCAGGCGGGCGACGCCCTTGCGGTTGAGCTTGGCAAGTGCTGCCTTGTAGGCGTCGTCAATCTGGCGGTCGAGCCGCGACAGGTCAGGATCCGAGCAGATCGCCTTTTCAACGGCGCGCCGGGCGGTGGCGCAATCGAACGTCGGCAGCAGGCGCTCGGATATTTGATCGCGGCGATCGCGCTCCTGGCGCGCAGCGGCGAGATTCTCGGCCGCCGTGTCGAAGCGCGGATTGATGCGGAGCGCCTGCTCGTAATCGGCGATGGCACGCTCAAGATCGCCCTTCTTGCGCAGCGCCGTGCCGCGATTGTTGTAGGTCAGATAAAAGCCGGGATTGAGCTTGATGGCGCGATCGTAGTCGGCGATGGCGTGGTCGAGATCGCCTTTGAACTGGTAGGAGTCGCCGCGGTTGGTCAGGAAGTTGGCCTGCGGCGCCAGCCGGATCGCCTCGTTGTAGTCGGCGATGGCGCGGTCGAAATCGCCGTTCTCCTGATAGCTGAGGCCGCGGTTGTCATAATATTCCGGCACCAGCGGATCGAGTTTTATCGCTTCGCTTTCGTCGGCCAGCGCCTGCTCGACGCGGCCAAGTTTCTTGTAGGCGGCGCCGCGATTGGTGTAGGCGCGCGAACGCTTCGGATCGAGTTTGATGGCCGCATCGTAATCCACGATCGCGGCGGCGAAGTCTCCCTTGAAGTAGTGCGCGACGCCGCGGTCCATGAAGGCCAGCCCGAATTTCGGATCGAGCCGTACCGCTTCGTCGTAATCGGCGATGGCGCGGTCATATTGACGGTTGTTGTTGAATACGTTGCCGCGGTTGTCGAAGACCTTGGCGTCGTTGGGATCGAGCTTTACCGCCTCGTTGGCGTCGGCGAGCGCGCGGTCGAGGCGGCCGACGGTCCGCAGCGCGTTGGAGCGCTCGCGGAAGGCGCGGGCATTGTTCGCATCGAGGGCAATGGCACGGTCGAAATCGGACATGGCCGCCTGGGTCTTGCTGATGCTCCAATATGCGTTGCCGCGGTTGACCATGGCGGCCGCCAGCGCCTGCGGCGCGCCGTCCTTCAACTCCGCGATCACGGCGGTGCAAGCGGCGATGCGCTGTTCCGGCGATACCGCGTTCGCGCCGCTGGATGCGCAGATATCGGCATTCGCGGTCGATTGCGCCAAGGCCGGCATAGCAAAGGCAAGAAGGCAGACGACGGGCAAAGACGATAAGCGGCGCATGGCGATTCCTTACGGCGGATGCGCTTCGCGGCAGTCAACGGCGCCGCTCTATTGAGTCGCGGCCGGAGGCAAAAAGGTTCAAGCGCTTTTCGCCGTCCGTTCTTTCAAATGCGGAAAGCGCTCGCTCAGCAATGAGCCGGGGTAGAAGGTCGGCTTAAAGGCCGGGTGGGCGCGGATAGCGTCGAACCAGGTGACGACGCGCAGCAAATCCCGCCAATCGGCCATGCCGAGATCGTCCATTCGCACAAGGGCCGGCATCACTGCCACGTCGGCAAGCGTGATCTTGCTGCCCAAGAGCCACGGCCCGCCGCTCTTTTCGATTTCGGCGTCCATGCGTTCGTAAGAGCGGCGCAGGCGGGCGAGCGCGGCATCCATCTCCGCCTTGGGAAAACCGGTCTGCCCCATGGTCAGCATGAATTCGCGGCGCAATGGCTTCGATTCGGCGAAGGCGACGAATTCCTCGCGGCTCATCTTCTGGAAGCCGGGCAGGAAGGCGAGATTGAAGGTCGGGAAACGCACGGCGGCGGCCGGCATCTCGTCGATGAAATGCATCAGCGCGCGCATGCGGGCGCGCGCGACCGGGTCCTCCGGCGTGAAGCTCACCTGCAGTGCGACCTCATCGAGATATTCGGTGATCACGGTCGAATCGATGACAATGGCGCCGTCATGGTCAAGTGTGGGCACGACGCCATTCGGATTGAGCTTGAGATAATCGGGCTTGAGCTGGTCGCCGGCGAGCAGATTGAGCTTCACCTCGTCGAAGGGAATCTTCTTGGCTTGGAACACAAAACGAACCCGCTGGCTGCAGGTTGATTGCGGCGCGTTGTAGAGCCTGAAGGCCATTGCACATCCCCACCCGATAAAGACTGGCAGTCTGTCATTTCCAGGCGCGCGCCGGCAACGCCGATTACGCGCTTGTGCGCGGCGCGCTTTCCTCGTCCTTGGCCAGCGCTAGACGCAGCTCGGCCAGTTGCGCCAGATAGTTTTCGCCGTCGCCGTAATCGTCGAACAACGCGTAACGCGCATGGGTGCCGATGACGCGGCGGGCGTGCTTGATCGGGCACCAATATTGCTCGGTGCGCGCCGCGATCTCGCGCGTATAGGCGATGAGCCCGTTGGCGTAGGAGCAATAGGCGCAGTTGAGCTTTTCCAGCATGTTGAGATAGGCAAGGTGGTGACGGTCGAACACCAGGTAATCGGCGCGCTTGATCTTGGCGATGCCGTAGACCGGAAAGCAAACGGCTTGATACACGCTGACGAACAGGTCAAGCAGCAGGAACGGAACGATGCCCGCATAGATCACCGGCGCGGTGATTATCACCAACGGGTTGGCGCCGGCGATATAGGGCAATAGCTTGCGGCGCAGCTCGCGATGGCGGCGCAGCAACTCCGCTTCGAACGCAACGCGGCCGCGCTCGAGGCCGAAGCGTAGTTCGGCGTTGCGCTTGGCGAGTTCTGCGTCAAGTTCCCTTTCGAGGCCGCGGATCTTTTCGATCAGCGCGGCAATTTGCGGGGTCATTGGCGTCGCTCCCTCTCTGCGTGGCCAACCCATGCATAGCACCAATGGCCGCGCGGCGTTGGGCAGGCCGGGGACCAAAAGAATTTACAGGCAATTTACTTGAGATAGACCGCCGGGGCAGGTTGAGTGGACACGTGCGATGCCGCCGTTTCCTCCCTAATTTTGGCTAGAACGGCGGCTCTGAATCCTCCACCTTGCGCACACAGGGCCCCTCGTTGAGGGGCCCTTTTTTTCGTTCTTCCCTCTCCCCTGAGAGGGTGCCGAGCGAACGTAAGTGACCGAGGCGGGTGAGGGGGTGGTGACAAACTGAAACTACTCCCCCTCAACCGGCTCGCGCTTCGCTTTCACTCAGCGCGATCCACCCTCTCCCACAGGGGGAGAGGGAAGCAAGAAAGCTACTCCAGCCCCGTGCCGACGTTCTTGTTTTCCGACGTGAGCTTCATGCCGGCGGCGAGCGCCATGGTCTCGGCGAGCGCGGCGAAGTCCTTCTGCAGATAGGCCTGCGGGTCCTTTTGCAGCTGGGCGGCGCCGAAATGCGTTTGCAGCACCTCGCGCGTCGCCGCGGTAACCGGCATCGGCACGTCCCATTCGCGGCCGAGCTCGAGGCCGAGATCGAGGTCCTTGCGCAACAGCTCCGGTGTAAACGTGGTGGTCCAGTCGAGATTGACCAGCGCCGGCGTCTTGTAGGCGGTGAACATCGAGCCCATGACGCCGTTGTTCATGAAGGCAAGGAAGGCGTGGCGCGGCACGCCCATTTTGTTGGCGAGCAGCGTGATCTCGATCAGGTTCTCGATCACCACGCCGAGCATGACGTTGTGCGCGATCTTGCAGACGCGCGCGAGCTCGCCGTCGCCGACGTAGGAGACGCCGCGCGGCGCGAACACCTCGATCAGCGGCATGGCGATCTTGGCGTCGGCCTCGGGGCCCGACACCACCGACGACAGCTTGCCGGCCTTGATCACCTTGGCGTTGCCGGACACGGGCGCCGCCAGCAAGCTCACGCCTTTCTCGCTCAGGCGCTTGCGGATGGCGGCGGATTCCTCGACCGAAATCGACGAGCAGTCGACCACCATGCGCGGCATTTTGCTGCCGGTGCACAGGCCGTCTTTGCCGAACAGCACGTGCTCGACGTCCTTGCCGGTGGAGACGATGGCGAACACCACTTCGCAGCCGGCGAGATCGGCGGGCTTGTCGACGATCTTGCCGCCCTGCTGGCTAAGCGGCTCGGCCTTGGCGCGGGTGCGATTCCAGATCGACACGTCGTGGCCGGTCTTGAGCAGGCGTTCCGCCATGGGCGTTCCCATGCGGCCGACGCCGATCCAGCCGATCTTTGGTGCATTCTTCGACATCACGAAACTCCCGTTAGAACCCGGCTGCGCTTGCCCGCCATGTCGCGGCGTTTAGCCGTTCCGGAGGTATTGCGCCAGTGCTTGTGGTCAAGCGCGCAGGCGCATTATCCTTTGCGGCAAGCACCCAGAACAGGCCTCGCCAAGGCCGCCGCCCACAGGCCCCGCAATGCCCACCGCCGACAATCCGCTCACCCAGACCGGCGAACCCGTCGCCTGGAATTTCAAGCTGCTGGCGCAGAACGACCTCGGCGGCTTCGGCGGCATGGGCGAAGGCATGGCGGTGCAGATCGCTAAAGACGGCCGCCGCATCATCTGGCTGGCGCATGAGAGCGCACCGAAGAATTTCACCGGCGTCGACGTCAGCGATCCGCGCAAGCCGAAAGTGGTGGTGCAGACCGAGTTGCCGCAGGCCTATATGCGCTCGAACTCGCTGGAATTATCCGGCGACATCATGGCGGTCGCCTATCAGACGCAGAAAGCCGGGCAGAAGCCGGCAGGCCTCGAACTGTTCGACGTGTCGGTGCCGGAAAAGCCGCGCTCGATTTCATTCTTCGACTGCTCGGGCGCGACTTCGCGCGGCGTGCATCAATTGTGGTTCTGCGACGGCGAATACGTGCATATGGCGGCGGGCGCCGCCGACTTCACGCCGAACCACCCGCTCGACGACCAGTTCTACCGCTGCATCGACGTGCGCAACCCTTCCAAGCCCGTTGAGGCCGGCCGCTGGTGGATGCCGGGCACCCAAAAAGGCGAGACGCCGCTGCCGCGCCACAAACTCGACAAGGGTCATCGCGCGCACAACACCAATGTCTACAAACAGCGGCTGGACCGGCTTTATCTCGCCTACATCGACGGCGGCATGTTCGTCATGGACATTGCCGACAAGGCGAAACCGAAGCCGGTGTCGCACTGGACCAATTCGCCGCCTTACACCGGCTTCATGCACACGGCGATGCCGCTGTTCGAGCGCGGCCTCATGATCGTCACCGACGAGTCGACCGAGAACAACGCGCACGACTGGCCGAAGCTGGTGTGGATCCTCGACGCGCGCGAGGAAACCAATCTGGTGCCGATTGCCACCTGCCCGATGCCGCCGGTCGACGCCTATGCCAATCGTGGCGGGCGCTTCGGCGCGCATAATCTGTTCGAGAACACGCCGGTGCCGACTGCCTGGCATTCCGACGAGATCGTGATCGGCACATTCTTCAACGGGGGCTTGCGCGCCTACGACATTTCCAATCCGTACCAGCCGAAGGAAGTCGGCGTCTTCGTTCCGCCGGCGCCGAAGGGAACGCCGGCGGGCGCCGTGCAACTCAACGACGTGTTCGTCGACGAGCGCGCGATCGTCTACACCGTCGACCGCTTCACCGGCGGTTTATATATTCTGGAGATGGATTTCTGAACTCCCCCTTCCCCTCGCCCTCGGCGGGCATGTTCGGGCGCCGGCTCAAACGCGCGCGCGGGCACCGCCTGCCGGTGGCCGTGCTCAACGGCTTCCTCGGCGCCGGCAAGACCACGCTGCTCAAGCGGTTTTTGGCGACGCCCGAGGGGCAAGGCACCGCCGTGGTGGTCAACGAATTCGGCGCCGCCGGGATCGACGATGTGCTGGTGCGCGCGAGCGCCGACGAGACGGTGCTGCTCGGCAACGGCTGCCTCTGCTGCATCGCGCGCAGCGACCTGCAACAGGCGCTGCGCCGCATGGTGGTGGAGCGCGAACGCGGGCAGATGCCCGACTTCAAGCGCATCGTCATCGAGACCAGCGGCTTGGCCGACCCCTCGCCGATCCTGCAGACCTTCGCCACCGACCGCGCGTTGGGCGAAATGTTTCACGTCGAGGCGCTGGTGGCCGCGGTCGATGCGGTGCGCGGCGGCGATACGCTTTCCTGGTCGGCCGAGGCGCGCAAGCAAATTATCCTGGCCGATCGGCTGGTTGTGACCAAGACCGATATCGCCGGCGAAGGCGCCGCCGAAAAGCTGGCCGCGCAATTGCGTGCGCTCAATCCGGGCGCGGAGATTTTGCAGGCCGTGAACGGAGAACTCGATCCCAGCCGGCTTACCGAACCGGCCGACAATCCGCGCAATGCCTTCGTCGCCGAAGCTGCGCACACCGACGGCATTAGCTCGTTCGTGCTCGCGTTCGACAAGCCGCTGCCGTGGCCGGCCTTCGCCAAGGCCATGGACACGCTGATGGCCTTGCGCGGCCCAGACCTATTGCGGGTGAAGGGCTTCCTCGCCGTCGAACGCTGCCGCGGCCCGGTGGTGGTGCAATTCGTCCAGCACCTCGCCCACTCGCCGGTCGAACTGGCGGCCTGGCCCGACGAAGACCGGGAGAGCCGCGTCGTGTTCATCACGCGGAATATTTCGCAAGTGCAGGTGCGGGATTTGTTTGCCGCGGTAAGCGGACTGCTATGAGCACCGCAGAACCCAGTGGACCTGGCGTGCATAAGAATGAGACAATGAACCATGGCTTCGCCCGTTAAATCCCTCGACGAAGCGCTCGCATCGGTGACCGATGGCTGCATGCTGGTGGTGCCGCGTGAAGTGTCGGGTGTGCCGATGCAGGCGACGCGCGCGCTGGTCCGCCGCGGCGTCAAGCGACTGCATCTGGTGGCGCTGCCGACGTCCAGCCTGCAGGCGGATTTGCTGATTGGCGCCGGTTGCGTGGCGACGCTGGAGACCAGCGCTGTGTCGCTCGGCGAGTTCGGCCCGGCGCCGCGTTTTTCCGCCGCGGTCACCGGCGGCACGATCAAGATGCTCGACGCCACCTGTCCGGCGCTGCATGCCGCCTTGCAGGCGAGCGAAAAGGGCGTGCCGTTCATGCCGCTGCGCGGGTTGATCGGATCGGACGTGCTGAAATATCGCGACGACTGGAAGGTGATCGATTCACCGTTCGGCAATTCCGATCCGATCGTACTGTTGCCGGCGATCAAACCGGACGTGGCGCTGTTTCATGCTGCCATGGCCGATCCGTTAGGCAATGTGTGGATCGGGCGCCAGCGCGAACTCGCCACCATGGCGCATGCGGCGGTGAAGACCGTCGTTACCGTGGAGAAAATCCACGACGGCAATCTGCTCGACGATCCCGTGCTCGCCGCCGGCACGCTGGCCGGCTTTTATGTGGAGAGCATCGCCGTCGCCGAGCGCGGCGCCTGGCCGCTGCCGCTGCCCGACACTTACGCCGCCGACGCCGAACATCTCGCTTTGTACGCGAAGATGGCGGCGACGCCGGAAGGTTTCGCGGATTATCTGGACAAGTATGTGTATGAGAAGCGAGCAGCTTGAATTTCGTTCCGAGGAGCTGCTCGCCGACGTGATCGCGCGGCTGATCGGCGACGTGCGCCATGTCGCCGTCGGCAACGCCTCGCCGATCCCGGCGACCGCGGCGCTGCTCGCGCGCGAGCGCGGACACGGGCGGCCTTATGTTTCGTTGCTGGGCAGCCCCAAAAACACATTCTGGACCGACGGCGCGCGCGAATTGTTCGACTGCGCGGGCCAGGGCCGCATCGACGTGTTCTTTCTCTCCGGCGGCCAGATCGACGGCCATGGCAACGTCAATCTGGTGTCGACCGGCGACTACGCGCACCCGCAGGTGCGTTTCCCGGGCTCGTTCGGCTCCGCCTATCTCTATTATGTCGTGCCCAAGGTGATCCTGTTCCGCACCGAACATTCGCGCCGCACGCTGGTGCCGCAAGTCGACTTCATCAGCGCGCCGGGCGCGAACGCGCCGAATGTTTTTCGTCCCGGCGGACCGATCGCGCTTATTACCAATCGCTGTTTGTTTTCGTTCGGCGGCGGACGCTTCACGCTGGCGAGCGTGCATCCCGGCCACTCGGTGGATGAAGTGATCGAGCACACCGGCTTCGATTTCGACACGGCCGGCGCGCGTGCCGGAAACGCCGGCGCCCTCGCCCGCAACACTCAAGCTGATGCGCGAGGTGGTGGCGCCGCAACTTGCCGAGGTCTATCCGCAATTCGCGGCTCACGTTTTCGGCGTTGGCATGACCACCGCACACGTCTGAAATGATCGTAATTACAAATACTTACGATGATTTTCGGATCGTCAAAAGGCGCCGCTTTGGCAGCACACGGACTTGGCATAGTGTGCCGGGCGCGCGTGCTCGCGCTGCAATGAAAAAAAGGAATCCGTTCGGTGAAAACGGTTGAAGTCGCGGTGATCGGCGTCGGCTGGGTCGGCGGCACGCGCGCGGACACGCTGGCGCGCACGGCGCTGGTCGACAAATTGCATTTGTGCGAGATCCGGCCCGAACGCCTCGCCGAAGTGAAGGCGCTGTACAAGCCGGCGACGGCGACGCTCGACTACAACGACATCATCAAGAACCCGAACATCTCGGTGGTCTACATCTCGACCACGCCGGAGACCAACCATTATCCGATCTGCCGCGACTGCCTGAAGAACGGCAAGAACGTGATGCTGGAAAAGCCGATCGCGCTTGAATTGTGGGAAGCCGACGAACTGATCCAGCTCGCCAAGCGCAACAATCTCAAATTCACCATCGGCTATTCGCAGCGTTTCAACCCGAAGATCGCCTACGCCAAAAAGAAGATCGTCGACGGCACTTTGGGGAAAGTCGTCTCGGTGCTGGTCAGCCGCCACCTCTCACGCAATCTCGGCAAGAAGATCGCCGGCCGCGTGCGGCTGTCGCCCGTCGTCATGGAATCGACGCACGACCTCGACTTCGTGTTCTGGCTGCTGGAGCCGGCGAAGCCCGTGCGCGTCTACAGCCAAGGCGCCTACGGCTACATGCAGCCGGTCAACGGCTCGCACGACGTGATGTTCACCACCGTCACCATGGACAACGGCGTCGCGGTGATGATCGGCGGCGGCTGGAACCTGCCGCCGAGCTATCCGAATTATTGCGCCACCTGGATCGAGATCACCGGCACCGAAGGCTCGCTGTTCCTCGACGACACGCAACGCGACAACTGGCTCAATACGATGAAGGACGGGCAGCAATTCCCCATGTCGACCATGCCGGGCGAATGGGTCGATAATGTTTTTGCCGGCGGCATGGGGCCGGAGACCATCCACTTCCTGGAAGCCTGCATTCGCGACACGCCGGTGATGGTCACGCCGGAGAGCGCACGCCGGGTGATGGAAACCTACAGCGCCGCGGATCTCTCCGCCGACCGCAACGAGCCGGTCGATCTGCCGCTGACCAATGAGACGATTTCGGCGATCGCGGAATTCAAGCAAAAGAACCGGTCGGGAGCCAATCCGCAATGAAGAAATCCGCCAAGGGCGTCGGCCTCGCCATTATCGGCGGCGGCCGCGTCGGCCTGTTCCGCGGCGAGGTGGCGGCGCGCCATCCGGCGGTCGAATGGATCGGCTTGGCCGAAAAGAACCCCAACCGCGCCGGCGAGGTCGGCCCCAAAATCAGCGCCGACTTCGTCACGCAAAGCCATGTCGAACTGCTCAAGCGGCCGGAAGTGACCGCCGCCATCATCGCCACCGACGAACATCTGCATGTCGACCCGATCATGGTCGCGATCGAACGCGGCATTCCGCTGCTGATCGAGAAGCCGCTGGCCACAAGGCTCGACGAGTCGGCGCGCGTGTTGAAGGCGATCAAGGACGCCAAGGTGGATGCGGTGGTCGGCTATACGCAACGCTTTCGCCGCCGCTGGCTGGCGGCCAAGGAGAAATGCCGCACCGGCGCCTTGGGCGACGTCACTTTGGTCACCTCGCGCGCTTTCATGAATCGCCTCGTCGCCATCGACAATTACAAGCGCACCGACGATCCGGCGACCATCTCACCGATGGTGATCTCCGGCACGCACGCGCTCGACATCTGCATGTGGTGCCTGGAGGGCAAACAGCCGACCGAGGTCTATGCGCGCTCGATCGACAAGGTGCTGGGCCCGCTCTACCACGGCATCGACGCCACCGCCGGCATGATCATGTTTTCCGACGGCACCGTCTATCACCTCAACATTTCCTGGGCGCTGCCGGTGACCTGGCCGGGCGCGGTATACAGCCTCGAAGTCGGCATTGTCGGCACCACCGGCGTGCTCACCATCGACGACACCCACCGCGACATCGTGCTCGCCGTGTCGAAGGCGCAGTCGGAAGGCTACAACCCGGACTCAACACGGCTGGTCGATTTCATGGGCAGCTATCCGCCCGGCGACATGGCGCTCGGCGAGTTGCGCGGGCCGATGGCGGAGGAGACCGATAGTTGGCTCAACCGCGTCGCGTTGGGTCTTCCGACCGCGGCGGCGACGGTCGAAGAAGCGCACCGCAATTTGATGCTGACCAAGGCGCTCGATCTATCGGCCAAGCGCAAGCAGGCGGTGAAGCTGCCGCTCGATCCCGACGAGGTGATGGCGGCGGCTTAAGCCCGCGACACCAGAAAGCGCCATTCATTACTGAAGCCGTACGAACCGTCGCTCTTGCGCGCGACCTCGATCACCTCGCCAATGCCCTTGGCGACCGCTTCCTCGCCGGAACTGCGGATCGCGCGTTCGGCAACGCCCGAGGCGAGCAGGCCGCGAATCGCCGTCGCCCGGTCGCGAAACGTCATCGTCGTCGTCACCGTCTTGGCTCCCTCGGGCTTCAGGCCCGCCTTGCCGACGAGTGCTTCGAGCGCGCCGGGCGCGGACAGGGCGAAAGGTCCGGCAGCGCCGGGCGGCGGCGGCGGCAACAACTTGCCGAGCGCCGCGATATAGACCGAGAGCTCGCATTTCTCCGGCGCGCCCCAGACCGCAATGACCACGAAGCCATTCGGTTTGGTCACGCGCTTGGCCTGCGCCAGCGCGCCTACCGGGTTGGCGGCGTATTGGAAGGAATTGAAGCCGGCGGTGACGTCAAAGCCGGCGTCGCCGAACGGCAGCTCCTCGATATCGCCGACGCGGACATCGGCGCCGGGACATCGGCTTCTGGCGAGGTCGACAAGGCTCGCCCCGGCGTCGATCCCGCTCACTTTGGCGCCACGGGCCTGCGCTGTCTTCAGCGCCAGCCCGGCGCCGCAGCCGACGTCGAGCAGCGACGTGCCCGCGCCGACGCGGGTTGCGTCAAATGCGGCGGCGTATAATCCCTGAAAACTGCCTTCCTGAAGATCGGCCCAATCGCGGGCGCGCGCGCCCCATAGGTCGCCTTGTATCTGTGCGGAACCCATCGCTTTCTCCCAAGCGCCCCCGGTCTTCAATTTTCGCGCGGCCGCGTATGGCCTAGGCCGGCTTGTCGCCGACGATGGTGCAGCGGCGCATCACGCGGATGTATTGCGCCTCGTCGAACCCGGTGGCGCGGTGCAGCGTGCAGCGATTGTCCCACACCATGCATTCACGCGGCTTCCAGGTGTGCGAATAAACGTTCGCCGGCGGCGTGGTGAGCACGTTGATCTCCTCGATCAGCGCGCGGCCCTCCTCGTACGGCATGCCTTCGATCGATTCGGCATGGTCGCCGAGGAAAATCGCCTTGCGGCCGGTGTCCGGATGCGTGCGCACGATCGGATGCGCGACCGGCGGCACCGTCGCCGACTGCTGCGCGGTGAGCGGGTCCTCGCCGTGGCGTCTTTTCCGGGAGAACGTGAAATTGTGAATCGCGCGTTTGCCCTCGATCTTCTTCTTGATGTCGGCTGGCAGCAGATCGTAGCCAGCATACATGTCGGCAAATTGCGTTTCGCCGCCCTTGCCCGACGGCGGCAGTTCTTCCGAATACATCATGGTCGCTTGGCCGGTGCACTCGCGCCACGAGCCGTCGGTGTGCCAGTAAAGCGTGCCGCGGTCGGGATGCTTGCCGCTCGGTTTGCCGTCTTTGTCCTTGTTGGACAGCATGTAGATTTCCGGGTGCTGCTTGTAGCCGTGATACTGATCGAGCACGTGGATCTGCACCTCGCCGAAATTCCTGGCGAAGGCCACCTGCGTCGCCGGCGGCAGATCGACATCGCGGAACAGGATCAACTGGTAGTCGAGGAAAGCCTCGTACACTTTCGCGAACATTTCCGGCGAAACCGCCTGCTGCAACGTGATGCCCTGAATCTCGCAGCCGAGCGCGGGATGCAGCGGCTTGGCCGCAAACGGCCAGTCGCGGGCGGTGCGCTGCGGGTTCAATTGAGCTTGAGCCATGACGGCCTCCCGGCAGGGTTGGCGTTGCGCCCGATTATGGCAGCGGCCGGGCTAGCTTCCCAGCCCCGCCAGAAGGTGCTCAGCGCGGCCGCCCAGGATCGAGGCTTTGTCGGCATCGACTACCTTCAACGAGCGCACGTGGGCGACGCAATCGAGCATGGCCATGTCGTAAGGGTAGTCGCTGCCGAGCAGCACACGGTCGGCGCCGACGAGATCGATCATCGCTTCCAGCGTCGGCGCCGAATGTAGAATGGTGTCGTACAGGAAGCGCTTGGCGATATTCGCCGGCTGGGTCGTCACGTTTTTCTTCGGCTCCGGGCGCACCTTCCAGCCGTGCTCCCAGCGCGCCGCCTGGTAGGGCGTGAAGCCGCCGCCATGCGCGAGGCAGATTTTCAGTTTCGGATGCCGGTCCATGACACCGCCGAAAACAAGACAGGCGGCGGCGATGGTGGTGTCGAGCGGATTGCCGATCAGGTTTTGCAGATAATAGGACTTCAGCCGGTCGGCGCCGGCGACGTTGACCGGATGGATGAACAAAAAGGCGCCGAGCTCCTCGGCCGTCGCCCAAAGCGGCTCGAAGCCGGGATCGTCCAGATTCTTTTCGTAAACATGCGAACCGATCATGGCGCCGCGCAGGCCGAGCTTTGTCATGGCGCGCCTGAGTTCGTCGGCGGCGCGCTTTGCATCCTGCATCGGCAGCGTCGCTATGCCTAAAAAGCGCGCCGGATGCGCGGCGATGTGCTTGGCGATCTGATCGTTCTGGATGGCGGCGGTGATCGCGGTCAGCGCGGCGTCCTGATTATAGAGATAAGTCTGCGGCGTGGCCGAGAGCACGTGCATATCGACGCCCGCTGCATCCATGTCGCGCAAGCGGCGCGCGATGTCGAAGCCGCCAGTGGGGAACGGCCGGTACACCGTATCGCCGACGTCCAGCGCGGCGGCCTCCGCGTCCGCCGGCGTGATGCTCACCGGCACTTGCGGCGCGGCCTCGCGCAGCAAGGCGGCGGTTTCCTGGGTCAGGATGTGCGTGTGTGTATCGATGGTTCGTAATTGGCTCATTTCGTCCCGTGAAAATCCGGTGCCGGGCGCGGACAAGGAGGGCCTGAGTGCCGTAGCCGGGCGGCCCGCGCAAGCCCCTGCGCCCCTCGGTCGTTTCGGCTATAAAAGCCGCCCGCAAGCCAAGCCGGACGTTTCCCATGAGCGCAACCAGCCCCGCCCACAGCCAACACGAACCGCGCGTCGAGGACGACGCCCTGGTGCGCGGCAACGGCCGCTTCATGGACGACCCGCGGCTGCCCAACCAGGCCTATGCCGCCTTCGTGCGCTCGCCGCACGCGCATGCCCGCATCCTGGCGGTGAAAACCGACGAAGCGCGTAAGGCGCCGGGCGTGCTCGGCGTGCTCACCGCCGAGGACATCAAGGCGGCCGGCATCGGCGGCATTTCGCGGCATCCGCCGGTGGTCGGCCGCGGCGGCGCCAAGATGGCGATGCCGTTCCGCCCCGCGCTCGCCGGCGACAAGGTCATGCATGTCGGCGATCCGGTGGCCATGGTGGTGGCGGAGACGCGCGGTGCGGCGCTCGACGCCGCCGACCTCGTGCAGGTCGACTACGAGGAATTGCCGGCGGTGGTCGATCTCGAAGCGGCGATGAAGGGCGCAACGCAATTGCACGCGGACGCGCCGGGCAATCTTTGCGTCGACTGGCCGGGATGGGTCGAAAAACATGACAATGAGCGCGAGGTCGCCGAGATCATTGCCAAGGCGCCGCATGTCGCGCGCGTCACGGCCACGCATCAGCGTCTGGTGGTGGCCTCGATGGAAACGCGCGGCGCCACCGGCGAATACGATCCGGCGAACGAGAGTTACACGTTGCGCGCCTGCTCGCAGAGCGCCGCCGGCCTACGCGGTCAGGCGGCCAGCATCATGGGCCTGGCGAACGAAAAACTACGCGTGATCACCGAGGACGTCGGCGGCGCCTTCGGCATGAAGACGACCTGCTATCCGGAATACATCGCGGTGCTGGTGGCCGCGCGCAAGCTCGGCCGGCCGGTGCATTGGCAGTCGACGCGCTCGGAAGCTTTCATGAGCGACTGTCAGGCGCGCGACGCGGTGAGCCATATCGAACTCGCGCTCGACGACAAGGGAAAATTTCTGGCTTTGCGCGCGCGGCATCAATGCAACCAGGGCGCCTATGTGGGCAATGCCGGGGTCAACATCAACACCAATAATTTCGGCCGCTGCCTGCCCGGCATGTACCGGATTCCGAAGGTCGATATCGGCGTCGCCTGCTATTTTTCCAACAAGGTGCCGATCGCGCCCTATCGCGGCGCCGGACGGCCGGAGGCGAATTACGCGCTCGAGCGCGCGGTCGAGGAAGCCGCGCGCGTTGTCGGCATGGACCCAGTGCGGCTGCGCAAGAAAAATCTGATCCCGCCGTCGGCCATGCCGTTCAAGACGCCGATCAACACCTATGACAGCGGCGATTTTCCCGGCATCGTCGACAAGGCGCTGGCGCTTGCCGATTACGCCAACTTCAACAAGCGCAAGCGCGAAGCGGCGCGGCGCAAGAAATATCGCGGCATCGGCGTCTCCTGCATGCTGGAGCATGCCGGCGCGACGCCGATGGAACAGGCGTCGCTCACGTTTGCCGAGAACGACCGATTGATCCTCGGCTTGAACGTGCAATCGACCGGGCAGAGTCACGCCACCGTATTCGGCCGGCTGCTCGCCGGCCGCCTCGGCATCGACCCAAGCAAGATCGAGCATCGCCACGGCGATACCGCCTTGGGGCTGACCGGCAACGCCTCGGTCGGCTCGCGTTCGGCCATGTGCGCTGGCAACGCCGTCGTGCATACCGCCGACGTGATGCTGGCCAAGGGGAAGAAGGTCGCCTCCGCGGCGCTGGAAGCAGCCGAAACGGATATTCAGTATCAGGATGGCCACTTCGCGGTGGTCGGCACCGACCGCAGGATTTCGCTGTTCGAGACCGCGCGGCGCGCCAAGCAAATGGGCGAAAGCCTCGACACCGAGGACCAAGCGGAAGCGCCGCTTACCTTCCCTAACGGCTGCCACATCGCCGAGGTGGAGATCGATCCCGACACCGGCTTTATCGATCTGGTGACTTATACAGCGGTGGACGATTGCGGCAATCCCCTCGACCGCACCATCGTCGAGGGCCAAGTGCACGGCAGCATCGCGCAAGGGCTCGGCCAGGCGCTGACCGAAAACACGGTCTACGATTCGGCGAGCGGTCAGTTGGTGAGCGGTTCGTTCATGGATTACGGCATGCCGCGCGCCTACAACATGCCGATCGAGCTGCGCGAGGCGCTTTATCCGGTGCCGGCCAAGAGCAACCCGCTCGGCGTCAAGGGCACCGGCGAGGCCGGCACCACGGCGGCGATCGCCGCGGTGATGAACGCGGTTTCGCACGCGATCCCGAACGGCGCCGCCGACCACATGGACATGCCGGCAACGCCCGCCAAAGTGTGGGAAGCGTGTCAAAAGGCGATGGCGAAATAGGCGGCGATTCGCGCTAGAACGTTTCCGGCCGCAGCCGAAAGAGGGTTGGCCGCCATGCTTGTGACCCGCCGCGCAGTGCTTGCCTCGACCGCCGCCGCGCTGCTGGTGCGCGGCCAAGCGCGCGCCGACAGCGTCACCGACGACAGCGGCCGCGCTGTGCCGGTGCCGGACAAGGTCACCCGTGTATTTCCGGCCGGCCCGCCGGCCGCCATCTTTCTCTACACGCTGGCGCCGCAACTGCTGCTCGGCTGGCCGCGCGCCAACCGGCCGGAAGAATGCGCCTATATGCTGCCCGACATTTGCGCGCGGCCGGAAATCGGCCGCATCACTGGACGCGGCAACACCGCCAATCTGGAGACGGTGATCGCGCTCAAACCCGATCTCATCCTCGACGTCGGTTCGACCAGCGCTACGTATGTTTCGCTGGCCGAACGGGTGCAGCAGCAGACCGGCATTCCTTACGCGCTGCTCGACGGCCGTTTTCTCTCGCTGTCGACCACGTATGAAAAACTCGGCAAGCTGATCGGGCGCGAGGGCGACGGCGCCGATTTCGCCGACTACTGCAACATGACCCTCGGCGTCATCACCAACCGCATCGCCTTCGTAACGCGCGAGAAACGCCCGCGCGTCTATTACGCGCGCGGGCCGCGCGGGCTGGTGACGGGACTGGGCGGCTCTATCAACGTCGAGACCATCGAATTGATGGCGGTGAACGTCGCCGGCGGTACGCAAGGCGGGCTCGCGAACGTTTCGATCGAGCAAGTGCTGCTGTGGAACCCGGATGTGATCGTCACCATCGACCAGGATTTTGCCGCGAACGTGCGCAGCGACCCGGCTTGGGCCTCGGTGAAAGCCGTGCGCGAAGGCCGCGTGCATCTGTCGCCGAAAATGCCGTTCGGCTGGGTCGATTTCCCGCCCTCGGTGAACCGGCTGATCGGGCTGTGGTGGCTCGGCAAAATCCTCTATCCCGATCTGTTCAAGGAAGACCTGCGCGAGCTGACGCGGGATTTCTACGAAAAATTCTATCACGTGACGCCGACCGACGCGCAGATCGACCACGTGCTGGCGGGGAGGGACTAGTTGACCCGCTCTGCCCTGCCCGGCCTGGCGATCGCAGTCCTGGTGTTGATCGCGGCGCTGCTGCTGGCCTTCACGGTCGGGCGTTATCCGGTGTCGCTTGGCGATCTCGTCACTGTGCTGACCGCGAAGCTGACCGGGCACGCGCCGCAGGTGCCGGCGGCGGTGCAAAGCGTCATCCTGCAGGTGCGCGGGCCGCGCGTGCTGGCAGCCTGCATGGTGGGCGCGGCGCTGGCGGTCGCCGGCACCGCGTTCCAGGGCTTGTTCCGCAATCCTCTGGTGTCGCCGGATATTCTCGGCGCCTCGTCGGGCGCGGCGCTCGGCGCGGTGCTAGGTATTTATTTTTCGCTCGGCATCATTGTCATCCAGGTTTTCGCTTTTGCCGGCGGATTGGCGGCGGTCACCGCCGTCTACCTCATCGGCACGCTGGTGCGTTCGCGCGACCCGATCCTGGCGCTGGTTTTGACCGGCGTGGTGGTCGGCGCGCTGCTTGGCGCCGGCGTCGGCCTCGTCAAATATCTCGCCGATCCGTACAACCAGCTTCCCGCCATGACCTTCTGGCTGCTCGGCAGCCTGTCGGCGGCGAGCGTCGCCGATCTGTTGCCGCTGTTCGGCCCGGTCGCCGTCGGCACCGCCGTGCTGATCGCGCTGCGCTGGCGCATGAACGCCATGTCGCTGCCGGAGGAGGAAGCGCGCGCGCTGGGTTTGTCCACCGGGCCGCTGCGCGTCGCCATCGTTGCGGCGGCAACGCTGGTGACCTCGGCGAGCGTCGCCACTGCCGGCATCATCGGCTGGGTTGGGCTCGTCGTGCCGCATGTCGCGCGTGCGCTGGTCGGGCCGGATTTCGCGCGGCTCATCCCCGCGGCGGCCATCCTCGGCGGCGGCTATCTGCTGCTCATCGATACGCTGGCGCGCACCGCGGCGGAAGTTGAAATCCCGCTCGGTATTTTGACTGCGGTGATCGGCACGCCGTTCTTCATCTGGTTGCTCGCCGGCATGCAGAGGAATTGGTCGTGAAACTCGAAGGCCGCGATTTGACCATCGGCTATTCGGACCACACCGTCGGGCGTGGGCTCAACGTTGCGCTGGCGACCGGCGAGGTACTGGCGTTGCTCGGGCCGAATGGCGGCGGCAAGACGACGCTGCTCAAAACCCTGCTCGGCCTGATCAAGGCCAAGGCCGGCGAGGTCATGCTGGCCGACAGGCCGCTCGCCGCCTATTCGATCCGCGAGCGCGCCCGCGTGGTGGCTTACGTGCCGCAAGTGCATATCGGCACCTTCGCCTTCACCGTCGAAGCGGTGGTGCTGATGGGCCGCACCGCACACGGCAATCTGTTCAGCGCCCCGAGCGCGCATGACCGCGCGGTGACGCAAGCGGCGCTCGAGCGCTTCGGCATCGAGCGGCTCAAGGCGCGGCCTTACACCATGATTTCCGGCGGCGAGCGGCAATTGGTGCTGCTGGCGCGGGCGCTGGCGCAAGAGCCGCAATTCATCGTGCTTGATGAGCCGACCGCCAGCCTCGATTTCGGCAACCAGGGCAAGGTGATGGCCGAAATCCGCGCGCTTGCCGCGTCGGGCCATGGCGTGCTGTTCACCACGCACGATCCCAACCACGCGCTGCGCTCCGCCGACCGCGCGTTTCTGCTGCGCGAGGGCACGCGTATCGCCGAGGGGCCGGTGCAGACTGTGCTGGAGCGCGCGCAACTCGAGGCACTGTACGGCGCGCCGGTAGAGCGGCTGGTCGATCCGGTAACCGGCGCGGTGGCGTTCCTGCCGGGGTAATTCCCTCTCCCCGCTTGCGGGGAGAGGGTGGCGAGCATTGAGCGTTAGCGAAATGCGAGCCGGGTGAGGGGGCCTTTCCGAAGCACTCAGAATCGCGGCAACGCCCCCTCGCCCGACCCGCCTTCGCTGACGCTTCGGCGGGTCGAGCTCTCCACGCACGCGGGGAGAGTTAAAAAAGGTCACTTCCCCGGCAACACCAGCGAATAGCGCGGGTCGGCGGCAAGGCAGTCGGCCTGCGGCAGGCCAAGCTCCTTGCGCACCATATTGGCGCCGAGCACCATAGCGACGATCTTGTAGTAGGCGTGGCGGCGGCTCATGCCCTCGCGCCCCATGCCGCAATCGGACGACAGGATCAGCCGCTCGGCCGGGATGTGTTTGAGCGCGCGGCGGACGTGCTCGGCGATGTCCTCCGGCCGCTCGACCTGCAAGCCGTGATGGTCGATGACGCCGATGGCGACCTTCTTGTCGGAGCCGATGATCTTGCCGAAAGCTTCGAGATCGGCGCCGCCGGCGGAAACCGATTCGAAAGTGATCACGTCGGCGTCCACCTTGTTGAGCATCTCCAGCCCGTTCTTGTAGCTCTGCACGCTGGTGAACATGCGCTGCTGCGACGGGTTTCCCCAGCAGGTGTGGCACCACACTTCGGTCTTGGCGCGCAGGCCCTTCATGGTGCGGTTGAAGATCTCGACGCTGAACTCCGGCGTCATCACCGTGTCGGGGATCTTGCGCACCGCCAGCATGTGGATCTGCGGCTCCTCGAACTGGATCGCCTCACAGCCGGCATCGGCCAGCGTATGCAGCTCCTCGTTCAGCGCGTCGGCGATCGCGTAGATGCGGTCCTTCACCGACTTGTAATATTTATCCTGCACCGCGAAGGCGACCAGTTCCGGCCCGATGCTGCCGAACTTGACCGGCCGCTTGGTCATGCGCTGCGCCACTTTCCACATGGCGGCGTATTGCAGGTCGCCGCGTGTGATCGGGCCTGTGATCCCCGGCATCACACGCGCTTCCAGATAGTCGTGCAAAATGTGGCCGGGCGGAAAGGCCAAGCCGCCTTTGCCGGCCGGCGTCGGCTGCGGGTTTTTGTCGAAGCCGCCCATGTGGCGCGGCGGATAATTGGTCCAGCTCTGGCCGCCGACGTCCGAGTCGAAATGCGCGTCGCCGTCGGTGACGATGTCGAGGCCGGCGATTTCCTGCTCGTGCAGATAGACCGAGACCGCGTCCACGTATTGCTCGCGGAACTGGTTGTTGACCATGGCGTCGAGGAAGCTGCGCAGCCCGAGATTTTGCGTGTACCAGCTCGGCCGCGGCAGCGAACCGGTGATGGTAGTCGGCAGCACTTTGTCTTTGGTGGCGCGCAGCATGGACGGCGTCTCCCCGAGCGTGTTGTTGTTGGCCGCAGTCTAGTTCGGCAATGGCACGCTTGGGAACTGGACAAATGTGTAATCATTGCCCACTTAAAGTGGGCAATATTCGGCGTCGTGAAAAACCTGCTATAATTGCGCCATGGACAAGAAAACCGACAGCTACATCATAAAGCCCAATCCGCTCGACCCGCGGCTGACCGAGCGCGTCACCGGCATCGACCAGACCGGGGCCAAGATCGAGACCTCGGTCACGGTCGAGCGCGCGCTGACGATCTTCCTCAATTCGCAGGAAATCGTCACCGCCATGACCATCGGCGACTATCCGGAATATCTCGCCATCGGCTACCTGCTCAACCAGAACATGCTGTTGCCGAACGATACGGTCACCGGCGTCGATTACGACGAGGAACTGGCCGTCGTCGTGGTGCGCACCAAGCGCAAGACCAATTACGAGAAGAAGCTGAAGAAGAAGGTGCAGACCTCCGGTTGCGCGCAAGGAACGGTGTTCGGCGACTTGATGGAGGCGCTCGAAGACGTCACGCTGCCCAAGGCAACCTTGCGCACGTCGTGGCTCTACAAGCTCACGCACGATATCAACACCACGCCGTCGCTTTATCTCGAAGCCGGCGCCATCCACGGCTGCGTGTTGGCCAAGCAAGATCGACCGCTGGTCTATATGGAAGACGTCGGCCGCCACAACGCGGTCGACAAGATCGCCGGCTGGATGTTCAAGCAGAAGGTGAAACCGGCCGACAAGATTTTCTACACGACCGGAAGGCTGACTTCCGAGATGGTGATCAAGACGGTGCGCATGGGCATTCCGATCCTGATCTCGCGCTCGGGCTTCACCGCCTGGGGCGTCGAGCTCGCACGCAAGGCCAACCTGACGCTGATCGGGCGCGCGCGGGGAAAGCGGTTTGTTGCGCTGGCCGGCGAAGACCGTATCGTGTTCGACCAGGACCTCGCCTTCGTCGAGGAGGAAAGTTCCAAGCACCGGCGCAAGGCGGCGGTGGGTGATGAGTAGCTCGGTGAGCAGCCCGAGAGCTGGGCACGCGAACATAGTTGTTGCCCATGCTCTGTTTACGCCAATCTGCTAGAAGTTGCGCACAATTTATCGACAGCACCAGAGTGACTCAAAATGAAGGCAATCCGCGCTCATTCATTTGGCGGACCAGATGTTCTGAAACTGGATGAAGTTGACGATCCAATCCCTGGTGCAGGGGAAGTCGTTATCGACGTGCGTGCTGCAGGGATCAATCCGGCAGACACCTATATGCGAAACGGCACTTACGCGATTGTGCCGAAACTTCCCTACATTCCCGGCGGCGATGCAGGTGGGGTGGTTTCGGCGATTGGTGCGGATGTTCGTGAACTTAAAGTTGGCGAGCCAGTCTTCGTCGGCACCGCGCTCAGTTTCGACCTTACGGGCTGTTACGCCGAGAAAGTGAAGCGCAAAGCGAGTGAGGTATTGCCTTTGCCGCCAGGCGTGAGCTTTGCGGCGGCCGCAGCCTTCGGCGTCTCTTATACGACCGCGCACTATGCGCTCTTTGAACGTGGCGGCGCTCGCTCTGGCGAGACGGTGTTCATTCATGGCGCAAGCGGATCGGTCGGCACCTCAGCTATTCAACTCGCAAAGCGCGCCGGGTTAAGGGTCATTGGCAGCGGCGGTACCGCCAAAGGCCTGGAGTTGATTATTAAGGAAGGCGCTGACCATGCGGTCGATCACAGCAAGAAAGACTACCTCGACGAGGTGAAGCGCTTCACGGGCGGCAAAGGGCCAGAGCTGATCCTGGAAATGCTCGCTAACGTCAACCTCGCGGCCGACATGGATCTGGCGGCGAAATATGGGCGGATCATCGTGATCGGTAATCGCGGGGAGATCACCATTAACCCCAGAGCCGCGATGATCAAGGAACTCGACATCCGCGGAATTGCGCTGTGGAACGCAACGCCCGAGCAGGTGCAGCCCATGATGAAAGATATTCTTGCAGGAGTGGCGGCCGGTGCCCTTCGCCCAATCATCGGCAGAGAAATGCCGTTGGCAGAAGCTGCGACGGCACACCTTGCGGTCTTGCAGCCCGGGGCCTACGGGAAGATCGTTTTAATCCCGTAGCTTGCCGCACCTTCACGATTGCATCATCTAATCCGCATGACCAATCCGATTCCCCCCACCTTCGGCCTGGTGCTTGCCGGCGGGCTGGCGCGCCGCATGGGCGGCGGCGACAAGGCGCGCATTACGATCGGCGGTATTTCCATCCTCGATCGCGTACTCGCCCGTCTGTCCGGGCAATGCGTCGACATCATCATCAACGCCAATGGCGATCCGGCCCGCTTTGCCGACACCGGCTGTACCGTCGTGGCCGACAACGTGCCGGACTATCCGGGGCCGCTCGCCGGCATCCTCGCCGGGCTCGACTGGCTGGCCGCGCAAGACAACGGCGTCGAGTGGCTGCTCAGCGTGCCGGGCGACTGCCCGTTTTTGCCCGACGACCTGGTGGAACGCCTGCACCAGGCCCGCCGCAAAAAGGGCACCGGCGTGGCGCTCGCCTGCGCGCGCTCCGGCGAATGGCGCCACCCCGTGGTGGGCCTCTGGCCGCTGGCGCTGCGCGCCGACTTGCGCCAGGCGCTGGTTAAGGAGGGCCTGCGCAAAATCGAGGTGTGGACGGCGCGGCATGGCGTCGCCGTCGCCGACTGGCCGCCCGAGCCGGTCGATCCCTTCCTCAACGTCAACACGCCGGAAGATGCCGAACGCGCCGAGCGCATTGCGCTGCAATATTCCGGCATCTGAAAACTTGACCGGCCTCGCGGCGCGCCCATATCTGATATAGTCGCAAGCTATGGGGCGTCTGGGAGAGGAGCCTTTCGCATGAAAACATTCATCGTCGCCTGCGTCGCCGCCATCATCATCGCGGTGATAGGCGGGGTCGTGCTCAACAGCATGCAGGAACCGGTCGACAAGGCCTTTGCCACGTCCGCGACGCGGGTCGGGGCTTAGGACGGCGAATCGTCAGCCGATGAGCGCCGCGTAGGACAGGAAGCCGACGCGGGCGCCCGGCTCGATTGCCGTCACGTCTTCGGGAAATTCCAACAGTCCGTCGGTTTCCGTCAGCGACGTCAAAATTCCGGCGCCGTCCTGCGGGTGCTTGACCGCTTCAAATTCGCCGTCGCTGGCGCGGCGCAGCGCCACCCGCACATATTCGCGGCGGTCTTTCTTTTTGCGGTAAGCGAAAGCGGCACGCACCGGCAGCGGCATCGGGCTTTGCGGCTGCGCGCCGGCAAGTCGCCGTAGCAGCGGCTTCACTACCCGCACGAAGGTGACGAACACCGCCACGGGATTTCCCGGCAGCCCAACGAACGCGGCGTTCGCCTGCCCGCTTCGGATGACGCCCATCGCCACCGGCCGGCCCGGCTTGATGGCGACGCGCCAGAACACGAGACTGCCGACGCGCTCGACCGCATCGCGCACGTGGTCGGCTTCGCCGGTAGAAACGCCACCCGACGTGAGCACAAGGTCGTGGCCGGCGGCCGCCGCCTGTAGCGCGCGCGCCAAGGCTTGCGGATCGTCGGGCAGAATGCCGAGATCGGTCACCACCGCGCCCAGCCGCTCCAGCAGTTCGGCGAGCAGATAGCGGTTGGCGTCGTAGATCGCCGCGCCGCCGCGCGGCGAGCCGGGCTCCACCACCTCATCGCCCGTGGAAAAAATCGCGACGTTGAGCCGGCGGCGCACCTCAATCTCGACGGTGCCGAGCGCTGCGGCGAGCGCGATGTGCTGCGGCTCGAGCACGGTACCGGCCGGCAGCACCACCTGGCCGGCCGCAACGTCTTCGCCGGCCAGTCTTCGATTCGAGCCCAATTTCAAGCCTTTAGGCACGACCACGTGGTCGCCCTCGACGCTCACGTCTTCCTGCATGAACACGGTGTCGGCGCCCTTGGGCATGGCCGCACCGGTGAAGATGCGGATCGCCTGACCCGGCTTGAGCGTCAGCTCGGCCGACGCCCCGGCGGTTAGCCGCCCGGCAATGGCGAGCCGCGTATCGCCGTCGCGCGCAAGATCGGCGTGGCGCGCGGCGTAGCCGTCGACCGCCGAATTATCGAAAGGCGGCAGATCGCCCCGCGCCAGCACGTCCTTGGCGACGACGCGGCCGCACGCGCCGCGCAAGCCCACGCGCTCGGTCTGGGCAATCGGCGCGACGCGCTCGCTGATCAGCCGCTCCATGTCCGGCAATGGCAGCAGCGGGCCGGAAAACGCAAAACAGTCGTCGGTGAGTTGCGCCATACCCGTTCACCTCGCGCCCGGCCCGACGGGCTCCGCATGTTTGAGCAGGAGATCGGCGATGACCTCGATATCGTCGAGATCGACCACCGGCACCTTGGCCTGCGGCAGCGCGATGTCGGAGGCGATGGCGACGATATGCGGGTCCTCCGGCTGGATCAGCGGCTTGCCGTTCGCCCTGCGGTGAATTTCGAGCTTGGGGAAAGCATCGCGCTTGAAGCCCTCGACCAGCACCAAGTCGACCGGCGACATCTTGCCGACGAGGCCCGCCATATCCCATTCCGGCTGCTCGCGCAGCTCGTGCAGGATGGCCCAGCGTTTGGCCGAGGAGATGATCACTTCGGTGGCGCCGGCGGCGCGGTGGAAGAACGAGTCCTTGCCGGGCTGGTCGAGGTCGAAGCCGTGATGCGCGTGCTTGAGCGTCGATACGCTCAAGCCGCGCGCGATCAGGCACGGAATAAGCTTCTTGATCAGCGTGGTTTTTCCCGACCCACTCCAGCCGGCGAGACCGATGATACGCATGGCCTCCTTATAGCAAAACGCCCGGCCGCAAGACCGGGCGTTTTTTGTCGCGGACTGAGGCTGCCGTCTATTCGGCGGGCCGCATGGCCTGGCCCGGGGCGGCGGCGGCCTGCATTTCCTCTTCGTACCAAAGGCTGTGGCGCTCCTTGGCCCAATTCACGTCCACCGTGCCTTGGCCCATCGCCTCGAAGGCACCTTCCACGCCGATGGTGCCCATGTAGATGTGGACGAACATAGCGGAGACGTAGAGCACCGCGACTACGCTGTGCACGATCTCGGCCAGTTCCATGTTCGCGACTGTCGTGCCGTAGAACGGGAACAACAACACAAAGCCGCTGGCGATCACCAAGCCGCCGCCGACCATCGAGATCCAGAAGATCAGCTTTTCGCCGCCATTGAACTTTTCGGCGGGCGGCTCCTTGCCGCCAAACATGCCGCCGCCGCTCTTGAACCAGACGACGTCGTTATAGCTCGGCAGATTGCGCCCGACCCAGATCAGGAACATCAGCACGACGCCGACGGTGAAGGCGAAGCTGACGTAGTTATGCGAGAACTTCGCCCATTCCGACCATTCGCTGAAGGCCGGCGCCCCCAGCCATGGCAGGATCAGGCTGCGGCCGAAGGTGATGTTGAGGCCGGTGATGCCGAGGATGACGAAGCTGACCGCGGTCAGCCAGTGCACGAAGCGCTCGAATATGTTGAAACGCACGATGGTGCGTCCCGAGCGCCCCGCCTCAATGCGCATCGTGCCGTGCCACGAATAGTAGATCGTGAGCAGCGCCAGCATGCCGATGATGGAGATGCCGCCGATCCAGCGTAGCGTGACGGTGCGGAATTCGCGCCACTCGCGGCCGGCCGGATGCTCGAGCACATAGGACTTCACGTCCGGGATGGTGCCGAGGCCCTTGATCATCTTGAACTGCTCGAGCAGTTGCTGCTCCTTGACCGCGTCGGCCGTCGGATTGACCGAGCTCGGCTGCTGCGCCGCGGCCGGCAAGGCCGCTGCGACGATGAAGGCGAGCGCCAGTGCGCCTGCGATCAAGCGCATATGAGCAAAAATTTTCGCCATTTCATTTCTCCCTCAATTCCAGTCTTTTTAGGCGAAACCGGCGGCGCGGAAAATCCGCACCGCCGCGATGCAATCAGGTCGCGATCGATTCTTTGTAGGCGGTCTGCCAGCCCCAGGCGCCGGAACCGTAGCCGCGTTTGGCCACGCGCTCCTTGTAGATCTGGGCGATGACGTCGCCGTCGCCGGCGAGCAGCGACTTGGTCGAGCACATTTCGGCGCATAGCGGCAGCTTGCCTTCGGCCAGCCGATTGGCGCCGTATTTTTCGTACTCTTCCTTGCTGTTGTCGGCTTCCGGACCGCCGGCGCAGTAGGTGCACTTGTCCATCTTGCCGCGCGAGCCGAAGTTGCCGACTTTCGGGTATTGCGGCGCGCCGAACGGGCAGGCGTAGAAGCAATAGCCGCAGCCGATGCACAGGTCCTTGGAGTGCAGCACCACCGCGTCCGCCGTGGTGTAGAAGCAGTTCACCGGGCAGACCGCCGCGCAAGGCGCGTCGGTGCAGTGCATGCAGGCCATCGAAACCGAGCGCTCGCCGGGCTTGCCGTCATTGAGCGTGACGACGCGCCTTCGGTTGATGCCCCAGGGCACTTCGTTCTCGTTCTTGCAGGCGGTGACGCAAGCGTTGCATTCGATGCAACGGTCGGCGTCGCAGAGGAATTTCATACGTGCCATGGTCGTTGCTCCTTATGCCGCTCTGATCTGACAAAGGGTGACTTTGGGTTCCTGCATGCCCGTCGCCGGGTCATAGCCGTAGGTGGTGATCGTGTTCGCGCTTTCGCCGAGCACGATCGGGTCAGCACCTTGCGGATATTTGCTGCGCAGATCCTCGCCCTCGTACCAGCCGCCGAAGTGGAACGGCATCCAGGCGACGCCCTTGCCGACCCGTTCGGTGACCAGCGCCTTCATCTTGGCTTTGGCGCTGTTCTCGGCGCCGGTAACCCAGACCCAGCCGCCGTCCTTGATGCCGCGCGCGGCGGCGTCCGACGTGTTGATCTCGATGAACATGTCCTGCTGCAGCTCGGCCAGCCACTTGTTGGACCGGGTTTCCTCGCCGCCGCCCTCGTATTCGACCAGACGGCCGGACGAGAGGATGAGCGGGAACTCCTTGGCTAGCCCCTTGTCCACCGCATTCTTCTGGATGGTGTGGCCGATATTCGGCAGCCGGAATTTCACGGCGTCCGGATAGGTCGGGTACTTCGCCACCAGATCAACGCGCGGCGAATAGATCGGCTCGCGGTGCGTCGGCACCGGATCGGGCAGGTCCCAGGCCAGCGCCCGCGCCTTGCCGTTGCCGTAGGGGATGACGTTATGCTTGACGCAGATGCGCTGGATGCCGCCCGACAAATCGGTCGACCAGGCTACGTCACCGCCGATCTTCTGAATTGTAGCAAGTTCGTCGGGCGTGAGTTCGCTGTCCCAGCCGAGCTTCTTGAGCACGCTCAAGGTAAATTGCGGATAGCCGTCCTTGATCTCCGAATCCTTGGAGTAAGTTTCGGACAACAGCGACACGCCGTTGCGTTCGACGCCAAAACGGGCGCGGAATGTGCCGCCGCCGTCCTGGATGCTCTTGGTGGTGTCGTAAAGCAGCGGGGTGCCCGGATGCTTGACCTCGGGCTTGCCCCAGCACGGCCACGGCAGGCCGTAATAATCGCCGCCAACTTCCGGGGTGTCCTTAGGCGCGCGCATGCTGACCAAGTCGAACGCCGCCTGATGCTTCATATGCGCCTTAAGCCGCTCCGGCGACTGGCCGCAATAGCCGGTCGAGAAGCTGCCGCGGTTCATTTCACGCAACACGTCCTCAGGCGGGACTTTGGTGCCCTCGACCTTGATGTTCTTGAACATCTTGTCTTCGAAACCGAACTTCTTGGCGAGCAGGTAGATCACCTCGCTGTCGTCCTTCGATTCGAAGATCGGCGGCACGATCTGCTCGCCCCATTGGAGCGAGCGGTTAGAAGCGACGCGCGAGCCCGAAGTCTCGAACTGGGTGCAGATCGGCAGCAGATAGGTGTTGTCCTTGCGCCCGGCATTGGCCGAGAGCGAGGCCCAGGTGGTCGGATGCGGATCGGCGACCACCAGCAATTCAAGCGCCGCCATGCCTTTGGTCGATTCCGGAATACGTGTGATGGAGTTGCTGGCGTGGCCGAACACCATCATCGCCTTCACATTGTCGCTTTGCCCGACTTTGTCCTTCGGCAGCAGCACCGCGTCGAACCAGCGGGTGAGCGGGATGCCGGGGGTCTCCATCATCTTCTTGGGCTGCTTGGGATCGAACTGCCCCTGGATCCAGTTGTAGTCGACTTCCCAGACGCGGCTCCAATGCTTCCAGGCGCCTTCCACGAGGCCGTAATAGAACGGCAGCGTCACCACATCGAGGCCGATATCGGTGGCGCCCTGCACGTTGTCATGGCCGCGGAAGATGTTGGCGCCGGTTCCGGGCTTGCCGACGTTGCCGGTGGCGAGCAGCGCGATGCAGCTCGCCCGCACGTTGGCGGTGCCGACAGTGTGCTGGGTCTGACCCATGCACCAGATCAGCGTCGACGGCCTCTCGGTCGCGAACATCTTGGCGACGCGCTCGAGCTGCGCGCCCGGCACGCCGGAGATGTTCTCGACCACTTCCGGCGTGTACTTCTCGATTTCCTTGCGCGCCTCGTCCATGCCGTAGACGCGCTGCTTGATGAATTCCTTGTCTTCCCAGCCGTTCTTGAACACGTGCCAGAGCATGCCCCAGAGCACGGGGATGTCGGTGCCGGGACGAATACGTACATATTCGGTGGCATGCGCCGCCGTCCGCGTCATGCGCGGATCGATGACGATGACGTTCGCCTTGTTAAGCTCCTTGCCTTCCAGCAAGATGCTGCAGCGACACCGGATGCGCTTCCGCCGGATTGCCGCCCATGATGATCTGCGTCTTCGAATTGCGAATATCGTTGAAGCTGTTGGTCATCGCGCCGTAGCCCCAGGTATTGGCCACGCCGGTCACCGTCGTCGAATGGCAGATGCGCGCTTGGTGGTCCTGGTTGTTGGTGCCCCAGAACGCCGCCAGCTTACGGAACAGATAGGTGCCTTCGTTGGAGAACTTGGCCGAGCCCAGCCAGTAGACCGAGTCGGGTCCCGACTTCTCGCGGATCTGTTTGAGCTTGTCGCCGATCTCGTTGATGGCCTGGTCCCACTTGATGCGGGTCCACTGGCCATTGACCATTTTCATTGGATATTTCAGGCGGCGTTCGCCCATCACCAGCTCGCGCACCGAAGCACCCTTGGCGCAATGCGAGCCACGATTGATCGGCGATTCCCAACTCGGCTCCTGGCCGATCCAGACGCCGTTGGAGACTTCCGCCGTGACCGTGCAGCCGACCGCGCAGTGCGTGCAGATGCTCTTGCGGATGGTGACCGTGGCGCCCTTGGCGGACGGCGGACCGGCTTTGGCCAATTGCACGCTGGCGAGCGGCAAGGCGCCGAGGGTGGCGAGGCCGCCGGCGGCTAATCCCGACCGGCGCAGGAAGGTGCGGCGGTCGACGCCGATATTGTCTTGACTGGCCAGCGCTGCGAGCGAACCGCGGCGTGCCTGGCGTTCTTTTCTTTTGATCAGCACGGGGTGCCTCCCTCAGCTCGGATAACGGTTGACGCGGTAGTAGGTTTTCACTTCGGCGGAATCGGCTTTGTAGCGCGCCTTGCGCTTTTCGTCGTTGCTCTCCGAATCCGCTTTCGCTGGCGTCACAAGAGCGGCGGGCGCCACCGCAACGCCGGCCCCGGCGCCGAGCGCGCGCAAGAAATTGCGGCGTGCCAAATTGGCTTTGGGTTCTGTTTTCATCGCCAGTCCTCCTTGAAAACGTAAAGTTTCGTCGTGTGCGCTGCCCTATTCGGTCAGCGCGAAAGCCTCCGATTCGATATCGATGAACACGCGGCCGAGCATGCCGACGTGCCGGTAGAAATCCGCAGTCTCGGCGCGCTCGAGGTCGGCGAAGAAACGTCCGAGCCAGGGCGCCAAATGCTTTTCGAATATTTGGCGGTCGGCGCCCGCGGGCGCCGGGAATTGTCCGCCGGCAATGCCGGACATGATCTCGCACAGAATGGCGGCGTGATCTTCCGACTCGTATTGCTCGGCGGCGCGTTCGATGCCGAGCGCAGCCAGATCCTCGCGCAACCGCGCCAACGGCCGCTCGTGCAGGAACCCGGCGATATAGTAGGAGCCGTACGGCATCATTTCGCCGCGGCCGATGCCGATGAACAGATCGAAAAACTCGCGTTCGACTTTGCCCGCGTCGGCGTTGCCCGCCGCGTCGGCAAGCCCAACATGGGCGACGCCAAGCGCTGTTGGATCGCCGCGCAGTGTGGCCAGCCGCTGCAGAAATTCCGCATCCGGCGCGCGCGTCAGCAAAGCCGCCAGCAGCGCGTATTCCTGCGCGCGGGCAAGATCGACCTCGTCGACGCCGTTCGTCGTGTTGTTCTCGTCGTAAAGGTCGGGCCGCAGGATGGCGCGCGCCACGCCTGTCACCGCCTCGACCGTCAGCACACGCTCGGCGGGAATGCGCGACCAATTCGACACCGAGGGCTGGGAAATACCGATTCGGCGCGCAAGCTCGGTGACGCCACCGGCAGCACGAATCGCTTCCTGTAGACCCCGATCCGGCATGTCCTTTTTGTTCCCTGTCCGGTTCGTTATATTTTTTGGCGCGAACCGTTCGAAATGCGCCACTTCAGAACGATTAAAAAAGTATCCCCGTAAGGAATGCAGGGCAATAGCCGGAAGCTATAGGCACGATCATTATTTCGGGAGCGCACCACCGTGCCCACGTCGACCCGGTGTTGGGCTGCTTTCCCGATCGGCTGAATCGTTTTGTGTTGCAGCATCGCTTTCGCTGCGTCGCACAAAGACTTTTTCCCGCGCCGAAAGATCCTGAATGGACGCCGGCTGGTCATGCAGCAATGCGTGCGGCGACTCGGAAATTATAACCGGCGGCGAGTTTTGTTCGCTGTCGTCCTGCCCGAGCGCGGGTTGCTGCGGCGCGACGTGTTGCTCCGGCGGCGGCGTGCCGATCGCCTGTGCAAGCAGGCTGGCGATGTTCTCGCCCACCGGCATTGGGCCGAAGCCGGGCACGCCATGCGGATCGTTGAAGTCCCACGGATTCTCGATCAGGCCGATGAAGTCGCGAATTGCCGGATCCGCCGACCAAGCGCGACGAAGGGCCGCACGCGCGAGCTCAGGCGGAACGCCGGGTTTGAGGAACGCGCGGATGTCGGATTCGGCGGTGATCAATTCGATCGGCGGCAGGCTGGCGGGATCGAACGGAACCTCGGCGGCCCGCGCTTTCGTCTCCGTGCCGGACGATGGCAGAACCTTGGCCGTATCCTCGGCCGTATCCTTGGCAATATCCTTGCCGCCGTCCTTTGCTTCAGCCGGCGCGGGCAAATCTGCCGCGGGCTCCCCGGCCGCATCGCGTTTGCGCCGCGACCATCGATCGAGGAATTTCTCTTGCTCGCTCATGACTGCTCATCATCGCGTTGCGCAACGCGCCGCCCGAGCGCTTCCGGATCGGCGCGGTCGCGCTTGCGTTTGACGAACGGCTGCTCGACATGGTGCTCTGCAACGAAGGCCGCGACAAGTTGCTGGATCGCCTCCGGCATCGGTACCTGCTCGATCATATCGGTCGCCGTCTCGGTCAGGCTTTCGCCTTCCGCCGGGTCGGCGGTCACCGCTGCGACAGAAAAAGGCGGCTCGGTGTCCGCGGCGCGCAGCGCGATCCACAAGGCGGGCGCCCCGGATTCGAGATTGGCGCGGTAGTAGGTCGTCTCCGTGCGAAAGAGCTCGATCTCGGCACTGCCGGCAAAAAACGTCACTCGTTCGCCGTCGTCGGAAAGCTTGGTCCAGGGCGGCGTATCCGGCGCGCCAGCCAGCACGCTCACCGGCCGCCAGGCGAAATCGCTCCATTGCGTGACGCCTTTGGTGCGCTCGACGACGACGCCGACCGCGATGGTTTGCAACGGGGGTGCAACGCTCATCCGACCGCCTCCAGGTGCCGTATCGGCAGGCCGGTGATCAGGTTCTGCGGCTTCATGCGGATAGTCTTGTCGGGCGTCATGGCCAGGATCAGGTAGACCGGTTCACCCTTGACCTTGTCGAGCACGATCGACGGATCGCGTAAATTGAGCATGAACAATCCTACCACGCCGGCCATGGCGGCGTCATCGATGTCTGCGCCGTTCCACAAAAGATCGCCGATGCGCGTGCCTTCGGCGTCGAGCCCGACATACCAAGTGAGCGGCGCGTCATGCAGCGCGGTCAGCGGCTCGATCTCCACCTCGACGCCGAGCACATGCGCGATCCAGCGGCGCATCGCCTCGGCCAGCGCCTTGAGCCCGGCGCGCCCGCCGGTCAAGTCGAGCGCCATGTCGAACCGGTCGCTGCGCTGCCAATAGCTGTCCGCGTTGTCGTCGTTGAGCACGTCGATTGCGGCTTCGGCGGGAATGCCGAGCATCGAGACCAGCGGCGTCACCGGCGCGGTATTGACGCCGCCAATGGTTTCTTCGTCGGCGGCGAGCAGCGAATTGTCGTGCACGGTCACTTTCTGCGGGCGGAAGAACAGTTCGCCGGCGCGCGCGACGCGCGGCTCGCTCATGCCGTCAAGCGCGTTGCGCAAGATCACGTGCACCAGCTGGTTTACGAATAAAGGCGGCGTCTTGCCGAGATCGTGCCGCACCAGATCGGCATAGGCCGCTTCCAGCGTCTTGTGGCGCAGCAGATGATCGCGAAAGTCGATCAGCAATTGCCAGTTCTCGCGCGCATCAGCGTCGGCGATCGCCGCGATGTCGGACGCGGCAACCGGCATGCGCGGACGGCTAAGCAGCGCGGCATGCAGCGTCTTTTCCACGGCGCAAGCTTCCGGCGGCGGGATCAGTTCCGGCCGCGCCAGATACACTTTAAGGAAATCGTCGGTCACCACCAGCCCGCCGCCCTCGCCGCGGTCGAGCAGATGATGCCCGCAGGAAATCCAGAAATCGTTCATTTGCGTTCCCGCCCCGCAAGCCCGATCAAATCCACCGTTTCGCCCGGCTCGTCTTCGTCCTCGCCCTCGACTTCGAGGAAGGAGAACGCGCGCGCCGGCTTTTGCCCCTCACGCGGACGCAAGCTGCGGAAGGTTTCGTGCACCGCGCCGTCCGCAAACGTGCGATGGACGGCGACCAACGTATCCTGCGGCTGGTTGCACAGCGACTCGGCGAAGGCGACTTCCTCTTCCGCCGCGGCGCCGGCGGCGGTCATGTCGGGCGCGCCGAAATGCGCCACCAGCCGCTGCGCCAGCAGATCGACCATCGTCGCGCGGTCGGCCTCACTCGCCTCGACGATCTGCACCAGCGTCGAGCGACCAAGCGACTCGACACCGAGAAAGCCGCCACGGAAGGCCGAACGCGCCTTGCCTTCGAGCGTCGCCGGATCGCGGTCCCAGAAGTCGAAGGCGCCGGACACCGCCCATTCGCCGGGCTCGGCCGCCTTCTCGAACACGAAGGTGTCCGACGGATCGAGCCGTATGGTGCGCAACAGCTTCACGCCAGCGGCTCCTTTGCCGCCGCATCGAACCAGGCGGGCTTGTTGAGCCGCTCCAGCAGCGCCCGCCGCTCGATCCCGGGCTTGTCCTTCCGGCGCAGCAGCAGATCGCCGTTGTCGTCGATGCTGTAATGCAGGCCCGGTTCGCCGGGCAGCCGCTCGAGATAACTGCGCGCGACCGAGGCGAAGCCTTGCTCCTGCCAGGCGTCGATAGCGACCATGAAATGACGGGCAAAGCTTCCCACCAACTGATCCGATACGGTGTCGAAGCCTTCCTCGTTGAGCGCGGTGATCTGCGGATTGGCGCCCGGCTCGGCGCCGGTCATCGACACGGTGCGGATCATGGCGCCGAACACCAGCCAAGATGGCGTCTCGTCTTCGCCAATACCTTGCGGCCACGCCAGGCGACCGCCGCCCACCATGCCAAGATTGATGGTGATCGCATCCGGCCAGAGGATGGCGAGCGAGGTTTCCGGCTGCGCTTGGGCGGTGAGCGCGTCGGCCAGCGCCGCCATGCTGGCGTAGAAGACGCGCCGTGCCTGCCGCAATGGTTCCTCCGGTTCCAGCACCACGGCGAATTCGGCGAGATCGAAGCGCCCGACATGAACCAGCGTACCGGCGCCCCGCTCAGCCGCGATTGATATTGCATGCGCGAAGGCGTCGCCCAATTCACGCAGGCGGACCAGCGTGAACGGCGGCGGCAGTATCAAGTCGCCGGTCAGCGGGCCGGCCCGCGTCTGCAACGGCATTGGCTGTTACTTTCGCATTTGAATACCTATAATTATACCCACAGGGGGTCTCGAGGCCCAGTCCCGCGGCCGCGAGGAATAAGAGCGATAACGACGCCGCCGGCTGCATTTCGCCGCCAGAACGGGCACAAGCGCAAAGGCAAGAGCACCGAATGGCCGAACGGCCGCGTAACATCCTGATCTGTTCCTGCGAAGACACCATGCCGCTCGACGGCAAGGCGATGCGCAGCGCTTGCCGCGGCGCCGAGGTGATCGAGGGCCGCCAGCTTTGCCGCGCCGAGCTCGAGCGCTTTCGCAAATTGGCGGCGGGCGAAGCGCCGCTCACGGTCGCCTGCACGCAAGAGTCGCCGCTGTTTACCGAGGTCGCGGCCGAGCGCGAAGGCGGGGTCGAACTGAGTTTTGTCAATATCCGCGAAACTGCCGGCTGGTCGAAGGACGCCAAGGCCGCGGGGCCGAAAATGGCCGCGCTGATCGCCAAGAGCCTCGAGACCGTGCCGGACACCGCCGCCGTTCCGCTCAACAGCGAGGGCGTGACGCTCATCTACGGCAAGGACGAACAGGCGCTCGCCGCCGCCGATCTGCTGAAGGAGCATCTCGACATCACCGTGCTGATCAAGCCGCCCGGCGACCTGCCGCCGCGGCGACTGACCGAATTCCCGGTGGTGAAGGGCATCATCTGCCAGGCCAAGGGCTATCTCGGCGCTTTCGAGCTGACTATCGACGGCTATGCCACGCCGGCGCCCTCCTCGCGCGGCGAATTTAAGTTTGGACCGGCGCGCAACGACGCGAAGTCGCGCTGCGACATCCTGCTCGATCTTTCCGGCGGCGCGCCGTTGTTTCCCGCCGCCGATTTGCGCGACGGCTATCTGCGCGCCGATCCGGGCGATCCCGCCGCGGTGTTGCGCGCGGTGCTCAAGGCGCGCGATCTCACCGGCAGTTTCGACAAGCCGCGCTACGTCACCTTCACCGAGGATCTGTGCGCGCATTCGCGCTCCAAGATCGTCGGCTGCCGCCGCTGCCTCGACCTTTGCCCGACCGGCGCGATAACGCCGAACGGCGATCACGTGGCGATCGACGAAAAGATCTGCGCCGGTTGCGGACAATGCGCCGCCGCCTGCCCTACCGGCGCCGCGGCCTATGCGCTGCCGCCGTCCGACGCGCTGCTGCGCCAGTTACGCACGCTGCTTTCTATCTACCGGCAGGCCGGCGGCAAGCAGGCGGTGCTCATGTTTCACGACGCCGAGCACGGCGGCGAATTGATCGACGCGCTGGCTCGCCACGGCGACGGGCTGCCGGCCAACGTGCTGCCGGTCGCGGTCAATGAGGTGACGCAAGTCGGATTGGAGGCGGTCGCCGCGGCCTTTGCCTATGGCGCATCGGCGGTGCGCGTGCTTACGCGCGCCAAACCACGCCACGACACCGCCAGCCTCGCGCAGACCGTCGCATTGGCGCAGCCGATCCTTAAGGGCCTCGGATTTGCCGGCGCGCGGGTCGCATCAATCGAGACCGACGACCCGGACGCGCTGGGGCAAGCGTTACGCGCCATACCCGCCATGGACGGCGCCGCCAAGCCCGCCACGTTTGCCGCCGCCGGCGGCAAGCGCGACGTGGTGCGCCAAGCTTTACGCGAATTGCACGGCGTCGCCCCGACCCCGGTCGATATCGTGCCGCTCCCCAAGGCCGCACCTTTCGGCAGCATCGAGGTCAGGGTCGAGGGCTGCACGCTGTGCCTGTCCTGCGTGCCGGCCTGCCCGACCGGTGCACTGTCGGACGATCCCGAAAAACCGATACTGCGCTTTGCCGAGGACGCCTGCGTGCAATGCGGGCTGTGCCAGGCGATCTGCCCGGAAAAGGTGATCGCGCTCAAGCCGCAGATCGACTTCCGCGCGGCGACTGCGTCGAGCCGCATTATCAAGCAGGAGGAGCCCTATTCTTGCGTGCGCTGCGGCAAGCCGTTCGGCGTCAAGAGTTCGGTCGAGCGCGTGGTGGCCAAGCTCGAAGGCCAGCACTGGATGTTCAAGGACGCAAAGAAACGCGTCGAGGTTATCAAGATGTGCGCCGACTGCCGGGTGAACGCGATGGCGGAGGAGAATTTCGATCCGTTCGGCGGCCCGGCGCGCCCGCCCACGCGCACCACCGAGGATTATTTGCGGGAGCGCGATCTCGCAAAGCTCAAGCAGGAATACGACGAGAAGCAGAAATCCTGATCGACCCGATCGCTGGGCATGGCCATGTCGCCCGTTATCAAAAACATCCGCACACCCGTATTGGAGATCGGCTACGAAGAAAGCGGCCGGGCGGACGGTGCGCCGGTCATCTTGCTGCATGGCTGGCCCTACGATGTGCGCGACTACGATGAGGTGGTGCCGCTGCTCGCCGCCGCGGGCTGCCGTGTCATCGTGCCTTATCTGCGCGGCTTCGGGCCGACGCGCTTTCTTTCAGCCGATACACCGCGCTCCGGCCAGCAAGCCGCGCTGGGCAGCGATCTCAAGCAATTGATGGACGCGCTCGGCATCAAGCGGGCGGCGCTTGCCGGCTACGATTGGGGCGGGCGCGCTGCCTGCGTCGTCGCGGCATTGTGGCCGGAGCGCGTGCGCTGTCTGGTCACCGGCAACGGCTACAACATCCAGGACATTCCTCACGCCAACAATCCGGCTTCGGCGGAACAGGAATTGCGCTACTGGTACCAATATTATTTCCACACCGAGCGCGGACGAGCCGGGCTCAGCGAAAATCGCCGCGAGCTTATCCGCCTGTTGTGGCGCCTGTGGTCGCCGCATTGGCATTTCGACGATGCGCGCTTCGAACGCTCGGCGGCGGCGTGGGATAATCCGGATTTCGTCGCTGTCACCATCCAATCCTACCGGCACCGCTACGGCAACGCGCCGGGCGATCCTGCTTACGAGGAATTGGAGCGCCGGCTGACGGCGCAACCGGCCATTACCGTGCCGACAATCGTCATGCAGGGCGAGGCGGACGGCGTGCAAAATGCAGCGGCATACGGCGGACAGGATCACCGCTTCACCGGCCCGCTCGAGCACCGTGCGCTGCCGCGCGTCGGGCACAATCCGCCGCAGGAGGCGCCGCGCGAATTCGCCGACGCGGTCCTCGCGCTGATCGCGGCTACTTCTTCTTCGTCGCTTTAGCGAGAAATTCCATCAGCGCCTTGCGGTCCGCGGCTGAGCCGATCTTCTGCTCCGGCATTTTGGTGCCGGGCGTATAAGTCATCGGACCGACCTCGAACATTTTTGCCACCGTCTCCGGCGTCCACACGATGTTCATGTGCTTGAGCGCATCGGAATAGCGATAGCCCGGCAGGCTGGCGATCTTGCGGCCGAAAATGCCATGCAGGCTCGGCCCCGCTTTGTTGCCCTCATCGGGCGACAGCGTGTGGCAGGCAACGCAGGCGCGGAACACCTGCGCGCCGTGATCGCCGGCGTATGCCGCGAGCGGATCGTTCGGCGCGCCCACCACCACCGCGCCGATTGGATCGCCGGAGATCGCGTCCCAGCGGCGTATGGTGCGGTCGGTGCCGCCGGTCAGCAACGTGCGGCTGTCGGGGAAGAACGCCACCGACCACACCGGCAGGCCGGGACCGATCAATGTGCGCTCAAGCTTACGGTCTTTACGCTCGATCACCGCCACCGAGCCGCGCACGCCGGCAGCGGCCACCAGTTTGCCATCGCGCGAGATCGCCACCGCGATGATCGGCGTGGCGGAGGCCTGCACCTCGGCGCGCATGTCGCCCTGCGGCGACAGGAAATAGACTTTGCCGTCGGCGCCGGCCGCGACGATCTCGCCGTCGGGAGCGATCGCCATCGAATTAAGCGGCGTCGGCAGATTACGCACGGTCACGCCGCCGCCGAGCTGCCAGATGCGCAAGGTCGCGTCATAGCCCGCGCTCACCAGGTCGCGTCCGTCGGGCGAAAAGGCGACGCCGTTGACGTTCATGGCGTTGCCTTCGAGCACGCTTGGCGCGCTAACGCCGTCGAGCGGCCAGAGCCGGACCGTATGGTCCCAGGAGGCGGAGGCGAGCCACTTGCCGTCGGGCGACACCGCGAGCGCGGCGATCGGGCCGGTGTGGCCGTCAAGCACCTCGTCGGGGTCGGGTTTACCTTGCGTCCAGATGGCGATGTGGGCGTCGGCGCCGGCGGTGACGATGCGGCCGTCCTTGAGCCAGGCGACCGCGTTCACCGCGTTGTCGTGAAAGCGCATCACCTGTTCGGCGACATTGCGCTCGAGCGACCAGCGGATCGCCGAGGTGTCGAAACTGCCGGAGACGGCTTGGCTGCCGTCCGGCGAAATCGCCAGCGCCCGTACCGGCCCGCCGTGCCCGCGCAATTGCGCCTGCGCGGCGCTCAGGGCGAGCGGCAATAGCAGCAACGCGAGGCAACAGCCTTTGACGTGAAAATTCATGACGCCGGTCCGGGCTAGGCGCTGCATAAAACGGAACTTAGCCCTCGATGAGGCGCATGCCGAGCGCGCCGATGCGTTCTCGTGTCGCAGGCTCGCGCAGCGCCGCCAGAAATGCCTGCACCGCCGGACGCTGCGCGCGCGCTTCGACCAGCAGGAAATCGTAATGTTCCGGCGCGACGGGAAGGAACCCGAGGCCGTAAAGCTTCGCCACCGGTTCGATGGCAACGCCCCAGTCGGCGCGCTTTTGCGCAATCGCCGCGGCGACCGCGTTGTGCGACTTCGGCTGGTTGGCGTAGCCGGGGGGCCGCACGCCATTGAGCAATTTGTCGATCAGCGCGCGCGTGCCGGCGCCGAGATTGCGGTTGACCATTAATACGGAAGAGTCGGCAAGCGCGGCTTTCAGCATTTCCTGCGCATTTTGGCCTTCGAAGCGCTTGTCGCCGGGGCGGAACAGAATGCCCTGCATGCGCTCCCAGCCGCGCAGCAGGCGCAGGCCCGGCTGCACCAGGTACTCATTATAGATGCCGGTCTGCGGATCGATCAGGTGCACCGGCGCGATGTCGCATTCGCCGCGGCTCGCCGCCGCCACGCCGCCTTGGCTGCCGACCGCCAACACGCGCGCGGAAAAGCCATGCTCGGCGAGCGCGCCGACCACCACGTCGAGCGCGACGTCATGGCTGCCCATGACGACCAGATCGGGCGCGCGGGCGGCGCTGCCGATCAGCGTCACCTGCGTCTCGCTGCCGGCATCGAGCGCGGTGGCGAGCGCGTCGATCTCAAGAAAACCGTCGGCCTGCGAGAAACTGGTCACCGAGCCGGAGCCCTTGGCGATGGGGAATGCGACCGGGCCATTCTCGCTGTCGACCAGCGACACCAGCACGAATTCCTTGCGGCCGAGTTCCGAGGCAATGCGCAACGGCACGCGCGCGGTCAGCGTTTGCGCGGCTTCCGGCGGCAGCCCGGCGCGGGAGCGGATCACCGGCGCGACAAAAGCGTGGAAGGTGAAAATCGCCGAGGTCGGAAAGCCCGGCAGCACCACGATCGGTTTGTCGCCGATCACGGCGAGGCAAATCGGCTTGCCCGGCTTGAGCGCGACGCCGTGCACCAGGATGCCGGGTTTGCCGAGCCGCGCCACCACCTGATACGACAGGTCGCCAGCGCCTTTCGAGGTGCCGCCTGAGAGCACCACGATGTCGCACTCCTTGAGCGCGCGGCGCACGGCCCTATCCAGCGCTTCCGCGTTGTCGCCAATGGCCCCTAGTTCAAGCGGCTCGCCGCCGGCTTCGCGCACCGCCGCCGCAATGATGGCGCTGTTGCTGTCGTAGACGCCGGCCGCATCGAGCGGCGCGCCCGGCGTCACCAATTCGTCGCCGGTCGAAAGCACCGCCACCTTCGGCCGCCGCACCACGTCGACTTGCGCGAAGCCGCAGGCCGCCAGCATGCCGATCTCGCGCGAGCCGATGCGCGCGCCGCGCCGCAGCAGCGTCTCGCCGCGCGCGATATCGGAGCCGGCATAGGAGATGAACTGCCCGGGCGCGGCGGCGCGGCGCAATTCGATGCAAGGTTCGTTATTTCGCGCTGTCTCTTCGATCAACTCGGTATGTTCGATCATCACCACCGCGTCGGCGCCGCGTGGGATCACGCCGCCGGTGGCAATGGTCGTGGCGGTGCCGGGTGCAACCTCGAGCGCCGGCGCGTCGCCGCAGGCGATTACCTCGGCATTGAGGCGGAAGATTTTCGGCGTAGTGGCGCCGGCGCCGAGCGTGTCGGCGGCGCGCAAGGCGAAGCCGTCGACGTTGGAGCGGTCGAAAGACGGCGCATCGACGCCTGCCACCACGTCATGCGCCAGCACGCGCGTGAGCGATGCGGCCAACGACACGGTTTCGGCGGCAAGCGGCGTGAGATCGAGATGCCGCGCGAAACGCGCGCGCGCTTCCTCGGCCGACACCACATCGAGGAACTGCTCTTGGCGGGCGGCCGCACGCACGCGCGCGAGCAGTTCGGCGTTGGCGTCCGGCCGGGCTTTCCGCGTTTCGCTCATAGAGTAAGCCTCATGGCCACGGCCTTACCTGAACCGGCGCGCCGGCGGAATAGCCCTCGCTGTCGGCCGGCACCAGGATCCAGCCGTCGGAGCGCGATAGCGACGACAGCGGCAGATATTTGCTCGTCAGCGGTTCGGCCTCGTCGCCGTTGCGCCGCACCGGCACGAGTTCGGTCAGGCCGACGGTGGACGAAACCTTGCGCGCCAGCGTCACCGTTTCGGCCGGCCCGTTGTCCTTCAGCTTGGCCGCCGCCAGGCAGTCCAACATATGGCGGCCGACCGTGAGCCAAACCGCGAGCGCGGCGTCCAACCGGCCCGGCAACAGCAGCACGGGCCTGACGCCGATATATCCGAGTGCGGCGGTCTCGCCCGGCGTCAACGCCATGCCGTGCACCGCGAGCCGTCCCTCGCGCGCCAGCGTCTGCGCGCTCACGTCATTGCGGCCATTGCCGGTACCGCCGATGGCAATGATGGCGTCCGCGCTTTCGGAAGCCAGCACACCGCCGAAATCGCGGCCGGCTTCGTCGAGCCGAACCGCGCCGCCGCGGCGTTCGATGTCGACGGCCACCGTGCGCGCGGCGGCGGCGACGATGCCGCTACCGCGCAAGGGCACCACGCGCACGCGCGGCTCGCGCACCATCACGCGCGCCAGACCCGCGGCGGCGAAGACGGCAAGATCGGTGGCGCGCAAGCGCTCGCCGGCATGGCGCAGCGGAATGCCAGGATCGCTGTCGCCGCCCGCCGGCAAGACGCCGTCGCCGGGATTGACGGTGGCGAGCACCTCGGCGCGGTCCTTGCCGACGCGCACCGCGTCAAGCGGCGCCACGCTGTCGGTGCCGACCGGCATCGCCTGCCCGGCCTCGACTCGTTGCGGCACGTTCATGAGCACTACCGGCGCATAACCGCCGGCGCCCAATGTGTCGTCGGCCTTGAGCGCCCAGCCGTCGAGCAGAGCGAGCGGCATGCTCGGCCGCGCCGGCGCCACCGCGTCGGCGGCGAGCACGCGGCCTGCGGCCGCGGCGACATCGAGGCTGCGCGGGACGACCGCTTTCACGTCCAAATCGATCGCCGCCAGCACGTCGGCCAGCGGCGTCAGCCGGGTTATCGTCTGTATCGGGTCGGACGCCGCAGCCATGCTTGACCTTGGTGACTTCAGAATATTCAGTCTACCTCAACATAGCGGTGGACACAGCAACCCGGACCCGACCTGCAATGGTGGAAAAGACCATGAATCTGCGCGGTTTGAAGTGCCCGCTACCAGCGTTACGCGTGCGCAAGATGCTGTCCGGGCTCAAAGCCGGCGACCTGATCGTAGCGGAATGCACCGATCCGCTGACCGCGATCGACATCCCCAATCTGCTGCGGCAGACCGGCGACGCGCTCGAAGGCAAGACGCAGGACGGCGGCGTGTTTTCTTTCCGCATCCGCAAGAAATAAAGCCGCGCCGTCAGCGGCCGGCGGCGTAGGCCTGCATGCCGCGCGGATTGGCCGCGGCGCGGCGGCGCTTGCCGACCTGCGAGGCCGCGGTCAGCCGCCCTTCCGACCAGGCCGGGCCGACTTCGACCGCGTGGCCGCGCGCGCGCAAGTCCGCACTCGTTGCCTCTCCCACTCGGCTTTCGACCACCAGCACGCCGGGGCGCGCCTCGCGCGGCCAGAACGAAGCCATGAAATGCTCCGAATGCCAGGCCGGTGCGTCAATCGATTCTTGCAGATTCATGCCGGCGTGCACGTGGCGCAGGAAAAACTGCGCGATCCACTGGTCCTGCTGATCGCCGCCGGGCGAACCCCAAGCGAGATAAGGCTCGCCGTTGCGTAGCGCCAGCGACGGCGTCAGCGTCGAGCGCGGGCGTTTGCCCGGCGCCAGCGCCGAAGGATGGCCCTCGTCGAGCCAGAACTGCTGCGCGCGCGTGCCCAGACAAAAGCCGAGCGCCGGAATTGTCGGCGAAGATTGCAGCCAGCCGCCGGACGGCGTCGACGACACCATGTTGCCTTGTTGGTCGATGATGTCGAAATGCACGGTGTCGCCGCGCATGACGCCGGCGGCATTGAGCTTGGCGTCCTCGACCGAGATGACGCCCGGATCGCGCGTGTCGTCGTGTGTCCAGATCTTGCCGACTGTCGGCTCGCCCGCGCCGGCCGCGACCGTGCGCGCACCGCCCGCCACGCGCAGCGTAAGCTCTTTGCCCAAACCGCGAATCGTGCCCGGCCGCTGCTCGAGCGAGGCGCGCTCGCCGATGAGTTTCTTGCGTTCGGCGTTGTATACGTCGGACAACAGCGTCGCCAGCGGCACCTCGACGAAATCCGGATCGCCGTAGAACTTGTCGCGGTCGGCATAAGCGAGCTTGGAGCATTCGACCAGCGTGTGGATGAAGGCGGGATCGGTCGGATCGATGCGGCCGAGATTGAACTGCTTTATCAGCGCGAGCTGCTGCAGCATCGCCGGGCCCTGGCTCCAGGGCCCGCACTTGCAAACCGTGTAGTCGCCATAGTCGAGCGTCGCCGGCGGCTCGACGCGCGGCTGCCAGCCTGCGATGTCGTCAGCCGTCAGCACACCGCGGTGGCGCTCGCCGCTGGTATCCATCACCTCCTGCGTCCGGCAGAATTTGTCGATCGCCTCGGCGATGAACCCGCGCGACCAGCACTCGCGCGCTTTTTCGATTTGTTTTTCGCGGTTGCCGCCGGCACTTTCCGCTTCGCGCAAAATACGCGCATAGGTGTCCGCCATGGTGGCGTTGCTGAACATCGTGCCCGGCGCCGGCACTTTGTTGCCAGGCAAAAAAACCGCCGCCGAGGTCGGCCAATGCTCGCGGAACAGGTCTTGCACCATGCCGATGGTGGCGCTGGCGCGCTCGACCAGCGGATGACCGTTGCGCGCGTAACCAATCGCCGGCGTCAGCACGTCGGCAAGCCGCATGGTGCCGTAGTCGCGTAAGAGGAGCATCCAGGTCTCGAACGTGCCGGGAATGCAGGCGGCTAAGAGACCGGTGCCGGGCACGAGATCGAGGCCCAGTTCGTCGCGGTAGTGCTTAATTGTGGCGCCGGCGGGCGCCGGTCCCTGCCCGCAGATCACCTCGACCTTGCCCTTGCGCACGTCATACAGAATGACCGGCACGTCGCCGCCTGGCCCGTTGAGATGCGGCTCGACCACCTGCAGCGCGAACGCAGTCGCCACCGCGGCGTCGAAGGCGTTGCCGCCTTTTTCCAAGGTCGCCATGCCGACGGCGGTGGCGATCCAATGGGTCGTGGCGACCACGCCGAAGGTGCCCTCGATCTCGGGCCGCGTGGTGAACGGATTGGGATTGATCTTGGGAACGTTGGCGCGGGTGGGCTGGTTCATGACGCCCTAGCGTAAATGACAGGCGACCAATTGCCCAGGCCTGACCTCGCGCAAGGCCGGCGGTTCCGCACGGCAGCGCTCGACCGCGTAGGGGCAGCGGGTGTGGAAGTGGCAACCCGACGGCGGGTTGACCGGGCTCGGCACGTCGCCCTGCAATACGCGTTTGACCCGTTTCACACGCGGGTCCGGCACCGGCACCGCCAGCAGCAACGACTCGGTATAAGGGTGCAGCGCCTTGGTGAACAGCGTGCGCTTGTCGGTGTATTCGACGATGCGGCCGAGATACATGACGGCGATATTGTGGCTCAGGTGTTCGACCACCGCCAGATTGTGCGAGATGAAGAGATAAGCGAGCCCCATCTCGCGTTGCAGGTCCATCATCAGATTGAGCACCTGCGCCTGGATCGACACGTCGAGCGCCGACACCGGCTCGTCGCCGATAATCAGTTTCGGCTGCAACGCCAGCGCGCGGGCGATGCCGATGCGCTGGCGCTGGCCGCCGGAAAACTGATGCGGATAATTGTCCATCTGCGCCTTGCGTAAGCCCACGCGATCGAACAATGCGGCCACGCGCTTCTTCACATCCGCACCGCGCGCGGTGCGATGCACGCGCATCGGCTCGGCCACGATGTCGCCCGCCGACATGCGTGGGTCGAGCGAGGAAAATGGGTCCTGGAAGATGATCTGCATTTGCCGCCGGTAGGGGCGCAACTCGGTCTTGCTCAACTTGGTGATGTCGCGGCCGTCGATCCTGATGCTGCCGCCGGTCGGCTCGATCAGCCGCAGGATGGTGCGCCCGACCGTCGACTTGCCGCAGCCGGATTCGCCGACCAGGCCGAGCGTCTCGCCGGCGCTGATCGAGAAGCTGACGCCGTCGACGGCGAACACGGTGCCGCCGGCGCGCTGCAACAGGCTCGTGCGGATGGGAAAATGCTTCTTGAGGTCGCGCACCTCGAGCACTGGCGGGGCGGATCGATCAGCCATCGCGGCCACCGAACAATTCGGCGGAGCGCCAGCACGCCGCCCAGTGGCGCGGCCGTTTCTCCTCGTAGGCCGGATAGGCGGTTCGGCAGCGATCGTCGGCGTGCGCGCAGCGCGGCGCAAACACGCAGCCGTCCGGCAGGTCGGTCAAGGCCGGCACCATACCGGGAATTTCCTGCAAACGCTCGCCGGTATTGTCGGCCTCCCCGCGCATCAGCGGCAATCGCGGGATCGAGGCCATCAGCCCGTGCGTGTAAGGATGCTGCGGGCGGGCAAACAATTCGTCGACCGGCGCCTCCTCCACCTTGCGCCCGGCGTACATGACGATGACGCGCTGCGCCGTTTCCGCCACCACGCCGAGATCGTGGGTGATGAGGATGATCGCGGTACCGAGCTTGCGTTGCAGGTCCAATATAATGTCGAGGATCTGCGCCTGGATGGTCACATCCAGCGCCGTGGTCGGCTCGTCGGCGATCAGTACTTTCGGATTACACGCCAAGGCCATTGAGATCATGGCGCGCTGGCGCATGCCACCGGACAATTGATGCGGATATTCCTTGGCGCGCTGCTCCGGCTCGGGGATGCGCGTCAGCCGCAGCATGTCGATCGCCTTCGTCCAGGCCTGCTGCCGGCTGAGCGGCTCATGCAGCAGCAGGACTTCCGCGATCTGGCTACCGATGGTGAGCACCGGATTAAGCGAGGTCATCGGCTCCTGGAAGATCATGGCGAGATCCTTGCCGCGTACGCCGCGCATCGCTTCTTCGCTCAGCGCCAGCAGATCGACGCCGGCGAGCCTGATGGTGCCGCCGGCAATGCGCCCGGGCGGATCGGGCACCAATCTCATCAAAGACAGCGCGGTGATGCTCTTGCCGCAGCCGGACTCGCCGACGATCGCCAGCGTCTCGTGTTCGGCGAGCGTGAAGCTGATGCCGTCAACCGCTTTGACGATGCCGTGGCGCAGGTCGAAATAAGTGCGCAGGCCGTCCACTATGAGCAGCGGCGCGGCGACCTCGCTGGAAGTCCCGCTGGCCGGCTGCGCCATGTTGATCGTCGAAGCCATTAATTGCGCAGCCGCGGGTCGAGGATGTCGCGCAGCGCGTCGCCCAACAAATTGGTGCCGAACACCGCGAGGCTGATGGCGACGCCGGGAAAGATCACCAGCCAGGGCGCCGTGCGCACGTATTCGGCGGCCGATTCCGACAGCATGCGGCCCCAGGACGGGTGCGGCTCCGGCACGCCGAGGCCGAGGAACGACAGCGAGGCCTCGGTCAGGATGGCGGCGCCGAGTTGCGCGGTGGCAATCACGATCAGCGGGGCAAGCGTGTTGGGCAGCACGTGGCGTACGGCGATGCGGAATTCACTCATGCCGACCGCCCGTGCGGCTTCGACGAAGGGCTGCTCACGCAGCGTCAGTGTATTGGAGCGGATGACGCGCGCGGTATAGGGAATGAGCGGGATGGCGATGGCGACAATGGTGTTGTTGAGCGCCGGTCCGAGCGCTGCTGCCATCACCAGCGCCAGCACCAAGAGCGGCACCGCCTGCAGCACGTCGACAATGCGCTGGATCACCAGATCGACCCAGCCGCCGAGATAGCCCGAGGCGAGGCCGAGAATGATGCCGAAGAAGCAGCCGAGCGAGGTCGAGCCTAGGCCCACCGCGAGCGAAATACGCGCGCCGTAGATGATGCGGCTGTAGATGTCGCGGCCCATCTGGTCGGCGCCCAGCCAATGCGCATCGCTCGGCCGCGCCAGCGTGATGAGCGAATTGGTCTTGATCGGGTCGTAGGAGGTAATGAAATCGGCGAACACGGCGGCGAAGACGAACACCAGCATGATCACGGCGCCGATCACCCCGAGCGGGTGCGAGGCGGCGTAATAGCGGATCTTCGACCACACGCCCTCGGCGCTGGCGGCGTCGGCGGCGGGCACGGGGGCGATGTCGAGGCTGGCCATTAGCGTCCTCAGGAATATTTGATGCGCGGGTCGAGCGCCGCGTAGAGCAGATCGACCAGGAAGTTGATGAACACCGCGACGAAGGCGATGAACATCACCAGGTTCTGCACGATCGGGTAGTCGCGCCAGCGGATCGCCTCGACCAGGAAGCGGGCGATGCCCGGAATATTGAACACCGTCTCGGTTACGATCAGCCCGCCCATCAGGAAGGCGGCCTCGATGCCGATCACCGTGACCACCGGCAGCACCGCGTTGCGCAACGCATGATGGTAGTTGACGGTTGGCTCCGAGGCGCCCTTGGCGCGCGCCGTGCGGATGTAATCCTGGCGCAGTACTTCCAGCATCGACGAGCGGGTGAGCCGCATGACCAGCGCCGAGGAGCGGAAACCGACCGCCGCCGCCGGCACGCTATAGAGCCAAAGCGCGCTCCAGAAGCCGGCCGGCGGCTCGGTGTAGATCGGAATCGTGCCGAAATATTTGACGAAGGCCATCAGGATCAGCAGGCCCAGCCAGAAGGCCGGCATCGACAGCCCGCTCAGGCTGATCACGCGCAAGACGTAATCGAGCGCGGTATTCTGTTTGACCGCGCTGATCACCCCGAGCGGCACGCCGAACACAATGGAGAACAAGAGCGCCAGGCCGGCGAGCTTGGCGGTGATCGGAATGCGCGGTAGGATTTCCTGCAGCGCCGGCTTCTCCGATACGTAGGAATAACCGAGATCGCCGTGCGCCAGCCCGCCGATCCAGGCCGCGTATTGCACCACGATCGGCTTATCGAGCCCGAGCTCTTTTTCCAATTTGCCTTTTTCGGCGACGTCGATCATCCCGGCGGCGTCGAACAGGATGTCGGCGATGTTGCCGGGCACCACGCGCAGCATCGTGAAGACCAGCACGGAAATTCCGAACAGCGTCAGGAGCATCAAGAAGAAGCGCCTGATCAGATAACTCCCCACCATGGCCTCCCGTCGTGTGCGGGGAAAGGCGCGTCCGGCTCCCCCACGGGCCGGGCGCGCAAAAGCTGGCGCTTACTTGTCCAGCCAAACGTCCTCGAAGCGGAAGCCGTTGTAGGTATTGTTGTTCATGATCGTCAGGTTCTTCACGTAGGGCTTCCAGCACGTGCCGGTGCGGGCGTGGAACAGGATCGGCCGCGCCCCGTCCTCCTGGATCTTTTTGTCGATCTCCCACACCAGCTTCTTGCGCTTGGCGACGTTGGTCTCTTGCGATTGCACGTCGAACAGCTTTTCCAGGTCCTTGTTGCAGTAGTGGGTGTAATTGCGTTCCGACGTGCAGGAATAATTCTCGTAGAACGCCTGGTCGGGATCGTCGATGCCGTTGCCGGTGAGGTTGAGCCCGACTTGGTAGTCCTTGCGCGCCACCTTGGCGAACCAGGAGCTGGATTCCACCGGATCGAGCTCGCCGTCGATGTAAATGCTCTTGAGCTGGTCGATCAGCACCGCCGCCGGATCGCGGTAGGTCGCGAGGTTGCGCGTCGCCACCTTGATCTTGAGCGGCTTATCGGCGGAATAGCCGAGCTTGGTCATGATCGCGCGTGCCTGCTCGCGATCCTTATTCACGTCGCCATAGCCCGGAATGGTCTTGAGCATTTCCGGCGGCATGCCCCAGACGCCCTCCGGCCCCGGCAGCAGCGAACCGCCCTGGTCGCCCTGCCCTTGCAGGATAATGTCGATGAAGGCCTTACGGTCGAGCGACAGCATCATCGCCTTGCGCAATTGCGGATTGTTGAACGGCGCGCTGTCGAGATTGACGATCAAATTGGTGCTGACGTTGATCGGCTTGATCTCGCAGATCGCGGTCGGGTCCTGTGACTTGATGTCCTTTTCCAGCGCCGCCGTCATCTCGGTCGGGAACGTCACGTCGACCTTGCCGGCAACGAAGGCGAGCACCGCGGTCGCCCGATTCTTGATGATGGTGTATTCGATGCCGTCGAGATAGGGCAGGCCCTTTTTCCAGTAGTCCGGATTCCTCGTGAACTTGATCAACTCGTTCTGCTTCATCTCGACGAACTTGAACGGACCGGTGCCGATCGGATGCGTGCGCATCTGCGCCGCCGGCACGTGGCAGGGATAGATCGGCGTGTAGCCGGAAGCGAGCATCGCCAAGAGCGAGGGCTGCGGCCGCTTGAGATGGAAGGTCACCTCGCTGTCGCCGTTGACGCTCACGTCGCTGACAAACTCGTACCAATCCTTGCGCGGATTCTTGCGGAATTTGTCCTGCGCCTTGCCCTGCAGCAAGTCGAAGGTGCACTTCACGTCCTTGGCAGTGAACGGCACGCCGTCATGCCACTTGACGCCGGAACGCAGCTTGAAAGTGAGCGCGGTGTTGGTCTTGTCCCAGGCCCAGCTGGTCGCCAGTTCCGGCCGGATGGTGTCGAGGCTCGCCTGCGGGATGTGCTGGTCGTAGATGACGAGGTTATTGAAAACGCCCATGGCGGGAACGTTGACCGAGAACGTCGCTTCCTCGTGAATGGAGAGACTGGGCGGCGTCTCGCGGTGATAGAACTTCAGGATGCCGCCGTGTTTGGGCTCCGCTGCCTGCGCAGTCGAGATCGCCAAGCCGGCGAGAATTGCTGTTGCCAGAGCGGCATATTTTGTTGCCATTGGATCCTCCCCCGTATGCGCGGCCGAACCCGCCATGGCTGGCGGCAGCCCATTTCTTGCTTGTGATTGGCGACAACGCTACCCGGTATGGAATAGCCGATCAACCGCGCAAAACCAGGCCGGAGCATAGATCCGGCAGCGCTTGCCAACGGTCCGCCCGCACCGCACGATGGCGCGGAACAGGTCCGCCATCGCGTGGAAAGCCGGAGCGGCAATGCTGACCGAGAGCGAAAATATCGTCGCCGAAACGGCAGCACGCATATTTGCCGACCTGGCCGATCCGCAAGCCGTCAACCGCGCCCGCGACGGCGAGTGGAAGGCGCCGCTGTGGCGCGCATTGTCGGAGGCAGGCCTGACGCTCGCCTGGTCTTCGGAAGCACAGGGCGGCGCGAGCCTCGCCGACGGCTTTGCCATTCTCGGCGCTGCGGGGCGCTATGCGGTGCCGGTGCCGCTCGCCGAAACGCTGCTCGCCGGCTGGCTGCTGGCGCGCGCCGGGATCGAGGCGCCGACCGGCGCCATGTCCGTTGCTCCCGCCCGTCCGCGCGACCGTGTGACGTTGAACGCCGACGGCACTTTGAGCGGACTATGCCGCGGCACTCCTTTCGCGCGCGATTGCGAATACATTGCGGTCTTGACCGAAGGCGGCAAAAGCGCGGTCGTTGCTTTGGTCAAAATTGCCGACTGCCGCCTAAGCGAAAGCGAAAACCTCGCCGGCGAGCCGTCCGACGGCGTGCGCTTCGAGCGCGTGAAGCCAATCCGCAGCGCGCCGGCCCCGGCCGGTCTCGATCAATCATCGCTGATGCTGATGGGCGCCACCGTGCGCAGCGTGCAGAGCGCCGGCGCGCTTGAGACGATCCTGGCGATGAGCGTCGCTTACGCCAACGAGCGCGTCGCCTTCGAGCGTCCCATCGGCAAATTCCAGGCGGTGCAGCAGAACCTCGCGCGGCTTGCCGGCGAAACCGCTGCCGCGCTCGCCGCCGCCGGTTCCGCCGCCGACACGATTGCGACTATTGACGCTTTCGACGACACGGTTCTGTTGGAAGCGGCGTCGGCGAAAATCCGCACCGGCGAGGCCGCCGCCGAAGGCGCACGCATCGCGCACCAAGTGCACGGCGCCATCGGCTTTACCAACGAGCACGTGCTGCATCGTTTCACGCTGCGCCTGCTTTCCTGGCGCGACGACTTCGGCAGCGAGAGCCACTGGGCGTCGGCGCTGGGCGGCGTCATCGCCGCGCGCGGCGCCAACCAGTTCTGGCCCATGCTGGCGGCGCGGTAGGTGGCAGCGATGAGCACCGGCCTGCACTTCGATCAAGTCCGCCTGCCGCCCGAATGCGAGAAATTGCGCGCGGAGGTGCGCGCCTTCATCGCCGAGGAAGTAGCGGCCGGCACCTTCGTCCCCGACCGGCCCGGCCATGGCGATTCGCATAATCACGCCTTCAGTAAGCGCGTCGGCGCCAAGGGCTGGATCGGCATGACCTGGCCTAAGAAATACGGCGGCCATGAGCGCAGTTTTCTCGAGCGCTACGTCGTCACCGAGGAATTCCGCGTGGCCAATGCGCCGGTGCGCTCGCATTTTGTCGCCGACCGTCAGAGCGGGCCTATTTTGCTCAAATACGCGCCCGAGCACATCAAGCAGGATATTCTGCCGCGCATTTGCCGCGGCGAATTGTGCTTCGTCATCGGCATGAGCGAGCCGAATTCCGGCTCCGACCTGTTCGCCGCGCGCACCAAAGCGACCAAGGTTGCCGGCGGCTGGAAGATCAACGGCGCCAAGACCTGGACCAGCAACGCGCACATCGCCGACTATATGCTCGGCCTGTTTCGCACCTCGCCGCCGACCAAGGAAAACCGCCGGCACGGCCTCACCCAATTCCTCGTCGACATGAAAGCGCCGGGCATCACGGTCAATCCGATCGTGCAGATGACCGGCCAGCACGATTTCAACGAGGTCGTGTTCGACGACGCCTTCGTTCCCGACGATCACCGGCTCGGTGAAACCGATGGCGCCTGGAAGCAAGCGACCAGCGAGCTCGCTTACGAGCGCAGCGGGCCGGAACGGTTCCTGGAAACCTTTTACGTGCTGGCCGAGTTGGTGCGCGCGCTTGGGCCCGAGCCTGACTTGCGCGGCACCGAGGGCCTCGGCCGCCTGGTGGCGCAATTGCACACGCTGCGCCGAATGTCGGTGTCGGTTGCCGGCATGTTGCAGGCCGGCAAGGAGCCGGTGGTGGAGGCCTCGATCGTCAAGGACCTTGGCACGCTGTGGGAGCAAGAATTGCCCGAGCGCGTGCGCGACCTCGGTGCCTTCCTCGAGCCGGAAACCGGCAACCGGGCGACGCTGGACGATCAGCTCGCCTTCGCGCTCAAAACCGCGCCCAAACTCACCATCCAGGGCGGCACCACCGAGATCCTGCGCGGCATCATCGCGCGCGGCCTCGGGTTGCGGTGAAGAAAGGTCGCGCAGTGCCAGACATCGGAAAATTGCTCTGGCCGAAAAGCGTCGCGGTGGTCGGCGCTTCGTCCGACCTCAACGGCCTGCGCGGCCGCATTTTCCATATCATGCTCAGCCACCCTTACACCGGCACGATCTATCCGGTGAGCCGTAGCGCGGGGCAAGTGCAAGGGCGCAAGGCCTATTCAAGCGTCGAGGAACTCCCTGCGCCGCCGGATCTCGTCGCGCTGATCATTCCGGCGCAATTCGTGGCCGACGAGCTGGAGCGCTGCGCCCGCGCCGGCATCAAGGCCGCGCTGATCTTGAGTTCGGGCTTTGCCGAGGAGCCGGGCGGCGCCGGCCAGCGCATGCAGGAGAAAGTGCGCGAGATCGCCGAGCGCTACGACATGGCGGTGTGCGGGCCGAACTCCGAAGGCTTCGTCAATGTCGCCATGAGGTTCTCACCCACCTTCAGCCCGGTGATGGACGCAACCGCAGGTCCGCTGATGCCGAAACTGCCGCTTGCCGGCGAGGTGTCGGTGATTTCGCAAAGCGGCGGCCTCGGCTTTGCCTTTTTCGACCGCGCGCGCGAACGCAACATCAAATTCCGCCACATCGTCACCACCGGCAACGAAGGCGTGCTGGAGACCTCCGATTTCCTCGACGCCATGCTCGAAGAAGGCAAGACCGACGTCTACCTGATGCTGCTTGAAGATATAAAGACGCCCGAAAAATTCCGCCGCGCCGCCGACAAAGCGTTGCGCGCCGGCAAGCCGCTGATTGTCGCCAAGATCGGGCAGACCGAGCCGGGACGGCGCGCGGTCGCCTCGCACACCGCCGCACTCGCCGGTTCGCATGCCGCCTATCGCGCGATTTTCCAGCACCACGGCGTCATCGAAGGCAACGATTTCGATCAGATCATCGATCTCGCCACCGGTTTCCTCGCCTGCGGCGACAAGCTGCCGGCCGGACCGCGCATGGCCATCTGCACCGCCTCGGGCGGCGCCGGCGTGTTGATGGCAGACGCTTGTGTGCGCGCGGGCCTCGAAGTGCCCGAGCTCGACGCGGCGACCCGCGCCGCAATCGACGTGCATCTGCCGCCTTACGGGACCTCGCAGAACCCAGTCGATTCGACCGCGCAGGGCGTGCACAAGCTCGGCTACGGCGAATTCGCGCGGCTCGCCGCGCAGTCGCCGCTGATCGATGGCGTCATGGTGGTGGTGACCGCGCGCCGCTCGGCGTTCCTGGAAAACGATCTGCCGAAGCTGCACGCGCTGGCGCGCGATTGCAAAAAGCCGGTATTCATGTGGACCTACACGCTCCCCTCCGCGCGCAGCATCGAAATCCTCAGCGAAGCCGGCTATCCGCTGTTCACCAATGCCGACGGCTGCGCGCGCACCATGCGCGCGATGGCGGACTACCGGGTGCGGCGCGAGCGCATGAAAATGCCGGCCGAGGCGCCCGTCATTCCGGCGGCCGATCGCGCCGCCGCGCAGGCGATGCTCGCGGCCTCCGCGCCGGTGTTGTGCGAATGGCATGCGCGCCCGGTACTCGCCGCCTATGGCATCGGCAGCGGCGAGGCGGGCTCGCTCACCCATTCGCCGGCCGAAGCGGAAGCCGCCGTGCGCGCGCTGGCGCGGCCGGCGGCGCTGAAGGTGCAGTCACCCGACATCCCGCATAAGACCGAAGCCGGCGCCGTGGCGCTCAATGTTTCGAGCGATGGCGCCCGCGGATCTTACGAGCGCGTGCTCGCCGCCGCCAAGCGGCACGCGCCCGACTCGCACATCGACGGCGTGCTGGTGCAGCCGATGGCGCCGCCCGGGCGTGAAGTCATCCTCGGCGTCAACCGCGATGCGACCTGGGGTCCGCTGCTGATGGTGGGCCTCGGCGGCGTGCTGGTCGAGGCGCTTGGCGATGTGGCGCTGGCGCCGGTGCCGCTCGACCGCGCCGCGGCGCGCGCGCTGATCGGCCGTCTCAAGGGCGCAGCGGTGCTCGGCGCCGTCCGCGGCGCGCCGCCGGCCGACAGCGAGGCGCTGGCCGATTTGATCGTGCGGCTGTCGCAATTTGCCGCCGACCATGCCGACGCGATCGCGGAAATCGATCTCAATCCGGTGATCGTGCACGCCAAGGGGCAAGGCGTTTCCGTGGTCGATGCCTTGATCGTCAAACAGGCGCCGGCGCAACGCCGCGCGGCCGAATGAAGGAACGGTGCGATGGGCGAATTCAAGGATATCGGCGTCGAGAAGATCGGTCACGTGGCGCTGATCGAGATCCGCCGCCCGCCGAATAATTTCTTCGACATCGCCTTGATCCAGGAAATCGCCGCGGCGCTGGAGACGCTCGACGAGGACATCGAATGCCGCGCGGTGGTGCTGGCGGCGCAGGGCAAGGCGTTCTGCGCCGGCGCCAATTTCGGCGACGGCTCGACGCTCAACACAGAAGGCCAGCGGCCGGGCGAGAGCAACCGCGACTTGGTCGTGCAGCATCTTTATCTCGAAGCGATCCGCCTGTTCCGCACCAAGAAGCCGATCGTCGCCTCGGTACACGGCGCGGCGGTCGGCGGCGGTCTCGGTCTTGCCATGGTGGCGGATTTCCGCGTCGCCTGCCCGGAGGCGCGCTTCGTCGCCAATTTCACCCGGCTCGGCTTTCATCCCGGCTTCGGGCTTACCGTCACGCTGCCGATGGTCGTCGGCGCCAGCAAGGCGGCTTTGATGTTTTATACCAGCCGCCGCGTGACCGGCGAGGAAGCCTACGCCATGGGCTTGGCCGACGTGCTGGTGGCGCAGGCGCAAGTGCGCGCGGCGGCGCTCAAGCTTGCCGCGGAAATCGCCGAGAATTCGCCGCTCGGTTTGATCGCGACGCGCGCCACCCTGCGCGGCGACCTCGCCGACCGCGTGCGCGCGGCAACCGAGCACGAGCTGAAAGAGCAGACCTGGCTGCGCAAGACCGATGATTTCAGGGAAGGCGTCAAGGCGACCGCCGAACGCCGCCTGCCGAATTTCACCGGCAAGCGCTAAGAACGGGGCCGCGACATGAGCTCGCCGTTGTGGACCTTTTCGCTTTCGGTCTATGGCGCGGACGGCGTCGAGGGCGAATGTCTCGATCTGCAGGACCGGTTCGGCCTCGACGTCAATCTGATTCTATTCTGCGCTTTTGCCGGCGCGCTGCGCGGCGTCGCGCTGACCGCGGGCGAGATCAAAGCGGCGCGCGGGCAAGTCGACGCCTGGCATCTAGGCGTCGTGCAGCCCCTGCGCGCGGCACGGCGCAAGCTCAAAACCGTTGCATTGGAAGGCGCGGGTGACATACGAGCCGCCGCGCAATTGCGCGCGCAAGCCAAGGCGGCGGAGCTGGAATCCGAACGCATCGAGCAATCAATGCTGGAGGGTTGGGCCGGCACATATCTGGCCGAGCGGCCGCTCACCGATGCGCGCGAGGCCGTGCCGGCCAATCTCAAGGCACTGCTTGCCGCTTACGGCGTCGGCCCCGAACGGCTCGACCCTGTGCAGGCCACGCGTCATATTGTGGCTGCGGCGCTCGGCCGCTTGCCGCAAATCGGCGGCTGACAAAAGAACGGATGGTGGCAGACCGACGGCTCACGCCGTCATTGCGCTTCCATCACGTGTTCGATCACGAGGTGGTTGGACACCTTGCGCACGCCGGGCGTCACCTCGACCGCGACTCTGATCGCGTTCTTCTCGCTCTCGGAATCGACGATGCCCCACAATTCGACCATTCCGTCATTGACGACGACGGTGACTGTGGACGGGTTGAACCAGGATTTCGAGTTCAGCTGCGCGAGGATGTTGCCCTGCAGGGCTGCATCGTCGAGCGACACGTTCGCCTTCGCCGCATGCTCGATGTTGACCAACGCCTGCACCAGATTGGCACGGCTGACGATGCCGGCGAGCTTGCCGTTGTTGACCACCGGCACGCGTTTGATGCCGTGCTTTTCGAGCAATGAGGCGATGTCGGCGAGCGGGGTATCGGGCGTCACGCTCACCACCTTGTGCGTCATCACGTCGGCGGCCTTGCGGGCATGCGACTTGACGAACTCGTAGGCGAGAACTTCTTTTCCGGTCAGCAGTTCGAGCCACCAGGAGCGGTGCCGTTCGGTGCCGGCTTCCACGCGGTGAATGAGGTCGCCTTCGCTGACGATACCGACCAAGGCCTCTTTATCGTTGACCACCGGCACGGCGCTAATGCGGTTGGCGAGCAATACCTCCGCGATCTTCGCCACGGACGTATCCGGGTGCACCGTGATAACGGCGGTCACCATGACATCGGCGGCCTTCATTTCGCCTACTCCTCTGAAAATCGGCGGCATTTTTTGCCGAAAAAATGATCGGCGCCTTGATGTGCATCAATGGGTTAAGGCGCTTGCCGGTTGACAGAAATGCGCGGTCGGCATGAGCTGCCGTCATTCCGACGCTATTGCATTCAAATGTCTTTTCGGGCAGCAAATCCAATGGTTTACCGGATAGAATAACGCCATGGAACTTTGGCTGGTGTTTGCACTGATGACGGCGGCGACGATCTTCGCCGTGCTGTGGCCGTTGGCCCGGCACAAGCCTGTGCGCCGCGGCAGCGACATCGCCGTTTACAAGGACCAACTGGACGAAATCCAACGCGACCGCGCCAGCGGCCTGATCGGCGAAGCCGAGGCCGAGGCCGCCCGCGTCGAGGTGTCGCGCCGGCTGATCGCCGCCGCCGACGCCGCCGAATTCGAAAAGCCGGCTCTGGAAGGCCATTCCCTCTGGCGCCGGCGCGTCACCGCCATCGCCGGCCTGGTGGCGCTGCCGGTCGGCGCGGTCACGATCTATCTCATCCTCGGTTCGCCCGACATGCCGGGCCAGCCGCTGGCGCAGCGCGTGCAGGCGCAGAGCCAGTCGGCCGCGGTGCAGGACATGATCGCGAAGGTGGAGGACCACGTCGCGCGCAATCCCGACGATGGCCGCGCCTGGGAAGTGCTGGCGCCGGTCTATATGCGCGTCGGCCGCTACGACGACGCGGTGCGCGCCTTCCGCAATGTGCTGCGGCTGAACGGCAGCAATGCCGCGCACGAGGCCGATCTGGGCGAGGCGCTGGTATTCGCCGCCAACGGCGTCGTCACCGATGAGGCGAAGAAGCAATTCGATCGCGCGCTAGCGCTCGACAGTACGGACATAATGGCGCGCTTCTATACCGGCATGGCCGCCGATCAGGACGGCCGGCGCGCCGAGGCCGAGAAAATCTGGCGCGGCCTATTGGCGGAAGCGCCGCCGGGCGCGCCCTGGGTGGAACTCGTCACCCACGCCTTGAACCGGCAAGCGCCGGCAGCCGGCACCGCGCCTGCCACCGCCGGCAGTCCGCCGCCCGCCGATCACGATGCCAATGCCATGGTGGAGCGTCTGGCCCAACGGCTGAAGACGGACGGCTCCGACGTGCAAGGCTGGTTGGAACTGGTGCGCTCCTATCGCGTGCTCAACCGGAACGACAAGATGGAAGGGGCCATCGCCGACGCCCGCAAGGCCCTGGCCAGCGATGCCGGCAAGCTCGCCCAGTTCGAAGGCGGGCTCGAAGCGGCGAAAGCGGCGGCGCCTATGACGGCGGCCGCAGCGCCCGCGCCCGGCACCGCCACGCCGGCCGCGCCCCAGCATGAGGGATCGATCGAGGCCATGGTTGCGAGGCTTGCCGAGCGGCTGAAAAAAGACGGCTCCGACGCGCAAGGCTGGGCGCAATTGGTGCGCTCCTATCGCGTGCTCGGCCAATTCGATAAGGCGCAGGCCGCGGAAGCCGAGGCCCGCAAGGCACTGGCCAACGATCCCGAAAAATTGCGCCAATTCGCCGAAGGCAGCCAACCGGCGGCGTCGATGCCGGCCGCGCCCGCCGTGCCCCGCCGCCGACGGCACCGGCCGCCGGCACGCCCGGACCGAGCGCGGCCGATATCGCGGCGGCGGCGAAGATGAACCCCGACGCGCAGAACCAGATGATCCGCAGCATGGTGGCGCGGCTTGCCGACCAACTCAAACAGGACGGCAACGACATCGCCGGCTGGGAGCGGCTATTGCGCGCCTATATGGTGCTGGGCGACCACGACAAGGCAAAGGCCGCCGCCGCCGACGCGCGCAAGGCGCTTGCCGGCGATGCCGACAAGCTTCGCCGCCTCGACGAAGTGATCAAGGATCTTAAAGTGGAAGGCTGAGCGCGGAAGCGCTCAGTTGTCCTTGGCGCCTTCGCGGATCCAGGCGCGGATATCGTTGCGGTCGCAGGAATTGAGCTGCTTCTTGCCGTGCGGCATGCGCAGGTCGGCCGAGGCGCGCCAATCGAGCAACAGCATCAGATTGCTGCTTTCCGGATCGCCCGGGATGATCATGGGGCCGAATTTGGTGCCCTTCATGACGCCGGCATAGCTGGTGAGGTCGAGACCGCTTTTGACGAAGCCCTCCCCGCCCGGCTGGTGGCAGCTCACGCAGCGGCCGACGAAGATCGGCATCACGTCTTCCTTAAAGCTCTTCTTCGACTGGCTGTTTTGCGGAAACACCCGTTTCGGCTGGTCCTTCTGCGCGCAATAGGCGGGCGACGAGGTGGTGATCTGCATCCCGGCCACCGCCACGATGGCGAGGCCCGCAGCCGCCGCTGCAAACAAAAGACGATGCCGTTTCATTGCCGGTCTCCTTCGATTCCAAGGCCTTTGTATTATTACAATATTCGGACCCCCGCCATTCGGCATGGTGTTTTTACGATAAAATGATGTTCGCCTTTTGACGGATATCAACCGGGCGGCTTTGGCGGGTTTCCGCTTGTTAGGTCGGGCAAATCGGGCTTTCGCGAGACCCCCGGCATCAAGGCGGAGCAGCCGGCGCTCACAAACGAAAGGAGCGGCCTGAAGGCCGCTCCCCTTAGCATCCCGTTCAACCCAGTTGGGCGATATTACCAGGCGAAGTTGATCGAAGCCGACAACATGTGAACGTTATAGTTCGGGTTGTCCCAGCCAAGCCAAAGATTCGAATTAACCAGGTTATACGGCGTCAGCGGATCGTTGGCCCAGTTGTCTTCCGCATTACGCTCCCAGGTATAGTGCAGCTTGGCCTTCACGTCGCCCTTCCAGCCCATGGCCGCAAGCTGTTCCTTGTCGAAGTTGTAGGTCGCGGTCGCATCGAAACGCTGGAACCAGGTCTGGTTGTCCGGGAACTGGCCGCCCTGCGTAGAGATACCGGCGGCAGTGAAATTGGCCCACCGAGCCAAACATGTTCATGTTGTCAATGCCGCTCGACACGGTGTAGCGCAAGTTCGGTGTCAAGCTTGTCCGGGATAACAGCGTACTCGCCCCGGCGGTAGAACGTGTGTACCGTTGTCGTATCGTTGGTCACTATCTGTCCGGGCCACGCACTGAGCACCAGTGGTGCTGCTTTCGGTGCAGTTGATGCCGTAAATGAACTGGTTGCCCCACTCATACATGTAGCCGACCATGAACGACGTATCGCGGATTTACCAAGTAGGTCGAGATCGGCGCCGGCAGACCATTTCCGCTGTCTTCCAGACCCTGGTTGCCCCGGGGTCGACGTCGTAGTGGGCATCCACGTATTTTGAGGTATGGCGTGAGCGTCAGGTTGTGCATGAGCGAGACATCGCCGGAGACGTTGGCCTTAAAGTGTCGCGATTACTGATCATCAGCTGCCGATAGCTTTGGTCGCGTAGAGCTCGGAGGCATCGCAAGTTGGCTCCGGGCAGGTCCACTGGAAGAACCCGACATTGCCCTGGTAATCATAGTTGTCGTAGCGCGGAGCGCCGTAAAAGCCGCTGGCGCGCAGCATGAGCCAGCTCACGGGCTTCCAGTCGCCATAGACCTTGCCGGAATTCTCGTTGGTGGCATTGACATCGCGCGCGTCCAGTCGTAGCGCTCGAAGCCATAGTGCGGCGCCGAGATTCAATTCCTTCGCCGGACGCCAATTCAAATCCAGCGCCAGCATTCTGCTTGATGTAGCGCCATCGACAGCGAATTAACGCTATTCGTTGCTGGCGGTGTAGTCCCGGTTGAAGGTCGGGTTAAAGAAGAGTCTCCGGCGTGTTGTTCTGGAAGTCGTAGTAGCGATAGGTCAGCTTCGAGGTGAGATCGGGCGTGATTTTTGTAGTCAACTGGTTGTTATCAGCAGCGTATTGATGGCGCCGTTCAAGATTAGACGCCGGCAGAGCCGTTTGGTCGGCCGGAAAGTGTTGTTCGGCATGAACGTATCGTCTTGCCGCATCATCGTGTAGTTGACGGTGCCGACATAGCGGCTCTTCCACGGCAGATCGAGCGCCGCCGTCCGCTAAAGCCATTGGCTTGATTGCTGGGCCAGTACCGACATGCGCGCGCCAACCGGCTGGCTGCGCGGGATTGGAGCTTTGAATGGTAAATAATCGCCGCCAAGATGTTTCGGTAAATGTGGACCCGCTATAGCCCAGCTTCAAAACCATTCGCTGGCCCCACGGTGACGTGCCAGCATATTCGCCATTCAGGCCGTAATTTTGTGTCGTGTCGTCAACCGGCTTCGGATATCTGCGTGGTCGTTACTGCAGTGCCGCCGAAAATCATGCCAACTTGAGTGCCGGTACGCGCCATATGCGAGTAGTCCGGCCGGATGTCCCAAGCATCGTCGGCCGGGGTCCACCGACCATCGCCGCGAGCAGTATCACGCTTGATGCCGATGTCGGTCGGTGTGAGCAAAAGGAGCCAGCGTAGCCGCGGTTGTTTTGCCGGCGGCGACGCCGGGCACCAACGTCAGCGCGTTGCCGTTCACGTTATAGGTCGTATAGGCGCTCGTGCTGTAAAGGTGCGGCGACTGGTCCCAACCTAAAGTTGAAATAGAATTGCCGGCCTTTGAGCATTCAACCAGTAACATCTGATCGTCATAGCCAATGTTCTTGCCGCCAATGTCAACTGGTAGAGGCCATCGCTGCTGCCGGTTGACAGCCAGACATTGCCGAAAATGCCCGGCTTGATGTCACTGTATTCGTAGTACTTCGCAAGGCTATTCCCCGCCACCCCCGGGAAATTACCCGGAGGATGGTTCGAGGTCATGAAGCCGTTTTGCGGATCGTTCAGAAAATCGCGATAGCCTACCTCCACGCTGCCGTGGAACCACCAATAAGGCACGGGCGCTGCGGCCGGGGCTTTCGTCGGCATGTCAGCCGCCTGGCCCTGCAAGCCTGGGCGCCGCCCAAGCCACGCCGCTCAACAACGCACCGATCGCACAGTGTTCGATAAAAGTCCTACTCGCCGTTTCATTGCAACGCCCCTAAGCCCCGTTTTCATTTTCTTACATCGCGCCTTGGTTACCTCGACCCAGTCTCGGCCTCAGCGGAACAACAGCTGACCGTTCGTGAGCGTTGCTGCCGTGAATCGCGGCGTGGCAGTTCTCGCAGGCTTGGCCAATGCCGTGGCTGCCCGTCGGACCCGCGTTATTGTCCATGAGGTTATGGCACTCGTTGCACAGCCGCGGACGCGCCACTTTGAGCGAGTACTGCTGGACGGTGCCGTGCGGATCGTGGCAGTTGTCGCAGTTCTCGCGCACCGGCTCGTGTTCGAACAGGAACGGTCCGCGCTTTTCCGCATGACAGGTGTAGCAAACGTCGTTGATCGAATCTTTCTTCAGCAAAGCTTCAGTGACGCTGCCGTGCGGATTATGGCAATCCGAGCACGTGATCTTGCCTTCGCGCAGCGGCATGTGCGACGAGCGGAACATCTGCGCACGCCGATCCTTGTGGCACTGGAAGCAGGTGTCCGGCTTCGAACGCGGTCTTCAGCTGGTTCTTGCGCGACACGGACTTTCATGATCGTGTGGCAATTGATGCAAGCCAGATTGCGCTCTTCGTGGACGCTGCCTTGCCAAAGCGTGCGTTGGCCGCGCTCATGGCAGGCAAGACAAATCGCATTTCTTTTCGTCCGCGGTGCGCGGATCGTCGGCTTCGAACGACATGGATGCCGCCGACGCCGCGGCCGCCGCCGGCCTTGACGTGCGCCGAGCCCGCACCGTGGCAGTTTTCGCAGGCAGAACTTGCCCGGCTGAGTAATGCTGATGCGGCCCATGAGGGTCTTCTTGAATTCCGCGATCAGAGGCGCATGGCAACCCACGCAAACCTTGTCGCCGACAAAGTGGGCTTCGACTGGCTTACCCTCGCGCTTGCCCTTGCCAGCAGGCGACTTTGCCGACTTGGCGGCCGGCGCCGGGGCTTCGCTTTTAGGCTGGCTGAGCCAATCCATCAGATTGTCGGCATCGGCGACTTTGGTCTGGCTTTGATCGAGGTCGGCTGGTCGGTGCCGGCGCGCTGGGCGAAGGCCCGCAGCGCGGCATAGGCCTGGTCGCCGAACTGGCCGGCAGGCTGGGTCGTCTTGGCGTCCACAGTCCGGGCGAACACGCTCAGCGCCAGAATTGCCGAAGTCGCCGGCGATTTGCTGGATTCCGCGGACTTGGCCGGTTGCGACCAGCCGGGCAGGCTCGATTTGATGCCCGCGACGGTGAAGGCTTCATCGGCCTTGACCGGCTGCGATGCGCCGAAAACGGCCCAACAGAATAGGGCCGATGCCGCAAGCAAAATTATGTTCTTGCGTAATCTAGATTGCGGCTTGTCCGGAGTGTCCGCCAACAGAGCCTGGGTGAGGCCACATTCGATAGTCTCACGACTTGAGCTTTTCACTGAACTACCCCCTGCCACCGCGATCAAGACTACGTTCCGCGTCGACGTGACGCCGTTTAGACGAACGCTCTGAGCAGGGTAGATTGGGTAATACTTCGAACGTTTCGCTTAGTTGCCGTAGTTCAGTTTAGTCCTCAAGCGCCCCGGTCGAAACCAGCTGTGCTGAAAACTGCACACCCATGTTACTACCTTCCCCTGCCTCACTTCCGCCGAATATCAGCCGATTTCTTTTATTGACGCAAGGGCAAACTGCCCAGTGACCACCGCCGAATACTTGATCTCGATCAAAGTGCTGTTTTTATTTTGCGGTGTTGATAAATTACAACACGCGCTAACATGATCTTCGATCGTAAGCGGTAGTTGTGTCCATCTCACGGTACTCAAGGAGAGAGCTGAAATGAAAGTGCATGCCAAAAAGATCCTCGTCGTTGTTTGCGGCGGCGCCGCCGCTATTTTGATCGTGGGCGCGATGTCTTTGTCGATTACTCAGAAGGCAAGTGCATTGCCAGCCTACGCGCAATCGACCGGCAAGCCTTGCGGTTATTGCCACGTGAACCCGGCGGGCGGCGGTCCGCGCACGGCAGCCGGCAAAAAATTTCAAGAGAACGGCCACAAGCTGTAACCGCAAACGATTGCCGGTTCGCTTAAGTGCGGGCGACGGCGTCGTTTGCGATCGAGTGAAGCCGCATTACGGTCTGGCGGAATAGTGCAACGCGCGGCACAATGTGCCGCGCGTTTGTTTTCAGATACGGAAGAGGATGAGCCATGCGCGCGGGCAAATTTGTTTGGCAATCGATCGCGCTGACCATCGTCCTTGCTTGCGCGCAACCCGCCGGCGCACAAGCCGCCGGAAATCCCGACAATGCGAGCTGCCTCGGTTGTCATGGCGTAACCGGCTTTGCCGCGCCGCGCGCCGACGGAAAATTCCGTCCGCTCTTCGTGAGCGCGAATGAATTTGCCGCCAGCGTGCACGGCAAGGCGCTGCGTTGCGTCGATTGCCATACGGGCATCACCGAAGTGCCGCACAAGAGCGTGGCGAAAACCGCCGCCGAGTGGCAGCGCAGGAAAATCGCCATCGCCAAGAATTGCATCGCCTGTCATGCCAAGGCGGCTCAAGGTTACACCGAGACCTATCACGGCCAGGTCATCGCCATGGGTTTTGCGGATGGCGCGACCTGCGCCGACTGCCACGGCAGTCATGCCATCCTGCCCGCGAATAATCCGGCCTCGAGCGTGGCGCCAGCCAATCTGCTCAACACTTGCCGTAAGTGTCATGCAAACGCGACGACGGGCTTCGCGACGTTCCAGCCGCACGCCACCACCGACGACTTCGCGCATTATCCTTACACGTGGATCGCCTCGAAATTCGTCATCATGGCGGTCGGCGGCGTGCTTTGGTTCTTCTGGTTCCACTCGGCGCTTTGGTTCTATCGTGAATATCGCGACCGCGAGGCGCGAAAGCTGCGCCCGCATATACGCGCCGCCGCGCTGCCGTCCGGCGAAACCCGCTACGTGCAGCGCTGGCCCGCGATGTGGCGGTGGGCGCACCTGCTGTTCGCGCTCAGTATTATCCTGCTGGTCGCGACCGGCTTGCCGCTGCTCTATCCAAACGCCGCTTGGGCGCCGGTGCTTGAACGCGCTTTGGGCGGACCGCAAATCGCCGGCATCGTGCATCGCGTTTCCGCCGTCGTCATGTGCGCGGTCTTTGCTTGGCACATTATCTATGCCGCCATCCACATCGCGCGGAACTGGTCGAGCTTCAAAGTGTTCGGCCCCTATTCGCTGATGCCGAATTGGCAGGACGCCGCCGACTTCGCCGCCATGTTCAAATGGTTTTTCGGCCGGGCGCCGCGGCCGAGCTTCGATCACTGGAACTATCAGCAAAAGGTCGACTACTGGGCGCCGTTCTGGGGCATCACCATGCTGGTCGGCACCGGCGCCGTCTTGTGGTTCAAGACGCTCAGCGCCGCCGTTCTGCCGGGCTGGGCGTTCAATATCGCGACCGTCGCACACGGCGACGAAGCGCTGCTCGCCGCCGCTTATCTGTTCACCGTGCATTATTTCGTCAATCACTGGCGGCCGGACAAATTCCCGCTCGACGTCGTCATCTTTACCGGCGCGATGCCGCTTGAGGAGTTCAAGCGCGACTACGCCGTCGAATACGCCCGGCTGGCGCAGACCGGAGAGCTGCAACAGTTTCTGGTGCAGGCGCCGTCGCGGCCGTTGACGCTCACCGCCAAAATCCTGGGCTTTGCCCTGGTGGCGATCGGCCTGGCCCTGCTGGCGATGATGGCGGCCGGCTTTAGCGGCAATCATTTTTAAGCTGGATTTCAACCGGCTGCCGGTCTAGCGCATGCGTTCACGTCGTGCGTTCCCAAGAGGCATTCGATGTCGACGACGGACGGCCGCCGCATGACGGCGATTTATTACGCGACGCACGACGGACACGCGCGCCGCATCGCCGAGCATATCTATAATCGTCTGGCGCCGAGCGGGACGGTCGGCCCGCCGCAGGACGTCGCGGTGGCGCGTCCGACCGCGGCGGACTTGAGCACCGCTTCGTTGGTCGTGCTGGTCGCCGCGGTGCGTTACGGCAAGCACTTGCCGCAAGCCGACAGCTTCCTGGCAGCCTACGGCTCGCTCCCCGCGCCGCCGCCGCTGGCGCTCGCCTCGGTCAACCTCACCGCGCGCAAACCGGAAAAGACCACGGCTGCCGGCAATGCCTATCTGCGCAAGAGCATCGCGCGTCACCGTCTTGCGCCTGCATTGGCGGTCGCCTTTGCCGGGCGGCTCGATTACCGGCGCTATACTTGGCGGGACCGGGCGATCATCCGCTTCATTATGTTACTGACCGGCGGCCCGACCGATCCGGCGACCTCAATCGAATACACGTCGTGGCCGGCGGTCGACGAATTCGCCGACCGCATCGCCGCGCTAGGGCGCAATCGCTGAATGACGTCCAGCGCATGATCCCGCAAAGTGGGAACCGGTTTTCGGAAAAGTTCATGCGCAAGCAAAATGTTATGGGAGAACAGCGATTCGATCTAAACGGATCGCGCTCTAGAGGTCGCCAGCCTCGCGTTCGCGTACCATCTCGGGCGCGCTGGATAGCCACATCTGATAGAGCGTCACCAGCCACATGAAGGCAAAGCATGCCGCCAGCACCATGCCGGCCGCGATCTCCAGATAAACGAACGGGTGGAAGACCTTGATCATGTACCACGAGGCGACATCGATCATGATGCCGGCGAACGGCACGGCGACGACGACGCATTTGAACCAGACCGGCCGCACATAGGCGTGGCTGAACATCAGGCCGGTGAGGAAGAAGATGAACGTCATGCCGAACAGATGGATATGCGACACGCGTACCAGCGTCGGGATGGCGGCGCCTGTATCCTTCTCCGTCACCTTCTTCAGATTGTCGTAGCCGTTGAGGTTGGGCAGATGCGGATTGCTGCCGTCGTGGCACTGCATGCAATATTTATCGAGCAGCGGGCGCACCGATTTGTCATAGCCCGGATGTGGACTGCCTTCCGCCGCCCAGGCGAGCACCACGTTGCGGTCGTCGGCCGGCAACATGGTCGACATCGGGCCGCGTAGCGCCGATTCGAGGCGCGAGCCCTTGCCGCTGCCGGAATAGGCCACGATGAGATCTTCGGCAGTGAGCATATGCGGATTGCCGCCGGCGCGGCCGGCATAGGTGAAATAGACGTTGAGCAAGGCGAACAGGTAGCCCACCCCGAGGACCAGAAGTGCCGCCGTATAAAGAACGCGCTGGCTGTACGGCAGCTCCGAGTAGTGCAGGTAGTGCCGGTGCAGAGGCAGTTCACTCATGGTCGGGTTCCATCGGTTACGGCTTGATCCACTTCACTTCGGCAGCGGTACGAATAGCACCGCGCGTGCCTTTTGGTGCGCGTAGAAGGCGGCGAGATTGTCGATATCGCCTTCGCTCAACCCGCCGGCCATGGCGTGCATCTCGACGCTCTTGCGCGTTCCGGCCCGGTAATTGAGCAGCGATTTTTGCAGATACTCGAACCGCTGGCCGGCCAGCATCGGGAAGCGCGGGTCGGTGCTGTTGCCGTTGACGCCGTGACAGCGGTTGCAACGCTCAGCCCACTCCGACGTGCTCAGCGGCTTGCGCACGTTCGGCGCCTTGGGTTCGAACGCCGCGAAGTAAGCCGCGACGTTCTTCATCTTGGTTGCGTCGAGCGTCGAGGCGAGGCCCTTCATCGTATCGTTGGCGCGCGATCCGTTTTTGTATTCGAGTAACGCCGCCGCGATGTATTGGGCGTCCTGTCCGGCGAGACTCGGCGTTCCCGCAACTCCGCTCACGCCGTCCTCGCCGTGACAGCCGCCACAGCTCGCCGAATTCGCTTTGCCAGCAGCCTTGTCGCCGGCAATCGGCGTCTTGGCGCGCGCCGGCTTCTGCAACGCGTAGAACAGCGCCACGTTATTGATGGCCGCGTCGTTCAGCGGCGCCAGCATGGCTTTCATGGTGTCGTTCTTGCGCTGGCCGTCTTTGTAGGCCTTCATCGCGTCGACCAGATATTTCGGGTCGAGCCCGATCAAACTCGGAATGCCGGGAATCTGGCTGACGCCGGCGTTGCCGTGGCAGCCGGCGCAAGCCGCCGATACGGCTTTGCCGGCTTCCTCCGGATCGGGCACCGCAGGCCCGGCCGGACCGCTCGGCGGCGGCGCCGGATCGAGGCTGGCGAAATAAGCCGCGACTTTCATCAGCGCATCGTCGCTGAGGAACTTGATCGCGTTCGTCATGGCCTCGCTGCTACGCACGCCCGATTTGTATTCCTTGAGCGTCAGATAAAGATAAACCGGGCGCTGCCCCGCGAGATGCGGCGTGCCCTTGACGGTGCTGATGCCGTCGAGGTTGTGACAGGCGGCGCATCCGATTTCCGCCACGTGCTTGCCGTCGGCGATGTCCATCGGCGATGCGTTGAGCGTGCGCATGGCGTCGGCCGTCTGTGCGAGGGCACTGCCACAAGCAATGGCGCTCGCGGCGACGGCGGCAATGACTAGGACACTCTTCAAGCTGCGTTGCATCGCTACACGCCCATTATTGTTATCGTTAATCCGCGCGATCCGTCGACACGGTTCGCGCCTTCCTCCGCACGGCGACTTCGACTTGGGAGCGGCGAGCCCGCGCGCCCCGATAGCTGCGTCGCAAATTCCAAACCGCCCCCGGCTCGCCTGCACCTATTTCGCCGGCAAGCTCGCGTAATACGATGCGATACTTTCGACGATGGAATCCCCGTAAGGCACGCTCATGTTGTGCATCAGGGAATTTCCGCGCTTGCCGTCGCGATAAGCGCGCAAAGCAATGACGAGATAATCCTTGTCCTGTGCATTGATGATCGGGATCGCCAGCGCCGGGTTGTCGATATCGCCGGCGTGGCAACGATTGCACTTGTCGGTGATATCGTGAAGCAGGTTTTGCCCGTCTTCCGCCGGCTTTGATTTCTGCGTCGCATAGAACGCGACGATATCGTCGATATCCTTGTCGGATAGATTGGCGACGACGCGCGACATCGTGTCGTTCTTGCGCGTGGTGCGATATCCCTTGATCGCCTGCGCCAAGTATATGGGATCCTGCGCCGCCAGGCTCGGCGTCGCCGAGTCAGTGCTAACGCCGTGCGAACCGTGACAGCCGCCGCACACCGCGGTGCGCGGCTCGCCCAGTGTAGGGTCGCCGACCGGCGGCGCTTTGCGTGCGACCGGTGTCTGCGAGGCGAAAAACAGCGCCGCGCTCTCGATATCGAGCTTGCTCAGCTTGCGCAGCATGGGGTCCATCGGCGCCGATGCGCGCTTGCCGGTCAAATATTCCTGTGTGGCGGCGACGAAATATAGCGGCTGCTGCCCGGCGAGATTGGGCGTGCCGGCGATCGGACTGTTGCCGTCCGCGCCATGACATGGGGCGCAGGCCACCGCGACTTTCTTGCCGTTCTCGTAAGGCGAGAACACCGCCACCTTCTCAGGCGGGAGCGGCTTCAGACTGGCGTAGTAGGCGGCAACGCCGCGGGTCTGGTCGTCGGTCAAGTCGGTCGCGATCGCCCGCAAAGCGGCGTGAACGCGCTTGCGGTCCTTGTACTCCTGTAGCGCGGCCATGATGTAACGCTCGCGTTGACCGGCAAGGTTGGGAATACCGGGGGCGGCGCCCTTACCGTCTAGACCGTGGCAGGCCTTGCATTCCCGCTCCGCGACGGCCTTGCCGGCCCGGATATCCGCAGCCGTTGGTTTGTCTGTCGAGCTTTGATCGGAGCAGCCGATCAGCGGCACCGACAGAAGCAGGGCGAGCAGAAGATGTCTCATGAAAAACCCCGGCGTTTGCCTTGTTAGCATTTAGTCATCCTCGTCCAAATGTGGTCCCACAGAATTTAAATCATCCCCCACTGGCAAAATGGCCTATGAAACCAGAAATGACCATGTACAAAAGGATCAAGCCGCAGCTCATCAAGGTAAAGCCGAGGATCTTGGACCCGATGGTCATCGGCTGCGACGGCTCATGCACGAGGAATTGGTCGAGCTGCTTGTTTTCCACCAGCCGCTTATAGAGAATCGCCTTTTCGTGCTTGAACTCCTCCAGCGGCATGGAGCCGGTGAACATGCGGATATCGAGCGGGAATTTGTCCGGCCGCCAGTGTTCGTTGAAGAAATGGACTGTGAACAGGAAGCCGGCGGCGAGCACCGCCTCCTCGCCGTGGAAGATGAAGGCAAGGTTGAACACCCAGCCCGGCAGATAGGTGGCCGTGAACTCCTTGAACCAGATCATGGCGCCGGTGGAGCCGATGATGGTGACGCCCCAGAACGGCGCCCAATAGTCGAATTTCTCCCAATAGGTCCAGCGGTCGAAACTCGGCTTCGGCCCCAGCCCGAAGAACCATTTGAACATTTCCAGGATGTCGCGGACATCCTGCGGGCCCGGAACCATCGAGTCGGAACCGAAGATCTTGAAGGTGCGCCACTTCGGCCCGAGGCGGAGCAGCAAATAGGAAATATGCCAGAAAAAGATGCCGAGGAAGCCCACGGCGGCGACCCGGTGCACGGTGCCGGTCACCTTTGGCCCGCCCAACGCGTGGCTCACCATCGGCGCCCACCATTCGTTGGAATAGAGCAGCTGCATGCCGGTGAACACCAGACAAATGGTGCAGATGGCGAAACTTACATGAGCGATGCGCCAGATCAGCGGCCAGCGGTAGAAGTAAACTTGCGGCTCATCGCTTGGCAGCCCGGCGAGTTTGACATGCGGCCGGTTCTTCCGCTGCTGGCGATCCCTGAGCTCGCGATAGAACCACAGCGCCGAATGCGTCCAGAAGAAGCTGAATACACCGGCTAGTAAAATCAGCATGAACTTTCCCGCGAGCCACTCACGCGGATAGCGCGCGAAATTGTGCGTGTTGGCATGTGGTTGGAAGGTGATAAAGCCGCGGGTAGCGCCGGTATGGCACTGCTGGCAGGTCTTTAACCGATTGGTGGGGAAGACGGGTGAGGCCGGATTGCTAACTCTCTTGATGTCATGACTGCCGTGGCAGTTGAAGCACTGGGCGGTGAAGGTGAAGCCCAGCCGATTGACCTGACCGTGATAGGTGTCGAGGTAGGACGAATATTCCTCGTTGTGACAGCCACCGCAGTTCCTGGTGATGACGACCTGCGTGGCCGACAGGAACGGATTCTGGATGTTCATCCCGTTGTGGCAATCGGAACAGATCGGCGCGGCCGGATTGCCTTGCTGCAGGACCTCGTTGCCGTGGACCGACTTCTTGTACTCGCCGAGCTCGTAGGTATGACACTTGCCGCAAGTGTAAGGTAAATTCAGTCGCCACCAGTTGTAATTGGCGCTGCCCGGCGGATAGACGTAATGCGCGTCGTGGCAATCATAGCAGGTCGCATTGGTGCGCGACTGATCGGCCGTGCTCGGCTGCGCGTGGATCGACTTCAGATAAACGCCGACCATGTCGTTCACCCGAGTCAGGGTCTCGATCTTTTCCTTATCGTTTTTCTCCTTGGCATCATCGAGCCGGCTCTGGTGGCAGTTGATGCAGCTCACCTTCACCGTGACCTTTTCGTGCGGAATCTTGGTGATGTTGGTGTGGCAGTCGACGCAATTGATGAGCTTGCCGTGCACGCTGCCGAGGAAGCGATCGGTCATGACCTTCGGCGGGCTGCCGGGCGGGCTCGGTTGAACCGCGCCGACAATGCCTTCAACACCGTGACAGCCGAGACACATCTCGCTGGTGAGTTTAGGTGCGGCCTGGTCGGCCGGCGCGGTTTGCGCGAGCGCATTCGCGGCCCACAGCAGGGCCGCCGCTACGATGCACGTGAAAATCCCGCCGAAGCGGATGGCGGCGCGCGCAATACGTCGTCCCACCCCCAGATGCTTGGCGGTGGGCGCTTCGGTCGGTTCGGTCATAATTCTTCTGCCCTGGCGGGTCGGCGGCAAGCGAATACCCCAGTCATGATAAAGAATTCGATCGAATTTGCCGAATCCAAATTTTCATAACGGCTGTTGGCACAGGCTTTCTTGACGAAAATCAATGCTGCGGTCCGTTGTGCAAAATTGACCGACCGCGCCGCGCGGCGAGCCGGTTGCGCGGATGGTGTGTCAGGGCTGGCGTCGGCCGGCAAGCGCCGGTGGCCGATTCAGACGGTCGGATCGCAAATCTTCATAGCGGTGATCGCCGCAGCCGAGGCTGCGCGCGGATTGAAGAACAAGAATTCGGTCCCTCCGCTCCATTTCTTCGCATATGCGAGAGACGCGTGACGCGGGCAAATTGCACGTTTTACGGTTGATTTGGATCAAGGCGTCGGCCGGTCGACGGCTTAATGATTGCAAGCTGGTGGGAGGAGGCTCTCATGCTCGCATCGACTCCGGCAAAGTCCAATCTGACGTTCGGCTCACTGATCGCGGCATTCCGCGAATGGGTGCGTCGGCGCAGGCTGTTACAGCAATGCCGCCTGCGGCTGGATACCTGCGACAAGAATGAAATCGAGCGGATGGCGCACGACGTTGGCCTGTCTCCGAGCGAGTTGCGTCAATTGGCCGAACGTGGGCCCGGCGCGGCCAAGCTCTTGTTCGAGCGCCTCACCGCGCTGCATCTCGATGCCGATGCGTTGATCAAGAGCGAACCGAGCACCATGCGCGACATGCAGCGTCTGTGCTCAAGCTGCGTCAGCAAGAAACGGTGCCAGCTCGACCTCATGCTGGTTCCCGACGATCCGCACTGGCGTCAATACTGCCCCAATGCCGGCACGCTCGACGCTATGCGGAGCGAAACCGCCGGCATTCGCTGAACCGCAGGGCCGGCCATTCGGCCGAGTAACGCCATGCGCGCCCTAGATCAATTTTGGAAATTCTACGCCTCCTTCGCGGACGGCGTCGCCCATACGCGGCGCTCGACCGAGCACGACGAACGCTACGCACACTCGCCCGACCATCAGCGCGCCGCAAAACCCGAGCCGGCCGCCGGCGACGATGAAAACCATGCGCGGCAGGGCGGCTCTTATCCGGCGGTCTGGCCGCGCTGAGCCTTGTCGCCGCGCGGTTTTCCGTTCAACGCATTGCAGCGCCCTTGTTTCGCTTGACATATGTCAATTGACGCGAGGCCGGGCGGTATATTTTACCCGCGCCTGCCGATCAGCCACTGCGAGTAGCGTGAATGGCCAACATGCTCGAAAGAGCAGTCCCGCGATATACCTCGTATCCGACCGCGCCGAATTTCAGCCCGGCGGTCGATGCGGCGGTCTATCGCTCCTGGCTTGCCGGTCTGCCGGGCGGTGCCACGCTCTCATTATACTTGCACGTCCCCTTCTGCCGCGAGATTTGCCACTATTGCGGCTGCCACACCAAGGCGACGCTGCGCGACGAACCGGTCGAAGCCTATGCGCAGCGCCTGGTGGAAGAGATCGCGCTGGTCGCCGCGCAAACCGGCAAGCGCAAGGTCACCCATATCCATTGGGGCGGCGGCACGCCCTCGATCCTCGACGCCGACCTGCTCAAATTCATCACCGACGAACTCGCCCATCGTTTCGATCTGACGGCGGTCCGCGAGCACGCCATCGAACTCGATCCGCGCTATCTGACGCGCCCGCTGGCGCAGGCGCTGCGCGACATCGGCGTCAACCGCGCCAGTCTCGGCGTGCAGGACTTGAGCGCGCATGTGCAGCAGGCGGCCGGCCGCATCCAGCCCTTCGAGACGGTGAAGAACGCTGTCGACCTGCTCGATGAAGTCGGCATCGACCGCATCAATATCGACCTCATGTACGGCCTGCCCAAGCAGACCGTCGACGACGTGCGCCGTACCGTCACCTTGGCGCACTCGCTAAAGCCGCAGCGCGTCGCGGTGTTCGGCTACGCGCACGTGCCCTGGTTCCGCCCGCAGCAGCGGCTGATCGAGCAATCCGACCTGCCGACCTCGCCGGAGCGGCTGGCGCAATCGGAGGCCGCGCACGATACGCTGGTCGAGTTCGGCTATCAGGCGATCGGCCTCGATCACTACGCGCGGCCGGACGACGAGTTGTTCGCGCAGAGCGGCAAGCTGCAACGGAATTTCCAGGGCTATACCGACGACGACGCCGACGCGCTGATCGGCCTGGGCGCCTCCGCCATCGGCCGCCTGCCGCAGGGCTTCGCGCAGAACGCTCCGGCGGTGGGCAATTATTCGCGCGCCATCGCCGAGGGCAAGCTCGCCACCGTCAAGGGCATCGCGCTCACCGACGACGACCGCCTGCGCGGCAGCATCATCGAGCGGCTGATGTGCGACATGGCGGTGGATCTGGACGCCATCGCGCGCGAGTCCGGAGTTGTATCCGCCGCCGATTTTTCCGAAGAGTTGGAGCAATTGCGACCGTACCGGGAAAACGGCAGCGTCGAGATCGACGGCAACCGCATTCGCATTACCGAGCAAGGCCGTCCTTACATGCGTCTGGTGGCGTCGGCCTTCGACACTTATTTGCCGGGCGCGAAGTCCAGACACTCGGTCGCCGTCTGAGACGGCAGGCTAAATCCCGCTGATAGCGCTAGCGATTACGGCCGGCGGCGTCTTGCGCCGCTGGCGCAACCGAAGAAGCCCCAGCCTTTCCGCTGGGGCTCCCCCCGTGTGGCAACGGCTGGAAAGGGGCAAACCAAACCAACCGTTCCCGGCACTCGAAGTCACCGACAATTCTATCGCCGCGCCCTGACGAGCAATGGCCCGTAGACAGCTGCAAATCCGAAAAAAGCGATGACCCAGCCGAGCACCGCGATTTGCAGCAGCGGCTCGCTCCAGTCCGGATGCAGCGACGCGCAAATGCGCGCCAGCGCGGCGATAACGACGGCCGCATAGATCGCCTGGGTCGCCGGCGAAGCGATCAGCGCGCTGCCAGTATGGCCGAGGCTGGCGCGCGTCATCACCGCCAAGGTCATAACCCCGGCGGCGCCGACCATCCAGGCGTGAATTGCCGCGCTTTGCTCACCGAGGCCGAACACGGCCGCGCTGGCAAGCAGAAACCCGAGCGGCACGAAGGCGTAGCCAATGTGCAAGATCAGCACCAGACGGTCGCGCAACGTGCGGTCGCCGGCCCATCGCGCCAGCCGCACGATATGCAGCACGCCCGCGATGCCGAGCGCCGCGCCCGTCGCCCTTGCCGACGGCAGCACGATCCACAGCGCCAAGGTCGCGGCGGTAAAGCCGATCACCGCCACATCGAAACGCGCAAACGGCGCCGGCAGCCGGCCCGGATTCTCGCGCGCCAGCCAGTTGCGGGTGAAGCTCGGGATGATGCGACCGCCAATCACTACGATCAGCAGCACCACCGCGGCGATGCCGATGCGGGCGCCGTATTCGGCGCTGCCGTTGATATGCGCCTCGAGATGGAATGCGACGTTGCCCGCGAGCAGCAGCGTGACCAGGCCGACGACACGCAGGTTGCGCCAATTCTTGCCGGCGACGATCTCGCGCGCGGCGGCGGCGACGACCAACGCCAGGAAGGCGACGTCGACGATCGCGGCCGGCAGCCAGCCGATCTCGGCGGAAACGTCACCGCCACGCGGCCCGCCAGCCACACCGCGACCAGAATGAGCAGCGGCATGCCCTGGATCGGCAGCCGCCCGGTCCAGTTGGGGATTGCGGTCAGCAGGAAGCCGGTCACCACCGCCGGCACGTAGCCGTAGAGCATTTCATGCACGTGCCAATCGATGGGGCCGAAGGCGATCGACAATGTCAGCTCGCCGGCAAACATCGGCAACCAGGCCAGGATGGCGAGCCCGGCAAAGACGGCACCGAGTAGAAAGAACGGCCGAAATCCGTAGGACAGCAGCGCCGGTCCGCGATAGTCCTTGAGGCGCGGGACCGGGCTCATGGCTGCGCGCAGCCGAAGGCCCGCTTGAGGCAGGTGGCGCCGGGATCCGCCGAGCGGTTCAGCAGTCCCATCAGCGTGACCCATTCCTCATCGGTTGCGGTCGCCGCATAGCGCTGCACGGTCTGCGTCACGCAAGATGCGAGATCGATGCCCTCGCTGGCGGCTTTCGCGCGCGCCGTTTCCAACAGCGCCAGGTCGCCAAGTTGCAGCAGCGTCTCGACCGCGACGGTCTCGTCAGTCAATTGCGCCAGCAGATCGCCGAGCATGGGCCCTCTCAATGCACGCGCAGCGCGTCGGCGCCGGCAAGTTCGATGCCTTCGATCTTCGCCGCCGACACCAGCCGCGCGACGTATTGCGCGTCGGCGCGCCGTCGCACGCTCTCGCGCAGATAATCGGCGATGCGGTCGGCCACGAGTTCATAGGGCAGCGTGCGGCCCGCGTGCTTGCGCTCGAGCCGGATGACATGGAAGCCGTAGCGCGTGGCGACCGGCGCTTCGCACAGTTGGCCGGGTTCGAGCGCGAAAAGCGCCTGCTCGAATTCGGGCGTCGTCTGCCCGGCCGTGATCTGGCCGAGATTGCCGCCCTGTTCCGCCGACGGACAGCGCGAATGCGCCTTGGCGAGTTCGGCGAACCGCTCCGGGTGTTCGCGCAATTCGGCCAGCACCGCTTCTGCCTCGGCGCGGGCCAGCTCATAGACTTTGCCGTCCGCCGGCAGCGCCGCGAACAGAATATGCGAGGCCTCGTAGATGTCGGGCGAGCGGAAGCGCCTCTGGTTGTTCTCGTAGAAGCGCCGGCAGGTCGCCTCGTCCGGCTCCGGAACCGTCACCTCGCGCTCGACCAGCGCCCGCATGATGGCTTCGTCATCGGTCTCGCGCCGGCCTTCGGCGTCGCTGATCGGCGCGGGCGCAACGCCGAGATGGCGCGCGCGCTGCAGCAGCAGTTCGCGGATAACCAGCGCGCGTGCGGCCTGCTGCCAGGCGGCGATCGGTTTGGGCGCCGCATGGTGCTGCATTTCGCGCACAATCGCGTCGCGGGCGATCGCAACGCCGTTGACGCTGACCGCTGCCGGCTTTCCTGCCGGGATTTGCGCGTGGGCGGAGCAGGTCGTCATCGCCCTACTCCGCCGGTTCCAGCCCGCGCACCGCGCGCGTGCGCACCACCTGATAGCCGCGGCGGCCGAGATACCAGACCGGCGCGCTCCAGACGTGCACCAGGCGGGTGAACGGGAACAGCAGGAAGATCGTCATGCCGAGGGCGAGGTGCACCTTGAAGATCGCCGGCACGCCGAGGATCAGCGCGGAGACGCCCGGCTGCAGGGTCAGGATGCCCTGCGCCCAGGTCATGAACGTCACCATCACATGCCCGTCGAGGTGCTGCAGCGAAACCGGGATGGTGGCGAGCCCGAGCGTAAGCTGCGCATAGAGGATCAGCAGGATCGCGATATCGCCGAACGACGAAGTGGTGCGGATACGCGCGTCGAACAGCCGGCGATGCACCAGCAGCGTGATGCCGATGAAGCACAGGATGCCGGCAACGCCGCCGACGCCGATCGCCATCCATTGCTTGAACGTGTGCGAAATGCCGAGTGCCTCGAAGATCCAGATCGGCGTCAGCAGGCCGCCGAAATGGCCGAGGAAGATGACCAGGATGCCGACATGGAACAGGTTGGAGCCCCAGGTCAGTTGCCGGCGGCGCAGCAACTGGCTCGATCCGCTGCGCCAGGTGTATTGCTCGCGGTCGAAGCGCAGCACGCTGCCGAGCAGGAACACGGTCAGGCAGAGATAGGGATACCAGCCAAAGACGATGTAGTTGATCAGTTCGTGCATGACCCAGGTCCTCAGTGACGCGGCGAAGTGGTCGGGGTTGCCGGCATGTCCGGTGCGGGACGCAAAGCCCCGCGCACGCGCGCGATCAGCCCGTCCTTGCAGCCGTCGCTGGCGCCGGGTCCGAAGCTGACCGCCTCGTCGTCCCAGGCGGCGTCGCGCGCCGCCATGTCGGTTGCATCCGGATCGGGCAGCGCCAGCAGCGCGGAGACATCCGTCTCTTTCGGCTTTGCCGCCGCCAGCGCAACCAGCGCGCGGAAGACAGCCTCATAAGCCGAGCGGCGCTTGCGCAGCCGCTCCGCCATGGCAGCAAGGATGTGCGCCGGCTGCGCCAGCATGTCACGCGCCTGCGCAGCCGCCAGCGTCGACGAGAAACTCCAGGAACAGCGGCAGAAAGTCCGGCAATTCGGCCGCGTCGGGAACGAGGCCGGCCTTCTCGTATTGCGCCTTGAGGTCGATCATGGCCTGGCCGCGGTCGCGGCTCTCGCCGTGCACATGTTCGAACAGATGCAGCGACAGCGACCGTGTATGATCGAACAGCAGCACGTAGCGCTCCTGCAGATCGTAAAGATCGTCGGCGGCGAGTTCGCTCAGCAACTTGTGCAACCGATCGCGCACGGCAAACGAAATCGCCGGCTCGTTTTCGATCGCCTCGCTGATCTCGCCCGCCGCCTGCTTCAATTCGACGCTCGGGTAGGTCAGCAGCGCCGATAGCGCCTTCAAGGCCTTGATCATCACACGACCTCCATCGGCGTCTTGCCGCGCTTGGGCGTGCCGAACAGGTTTGCTTCGCTGGTGCCGCCGGAGCAGCCGTTGCCGAACGAGAAGCCGCACGAGCCGCGCAGGTCGTAGGCGTCCTCGTTGGTTTCGCGATGCGCGGTCGGAATGACGAAGCGGTCCTCGTAATTGGCGATCGCCATGGTCTGATACATGTCCTCGATCGCCAGCGCGGTAAGCCCGACCCGCTTGGCGATGGCCTCGTCGATCACGCCGTCGACGGTCTTGGCGCGCATATAGGCGCGCATCGCCAGCATGCGTTCGAGGCCGAGCGCGACCGGCTCTTCCTTGCCGGCGGTCAAGCAGGTTGGCGAGGTATTTCAGCGGAATGCGCAAGGAGCGCACGTCCGGCATCTCGCCGTCATGGCCGATCTTGCCGGCGGCAGCCGCCGACTGGATCGGCGAGAGCGGCGGCACGTACCAGACCATCGGCAGCGTGCGGTATTCGGGATGCAGCGGGAAGGCGACCTTCCACTCCATCGCCATTTTCCAGATCGGCGAACGCCGCGCGCCTTCCAGCCAGTTCTCGGCGATGCCGTCGGCGCGCGCCTGCGCGATCACCTGCGGGTCCTTGGGATCGAGGAAGATCGAAAGCTGCGCCTCGTAGAGATCCTGCTCGTTCTTGGCGCTGGCCGCTTCCTCGATGCGGTCGGCGTCATAGAGCACGACGCCGAGATAGCGGATGCGGCCGACGCAGGTCTCCGAGCACACCGTCGGCTGGCCCGCCTCGATGCGCGGATAGCAGAAGATGCACTTCTCCGACTTGCCGCTCGACCAGTTGTAATAGACCTTCTTGTAGGGGCAGCCCGACACGCACATGCGCCAGCCGCGGCACTTGTCCTGGTCGATGAGCACGATGCCGTCTTCCTCGCGCTTGTAGATCGCGCCGGACGGGCAGGCGGCGACGCAGGCCGGGTTGAGGCAGTGCTCGCACAGCCGCGGCAGATACATCATGAAGGTGTTTTCGAACTGGCCGTAGATGTCCTTCTGGATGCCCTCGAAATTGTAGTCCTGCGAGCGCTTGGCGAATTCGCCGCCGAGGATTTCCTCCCAGTTCGGGCCCCACTCGATCTTCTCCATGCGCTCGCCGGTGATCAGCGAGCGCGGGCGCGCGGTCGGCATCGCCGTCATTTCCGGCGATTTCTGCAGGTGCTCGTAGTCGAAGGTGAACGGCTCGTAGTAGTCGTCGATCTCCGGCAGATCGGGATTGGCGAAGATGTTGGCCAGCACCCGCCATTTCGAACCGATGCGCGGCTCGATCTTGCCGTTGCGCTTGCGGCGCCAGCCGCCGTTCCAGCGTTTCTGGTTCTCCCAATCCTTCGGATAGCCGATGCCGGGCTTGGTCTCGACGTTGTTGAACCAGGCGTATTCCATGCCTTCGCGGCTGGTCCACACGTTCTTGCAGGTGACCGAACAGGTGTGACACCCGATGCACTTGTCGAGATTGAGCACCATCGCGATTTGCGCGCGGACTTTCATTCTGCGGCCTCCATTTTGGGCGCGACGGGCAGCGGTTCGGGTTGATCGGCGGTCGGCTTGTCGAGCCAATCGACCTTCGACATCTTGCGCACGACGACGAACTCGTCGCGGTTGGAGCCGACCGTGCCGTAGTAGTTGAAGCCGTAGGACTGCTGGGCGTAGCCGCCGATCATGTGCGTCGGCTTGAGCACGGTGCGCGTCACCGAGTTGTGGATGCCGCCGCGCTGGCCGGTCATTTCCGAGCCCGGCACGTTCACGATCTTTTCCTGCGCGTGATACATCAGGCACATGCCCTGCTTCACGCGCTGCGACACCACCGCGCGCGCCACCAGCGCGCCGTTGGTGTTGAACGCCTCGATCCAGTCGTTGTCGACGATGCCGGCTTGTCTTGGCGTCGATCTCGCTGATCCACACGATCGGCCCGCCGCGCGACAGCGTCAGCATCAGCAGGTTGTCGGTATAGGTGGAGTGGATGCCCCACTTCTGATGCGGCGTGATGAAGTTGAGCACGACCGCGTCATTGCCGTTCGGCTTGCGGTCGATGATCGGATTGACCGATTTGGTATCGATCGGCGGACGATAGACGCAAAAGCCCTCGCCGAACGCCCGCATCCACAGATGATCCTGATAGAGCTGCTGGCGGCCGGTCAGCGTGCGCCACGGGATCAGTTCGTGCACGTTGGTGTAGCCGGCGTTGTAGCAGACCTTCTCGGATTCGAGCCCCGACCAGATCGGCGAGGAGATGATCTTGCGCGGCTGCGCGACGATGTCGCGGAAGCGGATTTTCTCGTCTTCCTTCGGGATGGCGAGATGGGTGTGGTCGCGCCCGGTGAAGCCGCCGAGCGAGTCCCAGGCCTTGACCGCGACCTCGCCGTTGGTTTCCGGCGCCAGGCTGAGGATGACCTCGCAGGCATCGATGTCGCTTTCGATCCGCGCCAGGCCCTTGCTCGCGCCCTCCTCGGTGACGGCGCCGTTGAGCCGCTTGAGGAAGTCGACCTCGTGCTCGGTATTCCAGCTCATGCCCTTGCCGCCGTTGCCGAGCTTGGCCATCAGCGGTCCGAGCGAGGTGAATCGCTTGTAGAGATTGGGATAGTCGCGCTCGACCACCGCGACTGCCGGCATGGTCTTGCCGGGGATCGGATCGATCTCGCCTTTCTTCCAGTCCTTGACGTCGAAGGCTTGCGCGATCTCGCCGGCGGTGTCGTGCAGGATCGGCGTCAGCACCACGTCCTTTTCGACGCCGAGCACTTCCGGCGCCACCTCCGAGAACGCCTTGGCGATGCCTTTGTAGATCTCCCAGTCGTTGCGCGCCTCCCAGACCGGATCGACCGCCGAGGTCAGCGGGTGGATGAAGGGATGCATGTCGGAGGTGTTGAGATCGTTCTTCTCGTACCAGGTCGCCGTCGGCAGCACGATGTCGGAATACATGCAGGTCGTCGACATGCGGAAGTCGAGCGTGACCAGGAGATCGAGCTTTCCTTCCGGCGCCTGCTCGTGCCAGACGACTTCGCTCGGCTTCTTCTTGCCGTCCTCGCCCAGGTCCTTGCCCATGACGCCGTGCTTGGTGCCGAGCAGGTGCTTGAGGAAATATTCGTGGCCCTTGCCCGACGCGCCGAGCAGGTTGGAGCGCCAGACGAACATGATTGCGCGGCCAGTTCGTCGGATTGTCCGGGTCGTCGCAGGACAGCTTCAATTCGCCCGATTTCAGCGCCTTGGCGACGTAGTCCTTGGCTTCGAGGCCCGACGCCGCGGCTTGCTTGGCGACCTCGAGCGGGTTTGCCTGCAGCTGCGGCGCCGACGGCAGCCAGCCCATGCGCTCGGCGCGCACGTTGTAGTCGATCAAGCGCGCCGTCCCACGGTCCCGGCGGCGCGGTCGGCGACAGGATTTCGGACACGTCGAGCGTCTCGTAGCGCCACTGGTCGGTGTGCGCGTAGAACGCCGAGGTCGAATTCATCTGCCGCGGCGGCCGGCCCCAGTCGAGAGCGAAAGCGAGCGGCAGCCAGCCGGACTGCGGCCGCAGCTTTTCCTGGCCGACATAATGCGACCAGCCGCCGCCCGATTGCCCGACGCATCCGCACATCACCAGCATGTTGATGATGCCGCGGTAGTTCATGTCCATGTGGTACCAGTGATTGAGGCCGGCGCCGACGATCACCATCGAGCGTCCGTTGGTCTTCTCGGCGTTGAGCGCGAACTCGCGCGCCGTGGCGACGATCTGATCGCGCGGTACGCCGGTGATTTTTTCCGCCCAGGCCGGTGTGTAGGGCTCAAGGTCGTCGTAGCTCTTGGCGAGGTGCTCGCCGCCGAACCCGCGATCGACGCCGTAATTGGCGACAAACAGATCGTAGACCGAGGCGACCAGCGCCTCGCCTTCGATCAGTTGCAGCTTCTTCACCGGTACATTGCGAACGATCACGCCCGGGTGATCGGTGCCGAGGAAATGATCGTGCTCGCGGTTGCCGAAATAGGGAAAGCCGACCGCAGCGACATCGTCTTTGACGTCGGCTAGCGACAGCCGCAGCTTCGTGTCCTGACCGCCCGAGGTTTTTTCCTCGAGGTTCCACTTGCCTTTCTCGCCCCAGCGGAATCCGACCGAGCCTTTCGGCACCACGACTGTGCCGCTCGATTCATCGTAAGCGAGCGTCTTCCATTCGGGATTGTTGGCCTCGCCGCAGGATTTCATAACGTCCGAGGCGCGGATGAAGCGCTCCGGCACGTAGTGCGCGCCTTGCTTCACCAGCCGCACCAGCATCGGCATGTCGGTATATTGCCGGGCGTAGTCCTGGAAATACTTGGCCTGCCGGTCGATATGAAATTCGCGCAGGATAACGTGGCCCATCGCCATGCCAAGCGCGGCATCGGTGCCCTGCTTCGGCGACATCCAAAGATCGGCGAATTTCGAGGCTTCCGAATAGTCCGGGCTGATGACTACGCTCTTGGCGCCGCGATAGCGCGCCTCGGTATAGAAGTGCGCGTCGGGCGTGCGCGTCTGTGGCACGTTCGATCCCCACAGGATCAGGAAGCCGGAATTGAACCAGTCGGCCGCTTTCTGGCACGTCGGTCTGCTCGCCCCAGGTCTGCGGGCGAGACGGCGGCAGGTCGCAATACCAGTCGTAGAACGACATGCAGACGCCGCCGAGCAGCGAGAGATAGCGCGAGCCGGCCGCATAACTCACCATAGACATCGCCGGGATCGGCGAGAAGCCGAACACGCGATCGGGCCCGTAGGTTTTCACCGTATAGGCATTGGCCGCGGCGATGAGCTCGTTGATCTCGTTCCAGGTCGTGCGGACAAAACCGCCGAGCCCGCGCTTCTGCACATAGGCGGCGCGCTTTTGCGGATTTTCGACAATCGATTTCCAGGCGGCGACCGGCGTCATCAACACGCGCGCCTCGCGCCACAGCTTGAGCAGCCGTGAGCGCACCAGCGGATATTTCACCCGGTTGCCGGAATAGATGATACCAGGAGTAGCTCGCGCCGCGCGAACAGCCGCGCGGCTCGTGGTTCGGCAGTTCGGGCCGCGTGCGCGGATAGTCGGTCTGCTGCGTTTCCCAGGTGACGATGCCGCCCTTGACGTAGATCTTCCACGAGCACGAGCCGGTACAGTTCACGCCGTGCGTCGAGCGCACGATCTTGTCGTGCTGCCAGCGCTTGCGATAGCCGTCCTCCCAGCGCGCGGTCTTCGTTGGTCGTGATGCCGTGGCCGTCGGAGAACGGCTCGCCGGCGCGGTTGAAGAAAGTCAGGCGATCGAGAAAATGACTCATGATGTGTGACCTCTACCGCGCCTGGAGGACAGGGCGATCCGCTCGCCTTTGATTTGGCGCCGCGATCGAGATGCCAGAAGTACACAGAGACGCCGATCGCCATCACCGCGAGCACGACATAGGCGAAGAAGCCGCCGGCATAACCATTGCGTTCCGAGCGCATCGACGACGGCGCCGAGAAACGGCGGAATGATGAAGCCGCCGAGCGCACCCAGTCCGCCGACCAGGCCTGCCGCATCCGCCGACGGCCTCGGTACATATTTCGGCACCATCTTGAACACCGCTGCATTGCCGACTCCCATGCCGAGAGCGATCAACAATTCGCCGGCAAGAGCTTGATAGAAGTCCTCAGTGAGCGTGAGGATGACCGCCCCAATGAGGACGCCGACAAACGAAAGGATCGCCGTCCGCTCGCCGCCAATGCGTTCGGAGATCATGCCGCCGAACACGCGAATGACCGCGGCGAGCAGCGAGAAGCCGAGCCCACCAAGCATCGCAGCAGATTTCACATCCATATGGTGGAGGTTGATCCAATAGGTTGGAAACCACGCCGTCAGCGCCAGGAAGCCGCCGAAGGAGACGAAGTAGAGAGCGACAAGACCCCAGGTGCGCGGATCTTCGGCGGCGGTGATGACCGCCTGCCAGACTCGTTCGTTAGGGAACAGCTCCTGGCCCTTCTCGCTGGGCGATCTTTCGGCTGGCCTCCGCATCGAAGCCCCTGCTGGCGGAGCTGGAAGAAATAGGCGTCGCGCGCGAGCCACGCATAAACCGCAGTGCCGACGAGAAGGAACGTGAACCAAGCAAAATAGGAGCCGGCAAGACCCCACGCGGCGATGGCATAGGGCAGGAACAGCGTGAAGATGCCCGGCGCCAAGTTGCCGATACCACCATAGGCGCCAAGCACCGTGCCCTGACGCGACTGGGGATACCAATAGGAGACCTGGGGAATTCCAACCGAGAATGAAGCTACTCCGCATCCGCTTAGGAAGCCGAACATGACAATGATCGGATAGGCGGCGACCGTGAGGGTCTTGGCGGTCAGCAGAATGAATACCAGTCCCCACATGCCGACCAGCGACAGGCAGAACAAAGTGATCATCGGCAGACGGCCACCAACACGATCGACCCAGGCGCCGAACGGGATACGCAAGAGCGAACCAGTCAGCTGCGGCGCTCCGACAAGCAGTCCGAGCGCGAGCCCGCTGAGGTGCATTTGATCTTGGAAATATTTGGCCGCCGGCCCATAGAGCGACACGGCCGCGAAGCCGATGAAGAACCCCCACGTCCCCATCACGAGGCCGGCGGTCGGGGTTCCCAATAGCCGATAGGGGGCCGCTCCAATACTTGCTTCGGATGTTGCGCTCATGTCGTGTCACCCAGTTGTTTGCTGCAGTTTGCCAGCACCAACAAAAGCTGGGGCGCGCCATGAATGCTTTGACGTTGATCAATAATACGTCGGTTTTGTCCGCAATGATTTTGCTTTACTTATATCGCTTCACGGTTTGATCTAAGCGTAACTTCAGCTTGATAATTATCAAGTCGCCGTAAGGCGTTTTCGGTATAGACTTGATATATTCGTCGCGAATGCCCTGAAGCGGGGGAGAATACCGTGCGCCAATCCGATTGGAAGCTCATTCGCGCGCTGCCGCTGTTTTGCGACATGAGCGAAGCGAATTTCGAGGAGTTGGTGCGTGCTGGATTTCTCCAGCGCTTTCCGCAGCACACGGCCCTCATCAACGAAGGCGATTTGCCGGACTTTTTGCATATCGTGGTCGAAGGCTCGGTCGAAATGTTCTGCACCCATAACGGGCACGAAACCACGATCGAGCATCATGCGGCCGGTGACGACGTTCATTCTCGCGGCGGTCATACGTGACGCCGTCTATCTTAAGTCGGCCCGCACGCTTACGCCCGCGCAGATACTCATGATTCCGGCGCAGCCCGTGCGTGACGTGTTTGGGCGCGACGCCGCCTTCGCGCGCGCCATCGTCAATGAACTCGCGGAGCGCTACCGCGAGGTCGTGCGTTCGCTGAAGAACGAGAAGTTGCGCACCAGCGCTCAGCGATTGGCCAACTGGATTCTGAAGGCCAATCGCCAGCAAGGCGATCATCAGCACATCGAGCTGACGCTCGACAAGCGCACCCTTGCCTCACGCCTGGGGATGACACCGGAAAACCTGTCGCGAAATCTGACGCTGCTGGCGAAATACGGCGTGAGCAGTTCCGGACGCGCCATCGTCATCGACGATTCATCCGCGCTCGAACGTTTCGCCAAACCCAACGCATTGATTGACGGCTAAACTCGAAGCAAATATACGCTTTCAAAATAGACATGTGGCATATGGACTGCCGCCGAAACTCCGAGGGTCCGAAAGCGATTCTGTACGGTCAAAACTTTTCCAACGCGGTAAAAGACGTGATGCCCGCTTTGGTCCAATAGCTGACAAACTCGGGTACGGTTGGTTTGTCCGCTAAGTGCGGTGGTCTCAACCGGTCGACGCAACACTTATCGAGAACAGAAAAGTTAGAGAGCGTCTGCTGATGAGCGAAAAATGCCGTCCAGGGTTCACTGCGGCCCGAGAAACCGGAAGCTTTGGCATTGTTGGCAGCCGGGGATATTGAAGGCGATTTGGCGAGCGTTTGGTACGCGTTACGCAAGTGTTACGTCGACCGATTGAGCTGGCTATCAATTGCGACCATTCCACGGCTAGATTAGTTTGTACGCTAGGTACCAGTAGGTGACATAGCGACATACCCGTCCCACGTCGCTTCCCCCCAAAAGCAGACGTCGATCGGCACTATCACGATGCCGGTTTTGTGCCAACACTCTTGATGAGCCCAAATAGAATAAGGGAGTGCGCCTAAATGAAAGGTCTAGCATTGCATCCGGCAGTCACTGCTCGATTGCGCCTTCCGTTCGCTGCCAGTTTCCTTGCTCTTTTGATTTTCATTCTTGACACCGTTACGGATTTGGAAATTGCAATGCCCGTACTTTACACTGCCGTCGTTTTGATATCGGTACGATTTTGCAACAAGCGAGGTGTTATCCTCGTAAGCGTTGGATGCATTGTGTTGACGCTGCTGAGTGACGTTCTCACGACTACCGATTCATCGCAGACGGGTCTTGTCAATACCGTAATTAGTTTGTTGGCTATTTCCGCAACGGCATACCTTGTTCTCAAGATCAAGATGGCGGAAACGGCAGTCTACGAGGCGCGCGCTCAGTTGGCACACGTTGCGCGCGTTACCACGCTGGGAGAACTCACTGCCTCGATCGCCCACGAGATCAATCAACCGCTCGCCGCGACAATAATTAACGCGAACGCCAGCTTTAACTTTCTCGCCGCACGGCCGCCGAATCTGGAAGAGGCAAAGCAAGCCATCGAGTGCGTCGTAAAGGACACTAACCGTGCGAGTGACGTAATAGCGCGGGTCCGCAGCCTTGCCAAAAGAACTCTTCCGCAAAAAGAGCTCTTGGACATAAATGATTCCGTCAACGAGATTATCACATTGACGAGCAGAGAAATTGAGGAGAATCATGTTTCGCTGCGTACGGAATTCTCCGACAATCTGCCACTTATTCCGGGTGACCGCGTCCAATTACAACAAGTTATCCTCAATCTGATTCTCAATGCCATTGAATCCATGGATGGGGTCGCAGACGAAGCGCGAGAGTTATTTGTCAGCACTACGTTTGATATAACAAATGCGATACTAGTTGTGATTCGCGATAACGGCATTGGAATGGAAGCCGGCAAGATCGACAATCTCTTCGACGCATTTTATACAACTAAGCCGAACGGTCTCGGCATTGGCTTAGCCATAAGTCGGTCAATCGTTGAGGCCCACGGCGGCCGCATTTGGGCGGAGCGGAACGCGCCACGCGGCGCGATTTTTCAGTTCACCTTGCCTGCAAACCCAGTGGTGGCAATATGAGCGAGGAAAAGACCGTTGTATTCGTTGTTGATGACGATTCATCCGTTCGCGAGTCGCTTAATCGCCTTTTTCGCTCAGTCGGCATCAACGTACAAACGTTTGGGTCACCGCAAGCATTTCTCCAAGCAGAGAAAATTGACGCTCCCGGATGCATCGTGCTGGATGTAAAAATGCCGGGGCTCAGTGGCCTCGACTTTCAGAACGAGCTTATCGAATCGAACATTCACATTCCGATCATCTTTATCACTGGCTACGGCGACATACCCATGTCGGTGCGGGCCATCAAGGCCGGAGCGATTGAATTCCTCACTAAGCCATTTCGCGATCGAGATCTGCTCAAAGCAGTTCAACTTGGTATCGATCATGATCGGACCCGGCGTCAGCACACTGCCGTATTCGCAAACTTGCAGAGATGCTTCTCATCTTTGACGTCACGCGAGCGAGAGGTCATGGGGCTGGTAGTCAGCGGGCGACGCAATAAGCAAATTGCTGCTGCGCTCAAGCGCAGCGAGATCACCGTTAAAGTTCACCGCGGGCGCGTTATGCAAAAGATGGGGGCTAAATCGTTGGCCGAACTCGTGCGGATGGCCGAAAAGCTCGAGCCCGCGGCACATAAATTATACCCAAGCGATACCTCAGTATAATCGTCAACATTATATATTACCGATAATAAATGCTTCCATGCGCTCCGTAGTTTGCCACCGAATGGCCTCCTGCGGACCGTATTCCCGTGGAAGATCGCCATGTCGCTCAAGACTTCGATTGCAATTGTCGACGATGATGTATCGGTTCGCGATGCGATGACGCGCCTCTTGCGGTCACTTGGTTTTAGCGTGAAGGGATTTCCCTCCGCCGACGATTTCTTAGGTTCAAAATGCCTTCATATTACCGCCTGCCTAATCGCCGATGTGCAGATGCCTGGAGTAAGTGGGCCGGCACTTTTCGGGCAATTGATCGCAGCAGGCACACCAATTCCCACGATTCTGATTACTGCCTATCCCGACAACTCCTTACGTGAGCGCGCGCTCAACGCCGGTATCGCTGGCTATCTCGTTAAACCATTCAGCGAGAAAGAACTGATCGCCGGCATCGAAACAGCTCTCAAACACAAACCGCTGCTCGCGCCGATCATACGGTCAAGCCGGGAGCAAGCCGTAAATGAAAAGCTCGCGCGATGAATGGAGAACTTAGAATCCGACTAAATACTTGTGGCACGAACGAAAGCAAAAAGTCATGCCGTCTCCACGAGCAGACTGGCGCGAACGTGCACTGAACATTTTGTCGAAGAGGGATGTCATCTGAGCGAGACCAATCTTAAAATTGATACGATGCGCCGGATCGATCGGTGGGCCGGCGTGCCGTTGTGCGCATTCGCAACGGCAGTGCTAGAGATATGGTGGTGGCTGTTCCCGCCGCCGCCCCGGCCATTGCGGCGAATCCTTTTCATTGAGCTTTCGGAGATGGGCAGCGCCATCCTGGCTGATCCGGCCATGCGTAAGGCGCACGCACGGTTTGGCGCGGAGCTCTATTTCGTCATATTTGCACAGAACGCTGGTTCGCTTGGTTTCACGGACACCATTTCTGGTGCCCACGTCTTCACCATACGCACCACGTCGCTGTGGCGCCTCGCCTTGGATACACTGTCATTCTTCGTATGGACGCGACGCGAGGCAATCGACACTGTGGTGGACCTTGAACTTTTTTCACGGTTTTCGGGCCTGCTGACCGGGTTTTCTGGCGCTAATCGACGAATCGGGTTCTATCGCTTCCATAGTGAAGGTTTGTATCGAGGCGAGATGCTGACGCATCGCGTCGCATACAATCCGCATATTCATATTGCTAAAAACTTCATCGCACTGGTCGAGGCGCTTATGAGTCCGACTCCGACTGTCCCTTATGCAAAGACTTTGATTACTGATGAACAACTAACAATTTCCGTTAAACCGCCAACCACGCAGTCGCGTGAGGCGCTCACGATGCGAATCAAGGCGCTGGCGCCAAATTACGATCCATCGCGGTTTCGCGTCGTCCTAATTAATCCTAACGCCAGCGACATGCTCCCGCAACGCCGATGGATGACGGAACGTTTTGCTCAGTTGATCTCGCGTATCCTTGCAACCAATGCTGACGCGCTCGTGCTAATTACCGGTGCTCCGAACGAGCGGTCAGAGGCGGAAAATATAGCGTCACAATGCGCAAACAGTCGCTGCATCTCCTTCGCGGGGCGTACGACGCTGACCGACCTGGCAGCGCTCTATTCGCTAGGGGTTGTGATGGTAACGAACGATTCTGGGACAGCCCATTTTGCTGCCGCCACTGGTCTGCCGACAATCGTCCTTTTTGGCCCCGAAACGCCCAATTTGTACCGGCCGCTTGGCAATTCGAAAGTCATTTATGCCGGCCTCGCCTGCTCGCCGTGCGCCACCGTCAACAACCATCGCAAAAGCCCGTGCGACGATAATGTCTGCATGCGGGCGATAAGCGTCGAACAAGTTTTCGCAGCAGTAACTGACGTGCTCGCAACGCGATCCCATAATATCGTCGCGCTCAAGCGATGATCTTACGGGGACGGTAGCGGCCTCTTCAAATCGTGAGCATAGAGAATGCGTACATCGACTTCGGCCATGCCGGAGCGACCGAAAATAAAAGGCGGTAACTCCTGGATCGATGCAAAGTATTCAATCAACGAATTCTTGATGCCTTTCATCCGATCCCGACGGCCGATCAACAATGCGTCACGACCAACGAATATTTTTGGGTCATAGCGAAACGCAAATTGCTTGCTCTGGCCAAAAACCAGCATCGGCAATGCATCACGCAGTGCGCAATCGATTTTTCCGATGTCGATTGGACTGCCAGAAATAATGAACAGCCCCTTATGCTTGAGAAGCCCACGAGCCTCTAACTCCGCACGGACCGGCGTCCAATCAAGAGCTTCGAGGGTCGGGTCGCCCTTGGCGAATGCCGTCGGAAAGAGCAACCGACCGTATCCCGTCGCGGCGTCGCCCACGATTATAAACGCCAACACAAGGAGCAGCGCCGCCGAGGTAAGAGCCCACAGGCGCGGTCGGCGCCGCACCGAGGCTTCACCGGCTAAATGGTTGCCGAGTAGCGGATACAACATAAGCCAGCCCGGCATTTGCCAATGTGGCAGACCGCGACCGCCCCACAATGGTATGATGGTAAAGATTGCTATCGTAGGCACCGCTAGGCAGAGACAGTACCAGGAGCGTTCGGCGGCACGGCCATGACGCAAGGCCCGATATGCGGCGATGACCATGGGTACAAACACCCATGGCAACATCCACGCGACCTGTCCGCCGACGTTGGCTAACATCTGTCCGATTTTTGGGAAACCATGAGCGTCGGCCCGACCGGCTTGGTAAGCGATAGATACCCAGTGGTGCTCGGCATTCCAGATGATCACTGGCGAGGCGACGACAAGGGCGATTGCCGCACCAACCCAAGGTGCCGGGTGTAGCAACATTGCTCGTCGCGCGGGCACGCTGACGATGTAAATGAACAACCCCCCAACAAACAGCACGGCGTGGTATTTGGAAAGGCCCGCAAGTCCGATCCATAGTCCCGCGACGATCCAAGTTTGCCACGGCGAAGATGGCTCGCGCTCCGGAAACAACGCGCGCGAAATGGTATAAGCGGCCGCCACAATGCAAAGCATCAATGGCCCGTCGGGAAGGATCCAGCCGCCGGCTAGCGTAAAGAAGGCAGAGAGATTTAGCGCTAGCACGGCCCAAAATCCCGCATTGGCTCCGTACAATTGCCGGGTCAGCAGATAAAGCGTCCAAGTCGTGCCGCTAAACAGAACGATGAATGGGATGCGCGCCGCGCGGCCGTCGCCGAAAAGCGGCATAAAGAAGTGAGCGATCCAATAGTTGAGCGGCGGATGATCGAAATAGGAAAGCTTAAGGTCATGTGAAACGCTGATTCCATAACTTTCATCCACGCCTAAACCAAGCGTCGCTGACAGGACGACGCGAAAAAGAAAAAATGCCAGAATCAGAGCTAACACAGCTCGCTCAGGCGTATGCAACGCGCGGTAAAAATGTTGATGCAAATCGCAGGTTCTCGGTTGCGTCCATGGTTGACTAACCAACCGTGTCGTAAGTTTGGCCGCGTCAATCAATTGGCCGGATGATGATAATCGCATAGTTCGTAGGATGACTGGCAATGCCGAAGTAGTCCGGCACGAGTCTCCACCTCGACCGTCCCATGATCCAATATCGAGTTGAATTTGACACGGGAAACGTTCACAATAATACGCCTCCCGGCCGAGAACTTTGCCGGGACTGGTAGTCTGGGAAGTGCCGCCCACAGCCGAGAAACTTGGCGTCCGGGCATAACCGATCGCGTGGAGCGCTTTATTGACCTGACCGGGCCTTTTTGTACCAGGCGGCTTGAGAGAAACTGTCTTGGAAAGAAGCTTGGGTCATGCCGAAGAGGAGGCTTGGCGGCCAGAGGGCTCGCCAGCAGCGTCGGACCGTGTGTTCAGCCCGGACCAGGCCGTCGATTGACTCGGCTTTTAGCAAGGGAACTTCAGCAATTTAGTTCAAAGTCGCTTTTTCAGAAAGGCCCGTCGACAGACGCCAATAGGCCGCAGTCCATGGCGACGGTACCGCTCCCAAGCCACGGAAAATGTCCGTACCAAAACGAGAGCTGTCGCGCGGCGGCTTGAGCTGACTTGTGCTCGAAAAAGCGTTCGAAAAGAGCTGCGGCAAAACCGCTGCGGTCGGCACCGCTGTAGCAATGGACCAAGACTGGTCGCGGCGCTGTTTTTAGTACATTCAATAGCTTTGCGATGAGCTTGGGGCCGGGCTCGCTGGTCGCCCCCATCCTGACATCGAAATGTTTGGCATTGTGTTTTGCGGTTACCATCAGCTCGTTCTCATACCATGCTGCACTTTCATTGGCGCCGCGCAGGTTGATCACTGAACGAATGTGATACGTGTTGAGAATTTCGGACAACTGCTCGCCGTTGAGTTGGGCGGATCGATAAAAAACGCCCGGCTCGACCACGTGAATATTCCCTGTGATCTGCAAGGCCAGCACCCAGGCTCCGACACAGAGACCGGGCAAGCCAATGGTACACGCCACCGCGATTAGAGCTCGACGGTGATTAGTTAGAAATCGATGTGTCATAGGGGCACACCTACTTTCGACTGGAGTAAATATGCAAGCCCAGTGCCGCTGACTGCCATTGAAAAGTCTATTGCGTAAGGCAAATCTCCTGCCCGGAACAAATTAACTGACAGGTGGCCAGCTGCATTCTGAGCGAAATACACAATGAGCGCCATTGCTGCAGTACTGTTTCTGACGGCTATAATAGCGATCGCCATTTCGCTGCATGAACTGGCGTGGCGCGCCCTGACCCTATTTTCGATTGTGACCGAACGGTTGCCGCTTCGGTTTTCCGGATCGAAGATTTGGAAACAGTTTTCAGCGCTTCGACTCGGTCTTGCCGCGCGCTATCCCACGGTCTCTGGCTTTATCAACAGCAGAGCTAACCCATATGAGCCGACCGGCCTTCCTCTCACCTTGATGGTTTTTGCTGCGCTCTACATGCTAGCGCTTTTTAGCGGGCTGACCGAAGACATCCTTGAAGCTCAAGGGACTATTCACTTCGACAATCTCATACATGCCTTGTTCAAGCCTTGGCGTGTAGAACCTCTAACATCGGTATTCGGCTGGATTACTGCATTAGGGAGCAGCGCCGCGGTTGTCGCCGCCGTCATCATCGCAACAGGATTTCTTTGGTCCCAGCGACGATTGTGGATTGTCTTTCCGATGTGGATAACCTGTCTCGGTGCGGTCGCCTCAACCTCAATCGGCAAATTCTTGATTGGTCGGCATCGCCCGCCGAACGAATCGGACATAGTGGCGTTGACGTCCTCCTTTCCGAGTGGCCACGCAACGGTCGCGATGGCTGTGTATGGATTTTTGGCTTACGCCATAGCGCGCAATTTGCCGGGGTCACGTGAACGTTTCGAGATTGCGTATTGGACGGGAGTTCTCATAGTTTTGATCGGGTTTAGCCGGGTATTTCTCGGCGCCCATTTTCTGACCGATGTTGTCGGTGGCTTCCTTGTCGGCGGATTCTGGTTGCTGGTCGGGTTTACGATAGCCGAGTGGAGTATGCCTCGTCCGACACAATCTGATAACAAAATACGATGAATACCGACGACGATGTGGACGTTCGCCAATCGCGGACACGATTTTTTGTAATACATAATCCGAATGCAGGTCCGGCAGCGCGCCAACTCTATCGCGCGACACTGGCGGCCCTGAAGAAATTCGGCGCTTCCGCCGAAACTCTTGACACAACTCGCCATGGCGAAGGTACCAAAGCCGCAGCAGAAGCATCAAAGGGCGGCAATTTCGATGCTGTCGTGGCCGCAGGCGGCGATGGCACAGTGCACGATGTCGCCGAAGGCTTGGTCGGCCGTTCAATTCCGCTCGGTATCATTCCTATGGGCACGGGGAACGTTTTGTCGCGGGAAATCGGTTTGCCGCGATTGGCACACGAGCTTGCGAGCACATTGGTTCATAGTAATGCGCACGACATTCCCGTAGGTCAGGTCAATGGGCGGCCATTTTTGTTTGTCGTCGGAATCGGATTCGACGCTGAGGCGGTGCGCCTCTTTGAAAGCGAGGGCTCCCGCGACTACGGCCAGATGGGCTTCGTATGGCCGGTATTGCGGGCGCTCGGCTCCTATGAAGATAGGCCACTGACCATAAGAACGGAAAGAGGCGAGCAAAAGGCGCATTGGGTCCTTGTGACGAGAGTGAAGCGCTACGCAGGCAATTTAATGCTCGCGCCGGACGCCGATCTCCATGACGCGCGCCTTCATCTGCTTTGCATTAGAGATAGCGGGCCACTCAATCGCGTGCGTCAACTCGCGGCTCTGGCCCTCGGAGTCATCGACCATGATCCAGCCGTTCATATCGAGTCGCTCACGCAGGTCAGAATTGACGGAGATCGGCGTGTCCCAGTGCAAATCGACGGAGAAGTCCTCGGCGCGCTTCCATTGGAAATCGGCCTTCACCCGAAGCGCTTAAATATCATCTATCCTTGGTAGCTGACACTGCAAATCCAATGATAAAATGCCAAGGTATTGCTTGTCCGTTATGGGGTAAGCGGACATTTCGCAATGCAGTCTCCATGTCGACTTAGCCCCTGTCGGTTCAACCGATCAGTGCAACACCGCTTGTAGTTTATCGGCTGGCGTTTCGAAGCCCAAGGTCTTTCGCGGACGTTGATTGAGCCGCAGGGCAATCGCGTTCAGATGATTCTGAGAGATGCGCGAGAAGTCGGTTCCTCTCGGGAAGTACTGACGCTGCAGGCCATTGGTGTTCTCGTTTGAGCCGCGCTGCCAGGGACTGCGCGGATCACAGAAGTAGACCTGGACGTTGGTGGCAACCGTAAAGCGCTTGTGGGCATGCATCTCTTTACCTTGATCCCAGGTCAGGGAGCGTCGCAGCTCCTTAGGCAGCTTGCGGATGTGCTTGGCAAGCCTAGCAACAACAGTCGTCGTGTCCTTGCGGGGAATCCTGACAAGCTCTCCTACGTAAGCCGGGGGCGGTGATCGTAAATATTTCTGCACCGCAAGCCCTACTTCCGATGCCATTGCAAGCTCATGTCTGCGCAGCCAAGGCAGGTCTCGATATGCTCACCCGCGTTCTTGCGATTGAATGGGGTGCGGATGGGATTAGGGTGAACTCAGTGATGCCCGGGCCGATTGAAAATACCGAAGGCATTTCTCGGCTCGCACCAACCCAAGAAGCAATGCAGACGGTTGTGAAAGGCGTTCCGCTTGGGCGACTGGGGACAAAGCAGGACGTAGCAAATCTTGTTATGTTCCTTGCTTCACCATGGGCCACCTACATTACTGGTGCCGTAATTCCGGTCGATGGCGGCTGGAGCACGAATGGTGCCGCTGGGATTGTACCAGCTCTGCATTCCTAAATCTGCGCTGACGATGCTCATCACTTCCGCCGACGAGGTAATCGAATAGAAATGCTGTTTGCTGCGGTGCATCGGTCGCGATTGGCACATCACGTCATTGGCGACGCCTGCCTTGAATGGTGGCTACTGGGTGTACAGCGGACATCGGGAGGCCCTAGCCGTGAGTGGGGTCGGTCGCGATTGACCCAAGGCGGACATCAGCCTCGCCGAATTCGTTAACCTCCGAGTCCGATCTGACGCATGAGGCCCACGACGTCGTAGAACAGGTTTTCTTCGACGATCTCCCCATTCGCCCAACGGGCAACAGTGCAGAAGTCCACTTCGAATGATTTGCGCGTGGGCGGGGTTTCTTTCCCGTCCGGCCCCATCATTGGTCCTTTCATCGTGCCGGTGAACCGCGCAATGGAGCACGTCCAATCCTCGCTCGCAAAGAACACTCGGTACGGGCGGTTATGAACCCGGTTATCGGGGAACGTTTTGAACATCTGGATACCTTCGGCGCGATGATCGTGCCGCCCGTGCGTAGGGGGCTGCGCCGGCCAGCGAACGATCACATCCGGCTTGTGACGCTTGTCGAAGATGTCCCAGTCTTGTGCGTTCCAGGCATCATCTAACGTTTGCATCAACTCCATATTCTTTTGCTCATTGGTCATAATCTCTCTCCGGTCTCTGCAGCGCTCCGGTTTTGGCCCGACCCATGAGTTTGTAACGCGGGATCGTCCGGAGCTTGAAAGGCATACACGTCCATCCGCAATACGCTGTAGGTAGAGCTTGCATGAAGCCGTTTGGCCCGCGCGTCCTCGCCCGCGGCACCCAAGGCCGCATAGAGCGGCAAGAGGTGTTCTTCTGTCGGGTGGTTCTTGGCTGCGAACGGCGCTTGACGCCGGTAGTCTAGAAAATCGTCAGTATGATTATTCGTCAGCGCAACATCGAACCAGTCGGCGAAACGATTGACCCAATCCGGGGCCGGATCGTTAGGCCCGTGGCCACGAAATTCTGAAAGATCATGCGTGAAGCTGCCGCTGCCGATGATCAGTACGCCTTCGTCCCGCAGTGGCGCCAACGAGCGCCCGACGCGAAGATGATGCTCGGGACCCAGATTCGGCTGCACCGAGAGCTGAAGCACAGGAATGTCAGCATGCGGGTACATCAACAGTAGTGGCACCCATGCGCCGTGATCCAAGCCCCGCCGTTCATCTATGTTGCAATAGAAGGCAGCCGCACGCAGCCGCGCCGCGACGTGCGCAGCCAATGTTGGCGAACCAGGTGCAGGATAGCGCAGGTCATAAAGCGCCCGCGGAAATCCGCCGAAGTCGTGGATCGTCTCGTTGCTATCGACCGCGTTGACCGTCGGCACTGCGGTTTCCCAATGTGCAGATATTACGAGAATGGCCTTGGGACGTTCAAGCGTGTGTCCGAGCTGCTGCAAGAACGCGCGTGCTGGCGTGTCGGTAAGGGGTAAGGTCGGCGCACCGTGCGACAGGAACAAGGTGGGCATAGTCATGAAATGTCCTCCGGCGGTTGCAGGGCCGGCATATCGACCCCGCCGCCTCGTTCAACGTGAGTATGCGCCGGTGAAGTTGGCCGCTGTGTCAACATTGCGCGACGTGTGTAACGCATAGGCGCCATCGCCAAGCATGGCCTGTACGATTAGCGCGATGATCCAGAATGCCGGGTACTCCCACCCGCCATGTGCATTGTCGAAGAAAAACCCGGCAGAGCCATGCACGGTAAAAATAGCGCCAAGCAAAATTGGCGTAAGGATAATCGCTACCACCCGCGTCCAGAGCCCAAAGATCAGCGCGATGCCGCCGAAAACCTCGGCTGCAATGACGACATACGCGAACGCGGGCGGCAGGCCGACACTGCCGAAGAACTGCGCAGTTCCAGCAGGGGTGAAAACGAACAATTTGAGGCTGGCGTGCGCAAGGAAAAGCGCGCCAAGGCTGACGCGAAGCAGTAGTGCGGCATAAGGGGCGGTTCGGGTATCAGTCATCGGTGGCTCCTGTGTTTGCCGCCCTGATATGGCCTATTCCTCCTGGTGTGATAATATAGATTTTGTGAATTACAGATCACACCGTTGATGTGAGATCCACCTGTGCTTGACCGCCTGACCGGGTTGGAGGTGTTCACGAAAGTAGCCGTGGCTGGGAGTCTCTCTGCGGCCGGGCGCGCGATGGGCATGTCGCAGACCATGGTAACCAAGCACATTGCAGCACTCGAAGCCCGGCTGGGCGTAAAGCTCTTTCACCGCAGCACGCGACGGCTTTCGATCACTGAGGCCGGACGCAACTACCTGGAGGCGTCCGAACGTATTCTCACCGACATCGAGACGGCCGATTGTGCCGTCACCGCTGATCGCGTCGAGCCGAGGGGCTTACTTCGCCTGAATGCGCCGGTAGCGTTCGGTGCGCGGCAGGTCGCCCCTCTGCTCTCGGAGTTCGCGCAGCGTCATCCCCTCGTGACCGTCGAACTCGGTCTCAATGACCGTCTCGTGGATCTCGCCGATGAGGGCTGGAACGTTGCGATCCGGATCGGCAGCCTCAGCAACTCAAGCCTGATCGCGCGACGGATTGCGCCATGCCGCACCGTCGTCTGCGCGGCGCCGTCTTATCTCGCGGCGCGCGGCACACCGCGCACGGTTTCGAGCTTGGCGGGCTACAATTGCCTTGGATACACGCTCTCAAGTGTGACCGGCATCAATCGATGGGCGTTCGGGGTAAAGGGAGACATCACTGTCTCCGTTTCAGGTAACCTACGAGCCAACAATGGCGAAGCCCTGCGAACAGCCGCAATCGCAGGCCATGGGCTCGCGTACCTGCCGACTTTTATCGTTGCCGACGACATGCGCGCGGGCACACTAGTCGCGCTGGGCCTGGATCAGCCGACAGTGGAATTCGGCGGTATATATGCCGTCTTCCTTCCGGATCGTCACCCTGCTGCAAAAGTGCGGGCGTTCATCGATTTCGTCGCTAACCGCTTTGCACCCGAAGCACCCTGGGACCAAAAGCTAGAAACATAAATGTCGGTTTGTGGCACTTCGCGTCATTCGCCGCGACGCGACATTTTTGGTCGCTTCTCTAATCGGCCATTTGGGGTCAAGCACTTTCAGACTATCCACCACAGCAGTGTTGATGTCGCTCGCGGGCTCGCGCTTCTCTTCGGACTCGGCACCAAGGCCCTTCCATTATGGGATTCGAGAACGAGGCGGAACAATCTATTGGGCGGCCTTGCCGTCAGACGAACAGCAGGTTCAAGCGACCTAGCGAACTCACCTCATCCATCGTCCCGCGAGGGACATCTTTCCACCGCTCGGTGAAGCTCGAGTGTCCTCCTATCGAATTTGATCCTTCACAGTTGTCATGCAGTTGCCGCGGCTTGTTCTCTGGTCCAACGGAACTCGCTACCATCAACCCAGATGCGGTGCATGATCACGGCCAACCGACGCGCCAACGCGACGATTGCTTTTTTCATGCCGCGGCGCCTGGCAATCTGTATCGCCCAGGCTTTTAGCCATGACCATTTCTTCGAATGCAGCAGCATGCTCTGGGCCGCTTCGTAGAGCATCGCCCGCATCATCTCATCTCCACAGCGCGATATTCTGCCGCTCCAATCGACCTCGCCCGATTGATACTTGGCGCAGGTCAACCCAAACACCGCCCCGACGGACTTGGATTTATGGAAACGAGCCGGCACATCGACGGTGGCGCGATAAGTCAGCGACACCACAGGGCCAACGCCAGGGATTGTCATCAAGCGCCGGCACACCTCATCATCCCGCACGATAGCCAGCAGGCGGCGATGCAGGATAACGATCTGTTCGCGCAACACCCGCCGGACAATCAGCATCGGTTCGACCAGTGCGGCCAAGTCGGGTAAGTTCTCTACCAGCTCCTTAATCCGCGCCTCGAACTTTACCTTCCCAACCATGCCGACCTTAAGGCCGAAGTTACGCAATGTACCGCGCAGGTCGTTCTCAATGCCGATGGCCTTGGACTGCAGTAACTGGCGATGGGTCAGCAGCATCCGCAGTTTCTGACTGCCTAACGTCTTTATATGTACTGGGCGATAAAGCCCCGCCCGCATCATCTGGGCGATACCGCGGGCATCGTTGCGGTCGGTCTTGTTGATCTGTGCCTTCAACACCGCTTTCATATGCCGCGTCTCGACACAGATCACTGGTAAGCCCGCTTCGGCCAAAGCGCTGAAAAGCCATTGCGACAACGGGCCAGCTTCCAATCCAATTCGATTGAAGTGGTAGGCGGGGTTCTTCAACACCGCCAGCAACGCTTCAGGCTCGCTTGCCACCCTTACCTCACGAACGATCTTGCCCGTGTCATCCACAATGCAGACGCTGGTCTCCTTGACCGATACGTCCAATCCAGAAAAATGATCCATGCTGCGCTTCTCCTTCTGATGCTTGAGGCTGTTACTACAGACCTCGTTTTCACCATCAGCCTGAAGCGCAGCACCCAAAATCTTCAGCTATCCACAAGCTGGCCGGCCGATTACCCCATCTATTGGAGTAACAGCGGACATTGACCGGCTCTGGAGCGGAATGAATAGGTAGTGCAGTTAGAGTACGCCTTGTGTAAGACCAGAGCGGGGTCACCGCCCGATAAACCCAAGCAGCAGCGGCAGTTTTTAGCCCGTGATTTTGAAATCGCGGGAGAGAATTTTAGGGAAGGTGATCGGGAAAAGAGGATCCACAAACATTCGTCAACGATTGCTGAACACCAAGTCAGCGAAGATTGTAAAGTCCGTATTCACCCGATGTTTTGGCGCGCACTAGGAACTCGACCATAGCGGTTCCTGTGAGCATTTGCCTTTACATGAAGGTTGGCAGTGGTACACAGCGGTGGTATCACTCAGCCCGCAGGTGGTGCGATTTCCTCTGGATTTATCGGCATTTCTGAAATTGACCGCAGTCTCCCCTAGGGAGCGCCACTTGGCATATTTTCTTTATTTTACATTTCAGCGGGGTTGTCAAAATAGAGCGGCGGGGTTTCCAGTCATACGTTCCCGGCTTGTTTCGCGATTGCCGAGGCGTTGAGCGCTTCTTGTGATGCGCAGCGCGTGTACCGCTCTGCCTCGCCCAGAACCTTGTGAACCGTTACGGCCGCAATTTCGTGCGCGCTGCACCCAGCTTCGGCGAGGCGCCGTGCCGCGGCTTCGAGTGTGGCCCGGGCCAAATTTGCGATGTTTAAATCACGCTTCCATCTTGTAAATCTAGGCCGGATTTGCTTGCCTATTGCGGCCTTCGATGGAATTTTAGCGGGTATTTGTCGGGAGCTGAAAATGCGCAAAATCGCGGTCGCAAGCTGTGTAATCGTTATCGCCTCAATTCTATCATTTCCCGTTTTAGCGCAGCAAAAGAGCGTGAAGGCATGCCAGGCCGAATGGCGCGCAAACAAGGCTGCCAATCAAGCCGCAAAGATCACGGAGAAAGATTACGTCGAGAAGTGCCGGGCTGGTACTGCCTCAGCACAACCAGGTTCCGCGCCAACTGCCGCGCCAAAGTCTTCGAAGTCCGCTGCCCCATCGACTCCGACTCCTAAGTCGTCGGTGCAATCTGCGCCTGCGCCCGCCGCAAAACCGAAATCTGCGATGAAACCCGCACCCGCCGCAACTACGGCTCCAACCGGGGCTAACCAGTTTTCGACCGAGGCGCAAGCCAAGGTACGATGCGGATCGGGTACGGTTGTATGGGTAAATCTAGAGTCGAAGATTTATCACTTCGCGGGCCACAAAAGCTACGGAACTACAAAATCCGGCGCGTATATGTGTGAGCGCGATGCCACGAGCGGAGGTATGCGCGCCTCCAAGAACGAGAAGCATCCCTGACATTAACGCGACGGCTCCGAGACGGCACGGCACTATGCCGCCAAAGGCCTCAATTTTTGGGGAGGGCTAAATGGGACTCTTAGATCAAATTGGCGGATCACTTAAGGGCGCCCTTGGATCCGTTGCAGCTGCGGAAGCGCCTGCGCTGGTGGCGGCGGTACTGGCCAAGACGAATATGGGAAATTTGCAAGGTGCCGTCGAGCAGCTTCAGCAGGGCGGGCTTGGAGATCAAGTTAAAACTTGGCTAGGTAATGGCCCCAATGCGGCAGTTACTCCAGACCAAATCAAGGCGGCCCTAGGCAATGAGCAGGTGCAACAAATTGCACAACATTTTGGTATTCCGGTCGATACAGCGCTAAAGTTCTTGTCTGATCATCTTCCTGCTGCTGTCGATCAGGCGAGTCCGAACGGAACAATACAAAGCTCCTAAGAGCTAATCTTTCAACCACGGAGGAGACTTATGAAGCGTTTAGCGATCGCCGCCATGATGCTGACTTTCACAGTCGGCTCAGCCCTTGCGGCCAATTCGTGCGAAACCAAGGCGGTGTCGAAAGACGGCAAGCCTCTCAGCGGTGCTGCGAAAATGAGTTCGATGAAGAAATGCTGCGAAGAATTGGCCGTAAGCAAGGACGGCAAGCCGCTGTCTGGCGCTGCCAAGACTAGCTTCGTGAAAAAATGCGAGAGTGGAGCATAGTTGCGCGCCTAACCGCCTCACCGAATCAGCTGATCGGATCCTGGAGAGACCGCCGCACTGCAGGCTGTGTGAAAAGTCAGGGGCTCCGGTTATCCGGAGCCTCTTTTGCATGGCTCAAGCGAGGCTCGCGCAGAGGGTGGTGGCGCCGATGAGGTTGATCGTACGAATGAGATTGTAGGCGAGCACGCTGAGTGCTGCTTCGCCACCGACTTTCTTGAGGCCTCGAGTGAGGAATCGGCCGCCGGCTGTCATTCGCTTGATGGTTCCAAAAGGATGTTCGCTGGCACACCGGCGCCGTCGCTCGACGCGCCGCATCTTGAGGACCTTAAGCGCCGCTGTCGTCGCACTTGGCACTTCATCGGGTTCGCTGGCGTCGCTTTCATCCAGATCGGCCAGATACTCGGCGATCCGGCGGTCGAGACGCCTAACCTCGTCCGAAATCTCTCGCCGGCCCATAACCCGCTTGGCGCTTGCCGCAGCGCGGAACTTCGAGCCGTTGAGCGCTACCAGCCGCGCCGCGAATAGGCCCTGATCCCGACAGAACAGCACAAAGGCTTGGTAGGCTCCCACAATCGCTCCGCCATTGGTGCGGCGAAAGTCCGCAATCGTCTTGAAGTCGGGAGCGAGGCGGCGCACAAGCCACATCACTTCCACATTGCGAAAACACTCACGCTCCAGCCGGCGCGACGAGCGCACCTCATTCAGGTAGCCATAAAGGTAAAGCTTCAGCAGGTCTCGCGGATCGTAGGGAGGCCGCCCTATCGCTGCCGGCACCGACCGGCCGAACCTGAGCCCCCTCACGTCAAGGCCGTCCACAAATGCGTCGATCACCCGAACCGGCGCATCCGCCGCCACATAGTCCTCGATCACCGCCGGCGGCAGCGCTGCCTGACCGCGTTCCTCGCCCAGAATATAGCTCATGAGAAAAGGCCGCACCGTTGTCGATGCGGACTTTCTTATCCGACTCGCTTAGTTCTCACACAGCCTGCGCACTGGCGGTCTTTCTGTGTGTGCCGCGCATGATCGATAGCTTGGAGGTGGAAGTCCTTTATCGAGCCTAATGGTGGCGAAGGATTAGCGAAGCGCAAGGGCGCCGTCGTGAGGCGGAGTCTGAAGGAAGCATGTAGCAAAACCCCCTCAATTCACAAAAAGTGGAATCGGCTCTAATTCGCGCGTCCGCAAAATTGGCGGGGGCCCGGCGGTTTTCCCGCCGGGCCCCCGTTTGACGTATCAGTCGGCCTGTAAGCCGGGTTCTGTACGGCGTGTCGCGCGAGCGCACACGTGACGGCCATTCCTCTTGCACGCCGGTTGCCCGGCGCATCAAGCAACCTACCCGAACGGCTGATCAGGACTGATCGGGAAACGCTCCCGCGCCGTTCCTATTCGGTCTTGCTCCCGGTGGGGTTTGCCGTGCCGCTTCCATTGCTGGAAACGCGGTGCGCTCTTACCGCACCGTTTCACCCTTGCCGCGGCCAATACGCAACGCAGCCGTGGCGGTCTGTTCTCTGTGGCACTGTCCCTGAAGCTGCCCCGATGGGCCGCTCCGCCGGCCGTTAGCCGGCACCGTTCGTCCATGGAGCCCGGACTTTCCTCCCCACGCCGCCTTTCGGCATTGGCGCGGAGCGGCCGTCCGGCCGACTGACGGGATAGCAATGGGATGGCTGGCCCGCGGCGTCAAGCCATCGCCGCTCGCGTGGTTTCCGGCTCAAGACCCCAGCGGCGCCGGCCGGGTCTCGGTCAAAGCCCGCAACGTCAGTTGCGTCGACGGATCGGCAATGCCGTCCACCCGCGCCTGGCGGAAGTGGCGCTGGAAGGCGGTGACGACGTCGCGGGTGAGGTCGTCATAGACGCCGCTGTCGGTGGCGCCATAGCCGTAGGCCTTCAGCGATTTCTGCAGCCGCGTCACGCCTTCGCCGCGATCGCCCGGTTGCAGCGTGGTGCCGACAAGATCGAGCGGCGCCGGGCGCACACAATGGCCGACGCCGGATTCGCTGAGCAGCAGCCAGGGAAACTTCTCGCCCGGATCCTGCTTGCGCGTCGGCGCGACGTCGGAATGGCCGAGCACTGCGGTCGGCGCTGATCGGCCCGCGCCGGGTGAGGATGGTGCGGCAGAGCGCGATCACCGCGGCGATCTGCCGCGGCGGATAATCCGGGTAGCCGAATTCGTGGCCGGGATTGACGATCTCGATGCCGATCGAGCGCGAGTTGATGTCGGTTTCGCCGGCCCAGGACGATTCGCCGGCGTGCCAGGCGCGCATCGTCCTCCGGCACGCACTGAACGATGCGGCCGTCCTCGAACACCACGTAATGCGCCGAGACCTTGCTCGCCGCGGTCGCATAGCCGCTCCAGCGCTCGCTGCCCGCTCTGCATGCCGGTGTAGTGCAGCAGGATCATGTCCGGCTGCCGGCCGTCCTTGCGCTCGTCATAGTTGGGCGAGGTAAAGACGTCGGCGACGATAAAGGAATCCGGCTGAAAAGCGGCCATGGTGCCGGGACCTTATCGGATTCGAGACGTGCTTGGGGCGAGCGGCGAGGAGGATGAAGTATCGTATTCGGCCGCCGCGGCGGCAACAAATCCTTAAGTATAAGGGCCGTTAATAGTGCCCGGCGATGCTTTGCGCCGGCGGCCGGGCGGGACGCCGGGCGGGGGTCGGTACATTGACGCCCATATAGTCCCATGATATCCCATTACTTCTCATCCAGTTGCGTCCAGTCGGTGTGGGGTGGGGGACATGACCCGCTTCGTGTCGAACTTCACGTTGCGGCTCGACTCCAAGGGGCGCGTCTCGATTCCTGCTTCCTTCCGTTCGGTGCTCGGCCGCGACGGTTTCGACGGCCTCTATTGCTATCCGGCGCTCGATCGCCCGGCGGTCGATGCCGGCGGGAATGCGCTGATAGCGGAGATCGAGGCGTTGATCGCGCGCAATGCGCCGTATTCGGAGGAGCGGGAGCAGTTCGCGATATCGCTCTACGGCACCAGCGAGACGGTCAAGATCGACGGCGAGGGCCGTGTGATGCTGAGCGAGCCGTTGAAGATGCATGCGGGGATTACCGACCAGGTCGCCTTCGTCGGCCTCGGTCACAAGTTTCAGATCGTGGGAGCCCGGCCGCTTTCGCAACGAGCTCGCGGTGGCCACCCAAAAGGTGCGTGCGCTCGAGAATGCCGGTTGGGCACTCAGGGCGGAGCACGGGAATGACGGCGGGCGGCGACGGCTTTGCGGCTGTCGCTGGCGGACCAGCCCCCCACATTCCCGTGCTCTGCCCCCCGCGCTCGAATTCCTCAATGTTTGTGACGGCGGCGTCTTTATCGACGCGACCTTCGGCGCCGGCGGCTACACGCGCGCGATGCTCGCCGCGGCCGATGCAAGGTGATCGGCATCGATCGCGACGGAGCGCGCTGGCGCTCGGACGTGAACTTGCCGAAACGTCGCGCGGCCGCTCGTCGCTAGTGCCGGACCGCTTTTCCAATCTCGACGCCGTGGCGCAAGCGCAAGGCCTCGACGCGGTCGACGGCGTGGTCCTCGACCTCGGCGTCTCGTCCATGCAGATCGATACGCCGAGCGCGGTTTTTCCTTCCGCCTCGACGGGCCGCTCGACATGCGCATGGGCGGCGAGGGCCCGAGCGCGGCCGATGTCGTCGGCCAAAGCAGCGAGCGCGACCTCGCCAATATCATTTTCCTCCTCGGCGAGGAGCGCCATTCGCGCTCCGTCGCCCGCGCTATCGTCAGGGCGCGCGCCGAGACGCCGATCACCACTACCGCAAGGCTCGCCGACATCGTCGCCTCGGTGGTGCGCATGCGGCCGGACGATATTCATCCGGCGACGCGCACGTTCCAGGCGCTGCGCATTTTCGTCAACGACGAACTCGGCGAGCTCGGGCGGCGCGCCTTGCCGCCGCCGAGCGTGTCTCAAACCGGACGGCCGGCTGGTCGGTCGTGTCGTTCCATTCGCTCGAGGACCGCATCGTCAAATCGTTTTTCACGGACCGCAGCGACACGCGTGCCGGCTCGCGCCACGCGCCCGAGCGCAAACGGTCGGAGCCGACACTTCCGCGTGCTCACCAAGCGTCCGGTCGTTGCTGACGAAGCCGAAATCGCGCGCAATCCGCGTGCCCGCTCCGCCAAGCTGCGCGCCGCCGAGCGTAGCGCAACACCGGCGCGGCGGACGATTTGACCGGCCTGCTGCCGCATCTGCCGTCGCTCGCAGACGTGCTGAAAGGCCGCTAACGATGCGCCTTCTCGACATCTTCGTCATCGGCGCGCTGATTTTTGCGGCCTCGGTCGTCTACAAGATCAAATTCGATTCCACGCTGCAGGCCGAGCGCGTCGCTAAGCTCTCCGGGCAGTTGCGCCGCGAGCGCGACGCCATCGCCGCCTTGCGCGCCGATTGGGCGAAGCTCGACACGCCCGGCCGCATCCAGGCGCTGGCCGACCGGCATTTGTCGTTGCGGGAAATCCGACCGACCCAGTTCGACAACCTCGACAACCTGCCGGCCCGCCCGGTG